>SUZN01000007.1 GCA_015059905.1 Rikenellaceae bacterium
CTCTAATCTCAAAGGTATTGTTTGAAATTACTCTTCTAAAAGAGTGAATAAAACTTCTTAGCTGCTCAAATATCTTCAAAGAACTCTTGTATTTCTAACGACTTTTTATCGTCGCAATACTCTCAATATTATGCCCCATTTTTTGAGGCGAAAGCGGTTGCAAAGATAAACCTTATTTTTTATTCCGCAAAATTTTTTGAACATTTTTTTCAAAAATTTTTACCGCTCATAGAACACTGCATCCTCAATCAAACATCCGTTTCATCTCGTTTGCGGCTGCAAAGTAAATACTTTTATTTCGTTTTTCAAAATTTTTATTAAAGTTTTTTAATAATTATTTTCGTCTTTCTTTCGTTCTTATTGACTTTCAACACATTAAGCAGAAACTTTTTTTAGGACATAAATTTCTCTAATAATATTATATATAGGTGTAAAGAAATGCACTTCATAAGCATAATTCAAAACTTATAGTAATTCAAATATTTTTGCTACATTTGTATTCAAGATTTATATACAAAAATGACAAAACAGAATAATAACATCCACGCTGAATGGTCATATTCGGCGGTACTATATGAAATGAATGTGCGCCAACTCACAGCAGAAGGCACATTTCAAGCGGCAGAGGGCAAGTTGGAGTTTTTGCATAATTTAGGTATTGACGCTATATGGCTGATGCCCCCATATCCCATTGGAGAGGAGGGTCGCAAGGGCGAGTTGGGCTCTTATTACTCTATTCGCGACTACAAAGCCATCAACCCCGAATTTGGAACGATGGAGGATTTTGACTCATTTGTTGCGAAGGCGCACTCACTCGGAATGAAGGTGTTGCTTGACTGGGTAGCAAACCATACTGCACGCGACGCAAAGTGGCTAAAATCGAAGCCCGCAGATTGGTATGAACGCGAGGCAGACGGCACAGCGAAAGTGCCTTGGGACTGGACCGACACGGCAAAACTGAACTACGCAAACCACGACGTATGGCGTGGACAGATTGAGGCTATGCGTTTCTGGGTGGAGAAACACAACATTGACGGTTTCCGTTGCGATATGGCTATGTTGGTTCCAATCGAGTTCTGGCAGGAGGCGGCAAAGGTGTTGCACGCAATCAAACCTGACGTGTTTATGCTGGCGGAAGCGGAGGAGCTGAATCTCTTTGACCGCGCATTTGATATGGGTTATGCGTGGGAGATACACCATATGATGTGCGACATTGCAAAGGGTGAGCGCCGCGTATGGGATTTGCGTAATACGTTGTATGCCGACCGCACAAAGTACCCAGCATCGGCTATGCGTATGATGTTTACATCAAATCATGACGAAAACTCGTGGAGCGGCAGCGAGTTCACACGTTTCGGAGCCTCGCTTGAGGTGATGACTGCACTGACATTCCTTTGGGAGGCGGCTATGCCACTTATCTATACAGGTCAGGAGGTGGGTTACGACCATTCGTTCAAGTTCTTCGACAAGGACCATATTCCTCATTATGAGGCTAATGCCCACACAGAGCTTTATCGCAAGCTAATTAACTTGAAACACTCACAGAAGGCGTTGCAAGCAGGTGAGCAGGGTGGCAGAATTATCGAGATTGAGAACAACGCAAAGGATTGCCTGATGACATTCGTGCGCGAGAAGGATGATAGCCGCGTGGTGGCAATTCTCAACCTCTCGCCATACACCATTCACGCCAACTTCAACAACGGTATTTACGCTGGCAACTACACCAACGCAATCACTGGCGAAGAGGTATTGTTGCCCGTACACCTGGAGTACGACATCGAGCCTTGGGGCTACACTATTTTATACAAATAACACGTTATCTGAATATGAAACGCGCGCTGTTTATAACGATTTTTGCTTTTTGCACACTTGCAGCTTTGGCTCGTCCATACAGAGTCGAAGATATACCTAACGTACAAATTAGCAATCGTTTTTGCTTTACCTCAAATCCCGATGGAATACTCTCCATCGAGGCTGTTGCGCGCATCGACTCCATATGCTACGACCTGCGTCACCGAGGCATCGCACAGACAGCTGTGGTGGCGGTTAGTGAAATCGAAGGTGACGATGTATTCGAGTTTGCCTACGAACTATTCTCCTCGTGGGGTGTCGGTAGCAAGAGTGACAGTGGTATCGCTATTCTTTTGGTTGAGCAGGAGCGCGAGATACGTTTCATCACGGGCTACGGCATCGAGGGCGTGCTACCCGATGCTATCTGCAAACGCATACAGACCCAATATATGCTCCCCCACTTCCGCCGAGGCGACTACTCGTCAGGAATGGTTGCGGGCGTAGAGGCTATACGCAGCGTGCTGAACGGTAGCGAGTTGGACGCTGGCGGGAATGACGATTACAAGGACAACGGGGACGAAGATGCAATTTATATATTGATAATATTCGGCGGTATCCTTTTAGTTTACTTTGTAATTGTATGGTTTGCTTACCGAGCATCGCGCAAATGCCCAGAGTGTAAGAGGGTTACACTGCAAAAGGAGTCAAGTCGTGTCATCGAGCGCAAAATGGGGGTTGTGGTATATGAAGATACTTATGTCTGCACCAACTGCGGCACGATAGTAAAGCGTACACGCCGCGCTGCTGACAATAGTTCATCAGGGGGAGGACATCGCGGAGGTGGCACAATCATCGGCGGTATGGGCGGCTTCGGAGGTAATTTCCGAGGTGGCGGTGGCAGCTTCGGCGGAGGCTGGGGCGGCGGTCGCTTTGGCGGTGGTGGCGCAGGCTCAAGATGGTAAAGGAGGAGAATTCAAAATTCAAAATTCAAAATTCAAAATTCAAAATTCAACGCTGCCATTAAGGCGAAAGCAGAGCGAGCCTATTCGCTACGCAGAGCCGAGGCGGTGAAACACCACCCTTGTGGTGGGGTAAAATTCAACATACGAAAGAAGAAAACAAAACTTAAAACAATAACACTATGAAAAAGATTATCCTTGCGGCTATTGTCGCTATGTTTTCACTCTCTTCTTGCTCAACCTACAACGGTATGGTAGATAAGGAGGAGGCAGTAAAGAGTGCCTGGTCAAATGTCGAGACACAGTATCAGCGTCGTGCAGACCTTATTCCAAACCTTGTTTCAACAGTCAAGGGATATGCATCACACGAGGAATCGACACTCACAGCAGTTGTTGATGCACGCTCAAAGGCTACATCTATCAATGTATCACTCGATGACCTGAACGAGCAGACAATCGCCGAGTATCAGAAGGCGCAGTCGGCTGTATCATCAGCACTTGGACGTCTGATTGCCGTATCGGAGAACTACCCCGAGCTAAAGGCTAACCAGAACTTCCTTGAGCTTCAGGCGCAGTTGGAGGGTACCGAGAACCGCATCACCGTTGCCCGCAAAGAGTTCAACGATGCTACACAGTCTTACAACACCGCTGTACGTCGCTTCCCTGCCAACCTTATCGCTATGATGTTCGGCTTTGACCAGAAGCCATACTTCTCGGCTGACGAGTCAGCTGCACAGGCTCCCAAAGTAGAGTTCTAACCAAACAAAACAAACCTACTCCATTGCGATGAAAAGATTTTATATCATCCTAACCATACTTCTTGCCTCGCAATTATGTTGCTACGCGCAGAAACGAGGCAAGGGGGAAATCATCCAGCGTGACCTCTACTCCGACACATGGGTTGCAACCGATGCCATTGGTCGCACGATGCCTACAAACGCCGAAACGGGCGATGTAAAAAACGACAAGCGACGTGTCGTGGGCATCTTCTACATCACCTGGCACACGCAGGATTTGCATAACCAGCTATCGCCTTACACAGGCGACATTACACAGATTCTGGAAAGGACACCCGAAGCTCGCAAGGATACCAACCATCCCGCGTGGAAACATAACGTGTGGTTTCACTATGCTGAACCAGAGATGGGCTACTTCCTGAGTCAAGATGAGTGGGTAATACGCAAGGACCTCTCAATGCTTGCGGATGCGGGTGTCGATGTGATGATTTTGGACGTAACAAACGCCGTTCGTTATTGGGATGAGTGGAAGGTGATATTTGAGACTATGCACAAGATGAAGGCAGAGGGCAACATCATGCCTAAATTCTGTTTCTGGGCATTCAATGGACCCGTAATCACCGTTGTGCAAGAGCTTTTCAATCGTGTATATAAGGAGAATAAATACTCCGACCTATGGTTCTATTGGGATGAAAAACCGTTGTTACTCTACAACGACAACCCTCACCACAATGCCAGCGGCGGTTGGACCGAGAATCCCAATCCGAACTACTATGAGGCTGCGGCAACAGACCCCAACGATCCCAATTACAACAACCCCGACTATACGCAAAAGAGCCTTAAGGATTACACCAACGAGGTCAAGGAGTTCTTCACTTTGCGCAATATGTGGTGGGGCTACTATGAGTGGGGCGGCAAACGCTTCATCGGCACCGAGGGCAACTGGAGCTTCGGCTACAACCTTGAGGATGAACGCATCAAACGAATGTCCCCCGAAGAGCTGATTGCAAAGCACAACGGCAAGCCCGAGCAGGCGGCAGTAACACCAGCGCAGCACCCAGTGACGATGACCGAAAACCCTATGGGCATAGGTAAGTCGTGGACACGTCGCTTTGGCGAACCACAGCTCAACGAGTATGATATGCCCGAGGTTGGATATATCCCCTACTTAAAACAGACAAAGCAAAACCCCGTACTTTACGGAGCATACTTCCAGGAGAGTTGGGACTACGCATTGAAGGGCGACCCTGAATTCCTATACATCAACGACTGGAACGAGTGGACTGCAATGAAGTTCAACACCGAGGGCAATGTGTCGTGGTTGGGACGTATAAATCCGTTTATGTTTGTCGATCAGTATAATATGGAGTTTAACCGAGGCATTCAGCCTATGAAGGGCGGCTACTCGGACAACTACTATATGCAAATGGCGCAGAACATACGCCGTTACAAGGGCTCACGCCCGATACCCGAGCACACGGGCTACACCGAGTGTAAAATCGACGGTCGCTTTGGCGACTGGAAGAACAACTCTATCGAGTATCGTGATACGCAGGGCGATATCTTCCACCGCGATGCAAAGGGTTATGCGGGTCTGCACTACACCAACACTTCGGGTCGCAATGACATCATCACATCGAAGGTAGCCGTAGGCGCAGAAAACATCTCATTCTACGCAGAGACAGCAACCAAGCTGACACCTCACACCGACAAGAATTGGATGATGCTCTTGATTGATGCCGACAACAACCACTCAACAGGCTGGTACGGCTACGACTTCATTATCAACAAGGAGGTTAAGGACGAGCGAACAACGACCTTGATGCAATACGACAGCCAGAAGGGTGAGTGGAGTTATGTTGCCGACATTGCGATGCGCTACGCAGATAACCATCTGGAGCTCACTATTCCACGCCAGCTGTTGAATCTTGCAGATACGAAGTTTACGCTAGACTTTAAGTGGACAGACAACCCCACAGAGCTTAAAGACCCCATCTCGCTCTGCACAGATGGCGACACAGCCCCAAACCGTCGATTTAACTATCGTCTAATTTGGAACAAAGAGTAATGAAAAAAGTACGTTTCGGTGTTGTCGGCACCAACTTCATAACCGACTGGGTGATAGCGGGCGCTCGCGAGGATGCACGCTTTGAACTCACAGCAGTATGTTCACGCACGCAAGAACGAGGCGAGGAGTTTGCCACCAAGCACAACATCCCGCACATCTTCACCTCGCTTGAGGCAATGGCGGCAAGCGATAAGGTGGACGCAATCTATATCGCCTCGCCAAACTATGCCCACGCCGAGCAGAGCATACTATGTATGAATCACCGCAAGCACGTCTTATGCGAGAAGCCTATGGCTGCCAATGCCCGCCAGGCACGACTAATGAGCGAGGCGGCGCACAGGAATGGCGTGACGCTGATGGAGGCTATGAAGAGCACATTAAGCCCCAACTTTCTCGCTGCAAAGGAGAACCTTCACCGCATAGGCACACCACGCCGATATTTCGCATCATTCTGCCAATACTCGTCACGCTACGACAAGTTCAAGGAGGGCATTGTGATAAACGCCTTCCGCCCCGAACTCGCCAACGGAGCGATGATGGATATTGGAGTATATACGCTCTACCCTATGGTCGTCCTCTTTGGTAAGC
Source organism: Rikenellaceae bacterium (assembly GCA_015059905.1). GTDB lineage: Bacteria > Bacteroidota > Bacteroidia > Bacteroidales > Rikenellaceae > Alistipes. The sequence goes on from SUZN01000007.1 coordinate 6,144, forward strand.
CACAGGCAATCAATGCCCAGGGCATTGTGCTCTCAAGCGGTGTGGATGGTCAGGGTGCTGTGAATATGCAGTATGAGGGGATGAATGCTACGGTGCTTTATTCTAAAATTGCCAACTCACACCTCCCTGCCGAGATTGAGGGCGAGGATGGAAATATACTTATTGACCGCATACAGACCCCCGCCAATGTCCGTTTCTTCCCACGTCAGGCGCCCGCATCGGGTCACGAAAAGCGTGCGGAGGGTGAGGAGTTGAGCCAGCGAGAGGAGCACAACGAATATTATTACGAGATAAAGGAGTTCATCGACCTGGTTGAGCAGGGCCGCATTGAGTCCGACATCAACAGCCACCAATGCTCCATCACAACACTCGAAATCATCGACGAGGTACGCCGTCAGTTGGGCGTGCGCTACTCTTCCGACGAGGAGTAATCAGCAGGCCTGAAAGCCGAAACCTCATCCACTTTAGCCAAGCGCGCGTAATTCAGCCGTTTGGCTATTATATTATCAAGCGAGTATGCGCCTGCACCCGTGCAATATAACAGCACAAAGACAACAAAATATATCAGCGCAAGCTCCTTCGCGGCAAACGCCTGCCCGTGATGCACAACAAAGAGCGCCACAGCCATTGCAATGATAATAGGTATCAACGCCAGACGATAGAAAGCGCCCAAAATCACCGCCGCCGAACATATCACCTCGGCAAAGACCACCAGATAAAACGAAAGCCTATGCCCCAGCCCCAGCGGATTAGGAAAACTATCAGCAGCGGTCGCCACATTGGCTATCTTGGTTACTCCGTGCCACATAAGCAGCACACCGAACAACACACGCAGCACAAGCAACATCAGCGACACCGAGCGCGGATATAGCTTAAAGGGAAAAAGAAACGACAAAACACTCTCCATAACATCAGTTTTTCTCAAGCGTGGTGCAATAAGAGTGCCGAAAAAAGGCGACACCCCGAAAGATGTCGCCCACTTGATAACCTTTTAGGGGTTATCGCTATTTCACTGCATTAACGATTGCTTCAAATGCCTGTGGCTCGTTCATAGCGAGGTCAGCCAAAACCTTACGGTTAAGCTCGATACCCTTCGCATTTACCTTGCCCATAAACTCTGAATAAGTCATACCGTAAGCGCGAACCGCAGCGTTGATACGTGTGATCCACAAAGAGCGATATGTTCTCTTTTTGAGCTGGCGGTGTGCATAAGCATACTGCAAACCCTTCTCGACAGTGTTTTTCGCAACTGTCCATACGTTTCCCCTTGAACCAAAGTTACCCTTGGCAAGCTTCAAAACCTTCTTTCTTCTTGCGCGTGACGCAACAGCGTTGACTGAACGTGGCATAGTAAAATAAGTTTTTGATGAGACTCATAGCGGCGAGATTCTCTCTCACTCTTTAGGGCTATTTTGTCCCGATTGTTAATAAATTAAGTTAATTTCTCGCGGGTTAAAATTATTTAACCAACAAGTTCTTGATCTTTGCCTCATCGGCAGCAGATACTGTTGAAGAGTAACACAAGTTACGCTTCTGCTTCTTAGTCTTTTTGGTCAGGATGTGACTGTGATAAGCGTGCTTGCGCTTAATCTTACCTGTGCCGGTGAAAGTAAATCTCTTCTTTGCAGCGGCATTTGTTTTCATCTTTGGCATTTTCTCAAAAGTTAAATTAGTTAAACATAGCGCGCAAAGATACACTTTTTTTCTCAATTACCACACTTTCGCACAAATAATTTTGAAATTCGCAGATTTAATTACAACGTAGCGAACAAAAAATATGGCGCAGCCCTCTCTTGCCACGCCATAAATTGTTTGATTTGTTACCCTCACTAAAACTTTACCGCCACCGTGTCGGAGTAAACCTCGCCATCGTCGAAGGTTATGGTAACGGTGAGGTTGTGGTTTTTTGAGGCAGTTGGTTCTTTTGAGAACTTCAGATAAAAGTTATTGCCTACAATCTTAAGTTCGTCTTTAGAAAAAGAGTTGTATGGCTTGATTGTTGGCATTACGAAACCAAACCCAGAAGTTTTACTCAGCTCCTTTTCAAATGTGCGAATTTCCAATGTGATAATATCCATCAATGATTCTCCAGCAGGATGTTCTGTATCGAAGTTAGCATCGCTTTCAAGTTCAATTTTAGAAATACCTTTGCTCAATGCTCTATTACACATTACATCATCAGGCTTGGGTTGAAATCCTTTCATTTGAAGGAAAGAGACACTCCAAGCGCAGTTGTCGTTATTCTTCGCTGCTAAATTTGAGAATACACTCTGTTGGGTATTACTCTGTTGGGTATTAGTAAATTCTGCAAATTCATTTGAACAGTAGGCGTTGTCAAAATTATCACACAAACATCCAATCAGATCATCAACCATAGCTATTTTTATACTTTGTGTTGAGTAATAAATATCAATCAAATGCTTTGAATTGAAACCAACAACTTCTGCTTGATCAGGACCTATGCAAGAGAATAATAAAATACTCAAAAGAAGTAATAACAATTTTTTCATAATTAGGTTGTTTTTGGGGGGTTGTTTTTCTTTAACAAAGATAAAGAATATTATTTGAGATTGCAAGAGAAATTTTATATTACTTTAGTGTTGGAAGTTTTGTTGAATTTTAGATTTAAGAGCTAAACCAAAATGCCGAAAATTGTGATAATTTTAACCACCCACAAAGTGGCTTTTCACTGCTATTGTTCGGCGGAGTAAAAATTTTCCTAATTTTGAATTTTGAATTTTGAATTTTGAATTATCTTTGTGATATGATTAAGGCGGAAAATATACACAAAAGTTACGGCACGCTGGAGGTGCTCAAAGGGGTTAGCCTTGAGGTCAAACCTCACGAGGTGGTTTCAATCGTTGGTCAGAGTGGAGCAGGAAAGACTACCCTACTGCAAATCATCGGCACGCTCTCGGCGATGGATAGCGGCACGCTCACAATCGACGGCAAGCAAGTTGAGCGAATGAGCGATGACCAGCTCTCCGACTTCCGTAACCGCCGCATCGGTTTTGTGTTTCAGTTTCATCATCTGCTGCCAGAGTTCTCAGCACTTGAGAATGTGATGATACCCGCCCTCATTGCCCACCGCGAGCCCCAAGAGGTGGAGCAGGAGGCGAAGCAACTGCTTGAGATGATGAACCTTAAGGAGCGCCTGAAGCACAAGCCCAGCGCGTTGTCGGGAGGCGAGCAGCAACGTGTAGCCATCGCCCGCGCACTCATCAACCGCCCCGCCCTGCTGCTGGCTGACGAGCCCTCGGGCAACCTCGACTCAAAAAACCGCGAGGAGATACACTCGCTCTTCTTCCGCCTACGTGATGAGCTGGGGCAGACAACACTTATCGTCACCCACGACGAGGGTCTGGCATCAATGGCCGACCGCAAAATCACTATGCGTGACGGCGAAATAATCTAACCACAATGGAGAAAGAGGAGTTACGCGAGCTGCTGGAGCATCTGCACGACAAATATAACCGAGCCGAGTTTATCGAGCCCGACCCAATCAGCATACCACACTCATTTTCGGACCGCCACGACCGCGAGATATCGGGTTTCCTGGCTGCCGCCATCGCCTGGGGCAACCGTAAGGCGATTGTAAAGAGTGCGCGCCGAATGATGCAGTATATGGACTACGCCCCTGCCGATTATGTGCGTAACGCCTCGGCGGAGGAGCTGCGCCATCTGCAAACATATGTTCATCGCACCTTCAATGGGCAGGATTTCACCGACTTTGTGCTATGTATGCGTCACATCGTGGAGCGCTGGGGCGGCATAGGCGAGTTTTTCGAGTCGCAATATGAGGCGACACAGGATATGGCGCAGGTGCTGTCGCTCTTTCGCCGTGAGTTCTTTGCCGCAGAGCATAATCCCCACTGCGAAAAGCATCTCTCATCGATTGATAAGGGCGCAGCGTGCAAGCGACTGAATATGTATCTGCGTTGGTTTGTGCGCCGTGACGAGCGAGGGGTTGATTTTGGTCTGTGGCGCAGGATTCCTATGTCGGCGCTCTATCTGCCACTTGATGTTCACACGGGCAATATGGGTCGCGCATTGGGTCTGCTTAAGCGCAAGCAGAGCGACTGGAAGGCGACCGCCGAGATAACTGCCGCGCTGCGAGAGTTTGACGCCGATGACCCTGTGCGATATGACTACTCGCTATTTGGCGCAGGCATTGACGGATACCTAAAGTAAAACTGCAACTATGCGAGGCAAAGGGTTTACATTCAAGCAATTCCATATCAACCACTCCCGTTGTGCGATGAAGGTCGGCACCGATGGCACACTCATCGGCGCGTGGGCGGCATTGCCCGACAGTTGTCGCCACATACTCGACATCGGCACAGGCTCGGGGCTGATTGCCATTATGGCTGCCCAACGCCACACCGAGGCTACTATCGCCGCCATAGATATTGACGAGGATTGCATCGCGCAGACCAAAGAGAATGTGGAAGCGTGCCCCTGGAGCAACCGCATAGAGGTATTTCACAGCTCGTTGCAGGAGTTTCAGCCTGTCCACAAGTTCGATGCGATAATCTCCAACCCGCCCTATTTTGTCGATTCGCTGCTCTCGCCCGACGACAAGCGTACCACAGCACGCCACACGGCAACACTCTCATTTGAGGAGTTGGTAGAGGGCGTTATGCGACTGCTTGCCACAGAGGGTACGTTCTCGCTCATTCTGCCACCTGCCGAGTGCGATAGGTTTCTCTCGGCTGCACGTTGTCGGTTATTTGTCACGCGCCGCTGCGAGGTGTGGTCAACGCCCACAAGTGGCGTGAAGCGCATTATGACCGAGTTGAAAGCTACACCACCCGAGGAGATTCCTACAACAGAGAAGATTATCATCGAGGAGTATGGCGTGATGGGATATGGCGAAAAATATAAAGCCCTGACAAAGGATTTTTACCTAAAATTTTGATTATACAGACAAAACAAGTATATTTGCTGAAACTACTGATAAAGATTTTAGACAATGAAACGAATTTTATCACTTTTAGCGTTGGCGGTAATCTCTATCGCAAGCGCATCGGCACAGAATGAGACATACTGCGCTGTAGCAGGTCCATATTACAATGCTGCGGGCAAACTCGTTATCTCTGACCCCAGCACTACATTGCAGGTACAGCTGACTGTGAAAAAGGAGCAGACCGTTGTAGGTCCTTATGCAAAGTATGCACAGAAGTACCTTGAGGTGCGTCCCGCATTGGTTGAGCGCACAACATACAGCGTTACAAATGCCGCTATCGCCCTCGCCCCAGAGTGCGCCGCAACACTTCCAGCTGACGCTTCAACATCATCAGCAGGCACATACCTCGGCTCGCAGGATGAGTTCGCAAAGATTAGCCCCGACCGCCTTTCTTCAAACACATACAGTCTGGAGGATGCAGCACAGCAGGCGGCACAGATGATTTTCTCAATCCGCAAGCACCGTATGGAGCTTATCACAGGTGAGGCGGGCGAGAATGTCTTTGGCGGCGGCTTGAAGGATGCGCTTAAGGCTCTGGATGAGAAGGAGCAGGAGTTGCTGGAGCTCTTCCTGGGCAAGAAGATAACAACAACATCAACTCATTCGTTTATCGTTCCTATGACTGCGGGCGCAACAGAGTATGTTGTTGCGAAGTTCGCTTCGCAGGGCGGTTTGAAGCCAGCCACTGCCACCGATGGCGACATCATCAAGCTGACACTCACCCCATCGGCTGCAACACCAAAGTTGAGCAGCATCTCGGAGGTTGAGTCAAACAACAAAGCAGCAATAGCAGTTCGCATCGCCAATATGGCAAACTGCTCGGTTGCGGCAGGCAATAAGGTTGTAGGCAGCGCAACACTCCCTGTATTTGAACTGGGTCGCACAGCATACATCCTCAACACAGCAAAGAGATAAGAGATTTTTCACAAATAAAGGCTGCCTCCTTCCAAAGGTTGCAGCCTTTTTTCTTAAACTCGAAGAAGTGGGTAACACATCAAAAATGATAACCCTGCTTGGCAAGATGCGTAAGCAGATGAACGGAGCCGTAGCCGACGCAATGTTTTATTATGGAGCAAATTACGGTCTTAACTACGGCGTGAGTCTCCCTACCGTGCGCGAGATAGCGCAACAGGAGGAGTGCGACCACTCGCTGGCGCAATACCTCTTCAAACAACAGGTGCGCGAACTAAAGCTCGCGGCATTGCATATTGCCGACCCTGCGGAACTCACTCCTACCACTGCGATGGAGTGGGCTGCTGGCATAAACAACTCGGAGCTTGCCGAGGAGGCAGCCTTCGCGTTACTGCATCGCGCGCCTGCCCTGAAGGAGATTATACCACAATGGATGGCAAGCAACAACGAGTTTGCCGCCTATGCAGCGATGATGGCAGCAGCACGCTGCAAGAGCCTATCAGCCGAAGAATTAAGCCTCATCACAAAGGTTGTCGAGCACTACCTCACATCACGTCCCATAGCGCAGGGCGCGGTGGCAATGCTCGCCTCGGCATACCTCAACGATGAGTTAAAGGATTGCGTAAAAGAGGTGTTGGCTTCGCTTGCACCATCCCCTGCCACAGAGTATATCAGCGAGGAGATGAGCTGGCGAATGGAGTTTTAATAGACCTCAAGGCGCTCCTGATGGCGCAGTTCGTTGGTTAGCTCCTGCGTTGTCATCACACCGCTATGTCGCCACAGCAGTCGCCCCTCACGAAAGAGGATAAGCGTAGGCACGGCGTGTATGCGAAAGTGGTCGGCAAGAAAACAATTCTCTGGGCGGTCAATATCCACTCGCACCACATCCACTAATGAGGATAGTTGTTCCTGCACACTATCAAGCACAGGGTGCATCGCCTTGCAAGGTCCGCACCAATGGGCGTAGAAATCCACCAACACAAATTTCTCACCCGCAGTGAGAGATTTCAAATCGCTTATTGTCATTGCTAAAGAGTTTTAGAACTCCTATCATCCAAAGATAGTGCCAAAAAAAATTAGGCTATCCAACCTTAAAGTTGCGATAGCCTATTTTATTGATATTATTGAAGAGATTTATCACTCCTGCGTCGAAGCCTCATACATCAGATAGTGGCACTCCTCCATTCCAAGCCTTTGGTAAACACGTTGTGCATCGGTGTTGGTCTTATCAACATATAACCTCACCTGCAAAACTTGCTCCTGGGCGGCAAGCTCCCTGACCTTGGCGTACATCGCCTTAAAGACTCCCCTACCCCGAAGCTCTGGCACGACATAGACGCTCTGTATCCACCAATACCAGCCATTGTTCCAATCACTCCATTCGCGCGTAATCATCAGGCTGGCAACGGTTTTACCGCCTACTTCTGCTATGATATAGCTTCCTTTCGATTCATCCTCCAGCGCCGCCTTCACACCCCTTGCGACCACATCGCCATCCAGCAACAGACCTTCAGACTCCAATGCCATCACAGTCTGAAAACCCGTTATGGTTTCAATATCCTTTATGCTCGCTCTTGAGATATTCATAGCAAAATTTTACAAGGTAAAGAGCGCAGGAGGTAATTCGCCTATATTATTTATATAGATTACCTCAATACCCTTGGGCGTTTTGATATTCTTACGCAGGAAGCCCGATACGATAATCTTCCTAAAGCCCAGTCGTGCCGCCTCGCTGATGCGTTGCTCACTGCGTGGTGCAGGACGTACCTCACCCGACAAGCCAACCTCGCCCGCACAGCAGATACCATCCAGTATAGCACGATCGTAATACGACGACACCACCGCCGCCACAATCGACAAGTCAAGTCCCGTATCAGCCACACGGAAGCCGCCTGCAAAGTTCAGGAATACATCCTTCTGGTACATCTTCATACCTACACGCTTCTCCAAAACAGCCAACAACATACTCATACGGCGCGAGTCGTAGCCCGTAGCATTACGCTGTGGCGTGCCGTAGGCGGCATTTGTCACCAGCGCCTGCACCTCGATAAGATAGGGTCGTACGCCATCAACCGAAGCACCAACCGCAATACCACTCAACGGCTCATCGTAGTGCGAGAGCAATATCTCGGAGGGATTCTCCACTGCGCGCAAGCCGCTATCAAGCATCTCAAAAACACCAATCTCAAAGGTAGCTCCAAAGCGGTTTTTGATGCCTCGCAGAATACGATAGACATTATTTCCATCGCCCTCAAACTGCAACACTACATCGACGATATGCTCCAAAATCTTTGGACCTGCAATGGTGCCGTCCTTGGTGATGTGACCGATGATGAAGATTGATGTACCTGTGGTCTTGGCATACTTCAGAAGCGATGCGGCACACTCCCTGATTTGCGACACACTACCCGCCGAGGAGTCAATCGTCTGCGTGAAGATGGTCTGAATGGAGTCAATCACAACCACATCGGGCTTCTGCTGCTCAATCTGCTGAAGGATATTTTCCAGCAAGGTTTCGGCGTAGATATAACACTCTTCGTTGCCTATACCCAATCGCTCGGCACGCATACCTATCTGCTCTGCCGACTCCTCGCCCGAGACATACAACGTGCGCAAACCGTGCGCGGTCAGGGCAAGCTGAAGGCTCAAGGTTGATTTGCCAATACCTGGCTCGCCACCCAGCAACACCAGTGACCCTGGCACCAAGCCACCGCCCAACACGCGATTTACCTCGGCATTGCACATATCGAGTCGCTGATGTGTCGAGGGCTTAATCTCGCTCACACGCTGTGGCACGCTCTGTGGCGCATTCACAGCAACCGCCGCCGACACCGACGAAGCTTTGGTAATGACCTCCTCGGTGAAGGTGTTCCACTCGCCGCACGCAGGGCATCGACCCAACCACTTGGGCGACTCATAGCCACACTCGCGACAGAAATATGCTTTTTTAATCTTTGCCATTAGTTAGTGAAGAGTCTGTAAATATCGTTTCCGTTGGCATATATAACAAGTGCGAGCAGGATGGCGAAGCCAATATACTGCATAACCTCCAGGAACTTCTCGCTCGCCTTTCTGCCTGTAATCATCTCCCACAATGTGAAGAGTGCGTGACCACCATCCAAACCTGGGATAGGCAGGATATTCAACACTGCCAGCATAACCGACAAGAAGGCTGTCATCGACCAGAAACGCAACCAATCCCACTCCGATGGGAAGATATTACCGATAGAGATAAATCCACCCAACTCCTCATACATCTTTGTCTTGGGCTGGAAGATAAGTTTCAACTGCTCCCAATAATCGACAACAGTATCAATAGCCATATTTACGCCCGCAGGGATAGCCTCCAGCAGAGAGAATGTGCGTGTACGAGGCTGGAACATATCAGCCTTCATTATAACGCCCATCTTGCCCTCCTCGTTTACAGGCACTCGCAACTCAATACGCTCGCCCGCACGCAGGACAGTCAAATGAGCTGTGTCACCCTTGATTGCAGGCAGAATTTGCTCGGTCATCGTAACCACATCGATATCGGTGCGTGAGCCACACGCCACGACCTCATCGCCCGCCAAAAGACCCGCCTCCAGAGCCGCTGGCGCTGCCACAGAGTCAATCACAAAAGGCACGCGCAACATATACAAGTCCTCATATTCGCGGTTGCGACGCATCGCAAGCAACTCATCAAACGGAATAGTGAAATCAACCTCGGCGCCCCCACGCTCCACAACAACGTGGCGGTCATCCTTTGTCAGAAGCAGCATCTGGCGAATCTCGTTCACATCGTCAATCTTCACATCGTCGATAGAGATAATCTTATCGCCATCCTTGAAGCCCATACGCTCGCCCGCCTCGTTAAATACGTAGCCCCACTTGGCATCCTCGTTGGCAAAATAGCTCTCGCCCCAAGTGTAACGGATACCCGAGTATATCATCATTGCAAGCAGTATATTCATCACTACGCCCGCAATCATCACCAGGAAACGCTGCCACGCTGGCTTTGCGCGGAACTCCCAAGGCTGCACGGGTGCCTGCATCTGCTCCAAATCCATACTCTCGTCAATCATACCCGCAATCTTCACATATCCACCCAGCGGCAGCCAGCCTACACCATACTCGGTGTCGCCACGCTTCCACTTGAAGAGCGAAAACCAGGGGTCGAAAAATATGTAAAACTTCTCTACTCTAATCTTGAACATTCGTGCCACGATGAAGTGACCAAACTCGTGTATCGCTACCAAGAGCGACAAGCTCATAAAAAACTGAACTACTTTAATTACTATATCCATCTTAAAAAACTAATTTATTTCAACTTCAAATACTCAGCCGCCAATGCTCGTGACTCCTCATTCGAGAGCTCGTAATCCTTCAGCGTAGGGTGCTCAACAAACGAAGCGCGCCCAAGGGCATACTCTATCGAGGCTGTGATGTCGGTAAAACGACACTTGCCCGCCAAAAATGCAGCCACAGCAACCTCGTTTGAGCCATTCATCACGCACGACGCTGTACCTCCGCGACGCATACAATCGTAGGCGATATCAAGCGCGGGATACTTCACGCGGTCAGGCTCGGCAAAGGTAAGCGTAGGGTTTGCCAGAAAGTCAAATCTCTCCTCGGGACGTAATGCACGACGAGGGAACATCAACGCATAACTGATAGGCATATGCATATCGGGTGTGCCGAGCTGCGCCTTGATAGCGCCATCCTCAAACTCAACCATAGAGTGAACTATTGACTGCGGATGTATCAAAACAGAGATTTGCTCCGCATCCATTCCAAACAACCAATGCGCTTCAATGACTTCGAAGCCTTTGTTCACAAGCGTAGCCGAGTCAATGGTAATCTTCGCGCCCATAGACCATTGCGGATGCTTCAATGCCCGCTCGGGGGTGACATCCTTCAGCTCCGATGCAGGCAGATCACGCAATGCACCACCACTGCAAGTGACAATCAATCGTCTTACGGGCGACTGCTCACCTACCAGGCACTGGAAGATTGCCGAGTGCTCGGAGTCAATCGGCAGAATTGGCACACGCTTCTCGGCAGCCATACGCATCACAAGGTCGCCACCCACAACAAGTGTCTCCTTGTTTGCCAGCGCAATCTTCTTGCCCGCCTCAATAGCCGCCACCGTAGGGTGCAGACCCGCATAACCGACAAGAGCATTGACCACAACATCAACCTCCGACGAGCGCACCACCTGACAGATGGCATCACTGCCCGTATATACTTTGATTGGATACTCCTTGAGCGCCTCCTTCAACAGAGGATATTTATCTTCGGCAGCAATAACCACCACATCGGCATCGAACTCGATAGCCTGCTGCGCCAGCAACTCCCAATTATTACCCGCCACAAGCGAGTTTACCTCAAACATCTCGGGGTTTTCGCGCACGATATCGAGCGTCTGAACACCGATTGAACCTGTTGAGCCAAGTATTGATAATCTTTGTTTCATCGGGGGAACAAATGTTAGAAAACAATATAAATTTCGGGATCGACAGCCTTACCCTCGTTCCATATCTCCATCTCTACCAACGGGTTATCCTTCTTACCTGCATCAGCCATAGCGTTGTAGCCTATCACCTGACGGCTCTTCAACACCTGACCCTTCGACACCAGCACCTGCGAAAGGTTGCGATAGATAGATATGAAGCCATTGAAATGCTGCACGGTAACCAGCGCACCACGCTCGCCACCCATCACAACATCAACCACCGTACCGTCGTCGATACTTGTCACAGGGGCATTTGGCGCCGCCTGAACTCCCACGCCGAGGTAATTCTCGTCACGTGAGAAGTGACGTGTGATGATACCCTCAACAGGAGCAGCAAAGAATAATTTACCATCGCCCTGCTCTCGACTACGCAGAGTACGGGCAAGCGAGTAATCGCCCTCACCCTCCATCTCGGCACGCAAAAGCGAGTCAAACTGCGAAGGAGGCACAAGCGTCTTGTCTAATTTGGTGGTATCGCCCTCCGAGAGTGGAGTGCGTACTACGGGCGTGCGACCCTCCAAAATCATCGCAATATTTTCATTGTAGGTGAGCATATCGCTCATACGACGCTCCAGCGAGTCTATACGCATAATGTTCTGCACCAACTCATCGTGCTGTCGCTCTGCCGCAGTGCGGTAGCCTGGAAAGATATCCAACACGGGGGTATATGCCACAAGCACCAACACCAACGCAAAGAGCAGTAAAACAAATGCCAACACTGCACCCGTCAATCCTGCGGGCGAGATATGCACCGACCACTCCTCCTCATGCAATATGGGGTCACTCATCGAAATTCGACGCTTGCGAAACCAGCCATTTATCTTTTGCTTCTCTTGTTTCATACTTTACTTTATGCTATATCTTGACAAAGATAGTAAATAATTCAAAAACCATTGTTCAAAAATCAAAATAATCTCCTTTTCAACTATAATTAGGTTGTTTTTATTGTCTTATTGGCGAATACTTTTTGCTTTCTATGGTTTCACAAGCAACACAAACTTCTGTGCTAAAACAATGACACATTGAAGGGTTAAATTTTGCATCTTAATAAAATTACACTATCTTTGTAAAGATAGCCACCACCGAATTGAGCTATCATTGATATTACACGATAAAAAAAGACTTGCACCATATGAAAAATTTAATAAAATTGCTTTCCGTAGCGGTTGCAGCCATCGCCGTTGCTTGCTCGACAAACGATACCGACAACACCTTTCAGTCGTATCATCTTATTGACAGTTATTACGAAACTCAAAATGCGGTGGTTCAGGCTAATAGAAACATCATTGAGATAACATTTGCCACAAACAATCTCAAGGGTGCGTACCACTCTCGCGAGTATGCAAAAATCGCTGGTATCAACCAAAGCGACAAAAGTGCAGAGAGATTCTTGGAATTAGCCGAAGCAAACAACGACTTCCACAATTGGCAAGTGCCTTACACTACCGTCGGTGGCACTTTCTCAAGGGCATACAGCAACGCTGCATTGGTGTCGGGCATCGCGAACATAGAGCTCACGAGCGATGCCGACTATGATGAGACACATCCTCGCGGCACATCGCTTACTAATATGGTCACACTACTGATAGACTCTTATGGTGAGCACATCGGCACAGACCTCACGGGCAAAGATACCGCATCGAATCTCTTTGGAGAGAAGAAAAAGAGCCTTAATTCATACACACAACAGGAGCTGAAGGTGGTAGGACCCTGGATGACTATCTACATTGACAAGTTGCCAACACTCGCCATCAAGCACAACCTGAAACTCACAATCACATTCAACAACGGCGATAAATTGGAGAAAAATTTGAGCGTAAGTTTCTAACCCTTTGCAAAAGCATATAACACAAGGCATATTGTTTAACGCAAATAACAGTTTTTGGAAAAAAAATATTATATTTGCACTAATGTAACTCAATAACTTAAACAAATAATAACAATTATGGTTAAACCTACATTACTTGTATTGGCTGCTGGTATGGGCTCACGCTATGGAGCCCTGAAGCAGATGGACGGTGTTGGTCCTAACAACGAGGCTATCATCGACTACTCAATTTATGACGCTATCCGCGCTGGTTTCGGCAAGGTGGTATTCGTTATCCGTCATTCTTTCGCTGACGCCTTCACTGCTGTGTTCAACAAGGAGCGTTTCGGTGGCAAGATCGAGGTTGAGATCGTTTATCAGGAGCTCGACTATTTACCAGAGGGTTTCTCTGTTCCAGAGGGTCGTGAGAAGCCTTGGGGTACAAACCACGCACTCCTGATGGCAAAGGATGCTATCAAGGAACCTTTCGCAGTAATCAACGCTGACGATTTCTATGGTGCTGACGCTTACAAGGTTATCGGCGACTACCTCAGCCAGCTCGGCGAGAGCGAGAACCACTACTGTATGGTTGGCTACGAGGTAAACAAGACTTTGTCAGAGAACGGTACTGTATCTCGTGGTGTTTGCGAGATTGACGACGACCGCTTCCTCACTTCAATCGTTGAGCGCACAAAGATTGAGCGCAACGCAGAGGGCACTATCGTATTCCACGACTTGGGCGACGACGTAGCTTTGGAGGAGGAGACTCCTGTATCAATGAACCTCTTCGGCTTCACACCTGACTACTTCGCACATTCAGAGGAGTATTTCAAGGGCTTCTTGGCTGACCCAGCTAACCAGGCTAACTTGAAGGCAGAGTTCTTCATTCCATTGATGGTTAATGAGCTCGTAGGCAAGGGTACATCAAAGCTCCGCGTATTGAGCACAACAGCTAACTGGTTTGGTGTAACATACCAGGCAGATAAGCCACAGCTCGTAGCAAAGATTGAGGAGCTTATCGAGGCAGGCGTATATCCACGCAACCTCTGGGGCAAGTAATCAATCAAAGCCTTAAACTAATCAAACAGGTGGATTCCGAGTGAATTCACCTGTTTGTTTTGTCATATCACCCGATTATGCTTGCGCGTAGAGACAAAATTTTCTATCTTTGTCGAAATAAACTTTACAAAAAAAATGAAACATTTTTTCCTGCTTTTCATAACGCTTTCGCTCTCACTCGTTGCCCAGGCGCAAGAGGTAGCAGATACTCTTACCGAGAAACTGATGAACAGAGCCATTGCTGTGCGTAACTTCGGCAAGTCATTGCCACAGGAGAAGGTATATATGCACCTGGACAACACAAGCTACTATCAAGGCGACAAGATATGGTTTCAATGTTATGTGGTCACAGCCGAGAAGAACAAGCCTACGGACTTGAGTAAGACACTCTACGTGGAGCTGCTCAATCCTGAAGGCATTGTAATTGAAAAACATACGCTTCCCATCGTCGATGGTCGCTGTCACGGTGATTTCACGCTGGTGCATCTGCCGTTCCACTCTGGTTTTTATGAGGTACGAGCCTACACACGTTATATGATAAACTTCGGCGAGGAGACTATCTTCTCACGCGTGTTCCCCGTATTTGACCTTCCCGAGGTCGTCGGCAACTACACCGAGCGCAAGATGATGCGTATGAACAGTATCGCAGCAGAGTACAAGGTCAAGCGAACAATTGAGAAGCGCGAGAAGAGTGTAAATGTGAAGTTTTACCCCGAGGGCGGTAATCTGGTAGCAGGGCTCCCCTCTCGTGTAGCGTTTGAAGCGACAAATGCTGGCGGCACACCTCTCAACATTGAGGGAAAAATCCTCTCGGCAGAGGGTGTGGAGGTCACCACATTCAAGGTTAACCACGAAGGTCGTGGAGTGTTTGACTACACCCCTACTGTGGGCGACAAGGCGGAGGTTAAGTATGGTAACCGCACCTTTACCTATGACCTTCCCGAGGTTAAGCCACAGGGCGTTGTGATGGCGGTGGATAACATCTCATCAAAGGATAGCGTGTTGGTTACTCTGCATAAGAGTCCCGAGCTTCAGTTACCACTCGTTGGTGCTGCGACAATCTCGGCAGGAAAATTATATAACTTTGCGATGCTCGACACTACGCAGCCTATGCCTATAAAGTACTCAATCGCCAAGAGCGAGCTTGCATCGGGTGTGTCACGCATCGTCATCACCGACCACCTGGGCGGCATCCTGACAGACCGACTCATATTCAACAATACGGGCGAGGTGGCAGACATCAACATCACAAGCGACAAGCCTCAATATGAACCATACGAGGCTGTGAAGCTCAACTTTAGCGTAAACGACAAGGAGGGAAAACCTATCAAGACAGCTCTCTCGGTCGCTGTGCGTGATGGCGACAACTGCATGGAGTCGCACTCGAATATCCTCACAGACCTGCTGCTGATGTCGGAAATCAAGGGATATGTTCACCGCCCCGACTACTACTTTGAGTCCGATGACGAGGCTCACCGCAAGGCTCTCGACGAGTTGCTGATGGTGCAGGGCTGGCGTCGTTACGACTGGAACATATGGGCGGGCATTAACCCATTCAAGCTGCGCTACACCCCCGAACAGGGTATCAGCGTGACGGGTACGGTGCTTAACTACACATCCAACAAGCCTGTGAGCAACATCTATCTCTCATCAATGCTCTCGTTGCGTGACGACCCCGCAGCAACCGATGGCGACGAGAACACCAAACCAAGCGACAATACCCACATAGGAATTGTGAATGTGGGCGAGGATGGTCGTTTTGAGTTTGCAGCAAGCGTCGTGGGTAAGTGGAATTTGGTTTTGGGCGTTACAAACGACAAGAACAAGGCGAAGTCGAGCCGTATCCTGATTGACCGTTCCTTCTCGCCTGAGCCAAAGAATTATAAGGTATCAGATATGCAGATCAACTCCGACAATCTGCCCAGCAAGAACGAGGAGCTGCCTCAAATCGTAGCCGACACAACAACCGACAACGGCTTGATTAACTTCACCGAGGAGGAGGCGCAGAAGCTGCTCTCGGAGCGTACACACCAGATTAAGGAGGTGGTCGTAAAGAGCGATGAAGAGAGTGCCGAGAAGCGTATATACAACGCACGCGCCAATGCAATGCGTTACTACGATATAGAGAGCGAGTTGAGCAACTTTGAGGATAACGGCGAGACAATCAACGACATATATCAGTTGCTCACAGCTTTGGATGACAATTTCTTCATCGAGAGAAGCGAAAATGCCATTGCGCCAAAGTCTGTAACCGACAGCGAGTATAAGCATAGCTGGTATCTAACATACAAGACTAAAGAGCCTCTCTTTATTATGAACTACCAGCAGGATCACGGCGATATTCCTTGGTGGGATGCTATCGAGTTGCTCGCCATCAAGTCAATCTACATCAGCGAGGATGAGGAGACAATTATGAAGTGGTGCGACCCTCACAAGATTTCGCAGTTGGAGGCTACACGTAAATATTCTGCCGTTATCTTCATCGAGATGCACCCTCTGGGCAAGGTGCCAGCCAAGCCACGCCGAGGAGTGAGAAAGACCTGGATTGATGGTTACTCTACCCCTGTGGAGTTTTATAGTCCTGATTACTCATTGTTGCCAAAGGATGAGGATTACCGCCGCACACTATACTGGAATCCTAATGTCAAGACCGACAATGAAGGAAAGGCAACGATAGAGTTCTATAACAACTCATCGTGCAAGAATATTGACATCTCCGCCGAGACCCTCACCAAAGATGGTGCTTTGGGAGCTACGACGAAGTAACAAAGATAAAAGCAGAACTTGTAGGTTCTGCTTTTATCTTCTTTGAGGTATTAAAAACTTAACAGCCGACCAAATCAACATAGGTCCCAATGCCGAATAAAATGACGCTATAAACTGCGTTGGGGGCTCCAAAATCTTCATCGCCATACCCAATCCCATCATAAAGATGATAAGCACCCAGCCTCGTAAGGGGAAAGTATGCCAGATAGCTGTCCGCTCGGGCTGCGAAGCGATGTGAGCCGAGTACTTCGCTACCACCCTTCGAAAGATGAAATAGAAGCCAACAAGCACACAAAAAGTGATGAGCAGCAGCCACCATAAATCATTTTCGCATTGAGTAAAGTATGCAGAAATACCTTTGTGCGTAATTATCACCCCAGGCACACCCCAGACTATAGCGGCAACAACATATAGCACTGACCTCTTCACTACTATTTATATTTGACAAAATTATACCTCTTTCGCCTTCAACATCCCATATAGTCTAACCACGTCCACAGCCTCCTGCACATCGTGAACTCGCAGAATGGTCGCTCCCTGACGCAACGCCTCCCAATTCAGCGCCACCGTGCCCGCCAAAGACTCCTTGGGCGTAACGCCAAGCGGCTTGTATATCATCGACTTGCGCGACAACCCCGCCAACACAGGATAACCCATCGAACAGAGTTGCGACAAATCAGCCAGCAACTCATAATTCTGCTCCACACTCTTGGCAAAGCCGAAGCCTGGGTCGAGGATAATCTGCTTTACGCCACGCGCCTTCAGCTGCTCTACGCGCTGCTCGAAATAGCCTCGCACCGCTGCAACAACGCCACCTTCGTAAGAGGTCATCTGCTGCATAGTCTGCGGCGTACCCTTCATATGCATAGCAATATATGGCACATCAGCCTCGGCAACGACATCGATAATCTCGGGCGAGAGCTCGCCTGCCGAGATATCATTTATTATCAACCAGCCAAACTCCTCAATGGCACGCTTTGCCACCTCGGCTCGGAACGTATCAACCGACACAACAACATCGCGCGATACCTCACGCACGGCACGCAAGCCCATACGCACGCGCTGCCACTCTTGCTCTACGGTTATATCCACTGCACCTGGACGCGAGGAGTAGCCTCCTACATCGACAATCGTTGCTCCCTCGCGGATAACCTCTCTTACGCGCTGCGCAATGGCTTTTTCGTCAATCGCTCGACAACCCTCATAGAAGGAGTCGTCGGTAACATTCACGATAGCCATCACTTGTGGCTGAAAGAAATCAATACTATTATTGCCGAGATTCATAAAGAAATCTTTTGTGCAACTGTTCTACGTCGCTCTCAAGGTATTCGCGGCTGATGTTCACTATCGTATGAGATGCCCTGCGATGCAGTTCCTCATCACTTAACTGATGCTCGATACGGCGCATAACACTCTCTCGATCCACACCATCGCGCGCCATTGTGCGCTTCAGGCGCTCCTGCAACGGAGCCATAACGGCAAGCGTAGAATCTACCTCATTCTCGAAGCCCGCCTCAAACAAAATGGCACTCTCAAGCACCACATAAGGCGATTGCTGACACTCCGCCCACGCCCTGAAATCCTCTCTTACGGCAGGATGGACTATCGCATTAAGCTGTTGCAATGCCTCCTCGCGACCAAAGACTCGACTCGCAAGAAAAGCCCTGTTCAGCCCCTCCTCGGTGTAGCACTCCTCGCCAAACGCAACAATAAGACGCTCGCGCAATGCCCTATCCTCCGCCATCAGAGCCTTCGCTCGCGCATCGGAATCATACACCGCTACGCCATAGCTAGCGAGCAACTCACAGACGGTACTCTTACCGCTGCCGATACCTCCCGTAATACCTATTTTATACATATAAAAGCTATTTAATTTGCCGATTCTTCAGAAGGCACTGCCATCTGTGGAATATCGCCCACCGAGATAACCTTGATATCGCTGAAGCGCACCGAGATAGCACTCTGCACCGAGTGTGCGTCGAGCTGATACCAACTACCGAGTAACTCACCACTCTCGTCCATATCGTTTACAACGGTATATTTCAAATCCGCCAACGGAATCTTCAGCTCCTTGCGGGCATAGACTCTGTATCCAAGCAGATTGACACCCTTACCCTCGACAACGCAGGGGACACGCATACGCTCACCATCAATATTCACCAGAACGGAGAAGTTGGTGGTGTAGGTGTATTGCAACTTGAGGATATACCACAATATAAACGAGGCGCACAGCAGACCTATGAATACTGGCGATATGGCACGCTTAAGACGCAGCCACAGAAACTTAACGGTAGTAACTAACTTGCTCATAATAGTACAAAGATATAAAAAAGGTTGCAACCTTAAACTCGGCTGCAACCTTTTTCATTGATTTTTTTCAATATTTTATTTTGTCTTCTTATCTGTACGACGCAAAATGTCGTAAGCGATAGGAGTTGCGATAAATACTGAAGAGTAAGTACCGATGATTACACCGATGAGCAATGCGAAGATGAAACCACGCAAGTTCTCACCACCCAAGATGAACATAGCAAGCAGGGTAACGATTGTTGTACCTGATGTATTCATCGTACGAGAGAGTGTAGAACAAATAGCCTTGTTGATGTTCTCACGGATAGCACGCTTTGGATAAAGCGAGATGTACTCACGGATACGGTCGAAGATAACCACTGTATCGTTGATTGAGTAACCGATGATTGTCAAGATTGCTGCGATGAACGCCTGATTAATCTCAAGGTTGAATGGCATTACAGCGTAGAGCATTGAGAAGAAACCGATTACGAGCAACGCATTGTGTACCAACGCAAATGTCGCACCTGTCGCCCACTCCCAACGCTTGAATCGAACTGTGATATAAAGACCGATAGCGATGAGTGAGAACAATACTGCGTAGAACGCACCGAACAACATATCCTTCGCGATAGCAGGACCAATCTTCTCTGAAGAGATGATACCATTCTCATCATCCTGTGTACTTACGAAACCATCCAAAGTGATAGGATATGTATAGAAGCCCTTAACTGCCTCGTAAATCAATGCATCAACCTCGGCTGTTGTCTCCTCCGATGTGTCATCATACTTGTACTGAGTGATAATACGTACCTGGTTCTCGCCGCCATACTGCTTAACCTCAACAGATGACTTCGCAACATCATCAACCAAAGCATCCTCCAAAGCTACACGAACATCCTCGGCTGATACATTCTGGTCGAAGCGTACTACATAAGTACGACCACCTGTGAAATCAACACCTGTGTTGAAGCCCAATACGAAGAATGAGATGATTGAGATTACAGCCAACGAACCTGACAGGATGTAAGAGCTCTTACGCTTGCCGATAAAGTCGAATGATACGTTTGCCAACCAGTTCTCTGACCAAGAGCGAGAGAAAGCAACCTTGCCCCACTTCGCCTCAACCCACTCGAGAAGCATTCGAGTGATGAAGATTGCGCAGAATACTGATGTCAAGATACCGATAACGAGTGTTGTAGCGAAGCCCTGAACAGGACCGTTACCGAACACGAACAATACGATACCTGTGATGATTGTTGTGAGCTGACCGTCGATGATAGCTGAATAAGCGTTAGAGAAACCATCCTTGATAGCAAGTGTAAGACCCTTGCCTGCGCGAAGCTCCTCCTTGATACGCTCGTAGATGATAACGTTAGCATCCACAGCCATACCCATTGTCAAAACGATACCTGCGATACCTGGCAAAGTCAATACTGAACCGAATGATACCAACACACCCATCAAAAGGAAGATGTTAAGCACCAAAGCGATATCTGCCAACCAACCAGCTGTCTTGTAGAACAAGCCCATATAGAGCAATACCAGAATAAACGCCAATACGAATGAGAACATACCTGCGTTGATTGACTCTGTACCAAGTGATGGACCTACTACCTGGTCCTGAATGATGCGAGCTGGAGCAGGGACCTTACCAGACTTCAATACGTTAGCCAAGTCCTGTGCCTCCTGGATTGTGAAGTTACCTGTAATCACTGAGTTACCACCCTCAATCTTACCGTTTACGTTAGGTGCAGAATATACAAGACCATCCAACACGATTGCGATAGGCTTACCTACGTTCTGACCTGTAAGCTGTGCCCACTGTGAAGTACCGTTTGATGTCATTGTCAGGTTAACCTCTGCTGATGCGCCATTCTGTGAGTAGTTCTCCTGTGCTGTTGCAACAGCTGCACCATCCATAGCTGGCTTACCGTCGATTGAACGCAATGCATACAAAGCGTAACGACCACCGAAGTAATCCTCACCCTTTACAGCCCATGCCAAAACTAAATCAGCTGGCAAAAGGTTCTTAACCTCTGGACGAGCAAGGTACTCGTTGATGGCTGGCATATCAGCCTCACGTGCAGCACCTACGATGCAACCGCCTGAATATGTAGGGTCGAGAAGAGCGAACAATGGGTTGTTCTCGCGTGAGAAGCCGCTCACTGCCTCCTCCTCGGCTGGCTCTGCTGAAGCTGCCTCGGCTGCCAAATCTGATGTCTGCTCGGCTGCCTCTGCGCTCTCGGCTGGCTGCTCGGCTGGCTGCTGACCTGCCTTCAAGAGCTGGTCTGCCTCTGCCAAGATTGGCAACACCTCCTGTGCGTCATATACTACCCAGAACTCAAGTGATGCAGAACCCTGCAAGAGCTTACGAACACGCTCTGGCTCCTTGATACCTGGCAACTCAACCATAATACGGTTAGAGTTTGGCACACGCTGGATGTTTGGCTGTGTTACACCGAAATGGTCGATACGGCTACGCAAGATGTTGAATGAAGCTGCAATAGCTGCATCAGTCTCGCTGCGGAGAACCTTAATAACCTCGTCGTTAGTTGAGTTAGGTGTGATATCCTTACGGTCAGGGCTAACGAAGATAGCCGCCAATGGAGCACCGTTAGAAATCTCGGCATAAGCCTTTGCAAACTCGCCAATGTAATCGTTTGAGCCAGCCTTCAAAGCTACATTTGCACGCTCCAAAGCCTCCACAAATGCTGGGTCGTTCTGGCTCTCGCCTGCAAGCGACTTAACCAGATCCTGCACCTGAATCTCAAGCATTACGTTCATACCACCCTTCAGGTCAAGACCAAGGTTTACCTCCTTCTCCTTACACTCTTTGTAAGTAAACTTCTTTACAAGAAGGTTGAATACTGGCTCATTCTGGATTGAATCCAAATAATAAGCCTCCTTGGCAGCCTGTTCCTCTTCACCAAATGCAGCTGCATACTCTACAGCCGCCTTCTCTACACTTCTCGTAACAAACGAGAATGAGAGCTGATAAATGCATCCAATCACTAAAAGGATTGTAAACAATTTAACTGCGCCTTTACTTTGCATTGTTTAGTTTAATTTAATTTTTGTTATGTAATAATTTTGTATTTTACTTTCACGCTGGAACAAGTCCAGAATTTATCGGGCAAAGATAAGTAAAAAAAGTCTGAAAACCGAGACTTAACGACCGATTTTCAGACTTTTCACGCAATTAAATGCAATATTTTCTATTTTAGAGTCAAAGTAACGATTGATTTTGTTGGTAAAACGACCTCAACACTACCCTTTTGTGACTTAAAATCATCATACTTCACCGTTTTGATACACTCTGGATTTTCAAAAGTGTTATGGTCGGTGATGTTTTTAGAGGTAAGGATTGAGCCGCTGACATCATATTTCTTGTCATCGTCAAGCGCGATTGTAATGCGGCAGTCGCTCTCCAAATCAACATTTGCGAGTGTAATGGTCACCGTTCCATCATCGGCTCTTGAGGCGGTTGCCGAGAGTGTATTCACCACTCTATTATTTTTATCTCGCAACTGCTTCGACTCATAATGCAGAGGCAGATACTCGGCTCCCTGATGAGGGATATACATCTTAAAGAGGTGGTATGTAGGAGTAAGCACCATCTCATCATCACGAGTAAGGATAACCGACTGTAAAACATTTACCATCTGCGCAATATTTGCCATCTTCAAACGATAGGTGTATTTGTGGAAGATATTAAGCGACACCGCCGCAACCATAGCATCACGCAGCGTATTCTGCTGATACAAATGTCCTGGGTTGGTGCCTGGCTCAACATTCCACCATGTACCCCATTCATCGAGGATAAGGTCTATACGGCGCGTAGGGTCATAACGATCCATAATTTCGCAATGACGTTTGATAACTGTCTCCACCTCCGAACACTTACCCATTACGGCATACCAATCATCAGAATTAAAGTCTGTTGCCGAGCCTTTACGTCCCCAATCAAGAACAGAATAGTAATGCAACGACAGACCCTGCATCTGACGACCCACACGACGCATCAGAACATCAGTCCAATTATAGTCGTAGTCACTCGCTCCGCAGGCAATACGATAGAGGCGGTTACCACTATAATTCTTACAAAACGTAGCATAACGGCGATACAAGTCGGAGTAATACTCGGGATACATATTTCCACCGCAACCCCAATTCTCATTACCAACGCCAAAATACTTCACCTTCCAGGGCTTGTCTCGACCATTCTCACGACGCAGGTTTGCCATTGGGCTATCGGCATCCGAGGTCATATATTCAACCCACTTTGCCATCTCCTCGACACTGCCGCTACCCACATTACCATTCACATATGGCTCACAGCCCAGCAGCTCGCAGAAGTTCAGGAATTCGTGTGTACCGAAGCTGTTATCCTCAACAGTACCGCCCCAATTGGTATTCACCATCTTTGGTCGTTTCTCTCGAGGTCCAATACCATCCATCCAATGGTACTCATCGGCAAAACAACCTCCTGGCCAACGCAACACAGGCACCTTAAGCGCGCGCAACGCCTCCAGCACATCTACACGATAACCCTTTTCGTTTGGGATTTCAGACTTCTCACCTACCCATATACCGCCATAGATACAACGTCCGAGGTGCTCGGCAAAGTGTCCGTAAATCTCTTTTGGGATACGTTGAGTAGAGGTTGCCTTATTATGCAGGGTCATTTGGACATCGGTTGCTGTCACCTTTTTTTGCTCCTGCCCCATCACACAACTGATTGCTCCACACAATAACACAGTCAATAATAGTTTTTTCATAATTAAGTATGTTTTAGATTATAACATTTTCGTTTATACAAATATATGTAATTTTCTCAAATAAAAAGGTCGCCTGATAATAATATCAAGCGACCCTGAATAGTGTTTTATGTAGAAATACTACTTTACCTCCTCGAACTCTACGTCCTCTGGCTGCTGCTGAGCACCACCCTGTGCACCTGCATCTGCACCTGGCTGCTGTGCGCCACCCTGTGCCTGCTGCTGCGCCTGCTGTGCAGCATACAAATCCTGTGAAGCAGCCTGCCATGCAGTGTTAAGTTCAGCGATAGCTGTGTCGATAGCAGCTACATCCTGGTTCTTGTGAGCCTCCTTGAGCTTTGCCAACGCACCCTCGATAGCAGACTTCTTGTCGGCTGGAATCTTATCGCCATACTCCTTGAGCTGCTTCTCTGTTGCGAAGATGTTAGAGTCAGCGGCGTTAATCTTCTCGATACGCTCCTTCTCTGCCTTATCCTTCTCCTCGTTGGCCTTTGCCTCGTCACGCATACGCTGAATCTCCTGCTCTGTAAGACCTGAAGATGCCTCGATGCGAATCTTCTGCTCCTTGCCTGTACCCTTATCCTTTGCAGATACGTTCAAGATACCGTTTGCGTCGATATCGAATGTAACCTCAATCTGTGGCACACCACGTGGAGCTGCAGGGATGCCGTCCAGGTGGAAGCGACCGATAGACTTGTTGTCGCGTGCCATTGGGCGCTCACCCTGGCATACGTTAATCTCTACTGATGGCTGGTTGTCTGCCGCAGTTGAGAATACCTCGCTCTTGCGTGTAGGGATTGTAGTGTTAGCCTCGATAAGCTTTGTGAATACACCACCCAAAGTCTCGATACCGAGTGAAAGTGGAGTTACATCCAACAGAAGCACATCCTTAACCTCTCCTGTCAGGACACCACCCTGGATAGCAGCACCGATAGCTACAACCTCGTCAGGGTTTACCGACTTGTTAGGAGTCTTACCGAAGAATGACTCAACAACCTTCTGGATAGCTGGGATACGAGTTGAACCACCCACCAGGATAACCTCGTTGATATCGCTTGCTGACAAGCCTGCATCACGCAATGCAATACGGCAAGGCTCGATAGTCTTCTGCACCAAGTGGTCGCACAACTGCTCAAACTTCGCACGTGTGAGTGACATTACCAAGTGCTGTGGGATGCCGTTTACAGGCATAATGTATGGGAGGTTAATCTCTGTTGTCGTAGTTGACGAAAGCTCAATCTTCGCCTTCTCGGCAGCCTCCTTCAAGCGCTGCAATGCCATTGGGTCCTGACGCAAGTCGATGCCGTGCTCTGCCTTGAACGCCTCTGCCATATAGTCGATAAGAACGTGGTCGAAGTCATCACCACCGAGGTGAGTATCACCATTAGTTGATTTAACCTCGAATACGCCGTCGCCCAACTCAAGGATAGAGATATCGAATGTACCACCACCCAAGTCATACACTGCAACCTTCATCTCGGCATCCTTCTTATCCAGACCGTAAGCCAAAGCGGCAGCCGTAGGCTCGTTGATGATACGACGTACCTTCAAGCCTGCAATCTCACCAGCCTCCTTTGTTGCCTGACGCTGTGAGTCAGAGAAGTATGCTGGAACGGTGATAACAGCCTCTGTAACCTCCTGACCAAGGTAATCCTCGGCAGTCTTCTTCATCTTCTGCAAAGTGATAGCCGAAATCTCCTGTGGAGTGTACTGACGACCATCGATCTCAACGCGAGGTGTGTTGTTGTCACCACGCACGATAGTATAAGGTGCGCGAGCGATGTCTGATGTTACCTTGTCATAGGTCTCACCCATAAAACGCTTGATAGAGAACACAGTACGCTTTGGGTTGGTGATAGCCTGACGCTTTGCAGGGTCACCCACCTTACGCTCACCACCATCGGTGAAGGCTACAACTGAAGGAGTTGTACGATGACCCTCGGCATTTGGAATTACCACAGGCTCGTTACCCTCCATTACTGATACACAAGAGTTTGTTGTACCTAAATCAATACCAATAATCTTTCCCATAGTCTTAAATATTTTATTTGTTACTTATTTATTTTCTTTTCCGTGTCACCCATCTATCGGCTGACGCTATAAATATTAACAAACGCTATACCAAAACCAAAATAGCGCAAAAAATCACAATTATGGCGCAAAAATACTGCCAATCGCACTCTACATCTGCCATTTTGGCGGAAAAATGGCGGACACGATGACATTTTACGGCGTGGCACAAGAATAAAATTGTGTGACAATTTTCATTCACTACAAGAAAGTAAAACTTGGCACAAGAGCTATATAGTGTTATCCACACCACACCAACAAAAAAAAGCCGACTCCACACGGAATCGGCTCAAAAGTCAATAAAACAAAAACTATTTGTTCTCGTTCAAAATGCGCATAGCTGCGTCAAGGATAGCTGTATCGTCCAAAGTAACAACACCACCGTCTGGACCCTGCTCAATATGAACACCAGCACCAGCAACAGCGTCCAAATGTCTTCCACCGAAGTAGTTACGTACGCTCTCTACATCAATACCCAATTCATCTGCAATACGCTGTGAGCTACCGCTTGGCAACTTATCCTTGATACGGCGCAATTCGTTAAATGTAATAATCATAATAACTTATTTTAAGGTTTTTATTATTAATTTTTTATAAAAATTCGTTTTTCATCTGCTTTGCAACATAAAATTACAACATTTTTCTTACACTGCAAAATTTAATGCAAAAAAAATTAAAAAAAATAGGAGTTATCCTCTCGGCAACTCCTATTTTAGATATTTTCCCGCTTTTATCGCACCACTGCACTACTCCTTGCGATCCTCTATAAACACTTGCCACAACATTGGAGAGTATGCCTGCACCTCGGATGTAATCGTCGTGGTGGTTGTGGTATCGGTAGTATATGAGTTGTTATAGTAGTTATTGTAGTAATAGCTATCGTAATAATTGTTGTAGTAATCACCGTAGCCGTAACCATAACCACCATAACCGTAGTAATTATTATAATAGTTATTGTAGTAGTTATTACCGTAATAGCTGTTATAATAGTTGTAGTAGTTATAATAATCGATGTAATCGTTGTAGTTCGACGATGATGACGAGCTTGATGAGCCCGACACTCCAGTTGCGCCGTAAGCATTTGACGAGCCTGTGAGGATTACATTCCACGCACCAAGCTTCATATGTGGAATAGCATACTTCCAGGCATCAACATACGAGTTCTCGCCATCGACCGTAAAGTCCAGCGCCTCGTCCTCGCTTGTCAGCTCCTCGCCCGCATAGATAATCTCCTTAACCTCGCGGATGTTGGTATCGACAACAAAGCCATCCATCAGACGTGTCACATACCACACGCTTGCAGCATATACCGAGTCGATAGACTCCGCCTTCTCGGGCTTCTTGCCCTCGCCAAAGCGCTTGAGCAACACGGCATCAATCTCCTTGTTAATCTCATCGAG
The DNA here is from genome assembly GCA_015059905.1 of Rikenellaceae bacterium. GTDB lineage: Bacteria > Bacteroidota > Bacteroidia > Bacteroidales > Rikenellaceae > Alistipes. The sequence continues at coordinate 33,688 of SUZN01000007.1, forward strand.
GCTCTTCGTGCCGTAAATCTTACCACGATTATATGCAGTCTGACCCTTATATAATAAGGTATCCTGACGCAAGCAGTCATAATTCAAACTCTTGCGGGGCGTATAGTTGTAGTTGATATAAAGTGCCGCGATTGAGTCCACCGCCAAACGCCACTTATCGTCATATGTCACCTTCTCGCCCTTCTCCAGACGCTCGTTCATCTTCGAGGCAGACTCCTCGGCAGCCTTATCCTCGGCAACCAAACCGCCATTAGCCTCGGCAAAGGCCTTAATCCACTGGTCCTCATACGCCACAGGGTTGTTGATGTGACCCCACACCTGCAACTCCACAATCATAGGGCGGTTGGCATCCAACTCATACTGACCCTCATAACCGCCATCACCACCCATCGACTGGTCGCCCGCAGCGATTGACGAAGGGAGATAAAGGCGCATCTTGGTGCCATAGCGCGCTGCATACTCCTTGCCGTGAATATTGAGTTTGTTACGGATTGACATATATGTACCCTCGGGCATTGAGGTGTTTGTCTCGCCACAATAGAGGAAGAATGGCACATAGTGAGTGTGGTCGGTGTAAGAGTTCTGCAAGCGTGCATATTCGTCGCTACGCGTCAAAACGATATTACCCGCCAGGTCGCGGCAAGTGACATCGAAACGCACCCACGCATCGCTATGACGCACAGGCAGACTGTCGGGACAACCCTCGTCGAGCAACTCAACATAATATCCACCCATAGGCTGATAGCTATCCAGCAGGTCGGGACGGTTGTTCTCAATCCACGACTTCAAAGCGATAGACTCAATCTCCTCGAAACTCATCTCGGTGCTATCAACACACGAAACAAACGAGAGCATCACCGATGCTACGAGCAAACAAAATATACGGTTTAGAAATTTCATATCTTATCTTAAGTTCTTTATCTTCAATTATCTCTTTACCACCTTGTCGATGGTGTAAATCCACGCAACAGAGGTCTCCTTCTCAATCACACCCACAGCATCCTTGTCGTAGGCAGCCTCGTAGGTCATATACACCTCAACCTTATCACCCTCGCGGCAACCTAATAACGAGCGCTCAACGCCTTTTATTATATTGCTTTCGCCCAAATTCAACACCAGCGGCTCCGCCACCCAATACTGGGTATTGAGCCCCTCTGCCGAGAGCGAGCTGATGATGCTTGCCTCATTGGTATAATATACCATCTTGAGCGAAGGCTGACTGCCGTTAAAGATGTAGGCTGTGAAGGTAAGCTCAACCATATCGCCCATCTCAACCTCCTCGCGCAAATCGCGGTCCTCGTCATAGTATGTAGCCACATAACGATATATGTCCTGGCTCAATTTCTCGTAAAACGGAGGGTTGTACTCAATCGAGTTGGGCACATCACTCTCGGCTATGAGGCGAGGCTGGTGCGATGAGGTAAGGAAACGCTCGATTGTGGTACGCTGCGACTCGATTTTAGTATCGTTGTCGTTGCATCCCACCACCGTCATCATCGCCGCCACTGCGAGCATTGCCAATAGTGATTTCAATTTCATAGCTACCTATAATTGTGCAAAGTTAGGCAAAATTATCTATTCCACAAATTTAGCACCAAGAAAATATTGTAAATATTTTGGAATTATCTATATTGAAATGTGTTAAGAGTCCACGCAAATTTGAGAACAACAAAAAAAAGATCCACAAACAAACAAAAAGAGGAGCAGTAAAAAACCACCCCTCAACCAAAATAATAGTAAATGATTATTTATCAATTGCCTCCATATATGATTCCACCCGAACTAACTCTCCAATTCTTGTCCAATGCAGTCTGAATCTCCTCTTCCGAGAGTTCATAATCATACTTAGCATTGGTTATATAGGCATACCACTTACCCTGCTCTTTACCTGTCCTGTTTGGCAATGAATTCAACAAATCAACCAAACCTTCATACGGCAAATTGTTATAGTAAATATATAAACTCACCAACTCGGCACAATTGCTCACATCCAACGATGTCAGTTTATTACCACCGCATATAAGTTGCACCATTTTCACACAATCGCTCACATCCAACGATGTCAGATAATTGTTTTGACAACAAATACGAAACATTTCCGCACAATTATCCACATTAAATTCTGAAAGTTGATTATATTCACAATGGATCATAAACATCTTTGGGCTATTACTAAAGTCCAAAGATTTCAAATTATTATGCTCGCAGAAGAGTCTTGTCAGCTCCGTACACTTACTAAAATCCAACACACCAATCTTGTTATCTGTACAATGCAATTCTACCAATTTTGAGCAATCGCTTGTATCCAATACTGATATCTGATTTCTTCGACAATTAATTACTTTCAACTCTGGGCACTTGCTTATATCTAATTCAGACAGACCGCAATCGTCGCAGGAAAGATACTCTAACAAATTGTTTCTTGACACATCCAACTCCTTCAATTTAAGATCAGAGCAGTTCAGTTCCTTCAACTTACTATTTTTGGAAACTTCCAATTTTGTTATATCATTCAGATAGCATAAAAGATTTTCCAGTTCCGCATTTTGCGCTACATCCAACTCTGTAAGATTATTATCGTTACAACGCAAATATCGCAATGCAGAATTAGTGCTTACATCCAGTTCCGTCAACTGATTATATTCACACTCAAGACGCTCCAGCGCATAATTTTCACCAACATCCAGTGAAGTTAATTTATTATAACCACACTCGATATGTTTCAACGCGGGGTTATTACTAATGTCCAATGATGTAAGTTCGCTATGTTCACAATAGATATACTCAACATCGCCCTTGATATAAACTGTTTGATCGGTAAGTACATAGAATACCAATGTGGTACCATAATTCATTGGATATTCTCCAATCTTTGTAGCACCAATAACCTCCGTTGGCAAACTTCCAGGCATAAATTCAAAGTCAAGTTTTTCGCCTACCTCCAGAGTGGTTACCAATTTCATATAAGGACCCTCGATATCCTCGTCCTGTCTCGTTTCCACTTCTGGTTGAACGTCATCGATTTCATCAATATCATTTGACGACTCACTACAACTACACAATGCAAAGGCTGCAATAGCCCCAAATAATAACTTTCTCATAATCGTAACGCTTTATCGGTTAATAATATATGTTTTCGATTGCAAGTTATAAATTCTGCATTATATATGCAAATAATATGCGAAAAATTTTGCGGGGGGGGGTGTACTTATAGTTCAATATTAAGTACAAATAAACCAAATCACAAAAAAAGGAAATTATACCGACCTTTCCTACATTCGGCGCAATGCCTGACGCACAGCCTCCTCGACGTGGATGTCGGGCTCATCCTTAAGCAGCGCCTTTACGACTTTTTCCGATGCAGCCTTCTGGAAACCAAGCATAACAAGTGCAGCAACGGTCTCGTTAAAGACCTCGTTATTTGACTCTGCCACAACCTTTTGAGCCTTCTGCTCAACGCCCAAATCAACCATCTTGCCGCTCAACTCAACGATAATCTTCTGCGCCGTCTTAAGACCCAGACCCTTGACATTTTTCAGCAGCACAGCGTTACCCGTAGAGATGATATTTCGCAGCTCCGAGGTCGAGTAGGTCGAGAGAATCATTCGTGCCGTATTGCCACCCACGCCCGACACGCTGATAAGCATACGGAACAGCTCGCGCTCCTGGCGCGTAGCAAAGCCATAGAGTATCTGTGCATCCTCACGCACAATGAAATGCACCCACAGGCGAGCCTGCTCACTCGACTCAATAGCAGAGAATGTCTGCAACGAGATATTGATATAATAACCCACGCCAGCAGCCTCCAAAACGGCGTATGTGGGTGATACTTCGGCAACTGTACCTGATATATATTCGTACATAATATTTAATTTTAAGCGCAATAATGACAAAATTAAATATTTTTTCCTATCTTTGTCGATTATTGCGAAAAATTTACAAAAAAAATCAAAACGTAAGGATAAATTATGAAGAAAATCTTTTTAAGCTTGATGGTTGCGGCTATGGCTATGACATCTTGTCAGCAGAAGGCTGCAACAGAGACTACAACAGAGGGCGAAGTAGCTGCTACAGAGACAGTTGTTGAGGGCGACTTGGCATATGTGCGTGTAGATTATGTTCTTGCCGAGAGCGAGATTTACAAGACTGAGGGTGTTGCATTGCAGGAGAAGACCGAGAAGGCACAGAAGTCTTGGGCACAGAAGGAGAAGAACCTCCAGTATGAGGCTACACAGCTCCAGGAGAAGTATCAGAAGGGTCTTATCACAACTGCCGATGCACAGAAGCAGAGCCAGTCTATCGAGAAGCGTGCTACAAACTTCCAGACAAACACACAGAAGGAGGCTCAGGCTTTGGACGAGGAGAACTTCGTATTCACCAACCGCACACAGGATTTGATTATGCGTGCTATCAAGGAGGTGAACGCTGACGGTAAGTACAAGATGGTTATCAACGCAACAGCATTGCTCGACGCTGCCGATGCTCTCGACATCAGCGAGACTGTTTTGGCAAAGGTGAACGAGCTCTACGCAAAGGAGAAGAACGAGAAGCCAGCAGAGGCTGAAGCAGAGAAGAAGTAATCTCCCATTTGTCGTTTAACTTAAAATAGGCTGTCCTTCAATCATTTGTTGGACAGCCTCTTTTGTTTTGAAATCGTCTAACGCGAAAACTCGTATTTCGGTCGTTTACTTCATTCGCTTTGGGCGGGTGGTCAGCACCTTGTGGAAATAGTCCAATATCTGCTGACGCTGTGCGGGGGTGGCAGTCATATAACGGCACGTGCCTGACTTATTGGGAGTAAAGAGTGTAACACCCTTGCCGACAACCTTCACATCGCCCGTCTGGCTGATGGTAAAGCAACCTGCATCGGGATGGCAGGCGTAATAAGCCGCAATAACATCCCACGTTGGGCGGTCGTAAGGCATCTGCTGATAATGTTTGTATGCCTCCACCATCGGATGTGGCTCGCCCCACTCAAAATCCTTCTCGATGCTTGCACCAGGATACTGCACCTGCTCGCCAATCTGCCCGGGTGTAAAGACAATGGGCACAGGCGAGGTCTCAAACAGCGTGCGCGCAGCCTCCAAATCGTTGAATACATTATACTCTGCAAATTCGGGAATTGTGAACTCTCCTGCCATAGCAGAGAAATATTTTACCTTCTTTGCCACCAGCTCGCGCCCCGTGAGCTTTGAGTATTTGTCAGGCTGGCTCTCAAGCAACTGCGCGATTGTGGTAGAGAAACCCACCGTAACAATCACAACCGACCCATCGTCAGCTTTCGAAAGCAGACGGCGATACATATCCACCGCCTCCTCATATTTCGGATTCTTCGAACGTGCAAAGAGTGGCGCGCCATTTTCGTCAGTCATCTTGCATGTCTTGGTGCAGTAATCCACACAATCCATATCGGTCACACAAGCTGAATTGACTCCGATAGGCATCTTCTTGTAGCCGTACCAGCAACGCATGATGTCGATAAACTCCTTCGAATATGGGTTGTTTTTATGCACGCCCACGCCGAGCAGTTTGATATTACCTGCATCCATATTTTTGAATAACAAATCGAGCGCCATCGCATCGTCAATATCATTACCCATATCAGTCTCAAAGATGATAGCTTGAGGCTTTTTATCCCCTTTGGGAGTAGCGGCAAAAGTCGCAGCGCACAACACGCAACAGAGTAATGTCAGGAAAAATCGTTTCATAATATTTACGTTTTTAGGTTATTTCTCCTACAAATATAATATTTTTATCACACAGTAGCAAACATTCATCGGGGAGCGTAGTGAAATGTGAATGAAAAATTTTTGTGGTTTTATTTTTTGTATTATATTTGCATCATCAAACAAGGGTGGTAATTCTGCCATCTGCAAAATCAGCAAATTATAAACGTTCACAATATGCTACAAGATTTCAGCACACTCGAAGGTAAAACCTTGTCAGAACTTCGTGAGATTGGCAAAGTGTTGGGTATTACAGATACCACACTAAAGAAAAAGGAGTTACTTGAGAGTATCAAGACAATAGCTTTGGGTGGAGATGAGACCCCAGCCGAGCAGACCGCAGCGGCAGAGGAGGCGCCCAAAAAGCGTGGTCGTCGCCCTCGTATGAATTCGTTGCGTATCGAGGAGAACAAACCCGCTTCGGAGCTGACACCCGAGAGTACACGCATCATTCCCGTTGAGGCTCAGCAGCCAACGACAGAGCCCGTAACAGAGCCAGCAACTGCAGCACAAGCTAAGGAGTCACACGAGGAGCCTGCAATGGATACCGCGAAGGAGGCTGCGCCACAGCCAAAAAAACGCGGTCGCAAGCCAAAAGCAGTACAGGCAGAGCAAGTTGCTGCACCAGCAGAGCCAGCCGCAGAGCCTACCACAAGCGAAGTGGAGGCAGTAAAGGCGGACAACACTCCTGCAAATGAGCAGCGCGAGCAGCAGAAGGAGTACTTCGCGGGCGAGATTATCGGCGAGGGTGTACTGGAGGTTATGCCCGATGGCTATGGTTTCCTGCGCTCGGCAGATTACAACTACCTGAACTCTCCTGATGATATATATGTATCGCCATCGCAGATTAAGCTCTTTGGACTGAAACCAGGTGACACCATCAGCGGTGTTATTCACCCACCAAAGGAGGGCGAGAAGTACTTCCCTCTTATCCGCGTGAATGAGATTAACGGCTTGGAGCCAGAGTATATCCGCGACCGCGTGCAGTTTGAGTACATGACACCGCTCTTCCCAAGCGAGAAGTTCAACCTTACGGGCAAGGGTCACAACTCACTCTCAAACCGTGTTGTAGATTTGTTCTCGCCCATCGGCAAGGGTCAGCGTGCACTGATTGTGGCACAGCCAAAGACGGGTAAGACAATGCTCCTACAGTCTATCGCTAATGCCATTGCCGACAACCACCCCGAGGTATATATGATTGTGCTGCTTATTGACGAGCGCCCAGAGGAGGTTACCGAGATGGCTCGCAACGTAAAGGCAGAGGTTGTTGCCTCGACCTTCGACGAGCAGGCATCACGCCATGTGAAGGTTGCCGAGATGGTGCTGGAGAAGGCGAAACGAATGGTGGAGTGCGGTCACGACGTGGTTATCTTCCTTGACTCAATCACCCGTTTGGCACGTGCCTATAACTCGGTGCAGCCAGCTTCGGGTAAGGTGTTGTCGGGAGGTGTGGATGCCAACGCTCTGCACAAGCCAAAGCGTTTCTTCGGTGCGGCACGTAATACCGAGGAGAAGGGTTCGCTCACAATCATTGCCACAGCCCTTATCGACACAGGTTCGAAGATGGATGAGGTTATCTTCGAGGAGTTCAAGGGTACGGGTAATATGGAGTTGCAGTTAGACCGTAAGCTCGCCGACAAGCGTGTATATCCTGCTGTGAATGTTATCTCGTCGGGTACACGCCGTGAGGATCTGTTGCTCACACGCGAGGTGATGAACCGCACTTGGGTTATGCGTAAGTATCTCTCTGAGATGACCACCGTAGAGGCTATGGAGTTCTTGCAGAAGCAGATGGGCATGACCGAATCGAACGAGGAGTTCCTGGCAACGATGAATCAATAACAGGGCGCATAATACAAATTTAAGAATTGGGCTATCCAGCGTTAATCGTTGTGATAGCCTTTTTTGTATAATTATATTGCAAGCAAACCATTTTTTCACTAACTTTACGGATGTAGAAACCTAAAAACTTACAATATGGATAGACGTGATTTTCTGAAGATGTGTGCCGCAACGGCTACATTCTCTATGCTGCGCCCTTTTGGAGCTATGGCAAACGAAAAAATCAACCGCCCTGTGCGTATCGGTTTTATCGGCACGGGTAATCGTGGCACTTACGGCGTAATCACCGCGATGAGCCACAATAACAATATCGAGATATATGCTTTGGCAGACCTCTTCCGCGACCGTATAGACAGCGTTCTGCCACACCTAAACTCGCTCAATGCTGCGAAAGGTCTGACGGCAATTAGTGAGGAGCGTATATTTGTCGGCAACAAGGCATATAAGCAGTTGCTGAAGCTCAAGGAGGTGGATGCTGTGGTTATCGCTACACCCGCCTATGCCCACCCGATGATTTTCGAGGCGGCAGTGAAAGCTCACAAGCACGTCTATTGCGAGAAGCCTGCAGCGCCCGATGTATATGGCACATTGCAGATGATGAAGGCGGCAAAGGGGGTGAAGGACTTGTCGCTTGTGATGGGCTTCCAGGTGCGTTATTCTTCAGCCTATGCCGAGATGATACGCCGCATACACAATGGCGACATCGGCGAGGTACTGACTGCACAGCTCTACTACAATGGTAATGGCGGAGCGGTACAAAAACCAAAAAAGGAGGATGATGAATTCCGTATTCGCCACCATTTCCAATATTTGGCACTTTCGGGCGGTATCCTCAACGACCAGGGAATACATATCATTGATATCTGCAACGAGGTGCTGAAGGCACATCCCGAATACGCCTTCGGCATAGGCAATGACAAGGGCAAGCGCCACGAAATTGGCGACACGCTCTCAAACTATCATATCCTCTATGGCTATCCCAATGGTGTGAATGTATCGTGTCAATCGCTTCAGGCGGGCAATATCTTCGGTGATGTGTGTGCGCGCTTCATCGGCTCGAAGGGCTTTGCCGAGGCACACTACTCGGGCGGCGTATTCATCAAGGGCGAGAACGAGTGGAACTCGGGTATTCAGAATGCGTTGGGCGATGCCGATGCGATGAAGGGTAAATCATTTATCGACAGCATCACAAGCGGCAATTACATCAACCAGATTGAGAGTGCCTGCAACTCGACCCTCGCCGCTATGCTCGGTCGTGAGGCTGTGATGAAGGGCGAAAAACTTACTTGGGAGGAGATGATTCGAGAGAAGCAGCGTTACGGCGACCAGCCAAATTTAAGTAAATTCTAAATCTCGGTTGCGATGAAAAGATTTATTTCAATGCTCTGTATGCTTGCCTTCGCCATTTCGACACAGGCGCAGGATATAACCGTAGGACTTATCAATAGTCTATATGGCGATGCGGATGCGGCATTTGCACGTCTGAAGGAGGCGGGCTTCAAGGCGTGCCAAACGGGATACTCACTGGAGTGGAACGATGCAACAGCAAAGGAGTTCAAGCGCCTGAAGAAAAAATACGATATCGAGATTAGCGCATTGGTCTATTGCACCCCAAACGGACGCTGGAACTTTATGGAGGGACCTGCGACAATCGGTCTGGTGCCACCCATTAACCGAATAAAGTATCTCGACACCTATAAGAAGGCTATTGATTTCTGCGCTATGGCTGACATCCCTGCTATGCACTCTCACTTCGGTTTTATCCCCGAGGAGCCGACAAGCGAGCTCTATACCTCGTTCATCGCGACAATGCGTGACTTGTGTCAGTACGCAAAGGATAGAGGTGTGATGATATACTGCGAGACAGGTCAGGAGACTCCAACGACACTTATTCGCGCCATACACGACATCGGCACAGGCAATATTTTCGTAAACTGCGACACAGCAAACCTTATCCTCTACGGCAAGGCAAACCCTGTGGATGCCATCTATCAGTTCGGACCTCTTTTGAAGGAGTTGCACGCCAAGGATGGGCACTACCCCACTGACCCATACTACCTGGGTCGTGAGGTGAAAATCCCCGAGGGCAAAGTGAACTTCCCTGCTGTGGTAAAGGCATTGAAGGATATAGGTTTCAAGGGTGTGATGACTATCGAGTGCGAACTCGGCGGCGACAACACCGATTACGTGTTAAAGACCAAAAAATATCTTGAGGAGCTGATTGAGAATACAAAGTAAAAGCAAAGAAGGTTTGTCCAACAAACCGAAAGTCTGTCTAAAAGCAAAAACCTAAATTTTTGTTATAACCCGCCCTTTTTACCACATAAGGGCGGGTTTTAACATCTCGGAAATCACAAATGCAACATTGTAATGTAGTAACTTTGCAAAAAAAGACGACTTTTTATGAAAATTATTTTCCATACCCTCTTTTTATGCTTTACATTGGCAATGGGTTGCACCAATACTGAGTCACGCAAAGAGTTATTACCCGAGTGCAATATTGCATATAACGCCTACAACATACCATTGTCTGAGCTCTTGCAGAATGGTCGTCCAAAGGTGGTAACAAACAACAATATGCTTGCTGGATGCATTAGCAAGGAGACGTTATTTAACGATGTTGAACTACTCAAAAAGCAGATTGCAGAGTATCCCCAATTTGATTTTATCTTTTATTTTACCACCGCGACTGACAATGTGCAACAGATAGCCGCCATCGCAAATGAGTGTGACCTAAATATTGTTGCTATTGTTGATGCAAAAGGGGAATTTCGCCAAAAGAATGAATTAAGCGACAAAATGATTTTATCAACACTTATATTTGACAAAGAGCTAAAACCTCACTTTTCAACCATCCCTGGAACAAGATTATCACCATTCGATAGCGTGATAAAGAAGTTTATAAATAATTCATTGAAGGAGTAATAAGCAAAGCCTGCCGAACAAATATTCGGCAGGCTTCTTTTTGGAGATTGAATTTTAGATTCTTGGGCGGCGCACGGTGTCGGCGATGGTGATTATCACATAGACGATAATACTGTAAATTGGAGCAATCAATGCAACCTTAAAGCCGCTGCAATAGACCGAGAATGGAATCTCACTACCCACTTTTGCACAACAGTCTGCCATATCCTGCACGCCCATTAGAAATGACAAAACGCCGATAGCTATTGCGACCTTGCCCAAGGGCTTGACCCAGGCGGGTGCTTTCCACGCTGCAAACAATGCACAAGCCAACACCAAAGTAATAAGTGCCATAAAGTGCCAACCACCAGCCATAAAGGTTTGAGAGAGTGTCATCCCTGGTTCGGGCTGTAACATCACAGGCTCTGCCGCTTGTAATAAATTCTGTAACATAACAAATCAATTTTTAGGTTTAACATTTTTTCAGTTGGAATTCCAATGCAAAGATAGCGACAAGAGGCGCCTATGACCTAATTTTTGGCGTGTCGAAACCCTCTCTCGGATGAAAGAAAGGCTCTCTAAAGCTAAAAATGGGATTTGACGCATCGCCGCTATGGTGGAATTGTAGATAATTTTCTTATTTTTGTCACAAACAAACTTTTGTTATGCGTTATTTTGCGATTATAGGATATTGGTGTATAGCCGTTGTTGTCATAGCTGCGATTTTGGCGAACTTTGATTATGACTTCTCGCACGCTCTGTTTTTAGCATCGCTCTATCTGCCCGCCCTGCTATGCCTGCGTATCGCCATCCCAAAAGTTGATTTCTCAAATAAGAAAGAGGGCATACGCAATGTGATATTTATCTTGTCGAGTGTTGTTATCCTCATTATGCTGCTTATGCTGCTGGCAAATATCAACGAGGGCGGATACCCCGATTGCCGAGTACATAGCGTGATGATTAACCCCCTATTCATCCTGCTCATCCTGACAGCTATCACTACGCCGCAGATATTTTTGGAGCAGTGGCTGGCAAAACGCGAGAGACTACACCCGCAGAGTATTGATTTTATATCCGACCGTCATCGCGTGAGCCTGAATATTGAGGAGATTACATATGTCGAGAGCAACGATTCGGAGGTGTGGATACATACCCTTAATAATAAATATAGGACCAAGACCACCATTTCGCAGTGGGAGTCGATACTCGACAATGGAGATTTCATCCGCATCCATCGCGCATATCTTGTCAACCTGCGCCACATTACGGTCCACAATGCAGCCTCAGTTCGCATAAACGAGTGTGAACTCCCTATATCCCGCAAATACAGAGAAACAGCAAAAAGCAAATTAAATAATTGCGCGATGGGATGAAATTCGCATTTTAGAGACTAATTTTCACTTTTTTCAACACCGAGAGTGAATAATCTCTGCGAATAAATGCTATATTTGCACTACAAATTTTTCGGATATGGATTTTATACCGTTTACAGTCATTGACTTTATCGACATATTCCTTGTGGCTTCGATAGTATATGGTCTTTACCGTATGACGCGAGGCACCAATGCGCCATATATCCTCACAGGCATCCTCCTAATATATGTCTTGTGGGTGGTGGTCAAGGCGCTCAATATGGAGCTTCTGCAAACAATCCTGGGACAGGTTATCAACGTGGGTGTGATTGCAATCATCATCCTCTTCCAGCCCGAGCTGCGCCACTTTCTCCAGATGATTGGTCGCCGCCAGGGTGGGTTCAGCTTCTTGAGTAGGATTTTCAATGTCAAGGATGGCAATGAGCCTACATTGCAACCTATCATCACTGCCTGTGCCGAGATGTCAGCGACAAAGACGGGAGCGCTTATCGTGTTGGCGCAGCGCAGCGACTTGAGCGATATTATTGATGGCGGCATCACGGTGGATGCTCGTCTGTCGGTGGCTCTGCTGGAGAATATATTCTTCAAGAATGCCCCTCTGCACGACGGTGCCGCTATCGTACAGAACGACCGAGTGGTTGCCGCGAAGTGCATACTGCCCGTAACGCAGTCGCCCGTACCAAAGTCTTACGGTACACGTCACCGCGCAGCGATAGGTATCACCGAAACTTCGGATGCTATCGTAGTGGTGGTATCAGAGGAGACAGGAGGCATATCGGTAGCCTTTGGCGGTAAGATTGAACGAAACATAGCACCACGTAACCTTATGGAGGCTATATCAAAACATTTTATCATCAACAGAGAGTCTAAACGCAAACGTAACAAGAAAACAGATAAGGAGGAATAACAATGAAAATAGCACTGCCTACACGCGATGGACGCATAGATGACCACTTCGGTCACTGTCACCACTACACAATCTACACGGTAGAGAATAAACAGATTATTAGCCGCGAGGAGTTGCCCTCGCCCGAAGGTTGCGGATGTAAGTCGGGCATAGCTGCCGACCTTGAAAAGATGGGCGTTGAGGTTATGCTGGCAGGTAATATGGGCGATGGCGCACTAAATAAGCTCGCTGCGCACGGCATAAAGGTTATTCGTGGTTGTAGCGGAGATATAGAGAGCGTTATCCGCAGTTATCTCACAGGATTTATTCTCGACTCGGGCGTTGGTTGTTCACATCACGAATGTGGAGAGCATAAGTAATGATAAAGGATTTTGCGTTTGCAAAATCCTTTATCATTATAACTCGTAAATATAGTCTGTAAGTCGTCTTAATTGTTCCGCCTGCTCCTTGGATGCAAACAACCCAAAGACCGTCGAGCCGCTGCCCGACATCGAGGCATACACAGCACCTGCATCCAAAAGCTGCTGCTTGACATCCTTAATCACGGGATGAGCCGCAAAGACCGAAGGCTCAAAATCATTCTTTACACTACCCTGCCATTCCGAAATAGGACTTTTCAGTCGCTCTACAAGGCTCTGCTCGGGCACCATTGGCTTCACGCCTGCATACGCTTCGCGTGTCGAGACACCTTCGTCGGGCTTTATCAATACAAGCCATAACCCTTCAAGGTTAATCTCAACAGGGGTCATTATCTCGCCCCTACCCTCACACAACTGCGGCGTATTACGGACAAAAAAGGCAGTATCGCTACCAAGCTCCGAGGCAAGGTCAATCAATGTCGTTTCATCTATCGAAAGCGAGAAAATCTCATTCATTGCCATTAAGACTGCCGTAGCATCAGATGAGCCACCGCCCAAGCCAGCCCCAAAAGGAACGCGCTTGTCAAGCGTGATACATACCGCCCCCACACCATAGCGCTGCTGCATCAGGCGTGCCGCCTTGATACACAAATTCTCATCGGGAGCGCAATCCACCTTTAATCCCAACGAATGAAATTCATTTTCCGCGCCCTCGATTGGCGTAATATCCAGCACATCATACAGTCCCAAAACGGGCAACATAACGGTCGAGAGGTCGTGATAACCGTCCTCGCGGCGGCGCAACACATCCAGACCGAGATTTATCTTGCAATTTGCTTTTACTCTCATCTTTCAAACATTAACCGTTAATCTCATCAATAAGTCTATCTACTCCCTCGCGCAACAATGGGCGCAGGCGCTCAATGCGCTCGCTCCAATCTCCCAACGTGCCATCGGCTCCGTCAGAGACAATCTTGAGCATATAAATCTGCGGCATAGGCTTACCCGCAAGCGACGAGTGTAGCTTCACGGCACGCACTACCGCGTATGACTCCATATCCATACAATCGAATGGCTCAATCAGCTTGCGCTGCGTGGCTGGCGTATCCTCGCCGATAAAGTTATCCGACGATACAATCGACACACCCTCCTTGCCCGTAGAGAGCAGGACAGGTCTCGAGGCAAACATCGAATCGAGATAGATATCTCCCTGCGCCACCACCGATGGGCGCAACAATGTAGCGTAAGGGTGGTTAAATGAGCCGCATGTACCAATATTTATTACCACATCATAATCCTCCTCGTGCAGAGCGCGTAACGTAGCCTCATAGGCACGCAATTTACCTACGCCCGTTAATCGAAGAGTGTGCAGAGCCGACAAGGCAGCGATGTTTTCTGCGCCTAACTCCTCTTTGACAGCAAGTAGAATGAGTATTTTTTTGTTTTGCATCTTTATAAGTCAGTTATTATTTGCCAAATTTACAAAATATCGGCGAAAAAACAACCCCCAACTGACAATTTGTGCGCCAACACATCGTGCTACGGCAAAATATCAAGGGTGCAAGATTTCACTAAACACGAAGAAAAAAGCGATGCATTTTTCAATAATTGTCGCACGAATATTTGCCGTTGCCGAAAAATATATTATATTTGCGTTGGAATTATGCGACCATATGGCAAATTGGCGCATAGTGCAGAGTAAATAGACTGTTATAGTAACAAATAAACTCATCTAAATTATGATTTATTCACACGAAGTGCAGCAGATGTGCTGCGTTAAAAAGGGTGCTAACCACGCATCGGCTCCCATCCCTCAAGAGGGTCAGTGGGTTGTAGCAAAGGAGATTAAGGACATTTCTGGTCTTACACACGGTGTGGGCTGGTGTGCTCCACAGCAGGGTGCTTGCAAACTCACACTCAACGTTAAGGAGGGTATCATCCAGGAGGCTTTGGTTGAGACTATCGGTTGCTCTGGTATGACTCACTCTGCCGCTATGGCATCAGAGATTCTCCCAGGCAAGACTATCCTTGAGGCTTTGAATACTGACCTCGTTTGCGACGCTATCAACACAGCTATGCGCGAGCTCTTCAAGCAGATTGTTTACGGTCGTACACAGTCAGCTTTCTCAGAGGGCGGTTTGACTATCGGTGCTTCTTTGGAGGACTTGGGTAAGGGTCTTCGTTCACAGGTAGGTACTATGTTCGGTACTTTGGCAAAGGGTCCTCGCTACCTTGAGATGGCAGAGGGTTACTGCACACGCATCGCTTTGGACTCTAACGACGAGATTATCGGTTACGAGTTCGTTCACCTTGGCAAGATGATGGAGTTCATCAAGAAGGGTATCGAGCCAGCAGAGGCTTTGGAGAAGGCAAAGGGTTCATACGGCCGCTTCAAGGATGCTGCGAAGTACATTGATCCACGTCAGGAGTAAACCACATTGTATAATCGAAAAATAAGAGAATAAGATATGGCAAATTTATTTGAGAGCTACGAGCGCCGAATCGACCACATCAACGAGGTGCTCGCACAGTATGGAATCAACGGCATCGAGGATGCAAAGGCTATCTGCGACGCTAAGGGCATCGATCCTTACAAGATGTGTGAGGAGACACAGCCAATCTGCTTCGAGAATGCAAAGTGGGCTTACGTAGTAGGTGCTGCAATTGCAATCAAGAAGGGTTGTACATCAGCTGCTGACGCTGCCGAGGCTATCGGCGAGGGTTTGCAGGCATTCTGCATCGCAGGTTCTGTGGCTGACGACCGCAAGGTAGGTATCGGTCACGGTAACTTGGCTGCTCGTCTGTTGCGTGAGGAGACACAGTGCTTCGCATTCTTGGCTGGTCACGAGTCATTCGCTGCTGCCGAGGGCGCTATCAAGATTGCCGAGATGGCAAACAAGGTTCGTCAGAACCCATTGCGCGTTATCTTGAACGGTTTGGGTAAGGACGCTGCGAAGATTATCTCTCGTATCAACGGCTTTACTTATGTTCAGACACAGTTCGACTACTACACAGGCGAAGTTGCAGTTGTAGAGGAGACTGCTTACTCTGACGGCTTGCGTGCAAAGGTACGTTGCTATGGTGTTGATGACGTTCGCGAGGGCGTTGCAGTTATGTGGAAGGAGGATGTTGATGTATCTATCACAGGTAACTCAACAAACCCAACACGCTTCCAGCACCCAGTAGCAGGTACTTACAAGAAGGAGCGCGTATTGGCTGGCAAGAAGTACTTCTCTGTAGCATCAGGTGGTGGTACAGGTCGTACATTGCACCCAGATAATATGGGCGCAGGTCCAGCTTCTTACGGTATGACCGATACTTTGGGTCGTATGCACTCTGACGCTCAGTTTGCAGGTTCTTCATCAGTTCCCGCACACGTTGAGATGATGGGCTTCCTCGGTATGGGTAACAACCCAATGGTAGGTGCTACCGTTGCTGTTGCCGTTGCTGTTCAGCAGGCTATGGCAGAGTAATTCAGGAGGTTACGAGGGTGGGGAGATAAGAATCAACTCACTCAGAATAACAACTGAAATAAAGAAAATCCCCGTAATTCAATCACGAATTATGGGGATTTTGTATCTGTCGGATAGGCATTTGGCAAGTGATAGACAATGGCAAAACACTGCGTTAAACATTTGCGAGTATTAAAGCGCGCAATGAATGTTGCCACTGGCAATCAATATACTTATTACTCTTCTTTCATCACAACACTCGTCCTTTTTGCCTATGACCTTAACTAAAAACATTCTAAAAATCCGCACAACCTCCCTCATACATCTTACATCTTTCGGGGTGTGCCACGTCTGACTCAACGGCTTCTGCTGTTATATTATCAATATCTATTGCAACTCAATATACCCACAGTTCCAAGGCTGAATCTCGGGAATCTCAACATAACTGTAACCATTATCATTAGTGATAGCGAGAGGAAGCGGCTTTTCACGCATCTCATACCATACAGCTTTGTCAATGTCAGAGTTTATACGAATTTTTATACGATATTGACTATCTATGCGCGTATTAACAAAAGCTATTGTACGCACACGACCCAGGCTGTCAACACGAGGAATCATAAGTCCTATATAAGGTGCAACACACAACACGGGTGAGGGGTATAACGAATCTATCAACTCACGATGAGCTTGTATCTGCTTTGAAGTTTGAGTTGTATAGCCGAAAACCATATCTTTAGATTCCAATTTTCCTAAAGATACTCCTTTTCCTGGAAGAACAGGAAGCGCAGAACGACCGAAGTGATAAAGATCCGCAATTTTCACATCTGCCACATAGCCGATTGGTGTGGTTCCTTCATTCGCCTTTAAGTAGCCGCGAATAACATCAGAAGCCTCAGAGAGCGGACGTAACAATGAATAAGAATAGAGAGAAGCATCCTCCTTTTCGCCAGCAATAACAAAATAACTGATTGCATCAGCACCATATGCTAATGCAGTAAAGCCTTCTATCTGGATACTGCGCGCCGTGCGCGAACCATAGACGCGCGGCCAACTCTCTATTTCAGGACACCAATATTTTATATTTTTATTATCCATAGACTTCATATGCGAAGCAGATGTCATACTCTTTGTTATCTGACCATCGGCATTACTCCAATCATAATAATTGCCTGCACCAGGACGATAGATGACATCCTTTCCGCTTACATCCTTCATAGTCTGAATTATCGCTTCTTGATATTTTCTATCCTGAGCATAATTGGTATGCTGGAAACCAAGTTGAGTTTCGGGAGAGACTTTAACAACCTCTTCACATATTACACGCGCCACTTCTTGAAGCGAGGCGGTAGAAAACTGCCACCATTGTTCATACATTTCAGTATCGGATTCCACTGCCTTTGCCAATGATTCGCGAGTCCATTCCGATTTATGCTCTTGATTAAATGCGTCAATACAAGTATCACACCAGCATCCAAGCAAAGAGCCATCGGTTGCGGGGACGTGATTTCTATAACGAAGGTCATCATCAATCCACAAAGAATGAAAATGAAGAGGTGCATAAATAGCAGCCAATTCACGCATATATTTTAAGAACTCTGGTTGACGAGGACAATTACAATATTTGGCTTCCACGCCTAAAGAGCCTGTCCAACCACCCCAAGTTTTGTATGAAAATAATTCATTATTTTCCTCACCGAACGAATCTCCGTGACCAATAGTCATTTGAAATTGTAACGACGCCGCAATACCTAATTCATTAAGCTGTTGTTTAGCTTTAATCAACCGAGCTGCATGCTCCTTATGAAACTCTGGAGAGATGATATTAAGACCAGTAGCAAACCACACATCGTCGCACGCTCCTGGATTTTCCTTGATAGCAGTATAGGTCTCTGCCCATTTCGCATCACTTTCGGTGCTTGTTTGTCGCAGGCGCAAAGACAGAACTGCACGTTCACTCAATAACCCCGAATCATTAGTGTCACAACAAGAACTAATATGCAATACAATCATTGTAAGCAACAAGAGAGAGATTTTGTTTTTCATAATTTATATCAATAAATCTGTCAAAACATTAAACGTCTATATAATTCATATATCAGAACAACACTTTTTAGTATGGCTTAAAAAAGTTCTGTATATATCTTACCACAGACAGATAGTAGTAGCCTAATTCAGCCAACCACTATCGGTATTTTGCTTTCACAAATATACTGTTTTATCGGCACACTTCAAATTATGTTCAATGATTTTCAAAAACAAACCACGCAACACACTGTTTATCAATAATAAAAAGACAAAAAACATATGCTACGTAAGCAAAATACGAAAAGGTCAAACCAACAAAAACGTTCAATATTCACCAGACCTCGCAAGCATCCGCTTGCTGTTTTTTGCATATACTATTGCTCTTAAACTGCATTTTTATTATTTTTGCATACGAAACCTAAAAAATAATTGAGAAAGATGAAGAAAATTCTACTATTCTTGGCGACACTATGTGTGTCGTGCGGGGCAAAGGAGGCTCCCGTAATGCAGAATGATTTGCGCCTGCCAGCTGTGCCGCTGGTGATGATTGACCCATTCACAAATGCGTGGTCGTTCGATGACAACCTCTACGATGGTCAGATTGGTCACCGTGTGAAGAAGGTGCACGAGTTTGTGGGCGCAATACGTGTGGATGGCGAGGTTTACCGTTTTATGGGTCTTGACGATGCTCCACGTCAGGCACTTGCAGGTATGTCTTACGCGCAGCCTTGGAGTGCGAAGTACACCTTCGACAAGCCCGCCACAGGCTGGGAGAAGCCTGGTTTCAACGACAAGCGTTGGAAGGAGGGCGAGGCAGCCTTCGGCACAAGAGGTGAAACTAACGTAAAGACACATTGGAACACGCACGACATCTGGGTACGCCGCGAGGTAAAGCTCAACCCTGCTGACCTGGAGGGTAACCGCGTATTTATCTACTACTCTCACGATGATACATTCACGCTCTATATAAATGGCACAGAGGTGGTTAAGACAGGTTATGAGTGGAAGAAGGATCAGACCGTAGAGCTCTCTGACGAGGTTGTCGCTTCGATGAAGGATGGCAACGTAACACTAGCTGCTCACTGCGAGAACCGCGAGCACGGTGGCTTGGTTGATTTCGGCATTTACATCGAGAAAGGCAAGGCAAATGTACTCTCAACCACTGCTATTCAGAAGTCGGTAAACGTACAGGCTACAAACACCTATTACACCTTCGAGTGTGGCGATGTTGAGCTTAAACTCACATTCCTCGCTCCATTCTTGATGGATAACCTCGATTTGATGTCACGCCCTGTGAATTACATCGCCTACGACGTTAAGTCGCTCGATGGTCAGCCACACGACGTACAGCTCTATTTCGAGGCAGCTCCAAACTGGGTTTCATTCCTGCGTAATCAACCTACCGCCGCCGAGGCATACTCACGTGATGGCTTGACATTCACAAAGTTGGGTCGTACAGAGCAGAACGTGCTGGGTCGTGAGCGCGAGGCTACATACTATACAAATTGGGGATATGTTTATTTCGCAGCCAACGAGGCTACATCATCTTACGGTTTGGGCGACCCTGTGGCTATGCGTAACGCATTTGCCCAGAACGGCGAGCTCAAGACCGAGGCTAAAGCAAACGATGGTTATATTGCGATGACCGAGAACCTCGGCACTGCCGCAGAAGCGTCGGGTAAGATTATGATTGGTTATGACGATATTCTTTCGCTCAACTACTTCGGCACAAACCTTCGCCCATACTGGAATCGCAATGGCGACCGCACTATCGAGCAGGAGTTTGTCGCAGCACAGAACGAGTACGATAAGTTGAAGGCAAAGTGTGCAAAGTTTGACTATGAGTTGATGCAGGATGCTATGCGCGTAGGAGGTAAGGAGTATGCCGAGTTGTGCGCTTCGGTTTATCGTCAGGTGATTGTTGCTCACAAGCTTATGGAGGCTCCAGACGGCACTCTACTCTTCCCATCGAAGGAGATTTCAAGCGGTGGTTTCGTATCAACAGTTGATGTGACATATCCATCGGCTCCAATGTTCCTATATTACAATCCAGAGTTGCTGAAGGGCTTGATTGAGCCTATCTTCTATATGGCAGAGAACGGCATCTGGAACAAGCGCTACCCTGCTCACGATGCGGGTAAGTATCCTTGGGCTTATAACCAGGATTATGGCGAGGATATGCCTATCGAGGAGGCTGGCAATATGCTTATCCTGACAGCCCTTCTGACAAAGGTTGATGGCAACGCCGACTACGCGACAAAGCACTGGGAGTCACTCACAAAGTGGGCTGGCTATTTGGAAGAGAAGGGTCTTGACCCTGCCAACCAGCTATGCACCGACGACTTCGCAGGTCACTTGGCTCGCAACGCGAACCTATCGGTGAAGGCTATCCTGGGTATCGCCGCTTATGGTTATATGGCAGGCGAGATGGGCGACAAGGCAACATTTGAGAAGAATATGGCAAAAGCAAAGGAGATGGCGAAGGAGTGGATGACACTTGCCGACGCTGGCGACCACTACTCACTCTCGTTTGGCAACAAGGAGTCTTGGAGTCAGAAGTATAATATGGTATGGGATAAGCTGATGGGTTGGGAGATATTCCCCAAGGAGGTACGCGAGAAGGAGCTTGCATACTACCTTACAAAGCAGAACAAGTATGGCTTACCTCTCGACAGCCGTCGCAACTACACAAAGTCTGACTGGATTATGTGGACTGCTACGCTTGCCGATGACCACGAGACATTTATGCAGTTTGTGCAGCCAATCTATGACTTCGCAAACGAGACCGTTGACCGCATCGGTCTTTCTGACTGGTACAATACCGACAACGACCATCGTGTTGGTTTTGAGGCTCGCCCTGTACTTGGCGGCTTCTACATCAAGATGCTGGAGGAGAAGATTTCGAAGTAGAAACTCCACTGAAAATACACTCTGGGCTGCTCAACAAAATATTGAGCAGCCCTTTGTTTTTCACATATTTATTCATATATTTGTAATGACCTAAACTTCAGCATATGAAAAGATATTTATCTCTATTGATTTTCGCTGCTATTGTCTATATATGCAACGCGCAGACTGCCGACCGAAGAACAATCTTTTTACACGATTTTTCGCCTGCCGAGGGTTTAGTCACGCCATACGAACGCCCCTTCAGAGATGAGATATGTCTGAATGGAAAGTGGGAGGTGCAGTGCATCGGTCTGCCCTCGTCGTGGCGCAGTGGCAAGGGCGAAGCTCCCGAACTACCATATCCACAAGCCGACAAATGGGACAAGACAAAGATAAAGATTCCATCACCTATCAATGTCAATAATTGGGGACAGGGTTACCACGTCGGCGAGGGCACACGTCACCCCTACGCGCCCAGCTCGGTCTATTTCCCCTCCTACCCCGAACATTGGATTCACGCCCGTATGGCGTGGTTGCGCCGCAGCTTCTCTATTCCCGAGGCTTGGCAGGGCAAACGCATCGTGCTGCATTTTGAGGCTGTGGCAGGCGAGAGTCGCATTGTAATAAACGGAGAGGAGGTGCATCGCAATTTTGAATCACACCTGCCATTTGATGTCGATATCACCGACCATATCAACCCTAACGGGGAGAATGAGTTGCTTGTTGGTCTGCGACACACACGCCTTTTCGACAAGTCTCACCCCGACTACAAATATATGGGAGCAACATACCCCACAGGCTCCAACACCGACGATTTGATTGGCATCTGGCAGGATGTAATGCTCTGGGCGCAGCCCGAGGTGCGTATAACCGAGGTATTTGTTCAGCCCTGGGTGGATAGAGATGAATTAAACATTGAGCTGACGATTGAAAACACCACTACAAAACGCCAGAAGATTGCCGTTGGCGGCGATGTGAGGGAATGGGTCAATCTGGCGGGCAAGGATGTTATCTCTGCTGCCGAGATTAAGTGGGAATTGGGCGAGAAAGCCCTCACAATACCAGCGCAGAAGATTACGCTTCAGGCAGGCGAAAAGCGTACTATAACACTCTCGCAGAGCGTTACAGATGAACTGAAGTTTTGGTCACCCGATGAGCCTAACCTCTACTCACTACTGCTGGAGGTCGAGGGCAAGCGAGGCACGATAGATTGCAAGGCGGAGCGTTTCGGCTGGCGACAATTCAAGATTGTCGGTGATGATTTCCACCTCAACGGTAAGCCTATACAGTGCTTTGGCGATATTCAACACCCCTTCAGCGCATATATTTGTTCACGCCGTTTTGCCTATGCGTGGTATCAGATGATTAAGGATTTCGGTGGCAATGCCGTACGACCACACGCGCAACCCTGGCCTCGCGCCTACTATGACCTTGCGGACGAGATGGGTCTGATGGTGCTGGACGAGACGGGCGTGTTTGGCAGCTCGATACGAATGAACTTCGAGGAGGAGATAACCTGGGAGCGCTCGAAAGAGCATCTGCGCCGTCTTATCCTGCGCGACAGAAACCACCCATCGGTCATAGGCTGGAGTCCAGGCAACGAGACCTTTGCCATCGCCCTGCTGAACAAGCCCCCGAAGGAGGTTGCTGCAAAGTGGGATGATAAGCTAGTGGAGATGGCTCTCACAGCAAAAGAACACGACCCTACACGCGACTTCGTAACGCTTGACGGCGACCGCGATATGGATGGTCGTCTGCCTGTGTGGAGCAAGCATTTCGGGCATAACCTAAACCTGCACGACCTGCCCAAAGATGCAAAGAAGCCGCTTATCGTAGGCGAGTGCGGCGCAACATACTATGGTCGCCCAATACAGCTCTATCCATTCGTGGGCGAGCGCGCCTTTGAGTGCTATGAAGGTCGCAACGAGGCGTTGGCAATAGATGTGTTCCAGAATGCGCGTTATATGGCGCAGCCTCTGCTTGATTACTTCTCGCCCTCGGAGGTGTGTTGGTTTGGTCTGGAGCACCTGCCTTTGGGATATGATGATTTCAACCGCCTACCCTCGCGCGAAGATGGTATCTTTGCTGGCAAGCCCTACGAGGAGGGCAAGTTTGGCTACCAATATGAGCGTATTCCGCCGTATGTGACTACGTTCAACCCTGGCATCGACCCTACGTTGCCGCTATACAAGCCGCTGGCAATGTTCAACGCTCTCAAAGCAGCCCTCTCGGGCGGCAGCTGGCAGCCATATAAAGAGGTCAAGCACCCTGCAAAACCCGAGTGGCAGGAGGCGCAACACACCACCGCATACATTGTCGGAGAGCCACAGCAGGCGCTGCTCGATTTTTTCAGCAGAGTAGGTATAATCAGTTCTGACAATGCCAAAGATGCCACGCTGTTTATTATTGATGCAGAGAGCGTTACCGCATCACAACTCACCGAATTGAATAAGGTGCTTGCCACAAAGTCTGATGCATTGGTTATGGCACTCGGCAAGGGCAAAGCATTGAGCGAGGAGTTCACAAAGTGGCTTCATCAATCGGTGTACCTCACTGCGCGACGCGCCACTGCCCTTGAGAGCAACAAGGCGGATAAGTGGGGCTCTTATTTTGAGCTTCCCGACCTCTACTTCGCCGAGAGCGAGGGCGACAGATACATCCTCAAACGCGCACTGGATGGCGAGTTTGTCGAAAATGGCAATGTCGTTCTTACAGCCTCACAAACCGACTGGAGTCTCTTTAATAATGTTGCCGAGCATTGGAAATGTGCCCAAGTGGTGCTCTACGAGGCATATAACAAGCCTTCGGGCGCAGCCCTTGTGACCCAGCCAATAGGCAACAACACACTCGCCTTGTCAGTTGTGGACTACACCATATCAACCAAGGAGAGCCAGCGCTTCTGGCGCAACCTGCTCAAGGCGATGCGCATTGAGGCAACCCCAGAGGCTACAAAAGCCTCACAAAAGAGCAAGGAGCACAACCTGTTGATGGACGGACCTGTTGATTAAACAATGAAGATATGAGAAAGATATTTTTTTCGCTGCTGATAGCCATTTTTGTCGCATCCGCGTCAGCATCGGCACAACCTATGAAGAGTATTCAGGAGTGGGGCGTATTGACAACAAACACTCCCGACGAGAACCGCACCAACCTGCAACGCGCCATTGATGAGGCATCGCAAACGGGCGCGGCGCTATATGTTGAGCCTGTGGCGGGCGGCTACCCCATTGCGTCGGGCGTAGTGCTGAAGCGTAACGTGTCGCTCATCGGCGCGCACGGACCTGTGGGCAGAGGCACCAAAGACCCCAACCGCAATGCACCAGTAGGCTCGTTATTTGTCATCACCGATGCCGATGCGCCACTGTTCACCGTTGAGTCGGCAACACAGCTGCGCGGCTTGCAGTTCTACTACCCCAAACAGAGCCACCGCGACCCCGCGAAGGTCATCGCTTACCCTCCCACCATTCAGGTTAGCCAGACAAAGAATGTGGAGGGCGTGACACTCTCATCACTGACCTTCTTCGGCGAATACACCGCTATGGACTTTTGCGCCTCACCGCAGCACCCCTGCGAACAGATACTCTTTGAGCACTGCTACGGCTATCCGTTAAGTGGCGAGTTCATCCGCATAGACTACTGCTACGACATACCCCGCATACTCCACTGCCACGTCAATCCATCAAATATGCGCCAATTCGGTCGTTCATTCTCACGCAGCGTAATAGACTCTGTCATTGCAAAGCCTACATTCAGCTACTCTATCGACCACACCGACAACGCTCAAATGATAGATGTATTCACTTTTGGCGTACACGGCGGCATACTGCTCGGCGAGCACAGCTATGGTCAGCTGACAAACTTCAACCTCGACTGCGTAAGCATCGGCATACACAAGAAGGGCGGCTCAACATTCAACCGCAACTGGCAGATTGCACAAGGCTCAATCATCGCCAACGTGAAGGGTTGCGCCGAGGGCATACACCCCATCATCATCGAGGGTCAAGGGCACACTGCCATAAGCAATGTGGAGGCATTTTCGGGCGACAATGGAGCATTGACTGCCGATGGTTACTCTGATGACTTTCTGCTTGTGAGGGGTAACAAGAAGCTCACAATCACACTCTACGGTTGCCGTATGAGAAACTACCTGAGCGACAACCCTCTCACCATCGAAAACCCTGCGGCACTTATCGAAGTATTGGGTTGCATCGACAAAAACGAGGAGTTTTTCACCTTCAAGACAAAGTAAAACCTCGAACTACATTGACAAAAAAGAGGCATCGCAGCTTAAAGCGCGATGCCTCACTCATTTTATCGAGTATCAACTACTCAATATACTCATAGTCGATTTTACCCGCGACAGGCATCTCGACAACATTGTTTACATAGAAGTACTTTCTACCGTTGCGTGTCTCTGGGGCTGTTACAAACAATACCAAACGGCAGTTGTCGATATTCCACCCACTCTTTACATCCAGCGAGAACGAATGATTTGCGGTCTTACCAGCCTCAATTTCGCCGAGCAAGTGACCCGAGAAATCGGTGCTTGTCACCTTACTATCCGCCAAGCGTATGCAGCAGTCGTGAACATTGAAGTCCCCCTGCTCGCTGGTGTAGTTCGACTGACGACCATATATACCATCCTCCAAAAGCCAAGCGCCAATGCGGAACTCCTCGGTCTGAGCAGCCTTAACCGTAGCTGTGATAGATATTGTGCGAGTCTGCTCATCCCACTCCGACACGGCAGCAATACCCGCCTTCGCCTCTACACGACTCAACGCAGAATTGAGCATACCTGCGACAGAGCCATAGTTATAGTAGGTTGTACGAGTGTGCATATCAACCGCCACCTGTGGGAAACTTGTAATACCCATTGCATCATCAAGGGCTGCACCCTCAAGGTAGGCTGGGTCATCCTGGTTGAAGCGGTGAGCCGCTGCAAGAACAACCTTCTCGTTATACTTCTGCGAGGTTGTATCAGACATAATCTGACGCAACGTAGTGGTCATACTTGGACAATAGCCACAACCCGTACCTGTGAACTGAATAAGCAGCACACGGCGCTTGAAATTTAGCTTATCGGGGTTGTCATCGTCTGGAGCATCAGGCGCATCAGGCAACTTCTCTACTGCCTCGATGCAGATTGTCTCGGTTATATCCAAACCATACGAGGCCCAGAAGTAATACTTACCCTTCTTCTCTGTCGAGAACTTCATATCGGGCAGGCTGACCGTGTTGTTGTCGCCATCGTAGAGCGTGAAATCCGAAGTGATTTCCACTCCACCCTTGGTCAATTTCAAGGTAGAAAAATCCTCGCCATCGGCATAAATTGTCGTAGGCGTAGCGGTTAGCACCAACTCGCCATCGGCTGGGATTTCGGGAGTCTCTGGAGCATACAAATCCTCGTCAGTTCCGACACCTGTCAAACACGAGCTACACAGCGCTACAACGGCGCAGAATGTAGCAAATAACTTTATAGTCTTCATTTTCATCTGCTTTAAGTGTTAGAACGATGAGGTTAATACAAGGTTGAAGCCTGTGTAGGCTGGCGAGTAGCGGCATACGCCACCCGAGCATACATATCCCGCGCGGTTGCGGCCATAGCTCAACTGTATGCGTGTGCGGTCGTGAGTATAGCTGAAACCACCGTTGAAATAGTTCTTCGACTTGCCCTCGTTATGCTTTGTATCGTCGATATTATACATATCGCTTAAGAAGAAACTCCACTGTGGCGCGAGACTGAACTCAACCAGACCAGCCACCCAGTCGCCCTCGTACTCGTTTGACCAGAGGTACTGCGCCTCAACGCGCAATGACTTCTTGCGGTCGAACTTGTAGGTCACATCGCCCACGAATACATTTGAAACGTATGTACGGTGCTTCATACCGTGCGTTGGGTTCCACTCTTGGAACGAGTAGAGGAAGATGGTCTTCAACTGCTTGTTCCACTGACGCTCAACGTCGAAGTTGAAATCCTGCCACAGACGCTCACGGTTGCCCGTGTGTGACTGCGCCTTGTTGAGTGTATAGAAGAGCGAATAATTGACGTGGAAGTTCCAATAACGATAGCGGTCATCCTCATTACGCAACGAGTAGCATACATCTGCCTGACCACCAATCTCGCCCTGGGCATTCACCTGATATGGGTTCAAGTTAGCGAGCATATAGGTGTACTGACGTGTCAATGCAGGCAGGTAATTGAGCGTATTACCAACGCCTGTGTCATAGAGCGAAAGACGCGTCTCCATATTATCCAACTGACGGAACGTACCCATAAAGGTGAAGTTCTTATAGTTGTAGCCAAGCTCTGCCAACATAGCATTACCCTTCACTGCCTTGGTTGCCGCAGCAGCCAAATCCTTACCCTTGGCAACATACTCGCCGCGCAACGATAAACCATTCCATCCCAAGTTTACGCGTCCAGAGTACATATTAAGGTTAGGATTTGAGAGCCCCATACTATTCAAATCGAGCATTGGGTCGAGCGTAAGGCTTTGGTTACGATTAACGTAACTACCCTCCAACGAGAGCAGACCCGACTCCCAATTGATCATATCAGCAACCGAGAGGCTCACATCGGCAGCACGCACCCAGGCATCGGCATAATCGGTGTAAAGACGTGGACGACCATAAAGACCCTTCACGCTGACATACTGACCGAAGTTATAGACACCACGAATACCCTCCAGCGAGTTATTCAGACCCAACTGACGGTCCTCAAACGAGCGGAACACCAGACCATTACCCAGCTGGTCGAAGATATCACCGACATAGAGCTCGAAATTCTTGTCCTGCCACTGCACATACTTCGATGCAAGGTAGAACTTATGACCCGTAGCCAAATCCTCATATCCCTGCAACACAGGCAAGAAGGCATTGACCTGCACACCTGCCGAGAAACGACCCGAAGCGTAGTCGAGCTTGAGGTAGTTATTCGAGCCGAAGCGGTCCTCTGGGGTCTCGCCCAACTTCTTGTCGTTCATATAGTAGATAGACGTAGATTCCAGACTACCCGAAATCTGACCGCCACCGAACTGCACCTGTGCCGAAGCTACGCCTGCCACAAACATAGCGGCAATAGCTAATACAATACGTCTCATCTGCTACTTCTTCTTCAGTTTAAGAATCTTGTCAAAGAGCAACTGCTCGCTGCCTGGCGTATAACCAGAGTGAGAGAAGACCACCTTGCCGTCAGCATCCACCACAAATGACTGTGGTGTGAGCGACACGTTCATCGCACGCTTCAGGGTCTGCTTGTCATCATAGACGCATACAAACTCCCAACCGCGTGAAGATGCGATAGCCTTTGCTGAAGCCTTCAGGCGTGCATCGTCGATAGATACCGCCACAACCTCGAAGTCGGCCTCCTCGCGCCACTCCTCCAGAGCATCGTTGATAGCGTTGAGCTCCTGGATACAAGGCTTGCAAGCGATTGACCAATAAGAGATAATCATTGGCTTGCCCTTTGCGATAGAGCGCACGGGTACAATCTTACCCTGTGCATTCTCCACCTTAACATCGGGAAGCTGTTGTGCCGACGCCACAGCTACCGCCATAAGCACTGAAATCAAGCACAGTAGTTTCTTCATAGTTTTTTATTTTTCGCAATTTATAAAAACCGCAAAAGAGGAGTCTTCAGAAGAAAACTCCTCAATTGCGAATATCAATCAGAAATTACTTGCGAGCCTTCAACATCTCGGCATTTAACTTCTTCATATTCTCCTGCATCATCTCGAAGTTGATTGCCTTGCCCTCAACCTTCATTGGAGCAACCTTCTTAACGCCTGCAAATGGAGTACGAGCCTTTGGAGCTACGATGTTGATGTCAGCACCACCGTTAGCTGAGGTTACCTTCTTGCCCTCGGCTGGAGTAACCTTGCGAGCTGCCTCAACATTTGTTGCAGACTCCTCGCCTGACCAACCCTTTGTCAATACAACCTCTGATACAACGTGAGTTGAGTGGAGGTATGCACCCCAAGAGCTTGTGTAAACGATGTTAGGATAGTAAACTACGTCATCCAAAGTATAAGACTTGATAGTGATAGTCTGCTTGTCCTCTGATACCTCAACTGGCAAGTTAGGCCACTTGCTTGGAGTATCCATATCTGTCTCCTTTGGAGTATAGTTAGACATATTCTCCTCATAGTTAGCACCAGCCAAGTGGTATGCGCGTGAAGATGTCCAGTTTGTCAAAGGAGCAATACGGTTGATGTTTACTGGAACGAACAACGAACCATCCTCTGCAACCTGCAAGAACCACTTTGGACCAAACTCATACATCAATGGCTCGATGTAAGATGCGTTGTAATCTGGGTGGATGAACAAATCCCAAGGTGTAGCAAGCTCAAACTCGCTACGCTCACCATCTACCATGCTGAAGTCGAAGCCCCAACCTGTACAAAGGATACGGTTCTGACCGCGTACAGCAGCGTTGAACTCGTTGATGTTTGTCTTCAACTCTGCGAAGTAAGCATCAGTCATCTCCTTGCTTACGCCTGACTGCTCGTAGAGGTCATATACCTCCTGTGTCAAAGACTCTGGACAAGTTACGTCACCGATAGTAATCTTAGTCTTAACCTCCTCTGTGCGGTCGTAGAAACCATTTACGCCGTCACCGTCAGGATCGCCATAAGCCTGCTTGTGGATAGTTGCAGTAGCTGTCCAATCACCTACCAACTCCTCATACAATGGAGACTCGATAGGCTCTGCATCTGGAATACGTGAAGATGAAGCCTCTGCAACAGCAGATGGGTTCTCCTCCTCGAAGATGCTTGGACGACCCTCCTCGTTCCAGCCCATTACAGCCAAACGTGAAGTTGAGTTCTCGCGAACATCGAAGTAAACGTTGCAACCACCGTCAGAGTTAACCTGTGCAATCTCATCCTCAGAGAATGTAGCGTAGTAACGGTTGCTTGATACTATGTCAGCATAAGTTGAGCCATAAGAGAGCTCCTCGTTGAACTCACGAACGTAGTTCATAGCGTAAGCTACCTCCCCAACAGGTGACTCCTGCCAGTTCTCACACTTTACGTTGAAACCTACCTTGAATGCAGACTCTGCTGGCAGACCTGTTACAACCATCTTTGGAGCCTCCAAAGTATAGTCAGGCACCTCGAATGTAACGTGTGTAAAGCTCTGCTTCATCTGATCTGGAATAGGACCATCCTCTGAATCCTGACCAGCCATAGCAGTTACGATAATGTGACCTACTGAACCTGGAGCAATATCCCACAAGAAATCAGCGATAGAAGCCTCCAGCACGCCGCCATAATACTCGTCAATCTCCGAAGTGAACATTGTCTGGAAACCTGACATCATAGCGAAGTATGAAGTAGTGTACCACTGCAACAAGCTCTCGTCACCACCGAGGTAGTTCTCAAGCATATCAGCATATGTTGCGTGGTCAAGAATAGCAAAGCTGTAGCAATAAACGCCCTCATCGTGAGTGAATGAAGCGATACCGCCCTTAAGAGTTAAGTCTTTTACCTCAACGTGTACCTTTGCATCAAGCTCCTGTGGAGGCAATGTCTTAATCTCTATCTTCTTGTGGTAAGCGCCGTCATTCCAGTAGTCATCCTCGTTAGGAAGCTCGCCGCCTTCCCACATAGCCATTGAGTAAGCATCCTGCCAACCCATCTCGTCGAAAGGCATAAGGTACCAACCTTCACCCCAGCCCCAGTCGCTCTCGCCCCAGCCGAACTCTGAGATCAAGAGAAGCAAAGGCTCACCAGGAGCAATGAAGTCCCAATAGTAAGTAGGCTCGCCACTCCACTCATCCAGAATAAGCTCACCGTTCTCATCCTTTGCATAACGGTGATCCTCATCGATGTTAAGTGTAGTGTCGTCAGTAAGAATTGCCTTTGGATAAGCCTGGTCGTTCAAGCAAAGCATACGAGCGTCTGCTGTAGGACCCATCATACCGTTCTTGTTGCTGTAGTACATAACGATGTTCTGTAGACCCCACTTCAAGACACTCTCGCCCTTCTTTACCTTCTCAGGCACCTTGATGTGTGCATCGAAGCCATCCATCTTAACCTTTGTTACAGTGATGTCCTCGGTGTAATCCAAAGTAGTGAACTCAACTGTAACCATCTCTGGGTAAGCCTGCTCTACCTGGTGCTCATCAACATACTTTGCCGCGATGTAAACAGTGTACTCTGTCAAACGTGACAAGTTGTCGAGCTCATAGGTAGCAGTGCCATCCTCTGAAACGGTAACAACGTTACCACTCTTATACAAAACTGCATCAGATGGAACTGTCTCGCTTGAAGGCAAAACCATCCACGCATACTCGGTGATTGAAGAAGTAGAAACTGTAAACTTTGCAGTATTCCACGCGGTAGCCTCACCGTTAGCCTCCAACACAGGAACAACGGGCTCCAGCTCGTCATCCTTACATGATGTGAATCCCCAGCCCATCATAATCAATGAGCAGAGCATCAATGTGTTACGTAAAATTGTACGCATAATTTTATAATTTTAATTAAAAGTGATTTCGCGGCAAAGATATATAATATTTTAGAAAAACAATCGAAATGTTAAAAAATTGTTAAATTTTTATCGCACAAAGTTTTCTAATTGTGAGCTACTTACAATTCCCCAAAATACAATTTTACTTACAGATTAAAACTATTTTTTGCCTTATGATTTACAACCTTAATCCAGCGCTGTTTTTTAGTAAAATTACTACACTTTATATTTATAATGAATTTTTATAACAAAAACGAGTTGCCCCTCCCGTTGGAAGGACAACCCTGCATCGTATGAAGCAACAATAGATTGTTTTACTTAAAATTTGCTTTGCGAAGATTCTTTACCTTCACACCATCCAAACGGAACTCCACTTGCGAAGGTTTCAGCTCGGGGCGATAGCTAATCATCGTGCGCTGACCTGCAATCTCGACATCCACCACCGTGCCGCGTAACTTTTTGTCCCAATATACCATCATACGCACCTGCGTAGCATCCTTCTGCTGCATTCCGCCCGCAATGGCATAATTGCGTGCCGCAGCCAAATCACCACCCTCACGCATCGTACGCTCATCTCGTGCAAAACCCTCAGCAACGCCTCCAGCAAATTGAGCGCGCTCGCGGTCGAGCTGCAACTGCCACTCACACGAATGGTCATAGCCCTGCTCGCCACAGATGGTCACACCAACACGTCCCATCTGCCTGTCACTTGGCTCTACATCAAAAGTAAGCATAAACGAAGGCTCATCAACCGAGATATTTTCACACGCCGACAACGACTCCTTAGGCTCGGTGGCAGGAGTAATCTCCTCCATCCATTTACTACCCAATCGTCCATCAGGGAACTGCACCAACTCGTGAATAGCCAGCACGCCACCCCAATTCTGACACTTAACCCATCCTGCAAGAAGGAATCTGCCATCCCCAATCTCGCTCACGGCTGGTACCGACATACCGTTATAGATATCACGACCCTCGGCAACAACACTCCACCAACGATCATTACCCTCGCCACGACGACGGCTATACAGCTGATTAAAGCCACCGATGATATAATCATATCCACCCCACTCAAAGTAGAAAGTGCAATCGCCGCCAGGAGGGAAATCTTCATTCTCACTCACCCAGCCATCCTGCAAAGAGTTTGCACTCCACTCACCACGCGAGCCATAGTTGGCAAGCATACGCAAGCCGCCCTCCTTGAGATTGAAGATACTTGGATTCTCACAAGGGTGAATCAACATTCGACTCTTCTCAAATGCTGCCACGCCATCTTCACTCACTGCATAAGAAGAACCAGCAGGTATCACTTCAGGATAAGTAGTATAATCAAAGACCTCTGTCTTTTTATTCTGCTCATAATACCCCCACATCATCGGCAATGAAGTCTTTTCGCGTGGATAGATACGAGTCGAGTGCAGACCATATGCCAAACATAACTTGCCATCTGTGACAAATGGTGTACCCGTACCCAAAGTCTCCCACTGATATTCAATCGGCACTGCGGGCTCGTGCTCAACCCAAGTCTTGAAATCTTCGGTTGAGATATGCTCGAAATAGTGTCCACCACGTCCCAGCTTGCTGGCGTGACCACGACGGTCGAAGAGGTAAAATACGTGATAACGACCCTCATGGTAGATGGTTGCCACGTCACCCACCCACGCATTATGGAACGGAGGTGTCCAATATTGAATATTATTCACTGTGTTATGCTCCTCAACCTGCACAGGCTGCAATGCAGGAGCATAAATCTCAACATCATTCACGGCAACGTCACGTAGCACCATCTGCGTCTTTTTCAATGCGGGATAACCGATAGCGAAGTCATTATCATAGAGTCTGCCGTCGATGTAAATCGTCCACGCCACACCCGTAAAGTTCAGCACTACATCATGCTTGCCATAAGGATGCTGGAGCATCGCCAGCGGCACACCTACCGTCAGCGTTCCGCCACCTACACCATTGTCAGGTTGCAACACAAGCTCCGCCTCAACCACAGGCACAGTGCCATCCTCAAGACTGAATGCTGGATAATTCTGCTGTTGCCAATTGTTAGGGTCGTGCTGTCGGGTAAAAAGCTTCACTACACCCTCAATCTCGAGCAATGTGGTGGATGCGGTCACACTCGCAGGCTTAAAATCTGCTGTGAGCGAGATTGTAAATCCACTCTTGATATCGCCCTCAAAATGGAGTTCCGCCGCTGCGTCAGACTGCTCAAAAATAGGGCTCTGCTCCGAGGCAAAATCCCAACTTTGGCTCTGTAATTCAACAACAATTTCCTCAACACTGTCACTCTGACAGCCCACAAACAACATTAGCAAAATTGTCCAATAAAATCTCTTCATAATTGCAAGATTAAATTAAGCTGCACTTCCAAATCTTAATATATAATCAATAACGCTCTCAATATCATCGGTTATCGAGAGCAACAAATTACGATACTTGCCCCTCTGCTGCAACTGCGTAAGCAACTCATAAACAGGCACCTGACGAGTCCAATAATCCTCGCCAAAAAAGACCATAGGCGACGAGAAACCAAATGTCTCATAGTGATTTTGCGCCGCATCCTGGAAAATCTCCTGCATCGTGCCTGCGCTGCCTGGGGTGTAGATTACGCCACCTTTGGCGATTGCCAAAAGACCATCCTCACGCACGCTGTTATCAAAGTATTTGGCTATATGGCTGGCAAACGGCGTAGCTGGCTCATGACCATAAAACCACGTTGGGATACCTATGCTACAAAAATCCTCGCGGCGTGGATACTTCGCCATAACCTCAAATGCCGAAGCGAGCCACCCCTCATCCTTATAGCAGGGTGCAACGCACAACGTCAACGCCGCCTCACGCAACTCCTCGTCATCGCGTCCTGCCATCCACGCACCCAGATGGGTAGCCTCCATAGCTCCAGGACCACCACCGCTGACCATCAGGTAGCCAAGCTCGGTCAGGCGCTTGCTTATGCGGGCAATCTTCAAAAAGTTCGCATCGGTACGCAATACTGCGTGACCTCCCATCACCGCCACCACTCGTCGCTCATCATAATGCGCCAATCTTTCGTGCAGAGCATCGCTGATGGAGTGGTCGTGCAGGGCGCGCGCAAGCATCTCGCTAATATCGGAAGATATTTTGCCTTTGCCCACATAGTGGCGATATACGCGCGTGTCGTAGCAATCCTTCAGCGTTGCCTCCACCCTCGGGTCGTAACCCGCATAAAGGCTCTCGGCATCATACAACCCAACAGGGAAGCTGTTGAAAGGCTTCCGCATCGCAGGAAAAATGTAGCATCTGTTATCCATACGACTCATAACCTGCTCCGATAGCATACACCCCAAAAAGATACAATCGCTATACACACGTTCGGCGGCAGCACTCTCCGCCACAAAATCCACCCCCTGAAAGGCGCAACGCGATATGACATCTTCGCTTGAAAGCAGCTCCTGCAACGCCTCCTGCGACTCTATTTCACGATAGTTCTTATACATATTATTAAAGTTTAGGATATACTTTCGGTGCTTGCACCGTCACAAAATCTGCCCCATTGCCACTTTCGGTGCAGACTACACGCACCGCCTTGATTGCTCGCGCGGGGTTGTCAATCACGCCACCGCCATTTTTCAACTTGCACACGCGCTTGAAGTTCTTGCCATCCTCGCTCACCTCCATATAGCCTGCATTGAAGATAAAACGTGGCAGTTGCAAATTACCCGTATAAATCTCCATACGGCGGCACGTCACGGGTTTCTCAAATGTGTACAACAACCAATCACCCTCGCGTCCCACACGCGCCGTGCGCGCTATACGACCATAACCCTCGGCATTGGAAAATGGGAAACGCTCGCTCTCGTCAATCGACGAAGTTATCTTCACCGTAGGCTGCAACATTCGCCAATGGCTCTTCACCGCCGCCTCAGGGCTACGCGCACCACCCATACGGGTGTAGAAAGCATATCGCTGGGGCTTATCGGTGGTAATAGGTGCTTCGTAACGGTATTCGCGCTCATCGCCCACTATTTTATAATAAACGTGCGAACGGTCATCCGACTTCGCCTTCAGCACACCCTCGGCATAACTCACCACAGGCGGGAACAGACGGAAATCGATACCCATCTCGACCATACGGCTATAATGGCTCTCTGCCAATTTTTTATAGAATGGCTGCCACTCGCCACCCTTGCCACGCCACGCCAACTCGCTCAAGGCGCAGATGCGCGGATAGGTCATATAATAGATGTAATCATTCTCATCCTCTCGGTGTGAGATATACGCCTCGCTGAAGAACGAAGCCTGCACACCAACCACATTTTTCATCTCCTCGGCGGTAAATCCCTGCGCCGCAAGGTCAAACGACAGAGGCTTCTTGGCATCAAATATCGCCGCCCAATCGTGACCAGGCTCGCGAGGTGTCTGCTTCATATCAAAGTAGAAATATGCACCAGGCATCACAACGGTTTTATACCCCGCAGAGGTAGCTTTGCGGCACGCCGCCACATCCTTCCAGCCATAGACCATAGCACTCTTGGTCAGCGTACCCGCATCTATCGCCTCGTTCCACACACAAGGTTTCTTGCCATATTTCGCGATTATCTTCGCCACACGATTCATAAAATGGGCTTGCAGACCAACATCCGACAGCCCCTCCGCTGCCATCAGCGCCTGACAGTCGGGGCAACGCTTCCACTGCGCTGTTGAGACCTCGTCGCCACCGATATGCACCCACTCCGATGGGAACACCTCCGCCAATTCGCGAAATATATCCTCCAACAGGGCGTAGTTGCTCTCCTTCGAGGCGCACATCACGCTACGCGTGTCGTAGCCGTCCGATGCCGCCAAACCTGGCTTGTAGTTACACAACACCTCTGGTCTCACGCGCGCCAGATTGTGACTATGCCCAGGCAAATCTATCTCTGGAATAATCTCAATATTTCTCTCGGCGGCATACTCAACCACCTCACGCATCTGCTCCTGCGTGAAGTAACCGCCATATCGCTCGCCCCACTTGCCATAGCGAGCCGCTACGGGTGACCCTGCGCCACGATAGCCACCCACCTCCGTAAGGTCTGGATGTGACTTAATCTCTATGCGCCAACCCTCGTCGTCGGAGAGGTGGATATGGAGCTTGTTTATCTTGTGGTGGGCAAGATTTTCGATATATTGCTTAATCTCATCGACCTCCATCCACGTGCGACAGACATCAAGCATAAAACCTCGATAGGAGAAACGTGGTTCGTCACGTACCACGCAATACCCCACCGCCACAGGCAGCGGCATCGTGTGAGAATAGACCGACGAGGGCAAAATCTGCAACAGAGTCTCCACGCCATTATGCACGCCTGCAGCCGTACCGCCCTCAATCACAACGCCCTCGGCGCTCACCTCAAGACGATATGCCTCGGCTGATAAATTTTTATTCTCCCGCAACACAATATTACCCTTTTCCTGGGCGTTATACTCGCGAACGTCAAGCGGCACATACTCCGCCAGACGTTCAGCCAAGGAACGGAGCCCAGGGTAGTGTGTAATCTTAGTTGTTGTTAGTATGTTAAATGCTCCGTTCCTTTTTTCAAACTCTACGGGCGTAGGCACAATGTTTTGAGCATACGCAGCGATTGCGAAAATCGCAAAATATGACAATATCAAGTATCGAAATAGCTTCATAACAAAAAAATATTATACACAAAGTTATAATTTTCGCGCGGAAAATCATAACTTTGTATTGATTTATTTGAACTACTGCATTTATGGAGAAGAAACTAAAAGCCGCAGCGCGACTGCTGGAGGTGATGGACACCCTGCGCGAGAAGTGTCCCTGGGACAGAGAGCAGACATTCGAGTCGCTGCGTAACAACACAATAGAGGAGACTTATGAGTTGGCAGATGCCATTGCCGACGGCAATATGGATGGTATCAAAGAGGAGTTGGGCGATTTGCTGCTGCACGTTGTCTTTTACTCAAAGCTGGGCGAGGAGCAGGGCAAGTTCAATTTTGCCGATGTGGCTGATGCTGAGTGCGACAAGCTCATCTACCGCCACCCACACGTATATAGCGACATTCACGCCGACACCCCTGCCGAGGTGATGCAGAATTGGGAGGAGCTCAAACTGCGTAAGAAGAAGCGTCAGGGCGGCATCCTGGGCGGCGTACCACGCTCACTGCCCGCAATGGTCAAGGCGTTCCGCGTAGGCGAGAAGGCGGCATCATCGGGCTTCGACTGGGAGCAGAAGGAGGATGTATGGGCAAAGGTCAAGGAGGAGATTGCCGAGATAGAGGTTGAGATAGCAGCAGGCAACCACGAGCGCACGGTGGACGAGATTGGAGATTTGTTCTTCGCGCTGATAAATATGTGCCGTCTGTATGGCATAGACCCCGAGCTGGCACTCGAAAAGACCAACAAGAAGTTTATCTCACGCTTCCAGCATATGGAGGCAGAGGCTGGCGACCGCCTGTTCTCGCAGATGACCGCCGAGGAGATGGACGCTTTGTGGCGCAATGCAAAGAAGGAGGAGGAATAAAAGAGTGAAATAGGTCATATAGAAGGAGCATAAGCGATTGTGAAAATCTCTTATACATGTGCTGGAGATTGCCACGTCAGGCTAAACCCTCCTCGCAATGATATAAATAAAACCTTTTGGGGATGAGAAAGTTTACAACAATCGTCGTGGCAACGATAGCTATCGTATCGTGCGTAGCTTGTGCGAAAGCTAAAACAGAGGCGAAAGAGGAGGCTACGCAGGTGGAATTTACCGAGCCACAGCGCAACATCCCAGAGGGCGCCATCGCGTTTGACTATGGCGGTCACTTGTATTTCGATGTTATGCTACGCGATTCCATCCCTGCAAAGATGGCTTTTGATACGGGTAATACCAACATATTGATTGACCTTGAGTTCTACAACCAGCATTTCGACCCTGCAAACAATCTGCAAAGGGCTATCATTCAGGGTGCAGGCAATAGTTTTCAAGCGGTTTATCGAGATAATCGCAACTGGAAATACAGTCTCGGCGCGCAGAGCCAGACAGAGCAAGGTGTCGTAGTGATGAATTTAAGAAAAATTCTCGGCGACCACGTTGATGGGATGTTTGGAATGGAGTTTATGCGAGGCAAGAAGATTGAGCTGAACTACATTGACCGATATATGCGCATTATGTCGCAAGATGAACAACCTACCGAGGGTTACACCTGCATTAAATGCCAATGGCTGGATAAGCGACAGTCGAGAATGACAATGCCGTTGAGCATAAAGGTTACCGACAAATTAGCTTTCAATGGGCTTTTTCTTGTGGATTTAGGTGCAAGAGATGCAATTGCTCTCAATAGCAATACAGCCGCGCGCCTGCGCCTGAACAGCGTTCTTACAGATGTCAAGAAGAAAATCTTCGACACGGGTGGCGTTGGTGGCTCACGCACCGATTATATCTTCAAGACAAAAGCTATTTCGGCTGCTGACAACGAGATAGAGGACGTCAGTATCTCCTATTCGGGAAATACGCAGGGTGCAATGGCAGACGAGCGATATGATGGTTTGGTTGGCAATGCGTTGTTTGAGCGTTTTGATGTTATTTTTGATTTTGCGAAATGCGAGATATGGCTTCGCCCAAACAAGAATATTGATGAGGAAATAAAGTTTGACTCTGGAATGACATTGACACCCAAAACT
The DNA here is from genome assembly GCA_015059905.1 of Rikenellaceae bacterium. Taxonomy (GTDB): domain Bacteria; phylum Bacteroidota; class Bacteroidia; order Bacteroidales; family Rikenellaceae; genus Alistipes. Next base: position 73,292 of record SUZN01000007.1, read on the forward strand.
GATTGCTGGATTGTCAATGGATTGATTGAGGGTGGCAATGCTCATAAAGCTGGCATAAAGCGAGGTGATGTGATTACATCAATAAACGGACTCTCGCCCGAGAAGATAGACTTGAGACGATTGGAACTGATGAATCGCTCTGCCGAAGATTGGGAAATTGTTGTAAAACGAGATAACACCGAAGCAAATATTACGTTTGAGAAAGAGCAAAGATGAAAGATGAAAGAGCAAAGATGATAGAGCAATACGTAATGATAAATATATAATTTTAAGAAAATGAAAAATATTTTATACTACATATCATTGATTATTACGTGGCTCGTAATAATAATTGTTTTAGCATTTATTCTTACCATATGCGGAATTGTTCCAACATTATATGGATGGGGATATGCTTTAGGTAGCGCGTGCGGATACCCTCAATTATGGATTATCTCTTTGGGTTGCACATTGTTAATTCGCTTTGTTTTACACAAAGTAATATTCAAAGAACAAAAACCATACAAGAAAACAATTCCTATACTTATCATTATTATTGGTTGCCTATGGTTAGCAATGAATTTAGGTGCAATGATATATAATCGTGCTGTGGAAAAAGCCGTTAATGAAAGACTACAAGAGAGTGAGGAGGAGATTATAGACTATGTACCAGGAATGTTTGAGAAAGAGCAAAGATGAAAGATGAAAGAGCAAAGATATGATAATAGCATAACAAGGAGCAAGAGTAAAGCTTTTGCTATACGCATCATTAAATTTGTCAAATTTTTACAAGAAGAAAAGAGAGAAAGAATTATCTCAAAGCAACTTCTACGTAGTGGCACAAGTATAGGCGCAAATGTTAGAGAAAGCTATAATGCTCAAAGCAAGGCTGATTTCATCTATAAACTTCACATAGCCTTAAAAGAGGCTGATGAAACAGCATATTGGCTTGAATTATTATATGAAAGCGAAATAATAAACAAACAATATTTTGAATCATTATACAACGAATTAAAGGAGATTATTGCTTTATTGACAGCAAGTATTAAAACATCAAAGAATAACGAAAAACAAAGTAAATTACAACAATAAGATAATCAGCAAAGAATCATCTTTGCTCTTTCATCTTTCATCTTTTATCTTATAATAATATGGCACTTGTAAGAAAAGTTCGTGGACACGTTCCCGAGATTGGAGAGAATACATTTTTGGCAGAGACTGCTGTGATTATTGGCGATGTGACAATCGGTAAGGATTGTTCGATTTGGTATGGCGCGGTGTTGCGTGGCGATGTGAACAAAATCACCATCGGCGACCGTACAAACATCCAGGATGGAGCCGTAATCCACACCCTCTACGACAAATCACCAAAGCCTTCACAGACCCACATCGGCAATGACGTATCGGTTGGTCACAACGCTACAATTCACGGAGCCACCATTGGCGACAGCGTGCTGATTGGTATGGGCTCAACCATTTTGGATAACGCCGTAGTACCCGAAGGCTGCATCATCGCGGCCAACGCCCTTGTATTATCGGGTGCACAGCTTGAGCCAAACTCGGTTTACGCTGGCGTGCCTGCCAAGAAGGTCAAGGAGATTACCCCCGAGCAGCGTGAGCATATCGTCAAGCGCACAGCACGCGACTACCAGCTCTACGCATCGTGGTACAAGGAGGAGTAATCCCCGCCCCACAACAACCCGTCCGACTGCCCCATAAAAGACGAGAACAAAATTCTACTAATATGAACGTATTGAAATACAAACGCTCAAACCTTGCTATCAACATATTGATAGCTGTTGTCATCGCGCTGACAGTGAATTTCTCCTACCTGTTGTCGATGATTGTTGCCGAGCGTGAGACCGCTGACCAGCGTCAGATTATGGAGCAGGAGCGTATGCAGCGCCCCGAGGCAAAGGGTGTATTGCAACTTTCGGCAGATGGTTATGGTTATCTGATTGTGGACAATAATACCCCAATCACACTCCCCGATGACTCACTTGCCGACAGCATCTATGTGGGAAACCGCAAGATAAGATGGTACAACCTCCAGCAGGGCGACACCATCCTCTGCACCTTCTTCCCTCCACGCCCCAACTCGCGGGCAAACCCATCTCTCGACGAGGTGCGCCAGCAGAATGGCAACGAGATTTCTGCGCCCGTCATCTACGACCGTCCCAAACGCAATCAGGACACTATGGCGCAGATGATTTACTACTTCCTGCTGACGTGGTTGTTGCTGACGGTGATGACATTCCGCATCGACAAACGAGGCAACTACCTTTACCGCTGCGCTACCGTGATTGTAATCACTATTGCCTGCTACTTCCTTGCGCCATCGGTTAGTTGGATGACAGGAAAATCGACAATGATATTCCGCCACCAGCCACACGAGATGATAAACTGGATGGTCATTATGAAGTGTACCATATCTCTGGTTGTAGCTATCCTTTATGGTCGTATTTATCAGTTGATTTACCAGCAGCAGAAGGTGCTTCTGGAGAATGAGCATCTGCGCACGGAGAATATCCAGAGCCGATATAATATGCTGGTAGGTCAGATTAACCCCCACTTCTTCTTCAACTCGCTCAACTCGCTCTCGATGCTTGTGCGCGATAGCAAGGAGGATAAAGCGCTGGAGTATATCGACCAGCTATCATACACCTTCCGCTACATCCTGCAAAACGGTCAAAACACCAAATCGACTCTCAAGGACGAGATGGAGTTTGCCAAGGCTTACGGCGAGCTGTTCAAGGTGCGTTATGCCGACAAGCTATTCTTCGACATTGATATTGACGAGAGTTATGACGAGTGGACACTGCCTGCGCTGACTCTTCAGCCACTGATTGGCAACGCAGTGAAACACAATACCATCACCAAGCGCAATCCGTTCCACATATCAATCCGCACCGATGGCTCAACGCTTGTTGTGAGCAATCAGAAGGCACCTAAACTTGAGCCAGAGCCATCGACAGGCATTGGGCTGAAGAACCTACGCAGCCGCTGGCAGCTTATCACAGGCACCGACATTGAGATTATCGACTCCGAGACGGAGTTCATCGTGCGCCTACCATTGCAGAAACCTGAAAATTAAATCGAGCGAAAATGAACATACTTATTATAGAAGACGAAACAGCTGCTGCTACCAACCTGCAAGCTATTTTAAGGAAGGTTGCGCCCACATATAACGTAATCACCGTATTGGAGAGCATTGAGGAGAGCGTGGAGTATTTCCAGGATGCAACGCAAACCGTACCCGACCTTGTATTTATGGATATTCATCTTGCCGATGGCGAGTCATTCCATATTTTTGACAAGGTAAACATCACCTCGCCAATCATCTTCACCACCGCATACGACGAGTATGCATTGCGGGCATTTAAGGTAAACAGCATCGATTATATCCTCAAGCCTATCAAGGAGGAGGATTTAAGACGTGCCATCGACAAACTCACACAGCTAAGCGGCAAGGAGCGTACCGAGTATCAGGACCGCGTGGAGAGTATGGTTGAAACGAGCAAGCGAGAGAGTCAGCGTGTATTCCTGGTGCATTACAAGGATAAGATTATTCCACTTTCAATCAATGACATCGCATTCTTCTACACCTCCAACGAGAAGGTGTCGGCATTTACCTTCAAGGGTGACAGATATGTTGTTGATCGCACATTGGAGGTGTTGCAATCTACCCTTCCCGCGGATGAATTCTTCCGCGCCAATCGTCAATACATCGTTGCGCGTCAGGCGGTTAAGGATATTGCTGTATGGTTTGGCAGTCGTCTTTCGCTCAACCTCTCGCTCGAAACACCCGAGAAAATCATCATCTCCAAGGCGCGCGTTCCAGAGTTCAAGCAATGGTTGATGGCGATTCACCCCCAAGATTAGTCGTTTCACCGACCGAAACCCCCATTTAACCCCGAGTTGAATTTCAACTGCGGGGTTTTTACATTACTTTTGCAGCAGATTGGTTGACAAAATTTAAATCAAGAATATTATGAAGTCACTTAAATTATTTATGGTAGCTGTGTTGGCAATGGTTGCAACCAGCGTATCGGCACAGGGTCCACAGGGTCAGCAGGGTCAGCGCCCACAGCGTCAGCGTATGACTGTTGAGCAGCGCGCAAAGATGCAGGCTGATCGTATGACAAAGAGCCTCGATTTGAACGAGGAGCAGCAGAAGCAGATGTACGAGTACTACCTTGCAACAAACAAGAAGCAGCAGGAAGAGCGCGAGGCTCGTATGAAGGCTATGCGCGAGGGTCAGCAGCAGGGTCAGCGCCCAGACTTCCGCAATATGAGCGAGGAGGATCGTGCAGCTTATATGAAGAAGATGCAGGAGGAGCGCAAGGCACAGCAGGCTGCCGAGGATGCTGCCATCAAGAAGATTCTCAATGAGAAGCAGTACAAAAAGTGGCAGATGCAGAAGAAGGCACAGGAGCAGCGTATGCGCCAGATGATGCAGGAGCGTCAGCAGGGCGGTCAGGGTGGTCCAGGCTTTGGCGGTCAGGGCGGTCCACAGGGCGGCTTCGGTGGCGGCGATTTCTAAAATGGAGGTAGAGGTCTAACCAGCCTTTAACCATCCAACGATATCCATTAAGGGCAGTAATGGAAATTAGGTTGTTTTTCGGAGGGGTGTCAGCGTCAGTTGACACCCCATTTTTGTCATTTCACCGAGAAAAAGTCTTTTAGTTGAAAGATATATTATATCTTTGCGTGCCTTTTGGGTCGAAACAGAAATCAAGAAAAAAGTAACAAAATAAAACAACTTTAGACAAAGTATGAAAAGGTTTTTAACAACTATTCTTTTTGTTTGTCTCTCGGTGGCTTCTTATGCACAGAGTGGCAAGATTACGATGTCGATCATCGATGCGCAGAGCAAGCAGGCTGTTGTTGGTGCTGTGGTGAGCGTAGCTCCTGCGGCAAATCCCGACGATGCCAAGCACTTCACTTCGGGCGAGGGCGGAAAAACAGTTATTCCCTCACAGAAGTATGGCGATTACAAGGTCACCATCTCGTTCTTGGGCTACGATGACCTCACGCTGGATGTAAAGATTAACTCTGCCAACAAGGATTTGGGCAAGGTAGAGTTGAAGGAGGCTTCAACAAAGATTGATGCCGTAGTAAAGGAGGTGCAGGCTATCCGCGCATCACAGAAGGGTGATACGGTAAGCTACAACGCCGACGCATTTAAGGTATCAGCCGATGCCGATGTAGAGGGTCTTTTGAAGAAGATGCCAGGTATCACCATCAAGAATGGCTCGGTAGAGGCACAGGGCGAGACTGTAAAGAAGATTTATGTCGATGGCAAGGAGTTCTTTGGCGATGACGTATCGACAGCCCTCAACTCACTCCCAGCACAGGCGGTAAAGAATATCGAGGTATATAATAAGTTGAGCGACAACGCCGAGTTCTCGGGTATGGATGATGGCGACAGCTTCAAGGCGCTGAACATCGTCACACAGCCAGGCATGCGTCAGGGCGTATTCGGTAAGCTCTTCGCAGGTTACGGCTATCAGCCCGACACCGACGAGGTGACCGACAGCCACAAATATATGGCAGGAGGTAGCGTGAGCCACTTCAATGGTTCAAGCCGCCTAACGGTGCTTGGTTTGTTCAACAACATCAACAAGCAGAACTTCTCATTCGAGGATATCGTAGGTGCTACGGGTGGCACTGGCGGTATGGGCGGCGGTATGGGTCGCGGTGGCGTAGGTCAGTATATGGTACGTCCACAGAGCGGTGTTGCAAAGGTTAATGCAGTGGGTCTTAACTACTCAAACTCTTGGGGCGAAAAGGATAAGGTTAAGTTGCAGGCTAACTACTTCTTCAACAACTCAAATACCCGTAACCTCTCTGAAACAATCAAGTGGTATGAGGCTCCGCTGGAGGATTTGGGAACACTTGAGCAGTCATCATACAGCGACAACCGCAACTACAACCATCGTCTGGGTGCGCGTGTTGATTGGAGAATATCGGAGGGTCAGTCGTTTATGTCACGCACAAACTTCAGTCTTCAGTCTTACGACCCATTCAGCGAGACAACGGGTACACAGGTTGGCGATGCCATAAACAACCTCATCAAGAATGGTAACAGTGGCGACAACGGCGGCTATAACCTCTCGGAGTTTATGCAGTATCGTCTGCTGCTTGGTAAGAAGGGTCGTTTCATTACCGTTGATGGTCGTGTAAACTACCGCAACAACGAAAACGAGTCACGCAGCTACTCTAACCAGGCTACCGACGGCACAGAGTACTTGCGTTACCTCTCGGGCGACTCTAACTCAAACAACTTGAGCGTGGGCGCTGCAATCAACTACGCCGAGCCTGTATCGAAGAATGCACAGGTTACACTGCGTTATGATTTCGGCTTTACAGGTCAGGAGAGCAACCGACAGACATTCAACTTCGGCAACGACGATAGCTACACAAACGGCGTTCTCGACCCTGCCCTCTCGAACATCTACACCAGCGACTACACCACTCACCGTGTGGGTCCTGGCTTCAGCTGGGCAAAGGAGCGCAACAATGTTGTTGTGAACCTCTCATATCAGTACTCTACGCTCGATGGTCAGGTGGAGGCGTTACAGTCGCAGCCAGTGAAGCGCTCGTACAACGACTTTACCTATTTCGCGATGGGTAACTTCAACTTCAACAAGCAGAACTCATTGCGTGTGTTCTTGATGTCAAGCACAGACAACCCTCGTATCCAGCAGCTGCAGAATATCCTGGATATCTCTAACACACAGTATGTATCAAGCGGTAACGAGAATCTGAATCCAGCCTACTCACACCGTCTGAATATGCACTACAACTACACTAACCTGGAGAAGGCTCGCACATTTATGTGGATGTTCTCGTTCCAGACTACACAGGACTACATCACACAGAGCCTCTACACAGGCAACAACATACCACAGCATATCATCGACGAGGTTGGCTCTACCCCAATTCAGTACTCTACATCGGAGAATGTAGATGGTTACTTAAGCCTGCGTACACACATCAACTACGGTATGCCGCTGAACTTTATGAAGTGTAACCTGAACATTATGGGTGGTGTGAACTACAACGAGACTCCATCGCTCGTAAATGGCGAGAAGAACATCGCAAGCAACATCGGTTACGATGCTCGTGTGGTATTGGGTAGTAACATCTCGGAGAATATCGACTTCACACTCTCGTGGGGAGGTAGCTACAACCAGGCAGAGAACTCGCTCGGTCGTCAGGGCAAGAACGAGTACTTCAGCCACAACGCTGACGCTTCGCTGAAGGCTGTATTCCTCAAGGGCTTCACCTTCACAGCCAATGCAAGCTACATTCAGTACATCGGCTACACCAACGACTACAACGACTCTTACACGCTTTGCAACGCCTTCATCGGTCACAAGCTCTTCAAGAATCAGTTGGGTGAGATTATGTTTGGTGTGAACGACATCTTCAACCAAAACAAGGCTTTCTCACGTTCAACAGGCTCTGGTTTCACTCAGAACTCTTGGAGCAGCGTGATTGGTCGTTACTTCACCGTTCAGTTCAACTATAACCTGCGCGCATTCGGCAAGAAGGGCTCAAAGAACCTCTCTGACTATGGCATCAGCGACGGCAAGGGTGGTCAGCAGGGTATGCGTATGGGTCCACCAATGGGCGGACATCGCTAATTCATTCGGGTAACAAAACGGCAAATTCAATAATGGATTTGCCGTTTTTTATGCCACAGAAGAAAAAAATAGAGAAATAATTAAAAAAACTTAAATTTTTCTTTGCAGATTAGAAATAATATTCTACTTTTGCAGTGTCGAAAACGACAACACATTATTGGGCTATGGTGTAATGGTAACACTACAGATTCTGGTCCTGTCATTCCAAGTTCGAATCTTGGTAGCCCAACTGAAAAACCGAAGCGATTTGCTTCGGTTTTTTTTGTTTTATATTCACAAACAAGGGCTGCCCCGAAGAGCAACCCTACTTCATTGGGAAATTGTATAAGAGGTGTATTTTCAAGGCTCACGATGCCCGAGAAACCACAGTTTACTCTACGTAAATGAGGATGTCAAGGGCAAGTGTAACGCAGAAAATACCCGCTTTGACAATTTTATACGCACATCTCATATATCTTCTCAATATCAGCCTGTGCCAATGGCTTGAAACCATTGATTACGCCGCCCAGACACGCCTTCTTTGCCATAGCTGGGAAATCCTCTGGCTTGATACCAATCTTTGTGAAGTTATCGTCAAGACCCAGCGTCTTGAAGAAGAACTCCGACAACAATTCGATACCCTTCTTCGCAACAGCCATCTTATCCTCCGATGGTGCTACGCCAAAGACATTTGTAGCAAACTGAACATACTTATCTACATTGCTCTCGTCGAGGCAGTACTCCATCCAGCGAGGGGTAACGATTGCCAAGCCCAAACCGTGAGTGATGTCATAGAATGCCGACAACTCGTGCTCGATTGGGTGACAACTCCACGCGTGAGGCTTGCCAGCTGTGATAAAGCCGTTGATTGCCCACGATGAGGTCCACATAAGGTTAGCGCGTGCCTCGTAGTTATCAGGCTCCTTCATTGCGATAGGCGCGTACTTGATAACGGTCTTCAACATACCCTCCATAAAGCAATCCAGCATATACAAGTCTGGTTCTGGGGCAAAATAAACCTCCATGATGTGAGAAATAATATCTGCCGAGCCGCAAGCTGTCTGGTATGGGCTAACGGTAAAGGTGTTTGTTGGGTCGAGGAACGATACTCGTGGCAGGAGGTTACGATCCAGACGACCATTCTTCTGCTGTGTAGCGAAGTTGGTGATAACGGCTGCTGTATCCATCTCCGAGCCCGTTGCAGCAAGGGTCAAAATCGACACGATTGGCAGAGCAGCATTGATTGGAGCCCACTTCTCGCTCAAGAAGTCCCAAGGGTCGTGCTCAACGCATGCGCCCGCAGCAATGAACTTCGCAGCGTCGATAGTAGAGCCACCGCCTACTGCCAGCACAACGTCAATCTTATGCTCCTTACACATCTCGGCACCTGTACGAACTGACTCGATACGAGGGTTAGGCTCAATGCCCGAAAGCTCGAAAAGCTCCAAGCCTGCCTTCTCAATCTCTGCCACAACAGCGTCATAAAGACCGATACGCTTGATAGAGCCACCGCCATATGTAAGCAGCACCTTATTTCCAAATTTCTTCAACTCCTCGCCCAGATGCGAGAGCTGATCCTTACCAAAATAGACCTTAGTCGGAATGTCATATACAAAGTTATTCATAGATATAAATTGTTTTAAGGTTTTTCAATCTCAAAGATACTGATTTTACTCAAGATTTACAATACATAGATAAGTATAAATATAAAAAAATAGGATCATCCTTTGGCGGACAACCCTACTTTACCATAATTTATTGGTCAAATGATTAAGCTACTGCTGCAGAGATAAGGAATGTAGCAGCAACGGTCAAGATAGCATACAACTCAGGGAACGCAGCGAGGATAAGAGTCTTACCCATCACGTCGTGACCATTACCGATAGCGTTGATACCGTTAGCACAAACCTTTGCCTGATAGTAAGCAGCCAAAAGGTTTACCAAACCTACCAACAAACCTGCACCAAATACAGCAGCTGCCTGGAACATTGTGATGTCAGCTGTCAAAAGGTTCTGAACCATAAAGAAACATACGAAACCGTACAAACCCTGTGAACCTGGCAAAGCCGAAAGGATCATGTAGCTACCGAATGCGCCGCTGTTCTTCTTCATTGCGCCTACTGCTGTCTGACCGCAGATAGAGGTACCGATTGCAGATGCAATACCTGCCAAGCCTACCATAAATACTACGCCGATGTAGGCCAAAATCAATGCTGTTGAATTCATAATTGTTTAGTTTTATTAAATTTAAATTTGATTATTATTTCTTTTCATTTGTTAAAGGCTCAAACTGACGAGTAGTCATCTCGAAGCCCGCATTTTTGTAGAACTCCACGAATGTCAAACGCATAGGGTGAACAAACGAAGAGATTGATGACATAAAGAGGTTGATACCGTGACCAATCAATAGGATTGCCGTAGCACCAATAATCTGGAAGATAGTACCCACACCGAAGCTCTCGATACCTGCATCCAAACCTGTAAGACCCAACGCAAGCGAGTTGAACACCTGTGCCAACACACCGCCCGACAAACCAATGGCGAACAGACGGATGTATGAGAGTACGTCGCTCAACAAGCCTGTAATATTATTATAGGCATCCCACAGACCCGAGCCGATGTTAATGAGTGGATTACGCTTGATGTTATTGAGCAGAAGCATCAACACAGCACCTACACCCATCGCCGCATAGAAGGCTGGCGACGAGGCGGTAAACCACGAAATCACTAGTGACTCGTTAATCATTGGCAGTCCCACAGCCAGACAGCCCGCAAGCAGGATGATAAACCATCCGAGCAGACCGAAGGTCGAAGTAAAGCCAAAGAGCTTTGTCTGAAGGCAGATATTCAGCAACATACCGAACAAAATCTGCACAACACCCAACGCCAATGCCAACGAGAAGAACTGGTTCTGGAAATCGAGGAACGGAGAGTTTGCTATGCCGTCATAACCCAACATATCGGGAATACTCATACCAAACAACGAGCCTGTGTAGAAACCAAACAACGTAGTGGCTCCACCACAGAAAATGGTAAGCCACGCAGCCTGCTTCATAAAGCCACCGCTGCTCTTCTTCAAAAGTACAAGACCTATCAGCGTAAGGATAGCACCATAACCCGCATCGTTCAAGCAGATTGCAAAGAAGAGCATATAGAACGGAGCGAAGAATGGAGTCAAGTCCATTGTGCCATACTTTGGCAGAGCGTACATTGCACCGATAAGCTCAAACAAACGCGCAAACCAATTGTTCTGGAGCTTCACTGGAGTATCATCCTCTGGCACTGGGTTACGCTTCAGATAGATTACATCGGGATACTCATCCAGCAGCTTATCCACTTGCTCTGACTTATCCTCCTCGGCCCAGCCCTCCATAACTACCAACGCTCCGTCGGCAGCCTCTGTGGCGGTACCCTTAATCTTCACATCCTGCAACTGACGCATCATCGAATCGAGCTCCTGCTCAATAGCCTTGACGCTTGCAGCACATACCGACAACTCTACATTAAGCTCGGCAATCTGCTGGCGACACTTCTCCGCCTCGGCCTCAACGCCTCGGCTATCCATCGTTGGAGCCTTAACCTCCTGTGCATCGATAACTATATCATCGCCTGGAGCAGCTACAACAACAAAATATACAGCAGATGAGTCGCGGTTAATCTCCACGATAGTGTATCCCTCTGACCACTCCTCTGCCAGCTTGTCGAATGTTGATGCCTGCGCCTGGAAATAACGCAACACAACACCCTGCTGCTTGAGTTTCTCGTGAGCCTCGCCCTCGAACTCGCCCCAGGGCTGCAACTCCTCGGCATACTTCTCCAAACGTGCAACCTCGGCCTGCAAAGAAGCCTTCTGCTGACGCAACTCGCTATAACGCTCAAATGCCTCCTCACCCGAAGAGTATGACTTTGACTCTACCGCAACATACTCCTCACTCTGGGCATATGCCTCAAGTGACTCGATAGCCTTACGATAGCGGTCGATATCCACTACCAGCTGGCGATCCTTCTCTTGTGGCTCCCAGCCTGTGGTGGTGATATCCACCAAGCCCAGCTCGCGCAGACGAGCGATAAAATCATCACTCTGCGTTGCAAGCAACACAAAGTCGTAACGTGACATCTTAACTATCATAATTTAGACCCCTCCGCAGCCTGCTGTTGACGTGTTTTAACAATCTTCTGTGCCGACTTCGAGAGGTTCTCCTCATCCTCCATAAAGCGCTTAATCTTACGAATAGCGTCCTCATAGCCAGGAATCTGCACCTTCTCGTAGAGGTTCACCTTCTGCGTAGTCTTACGGCGTGCATAATCCAAGAGTTCCATCTTGCGATTATACACCTCATACTCAACACCCAACTCCGCAAGGCGCTTCAGCAGTTCCACGCCATCGGCATACCATACGGGTGAAGAGAAGAGGTCGTAAGGCTTCTGCTCGAAGCTGACCCCTGCCAACACAGGTATCCTTACGCCCGCGATCTTCTGCTCCGTGAGCTCGACATCCTTCACACGCAAAAGCGTAGAGTCGAACTCTCCCCACAGAGCCACCATATAGTCGTACTCGGCTGCCAGGGCATCCAGACGACGACGGTAGTCGCGTGCGGTATCCTTCGCTCGCTTAACCTCGGAACGCAGCGCAGACTCCTTACTCTTGATAGTAGGGAGAGCCGTGCGGCGCATCTTGAGCTGCTTGCCAAGCTCACCGAGCGAAGTTTTATTATACTGAAATTTAATTGCCATAGTGTTTTACTATATACTTATTGGCGTTACTCTTTCCAATACTTTGCGATAAGCTCTGACTTGATGGCTACCTCCTCCTTCGAGAAGTTCTCGGCAAAGAGAGTCCACGCAATATCAAGCATCTGCTCGATCTCGATATTTACGTCGATAGCCAACAGACGCTCCGAATAATCGTGAGCAAACTTAAGCGCACGCTCGTCGTAGTCTGACAAGTCGAAACCATTCTCGAGCTTTGTCTTTGCATTTGCTGCATCGGCATACAGACGTACGCAGGCGTTCATCACCTGTGGGTGGTCCTCGCGTGTCTTCTTACCGATTACGAGCTGCTTCAAACGAGAGAGTGAACGGAATGGATCGACGATAACCTTACCTGTATCAGAGTCGTTACGAAGGAAGAGCTGACCCTCGGTGATGTAACCCGTGTTATCTGGAATAGCGTGAGTAATATCACCACCCGAAAGTGTTGTAACGGCGATAATGGTGATTGAACCACCGTTAGGCAACTGCACAGCCTTCTCGTAAATCTTTGCCAAATCTGAATAGAGTGAACCAGGCATAGAGTCCTTTGATGGAATCTGGTCCATACGGTTAGACACGATAGCCAAGGCATCGGCATAAAGGGTCATATCGGTCAAAAGCACCAATACCTTCTCGCCCTTATCCACAGCGAAGTACTCTGCCGCTGTAAGAGCCATATCTGGCACCAGCAGACGCTCCACAGGAGGATTCTCGGTAGTGTTCACGAATGATACGATACGGTCCAGCGCACCTGCGTTCTCGAATACCTGCTTAAAGTAGAGGAAGTCGTCGTTTGTAAGACCCATACCACCCAAGATAATCTTGTCAGCCTTCGCACGGAGTGCTACGTTTGCCATCACGGCGTTATATGGCTGATCTGGGTCAGCGAAGAATGGAATCTTCTGACCTGATACGATAGTGTTGTTAAGGTCGATACCTGCGATACCTGTCGCAATAAGCTCTGATGGCTGGATACGACGGAATGGGTTCACTGTTGGACCACCAATCTCGCGTGCCTCACCCTCGATAGGCTCACCGCCCTCCAATGGCTCGCCATAGGCGTTGAAGAAGCGACCTGCCAAATTATCCGATACACGCAACTTTGGCGCCTCACCGTGAAATACTACCTCAGAATTGGTAGCCAATCCCTCTGTACCTGCAAAGACCTGCAAGGTAACATTCTCACCCATAATCTTTACCACCTGCGCCAGCTTACCGCCTACGGTAGCCAACTCGTCGTTACCTACGCCCGTAGCACGCAGCGTGATGGTAGCCTTGGTGATATTATCAATCTTTGTATATACTTTCTGAAATGCTCGTGTTGTCATTGCTACCCTTATTTTGAGAGTTGATTATTTACTGTCTGCTCGATCTGGCTCTTATACTCGTAGAACTTCTCGCTCTGCCACTCTGAATAGTTCATCTGGCGGAAGAGGTTGATAAGACCCTTGAAGAAGCGTGAGCAAGCCTCGAAATCAGTGAAATCAAAATCCTTGCGGCATACATCCAATACCATCTCATACATCATCTTCTGACGCTCCAGAGGACAGTTTGCATCGATGTCATCGAAGGCATCCTGCTGAAGGATCACGAAGTCGATAAGCTCCGACTTCCAGAAACGCTCGTGGTATGATACTGGTACACCGTCATCACCCAAGATGTTGATCTGGTCGTTAGCCTCCTTACCACGCTGTACGATAGTCTTACCCTCGTAAACGGTGTTCACCCAATTCTTACCGATGTGCTCATCGAGGTAAGATGCAACCTCGGGATACTCCAGATACTTTGAGTAAGAGTCCAGAGGGTCGATAGCTGGGTAACGCTTTGAGTCGGCACGACCCTGTGAGAGGGCGTAGAAACAACGGGCAGCCTTCTTTGTTGACTCTGTCACAGGCTCCTTGAGGTTACCACCCGCAGGTGACACGGTACCGAGGAATGTTACAGAACCTGTCTGACCGTTGTTGAGCTTAACCAGACCAGCACGAGAGTAGAAGTTAGAGATGATAGCCGACAAGTCCATTGGGAAGGCATCCTGACCTGGAAGCTCCTCCAAACGGTTTGACATCTCACGCAGAGCCTGTGCCCAACGTGATGTAGAGTCAGCCATAACCAGCACCTTCAGACCCATCGCACGGTAGTACTCACCGATTGTCATACCTGTATAAACTGACGCCTCACGCGCAGCAACGGGCATATTTGATGTGTTACAGATGATGATTGTACGCTCCATCAGCTTGTGACCTGTACGAGAGTCGATAAGCTCTGGGAACTCGGCAAAAATCTCCACAACCTCATTTGCACGCTCACCGCAAGCAACGATGATAATCACATCGGCATCAGCCTGCTTTGAGATAGCGTGCTGAAGCACTGTCTTACCAGCACCGAATGGGCCAGGGATAAAACCTGTACCACCCTCTGCCAATGGGTTGAAGGTATCGATAGCACGAACACCTGTCTCCATCACGCGTGATGGACGAGGCTTCTCGGTGTAGCAACGCACAGCCTGCTTGACAGGCCACTTCTGCACCATAGTAATCTTATACTCGTTGCCATCCTTATCCTCAACAACGGCTACTGTGTCGGTAACCTTATACTCACCAGCCTTCACTACACTCTTCACGGTGTATGCGCCCTGCATAATGAAAGGAACCATAATCTTGTGGGCAACCCACTGCTCCTTAACCTCGCCGAGCCAATCGCCAGCGGTTACCTTGTCGCCAGCCTTTGCCAGAGGAGTGAACTCCCACGTTGCATCGAAATCGATTGGGTCAGTGATAGAACCACGGTTGATAAACAGACCCTCCATCTTCTCCAAATCGTTCTGCAGACCGTCATAGTTCTTTGACAAAAGACCTGGAGCCAGAGTTGCCTCCAACATATGACCAAGGAACTCAACCTTGTCGCCAATCTTCAAGCCTCGGGTACTGTCATACACCTGCACATAGGCGTCATCGCCTACGACCTTGATGACCTCCGCCATCATTCGGGTATCACCGCAATACACATAGCAGATCTCATTCTGACCCACCGCGCCATCGACCTTCACGATCACGATGTTAGAGATGATACCGTTTACACGTCCTAAAGTTTTCATTTATATAGTTTTTATTATTTATTTACCAACTCCTTACTATCGAGTTCAGCGAGTATGCGCTTAAACATCTCGCGACCAAGTTTCTCATCGAGCTTCGCCCAACGAGCAACAATATTCACACGCACTAGGTACGAAAGGATTGCATTGATATCGAAGTAGCTCTGCGCTGCCAGATTGACAGCCTGCTCCCAACGGATAAGATCAATCTTATGCTCCTTCTCTACCATATTGCTCTCGTCGTTCACCGCAGCAATCACCGCATCGATGTATGGCAACTCGCCACGCAGACCGAAATCGGCAGCCGATGAACGCTCCAGCTGCTCAACAATATCGCCCTTACCTACCGTAACGGTGTCGATGGCTCTGTCGAGTGTGCGAGCTACCGCCGCAGCCGAGATATTACGCAGCGTACGGTCGAACTGCGCCCAAGCCTTCAGGAAGCTGCTTGACGAGTGCTGACACTCATCGTAGTACGCCTCCAACAGCAGACGCTCAAAACCTGCCGAGAGATCCATCGCTTTTGCCCACTCGTTATCCTCCGACGACTCCTCCGCAGCCAAGGCAAATGCCTTAACCACACGAGCCATACGCGCTGGCAACAGCTTTGGCTCCGAAAGCTCCGCATCCAAATCCTCTGCGGCAATCGTGCCCAGCTCATTGTATGAGGCTCTGCCAGCACGACGAGCTATCAGGTTTTCACAATCATAGTAGCCATACATCAGGCGTACAACCTTGGCATCCGCTGCAGAGAGTTCCTCCAGAATCTCCTCAACGATAGCCTTCGCATCGAAGCCTTTGGTATCGGCATCGAGCGTGTACTCCTTCAGACCAGCTACTAAACAATAATAATTCTTATTTCCGAACATAGGAACTTATGCCTTAAAGATAAGTTGAGCCACCTTCTCGCGCAAATAGCTGCTAATCAAAGCCTCGAAGCTCTCGTCAGAGAATGAGATGTAGTAACCACCATTCTTCTCACCCACCTTGAAGCCTGACTTAACCTCGGCAGAGTAACCTACCTCAACGCCCTCCTTCAAGAGTGCTGCGGCAGCCGCTGCAAATGACTTGTCAAGCTCCGCCTTCTTTGCCTCTGGCAACATAGCTGAAAGCTCAACCTTTGCACCGTTGTTCCAATTCTTGGCAACTGCAAGCAACATCTCCTTGATGAAAGATGCATCAACATTTGCGCTCTTAACGCCCTCGCTTGTTGTCTTTGCGACAATCAGAGTCTCAATCTCTGCCTTAATCTTTGCCACAGCCTGCTTGCCTGCAAGCGAAATCTCTGTCATTGCGTTTTTCTCAACGTCTGCAGCCTTATCCTCGGCAGCAGCTACGATAGAGGCAGCCTGCGCCTGGGCTTCTGCCACAATCTTTTGAGCCTTGCTCTTTGCCTCGGCTACGAGTGAGTCGGCCTCTGCGCGACCCTTCTCCAAACCCTGCTGATAGAGCTTATCGGTCAGCTCCTGAAGTTTTGTATTTCCCATAGATTTTATAATATTTATTTACGATTATTTTGTCTGTTTTTGGTCATATTATGCATCTGTGATACATATATATATTTATTCGCTCGCAAAGATAATACATTTATCTACTCCACCAAAATTTGAAAACTCTTTTTCGAACACTCTTTCCTAACAATGTTACATTTTTCACACTTCGGCACCTGTTTTCAGCAAAAAACGCACACTCATTTGCAGCAGAAGCCGTTTTTTCATAAAAACCTACGCCTAAAAGAAATTATTTTATATCTTTGTACAAACCTAAAACCTCGCATTGTGAATAAAAAATCAATATTTATTATCTGTTTATTGATGCTCTCATTCATATCAATTTCTGCTGTGGCGCAAGACTACAAAAAGCAACGCCCACAGAAAGAGTGGAGGCTGGTATGGAAAGATGAATTCAAGGGTAAAAGACTCGACCCGAAATCGTGGAAAAGATGCGAAGCGGGAGGCGCTGACTGGATGCGTCATATGTCGCCCTTGGACTCGCTCTGCAAGGTAAAAAACGGAGTGCTTGAGCTATGGGGAGTTGTAACGCCCGAGGGATTGAACGAGAGCCGACCATACATCACAGGCGGAGTTTACAGTGAGGGGTTGCGCTCGGCAAAAAATGGTCGTTTTGAGATTCGCGCACGCTTCGATTGCGCGCAGGGCTTCTGGCCTGCCATCTGGCTTATGCCAGACGTAAAAACACCATAGCCAACAGGGGGCGAGATTGACATTATGGAGCATCTGAATTTTGACGATATAGCATACCAGACCGTACATTCGTCACACACCTATTACCAGCGTGAGCCAAAGAGCAAGAACAGCCAGACAACACCTATCGACAAGAGCAGTTTCAATATCTACTCAGTCGAGGTAAGCGACTCGGAGATAACATTTTACATCAACAACACAAAGACATTCACATACTCAAAGATGGAGCCTACACCCGAGGGTCAGTTTCCCTTTGCCGACCATCCATTCTACATCATTCTCTCGGCTCAATTGGGTGGCAGTTGGGTAGGCAAAGTAAACCCCGACGACCTGCCTGTAAAGATGGAGATTGACTATGTGAAATTCTACGAAAAAAGATAAAATTCAAGCATTAAACTACAACCTATATGAAGCGTACATTAAAGAGTTTATTAGCAGCAATCTGCCTACTCGCCGTAGCGAGTACAAACAGCAATGCGTGGGCTGCATCTCGCCTTACAATCAACGATTTGAAATGCGAAAACCTCAAATCTCCGCTGGCGATTGACAACACCTCGCCACACTTCAGCTGGAAGATGTACAGTTCCCGAAATGGAGCCTCCACATCGGCTTATCAAATTATCGTTGCAAGCTCGTTAAAGAAGCTCAACGAGAAAAATGCTGACTTATGGAACAGCGGAAAGGTGGAGAGCGACGAGTCAATAAATATCAAATATGATGGAAAGGCTCTCTCATCCCGTTCGCAGGGATGGTGGAAAGTGAGGGTGTGGGACAACTCGGGCAAGCCCTCTAAATGGAGCGAGCCAGCATCGTTTGGCGTGGGTCTGCTTGCCGAGAGCGACTGGTCAGCAGAGGCTCGTTTCATAGGCATCAACCAGCCCGAAAAGAGTAATAACAAACATATTGCTCCGCTCTTTAGAAAACAATTCAGCTACACACCCAACAAACAGCGCGTATTGCTTCACGTCAATTCACTCGGATACCACGAAGCATATGTCAATGGCGTGGCGGTATCGACTGCAGTGCTCAACCCTGCGGTAAGCGAATTCCGCAAGCGTTCATTGATTGTAACATACGACGTTACCGACCTGCTCAAAAAGGGCGAGAACGAGCTGGTGATATGGGCTGGCATTGGGTGGTATCACAAGAGTGCGTTCGGCGTTGTTGAGGGTGGTCCTTATGTGCGTGCCCAGCTCGATAGAGTTGCCGACAATGGCAGTCACAAGGTATTGGCACAGACCGACAAGACGTGGCAGGCAGCAAACAGCGGTCGCTATTTTGTGGGGCCCAACTGGACATTCGGCGAGTTGATTGACGCAGCCTCGATGGTCAGCGACCTGAAGCCCGAGACATTAAAATCACTTGATTGGCAGGCGGTTATCGAGGGCAAGGTTCCCGCATTGATTGCTTCGCAGCAGATGTGTGAGCCAAACGCTTTCTACCAGACTTTCAAGCCCGTAGCAACCTTCAAGATTGCCGATGACTGCTACATATATGATATGGGTCACGCGTTTGTAGGTTTCACCGAAATCAATATGCCTGTTGTAGAGAAGGGAAAGAGCGTAAAGATATATTACGAAGATTTCTACCTGAACAAGCCCGAAGATTTCAGGGATAGAGAGCAGTTTGCCGACACCTTTATCGGAGATGGTGAGAAGGAGATGGTATTCTCAAACAAATTCCAGTACAAGGCGTACAGATACCTAAAGATAAAGGGACTTAACGCAGAACTGGAGCCAGAGGCTATCACAGGACGTGCGATAACTACGGGCTACGATGGCGACTCCGAGTTTGAGTGCTCCGACAACGACATAAACGCCATTCACAATATGATACACAAGACCGTGAAGGCACTCACCCTGGGTGGTTATATGGTCGATTGTCCCCATATTGAGCGTCTGGGCTATGGTGGTGACGGCAACGCCTCGACACCTACATTCCAGACAATGTTCAACGCCTCACCTCTCTACCTCAACTGGCTGACAGCCTGGGGTGACAGCCAGCGCGAGACGGGCGATATGCCTCACACAGCCCCCAACCCAATCAATGCAGGTGGAGGTCCTTTCTGGTGTGAGTTTATCGTCATTGCCTCTTGGCAAAGCTACTTGAATTATGGCGATACGCGTATGATGGAGCGTTTCTACCCACATATGCAACGCTGGATAGGTTTCGCGGAGCGCAATATGAAGAATGGACTCCTCAAGCATTGGGGCGTTACCAAATATCGAAACTGGTACTTGGGCGACTGGGCGACGCCAGACGGTATCGACCAGACAGCACCTCTTTCGATTGATGTGGTGAACAACTGCGTGATGTCGGAGAGCTATCTCACAATGTCGAAGATAGCCAACGTATTGGGTAAGAGCGCGGATGCAGCTATGTACCGCACCAAGCACCAGCAGCATAATGCGCTCATACATAAGACCTTCTTCGACCCTGCAAAGAAGAGCTATTCGACTGGTACACAGATTGATTTGATTTACCCTATGTTTGTGGGTGCGACACCAAAGTCGGAGATAGAGTCAGTGGAGCAAACATTGTGGCAACACACCGAGAATATCTACAAGGGACACCTGGCAACAGGTCTTGTGGGTGTGCCAATAATCACGCAATGGGCTACACGCGAAGCCAAGGCGGAGCAGATGTACAATATGCTCAAGAAACGCGAATACCCTGGCTACCTCTATATGCTGGACAACGGCGCAGACCTCACCTGGGAGCATTGGAATGGCGAGCGCAGCCATATCCACAACTGCTACAACGGAATAGGCAGCTGGTTCTATCAGGCGTTGGGTGGCATCACCCCCGACGAGGCACAGCCTGGTTACAAGCATATCAACATCCGCCCACAAATCGTCACCGAGATAGATTGGGTTAAGGTATCGAAAGATACGCCTTATGGAAGAGTGTCGGTAAATTGGGAGAAGAGTGGTGAGAATGTGGAGATAAACGTAGAGATTCCAGTCGGCAGCGCAGCCACACTCTACACTCCTGATGGCAAGAGCATTACGCTTCCTTCGGGCAACCACAGTGTAAGTTGCAAAATGACATCAAAAAATTAAACCCACAAAATAACAAAGAGGTTGTCCAACAATTTTGAAGGACAACCTCTTACTATTTTCAAAACTTCAATTCACATACCCAAGCCAGATGCCAAAAGAGCATTGCTATGCGATTTTTAAGCCTCTGGTTGGTGCTCGGGACGTAACAAATCCTGCACAACCTTTACTGGCGAGAAAGTGGTGATTGGCACCTCAACAAGCACCGTTGTCCACTTCGCCATAGCGCCGTTCCACAAGCCTGGCAACTCCTGCGCACGAAGCTCACGACCACCGCTTGACTTTGACGAGATAAAACCTGTCGATGGGTCGGTGTATTGTGTCAAATCATACTTCTCACCATTTGCCTTACGCACACCACACACCAAATCTACTGGGTTAAAGTGGGTAGCCGACTTCATCAGGTGAATATCCTCGGGTGCAATCTGGCTTGACTCGGCAATCTGCAACGACTCAATACCCCCCTCACCTGCAACCCAGAAAGGACCACCGCCTGGCTCACCCTGATTTAGCACCACACCACAGACGCGGATAGGTCTATCAAGCAACGCCTTGAGTGTCTGCGCTGTATATTCCTCGGGCAACTTAACGCACAATTTATCCTCAACAAAACGAGCAACCTCCACCACATCTGCACTACCCTGCTCCAGCTGCTGAAGATATGCAAATGCCTGCTGCTGAAGTCCGAGCAGTACGCCCGCCAATGCCTTCTTGTAGGTAATTGTATCGCTACGACGTGCATCGGTTGTCACATTATCAATATTCTTCACAAAGATTACATCCGCCTCAATATCGTTCAAATTCTCAATCAACGCACCGTGACCCGCAGGGCGGAACAGAAGTTTACCCTCATCTGTGCGGAATGGAGTATTGTCGGGATTGACGGCAATGGTGTCGGTCGAAGGCTTCTGCACCGAGAATGAAATGTCGTACTTCACACCGAAACGCTGCTCGTAATATGGCAGGCGCTCCTTCAAAAGCGACTCAAAACCAGCCTGGTGCTCCTTTGACACAGTGAAATGGATACGCACTTTATTGCCTCGGCGAGCGTACGTCGCACCCTCAACCAAATGCTCCTCGACAGCCTTGCGGTTGCCGTCGGCATAGGCATGGAAGGTAACCAAGCCCTTTGGCTTTGAGCCGTAGTCAAGACCCGTCTTGATGATAGCCTCCACAATCTCCTCCTCGGGTGAATCGGGCACGATATACTCCTTCAACTCATCCCAGAAGGCAAACTTCTCGATATTATCGAGCAGACGCTCAATGCCTGGGGTGTATTTATCCTCATTAACAAACTCAAAGAGCTCCTTGAACATTCTGGTAGCCGCACCCGATGCTGGCACAAATTTAACAACATCCAGCTCGTCAGCCGCCTTGTCATAATATTTAACTGCCGCCTCAACCTCCTTGGCATCGAGTCTCAAGACTCCATCACCAACAGATGCGGCACGCACCACCTTCAAGAATGGGAAACCCTGACGAAAATTCTCAATCTGACGCTCCACCTGCTCCTTGCAAAGACCGTGTAGCTCGATTTGTGACAAATCCTCCTTTGTAAACATATCTTTATTGAATTTTAATAATTTTTACTGCTTTCGAGGGGCAAAAAAGTGACCCCACAAACAAAAAAGTAGTCAAAATTACGAAAAGTTTTCTAACTTTGTCGAAAATGCGTATTATTTTTCATCCTTAAAAGGATGATTAGAGACAGAGAAAATACAAAAACTACATAATTATGAAGAAGTTATCTCTTATTTTTGCAATTTTCGCATCTGCCATCGTTGCACAAGCATCCCCCCTTTGGATGCGTTATCCTGCAATCTCTCCCGATGGTGAGAAGGTTGCATTCTGCTACAAGGGCAGCATCTACGTTGCCTCGGTAAATGGAGGCGAGGCGGTGCGCGTGACCCCCACAGCTCACTACGACTATGCACCCGTATGGTCACCCGACTCAAAAACCATCGCTTTTGCCAGCAACCGCTACGGCAACTTCGATGTATTTACGGTAGAGACTACGGGCGGCACACCTAAACGCGTCACAACAAACTCGGCAAGCGAGGAGCCTTCGGCATTCTCACCCGATGGCAAGAAGATATATTTCTCGGCTACAATCTCCGACCCCGTGGAGAGCGCACTCTTCCCAAAAGGTTCTATGCAGGAGCTTTATGCTATTCCTGTGACGGGAGGTCGTTACGAGCGCGTGCTGGCGACACCTGCACAGGCACTCTCATTCAGCCGCGATGGCAAGCGTTTCCTCTATCAGGACCGCAAGGGTGGCGAGGATGATTTGCGTAAGCACCACACATCATCTATCACGCGCGATGTATGGCTCTACGACACCGAGTCGGGCAAGCATACACAGCTCACGCAGTGGGAGGGCGAGAACCGCAACCCACAGTTTGCTGACAACGACCAGACAATCTATTACCTCACCGAGCAGGGCGGCACATTCAACGTATGGTCAATGCCTGCCGACAACCCAGCAGCAGCCAAGCAGGTGACGAAGTTTAAGACACACCCCGTACGCTTCCTCACCATCGCCCAGAACGGTACACTTTGCTACGGTTACAACGGCGAGATTTACACCCAGGCAGCCAACGGCACACCAAAGAAGCTGGAGGTTAGCATCCGAGATGAGGAGCCTTCTGACAAACTTACATATATGACTGTCAGCGGTGGCGGTTACGCAACCGTATCACCCGACGGCAAGATGATAGCAACCGTTTCACGTGGCGAGTTGTTCGTCACTGCGGTGGACTACCCCACTACAAAGCGTATTACATCGACAGCACAGTCCGAGATTGCACCTTCATTCGCAGCCGACTCTCGCTCGATAGCCTACGCATCGGAGCGCGAGGGAAACTGGAACATCTACACAGCAGAGGTTGTTCGCAAGGAGGAGCCAAATCTGGCATATGCCACACTCATCGAGGAGAAGCCTCTCTTCAAAGATAACAAGGTGGATCGTTCTTATCCAAAATACTCACCCGACGGCAAAGAGCTGGCATTCGTGGAGGAGCGTTGCCGATTGATGGTTATGGATGTAAAATCGGGCAAGGTACGCCAGATTACTGACGGCTCACAGCACTACTCTACAGGAGGCGGCATGAACTATTCGTGGTCGCCCGACGGCAAGTGGTTCGTGGTAAGCTACACAGGCAACCGCCACGACCCATACTCTGACGTGGGTATTGTCAGCGCACAGGGTGGTGAGATACACAACCTCACCAACACAGGCTACTTCGACGAGTCGCCACAATGGGTGATGGGCGGTAACGCCATCGTATTCTCTACCGACCGCTATGGTATGCGTAGCCACGCATCGTGGGGTTCACAGAGCGACGTGATGATTGTCTTTATGAATCGTAAGTCTTACGAGATTGCCAACATGAGCAAGGAGGATTACGAACTCTATAAGGAGGCCGAGAAGAAAGCAAAAGAGGAGAAGGAGAAGGCCGAGAAGGAGCAGGCTGAAAAGGAGAAGAACAAGAAGGGTGATAAAAAAGACGAGAAGAAGGTAGAGAAGCCCGAGGAGAAGAAGTCAGAGGATATCGTTATCGAGCTGGAGGGCATCGAGGACCGCATCGTGCGTCTCACCCCTCGTTCAGGTTCGTTAAGCGGCTTCACGATGACCAAGGATGGAGATAAGTTGCTCTATTGTATGTCTTACGATGGCAACTACGATATGTGGCAGCTCGACCTGCGTGATCGCAGCAACAAGGTGCTCTTCAATGGTGTGAGCGGCTCGCTGCAGTGGGATAAGAAGATGGAGAATATGTTTATTTTCGGTAACCGCACAGGTAAATACAAGGGTGGCACGGGCGCATACACAGGCATCACTATCCGAGGCGAGATGAGCCTCGACCTGGCAGAGGAGCGCGAGTATATGTTCGACCGCATCTATCGTCAGGAAAAAGAGCGTTTCTACCACAAGGATATGCACGGCGTGGATTGGGATGGCTTGCGCGATAACTACTCCAAGTTCCTGCCTCACATCAACAACAACTACGACTTTGCCGAGATGGCGAGCGAGTGGCTGGGCGAGTTGAACGTATCGCACACAGGATGTAGTTACAGCGGCTCTTCAGACCCTAATGCTGACCTTACAGCCGACCTGGGTCTTATCTACGACCTCAACCGCAAGGGAGATGGTCTTTTGGTGCAGGAGGTTGTTGTGGGTGGTCCTTTCGACAAGGCTACATCTGAATTGCGTGCAGGCGATATCATCGAGAAGATTAACGGCAATCCAATCCTCGAGGGCGAGGACTTCTTCCCTCTGCTGAACCGTCTGGCGGGCAAGCGCACACTTGTTTCAATCTATCGTCCAGAGGAGAACAAGCGTTGGGAGGAGATTGTAAAGCCATTTTCTCGAGGCAACCTCACAGCCCTGCTTTACAAGCGTTGGGTTAAGCAGCGCGCAAAGGATGTGGAGCGTCTGTCGGGCGGCAGATTGGGTTATGTTCACATCGAGTCGATGGCTGATGGTAGCTTCCGCACGATGTATGCCGATGTATTGGGTAAGTACAACCACTGCGACGGTATTGTCATCGATACTCGTTTCAATGGCGGTGGTCGTATGCACGAGGATATTGAGATTATGTTCAGCGGCGAGAAGTACCTCACACAGGTTGTTCGCGGCAAGGAGGCGTGCGATATGCCAAGCCGTCGCTGGAACAAGCCTTCGATTATGATTACCTGCGAGGCTAACTACTCTAACGCACACGGTACACCTTGGGTATATCAGCATCGTGGCATTGGTAAGATTGTGGGTATGCCTGTACCTGGTACAATGACCAGCGTATCGTGGGAGCGTTTGCAGGATTCATCGCTCGTATTCGGTATTCCTGTAGTGGGCTACCGCACCGAGGATGGCTCATACCTGGAAAACAAGCAGTTGGAGCCAGATATCAAGGTGGCAAACAATCCTGAAATCATCATCACAGGACGTGACGAGCAGCTGGAGACAGCCGTAAAGGCGTTGCTGGAGGAGATTGATGCAGAGAAGAAAAAGTAACAAAGATGATTAAAGAGTATATAAACCATCCGTTGCGCGACCTCAACAGCTTTCACGTTGAGGAGCGCGCGGAGCGCGTCATCACATTTGACCAAAAAGAGGATTTGGAGCAAATCTTCGCCGAGGGGCATACATTGGATAATTGGTATGTGCTGGGCGGAGGTAACAACATCCTCTTTACTCGCCGTTTCGGTGGCACACTCATAAAGCCTGTGGGCAAGAATATCACCATCAAGGCAAATCTTGACGACAGCGTAATCGTTGAAGCCGAGGCGGGTGTTGAGTGGGACGATATGGTCGAGTGGAGCGTAGAGCGCGAACTATGGGGAATGGAGAACCTCTCGCTCATACCAGGTACGGTGGGAGCAGCCCCCGTGCAGAACATTGGAGCCTACGGTGCCGAGGCAAAGGATGTGATTGAGCGTGTGCACTACTACGATGCGAAGGAGAGGCGTCACCACACAATGGGCAACGCCGAATGCCGTTTTGCTTACCGCGAGAGTATCTTCAAGCACGAATTGCGTGGCAAGGCGATTATAACTTCTGTGGAGTTCCGCCTCTCGAAATCTCAGCAGCCATCACTCGGCTATGGTGACCTTGCAAAGGAGGTGGAGGCGCGCGGAAGGGTCACACTCAAGAATATCCGCGAGGCGGTCTGTTCGATACGTCGCTCCAAGCTGCCTGACACAGCCGTGTTGGGTAATGCGGGCAGTTTTTTCAAAAATCCTATCGTCAATAAGGATGTGAGCGAGAGACTCAAGCAGGAGTATGAGAATATGCCCGTATATCCCGTGTCGGAACAGAATTGCAAGTTAGCCGCAGGCTGGCTTATTGACCAGGCGGGACTGAAGGGATATAGGCAAGGTAATGTGGGAGTACACGAACGTCAGGCGCTGGTACTGGTGAACTTCGGTGGTGCTACGGGAGAGGAGGTTATCTCACTCTCGGAGTTGGTGCGTGAGCGCGTGAAGGAGAAGTTTGGTATTACGATTGACCCCGAAGTGAATATTTTGTAGAGTTATGGCGGAGGCTTTGATAGATAAATTCCAGGAGTACGTATCACGTAACGAACTCTTTACCAAGCAGGATAAGATACTGCTAACCGTTTCGGGCGGCGTGGACTCAATGGTGCTAATGTCGCTATGTGTAAATAGCGGTTATAATGTTGGAGTGGCGCACTGCAACTTCTGCTTGCGCGGTGCAGAGAGCGACGAGGATGAGATACTCGTGCAGGAGCGTTCACGCAAATATGGTATTGAGTGTCACACACGCCACTTCGACACCACAAAGGAGATGGAGCTCACGGGCGAGTCGATGGAGATGGCGGCACGTCGTTTGCGTTACACCTGGTTTAAGGAGTTATGTGAGAAGTATGGTTATACGGTAATCGCCGTAGCGCACCACATAGATGATTCAATCGAAACATTCTTCATAAACCTGTTGCGAGGCACAGGACTACGCGGACTGACAGGCATCCACAATCAGGTGGGGCGTGTCGTGCGTCCGCTGATGTTCGCCACACGCAAGGAGATTATGGACTATGCGATGCACAAGCACATACCCTACCGCGAGGACTCATCAAACAAATCGACAAAATATCTGCGTAACAAGATACGCCTGGGTCTAACGCCTCGCATACGCGAGATTAACCCTCGCTTCCCATTCATTATGTACCGCAACATCGAGCGATTGATGGCGGCACAACAGTTCATCGACTGCGCCATAGACAACATCTACGAGCAGGTGACAACACTCCAGGGAGGCATCTACACCATCCACGTTGAGAAGATTATGCACAGCGGTTCGCGCGACTTTGTCATTTATGAGATTCTCAACTCTCGCTTCGGTTTCAAGGGCGACACGGTGGACGGATTGTGCAAGGCACTCTCGGCAGAGATTAGTGGCAAACGCTTCTATTCACGCTCCCACGTCGCCTATCTTAATCGTGGGAACATTGAGGTTGCGCCTATCGAGGAGGAGGACCGCTGCGAGGTCAAGGTGCAGCAAGGTCAGCAACGAGCATACTGCGGCAACTCGGTGTTGTATTTTGAGTTATGTGACGTGGATAGCATTACAACATACAACGTAGCAGATAATGTGGCGTTGCTTGATGCCGACAAACTGAGCTATCCATTGGTGTTGCGTCGTTGGATGGAGGGAGACAGCTTCATTCCATTCGGTATGACAGGCAGAAAGAAGGTGAGTGACTATCTTATTGACCACAAAGTATCTATCCCCGAGAAAAACCGTCAGTTCGTGATGCTTTCCGAAGGTGAGATTGCGTGGCTCATAGGACGTCGTATAGGCGATGAGTTCCGCATAACACGCCAGACAGAGACCGTACTGCGTATTACAAAAGAGATAATATAGAAGATGGCTAAATCGACAATAAAATTCAAGGATTGTGTAGCCGAATTTGAGCGACTGCAGGCCTCAATCAACAAGCGAGAGTTCGCGCCCATATATCTATTGATGGGCGAGGAGAGTTATTTTATCGACCGCTTGAGTGAGCAATTAGCCCAGACTATACTCTCTCCTGCAGAGCAGGCGTTCAACCAGATAACCGTCTATGGCAAGGATAGCGAGGCAGGTCAGGTGGTAAATCTCTGCCGCCAGATGCCTATGATGGGAGCCTATGAGGTGATTATTGTGAAGGAGGCGCAGCAGTTA
The DNA here is from genome assembly GCA_015059905.1 of Rikenellaceae bacterium. GTDB lineage: Bacteria > Bacteroidota > Bacteroidia > Bacteroidales > Rikenellaceae > Alistipes. Next base: position 101,692 of record SUZN01000007.1, read on the forward strand.
CGACAGATAGAGAAACTATCGCACTACACCTCGAAACCACAGAAATCCACAATCCTTATCATCTGCCACAAGGAGAAGAATGTCGATAAACGCTCGGCGCTCTACAAGCAGTGCCAGAAGGAGGGCGTGGTGTTTGAGTCGGTGCGTCCACGAGAGTACGAGATTGGAGGCTGGCTGACCCAATTCATCGCAGGCAAGGGACTGAAGATAAGCCCAAAGGCGGTGCAGATGCTCTCTGACCACCTCGGTTGCGACATTGCCAAGATATCGAACGAGCTGGACAAGCTTGTTGTGTCGCTGCCCGCTGGCACGGTGGGAATTACCGATGTAGATATCGAGCAGAAGGTGGGCATATCGAAGGATTACAACAACTTCGAGCTGTGCAATGCCGTAGCGTTGCAGGATGTAACACGCGCGCTGAAGATTGCCGACCACTTCGCCCACAATCCCAAGGATAACCCTCTGCTTGTCACCATAATGTCGTTATATGGTCTGTTCCGCGACCTCTTTATCATCAACTATCTGCGTTGGCAGGAGCGACAGAAGCGCATCCCTATGCCAAACGATATGGAGCTGATGCGAATACTTAAGAAGAGTAACCTCTACGCCATTGGCGAAGTGAAGCAGCAGGCGGCACGATGGGACAACCGCCGCGTATTCCGCATCCTGGGATTGCTGCGCGAATATGACGGCAAGAGCAAGGGCATTGATACGGGCGGAATGAATGACGGAGAGTTATTGCGCGAGTTATTGTTAAAGATTTTCATTGGATAGAAGTTGGCAGAGCAGCGTAGATATATGATTCGAGATGGGGCGTTGACAGAGTGGCAACACCTTGATATGCCATATATATATCAGAGTATCCATACCCTATCACACAAGACCCGTCACGCTGCCGACCACCTGAAGATACTAAACACCGCCGCGATGCGACTCTTTGGTGTGCAGAGCGACCTCACACGAAGGGAACTTGAAAGACAGACAACTGCCCTGCTCGAGGCAAACTACTGCACGCGCAACACATCAATTGAGGTCATTCTAAAATTATACCCTACGGGAGAACAGACTCTGGAGGTTGGCGAAGAGTCTATTTATAGTGGTTACGTTGTGCGTAGCCTGCGCCCCGAAGCGTCAATAATACGTTCAACAGCGCCACTTGCCGACTACCCCACTTCGGCGATGGTTGCTACACGCCACCTGATGCGAGAGATAGCCACCGCACGCGACAAGCACCGCGTGATTATGGCAAATGAGCAGGGTGACGTTATAAACGATGTAGCAGAACCTCTGCTCGTTATCAAGGAGGACACCATAACGCTGCAACCATCACCGCTACAATCGGTCGAGCAACAACTCATCGAACTCGCAGCATTAAGACTCGGCTACAAGGTTGAACACGCGCCCATTACGGTTAAGATGTTGCAATCGGCACACGAAGTGCTGATACTATCGTGGCAGGGCATAACAGCCGTGTCACACATCGAAAGCAAGCCATATATGTCGGTCATATCCGAGCGATTGGCATTAGAAATTGAAAGCAAAGAGAAATAACACTGATATGAAAACAGCTATTTTCCCAGGGTCGTTTGACCCCTTTACGCGTGGTCACGAGGCGGTTGTGGAGCAGGCTTTGCAGCTCTTCGACCGAGTGATGATTGCCATTGGCGACAACGTAAGCAAAAACTCGCTCCTGAGTCTTAAGAATAGGCTACGTCTGATACGCCGCCTTTATGAGAACAACCCCAAAGTGGAGTGTGTAGCATACTCAACTTTGACAGGAGACCTTGCCCGCGAGATAGGCGCGCAGGCTATCATACGAGGTGTGCGTAACACTATCGACTTTGAGTATGAGCGCACGATGGCGCAGACCAACCGCCGTCTGTTCCCCGAGATTACTACCCTGCTGCTCTTCACGCCACCAGAGCTTGCCGATGTCTCATCCTCTACGGTGAGAGAGTTGTTGCAATTTGGTCACGATGTATCGGAAATGATACCCAAGGGTATAGAGATAGAAAACTATATTGAGAAGTAGCTCACGCGCGGGGTTGCAAAATCACGATATTATTACTACATTTGCCCACTGATTTATAGGATTTTAACATATAAAAGATAAGAAATGGAATTTACAGCGGAAATGATTGCAGGTTTGCTCGGCGGCGAGATCGTCGGCGACAAGAGTGCGGCAGTACACACCGTCTCATCAATCGAAGGCGGCAAGAAGGGTGCGCTCACCTATCTTTCAAACCCTAAATATGAAGAGTTCATCTACACAACCGAAGCCTCTATCGTTTTGGTAGGCAACGATTTCACCCCCAAGCAGGAGGTTGCAGCAACGCTTATCAAACTGCCCGACGTGGGTGCTGCGGTGCTGAAATTGCTGGAGATGTACAACGCTATGAAACCCCAGAAGAAGGGCATCAGCAAGATGGCATCTATCTCTGAAAAGGCAACTGTTGCGGAGGATTGCTACGTTGGAGACTTTGCTGTTATCGAGGCGGGCGCAGTCATCGAGGCGGGTGCAAAGATATATCCACAGGTGTATGTTGGTGATGGCGTAAAGATTGGCGCTGGCACAACGCTCTACCCTGGAGTAAAGATTTACGAGGGCTGCCGCGTAGGTGCGAACTGCATTATCCACGCAGGAGCTGTGATTGGCGCAGATGGTTTCGGCTTCCTGCCAAAGCCAGATGGCACATTTGACAAGATTCCACAGCTCGGCAACGTGATTATCGAAGATAACGTTGAGATTGGTGCAAACACTTGTATCGACCGTGCAAAGACCGACTCAACAATCATCCGTAAGGGTGTAAAGCTCGACAACCTTATCCAAGTGGGTCACAACGTGGAGATTGGCGAGAATACCGTATCATCGGCACAGATGGGTATCGCTGGCACATCGAAGGTGGGTCGCAACTGCTTCCTGGCGGGTCAGGTAGGCATTGCCGACCACGTCACTATCGGTAACTATGTGAAGATTGGTTCAAAGTCAGGTATCGACAAGAATGTGCCCGATGGCGAGATTCGCTTCGGTTACCCAGCCCTGCCAGGCGTAGGCTACCACCGCTCGTTTGCCGTATTCAAGAACCTGCCAGAGTTGCAGCGCAGAGTGGCGACATTGGAGAAAGAGATTAAGAAATAACAAAACCAAATAAGAAAATGAAGAAGATTTTTATTTTTGCATTGGCGGCTGCGGCTATGGTTAGCTGCGGCAGCGCAACAAAGTTTACAATCACAGGCTCATCGGAGGAGTTTGCTGATGGCAAGTGGGCATTTTTGGGAGAGCAGAAGGGTCGTGAGTTTGTAAAGAGCGACTCTGTGCAGATTGCTAGCAACAGCTTCACTTTGAAGGGCGAGGTTGAGACTCCTTATGCAGCATACGTTGCAATTGGCGATGTGGATGCACGTCCAGATGCGTATGTTGAGGTTATCGTTGAGCCAGGTCAGATTGAGGTTAAGAAGCTCGACCCAGAGCACCGTGCATTCAGCGCTGTGGGTACTCCAACAAACGACAAGCTTGCTGACCTGCACGTTAAGCAGTGGTCTCTCAAGCAGGATGAGGCTGGCGAGGATGAGTATATCGCCCTGCAGCTTGCAACAATCAAGGAGAACATCGACAACGTACTCGGTCTTAAGCTCTTCAAGGAGACTTATTACTACTTCAAGCCACAGGATGTTATCGACCTTGTAAACGCTATGCCAGAGGCTACACAGGCTGACGAGGGTATCGCAAAGACAAAGCAGGCTGCCGAGCAGGCGCTGAAGGTACAGCCAGGGAACCCTTACATCGACATCGTGGAGAAGGATGCTGACGGCAAGGAGATTTCACTCAAGAGCGTTGTGGAGAACAAGAATAACAAGTATGTGCTTCTGGACTTCTGGGCTTCTTGGTGCGGTCCTTGTATGGCAGAGGTGCCACACCTAAAGGCAACTTACGAGGCATACCACAAGAAGGGCTTTGAGATTTACGGCGCATCATTCGACCGCGCTCGCGAGCCTTGGTTGAAGGCTGTGGAGGAGAAGGAGATGAACTGGGTACACGTCAGCGCGCTCAAGATGTGGGACAATCAGGCTCGTCACGACTACGCTGTGAACTCTATCCCAGCTAACTTCCTTATCGACTGCTCAACAGGCGAGATTATCGCTACACAGTTGCGCGGCGAGGAGCTTGAGAAGAAGATTGCAGAGCTTTTGAAGTAATTTTTTGCTAAAAATATTTATAGGCTATCAACAAATGTTGGTAGCCTATTTTTTTATACGTAAAGAATGTTGTAAATTTGTAAAAACAAATTTACCATGAAGAGAATTTCACTTTTTACGCTTTCGCTTTTGCTTGCTTTAACAACCTTTGCACAAGAGCAACCAAACGAGATTGAGATTAGCAGTCGCGCGTTACGTCTCAAGCAAGACCTTACGCGAGGTGGCGCAATATGCTACATATCAAAGTCCAGTGATGAGCGCAATCTGGTAAACATCTGCGACGAGGGTCGTTACATTCAGCAATCGTACTACGCAGGCAATGTGGTCAATCGTCAAAACGAGGGGCAGTGCCCTACGTGGTCACCCTGGGCGTGGAATCCAATCCAGGTGGGCGACTATGCCCGCAACCGTGCCCAGATATTGAAGCACAGCACCAACGGCAAAAAATCGTACGTCAAGTGCATACCGATGCAATGGGATATGAACAACCACCCCGCAGAGGCCATAATGGAGCAGTGGACAACGATAAAGGGAAATGTTATTCACGTCAAAAACCGTCTTACTTGCCAGCGAACAGACTCGCTCTATGGCGAGGGTGTGGAGAGCAACCAGGAGATACCAGCCGTATATCTTATCTCGGCGCTGAAAAATCTGCACTCCTTCTTCGGTACTAAACCCTTCACGGGGGAGCGCACAGAGCAGACTGAGGTTAAGCAGATAATTATTGGCGACCCCGAGCATTTCTGGGGCAGCTACCCCACCATCCCCGAGCATTGGATGGCTTTCACCGACGACAATGGCTGGGGCGTGGCGGTATATTCACCCTCGGCAACACATTTTCTGGCAGGTAGATTTGGGGACAACCTCGAAGGAGATGCCCATAGCGCAGCTACCTCATACATCGCCCCACTACGACGCGAGAGATTGACCAAAAACTCTGTCGTGGAGTATGATTACTACCTAATAGTGGGCAGCATTGAGCAGATAAGAGCCGAGATATACAAAATCAATAAAAATAAGAAGCACTAAATGAGTCAGGAGCAGACTACATACCGCATTATGGGCATCGACCCTGGCACGAACTATATGGGTTACGGCATAATCGAGGTCGAGGGAAACAAACTGCGCTCGGTGGTGATGGGTGACATTGACCTGCACACGATGAGCGACCCATATCGCAAGCTGCGTTACATTTTCGACCGTGTGAGCAAACTCATCGAGGATTATTCACCGCGCGAGGTGGCGCTGGAGTCGCCATTTTTCGGCACCAATGTGCAGAGTATGCTTAAATTGGGGCGCGCGCAGGGTGTGGCTATGGCGGCAGCACTGACCCACGACAAGGAGGTGTTCGAGTATGCCCCTTCGCGCGTGAAGCTCTCCATCGCTGGCTCTGGCTCGGCATCCAAAGAGCAGGTAGCAGCCATCGTAAAACGTATGCTCAAGCTCGACTATATGCCTCGCCGACTGGATGCCACTGATGGTATGGCTGTGGCAATGTGTCACTACTTCACCGCTCGCACCCCCATATCGCAAGCTATGGGCTCGGCACGCGTGAAAGGACTCGGCGGAGGCAAAAAAGCTGCCAAAGGGTCATCGTCGTGGGAGACATTTATAAAACAAAACCCCGACAGAGAGATAAAATAACAATATTTTTTGTATCTTTGAAAGTTAAAACAAAGCATATAAATCAACTTTAGATATGAGCAAGAGCAAATACACACTCCGCGAGGTGACTGACGTGGCACTTGAGAAGGAGTTTATCGAACTTCCAAAGCGTCTTTACAAGGGTAATCGTTATTGGGTATGCCCAATTGATGATGATATCAAGGCGGTATTCGACCCTGCCAAGAACAAGCTCTACGCCGACGGCGAGGCTATCCGCTGGGTAGCATACAATGCCGAGGGCGAGGTTGTGGGTCGTATCGCAGCCTTTTACGATAATGAGCACGCATACTCTTACGAGCAGCCTACGGGAGGTTGCGGTTTCTTTGAGGCTATCAACGACCAGGAGCTTGCAAATCAGCTCTTCGATGCAGCGCGCCTGTGGCTGGTGAGTCGTGGTATGGAGGCTATGGATGGTCCTGTAAACTTCGGTCCTCGCGATTCGTGGTGGGGTCTGCTGGTTGAGGGTTATGAGTTCCAGCCATTGTATGCCAACCCTTACAACCCACCTTATTACAAGGAGTTGTTTGAGAATTATGGTTTCAAGAACTACTTTAACCAGAATACCTATCTGTGGCGTGTGTATGATGATGATATCAACTCATCTATCGCCGAGCGCGCGAAGCGTCTGATGAACACACCTGGATACAGCTTCTCTTGCATCAAAACCGACAATCTGGAGCAGGTAGCAGAGGATTTCCGCATCATCTATAACAAGGCGTGGAGTCTGTTCACTGGCGTGAAACCTATGGAGAAGGAGGAGGCGCAGAAGATTATGAAGACATTACGTCCTATCGTCGATCCAAACATCATCTTCTTCACATACTTTAACAACGAGCCTGTCGGCTTTTTCATTATGGTGCCCGATATCAACCGCATCATCGGCAAATTCAACGGTAAGCTCAACCTCTGGAACAAGTTGCGCCTGATGTGGGAGCTGAAGGTGAAGAAGAGTTGCGACCGTATCTTCGGAATGATTTTCGCCGTGACACCAGAGTTTCAGGGCAAGGGCGTGGAGTCTGGTATGATTCAGTATATCTACGAGAACTATATCCGCACCGACCGCAACAGCTACAAGACTGTGGAGTTTGCGTGGATTGGCGACTTCAACCCCGTAATGAACCGTATGATTCAACAATATGTTTGTGCAACACGTCACAAGATGCACACCACATATCGCTACCTCTTTGACCGCGAGAAGCCATTTACACGTTGCCCACGCCTGGGTATCAAACGTAGCGAGAAGTAAGCAATGCGAAGGGTTATTGTTGGATGGATATTGGCTTTAGTGGCGATAGTAGGTGTCGCTGCTTCTGCTTCAGCGCAGAGCGCTACGCAGACAAAGCCATCTAACCAGCAGACAAAACCAAAAGGGCGCCCCTCGCTCTATATCTTCTCGATTCAAGGTTGTCAGCCCTGCCAACGCCTCGCCAATGAAGGATTGACGGATGCCGAAGTAGTGGCAATGATTGAGAGGATGGAGTATAAAAAGGTGGATATGGCTCTCACGCCAAACGCACGTGAGCTGCACCGCACACACGCCCGCTCGGGCGGAGTACCCGAATTGGTGCTTTATGACGGTGAGGGCAGACTCATCGGCAGGCAGGTGGGATATGAGACCATAGACACGTTGATTGAGTTCCTGCGTAAAGCCTTCAGCCAAGAGGAGATTGCCCGAATAAAGGCAGAGAGCAGAACCAGGAGCGCAAGAGAAGTAAATGATAACACAAACTAAAACTATAAACAGATGAAAACCACAGCGTTTACAAAGTATCACATCGCCGCAGGTGCCAAGATGGCAGAGTTTGCGGGGTATAATATGCCTATCGAGTTTTCAGGCATCAACGACGAGCATATGACCGTTAGAGAGAAGTGCGGCGTGTTTGACGTGAGCCATATGGGCGAGATTTGGATTAAGGGCGAGAAGGCTCTCGATTTGTTGCAGCACATTGCATCAAATGATGTTTCGAAGCTCTTTGATGGCAAGGTGCAGTATGCCACAATGCCTAACGGCAAGGGCGGTATCGTGGATGATATCCTTATCTACAAGTTCAGCGACACAAAGTATATGCTCTGTGTCAATGCAGCCAACACCGACAAGGATTGGGCACACATCTGCGCCGAGGGCGAGAAGTTCGGTATGAAGCCAGGCGTTGAACTGGAGAACTCATCTGACAACATCGCACAGCTCGCTATTCAGGGTCCGCTCGCAATGAAGCTCGTACAGAAGATGTGCGAGGAGCCTGTCGAGGATATGGTTTACTACACATTCAAGCAGACAAAGTTGGCTGGTTGCGATGTTATCCTATCGGCTACAGGTTACACAGGCTCTGGCGGCTGCGAGATTTATATGTATAACTCTGACGCCGACACCATCTGGGAGGCTATGTGGAAAGCTGGCGAGGAGTTCGGTTTGAAGAACATCGGCTTGGGTGCACGTGACACATTGCGTTTGGAGAAGGGTTTTGCACTCTATGGCAATGATATTGACGACACTACATCTCCTTTGGAGGCTGGCTTGGGCTGGGTGACAAAGTTCGTTGAGGGCAAGGACTTCATCGACCGCGACTATCTGGCAAAGCAGAAGGCAGAGGGCGTAGAGCGCAAGCTGGTTGGTCTAAAGATGATTGACCGAGGTATCCCACGTCACGGTTACAAGCTCGCTAACCTTGAGGGTGAGGAGATTGGTCACGTTACATCGGGTACAATGTCGCCAATGTTGAAGGTGGGTATCGCCTTGGGCTATGTCAAGACCGAGTATGCAACATTAGGCACAACAATCGCCGTTGTTATCCGCGATAGATTGTTGAAGGCAGAGGTTGTTAAGTATCCTTTTGTATAACAAAATTCATCTATTGAATAAAATGCCTAACCTTTCGGGGTTAGGCATTTTTCTTTATACGGTCACAGTAACATTATAAAAACGTCATCCCCCGCCTTGCCGAGCAAGGCGATGGGGATCCTCCATACTTTTATCGTAATACATTCATACTGGAGGATTACCTTCGCCACTCACTACGTTTCGTGTCGGGTAATGACGTATGTTTTTTATCTTGTTACAATAGCATATAAAAATCGGTTCGAACTTCATCGAACCGATAATAAATCACTTTTTCCTAAAATGATTTCCAAGTTTATTTAACGGCACATCTGCTCCCGTAGCTCTTTTTACACTTTCTTGCATAAGTTTTCGACCTGCGTTGCTTCCAAGATTTCCATTAACTGAAATTTTAGTTCCTTTCTCAATTCTACGACCTGCCTTGTCAACAATCGTAACTAATGTTTCAATAATTGCCATAATTTCACTTTTAAGGTTAATAATTGTTTTAGGCATATAAAAAGCGCAGACTATTCTTATTAGCTTGTCGAGGTTCTGGAATACCTAAGTCGCAAAATAGAGAATGAGCCCACGCCATAAACGTGAGCATCAAACCTTATTCCTCTGCGACTTTGAAATTTTCCAGATTTCGACAAGCAGGTAATAAAGATGACGCTTAATATATGTTGTGTAGAAATAAATTTCTACAAATTGCTAATAATCATACGAATCTTTTAATGTTTCATAGGCATCCATTATTTGGTATTTACTTTTACAAATTTAACTAAAATATTCTATATATCAAAAATTCAATAAAAAAGTGCGCCACCGCAAGGGTGACGCACCTGAAATATCCGATAGGTGTTCTATTTTACATCATACCGCCCATACCACCCTGTGGCATAGCTGGCATAGCAGGAGTATCCACCTTCTTATCAGCCAATACGCACTCTGTTGTGAGGAACATTGAAGCGATTGAAGCTGCATTCTCCAAAGCAACGCGAGATACCTTTGTTGGGTCGATGATACCTGCAACGAGCATATCCTCATACTTGTCGTCACGAGCATTGTAACCCATTGAGCCCTCGCTCTCCTTAACCTTATTAACTACTACCGAACCCTCGCCACCTGCGTTAGCAACAATCTGGCGCAATGGCTCCTCGATAGCACGCTTAACGATCTGGATACCTGTTGTCTGATCCTCGTTGTCGCCCTTGAGGTTCTCCAAAGCAGCTACGGCACGGATGTAAGCCACACCACCACCAGGAACGATACCCTCCTCAACGGCAGCACGAGTAGCAGCCAAAGCATCATCAACGCGATCCTTCTTCTCCTTCATCTCAACCTCTGTTGCAGCACCAACGTAAAGTACAGCTACACCACCAGAGAGCTTCGCCAGGCGCTCCTGCAACTTCTCACGGTCGTAGTCAGACTTCGCAGCCTCGATACCACCACGAATCATAGTGATGCGTGAAGCAATAGCCTCCTTCTCGCCTGCGCCATCAACGATAGTTGTAGTCTCCTTGTTCATTACTACCTTCTCGGCGCAACCCAGCATCTCGATAGTTGCATCCTCGAGCTTCATACCCTTGTCGGCTGAAACTACTGTACCACCTGTGAGGATTGCGATATCCTCCAACATATCCTTACGACGGTCACCGAAGCCTGGAGCCTTACATGCAGCAATCTTCAATGTACCACGCAACTTATTAACTACGAGTGCAGACAATGCCTCGCCATCAACATCCTCAGCGATGATAAGCAGTGAATGACCGTTCTGTGCCACAGGCTCCAAAACGCCCATAATCTCCTTCATTGTAGAGATCTTCTTGTCGGTGATGAGGATGAGTGGCTTCTCCAACTCTGCCTCCATCTTCTCTGTGTCGGTCATAAAGTAAGCCGAGATGTAGCCACGGTCGAACTGCATACCCTCAACAACATCAACGTGAGTCTCTGTACCCTTTGCCTCCTCAACGGTGATAACACCCTCGTTGTTCACCTTTGCCATAGCCTCGGCGATAAGCTTACCGATAGCGTTGTCGTTGTTGGCAGAGATAGTAGCCACCTGCTCAATTTTTGAGATGTCGCTACCAACCTCCTGTGAGAGCTTGCGGAGCTCATCCACAACGATTGCCACAGCCTTGTCCATACCACGCTTCAAGTCCATTGGGTTTGCACCTGCGGTTACGTTCTTCAAACCTACACCGATAAGAGCCTGTGCCAAAACAGTAGCAGTTGTTGTACCGTCACCCGCATCGTCGTTGGTCTTTGAGGCAACCTCCTTAACCATCTGTGCGCCCATGTTGGCGAACTTGTCCTCAAGCTCAATCTCCTTGGCTACAGTAACACCATCCTTTGTAATCTGTGGTGCACCAAACTTCTTGTCGATAATCACGTTACGACCCTTAGGGCCGAGTGTAACCTTCACGGCATTAGCCAACGCATCAACGCCCTCCTTCAAAAGGTCGCGTGCCTCTACATTATATTTAATCTCCTTTGCCATTTTCTTTTCAGTTTTTTAGGTTAATCAAATTAGCAGATTGCGAGGATGTCGCTCTGCTTCATAATAAGGTAATCTGTGCCATCAACATTGATTTCGGTACCAGCATACTTGCCGTAGAGGACTGTATCACCCTCCTTAACCTCCATCTTTACCTCTGCTGTGCCTGGACCTACGGCTACAACCTTACCCATAAGTGGCTTCTCTTTTGCTGTGTCTGGAATAAAAAGACCGCCTGCGGTCTTCTCCTCCGCTGGATTGGGCAATACCAATACGCGGTCTGAAAGTGGTTTAATTGTCATAGTATTTTGTTTTAGTTTATGTTATTATTTCATTGTTTACACACGCCATTTATATAAGCAAGCAGTGTGCCAAACCCTGGGTGGCACATATTTTTGTCAGTCCCCACACTTTATGCTGACAAAATGTCACACCGAGAGATGTTTTTCTGCCTACATTGTATTTATATGTCATCTAAAATGCGAAGTTTGCAAAATTATTTCTAATTTTACGAACTTTTTCGAGATTATTATGAAAAAATTATTGACACTATTTACTTTTATATGCTCTTTGGCTCTTTTTTCAGCCTCTGCACAGAACCTTGACTATGATGCCATAGCACCCCACCCCCGTCTGCTACTCACCAAAGGTGACGTGAGCAAGATGCGTGAGTTGCCTACCAAATCGGCAAATGCTATGACCATCCACCAGATGATTATCTCCGAAGCTGATGGCTATCTCAATGCCGAGCCTATCAAGCGCGAGATTGTGGAGGGCGCAAAGTGGAACGCGCCACGCGAGGCCCTGAAGCGAGTGTTCTACCTCTCTTATGCCCACGCGATGACCGACGATATGCGTTATGTAGCAGCAGCCGAGCGCGAGATGCTGGCAGCAAGTGCTTTTGAGGATTGGAATCCGTCACACTTTCTGGATGTGGCAGAGATGACAATGGCGCTCTCGATTGGTTACGACTGGCTCTACCGCCGTCTGTCGGTGCGCTCACGCAGTATCATCGGTACTGCCATCTACGAGAAGGGTCTGCGCGCATCGGAAGGCGAAGGCGTGAACTTCTGGGAGCGAGAAGATAATTGGAATCAGGTATGCAACGCGGGTATGATTTACGGTGCGCTGGCAACATTGGAGCGTTCGCCAGATTATTGCAAGGCGTTGATTTCAAAGTGTATAGAGTCAAACAAGAAGGCGCAGAAGATATATGAGCCAGATGGGGCTTACCCCGAGGGTTACGCCTATTGGGAGTATGGTTCTGGCTTCGAGGCATTGCTGGTGGCAGCCTTGGAGTCATCGCTCTCAACACACGCAGGCATTGCCGACAACAAGAATTTCCTGCGTTCGGCAGAGTTTATGAATCACCTGGTAGCACCTTCAGGCAAGCTCTTCAACTATGGTGATTGCAGCTACGACACTGCCACTTGTATGCCTGTCAAGTATTGGTTTGCCCGCAAGATGGGCAATTCATCAATTGTGGCTCTTGACGAGAAGTCAATCAAAGAGAAGAAAGTTACGAAGGATGCGCTGTTGCCACTATATATGATTTGCGCCATAAACATCGACTTGAGTAATCCGCAACTTCCAACGCAGAAAAGCTGGCAGAGTCGTGGCGAGGTGCCAATATATATATACCGCAGTGGCTGGGATGCCGATGATGCCTATTTTGCCATCAAGGGCGGCAAGGCGCAGAACAACCACTCTCATATGGATGCGGGCTCGTTTGTATATGAGCTAAACGGTGTGCGCTGGGCAGTCGATTTGGGGGGCGAGGATTACAGCAAGCTGGAGTCAGCAGGTGTAGATGCAGAGAACACTACGCAGCAGAGCAATCGCTGGGATGTGTTCAGCATAGGTGCCGCCTCACACAACACACTCACCTTCAACGGCACACATCACAATGTGGGTGGCAAGGCAGAGATTCTAAAGTTCCACGACACACCACGCGAAAAGGGCGCAGAGCTTGACCTTACGCCCATATTTGCCGAACATGCACAGAGCGTCACTCGTACCGTTATACTCAACAAGAAGAATCACCTCACAGTGACCGATAACATCCAAAATGGCGTAAGCCCATCAACCGTAGAGTGGCATATGACAACTACTGCGGCGGCGGAGATTGTTTCACCCCAAACGATTATGCTCACGCAGGAGGGTAAGACACTCTACTTGCGCCTGAAGGCACGCTCAAGAGCCACCGCGAAGATATGGCCAGCCGACGAAAAGTCGAAGGGTGCTGCACGCGTAGGCTTTATCGTGGAGTTAAAGTCGGGCGAGGATGCTACGCTCGAGGTTACGATGTCGCCTACAAAACCAAATGTAATCTCACGCATCAAGCTGACCGTATTAAAATAATTTACAGCTATGAAATCAAGAATAATATTTCTCGTTGTAGCCTCGTTGCTATGCCTCACAGCGTGTAGCAGCGTGCGCCGCAGTCGCGCAACATTTCATTCTCTCAATGTAGAGGCATTTGAACGTATCATTCAGAAAGAGAACGTATTGCTTGTCGATGTACGCACAGCAGAGGAGCATGCAAAGGGCGCAATAGAAGGCACCTACCTTAACCTTGATGTACGTAGCTCAACATTTTTCAGCGACTACCGCACACTACCCAAGGATAAGACCATCGCTCTCTACTGCAAGGGCGGCGGACGCAGCAAGCAGGTGGCAGGCGTATTGGCAGGCAACGGATATAAGGTTGTGGAACTCGCAGTGGGTTATGATGGCTGGGTAAAGCACCACAATGAGCAGTAATGGATGGACGTAGCAACCCTATTTATCGCTTTTTTTGAAAGATTTTTGTAAATAAATTTGGAGGAAAACGATAAATAACATATATTTGCACCCGATTTGAGAGGTCAAATCTAAATGGTGGATGTAGCTCAGTTGGTTAGAGTAGAGGATTGTGGTTCCTAAGGTCGTGGGTTCGAGCCCCATCTTCCACCCCAAAAGCAGACGCAAGGTTTATAAACCTTGCGTTTTTTTGTTGTATGCGCTTTCTGTCTGCAAGCAGCCGAAAGCTCCTCCATCAAAAATTGCGCCTTCTGCGCTCTGCTTTTGTTTGTAAGAGGAGTGTTGTTTTGTGGGTTGCGAGGATAAAAAGATATTTATTTTCAAAGGTATCCTCGCTTCGGCTTCGCCGTTCGAGCCCCTGCGGCGAGCAGAAGGGGTAGGCGTTAAGCGGAGCGACCTATAAGGGAGCGCAGCAGCCAATCCCATCTTCCACCCTTAATTTGCAGAAAACGCTTGGTGTCGCCAAGCGTTTTTTTGTGTCTATACCTTTGCGCGCAAGCACAATCAATTTGATACAAAAATTTTGATATAAAATCATTATTTACTAAATTTGTATTCAACTTAAAACTTCAAACTATGAAAAACTTTCTCAAAACAATAGTCCTCGCAGCTATTATGCTCATTTCCGCCTCACTCACACCTACCGTAGCGCGAAACCCAAAGCTGAAGGCACTTATTATATCGGGTCAAAACAACCACAATTGGCAGGTAAGCCATCGTGTGCTGAAGCTTATTCTTGAGCAATCATCTATGTTTGAGGCCGACATACTGCTCACCCCATCCAAAGGTGGCGATATGAGAAAGTTTAACCCTCAATTTGAAGAATACGATGTAGTGGTACTGGATTACAACGGTGACCGCTGGTCGAAAGCGACCGATGAGGCATTCCTGCAATATGTAAAGCGTGGCGGAGGCGTAGTCGTATATCACGCCGCCGACAATGCCTTTGCCGATTGGGAAGAGTTCAACAAGATTATCGCCCTGGGCGGCTGGGAGGGTCGTAACGAGAAGTCAGGACCCTACTACTATCTTGTAGATGGCAAGCCTGTGCTTGACAACACAGCTGGTACAGGCGGCTCACACGGAGCACAGCGCGAGTACCCTATGCACTGCCGCAACGCCAAACACCCCATAACAAAGGGTCTGCCAGATGGGTGGAAGCACGGTCGTGACGAGATGTATGACCGTATGCGCGGACCTGCCAACATCAAGGATTTGCTCTACTCGGGTTTTGCCGATGCAAAGAGAGGCGGCTCGGGACGCGAGGAGCCCCTCATCTTTACTGTTGATTACGGCAAAGCACGCATCTTCCATATTATGCTCGGTCACTGCGGTCCTACGCCCGAAAATAACCCCGCCATGCAGTGTGCTGGCTTCCAGACACTTCTGCTACGCGGTGCAGAGTGGGCAGCAACGGGCAAGGTCAAGCAGGCTGTACCTTCAGACTTCCCCACAGCCAACGAGTGCCGCTTCCGTATGGACTATATGCCACCTCGCAACTAACGTGGTCGCGCGATTTGCAGCCGCACGCCACACGAGAAGAATAGCATATCGGTTAGCTTAAGGCTTGAATTGGTAAATTTCGATACCAGATTCATATCGCACGCGCTCACCTCATAATATAGCGATGCACCCTGCAACCTACCACGCGAGAGCTGCGATAGATTTATGCGCTGTCCAACAAAGACGTGCAGACGCACTCGCGACGCGAATTTATAATACTTGCCGCCGTACTTACCAGGCTCACGCGTCCAGAACTTATCGCCTGTGATGGTGGTGAGATAGACCCCACACGACAAAGGCTCATAGCTTACATCACGCCACAGAGGCAGATTCCAGGGAGTATAGGTCTGTCGCAGGGATAGTGTGAGGTGTGCTGCATCACTGTAACGCTTGGGCAAGTAGCCCACCATCACATCGCTTTCCCACTGATTTCCCCTACCATAATCCCAGCCGACACCCACCGACCCTACGCCCATACCGCCTGCATATTGCAGTTTCAGGTGAGTAGGTATCACTCGCTGCCAACCCTCATAATCGGCGTGAGAGCGCAAGCCCAGCAGAGGCTGTTCAGCTCGAACGCTGGCTAGACCTACACTCGTGGATAACAGGAGCTCAAGCAACACCAAACATCTAAAAGTCAACCTTCTCACATTCATAACCATCATTATTCAAAGTGAAAATCAAGAAAGACCTATCGCCCACATTATCACACTCGTAGTAGGTCACGCCATCGTCGAAAATATCCTCTTCCTTATATTTGTGCCCGTGCCCATGCACGCAAAATTGCAAATCGGGCAAACACTTCAACTGCTGCTGAAGAATAAGCGCCACCTCGCGGCTATAAAACTGGTCGGAGAGGGGCTCGGCGTGCATCACAACAACGCTTCGCCGAACATCACGAGGCATCGTAAGCAGTTGCTGCTCGACAAAATCGAGATTTGGCACCGACCCATCATCATACTCCAGGGCATTGGTATTAAGGCATATAAACCTTACATCACCCGCCGTGAAAGCCATATCTGCCGCACCAAATATCTTCGCAAAGATATCTTTTCCCGTTGCTATACAGTCGTGATTACCAATCAAGCAGACATATGGTACACGCAACCGATTGAGAATATCGCGCTGCACCTCAAACTCCGTACGCATCCCGAAATCAGAGAGGTCACCAGCGTGAATTACAAAATCAATATCACTACGGAGGTTTATCTCCAGCACCGCCTGCTCAAGCTCATCATACCAGCGTTGTGAGTCACTCACCACCGCAAAACGCAACTCCTTCAGGTCCTTACACTCACGCTCAATACGAGCAATATTTTTCGCATTTATATCAGTTGCACCATCCACGCGTGTATCATAGGGATGATACTCAACACAACCACACAACAAACTGACAAACAAGCAAACAACAATCCTAATACTCATCTTCGCAATCTACTCTTCATTTTCCGTCTAAACCCAAATCGCAACCCATACATAGCTCTTGAGAGCAGTCCTTTTGCTGCAAACCTATCCATATCAATACCTGTGAGGCGGGCATAACACTCCAACATATAGACAAACTGCGCCGTGTCACACGAGAAATGGCGCAAATCATTAAATCGCTCTCGCTCGGTCAAGGCCCTATCATAAAATCGAATACGATTATTGTCAATCAATTCAAACTCATACTCCTCACCACTTCTGCGATACCTAACATTTGCCACATTCAAATCGTTGTGCTGAATACCCAACTGATGAATATGAGCTATAAAATGCGCCAACGCCTCAAGCAGTTCGCCATCTACCCTCTTGCCCTGCTCATTTACTATTGTCATCGGCTGAAAATCGGAGTACTCCGACACAAAGTAACATCCGCGCAACAAACCTCGCTCATAACAATCAACCGCCGCCACAGGCTGTGGGGTGTTCACACCCAGAGTGAGCAATCGATGAGCATTTTGATAAGCTCGCATTGACTTACTCTGCCGCACACGTCCATACGCCACGCGATTAACCAAAGAGAGCGAAGAATAATACTTTATGACCAATCTTCGGTCGCCAACGCTCACACTTTTGACGATGTTTCGCGCCTCATGAAGCGTCGTTGCAGACGTAAGATTGGAGAAAGCAGCAGGTATAGAAGCGATAAAATCATTATATAACAAATAATTGGGGTTTATAACTATTTTCATATATCATCCTATAAACAAGCATTTTAGCAACATTATGATTATAACAATCGATACAAAAATAGATAATTACAACACACAAAACCACCCCTTGTTCGCTTTACGACCATCCACCGCAACCAAACGAACCGATAATAAACGCTTCTCACCATTTTGAGCACAAATAGACCAATTCGCAGCTATCTTTCAGCGAACAGGCGAAAAAAAAATAGAGTAGCACAAGTTGTTATTCTAAAGCGAAATATGTATCTTTGCTTATATGAAATGGATTTTCAAAATATTAGCTCTCTGCGTAGCAGTCACAGCACTTGGTTGTATCAGCGACGGACACGAAGACTCCGACAAGACAACGCTGGTCAAGATTGGTCAAGTGGCTCCAGACTTCACTGCACAACTATATCCCGAGGGGGAGGTTACACTCTCGTCTTTGCGAGGGAAGGTTGTTTTGCTGACTCTTTGGGACCCCGAGTGCCCCACCTGCCGCAATGAGATTGCTGTGGCGCAGGAGCGCATCATTGACCATTTCGAGGGCAAGGAGTTCTGCTACCTCCCCGTAGCGCGCGGGCAGGGATATGACTTGATAAAGGGATTTTGCGAGGTTAATGGTTACACCTTCCCGATTGGACTTGACCCTCGCCGCGAGATATATTCCTTGTACGCCACGCTGTATGTTCCGCGCAGCTTTATCATCGACCGCAAGGGCGTTATTCGTTCGATAGAGGTTGAATATGAGCTTGACCACCTCGACGAGATTATCTCCACGATTGAGAGTATGTTATAACAAAATGAGGGTTGTCCAACAATTATGAAGGACAACCCTATTTCGTTGAAGTTGTATAATAAGAGGGATTTTAAGGCATACGAAACCCCAAAAAGCGGAGTTTGCTTGGCGTAAATGAGCATTTTGAGGGTGAGTAAAACGCAAAAATCACCTTGTTAGACAGCTTCTTACAACTCCAAATACTTTATAATTGCTTCTATCAGATAATAATCGCCCCAGATAAGCGCTGCATCTACCGCATCGCCTGTCATACGATTACCCACGCCGTGCTTGAGCAGCAAACCACCACACTCCTCCGCCGAAGCAAGATACTCTGCCGAACAGAGCGTCGAAAGCTGTCGCTCGGCAATCTGAAGATACTCCTCGTTTTTGGTCTCACGGTACAAATCAACAAATGCCGAAGCCATAATTGCAGCTGCCGAAGAGTCCTTCATCTCCTCCTGTGAATCGAAATCCCAATTTGGAATACCATCCTCGGCAAGGTTAGCCATAATATATTTTGCTGTGCGCTCTGCCTGCTTGAGATATGCCTCGTCGCCACTTACACGATATAGCATCGCGAAACCATACAACGCCCACGCCTGACCTCGTGACCACGCCGAACGTGCATCCTGTCCGTGCAACGAGAAAAGCTCCAGCGGCTTGGCGGCATACTTGTTATATATCTGACCCTCATACAATGCGCCATCCTCGCGCACCTGATTTGCCATTACACTCTGGGCGTGAATATTGACATTGCCCTTCCAGCCCAGCTCATACAAGAACTCCAGCGTAGGCATATTCCACACTGCCGTACGATGAAAGTACTCGGGGTCGCTCTCCACATTCTGTATCGTGCAATAGACCATCGCATAGGCATTAGAGCTTGAACGTCCCACAGCGTCCATCGCCTCAAACAGGCGGTTTGTCTGACGCTGCTTGTATATCTTGTAGTGTGCCGCATTGACAATCATCGCATAGTCGTGCAAGTTGCCGCCCTGCAACTCATTGTTGAGCTTATAGGTCAGTACTTGCGCCGTCTCGCGCAACTCGTCATCGTCACACCACTCTGCCAGCATCCACAATGCACCAGGGAAATAACCCTTCGCCCACTGCTTATCGCCATCAGCCGACAACTGTTCGCCGCCACTCACAGCATAGGGATAACCCTCCGCGCCACTCTCAACTAGCGCAGCTTTAGCCTTATACGTCTCTACTGCCTGCTCCAGGACACCCTTCAGTTCGCCCTTCAGACTATTTTGAGTGCAGCTGCTCAACATCACACACAGCATACACAGTGCAAATACTACTCTTTTCATAACAATTTATTTCGCTAACAACAACTTCGCCTGCGTCAATGCCGCCTCGGTAATCTCGCTACCCGACAACATCTTGGCAATCTCCCCTACACGCTCATTGGCATCAAGCGCAAGGATGTTTGTTTTGCTATTCTCCTTATATACAACAAAATGGCCCTCGCCCTTTGAGGCTACCTGTGGCAAGTGTGTGATAGCCACGACCTGCATATTTTCACCCAGCGAACTGATAATCTCACCCATCGCATCGGCAATACGACCTGACACGCCTGTGTCTATCTCGTCAAAGATAATCGTTGGCAGACTCTTTTCGCGCGCAATCATAGCTTTCAGAGCCAGCATAACACGCGACAGCTCTCCGCCCGACGCCACCTTCTCAACCGCCTGTGGAGCAACTCCACCATTTGCCGAGAAGAGGAAACGCACGCGGTCAAAGCCCGTCGCAAGCAACTCCTCCTGCGCCACTACATCAACCTCAAAACGTGCCTCCGCCATACCAAGACGCTGAAGCATAGCTGCCACCTCGCCCGACATCTGCTTCGCTGCCTTCTCGCGCATTGCGTGCAGACGCTCGGCAACCTTCATCGCATCAGCACGAAGCGCTGCTACTTGCTCACGCTGCTGGGCGATATTCTCGTCGCTATGAGTTATTGCTTTGAGCTGCTCGGCAAAACGCGCCCCCACAGTCATCAACTCCTCCAAATCCTTCACGCGGTGCTTCTGACACATCGAATAAATCATATTCACTCTCTCTGTCAGGCGCTGCAATCGTTCGGGGTCGGTATTTATGCGCTCGCTGTCGTCCGCCACCGTAGCACCTAGGTCCTTCAACTCCTGTACTACAGAGTGCAGTCGCGACACGACCTCCTCTCCACGAGGATAGCTTGAGCCAACCCTCGCCACCGTATTCTCCGCCACAGCCAGCTGCTCCAGCACACCTATCTGCTCGGCATCGAAAATGTTTCTCACCGTAATCAGAGCCTCACCAATCTGGTCAGCGTTCTCCAGCACGGCAAGCTCTGCCTCTGCCTCCTGAAGCTCACCCTCCTTAAGCGCCGCAGCATCAAACTCCGCCACCTGATAGCGCAACCACTCCTCGTCCTTGCGAAGTGACTCCGCCTCATCAAGCATCTGCTGCAACTTGCGCTCGGCAGTGTGCATCGACTCATACAGAGCCTTATACTCCGCCCTGCACTCCTTCGCTGCTGCCATCGTATCGACCGCATCAATGCGGAAAGCCTCATCAGAGAGGAGCATATTACGATGCTGTGAGTGAATATCTATAAGTCTTGTTCCCAACTCCTTCAGCGTAGCGAGCTGCACGGGCATATCATTCACAAAAGCACGACTCTTACCAGCAGGTGATATCACACGACGCACAACTGTCTGCGGCTCATAATCGAGGTCGTTCTCCTCAAAAAACTCCCCCAGACCATACGCCCCAACATTGAAAACACCCTCGATAATGCAACTGCGCTCCATATCGCGGATTGTCGAGCTGTCGTTCTTATTACCGAGCAGCAAGCCCAACGCACCAAGCAAAATGGATTTACCAGCACCCGTCTCACCCGTGATGATGTTCAGGCGAGCATCGAGCTCCAAATCGAGCTTGTCGATGAGGGCATAGTTTTCAACTGTAAGTCGTTGCAACATATATCTACACTACAAAAAATTCTCAATCTTATCTACTATTCGCTCCGCCACCTCACGTTTCGACATCAGCGGCAGCTCCTCCTGACACTCTCGGTCGATGAGCGTAACAACATTTGTATCACCACGAAAACCTGCGCCCTCGGTACGCAACGAGTTAAGCACGATAAAGTCAAAATTCTTGCGTTCGAGCTTACCCTGCGCGTTCTGCTGCTCGTTCTCGGTCTCCATAGCAAAGCCCCCCAGCACGCGACCGCCCTTCTCGGCGCCCAGCGTAGCGGCAATATCCTTTGTGCGGCGCAACTCTATTCGCATATCGCTATCGCCTTTCTTGAGCTTCTGCTCCGCCACCGTTGCGGGGGTGTAATCCGCCACCGCAGCACACATCACTGCGCCATCGCTCGCGGCAAAACGCTCCACACACTCGCGCCACATATCCTCGGCACTCAACACATCCACACGTTCCACACCCTGTGGCACATCGAGCGATGTGCGACCGCTAATAAGCGTAACTCTCGCGCCACGCGCCGCCAATGCCTCCGCCACAGCATAACCCATCTTACCCGATGAGTGATTTGAAATAAATCTCACGGGGTCAATAGGCTCGATGGTAGCACCCGCCGTCACAAGAAAGTGCTTACCCTCTAAACTCTTTTTTTTTTCAGCTAAAATGGCTTTCACAGCCTCGAGAATCTGCTCTGGTTCTGCCATACGACCCTTGCCGACAAGTCCACTTGCAAGGAATCCAGAGCCTGGCTCCACGATATGCACACCATCCTTGCGTAACTGCTCCATATTGCGTTGTGTAGCAACGTGAGCATACATATCCAGGTCCATAGCAGGAGCAACAGCCACAGGACAACGTGCCGACAGATAACTTGTCAGCAGAAGATTATCAGCAACACCCGTTGCCATCTTCGCCATAGTGTTGGCTGTGGCGGGAGCGATAAGGTAGAGGTCGGCCCACTCACCGAGCTTGACGTGTGAGTTCCACTCGCCATTTTCGGGGTTGAAGAAATCGACCAATATAGGGTGCTGCGACACAGTAGCCATCGTCAGCGGTGTGATGAACTGTTTGGCGAGGGGCGTCATCACAACTCTGACCTCCGCACCAGCTGTCACCAATAAACGGCAAAGCACAGCCGACTTATAAGCGGCTATGCTACCCGTAATTCCAAGTAAGATATGTTTACCCTTCAACATATAAGGAAAGTGTTAATTTTGGGGTATATATTCACTACATTACAAGGTTAGGTTATTGCCCAGCCTCACAATGCACGCTCACCCCAGCGTTTATTAACCCTTGCGATAATAGACCTCGTCATCGAGGAACTCCTCGGTAGCGATGATCACAGGCTTTGGAAGACGCTCATAGTAACGTGAAATCTCAATCTGCTCACGGTTCTCGAAAGTCTCCTCCATTGTATCGGTTGGTGATGAGAAATCTGCCAACTTACGATTAAGCTCGGTCTTAAGCTCGGTAGAGATCTGATTAGCACGGCGAGCAATGATGTTGATGCTCTCGTAGATGTTACCAGTCTCCTTGTCCAAATCGACCAATTTGCGTGTTACAGTGTTGTTGGGAATGTTCTTCTTAATCTCCATCTCAAAATATATTTTGTCGTTGTTGTTCTTATTTATTTTCCTCTTGCTTCTGCTCTGCTACGCCTTGCTCTGCCTGCGCAGGCTCGTCATCAGCCTTGTTCTTCTCGATATAACGCTTTGCCACCTCGGCTGCCTGGTCGAGCTCCTGGCGATACTTCGACTCGGGATACTCCATTATAAACGAGTAGTAAGAGTCAAGCATTGTCATAAAACGGTCCGACTGCTTCGATGCCACAGAGTTGTCGGCAAACTTATACGCCGACATTACGATGTAGTACATAATATCCTCACGGCGATGTGAATCGGGATACTTCTTCAACGCATTACGGAATGCAATGATAGCCGAGTCGTATCGAAGAATCTTGTAATATGTATAGGCGTTAAGGTATGTACGCTCCTCCATACGCCACGTCAAGTCGTGAGTCATCTCCAAGAAGTAATCGCGCTGCGCACTGTTAGGATGGTGCGACAGGAACTCCGAGATTGCGATGATGGCAGCCGCCGTCGTTGTCTGGTCACGCTCGGGACTTGGACACATATTGTAGAGACTGATGGCATACAACGCCTCGGCATTCTCGATAAAGACACTTCGACCATAGGTGCGGCGGAACTCGTCAAAGAGTGTCGCAGAGGTCTGGTAATCTACATTCTTGAAATAGCTATGTGCTCTGTAATATGCAACGGAGTCCTCCTGCGGAAAACCCTTCAGGTAAGGCTCGCAATGCTCAAACAGAAGAATTGCCTTTGTCCACTTCTCGCCCTTATAATACTCCAAACCACGCTGGAAGATAAGGTCGGGGTCATCGGTGTTAATCACTCGCTGGAGGCTTGAGCAACTCGCCGCGAGAGCCCACACAACCACCAAGGGTATTATGTATGATAAAAATTTTCTCATATAGACTTCTTTACTGCACATAGCAGGGTATTATCGTGCAAAATTACACATATTTTTTGTTATAACGACATTTATGACAAATTATTTTCGCAGAAATAGAAAATCATCCGTTTTATCGCACATTTTGACCCCAAAAGAGACAAATCTTACCCCACCAATGCCCACATACACAACAAATCGCCAACAACAAAACAAGTGAGGCAGACCCAAAGCCTGCCCCACTCTGCCTTCATATGGTTATCAGATTACAACTGAACCTTCAAAACATAAGGATCGCTACCACAAGTGAATGAAACGGTATATTCACCTGGCTCAAACTTCGACATATCGACCTTTGGACCTCGCTCGTGGTAGATAGAGTACTCCGAATCAAGTTCACGGTTGAAATATACTCCACCAGCTGTAGCACCACTTGTCTTCACATTGCCTTCAGAGTCCTTCACCTCATACTTAAGAGCAATGGTCGAGTAGAATGAGAGCACCTTATCAGCCTTATCGTAAGTCATCTTCAAATTCTCGGCAATCTCCTCTGGTGAAGCACATACCACAATCTCAAAGACCTCACTACCATCACGCATCCACTCCCACTCGCCTGGGTTCTGACCCTTGTAGTAGTAACGCAGACGGTAACCTGGCTTCAACTCCGACTTGATGATTACATTCTTCTGACCATCGGTAGCCTTCCACAACTCACCACCCTGTGGGATATTGTCAAAGTAGTTCTCATCCACAGTCTCGATAAATGTACCATCCCTGTCACACAACATCAAGTTTACATAACCAGTGAAAGGACCGATAGTATTATTTCGACCGATTGTCTGTCTCAATGGAATAGGTGTATTTGACTTAAACTCTGTCAGCTTTGACTCAAGTCCCCACCAAGTACAAGTCCAAACGTCCTCCTCTGGCTTTTCAGGATTTTTACGGCTTGTTCCCAAAGTCACATAGCTACATACGTCACGAGGCTGTGATGTACCGTCACGGTCAGGCTCGAAGTAGAACGCAGCGCCCATCGAACGGCAGAAATCATTATCGGGCAGATAGTAATAACCATCGGCACTACCGCCCCAGCCGTAGTTCAGGTGGAAATAATCGCGCTTGTCATAACCATCAAGAACATATGCGTGACCACCACCAGCACCTACCATAGGACCATACTCAACAAGGTTCTTCTTCAGCAAATCGTACCACTCCTGCTCTGTATAGCTACCTGAGCCCAACCAACGTGAGCCCTTAGAGTACTTAAAGTACTTCGACATTCTTTCAGGCATCCAGGCTGTCACAGCACCCGAGCCACCTGGAGCCCAGCCCATACTCATCGCTGTACCTACGTCATACATAAGCTGTGCAACAGCATCGCCCTCGTATGTAGTGTACTCGCCGCGATGGTACTCCATCAACATATTGTTCCACTTATACTCGCGACCAAGCTCATTGGCAGGAATAACCTTCTCCTCCTGACCCTCTGGATGCAGGGTATAACTTGGAGTAGTGCCCACACCACAATCTGGCCAGCAGTGGTAGCGCATCACGATACAGATAGCCGTTGCCACACAACCCGATGGAGCCTTACCACCAGTATATTGAGGAGACAAACGGTTATATGGCTCACCCTGATTCCACTTCGCAGTCTCATACAGGAGCTCCTCGACGTTATCGTCTGTATCATCGAAGATAATGCCACCATTAAGTGGTGGGATGTTCGCCTCACGCGATGCCTCAATCTGGTCACACCATGCAGAGAGCATCCAACGTGTTGCATCGGCGATATTATTAACCTCAAAATTACCCTCGTTAGAGTAAGCGATGATAGGGCGTGTGCTATTGTCACCCGAAACGATAACAAAGCCCTTCGCATCAGCACGATTATAGATATACATCAACGCCTCATCAGCATCTGTCACCGCGCCACGCGTAACAGCAGCATTTATATCAGAACCAGCCCACTCCAAATCCAAATTTACACTCGCACCACGAGTAACGGTCTGTGAAAAGAACTGCGTAGCAATCTCACGAGCCTTCTTCTCACCTATCGGAGCCGCCGACAGACAAAGCGATATAAAAAGTAGCGGTATAAATAATAACTTCTTCATAATTCCAAGCTACGATTAAAAGTTAGATAAATCAATACGTGAAACACCTGTACAATGCTTAAGCTCCAACTTATGGGCACCTGCTGCCTGTACTGTAATGGTGTGCTGCTCCTCACCATCCTGGTAACGGTGATCGTTCTCCTCATTAAACATTGAGACTGTTCCATCACCCCACATTACACAACCCGAAACTGCAGCCGAGCCATATACCTGTGGCAAAGCGGCACGCTCGCCACGATGTGTGATGTATGCACACTGCCAAGCAACCTCCTCATCAACCGAGAAGACAGCCATAGGATGGATGTAGTTTGGACGGAAGTTGATACTCTTCGTCGTGCTACGCATATAGGTAGAGCCATCGGTGAAATTCACACACACTGTAATACCCTTATAGCAAGGCAGTGCTGGAACAACAAAGTAGAAGTCGGTAGGAGTCTCCGAAAGCAGAATACCTGACTTACCGCAATCTACTGTAATCACATCCGAGGTTGTAACATCGTCAGCACGGAATGATGCTGTACCATCATTACTGTTGATATACATTCTACCCGCCAAAATCTCGCCGTTATTACCCAGCACATCAATGCTCTTCACCGTCTTTGGGTCCTCGCTGCTGCCTGCAATACTCAAGCGCAGGTAAGAGACAACATTCTTAAATAGGTATGATGAGCCATCGTCGCTTGAGCCAAACATCACGTTCGACTTTGGACAATAAGTACCCTTCACATAATCCTGCTTAGAGCGAAGCTCAGTGATAAGCTCGGCATTTGTAGCAGTAGTCTGTGAATAATCAATATTACCCATACCTGGATAGATGGCATAATACTTTGACACCTTATCCAACATTGGGTCAAAAGTATCCTTACGGTTAAAAACACCCACACGGTCACCTGTCTTACCGCCAAATGTCCACTGTGAATACTCTTTAGGACCAATGATAGTAATCTCATCGCCTGAATTCCAAACAGACTTGAGCTCCTCATTCAACTGCACACGAGTCTTATCCTCCTCGCCGCCTATTGTCGCATATATCTTATCTTTAGAGATGGCAATTGGCTGCTCATCAACGGCTGTATTATCTTTTGTACAAGAGGTAATAACCGCCGCAAGTACTAATAATAAATAACACTTCTTCATAATTACCACTCGATTTTAGGTGCTTCAATAGGATCCTGAATGCGGTGTGTAGCCTCCTGTATTACAGTGAGGGCATAAGTACACTTCGCACCCTCATATTCGCTGACAACAGTCAGCAACGCGCGGCGCTCTTCAACAGTTTTATTGGCCTCGACCTCAAATGTGAAATAACCCGAGCCCTTCTGATCTGCGCCATATTTGGTTGATACGAAGTCGCCTTCGGTAATCTCCACACGCCAAGGATACTTAGGGTCGGTGAGCTTAATCATAATAATATAGCTACCCTCGGTTGCTTTCACATTCACCTCGCCACGATTTGTTGGGTAGAGGTCGGGGAATGTAAGGCTCGATAGCTCAAAGCCATCAAATGTACCTGAGCCCGCCTTTTGTGAGATAGCAACCACCTGTGACTGCGAACCCGATGTAAGAGTGAGTTCTGCTGTACGTGCCTTGCCTGCATAATTCTTCTTGGCAGTAACCGAAACTGTCTGCTTCTCGATATCTACCTTCGCTGTGCACCACGATTTCGATGGAGTTGCCACCAAGTCTGCGCCCGAAGTCACAGTGACACTTTTCGTACCACCGCTTGCAGGAAACTCGATAGAAGGAGCCGATACCGTCAAGGCAACCTCTCCATCTCCACCCGAACATCCACAAACAACAGCGGCAAACAGAGCTACTGCAAGTGTTGATAAAAGATGTTTCATTGTAAATAAGTAGTTTTGTAGGTTTATAATTTCGTTTATCTATTTTCTGACTATAAATATACGAATTATTTTTTACACTAAAGCTATCACCCTTAACAAAAATGCATATTTATGGTTAAAGAGCAGAAATTTCCAGCATACTGCAATAAAAAATGGGACTGCCGAATACCATAATCAGCAGTCCCTATATAGATTTTTATCCTTTTACCTACTTCGCGTCGTTCCAGTTATCTGTGCGGAATGGAGGCACAGGAATACCGATAATATTAGTCAAATCGCAAGGAATATAGTTGCGGAATGCATAACGTACCGCCACAGGCTCCTGCACCTTGTCGCTCCATACGCGCAACTCGCGATGACCACTTACGTGAGCATTTGCTGGGTGGAACACCTTGTCGGCACCTGCCACCTCGAAGCCCTTAACCCACTTGCCATAACCTGGCTGGATACCAACACCCACATTCTTCAGTGTAACGATTGCTGTGTTCTTATCCACGCGCATTGACTCATAGGTTGGTGCAACAATATCAACACCGCCCTGACCATACAAATCACGCATTGCGAAGGCTGCCATACGCTCGCCCACCTCATTCTTCTTTGCTGGATGGATGCAAACCTCCTCGCCAGTGTCGGTTGTTGCCGCCATAGCGCAGTTAGGGATATTTGCCAATGCACGCTGCTGACACTCCACAAACAAAGGATATGCTATTGCGCGTGAGTTACCATAGCTGTGAGGAGCAATCATCGTAAAGTAGAAAGGCATTTTGTTCTCCTTATCGCCCCAGTCCTCACGCCACTGCTGCACCATACGAGCCTGCATAATGTCGTAGTGGTCGATATCGCCCAGATTAGAGCAACCCTGATACCACAAGAAACCACGGGCATTGTACTTACGGATAGGTGCAATCATAGCGCAGTAAAGCTCCGAAGGCTTGATTGAGTGAATCTTATGCTTGTGCTCAAGCTGCTCCTTCGAGAGCACATCCTCCAGAGCCTTAATTGGCATCCACGACTCGATGCGAGTACCGCCCCAATTTGAGGTGATGATACCGATAGGGAAATCAACCTTACCCACCAGATTATAGGCAAAAGTATATGCTACGGCTGACATATTGGCTACGCTGCTTGGTGTAGGGCACAACCACTCGCCACCCACGCAGTCCTCCTTATCCTCGTTGTAGGAACGGGCACGAGGCACGGTGAACATACGAATCTGGTCAGCATACTTCGTAGCCGAGAAGATAAACTCCTTCGCATTCTCCACAGGCTGACGATCCCAGCCCCTTACAGGCATCTCCATATTACTCTGACCCGATGTAATCCACACATCACCAATCATTACATTCTCCAGCACGATCTCCTCTCCATCAGAGATTGAGATGGTGTACTTGTCAAATGAGCCAGCAGGCGTAGCCACCTTCACAGCCCAGTTACCATTCTCATCCGCCTGGGTCTTAATCTTTGCCTTGTCCCACGACACCTTAACGGTAACCTTGGCATCGGCATCAGCCTTACCCCACAGATTTACATCTGTATTCTGCTGCAAGACCATATTACTACCCAGCACCTTGGGCAACACCACCTTTGCCGAAGCACCAAAAGCCAGGGCAGTAGCGGCAACCAACAATAATAACTTTTTCATATTCATTTAGTTTTAGGTTATTTAAGATTATCTCACATCATTCCAGTCGTCAGTACGGAACGGAATAGCTGGCACACCATAGAGGTTTTTCAGATTGACCTCGCCTACCACATTATGGAATGCATAGCGCACAGCAACAGGCTTCTTCACCTCATCACACCACACTGTGACTATACTACCCCACACGCGTGCCTGGGCAGGATAAAATTTTCTATCCTCACCCGCAAGCTCAAAGCCTTTGACGGGGACATTGCTCCAAGGAGCCAAACCTTGAGGTGCATTCTTCATCTTTACCTTCACCTTGCCATCCTCCAGCACCTCGTGTGACTCATACTGCGGAGCCTTTGCCTCAAAACCCTTTGCGCCGTAGGTCTGCGCCATTGCCAATGCCGCCAGACGCTCTCCAATCTCGAACTTTTTGGGTGGGTGCAGGCAGGTAGCATCGCCCAAATCGGTCGTTGCCGCCATACCGCTGTTTGGGATTATATTCATCGCACGCTCCTGACACTCCACAAAGAGAGGTAATGTGGTGTCGGTGTAGGAGTTACAATAGAAGTAAGGTGGTATCTGCACATAGTAGAAAGGCATCTTCGCCTCCTTGTCGCCCCAATCCTCACGCCACTGCTTTGCCATACGCGCCAGCATAACGTCATAGTGGTCAATATCGCCCAGATATTCCAGGCTCTGATAACCGAGGTTGGCCTCGCCCTGATACCACAGAAAACCCTTCGCAGCATAGTCACGCACAGGCGCAATCATACCGCAATAGAGCTCGGAAGGGGTAAGCGGATGCAACGTATGCTTATGCTTTATCTGCTCCTCTGTCGCAATCTCACGCAGAGCCGCCAGCGGCATCCAACACTCTACGCGCGAGCCACCCCAGCCTGCTGTAATAACACCAACGGGATAATCCAGATGATGTACCAGCTCGTGTGCAAAGAAGTACGCCACAGCCGAGGTCTCCGCCACACTCTCGGGCGCAGCCTCGCGCCACTCGCCCACACAATCATCGAGGTCCTTGTCGTATGAACGAGCCTTCTGCACCGTAAACATACGAATCTTATCCCTCATCGCGCCCGCACGACGTATGAACTGCATCGAGTTCTCCACAGGCTGATGCATATATCCCTTCACAGGCATCTCCATATTACTCTGACCCACGCAGACCCACACATCGCCGAACATAATATTCTCAAGCGTAAGTGGCTCTCCGTCCGAGATGGTAATTGTATGCTTGTCGTAAGAGCCCGCAGGTGTTGCCACCATGACCGACCAATTACCCTTGTCGTCCGCCTTCGTCTTGATCTTTCCCTTCGCCCACGACACCACAACGGTAACACCCTTATCAGCCTCACTCTTACCCCAGAGCTTAACCTCCGAGTTCTGCTGCATAACCATATTACTACCCAATATCTTGGGTAAAACAACGGTAGCCGATGCGCCCCAGGCGAGGCACACGGCTACCATTGACATTATAAGTCTTTTCATAAGAATACTCTTACTCCAACTTACGAGCACCGTCAGAGATTACTACATCGTAAACCTTTGGCTCGTGACCATAAGCTGCATTGAACTTTGACTTCGCAGTTGCGATGAAGTTATCGTAGAGGTCAGCCTTAACGAGGTTGATTGTACAACCGCCGAAACCACCGCCCATAATACGAGAACCTGTTACACCGCACTCCTTTGCGATAGTTGCCAAGAGGTCGAGCTCCTCGCAGCTAACCTCATAATCCTTTGACATACCCCAGTGAGTCTCGTACATACGCTCACCAACAGTCTCCAAATCGCCCTTCTCCAAAGCATCACATACGTCAAGCACACGCTTCTCCTCGCCGATAACGTAACGAGCACGCATATAATCCTCAGCTGTAATCTGACCCTTAATCGCATCCAACTGCTCCATTGTAGCACCACGCAAAGTCTCCTGACCCAAGGTCTTCGCTACACGCTCGCAAGACTCACGACGCTTGTTGTAAGGCGAACCTACCAACTCGTGCTTAACAACAGAATCGAGCAATACCAAACGATAGCCATAAGCCTCTGGGTCGAATGGGAAATACTCAAACTCTGAAGAGAGGCAGTCCAAACGCATCAAGTTACCCTTCTTACCGTGTACTGAAGCGAACTGATCCATGATACCGCACTTAACACCGCAGTAGTTGTGCTCTGTTGACTGACCGATGCGAGCCAACTCGAACTTTCCGAACTTATCCTCGTTGTAGATGTGGTTCAACGCAAAAGCGAATGTTGACTCCAAAGCAGCTGATGATGAAAGACCAGCACCGAGAGGTACATCACCACCAAAAGCTGTATCAAAACCCTCTACCTTACCGCCACGCTTCAAAATCTCACGTGCAACACCGAAGATGTAGCAAGCCCAAGACTGCTCTGGCTTATCCTCCTCGTTCAAACCGAAGATAGCATACTCCTTCAAATCTACTGAGTAAGCACGAATCTTATCAGTTCCGTTAGGCTTAATCTCTGCTACCATACCCTTATCGATAGCACCTGGGAATACGAAACCACCGTTGTAGTCAGTATGCTCACCGATAAGGTTGATACGACCTGGAGATGTGTAAAGCTCACCTGTTGTGCCGAACTTCTCGGCAAATTTCTCTCTAATTAACTGAATGTCCATAGTTTTAAGTTTTAATGTTTATTGTTTATGTTAAAGTTTCACGTTGATAGTCTTGCCTTGCTTAACTGTGAAGATCTGCTTCTTGCCACCCTTCTCGGCAACCTCTACTCGCAATTTATCGCCTGCTGCACGCTTAACCACTACGTCGAAGTCGCCACCAAAAGCTCGAATATTCTTGAGCGAAGCAAACTCCCAATCCGTAGGTATCTCTGGCTTAAGCTCAAAGCTACGCATACCCGTAGGACGGATGCCGAACATACCCTCGGTGATGATACGGCAATAGAGTCCACTCTCTGCCGAGAGGTGTCGCTGGCTGCCCTCGGGCCACGCCTCGATAGGATATGGCACGTGGTCGCCCAACAGACGACGGTTCGAGTAGTATGAGAGCTGCTCTGTGATGAAGTCAGCATAACCCGCTGCATAAGCACCTCGGAAAGCATAGAGCGTAGAACGATCCCAGAAAGTCTTGCTACCCTGTGCTGTCAAAAGACCATCCTTGGTATAGAGGTCTGACTTGAACATCGCATCCATTGTAGCCGCTGCTCTGTCGTAGATACCCACGCACAATGGCATACATATCCACGAACGAAGGATGTCATTACCCTCATAATAGCGGTATGTCTCATAACCCTGCACCGTAGCGCCGAAGTGCGACTCAATAGCTGCTCGCATAGCCTTCGCACGCTTCTGATAGTCAGCAACGAGCTTCGGGCTCTTCTTAAGCTCACGACCCAGATGTGCCGCAGAGATCAAAGCATCGTAGTAGAGTGTTGATGTGCAGAGGTTAGCATCACCCGCAGGGAAACGACCCTCCAGCTCGTCACGGTCAGACTTCACAACACCCTTATCGTTAATCTGACGACGGCAATACTCCAGACACCACTCGATAAGCGTCCACAACTCCTCCGCCTCTGCCTTGTCGGCACGTGTCAAGGCGTAACGTGCTGCACCATAGGCAATCATGGCACCGTCACCACGGTCACCAGCACCATTCCAAATATCATCACCCTCGGCAATGATTGAGCTTGGGATAGGCTTCCACTCGTCGTTCATGAAACGAGCGAAGTGACGATATGAGTTCAGCGCAGATGCGTTACCCACCTCATATCCCGTAAATGGGAAGAATGGGTTTACATACTCCGCCTGGTCGTTTGCCCAGATTGCAGCGTAGTAACTCTCGCCACCTGGTGCGTGCATATAGCCGCCCTTGGTTTTGCATATGCTCTCGCTGGCACGAATCTTCGCAAAGCGGAACTCGGTGTCGATAACATCATCGGGCGTATCCAACACGAGGTTGTTATCCATAACCTCAAGGAATGCCTGACGCTCGGCAAAGAGATTCTTCACATCAAGATTTGCCTGACTTGGCTGTCCCATCTCAAGACCCTCGATAACCAAGTCGAACTCAACGCTCTCGCCTGGCTTCAAGAAAAAGACACCACCGCCCTTCACAGTCGAAAGGATGCGATATGAGCCCTTCACACCACGCTTTGGGTCGGTCAAGACCTCCTGCTGAAGCGAAGGTATCTGCAACACATAATCCACCGTACCTGTATTGCGAAGCACATAGTGCTCACACATCATCGCCTGCTCCATAGTTGGGAATATCCAACGATCAACCTCCAAACCATAGGCTCCGCCGCGATGATCCTCCACCACTCGCATTCCGCCGTTAATCTCAACGAAACGAGTTGTGAACTTCAAGTGGTTATTGTTGTTGATGCGTAGTTGCGCCACAACATCCAACGCCTGACGTATCATCAAGCTGGCGTGAGTGTTGTTTGGTATGCGGCGAAGCATTGGGAATACAAGAGAACGGTCAAGCGTAAACTTCTGCTCCTTGTCAATACCCCAATAGAGTACCGTCGCCATCATCTTACCACTCATCTCAACGTGGTCAGAGTGAGGATACTTTCCTTCAGCGACCTCCATACGGATGGTCTTGCCATCAGGCTGGATTGTCCAACGGTTTTGGGCAGCTGCCGAGCAGCACAAAAGTGCTGCTACGGCAATCGCCAGCAATCTCTTTGTCATATTTTCTACTTGGTATAGAACTTATAGATACAAGTCTGTGTGTACTCCTCACCTGGGTTCAAAACTACAGATGGGAAGTTGTCGTGGTTAGGAGCATCTGGATACTTCTGAGTCTCCAAAGCTACTGACTCACGGAATGCCAATGGCTTGCCGTACTTACCGTTGTAAGTGCCATCGAAGAAGTTACCGCTGTAGAACTGGATAGCAACCTGATCAGTTGCAACGTCCATACAACGACCTGAAGTTGGATCGTAGAGTGTAGCAACAGTCTCAACCTGACCGTTATCCTCACGCTCCAATACCCAGTTCATATCGTAACCCTTACCGTTGATAAGCTGCTCGTTCTGTGCCTCGATACGGTCGCCGATAGCTGTTGGCTGACGGAAATCGAATGGAGTGCCCT
Source organism: Rikenellaceae bacterium (assembly GCA_015059905.1). GTDB lineage: Bacteria > Bacteroidota > Bacteroidia > Bacteroidales > Rikenellaceae > Alistipes. Next base: position 136,228 of record SUZN01000007.1, read on the forward strand.
CAACTGGCAGAATCTCACCTGTTGGAATCAACGCAGCATCGGTTGGAGTGATGCGGTCAGCCTTCAAAGTGAGAACGTGGTCGAGGATAGTACCGCCAGCCTCGCCCTTGAGGTTGAAGAATGAGTGGTGAGAGAGGTTACATACTGTAGGAGCATCTGTCTTTGCAGAGTAAGTCACAACAAACTCGTTCTCCGCTGTCAAAGCATACTTCATTGTGATGTCGAGGTTGCCTGGGAAACCATCCAGACCATCGGGCACTACAAGGTGCAGAGTGATAGACTCTGGCTTAACCTCCACAACGTCCCAAACGAGCATATCAATACCCTTCAGACCACCATGCAAGGTGTGACCGTTGTTGTTGAGTGGAGTGTTGTACTCCTTACCCTCCAAAGTGAACTTACCATAGCCGATACGGTTAGCCACACGACCAACAGGAGCACCCAGGAAACGCTCGCCAGTGTTGTTAACGTAACGATCCAGAGTCTCGTAACCCAATACGATATCAGCCTTCTTGCCATCGCGGTCTGGTGCCCACAAAGATACCACGCGACCACCGAAGTTAGTCACCTGCATTGTAAGATCACCATTGCACAATGTGTAAAGATCAACCTGCTTGCCATCAACCTCCTGCTGGAAGTTCTCAGCCTTGATCAACTCAACACCGCAGCAACCGTCGCAGTGCTTCTTCTCGCCGCAGCTTGCCAACACAGCAACAGCTGCCAACGCACACAAAATTTTCTTCATAGTTTTATTATTTTATTTTAATTATTTCTACTCCTCTGCAGGAATCTCCATCTGGAAAATCTTACGGATACGCTCCATATCGTACTTAACCGTACGGTCGTAGTAGTAGATACCGTTCTGCTCCTGCTCTACGTCGGTGAGCTGTGTATAACACCAGCCCCACATATTCTTGTTCAGTGACATCAAACCACGAACCTGACCCTCAAGACGCTGGTAGAACTCCTCCTTTGTCTGTGGTGCGCTACCATAACCCCATGCGCCATCCTTCGCTGGATTTGCCTCCATACACTTGATACCTCCAAATTCATCCAAGATATATGGGATAGAGCCGTCGTAACGTGGGAATACATAAGGATCGTTCAACACAGGACGGTTGAAACCTACATTACCACGATGACGTGCCTGTACCGATGGACCACGAACGAACATCTTGCCACCATCATAAACGATATCCTTCAGACGCTGTGGGTCCTGCTCGTAGTGGTGCTCTGTCCAGATGTCTGTCAAGATCTGGATACCACCCGATACTGTATTCACTGGACGTGATGGGTCGAGCTGCTTTGTCAAGGTGTAAACATCGTTCACAAAACGTGGGAACTGTGTCTCATCTGGCCAGAACTCCTCGTTGAATGGAGTCCAGGTAACGATTGCTGGGTGGTTCATATCACGTACCACCAAGTTGCGCCACTCTGTGATGAAGTTACGCGCTGCCTCCACAGCATTTGCATCCAGACCCCAGCTTGGAGCCTCACCCCAAGTCAGGTATCCGAGCTTATCAGCCCAATAGTAGAAACGCTCCTCAAATACCTTCTGGTGCAGACGCGCGCCGTTGAAACCTGCCGCCTGTGCAAGCTCGATATCCTTCTTCAGAGCAGCATCCGATGGAGCTGTCCAGATACCATCTGGATAGAAGCCCTGATCCAATACCAAACGCTGGAAATAAGGCTCGTTGTTGAGATATATCTTATTGCCCTCGGTGTGAATCTTACGCATACCAAAGTATGAAGCAACCTTATCCACTACGTTGCCCTCTGCATCCTTCAGTATGAGCTCCACGTCGTAGAGGAATGGAGACTCTGGGCTCCAAAGCTTCGCCTTCTTGATAGGAAGAGTGAAGATTGAACCAGACGCCACCTTGCCACTCTGCGTAGCAACCACCTTTGAGCCGTCTTTAACATTGATTGTAAGCGTGTTAGCCGCAGCGTTACGACGCATAGTGAACTCCATGCTTACCTGGCTGCGATCGATATCGGTAATATACTTCACGCGTGAGATAGCCGCTGGTGCAACAGCCTCCATCCATACGGTCTGCCAGATACCTGTTGTACGTGTGTACATACACTCGAATGGACCGTGACGAAGTGACTGCTTACCTGCTGACTGCATACGCGAACGAAGATCACTCTTGGCATTAACAACAAGTGAATGTGTGCTACCTGCCTTTACGAACTTGGTAATATCGACGGTGAATGAGTCCGATCCTCCGAAATGACGATCGACGAATTTACCGTCCACATAAATCTCCGACTCGTAATAAACGGCTCCAAACTGAAGCAACACATCCTTACCCTCCCACTCTGCTGGAATTGTAATATTGCGCTGATACCAGATGCAAGGGATAAACTCCTTGTGCTCTACACCTGAAAGTTTACTCTCGGGAGCAAAAGGAACGATAATCTTATCAGCAAAACCCTTGCTGTTACGCAAGCCTCGCTCCCAACCTGTCTTTACAGGGTCAAGCGTATATGTCCACTCTCCATTCAAATTCTGCCACGCCTCACGCTCAAACTGTGGACGAGGATACTCTGCGCGTGGGATCTGCGCCAATGCTGTGAAGCTCACACAAAGAGCCACCAAAGCTAACACCAATCTCTTCATAGTATATATACCTTAAATATAATAAAGGTCTGTGCGGCACGAATGCCGACACAGACCCAATATTGAATTAAAATTTTACTGCTCGTAGCCCTCTGCCTTCATCTGGAAGATCTCAAACAGACGCTTAGCATCGAACTTCTCCTTACGGTCGTAGTAGTAAACACCGTTCTGCTCCTGCTCTACGTCGGTAAGCTGAGTGTAGCAGAAACCGCAAATCTTATCTGCGTGGTCGATGATACCCTTCACCTGACCCTCCAAACGCTTGTAGAAGTCCTCGCGTGTAGGAGCTGCGCCACCATAACCCCAAGAGTCGCCACCAGGAGTTGTCTCGGCACACTTGATACCACCAAACTCATCGAGCAAGTAAGGAACCTTACCGTCGTAAACCTCGAGGTTGATTGAACGACCACAACGCTCCTGTGATGGACCCTGTGGCTGATACCAGCGACCGTCCTTGTAAAGGATGTCGTGCAGACGCTGACCATCCTGCTCGTAGCAGTGTGCTGTACAGAAGTCAGAAACTACATACAAACCACCTGATACTGTATTCACTGGACGTGATGGGTCAAGCTGACGTGTGATGTTGTAAAGGTCTGTATAGAAGCGACCTGCCTCGTATGATGGAGCACCCCAAGCCTCGTTGAGTGGAGTCCAAGCCACCAATGCTGGGTGGTTGCGGTCACGAACGATGATGTTCTGCCACTCAGAGATGAAGTTACGACCACCGCTTACTGAACCTGTGTTCAAACACCATGATGGCATCTCACCCCAAACAAGGTAACCAAGCTTATCAGCCCAATAGTAGAAACGCTCCTCAAATACCTTCTGGTGCAGACGCGCGCCATTGAAACCAACTGCCTTTGACATCTCGATATCGTGCTTCAAAGCCTCGTCAGATGGAGCTGTCCATACGCCATCAGGATAGAAGCCCTGGTCGAGTACCAAACGCTGGTAGTAAGGCTTGTTGTTGAGATAAATCTTGTTGCCAGAGATATGAATCTTACGCATACCTACATAAGCATCAACCTTATCAACTACCTGACCCTCTGCGTTCAACACCTCGTAAACCACGTCATAGAGGAATGGGGCCTCTGGGCTCCAAAGCTTTGCCTTCTTGATAGGCACTACAACTGGAAGACCCTGTGAAGCAACGAAATCCTTCTTTGCTACAACCTTCTCACCATCCTTAACTGTGACAGCGAAACGGTTGCCGTTAGGAGTAGTGTAGAATGTAGGAGTTACAACGAGCTGTGAGTTGTCGATGTCAGTAAATACCTGAACGCGCTCCAAACCTGCAGGAGCAACTGCCTCCATCCAAACTGTCTGCCAGATACCTGTAGTACGAGTGTAAGAGCAGCCCTGTGAATAGTAGTTCATACACTGCTTACCACCTGGCTGGTTACCATTGCGAAGATCGCTCTCTGCGTGTACTACCAAGCTGTGCTCCTTACCGTCAGCAACCCACTTTGTGATGTCAAATGAGAATGAGTCAGAACCGCCATAGTGACGACCTACAAACTGACCATCGATGTAAACCTCTGAAGTGTAGTAAACTGCACCAAAGTTAAGCTTGATGTTCTTACCAGCCCACTCTGCTGGAACCTGAATGTTACGCTGATACCAAACGCTGTTGATGAAGTCGATGTGACCGATACCAGAGAGCTTAGACTCTGCTGCGAAAGGCACTGTAATCTTACCATCAAAGCCCTTGCTTGCGTAGAAGTTACGATGAGTACCTGACTTAGTGAGGTCCAAAGTGAAAGACCACTCACCATTCAAGTTCTTCCAATCCGCACGCTCAAACTGTGGGCGTGGGTACTCTGCACGAGGCTGAGCAAATGACGCTACTGCGAAAAGTACCGCCAAAACTGTCAAAATTCTTGATTTCATAAATTGTTTTTTATAATGTTTAAGGTTAATATTCGTACAAATATAACTTATTTTTGTGAAAGAGCAAAACCCTCGGCAAGAATTATATAATAATTCACGAAAATTTAACTCACTTTACTTAAAACTTTACTTTTCGCCAAGTTTAGATGAAAATATACTTCAAAACAAACAAAATGGCGAGGACATACATCGTAGGTGTAATGCGCTTAAAATTGCCGCACAACACATTCAGCACCACATAGGAAATCATACCCAAGAGGATACCGTCAGAGATTGAGTATGCGAGCGGCATCATCACAATGCAGATAAATGCTGGGATAGCCTCGGCATAGTCTGTGAGAGGGATATTCTTCACAGGCTCCAACATAAACAGACCCACGATAATCAACACCGCAGCCGTAGCAGCCGATGGGATTGAGAGGAACAGAGGCGAGAAGAACAACGCCACAGCGAAGCAGCAAGCCACCACAAAAGCAGTCAAACCTGTGCGACCACCCTGCGCTACACCCGAAGCACTCTCAACGTAAGTTGTTGTTGTCGATGTTCCCAAGCAAGCACCCACAGTAGTAGCCACAGCATCAGCCATAAAAGCCTCCTTCACGCGTGGAATCTTACCATCTGGAGTAATCATATTTGCCTTTGTGCAGACACCCACCAACGTGCCGATAGTATCAAACATATCAATGAAGAGGAATGTAAAGACAACGACCAGCATATCGAGCGACCACACATTCTCCCACTCAAACTTGCAGAAGATATCCGAGATAGAGTGAGGAGCCGACACCACACCGCCAAAGTTTGTGATACCCATAGGAATACCGATGAGAGTCGTGAGCAGGATACCGATAAGCAACGCACCGCGCACATTCTTCACTACCAACACACCCGTAATTACCAGACCGATAAGAGCCAGCAAAGCACTACCCGAAGTGATATCACCCAGCGACACCAGCGTAGCGTCGTTGTTGGCAATCACGCCAGCATTCTGCAAACCGATGAAGGCGATAAAAAGACCGATACCCGCACCGATAGCATTCTTCAGCGATGTAGGGATAGCATTCACGATGGCTTCACGCAAGTTGGTGAGTGTTAGCACGATAAATATCAGGCCCTCAATCAACACCGCTGTCAGCGCGAACTGCCAAGAATAACCCATACCCATACAAACGGTATAGACGAAGAATGCGTTAAGACCCATACCTGGAGCCAAACCAAATGGCAACTTCGCCCAGAAAGCCATTACCAAACAGCCAACAATAGCCGCCAGCGCAGTGGATGTAAAGACTGCGCCCGCACTCATACCGTCGAGCAGCGAAAACATACCTGGATTGACCGCCAGGATGTATGACATTGTTAAGAACGTAGTGACACCAGCCAATATCTCTGTACGGATGGTCGTCTTTGCGGGATCAAACCCAAAAAGTTTTTTAAGCATATTTTTCTATTTTAGATTTTCACGACTATATTCTTCAAGCAAATCTCGGCATTAGAAAGTCCACTTTGCGGAAACGGTAGGAACTAAATAGAAACCTTTAGCAACAAAATTATTAGATATCTCAACCTCTGTTCCTATACTCATATTCACCTTATCCCAGCCGCGAATCTTGTTCAGGTTTACCCAAAACTGTGGCTCCGAGAGCAAGATGCACGATGTACCCTGCCAAGGACGATGCTCGCGCCAGAAATCGATAAAGCCAGAGAATGTACACCAGCCAGCAGCGAAGTTAATGCCCCACACACCTGTAAGCTGGAAGTTATGTGTAGCCAACTCGCCCGCGCCATTACGCGTATGAGGAATGTATTTATACATTGCCGAGATAGACCACGTCTTACTGAAATCCTTCGAGTGACCCGAGTAGGTCAAACCACCCAACCAACTATTGTTAAATGTACCAACAGCCTGGCTACCTCCACCGTTATACTCGGCGTGAACGGACAACCAATTCATCTTGCTCTCCTGCCAGAAGCACAGCTCACGAGCAATCTCCCAATATGCGCCCTTTGCGCCCGATGAGTAGTCGAAGTCGATAAAGAAGAAGGTGCTACCGAATGAGTCGGGGCGGAACATCTCCACCGTAGTAGTCACTGCTGGACGACCATACGAGCCATCTGTTTTGTCCAACTCGTCATAGATGCTATGACCAAAATCGTAGTGCAACTGTACATTTTGCGCAACAGCAACGCCACCCAACAAAACGAAAATAACAATAGTTAGAAATCTTTTCATAACAATTAGTATTTAGGGTTAATAATCTTTCAAAGCACGATATTCCCATTAACAAAGATAGTCAATAAAGATGAAACAATAGCACGTTTTGATAGAATTATTCAACAATCAACCAACAATTTAAGCACAAAAAAAACCGACCCCACTTTCGTAAGGTCGGTATCTTATCGCCAAGCGTGGGGCGATATCCCCACAAACGCTCAACTATTTGTTAGCGCAACCACCGCAAGCCTTGTCGCCGCAAGCTGGCTTCGCTACCTTCTGTGCCTGAGACTCGCAATCGCCACCGCAAGATGACTTCTCGTGTGAGCAACCATCGCCACAATCACCGCAGCTCTCACCATCACACTCATCCTCACAACCTGAGCAAGCACCCTCTGCCTTAATCTTCTTGATATACTCCATACTCATTGCAACGCACTCAAGTGGAGTCTTATCCAAGCTTGGCTGATCCTGCTCAACGATGAGCCACTTGCTCTCTGCCTTCACAGCAGCCTTGATGATAGCTGGGATATCCTGCACACCGCAACCGAGAGGACGGAACTCAAACGCAGCAGACTTCTTCTCCTCACCCTCGTTCAAGCCGATAAGCGCGTATGGATCACCCTCCATCTCGCCCTCCTTGTAGTAGTCCTTGAGGTGAACCACTGGAGCACGACCTGAATACTTAAGAAGATACTCAACAGGATCTACGCCAGAGTACTTCACCCAGCACTCATCCAACTCTGTCTGCAACAAATCGGCAGGCACATTAGCGTAGAGGTAATCCAAACCATACTCGCCACTATCGAGCTTCTTGAACTCGAAGTCGTGGTTGTGATAGAGCAATGTAAGACCAGCAGCCTTGCACTTCTCACCAATTGAGCGAATCTCCTCTACCATCTGAAGGAACAACTCGCCACCTGGACGACGCTCCTCGGTAACGTAAGGAACAACGATATACTCGCAACCAACAGCCTTATAATCAGCGATAACCTTGTCGATATCAGCCAACATATCAGCCAATGGAACGTGAGCCGAGATAGGGTTCAAGCCAATCTCCTCGCACCAAGCCTTAACCTGCTCGGGAGCATTACCAAACAGCCCAGCGAACTCAACGCCGTCGTAGCCCATATCCTTAACCTTCTGAAGTGTACCCTTGAAATCCTGCTCCATATCACCACGAACAGAGTAGAGCTGCAAGCCAATAGGGAACTCCTTGCAACGACCACAGCAATCATCCTGCGCCTGCTTGCCACCACACGCTACCATCAAGAGGGCTGTGGCAGCCATCAAAATCTTTGAAATCTTCATAATAATTATTGTTTAAGTTAATATTTCAGTCTTTCAACACTTTATCAATGCAAAATTAAGAAAATAATTCTCTTTTCCAAATACCCACAAAGATTTTATTTTCTATCATAGCGTGGAAATTGCAGAATTATCGCCAATAGAGCGCAACCTCCCATAATGAATGGGTAGTAAAGATGCGGAATAATCTCCACAGGTGACACCGACGCAAGCCCTGCCGCCATCAGCAGCTGCGCGCCATATGGCAAAAAGCCCTGCGCAAAGCAAGAGAAGGTATCCAACAGACTCGCAGCACGACGTGCCGAGATACCAAACTTTTCAGCAATCTCCCTGACAATAGAGCCAACCGAGATGATGGCAACCGTATTATTTGCAGTGCAGACATCAGCCACCACGACCAGAAAACCAATCGCACCCTCTGCCGTGCAACGTGAGTTTATATGGCGACTCAACGACCTTATCAGGAAGTCAATACCTCCACCCAGACGAATCAGTTCAAGCATACCGCCTGCCATCATTGTGATAATAATCAGCTCACCCATACCTGATATTCCCTCGCCCATAGAGCCTATCCAGCTAATGGTGTCAATTCTGCCTGATGCAATACCCACTATACCTGACGACACGATACCCAACACCAATACAATCAGCACATTAACACCCGCAATGGCAGTCGCCAGCACAAGCAGATAAGGCAACATCAAGTACCAGGGCGCAGCACTCTCGGCAGCAACTGCCGACTCCACATAGGGACTCGTAGAGCAGTATATAAGCAGCGTCACCACTGCGGCAGGTATCACTATCACTGCATTTGTGCGGAACTTATCTCTCATTGAGCAACCTTGAGTGCGTGTAGCGGCGATAGTTGTATCCGAGATAAACGAGAGATTATCGCCAAACAACGCACCACCAACCACAATGGCGACCATCCACGCCACATCACACCCTGCCGAGGAGGCAAGAGCCGAGGCTATGGGCGTGAGCGCAACGATAGTACCCACCGACGTGCCCACCGACAACGATGTGAAACACGCCGCAAGGAACACCCCCGCAGGCAAGAACTCCACAGGTACAACACGCATCGTCAGCGCCACAGTAGCATCCACAGCCCCCATCTGCTTGGTGGAGGCAGCAAAGGCACCCGCCAAGACAAAAATCCATATCATCAGCATAATGTTGGGCTCGGTAGCACCTCTTGAGTAGGCATCAACACGCTCGGTGAGAGTCATACCCTTGAGCATCATAACAGCCACCACCGAGGCAATCATTCCCGCCACAGTGATAGGTATCTTGTAGAAATCGCCTGCCACAACCGACCCAATGAGGTATATCCCCAGAAAGACCACCAGCGGCAACAACGCAGCTATTCCCTTATTTGATTTTTTCATTATATTTACTAACTTTAGACCGCAAATTTACTACTTTTAGCGCAATATGCCACGATTTTTGCAGTGAATAGAGAAAATTATTGATAATTATGAGGATAGAAAAGATTTTAGCACGTGAGATTATCGACTCACGAGGCAACCCCACAGTGGAGGTGGATGTATATTTGGAATCAGGCGCGATAGGTCGTGCAGCTGTGCCGTCGGGGGCTTCGACAGGCGAGAATGAGGCGTTGGAGCTACGCGATGGCGACCCTGCACGCTTCGCAGGCAAAGGCACATTGCAGGCTGTGAAGAATGTGAACGAGGTGATAGCACCCGCACTGAAGGGTATTGATGCTACCGAGCAACGATACATCGACCAACGTATGATTGAGCTGGACGGCACACCAACAAAATCAAAGCTCGGCGCAAATGCCATACTTGGCACATCGCTCGCCGTAGCGAAGAGTGCGGCGATGGCTCTGCACACACCACTATATCGCTACATAGGAGGCGCGAACGCCCATATAATGCCTGTGCCGATGATGAACATAATAAACGGCGGAGCGCACAGCGACTCCCCCATCGCCTTTCAGGAGTTTATGATACGCCCCATAGGAGCCTCATCCTTCAGCCACGCCCTGCGTATGGGTGTCGAGGTTTTTCACGCACTAAAGAGCCTTATTCGCGGCAAGGGGCTATCGACAGCTGTGGGCGATGAGGGTGGCTTCGCTCCACTGCTGGATAGCGCCGAGCAGGCTCTCGACTTGATTGTCAAGGCTATCGAGGCGGCAGGATATGAGCCAGGCAGGGATGTAACCATAGCGCTCGACTGCGCCACATCGGAGTACTACAAGGAGGGCACATATGACTACTCACGTTTCGAAGGCAAGCGAGGTATGCAGCTCTCCTCGGATGAGCAGGTAGCATATCTTGAGGGGTTGCAGACGAAGTATCCCATAGACTCGATTGAGGATGGCATGGCGGAGAACGATTGGGAGGGCTGGCGTAAGCTGACCGCTGCGCTGGGTGGCAGTTGTCAGCTTGTGGGCGACGACCTGTTTGTGACAAACACTGCCTATCTTGAGCGTGGCATACGGGAGCATTGCGCTAATGCTATACTCATAAAGCCCAACCAGATAGGCACATTGAGCGAGACGCTTGATGCTGTCTATCTGGCGATGCGCGCGGGCTATGCTGCGGTGATGTCACATCGCTCGGGCGAGACCGAGGACTCCACCATTGCCGACCTTGCCGTAGCCACAGGGTGTGGACAAATAAAGACAGGTTCTTTGAGTCGCTCCGACCGTATGGCGAAGTACAACCAACTGCTCCGCATCGAGGAACAGCTCGCCCACGAGGCAAAGTATGGGGTGTAGAGAGGGGAATTCAAAATTCAAAATTCAAAATTGAGTTTTGAACAATACCTCTCTCTTACGGTGGCATATCCCCTGGAGCGTAGCGACCAAAGTCCCCTGCCTGAGGCGGGGGATTAGGGGGTGGGTCAGATTTGCAATAATGGCGAATGCCATAGGCTGTGACTACGCTGTTAAAATCCGTAACGACAACACACTTACGACCTCAAACCATCCACAATACAGAAAAATCGAGCATTTTGCACACAAGCCAGACGAAGAAAGAGCACCATTAAATTACATTATAAAAAAACAGGGGCAACCCGTGCCCCCGTCCTCTCAACTATTACAATTATCTCTATCGCTAAAGATTCTTTTTTCTAATCGCCTCCAGCATATCGTCTGTCATTGAAGACAAATCCCACTGTGGCTTCCAACCCCACTCCTCGCGTGCGCAAGTGTCATCAAGGCTGTTAGGCCAGCTCTCGGCGATACCCTGCTTTACGGGGTCGATACGATACGTCATCTGGAAATCGGGAATACGCTTGCGTATCTCGTTGTAGATGATATCGGGTGTAAAACTCATTGACGCAATGTTGAAACTGTTGCGGTGGCGGAGCTTGTTAGGGTCAGCCTCCATCAACTCAACCATAGCACGCAGTGCGTCAGGCATATACATCATATCCATATAAACGTCGCGAACAGGACAAACAAACTTCTCGCCCTTCACGGCAGCGTAGTAAATCTCAACAGCGTAGTCGGTAGTACCACCGCCAGGCAACGTCACGTTAGAGATGATACCTGGGAAACGCACCGAACGAGTATCCACACCATAGCGTGTGTAGTAGTAGTTAGACAGGAGCTCGCCTGTAACCTTACATACACCATAGATTGTGTCGGGCTGCATCACAACATCCTGTGGAGTGTTGTCGCGTGGGAAGTCACCACCAAAAGCACCGATTGACGAAGGGGTAAAGACCGCGCAGTTGTACTCGCGAGCAATCTCCAACGAGTTATTCAGCGCACCCATATTGATGTTCCACGCAAGCTGTGGGTTCTTCTCGCCCGTAGCTGAAAGCAGTGCCACAAGGTTGAAGATGGTATCCACGCCATTCTTGTGCACCAAGTAAGCGAACTTGTCCTTATTCAACACGTCGAGCTGTGCGAAAGGACCATCGGCACCCAGCATCTCGTTCTCGCGCAAATCTGCCGCGATGACATTCGAGCCACCATAAATTCCACGCAGATAAGTCACCAACTCCGAGCCAATCTGACCGCCTGCACCAACAATAAGTATCTTCTTCATATCGGTTGTTTACAATTCCAATGCAAAGATAGTAATTTTTCTTTTATTTCAACACCCAAAAACTATTTTCTCTCATATTTATGCAAGAAAAAGTCCTTCACAACTGAAAAACTATCACTTTTGCACGGCTTCTACAAAATTATAAAATTTTATTCATAAAAACAATTTTTTGGTTAACTTTGTAGAAATTTATAAAAAATAGTTAGCTATATAATAAAAAGGGATATGAAAACTTACGCTATTATTTCAACCGAGAAGGGCGATATGAAGGCGGAGCTCTACACCAAGGAGACCCCTATCGCCGCAGAGAACTTCATTAAGTTGGCACAGAGCCATTTCTACGATGGTTTGACCTTCCACCGCGTCATTCCCGACTTTGTGATTCAGGGTGGCTGTCCCATCGGCAACGGCGCGGGAGGTCCTGGCTACACCATCAAGTGCGAGACCTCGGCAGAGCGTCAGTACCACGACCGAGGTGTGATGTCGATGGCTCATCGCGGCAAGGATACAGGCGGCTCGCAGTTCTTCATCTGCCACAACCGTCAAAACACACAGCACCTCGATGGCGTTCACACCTGCTTCGGAAAGGTTGTGGAGGGTCTGGACGTAATTGAAGACATCCGTCCAGGCGATTTGATTTTGTCGGTAGAGATTGTAGAGGAGTAGGCAAGAGAATTCAAAATTCAAAATTCAAAATTCAAAATTCAAAATTCAAAATTCAACCGATGCTGCGGAGCGAGAGCAGAGGGTGCTTGCACACTATGCCGAGCCGAGGCAGTGAAAAGCCACCCTTGCGGTGGATTAAAATTCTACGCTGCAAGTAAGCGAGGGCAGAGTCAAACTTGTTTGAGCTATGTTCTCGCTCCGCTACGTCAGTTCCTCTTTCATCTTTACTCTTTTATCTTTTCCCCATGAAATACCTAATCACCACCCTACTACTTATCCTTGCCACAACACTCTGTCAGGCACAGAGCGCACAGGACTCCATACTTATCGCCAACGCCAAGTGGCATAGCGAGACTAACATCGCCAATGGCATCACCCATCGCTCGGCGCAGATTGTGGGTCTATATGGCAGCGTGCAGTCAATCAACGTGGTCGAGATACCTCGTTCACATAGAGGATATTACGGCATTGCTGGCGGTAAGGGTATGCTCACAACCTCCACCCAGGCTACCGACAACAACGCCCAGGCAGCCATCAACGGCACCTATTATAATATGCGCGCAGGGAACTCGGTCTGCTTCTACAAGGTAGGTGGCGAGGTCATCGACTCCACCTCGGTGAGTGAGTTTCGCAGTCGTGTAAATGGGGCTGTAAAAACACACAAACGCAAGTTGCAGATACTCAAGTGGAACAAGAGCATCGAGCAGGGCTATCGCGGCAAGCGCGGCACGGTGCTTGCATCGGGACCACTGCTGCTCGAAGGGGGTAAGACGAGCGACTGGAGCGCTTGCGATGAGGGTTTTATCCTTTCGCGTCATCCCCGTAGTGCGGTGCTTTTGACACGTCGAGGCGATGTATTGTTTCTAACGGTGGATGGTCGCTCGAAGGGCAATGCTGACGGTATGAGCATCCCCGAATTGGCATTCCTGGCACGACAGCTGGGGGCTGTGGAGGGCATCAACCTCGATGGCGGCGGCTCCACAACGCTATGGATGCGAGGTGTGGGCGTGGTAAACTACCCCTCGGATAACCGCCGCTATGACCACGCGGGCGAGCGCAAGGTCTCTAATATAATATATGTAAGGTAAGCCATATCACCCGCGACAAATAAAAAGTATCGAAAATATTTGGTCAAATGGATTTTGTTTTCTACTTTTGCACCACTCTTCAAGAGCAGTTGCTGTTGTAGCTCAGGGGTAGAGCACTTCCTTGGTAAGGAAGAGGTCGTGAGTTCAATCCTCATCAACAGCTCTAAAATAAGAAACGTCACCTTTCAAAGGTGGCGTTTTTTGTTTTACATATTGCGAATGGTGAACTCACGACCTCAGAAGTCCTCCTTTTCCAAAGGAGGATTTAGGAGGAATGTAAATATAACCCTACGGGTGCGTCAGCATCCGTGAGTTCAATCCTCATCAACAGCTCTAAAATAAGAAACGTCACCTATCAAAGGTGGCGTTTTTTTGTTTTACATATTGCGAATGGTGGACTCACGACCTCCGAAGTCCTCCTTTTCCCAACCGCAGAAAAAAGGGTTGCCCCTCCACAATAAAGAGACAACCCATATCCGACAAATACTCTACATCTACTTCTTGAGCGTAGGCAGGAAGAACTCAAAGTCGGTGCGCACGCACTTGAGCTCACCATTCTCCAGCTTTAGCTCGGCACACTGCAACGACGAGCGTCGTGAGTCATAGCTCTGGTTATTGCTATACTGCAGTGTCGGCATACCCGACCTGCGGGCATTATCCTCGCCTGGGTGTGTCGCATAAAAGATATATGCCCTGTCGTCAAAAACCACCACATCGTTGTGGCACGCACTCGGATAATCATCCATACGGTTACTGCCATCGGTGAGGATACGTCCCTGCTCCTGCCAATTCTCCATATCGGTCGAGCGATATACGCACAGACCTGTCCCTCGTGCAGGGTCGGTCATCATCCAATAATAGTCACCCATACGGAACACCTTGGGAGCCTCGCAAGGGGGATTTACACCCTTCACCTGCACACCCTCGCTCCAATGCTTCAGGTCGCGGCTCGTAGAGGTATAGATTGCCGAGTTGGCACAATTCTTATACCATATATGCCACACGCCCTGCTCGTCACGATAGAGTGCGGGGTCGATAATGCTCGGATGTCCCACGTCGATAATCTCCCTATACTTCCAATCCCAACCATTCTTGCTGGTGTAGTGGGCTATCAGACCATCACCACCCCAATAGGTCGCAGCACCGCGCACATAGGTTGAGAAGAGGTGGTAGGTACCCTTCCAATATACGATGCCTGGAGCCCAAAAGGTGTTCACACCACGCTCAAACTCCAAGTCGAGCGTACCACGATACCTCCACGATGCACCATTGGTGCGGCTCTCGGCAATGCCAATCTTTGTAGCATAGCAGAAGCTCGGACCTGGAGCCTCGCTATTGGCGCGACGCTGGGTGTAGAGTATCCACCACGCCTGCTCGTCGTAGTTGTAAAAGATGCAGGGGTCGGCAGGACCATCCGTCACAGGGTCACGAAATAGAGGTGCTGGAGCACGGTGAGTCTGTGCCGTGAGTGAGCCAGCAGCAGCCACCACCGCCACCAATAATAATATAAATCTTCTCATATCGCAAAAAACACTATCATCGCACAAGAAATTAACTAAAACGCAAGCGTTACAGTATCACACCAAAATGCAACACTGTAACGCCATATCGCTATTATACTTAACTAACGCTTACTCAAGCACAAATGGCTTGCGGTACTCGTAGTGGAGCATCTTGTTTGCCTCGTCGTCACCGATGAACTTCTCAACGATAGGATTCCACTTGAGTGGTCGGTTGAGCTCGTAGGCGATGTTACCGATGTTACACATTGTGCAAGATGAGTGACCAATCTCCACTGGCACATTAGGATCACGACGGCTCTTGATAGCGTTGATAAACGCCTGATAGTGACCTGGGTTGGTCTCATACATAGCCTGCTGATCCACCTTCGTAGGCATAAGGTCTGGTGACGATGCCTTGAACTTGCCACGACCCACGATGATCCAGCCGTTCTCGCCCTGTACCTTCACTGCCTGACCCTCACCGAAGTTCTTCTGGATAACCTCGATGCCGTTGTCATACTTGTATGTCAGGCAACGATGCCAAGAGGCTGCTGGTGGTAAAATCTCGCAAGGTCCTGTACGGTCCTTACCGATGCACCACTGTGCGATATCGAACATATGTGCGCCCCAGTCTGTTGTGAAGCCGCCACCCATACCTTTATACCAACGCCAAGCGCCCCAGCACTCGTCGCCACCGCGCTCGGTGATGAGGGGCACCACCTCGTGGTTGTAGTAGAAATCCTCTGACAAAGGACCGAGCCACAAGTTCCAATCAAGACCTGCTGGCACATCCTGCTTTGGCAGGTCGTAAGGACGTGGACCGTCACCCACATAGGCGTGGATTAACGACACCTTACCCAAGCGACCCTCGCGCACGATATTTGCGGCGTGGATGAACTCTGCCGATGAGCGCTGCATACTACCCACCTGCAAGATGCGGTTGTTGGCGCGTACAGCCTCGATAAGACGCTGACCCTCATATACGGTGAATGTCAAAGGCTTCTCCAGATATACATCCTTCTTTGCCTTACAAGCCGCAATGGCGATGCGTGCGTGCTGGTGGTCAGGCGTAGCGATAACCACAGCGTCGATATCCTCGCGTGCCAAGAGCTCCTCGAAGTGGATGTACATATCCACCTTGAGCTTGATACCATTGTCGGCGTAGTACTTGTTCACCTGCTGCTCGAAGCGGTTACGCTTGATGTCATAGACATCACAACCAGCCACGATGCGCACGTCAGGATTTGTGATAAAGCCATTCTTCAGATAGATAGCCTGCTGACCCAAGCCGATGAAACCGATGTTAATCTTGTCATTTGCATCACCCTTCTTTGCCTTTTTAGGTGCGGCAGCAGCCATAGCAGTCGAAGGCAGGATAAGCGACGATGCTCCCAGCGCCGAGTAGCGCAAGAAGTCTAAACGAGAAAGTTTTGAGCTCATATTATTAAAGTTTTAAGGTTTTGTTTTCTATTTTGTAAAATTACAAAAAATATTTTATTTGCAACAAGAATAAAAGAAAAAAGTTCAAAGAGGAAAGATTGCCCTTTGCTCTTGCGTTTGATTTTTACTGGAGGATTACCTTCGCCACTCGCTCTGCTCGTGTCGGGTAATGACGTGATTATATATATTCTCTTTCATCTATGCTCTCGCGTTACATCCGTTACATCCGTTACACCCCTGTAACGCTGTAACGTTTGTAACGCTTAATACGGTTGAAGGTGTGTGACTGTTACGGATTTTATTGGCGTAGTCACAACCTATGGCTTGCGCCATTCAAGCAAATGTTACCTATCCCCCTAAATCCCCCTTTCTGTAAAGGGGGACTTTGGTCGCTACGCTCCAGGGGTTATGCAACCGCAGTAGCGTCATTGCGAGGAGGGCACAGCCCGACGTGGCAATCTCTCTTTCCTCTTTCATCTTTCCTTTCACGTTACATCCGTTACACCCGTTACACCCCTGTAACGCTGTAACGTTTGTAACGCTTGTAACGTTTAATACGGTTGAAGGTGTGTGACTGTTACGGATTTTATTGGCGTAGTCACAACCTATGGCTTGCGCCATTCAAGCAAATGTTACCTATCCCCCTAAATCCCCCTTTCTGTAAAGGGGGACTTTGGTCGCTTTGCTCCAGGGGTTATGCAACCGTAGGTGGGTTAAAATTCAATAACCCAAACGTCATTGCGAGGAGCGTTAGCGACGTGGCAATCTCTTTCCTCTTTCATCTTTGCTCTTTGCTCTCGCGTTACATCAGTTACACCCGTTACACCCCTGTAACGCTGTAACGTTTGTAACGTTTGTAACGTTTGTAACGGTGTAATAGCCAGCGCAAAGTAAAATAATTTAACAAAAAGTTACTAAATCGAGTATCGAAGTTCAATTTCTGTATTATATTTGTGCCATAATTCAAACCATAACAACATTACTTTTTAACCTATAAACAGTTTTAATTATGCTACAAAATGATTTAGAGCTTTCACAGAACTACGGCAATGAGAGCGACTATGCTACTGCCGCAACTGACTACTACGCAGAGGTAAACCACACTACACAAGAGGGTTACAACTGTGGTTTAACGCCTGCCGAGGAGGCTGCGCTGGAGGCTATGGAACGCGAGTACCAAGCCGAGCGCGAGAAGGAGCAGCAGATAATCAAGGCGGAGTTAGACCGTAAGTACAACGAGTCGCTACGTCAAAAATTTGAACATTACATACTCACTGCCAAGGACCCTATCCCCGCACTGACGCCTATCGTCAAGCGCTTTGACAAAATCATCGGCTCGGAGGGTAACATCTCGGCAGTGGTGGGCGAGGCAAAGAGCAAAAAGACCTTTCTTTGCACTGCCATAGTAGCCGCGATGCCCGACCATAACGGTCGCCAACTATTTGGCATTGAGCACAATAACTGCAAGGTGCTATGGATTGATACCGAGCAATCACGAGCCCACATACAGCGCGTGTTGTGGCGTATCAACAACATATGTGAGCTACCCCACGACCTTCAGCACCCAAAGGTAAACCTGCTTGCGCTGCGCGAGGAGGCACCAGCCGCACGACTCGATATAATGCACTGTGCATTAGAGTATTACAAACCAAAATTGGTGATTGTTGATGGCATAAGTGACCTTATGTGCAACACCAATAATTTGGAGGAGAGTGAGGCGTTGGTATCTAACCTGCTGACACTATCATCTGATTATAAGTGTCACATTATGTGTGTCTTACACGCCAATCCCAACTCCGACAAGGCGCGTGGGCACCTCGGCTCAACGCTTATGCGCAAGGTGGAGAGTATTATGTATGTGCATAAGGTTGGCAAGGATGTGAGTTTTGTCGAGCCGCACAACTGCCGCAACGAGGACTTTGAGCGATTCGCCTTTAGGATTGAGGAGGCGAATGATGCTGACGTGCTACCCGAGGAGTGCAAGGGTATGGGCATCCCCGTAGAGTGCAACCCCGAGGAGTATGAGGGCGCAAAGAAGGAGAATGATTGTGTGCGTATTCTGCGTGAAGTGTTTGGAGGTGTGGCTGATAAACGACTGCTGAACAATAAGTTACAGGAGTTGGGGAATACTCAGGGTAATGCACGACAAAAAATCTTCCGAGCCCTGCAATGCGGTCTTTTGCGCGAGAAAGATGGCTTGGTGTCAATAGTGGAGGTGTAGCGTTACAAGCGTTACGCGCGTTACGGGTGTTACAAACGTTACAGGTGTTACAAGCGTTACAAACGTTACAGCGTTACAGGGGTGTAACGGGTGTAACGGTGTAACGCGAGAGCAAAGAGGAAAGAGGAAAGAAAAATCTTTGAACTTTTATCTTTTCTCTCTGTTTCGCTCGCGCCACTCTATTAGCTCGGGTGTGAGCTGGTCCTCGCGGTCGCTCCACTCGCCACTCATCAGCAGGCGTTCCTTCTGTCTATCCATATACTCCACAATAGAGAATGTGGGTCGCTTGCGTGCTTGACGCGCCTCTCGCTCCGAGGGGCGCACCACCCTATCAAAGACCATCTCCTTGGTCGGGCGTAGCTCGGGCACCCACTTGAAGTTCTTGAGTTTGGTAGGTTGCGAGGCGGGTATCAATGCGAGCGGATACATCGTGAAGGGCACCTCATTGCGGTAGGTGATGCCCACCAGCTGCTGCTGCTCGATAAAGAACGATGCCGAAGCACTCTCCAGATAGGTCATCTCGACCACCAGCGGTGAGTCGTTGCTCTCGGTGCGGAAGTATATCGTCTGCACGTTACCATCCACGTCGTTGCGATATATCTCGTTATCCTTAAACAGGGCTGTCATCGTCTTGCCCGCCACCTGATTATAATATACGGTATCTACCTCGGCTATCATTATCGGCTCGCCCGTAAACTCCGCCCTCACGAGCTGGCTATTCTGCGTATGCACATCGACCTGCTCGGCGGCAAGCTGATTTGCCTGGTTCCACATCACGGGATGAACGTAGAGGTGTATTATCGAATCCACCGAGTTGCTCACCAGCGAGTCACACACCATCTGTGCATCGGCACGGAACATCTTCACATTGCGATACGCCTTCACCAGACGATATGCGCTGTCGCTCTTGATGGTTGTCGTCTGTGGCTCATCGGGCTTCGTGGTCTGCTCCTGCTTCACCTGTGCCGAGCTGTCCTGCGCCACCGTATCACGCAACAGCTCGCCCTTGATACGAGCATTACGCAGTGCCGCGATGCTATCCTCACGGTCCAGCGCCGAGACATCCTTACCACGCGCTATGAGCTTCGCACGGCGCTCTGCGCGGCGGATAGAGTCATCAACGATACGCTGCAACTCCTTCGCCTTGGCTGCCTCCAGCTGCTTGTTTATCTTCGCCTGACGTACCATAGCGATAGAGTCGAGCTTCGCCTTGCGGAGTATAGCCTCCTCCTTCTTCTGCTTGGCTTTTATCTGCTTGAGGAGGAGTTTGCGCTGCTGCTTGTCATACGCCTTACGCTGCTTGGGACTGAGTTTCGACAACGAATCCACCAATCGCAGACTATCCTCATTTATCGCCTTACCCTCAACGATATCCTTTACCACAGCCGAAGTATCTCTCTCCGCTGTCTGGCGTGCCTTCATATCTGTGCCCAGAGAATTGTTCTGCGCCCCTGCGAGGTTACCGCCCTGACCGCCATTTCTATTACCGCCCTGACCGCCATTTCTATTGCCGCCCTGGCTGCCATTTTTATTGCCTCCCTGACTGCCGTAGAGCTCCTCCATACGACGAGCCATCTCCTCCATCGAGAGACCCTGCTCGCTCATATTGTTGAGCTCACGCTGCATCTGCTCCTGCTGCCTGCTCTGCTCGCCAAAGAGGGCATTTTGCGCCATCTGCGCACGTTTAAGACTATCCTCACGCTCCTTCTGCGGGTCGATTGTAAGCATCCACAACGAATCGGCACACATATACACCGTATCGCTCTGCGTAGTGTCATAGCCCATTGCCGAGGCTCGGCGCGTAAGCAGGGCATTACCCTCCGCCTGCCAATACTCGGCAAAGTCTCCGAACGCCATCACCTTGTTCTTCACATCATCCATCTGGATGTTTCCTCGCGCCACAAGATGCTCTGCCGAACGATGATACTCCATCGTATCGCTCCACATCTCCTGCTCGGCGGTGAGCATATAACCCTTGCGTGTCACCATATAGAGGTCACGCTGACGGTCATAATAACCCTCCTCGGCGGCAAGATACTCGCCATCGGCATTCCATATCTCGCTCGAAGAGAAGAAACGAGCCGACTCGGTCTGTGTGTTATAGATTATCGAGTCGCTCTTCATATCATAATCGGCACCGTGCAGCTCCACCTGGTCAACGCATATCACATTATGCTCGTTGGCATCATAGTAACCACGCAACGACTCCAGGATGTTGTTATCGTGCACCAGCACGCCACCGCCCGTATATTGACCTATGCGGGTTTCGGTGTTGAAGCTGAAGTTATAGGTATAGAGCAACGCATCGCCATCCACCACCTTGACTATCGGGGCATAAATCTCTGCGTGAGCCGCCTCACCGTCATAGATGGCACTGTCGCCATAGATATATATAGAGTCCTGATTTATCACTACACGCGAGTAGAATCCCCAACGTGTATCGCTGTATCTTACTGCCGAGTCACACCAGATGACTGCTCCGTTGTGGTGTGCCGCAAAGTCGCCCACAAGATAGATTACGCTGTCGCCACCCTGATTGTAAGGCTTCACAAGGTCAGCCATATAGTCCACCTTGCGCTTGACTGTCTTTTGTGCTGCCCCCTGCTCTGCGCCCTTGTTCGCTCCGTTGCCTATGGTGTCCGCCGCCTGGCGTTGCTCCAGACGCCACTCTGCGCCACGACGCACCGACATCCCCTGTGCAAAGAGGATGCCCACAGCCGCCACGACGACGAGTAATGTTGCAACTATACGACGCACTACGACCCTTGTTAAATTACTTTACCCAATTAGGATACTCCCATTCGCCCTCGCGGAACTCTGGGTCGATATAGACATACAAGCCGTCAATCTTCTCCTTGAGCCACTTGTCAAAGACTTTGGTCTTTTTGTCCGACAACGCCATCTCCTCGATTGAGACGTAGTCCTCCTCGAGCGTAGCGGAGTGAGTAGGTATAACCTCCAGCAACTTGACAATCTTGCTGATTACATTACCGTTGATGTCGAGTGCCACAAACGCCTGCGACACATCGCCCTTCTTCATCGTGATGAGGTTCATATAATCCTGCTGACGTGCGCTGAAATCCTCACGGCGGAACTTCGTAGCGGTATATTTCACATTGTTGGCATTGTAGCGCATCAAAAGGTCGTGGTTGGTCACCAGACCACCATTCATCTTCGTCAGGTTATCCTGCGAGTGCTTCAGCGCCGCCTCCTCGAAAGAGATTGAGTCAGCCTTAATCAGCGTCGAGAGGCTATCGAGATAGTTCAGTGGCTCGGTCTCCTCCTCGATGGTATAGACAGGCTTCAACAGGATGTGACGATAGCGATACATTCCATTCTTTGGCTCCTCAAGCAACTCGATGATGTGGAAACCGAACTCCGACTCCACCACCTCCGAAATCTGTCCTGGCTTGAGCTTTGCCAACGCCTCTGCAAAAGGAGCTGTCAGCGTGCTCAATGGACCTGGAGGATACTCACCACCCTTCATCGCCGAGCCTGGGTCTTGAGAGTATGTACGCGCCAGAACTGCCATATTCGACTTGCCCGAGATGATACGCTCACGCATATCCAGCAGTCGCTCCTTGGTACGACGCTTCGCCTCCTCCTGCGATGCTGGGAAACGCACGATGTGGGCATACACAAACTGCTCTGGCACCAGAGGCTTGTCCTCCTCCTTGAGCTCCTTGTAGAAGTGCTCTACCTCGCCTGGAGTGACAACCACGTTCTGCACAACATTCATACGCATCTCCTCGGCATAGAGCTGCTCCGTTATCTTATGACGCAGAATGTCGCGATAGTTAAACAGCGGCATATGCTCCTTCGCCTCAAGCTCCTTCACCGAGCCCGCCTCGGCAATCATCTTCTGCAAGATATCCTCTACCTGCGCCTCGATACGACCTTCGGCACCCACCACAACAGAGTCAATCAGAGCCTGACTATAAAGCAATTTCTGCTTCATCAGCTCCTCCAAGCCCTCATTCATTGGGTCACGGTCAGAGGTGTAACCCTCCGAGCGACGCTGCTCAACAAGTTGCTTCGCCATCATCTGCACCTCCGACTGCAGGATTGAAGAGCCTCCAACCACCGCAACCACACGGTCGAGCACCACCTGACGCTTATCGGCAAATGCCACCGCAGTAGCCGCTATGGCTACCACAAACATCGCCAAAATACTCTTTTTCAACATATTTTTCAATTTTCTATTATTTTCTTTCCAATTATATTCTTCAAATTACTCTGCTGCCTGTTCCGTCTGGTTTGCGCCCTCCTGCTCGAAGCCAAATCTACGCAGGCGACCCTCCGCCTCGGCGCTACGGAATATCTCCTCCTCGTGCGTGCGGATAACCTCGGCACGACGACGTGTGAGCAATATACGGCGTATATTATCCGACACAACCTCCAGCGGTGCAACATTACCCTTGCGGCAAACCGATGTGAAATCGAAGTAGTAACAATCCTTACCCATCTTCATCTCCTGCACACCCAGCTTATCGAGCAAAGGCTCATTATCCTCTGCCGCCAACACAGGCAGGTGAGCCAGGAAATCAGAGAAATTAACCCACTCGGCACGGCTGTCGATAAGTTCAAAGCCCTGTTTCTCGCACACATCCGAAAAACTCTTCTCCGCCTCGGCTGATGCCAGCGCCTTCTTCATCTGCTCCTTGAGCTTCTTGCTCTGACGGAACGCAGCGTCAAAACGCAACACACGACCCTTGACAAGTGTACGGTCAAGTGTAAAGTCACTCTTGTGAGCGTTGTAATACTCGGCTATCTGCTCGTCGGTAACCTCCTTCTCCATCCTTTGGTCGATGTAGTGCTGGTCCACACGCGAGGTGAGCAACGACTGGCGATAGTCCTCCACCAATTTCTCAATATCCTGCTCCGACGACTCAAAGAGTGCTGCCGCCTCCTCAATCTTCAGCTGGCGCACAAACCACTTATCGACATACGCCTTCACATACGCCACCGAATCCTCGCCCGTCAATGCCGCAGGCAACGTAGCCGCTATATCCTCACGCGTAAGGTCCTCACGACCAACACGCGCAATGACGTTGTCACCCACCAGATAGTCGGGCAACTCACGACACGACACCACCCACAAAGTGGCTACCATAAGCGATATTTTCAACAAACTGCGCATAATAATTGGCAAAGATAGTTTTTTTACGCGAATTTAACGATGAAATGGGCGAGATTATTACTTTTTCTACGAAATATTCTCTCTTTTTATGCGACTAACCACCACAACCATACGCACCAGCGAGGCTAAAGCCACCACCGAACAGGCTCCATACACACTCCAATAGAGTATGCCATCGCCCAGCACATCGCGTAGAGTCAAAGACTCCAAATCAACCGTCAAAAGGAAGCACGCCGTAAGGTTATTCATCGCGTGAAGCAAAATCACAAGCACCAGCGAACGGTAACGCAAATAGTAAAAACCAAGCACCAGACCCGAAGCCGTAGCTGTGAGTGCAACCGATGCAGAGCCGTGCACCACTCCAAACAGTAGCGACGAAAGCAGCCACGCAACCAAACCTCCGTAGGCTGACTTGAGCAGACCCGCCACATAGCCGCGAAAAACCACCTCCTCAAACAGCGGAGCAAGCAGTACAGCCGACACCAGCAGCCAACCGCCGCCACCCATCGCCGCTTGGTCGCCAGGCAACATCTCCGCCAATGGCTCCAAAGCGATACTCACACACCACAAAAGCAGGTAACCACACAGCAGACGGAAGGGCATCGCCCAGCCTGGATATTTGAAACGAATAGAGGCTTTCCAACCCCTCCAGCGACCATACGCAGCAAGCATCACAAGGCACACCACCATAGCCACAAAGTAGCTCACCGCCACCATTCGTGACTGCAGAAAACGCACCCACTCAACAACCTCGGAATCAACACTTTCGCGCATTATCTCGTTGGGCAGTTCCATACCAATCAGCGGTGCGACAAAACCACACACCACACCGCCCACAACCTGCGAAAGACAGAACAGAATCATCACCACCAGCGCATCCCACCAACGAGCCTGGGTCCTTACCACAGCGCCCTGCTCATTGCCATCCATTTGGCACATTTCTATATCAGTTTGCGACATACCAAAACTATAAAATTAGCGTTTTACACTCGACAAAGTTAATCATTTTTCCCAAACCATTGTTTTATTTAATTTAATTTCACTAATTTTGTCCGATTATATGGGTTATTCAACGGTCGTACCAAATACCCCTGTCACCCTTTGGGTGTGAGAGCAAAGGGGTTACGACAATGAAACCAAATTTTTGAATTATAAATATTTATACCACAAATACCGATGGCGAAAGTAATCGCATTAGCAAACCAAAAGGGTGGCGTAGGCAAGACCACCACCGCAATCAACCTCGCAGCATCACTCGCCCTGCTGGGCAAGAAGGTGCTTCTGCTCGATGCCGACCCACAGGCAAATGCCACATCGGGTCTGGGCTTTGACACCGACCTGGAGGGTATCTTCGAGTGTATCATAGGCGAAAAACGTGCCGAGGAGGTCATCCTGCAGAGCCCCGACATCAAGAAGCTCTGGCTGCTGCCCTCAAGCATTCAGCTGGTGGCTGCCGACAAGGAGCTGCCAAATATGGAGAATGCACACTTTGTGATGAAGAATATCATCGAGCCGATAAAGGATAAATACGACTACATCTTCATCGACTGCTCGCCATCGCTCGGCTACACCACAGTGAACATCCTCACCGCAGCCGACACGGTGCTTATCCCCGTGCAGTGCGAGTATCTGGCGCTGGAGGGTTTGAGCAAGCTCCTGAACACCATCAAGATTGTCAAGAGCGGACTCAACCCCGAACTCGACATCGAGGGCTTTGTGCTGACGATGTATATGCGTAACCGCCTGAACAACCAGGTGGCAACCGAGGTGCGCGAGCATTTCGGACCTCTCGCATTCGACACCGTCATCCAGCGTAACATCCGCCTGGGCGAGGCTCCTTCACACGGCAAGCCCGTGATGTTATACGACGCTACTGCCACAGGTGCAGTAAACTACCTCAACCTTGCAAAGGAGTTCCTGAAGCGTAACCGCAAGGCTAAACAAGCACAAAAACAACAATAGATATGAAACAGAAAGGTTTAGGTCGAGGCTTGGATGCCATATTCGGCACCGAGAAGATAGCCGTAAAGGCTACCCCAATGGCACAGATTGAGGAGATTGCAATCAAGCAAATCACCCCTAATCCATTGCAGCCACGCACGCAGTTCGACGACGAGGCACTCGCCGAGCTCTCGGCTTCAATCAAGCAGCTGGGTATCATCCAGCCCATCACCGTCAAGCGACAGGACGAGGGTTATATCATCATCAGCGGTGAGCGTCGCTGGCGCGCGGCACAGATGGCTGGTCTGGAGACCCTACCCGCCTACATCCGCGAGGTGGACGATGAGAATCTGCACGCAATGGCATTGGTTGAGAATATCCAGCGTCAGGACCTCAACGCGATAGAGATTGCGCTGGGTATGCAGCGCCTTATCGAGGAGTGCAACCTCACACAGGAGGCTATGGCAGAGAAGGTGGGCAAGAAGCGCTCAACGGTATCGAATTATATGCGTCTGCTGACTCTCCCATCGGAGGTGCAGCTCGCGCTGAAGGAGGGTATCATCACAATGGGTCACGCCAAGGCTTTGGCAGGCATCAGCGAGGACCGTCAGCTGTGGGCACTGAAGCGTTGCATCAAGAAGGCTATGTCGGTACGTCAGGCAGAGGAGATGGCACGCAAGCTCGCACTCCCTATCAATGTCGATATTGAGGAGGAGGATTACCCCGAGTCATACTCACGCCTAGTGGAGCAGATGGAGCATTACTTCTCTGACAAAATCAGCATCAAGCGCGGCAAGAACGGTGGAGGCAAGATTGTCATCGACTTCGCAAGCGATGCCGACATCGAATCATTCATCGAGCGTTTGCGTAACAGATAAAGCCTGCTCACGATGATTTTTGGCTTAAATAGTTCACTCCGCGCGGCTATCAGCACCGCCTCACTCCGCCTCTTGTTGGTGGCGGTGGTGTTGTGCTTTGCCCTGAAGCAGGAGGCTACGGCACAAAATTTCAAACGTGGCGACAAGCAGTTGGTCACAGGCGGAATATTGGTGCGTGACACCACAAAGATTGACTCTGCGAAGATTGAGACCAAGGAGGAGCTGAAACGACGCGAGAAGCTGCATCGCCGCAAGATGGACTCACTGGCTCGTTACGAGCAACGTCTGCAACGCGCCATCGAGCAGGACCGTGTGGACGAGGAGGGAAACATCATCCCCCGAGAACCACTCTTCAGCGATTCATCTTCGCTCTCGAAGGTCTGCCTGACGGCAGCAGTACTGCCTGGATATGGTCAGATTTACAACAAGCAGTATTGGAAGTTGCCCATACTCTACGGTACGGTAGGCGCCTCGATTGGTATGTGGGCATATTTCGGCAGCGAGTACCGTCCCCTGAAACGTCAGTATGACGAACTGCTGTTGCAAGGTATGAGCCGCACAGAGGAGCTCAACGCTGTGCAGCGTGATATGATACGCGCCAACACCAAAAAGCAGATATTTATGTTCACCACAGCAGCCTCCTATATCTATTTCCTGGGCGATGCTGCGCTGAACTACTCCACCAACGAGGTGTCGAGCGTGAAGAAGGCGACAACACTCTCGCTCATCTGCCCTGGTGCGGGACAGATTTACAACAAGAGTTATTGGCGCGCCCCAATCGTTGTGGGCGGACTGGCGTCGATGATATATGTCATTGATTGGAACAATCGTGGTTTCCAGCGCTTTAAGAAGGCATACTCACTACGTGCCGACTATGAGCAGAACCCCGATAAATATCCCAACGGCTCGGCAGACGAGTTCGGAGGCCGCTACTCGACGACGTTCCTGAAGAACCTGCGTGACTCCAATCGCCGTAACCGCGACTTGAGTATCCTGCTCACGGCAGGTATATATGTCTTTCAGGCTATTGACGCTCACGTCGATGCCCACCTGAAGGACTTCGATGTGTCGGACAACCTCACGGTCGATTTGAAACCGATGTTCGACTGCCAATACACCTATCACAACGGTGCAACACCGATTTTTGGATTTGACTTAAACGTAACATTTTAATGAAAAACATAGCTACAAAGACTCTACTGCTGCTCGCAGCAGCACTTACTATTGCCTCTACGGCTGATGCACAAATCATAAAAAGAAACAAGCCCAAGAAGCTCTCTGTCAAGGCACAGCTCGCCATCGAACGTCAGCGCACCGATTCACTCTCTTCGCTTGTTGAGGAGTACCGCCAGCGCGAGAGCGACTGGCAGCGTGCGTGGCACGACGAGAATGAGGCACGCAAGGCAAAGCCTGTGAGTGAGCGCCTAACTGTGGAGTACTCCCCCTCGCAGCTCGACTCATTGTCGGCTCTGCTCAAGCAGCAGCAGGTGGATGAGACATTCCAGAAGTTCTTTGAGGAGTATGTTTGCGAGCCACAGACATTTGTCACCGACACCTCGCTCGACTCACTCTATAAGAGTCGTCTGGATGCGCTGGTGTCGCCCATACATCTGCCCTACAACGAATTGGTGCGTACAAGCATCAAGCGCTACACCGATGGTTCGGGACTTATGAGTCGTGTGCTCTCACGCGCACAGTACTACTTCCCCATCATCGAGGAGGAGCTATTGAAAGCGGGTCTGCCCGTTGAGCTCCGCGCAATGGCTATCATCGAGTCAGCCCTGCAGGCGAAGGCATACTCACGCGCTGGCGCAGCAGGTTTGTGGCAGTTTATGCCCGCAACGGCGAAGTCTTACGGTCTGGAGGTGAACTCTATGGTCGATGAGCGTTACGACCCCTACAAGGCTACAAAGGCGGCTTGTAAATATATGAAGGCGCTATATAATATGTACGACGACTGGAGTCTGGCTATCGCCGCTTATAACTGCGGTCCTGGCAATGTGAACAAAGCTCTGGCAAGAGCTGGCGGCAAGCCCGAGTCGTTCTGGGATGTATATTGGTACCTGCCTTCGGAGACTCGTGGTTATGTGCCAGCTTTCATCGCGGCAAACTATGCTTACGCCTACCACAAGGCACACAACATAACCTATGACGAGCCAGCACTGCCTATCGCGGTGGATACAATCCATATCGACCGCCTGATGCACACAAAGCAGATTACATCGACAATCGACGTTGATAGCGCTACGATTGCGATGCTCAACCCACAATACAAGCTCAACGTAATCCCCGCAACGACAAAGACCTACACACTGGTATTGCCTGCAAACCGCATCACGGAGTTTATCTCAAAGCAGGACTCAATCTTTGCCAAGGACTCAACCTACCTTAAGGAGTACCTCAACCCTGCCGCCGTGCAGAAGAAGATGCAGGAGATGTCGGTTATCTACCACCGCGTGAAGAGTGGAGAGACATTGGGCGCCATTGCACGCAAATATCGCGTTACGACCAAGCAGATTATGACGTGGAACAGATTGAAGAATGCCAACCGCATCAGCATCGGTCAGCGCCTGAGAATTGAAAAACGATAAAGAATGATTTATCACGACACAGATACCATCGTAGCCCCCGCGACAGCTGTGGGTGGAGCGTTGTGCGTTATACGCTTAAGCGGTGAGGATGCTATCACTATATGCGATAAGATTTTTCGCGGTCGCAAGCCCCTCGCAGAAGCCAAGACAGCCACGTTGCACTACGGCACCATAGTGGATGGCGACGAGTTGGTGGATGATGTTGTGGTGAGCCTGTTCCGAGTACCCCACTCCTACACAACGGAGAATACGGTTGAGATATCGGCTCACGGCTCGCGATATGTGATAAACAAGATTATATCTCTTCTGACCGCTCGTGGAGCACGCCTTGCAGAGGCGGGCGAGTTCACACGCCGCGCCTTTCTGGCAGGCAAGTTAGACCTATCGCAGGCGGAGGCTGTCGCCGACATCATCGCCTCATCGTCACACGCCTCACACGCCATCGCCTCAACGCAGATGCGCGGGGCATACTCCGACGAGTTGCGCGAGTTGCGCGACAAGCTGCTGCACATAGGCTCACTACTGGAGCTGGAGCTGGACTTCTCGGAGGAGGATGTGGAGTTTGCTGACCGAGGAGAGCTACGCGCCCTGCTCAATACCATTCTCAATAAGGTCACATCGCTGGCTGATTCTTTCGCGCTGGGAAATGCGCTGAAGGAGGGTGTTATGGTTGCCATCGCTGGTCGCCCGAATGTAGGCAAGAGCACCCTGCTGAATCGTCTTGCGGGCGAGGACAGGGCTATGGTCTCTGACATCGCAGGCACTACGCGCGACACAATAGAGGTGACAACCAACATCGACGGTGTGCTCTACCGCTTCATCGACACCGCAGGTCTGCACACAACAGATGATAGGCTGGAGCAGATGGGCATTGAGCGTACGGAGCAAGCTCTGCGCAAGGCTCGCATAATACTCTGGATGCAGGAGTGCGAGGATAATAGTTGCGAAGATGGCTACGATTTGGGGTGCGATTTTGGGAACTTCACCCCTACGAAGGAGCAGACCGTAATCCGCATAGTGAATAAGATAGATTTGCTGAATGGCACCGCAAGGAACGCTGTTACCGCAGATTGCGACACCCCAACGATTTATATCTCGGCAAAGAGTGGCGAGGGCGTGGAGCAGCTCATCGACGCTTTCAAGCAGACGACCAACGCCTCGGCAGCATACCAGGGCGAGGTCATCGTGTCATCCCAACGTCACTACGACGCACTGATGCAGTCACGCTCAGCACTTGAATCGGCCCTCTCGGCGCTTGACAACGGCATCAGCAGCGACCTTTTGAGCGAAGATATCCGCCAGGTTATGCACCACATCGGCACCATCACTGGCGAAATCACCACCACCGAAATTTTACAATCGATTTTTTCACGGTTTTGCATCGGAAA
>SUZN01000010.1 GCA_015059905.1 Rikenellaceae bacterium
AGTACAGACTTTACACGAACCTCTGATTTTACTTGTTCAATCTCGTCAAAAGCGTGCGAAAGTTGAACGGGGGACCAAGAGCGACCCTCAATCTCCCAATCATCTGCTTTGTGGTAGTACTTTGTTTTGAGATCAAATAGAATCTTGTTCTTCGTGGTGGCTTCTGCGCTACCTACTCGAAAACTTTGCGCCTTAGAGTCCCAGTCTGCCATTAGACCTGTGACATTTACAACCTTTGTTACTCGTGGATAGTTGGACTTGAAGAAAATCATTTCCAACTTAACCATTGATGGGTCTTTGGGGTTTGCGTGCCCCTTGATGTTAATAGTGTACATAAAAAGACAAGGTGTTAAGTTGTTACTTTAATTTTGTTTAAGTAGCCCTAATTGGTCTTAATTAGACTACATAGAAGACTACATGAGAAGAGTAGGATCTTCGAAAAATTAAAGTTTAGACGAGTTTTTTACGGATAATCCGTACTTGTCTAACAACTTAACACCTTATCAATCAATAGTTTTTGGAATACCTATTTATATATTCCGTAAAAAGAGCAACCCCATACGCGAGACTCTTTCAATAGTTGGTATTGTCAACGGAACTTTTTGGACAAATTCTTGCAATGTAATATTTTGTTGCTGTTTCAATTGTTTATTGAGAGTGTCAGCGTTGAATTTATTGAGCCAGATAATGGCAGACTCCTTGTTGTCTTTGACCACTTGACGCAAACAACGACATGAAGTCTGCAATACCATATTGGTAGGACAAACTCCTTTTTGTGGCAGTATGACTCCTGTTAGACTTTTACAGTCCCATCCCTCTTTACCTATCTGAACTAAAAGGATTACTCGGATTTTAGACAGAGAAGTGTCCAATGAGGCAAATGATGTTTCAGCCCCTTCGGGTTGAGGATATTCTTTATTGCCTCCATGGTACTTTAGAATAGAATCGGCAGGATTCAATCTGTACGATGAAACTATCTCTGCAACGAGTGGATAAATCGTTTCTTCTAATGTTTCGATTTGACCACAATAAATAGCTAGTTTGGCACATGTACCATCAGCGTAAATAGTATCTTTGTACTTGCTTAAAAACTCTTTGACGCCATTTGTGACAATTGTTTGCGTATCATTATCTGCATATTTAACCTCTGGCACTTTGAGAAAATTACCAATACCATCTATCAATGGATAATAATATACAACATTAGAAAGGTCGGTATTGCTGATAGAGAACGTATCGGATAAAGTTACTTTTTCTGCTTTGTCTAAATAAGGCGTACCTGAAAAACCAAGCACAGAATTGAATGTATGGTTTTCTGTCCACTTATTGACTACTTGACGCAATTTAATTTCGCCATCAGCAGCGTGGTGTACTTCATCTATATAAATGGCAAGATTTGGAAGCTTGCCAATTAATTCGCGCAGTTCATTCGCCAACACCACCCTTTTTAGTTCATCATCACTAAATAAGGAAGTATCTTGATTATCAGCCAAGCGGTCTAAGATTACTTTTTCTGCATTTGTAATAGCGACCAAGCCCATTAAATTTTCTAATGGCTGATGATTGTTAATCTTTTGAGCATTTGGATTCTTAATACGGTTGCTCTTATTAGCAGTTTTTTGCTCATCAAGGATTTCAAACTTTATCAACCTTTTCAGTTGAGTTGCCGTTGGTTCTGGAATAATCCATGAAGGATCAAACTCCTTGATGTGCTTTAGACTAGGTATAATAGAAGATTTCAAACCAGACGGAGCCATTACCATAAAGTTATGTGCAAAACTTTTGTTATCTGGCTCAATTTGTGCAAAATAGAGATCTAAATAGATAAATGCAGCCATCAAATAGGTTTTGCCTGCACCCATAGGAAGACTAAATAAATAGTCCGTATATGTAACGTCGTAAAATATCTTTTTGAATATTTCTTCGTAATCTATTTTATCGGCATTTTGTTTAATAAACTGCTCTAATTCAGGAGCCAACTGCCTACCACCTTTGTCTTTCAGGCGAGAATATTGAAATAATGCAACAGCCGCTTTATTTGTGCTAAATATGTGGCGTGCTGCTTCTGTTAATTCGATTTGCTCGATATTCACGTCATTGAAATATCCATTCACAAACAGTTGCCACAGTGGTTGATTTTGACAGGCAATTTTTAGGAA
Organism: Rikenellaceae bacterium; assembly: GCA_015059905.1. Classification (GTDB taxonomy): domain Bacteria; phylum Bacteroidota; class Bacteroidia; order Bacteroidales; family Rikenellaceae; genus Alistipes. The sequence goes on from SUZN01000010.1 coordinate 2,160, forward strand.
TAGATATATCTTAATTGCTTCAATCTGAGCATCGCGCATCTTGTTCTGCGAATGAATGTATTGAATCAATTCATTGATGGTACAATCAGGAGAGTTATACCATTCATCACATTTATTTTGAATTAAATTATAAAACATAACTACTCAATTTCTGCTATCAACTCTTTTGGATCCACATTCAATATTTTGGCGATCTCGAAAAGTTGTTCGAGGCTGGGTTGGCGGCGATTGCACGCATAGGCATTGACAATACTGAAACTTTTGCCGAGTTGTTCGGCAAGCCAAGTCTGTTTAATTCCCTTTGCTTCAAGGACTTCCTTTATTCTATTCATATATCTTGTGTTATTTATTCGCAATAATTTGTCATAAAGATATGAAAAATTTTGCTATAATCATAAATTTTGAGGAAAAATAACGCATTTAGACAAAACAAAAACGAGAACCCTTGCGAGTTCTCGTTTTGAAGCAGTGTGTGTAAATCTGTTATCGTCTGCCGTAAACCGCAGGGAAGTCCTCGGCGTTGCGGTGGGCGAATGGAGCGACATAGTTTTTCTCCAATGCGGCACGCAGGTCGGACTCTCGGTAGAGCATCTTGCCCGGCAGGGCGATGAACGGAATAATGCCGTCGTCACGGTATTGTTGCAGGGTGCGTTTGGTGATTTTGAGCATCTGACACACCTCCTCGGTAGTGTAGTAACGCTCGCCATTCATCTGCGGCTTGTAGTGTGTGCGCATCGCACGAATGTAGTCACTCAATGTGCTCAACTCATCGAGCATTGCTCGGCAATTGGTTTCTTGTACTAGTTCCATAGCTATTTGTTTATATGTCGTTTGATAAATCTCTCAACCTCACGGCGCTTGTAGTAAATTTTGTTGCCGATCATCGTATAACCAAGCAGGCCTCGCCCACGATAACCCTTCAGCTGATGTTTCGACAGACTCAACAGACGAGATAACTCGTCATTCTCAATCCACTCCGAGCCGATGCTCTCTTGGTACAATCTGTACTCCTCACGAATCTCCTGCGATGCGGTGCTGACAGTCGCTACAATCTCATTGTAGAGTTCCTTGTCAATTGCGATGTATTCCATTACCATAGTCTTTTTTATTTTAAGAATAGGAGCAGTTTTCGGAGAAGTTTGAAGAAAGTGAGATTTTTTAGAAAAATTTTTTACTTCCGCCTAAAATTTACTCCTTTTTCGGTACGCAATCCACCAGAGGTGCAATTCTATCCATCTCCCTGGCGAGGCTGTCGTTCATCACATGGGCGTAGTGCTGGGTCATTCGGGTTGAGGTGTGACCAAGCATTTTCGATACATTTTCGAGTTTCACATCATTGGCAAGAGTGATTGTTGTAGCGAAGGTGTAACGGGCGATGTGCATCGTCAGCTGTTTCTTTATCCCACAGAAGTCGGCAATCTCTTTCAAGTAGGAGTTCATCTTCTGGTTGGCATAGACGGGCAGGAGGGTGCCACGCTCCTTGCACAGAGGATGGTCCTTGTATTTTGCAAGTATCTGCAACGGATATTCGAGCAGGGGTACATAGAACTCCACATCGGTCTTTTCACGCTGCTTGCGTATCCACTTGCGGCCGTGTGCATCCTCGGTGATATTCTCGGGGCGGAGGTTGTGAACATCGATATACGCCAACCCTGTGTAGCAGCAGAACAAGAATATATCTCGCACCATTTCGAGTCGCTGAATCGAAAACTCCTTCTCACGCAGGCGGTTTACCTCGGGCATTGTCAGATACTCTCGTATAACCTTCTTCTCGGCGTACTTTATGCCGGCAAAAGGATTGACGGTCATCCAACCGTTGGCAAGGGAGAGATTAACGACCTTCTTCAAACACTTCATATAACGAATCATCGTGTTCAGTGCCACTCGCTTTTTGGTTTTGAGAAAATGCTCGAAATCTCGCACCATCTCGTGGCTGAGGTTTCTGATTGGGAAATCCTCCGCCTTCGTCTGTTTCGCCATCATCTCACGAAAGTAGCGCAGACACAGCATATAGCGGTGATAGGTCGTGCGGTCGTAATCTTTGCCGACCAACGAGGCTATTCGTGCATTGTGCTCCTCGAATACCTCAAAGAAGAGTCGCTGACGGCGGTGCTTGCCCAACAGGAACTCTTTTATGATGTATGGGTCCACATAGCCGTCTTCGGCAAGGAAGTTTTGATGTGCCTCGCTCGCCTTGCTACGCAGATTGTCGAGGTGGCGATTTATCTCCAAGGCCACAGCGGTCTTGCCCGTGGCGCAGCAACGACTCTGGCTCCATTGTTCAACAGGCACTCGGCGCTGTGTGCTGAGTTCGGTGTATCTGCCATCTACGGAGATACGCATCATAATAGGTGTTTCGCCACTCTTACCAAGTCGGGTGCGGCGAATGAAGAAGTTTACTGAAAAAGTGCTCTTTTGCATAATTTTATAATTTTTAATTGCGCCTCAATATCGGGGCTCGTTGTAAGAATAGTGCGGATTGGTAAATAGGGGTTATGGGAAAAGGAAAAATCGTGTACATTTTTATGACCATATTATCGGAATGTACACGAATAGACGAAAACACCCGACAAAAAGTGTCGGGTATTAGGTGGTTGAAATCGTTGTAAGATGTTGAAGAATAGCGAAATACAATGCGATTAGTGTGCTATTTATGGACATATTATTTGTATGTACACTAATAGACAAAAATACCCGACAAAATTGCCGGGTATTGGATAGTTGAAATCGCTGTAAGATATTGAAAAATAGTGAAATATAACGCAATTAGTGTACATTTTTGAGGGATCCAAAAAATGTCCATGAATAACACACTAAACTGCGTCATTTTGCACCAAAAGTGCCAATTTTTGACAAAAGAAAAACGCCGCAAATTATTGATTTGCAGCGTTTTGTTGATTTTAACCTTTGGTTCAAGTGGTGCCACCAGGAATCGAACCGGGGACACAAGGATTTTCAGTCCTTTGCTCTACCAACTGAGCTATGGCACCATCATCTATATGCTTCGTGTCTTAAAGCGAGTGCAAATATAGGGTGTTTTTTCTTTCTGTGCAAATATTTTATAAAAAAAATGCAAAACTTATTAAAAAAAGTCTCTCCGTTTTTCACAAGCCTCTAACAATCAACACATCACGGCACAAAAAAATCCTCACATTCGAGTGCGAGAGGTGATTTTTCTATTTTATACGAACAAGACCCCGAAAGAGTGTTGTCATTTACGAAAATTTCACTAATTTTGTACTGTTGTGGGTGTCATGCCCTCGGCAGACATATTTGATGAAAGTGTTTTCGCTTTTATCCTTAACGAGAAATCTGGAAAATTTCACAACTAAAAGGATAACGACAACACTCATTTCTTGTATAGTTATGTGGCTATACACGTTTCTTGCGTGTACCTACCCCATACTATTCAAGTGTGGGGTCTTGTAATCGTTTATTTTTAGTTGGGCATTCCAGAGCCTCTCGTTAGATAAACGGAAGTCAGCTCCACACTTTCTTGTTTTTACTAACCCACCGCATAGGAGTTGTTACGGTAAGTAAATATTATGTTGTTTAGTTATGGTACAAACCTACATTATTCGAGTTAGACGAAGCATTAGAGAGGTCGGACTTGTAGAGGGTATGTCAATAGAGGTACCTATTCGTTGCGGATTGACACCACGCCATGGTGAGGGTTTTGAGTTGGTGCGCCGTATGTTTATGAATAAGTATGGTATTGATATAAACGCAAAGTATGCTTGGTCGCCAATTTGGCCGGGCTGTTTCGATATTGAGGAGGTTAAATAAAAAACATAAATTTTTATGAGCGAAATAACTACTACACCTACGGTGCAACTTACCAAAGCACAAAATATACAAGATGTGGAGGTTGCGTTGCAGCAAATTGCAGAAACAGCAAACGAGTCGTTGGCTGCCGCACTCAACGCACAAATTCAGGTATTGAGATATGTGCAATCACCGAAACTTTACGACAGCTCTTTTGATTTGTTGTTTGCCAATGTTCGCAAGGCAATCAAGATGACCGACTCCTCCAAAGAGCGAGAGATGATTAGGGAGAAATCGGTTGTTATGATAAATAACTACATCTTTTTTATACAGGCTAAAATCGACTACGATACAGCCGTTCAACGCTCTGAATATGAGAGTTTAATGGAAGATGCCGTTTTGACCTTGGGAGAGAGTGTTGCGGATGTTGCGACAGCAGCGGCTTCAGTAGATAACGGCGTTTCAAAAACAGCGATGGTAAATTCTGTTGTCAATTCATTAAAAAAAGGAATGTCAAAGGGAGACAACAGCCTATCTTCGCAAATTACCCGTTGGTGGAATAAAGAAAAGGCCATAAAACAAAAACAAGGTGAGTTTTTTGAAACATTATACTCCTTATTTGGGAAACTATATAAACATCGGAAATTGATTGGAAAATCGGATATAATCGCAAACCTCATCGAACGATATATCGATGATGTCGCCAATCACATTTACAATACAGAATATATCCAAGCGAGTATAAATAAATTAAGGAAAGGCTATTCGATAACTGGGGGGCTTTGGTTTATCTTTGTCAGTAATATTATATTCTGTGTTTGGGCATGTAGAGGATGTGCAAACCTATTCCGTAGCGAGGAAAATGAAGTGGCATATAGTAGTGCAACATATTGGTATATCGTACTAGTGGGTGCCCTTATTCTTCTATTGATTTGTGCTCCTTCCTTCGTGCGTTTGCGAAAACACAAATCTGAACTCGCTGATACTCAACAAGCAGCCGAACACTTAAAGAGCGAACTATTATCCATTGCTAAAGCCTTCGAAGAGGGGGATGAAGATTATGAATAGACAGATCGAACTGATAATCGAGCGCGCCACCGAAGGCGAGCAGTTGTTTATCGACACATTAGAACAAATTCGCAAGAATAAAGATATTGAAGAGTGGCTATATGTTGCCAATGCCTACTATCGAAAGGGAAACTATGACCAAGCTGATGATTGGTATCGTTTTATAGTCAAGGCGGGTAAGTCAAATCCACAATGTGCCCAAATAGGAAAATATTATGAAATTGGTCAAGGTGTTCAACAAGACTATTCAGAGGCTTTGAAATGGTATTGCCTTGCTGCGGAGTCGGGTGATATGGAAATACAATTCAAACTCGGTAAATTCTATAAAGAAGGTGAAGTTGTAGCGCAGGACTATTCAACGGCAATAAAATGGTTTAGTTTGGCAGCCGAGCAAGGTTCAGGAACGGCGGCGTTATATCTCGGCGATATTTACGGCGAAAAAGAGAATTATAGTGAGGCTGCAAAGTGGTATTTGTTTGCTGCCGAGCGAGGAGAACATCTGGCTCAATTTAATCTTGGAGCGTTTTATGGTGAGGGGTTGGGCGTGGAACAAGATTTTGTTGAAGCCGTAAAATGGTATCGACTTGCAGCTGAAAGTGGATATTGGCCCGCACACTTCAATCTGGCCATAGCATATCAACGAGGAGATGGCGTAAAGAGAGATTACACGGAGGCTCTACATTGGTTTCGTTTCCCTGCAAAAATGGCAAATGCCGAAGCTCAGTGTTATATCGGGGCATACTATTATTGGGGAGTTGAAGGAATACCACAAGATTATGCCGAGGCTGTAAAATGGTTTCGTCAAGCTGCTAAATTGGGAAATGCAGTAGGTCGATATTGGCTCGGTCGTTGTTATTCTCAAGGGAAAGGAGTGAAAGTTGATCGTACCGAGGCGGCAAAATGGTATAGACTGGCAGCAGAACAAGGACTTGCAGAGGCTATTAAGGCTTTGAAAGAATTGGATAAAGAATAAGAAAAGGCGTATGCAGGGCTTTATGTAGCTCATAGCATACGCTTGTTTCGTTGTCCGCAACATATCTTTGTATAGTGAGAGGCACCAGCACTTTACCATCAAATGTATTGTCCCCTTTTACACTCGTTGGCAAATAGGCTTAATTACGACCTCTATGTAGTCTTCTATGTAGAATTTCACAATTTTCGCAAAAAATAGCACTTAAAATCAATCAGTACAAAAAAATCCTCCTCTTGTTCAGAGGAGGATTAGGTTTAGTTATGACCAATTAGCACTTCTTGTCGCAGTTGCAAGCCAAAATCTTCCATACACCTGCAGCCAAAGCAGCACCAACAAATGGACCTACGATGAAAATCCAAAGATCAGACAACGCCTGACCACCTGCCAACACGGCTGGACCGATTGAGCGAGCTGGGTTTACTGATGTACCTGTGTAGTGGATACATACCAAGTGCACCAAAACCAATGACAAACCGATTGCCAAGCCTGCCAAGTTACCTGCACCCTTCTCTGCATCAGTTGTGCCGAGCACTACCAGCACAAATACGAATGTGAATACCACCTCGGCAGCAACAGCGCCACCTACGCAGATACCATTCTGAACTGCATTTGCGCCCAAGCCTGACTCTGGAGCAAGCGCCATCAAGATACCAGCACCGATGAAAGCACCGATAACCTGGAAGAGCATATACATCGCAGCATCCTTACCGCTCATACGCTTTGAGAGCCATACGCCCAATGTAATAGCTGGGTTAATGTGGCAACCAGAGATGCCACCGATAGTGTAAGCCATCGCTACCACTGCCAAACCAAATGCCAAAGAAGTTCCCACAACAGATGCTGTGTCCACACCACATGACAAGCTAACAGCTGTGCCGCAGCCCATCAATACCAGAACCATAGTTCCGATCATTTCCGCCAAATACTTTTTCATAATAAATAAAGATTAGTGAATAACGATATAAAAATAATAAATTTTTCTCAAACACAAAACCTTATTCGAGAAAAATTTACACTTTTTTATTATTTATGACCAATTTTGACCACCTCACTACACACGTTTTGTCTTACCCGAGATGCTCTCAATTGCGATTGCAACGACCGCTGTGCGATGCAGAGAGCGCTCCAGCGCCCTATAACCCTCCTCGCGGAAATCAGAAGCATACTTATCAACCAAAAGTTGCAAAGCGTGACGCTTCAGCGCCTCATCTTCAACTATCTGTGCGCGACCAGCAACGATTACCGAAGAGTAGGCTGTTGTCAGCTGCTCGCCCACTACCCTACTATGCCCCACCACGCACAACGAAACACGGCTATCATATGCAATAGCACGAAGTTTGCGACCCTCGGGAGCGCAATGTATATATATTGTATCATCCTCAACGACATAGTTTATCGGCACACCATAAGCGCCCTCGTCGGTTGTCATCGACAGAAAGGCATACTCACCACTTTGCAGCAACACCATTGCCGCAGCCTCATCCAGCAGACGGTCCTGGCGGCGCACAGCGCTATTATCGTACTTCATCAGAGCAGCTTCTTCTTCGATGGGATAACGACAAAATCTTTCAGGTAGAATGGCTCAAAATAGGCAATATCCTCGGTCTTACCCTCCACAAAACGCTGATGAGCAAGTCGTGCCAGACCACGCGCCGAGGGGGTTACATTCACATACTCGACATCGGGCAGCACCTCACGACACTTCGCCGCACCATTGCCGAATATCACCATACGACCCTTTGCGCGCCACTCGGCGAAGCTCTCGCCATCCACCACCTCGGCACTCACCTGCGACAGAGGCTCGCATTTAGTGTTGAACACCTGTGTATATACCTCCATACGACGGGCATCAACCATCGGGCATAATAGAGCTTCATCCCAATTCTCGACTGCAATAATACCCGCCTCGTGGTCCTCGATAGCCACCTCGGTCATAGCATCCAGCGAGCCAACAGCAATAAGCGGGATATTCAAACCATAGCATAGACCCTTGGCAAACGACACACCTATACGCAAGCCCGTATATGAGCCTGGTCCCATACCTACAGCCACAGCATCCAACTCCTCAGGACGAATATCATTCTCGCCCAACAACTCATCAACATACACAGCAACCAATCGTGCGTGGTCGCGCCCCTGGTCGCTCTCGCGCAGCGATAACAACTCACCATCACGAGCTATACCCACCGAACAGACATCTGTTCCCGTCTCAATACAGAGTATCAATGACATATCTCAAAACTAATTATATCAAACCAAAATGTTTCAGCGCACACTCCACGCCATCATCATCCACCGACGTGGTGACATAGTCCGCCACAGCTTTCAGCTCCTCACAAGCATTCCCCATCGCAACGCCCAGGGCGGCATCCCTCACCATCGGGATATCGTTTCCGCCATCGCCAAAAGCCATCGCTTGGGACAAATCCATACCGTAATACTTCATCACCTCGCTTATGCCGAGCGACTTATCCACCCCTTTAAGGTTCAAATCCATAAAGGTCTCTATCCAGCGGCTGCCCACGCAATCGGGCACAAGCGGTAAAATCTCGCGCTCCAAATCAACGCTGATATAGGGGCACATCTGCACCACAGGCTGCGTGGCGGCAATCATTCTTACGTCGGCAACCTCGGGTGTGATATTTATCATCGAGGCAATCTTTCTGACGCGCTCGCCCATACTTGTGACGTACATATTATCGTGTGTCATCACATTCAAATCGAAGCCGTACTGCTCCGCCAAATCAATCACACGCTCAACCGTCGCACGCGGAATGGCTCGCTCGAAGATAGTCTTACCATCGGAGGTGATGCAATAACTACCATTGACGGTGATATAGCCATCGACCTCGATGTCGCTGACGATATTTGTATGCTTGAGCAGGCGACCCGTCGAGATAAAGACCTTCACACCACGCTCGCGCAATAGCTCTATCGCACGCCGCGCCGATGCAGGCACGGTATGCGTGCGAAAACTCACCAGCGTGCCGTCGATATCAAAGAAAACCGCCTTTATCCTGTCACGCATCGCTATTTATATCTTTTCATTGCTTTATCCATCTCGCGCTTGGCATCGTTCTCCTTCAGATACTCGCGCTTGTCATACGCCTTACGACCGCGCGCCAGACCGATAACGACCTTGGCATAACCCTTCTCGCTCAAGAACAGGCGCAGACCTACAACCGTCAGACCTCTATCCTGCAACGAGCGTTGCAATTTATTAAGTTCCTTGCGGTTAAGCAGCAGTTTACGGTCTCGCTTGGGAGCGTGATTGTTGCAAGTACCCCAGCCATACTCCGCCACGTTCATACCTCTAATCCACAACTCACCTCTGTCGAAATAGCAGTAGCAATCCGTCAGCGAAGCCTTACCCAGGCGGATAGACTTAATCTCCGTACCAACAAGCACAATGCCCGCGATATACTCCTCCAGAATCTCATAATCGAAGGTGGCGCGTTTGTTGCGAATATTTATATTTTTATAATCTGCCATAACTCAATTTTAACTCCTCCTCGGTGGCTATCTGTGGCACTGTTTTTGCCATTTACACTATCGGGGTAGGACTGAAAAAGGTAACTTTCTTTATCTTTTGATATGTTTTACACGACACATCTTTCTGTTTATTTTCTGTTTGCACACGGTACGCGTAGCGATACGTGTACGCCTTCAGCTCCTGCCCCTTTTTATAGAATCAGTCGCTGACTCTGCCTTGATATAGCATTCTTGACGTGGTTGAGTTTGGTAAGCTGCATCACACACTCCTGCACCTCCTCCTCGCTCAAATTGCTATCACTTAGACGCGCCTGGATGGCTGCATACATTCGTTCAACAACCTTCGAACGATAGAGCATAATAGCCTTCGGAACGCCAATCGATAGTATCTCCACCTCGCTCTCGACGTGCACATCCTTCTGACGCCACAGCTCACTTGGCACATAATTATCCTCCGCTGTCAAGATATCGACTGCCATATTGCACACCTCGGGATCAACGTGATTGACAAAATACTGCTCTGGCACCTTCACACCACTGCCAAGCTCTTTCCAATGCTGACGGTAGGTGTCCAAAATCTTCTGAAGCACAGGGTTTGAGAAATGAATATCATCAGCATCAAGACTCTGGTAAATCTCATCCGCGATGTTTATCTGCACCACATTGCGCGCCTCCATCACCTCATAATATTTATGACCCGACTTAAGCAGATATTTCACCAATTCATACTCCAACGCCTCAACGCTGCTACCCGCCGCAGAGGGTTTCGTGATATCAACTTCAAGCGTACGCTCCTCGCGGCGTTGCCACATCTGCTGACGCTGCACAAACTCCGCCGCCTCGCGTCCGCCTCCCGCCTGCTGCACACGCTTGCGCGCAACCTCCGAGATAAGGACATTTTCATCAACATCCATTATGCGGGCGCAATCCTTGATAAAGACCGAGCGCTGTATAGGGTCGGGAATCTGCACTATCGACTGCACCATATCGTTTACCACAGCCGAGCGCTTGATAGGGTCCTTGCCCGCCTCCGAGAGCATCAGCTTTGCCTTGAAGGAGAGGAAGTCCTCCTCATTCTCGCGGATGTAATCTCTCACCTGGTCGGCGGTATGCGCTCGGGCAAACGAATCGGGGTCGTGCTCGGGAGGGAGCAACACAACACGCACATTCATTCCCTCCTTCAAAATCATATCAATACCTCGCAACGAAGCCTTGATTCCCGCCGAGTCGCCATCATAGATGACTGTAATATTGCGTGTAAAGCGGTGAAGAAGCTGTATCTGCTCTGTCGTAAGCGATGTGCCCGACGAAGCCACTACATTCTCCACACCCGCCTGGTGCATTGAGATAACATCGGTGTAACCCTCCACCATAATGGCGTAGTCCTGCTGCTGGATAGCCTTCTTGGCAAAATAGAGTCCGTAGAGCTCACGTTTCTTGCTGTAAATCTCACTCTCGGGCGAGTTCTGATACTTCGCCACCTTTCCATCGGTACGCAGTGTACGACCACCAAAGGCAACGACACGTCCCGAGATATTATGCACAGGGAACATCACGCGGTCACGGAAACGGTCACGTAACTTGCCATCACCCTCGCGCTGCAAAGCCAGACCTGTCGAGAGCATAAACTCCTGCTTGTAACCAGCCGACAGCGCTGCCATAACCATCGCATCGCCCTCTGCCGAGCAGAATCCAAGACCAAATTTTCTGATTGTAGCCTCTGTAAAGCCTCGCTTCTGTGCAAAATAGCTCAAGCCCACGCTACGACCCTCGTTGGAGGTGATAAGGTACTTTGAGAAGTAATCCGCCGCCCAGCTATTCAGAACAAACATACTCTCGCGGTCATTATTGCGACGCACATCCTCCTCGGTCTGCTCTCGCTCCTGGACTTCAATGCCGTAACGCTTTGCTACAATCTTCAACGCCTCGGGGTAGCTCACACTCTCGTGCTCCATCACAAAGGTCACAGCATTACCACCCTTACCGCATCCGAAACACTTGAACATTCCCTTCGATGGAGAGACTACAAACGAAGGTGTCTTCTCGTTATGAAATGGACAACACGCCTGATAGTTTACGCCCTTTTTCTTGAGCGTAACATAGTCGCTGATGATTTCAACAATATCAGCAGCGGCAAATATTCTATCTACGGTAGCGTTGTCAATCATAATAACACCAATTACAGAAGTACAAAGATACAAATAAATTCAGAATTGAGAAACGATTTTCATCAAAAGAGAGCGATTTGCTCATTACAACATTTTCTTGTAAAATTCGGTTTAATATTACAACATCGGTCATATTACAATACAAAATATCGAAATATTATAATTATTACACTATTTTGTTATAAAATATAATTTTTTATATTGTTTTTTAACTCAAAATTGCTATATTTGCTAAAATAATATATGTTTGGTGTAGCGGCACGGTTGCGGGATGTGGGATGAAAGATGTCACAAAAAAAAGCTAACGACAAGATTTGCCATTAGCTTGATAACCCCGAAAGGAATCGAACCTTCATCGTAAGAACCGGAATCTTATATTCTATCCATTGAACTACGGGGTCGCGAGTGCAAACATAGGAAAAAATTTTGAATATGACAAACAATCAGTATTGGGAACGCCTCGATATGGTTATCCGATGGGCTAATATGTCTGCCAACTCTTTTGGCAAGCATATAGGGCTTTCGCGTTCGGAGAGTCTATACCAGATTAAGGCGGGTCGTTTTGGCATATCTCACAACCTCGCAAAGCGCATCACCGACCGATTTCCAGAGATTAGTCTGGGCTGGCTGCTCTCGGGAGAGGGTAAGATGCTATGTGAAAGCAATCCCATACTGACCATCCCCTACTACGACCAAGACATCGCATCGTGCCGCGCAATGGATAGCGAGCTTTTGCGCCCTTCGGGCACACTCACCATGCCGATGATTGAGCAGTGCGACTGCGCTTTTCGCAGTTTCGACAGCGCCATAAACGATGATATAATGGCTGGTTCGATAGTTTTTTTGAAAAAAACGGACACAAAAGCGATTATTCCTGGTCGATTTTATGTGATTGTTACCGCAAATTATGTAATTTTGCGTAAATTGCGTTTCGCAGAGAGCGCAACCTTCAACAACGAGTTTATTCTTGAGGCGTCAAACGACAAGCTGGACTCTGTCCGACTGCACGAAAATGAGGTTGAGAAAATATACCGTGTTGTTGCAAGTTTGAAGATGTATTAACCAAAATAGTAAACCTGAAAACTTTCGATATTATGATGACAGTAAAGACAAAAGAGAATGCTTCATTATTGCTCGCATTGGCTGCAGCAATCGCAGTAGCAGCAATTATGACACTGTGTGGAATCGTGTGGTGGATGACATTGATTGTCGCCATAGCTATATTTGTGTTGATGGCGCTCATTTCGCTATATCTGATTAAGGCGTATGTAGCATATAAACTCAAACCTATCTATTCGATGGTGCTTTCGCGCCACGTTCACACCACCGAGATTGTCGATGAACTGAAGGACAAACATGTCGAGAGCATATCAGAGGAGCTTACTGCGTGGGCTGACGACAACGACAAGGAGATTTCACGACTGAAGCAAAGCGAGGCTTTCCGCAGGCAGTATCTGGGCAATGTAGCTCACGAATTGAAGACCCCAATCTTCAATATTCAGGGTTATATCTCTACGCTACTTGATGGAGGCCTGGAGGATGAGCTTATCAACCGCAAATACCTCGAGCGCGCCGAGAAGAGTATCGACCGTCTGATAAATATCGTAAACGACCTTGACACAATCAACAAGTTAGAGAACGATATGAACCGCCTGAAGATGGAGCGTTTTGATATTGTTGCTCTTACCAAGGAGATTACCGAGCAGTTGGAGATTGAGGCATCAAAGCGCAAGATTACTATCTCGGTTAAGGGTGCAGACTCACTCCCATCGCCATTTCAGGTTATGGCGGACAAACACTTTACTGGTCAGGTATTGGTAAACCTCATTATCAACTCTATCAACTACGGTAAGGAGGGCGGTACAACTCGCATCCGCTTCCGCGATATGCTGGATAAGATTCTCATCGAGGTGGAGGATACAGGTGTAGGTATTTCGAAGGAGGATATGCCTCGTATATTCGAGCGTTTCTACCGCGTTGATAAGGGTCGCTCACGCGAGCAGGGCGGCACAGGCTTGGGCTTGGCTATCGTGAAGCACATCATTGAGGCTCACGGCGAGCGTATCACCGTTAGAAGTGAGTTGGGCAAGGGTACAACATTCGCCTTCCCTCTTAAAAAGGCTGACGCAACAACTGCGGCAACAAAGTAATAACGCCGAAATAGACAATTATGCTAAACAACCTTCTCTATATAGTGTGGGATTTCGATCCCGTGATGTTCTCCATTGGAGGATTTGAACTTCGATACTACGGATTGATGTGGGCTATCACATTCCTTTTGGGTGAGCGTTTCTTTACCTCATACGTCAAGCGAGAGGGATACTCATCAGAGGTTGTTGAGACAGGCTTTATCTGGATTGTACTGGGTGCAATATTGGGTGCAAGAGTAGGTCATTGCCTCTTTTATGAGTTTCCGTACTACATCACAAAGCCTTGGGCCATCATCACCGAGTTCCGTAACGGAGGTATGGCAAGTCACGGTTCGGCGCTGGGTATGTTGCTCGGTATGTGGATTACCTGCCGCAAGCTCAAGATGCCTTATGTGTGGTGGTTGGACCGCATTATGATACCTGTGGCTATCGGAGGTGCGTTAGTGCGTATCGGCAACTTGTGTAACTCCGAAATTGTCGGTCGCATAACCGACCTGCCTTGGGGTTTCCAATTTGTTCGTCTCTACCCAGGCACACCACTAGAGAACATTCCAGCACAGCATCCAGCACAGCTTTATGAGGCAATCTGCTATATCATCACATTCCTCATCCTGCTGTGGATGTACTACCGCCGCGACGAGGGTCGCAAGCGTCCAGGATTGATGTTCGGCATTGGCGTGATGGGTATCTTCCTTACACGTCCATTTGTTGAGCTGGTAAAGATTAACCAGGAGGCATTCGAGGAGGGTATGCTGCTGAATATGGGACAGTTGCTGAGCATACCATTCATTCTGCTTGCAGCATATATGATTTGGGGCTCGCTGAAGGGTAAGTTTCCTGTTGCAGAGCCACCCAAGAGTGTGACAAAGAGAAATAAAAAGGTAAAGATATGGTAGGAGAGGTAAACAAAATCATATTCAATATGTTAATCAGCGGTCGTGGTGTCTATATGCCGCAGATTGGAACATTATATATTGAGCGTCAGGGTGCCCGTAAGATTTCCGAGCATAGACTTTTGAGTCCCCGCAATGTGGTTCGCTTCACTACGCAGGAGCAGGCACCGTCGCTTGTGGATGAGATAGTGAAGATAGCAAGTTGTGAGCGCGCGCAGGCTGAAGATATCTACTCCCGTTGGCTTGCCAAAACACAGGAGGGTAACACAGTAACAATTGAAAGCATAGGCAAACTCACCGACAAGAGCTTCGCCGCAGAGGAGTCTTTCAAAAAGACCATCAACCCCGAAGGCGTCAAGACCATCATCGTCCGTCGCCGTCGCAAGTCACACACTTGGCTATTTATATTAAGTGGCGTTTGCGTAGTCATTGCACTTGGCATATTAGCCTACCTGCTTTGGGGCGAAAGTCCATCTGCGCCACAACCAGCAGCTACACCTGTTACCCCACCCGTAACACAGACCGAGGTGGTTGCAGAGCCTACGGACTCTCTCACAACAACAGCTCAAGCAACAGGAGAAACAACAGAGCAAGCATCGGCACAACCAGCAGAGGTTGCAGCGCCCGAGAGCAAGGAGTACGCGCATTATGTTGTGATGGGAATCTTCGCAAATGAGGATAATGCAAAGCGCGCCGCTGAACAGGTAGCAAGCAAGATTAAGGATGCCGATTGCACGATTCTTCCATTCAAGAACAAGCATATGGTTACGGTATTCGGCTGCGACAGCCGCGCCGACTGCAACACCTTTGCTGCATCATACCGCGACATCTATCCCGACCTTTGGATTTACGACAAAAAGTAATGCGTATAGCCGAGAAGATAGGACAACTGATAGACAGATTCTACATACGCCCCATATCGACACTCCTTCCACACGAGGTATTCCGATATGGGGTGTGTGGTGGAGTGAATATGCTCCTTGATATTGTGTGGTATTACCTTATTTACCACTATGTTGTCGCTCTGCGCTACATCGATTTGGGTGTAATAGTTGTATCGCCCCACGTTGCGGCACTTATCATCGTCTTTCCAATCACATTCTTCACAGGATTCTGGCTCAATAGAAATGTTGCCTTCCGTGCCACAGAATTCGGGCAGGGGACGCAGCTGATAAAGTATGCACTGACGGTCGTTGGCTCCATTCTGCTCAACTACATCTGCATAAAACTATTTGTGGAAGTGTGTCACATCTGGGCAACGCCCGCGAAGGCTATCACAACGGTTGTGAGTGTTGCTTACAGCTATTTGGTGGGGAGATACTTTACATTCAAGAAATAACCGACAGAACCCCTACTCCATTCCGTCACGCAGCTTCTGCAA
Source organism: Rikenellaceae bacterium (assembly GCA_015059905.1). Taxonomy (GTDB): domain Bacteria; phylum Bacteroidota; class Bacteroidia; order Bacteroidales; family Rikenellaceae; genus Alistipes. The sequence continues at coordinate 18,050 of SUZN01000010.1, forward strand.
TTCGTACATACGGTCACGGTATCGCGCCGCTGCGAGGAAGTCCAACGACTTCGCAGCACGCTCCATATCTTCGCGCGCCTTATCAATCTGATGGTCAATATCTTTGCGGCTCAACTGCGGCTCGGCATTATATCCGCCCTGCACATCTGCCGCCACAGCATAATGCTCCTCTACAATCGGATATGCCATCATATCGGCAGGTCGCTCCTTGCCTGCCAACAGCAGACTCTGACCCGTACCACTCTTCTTCGCCACCTCGGGCATCTTGCCGTGCAGGGCGTTATAACGTATCTGCTTATCGCGACGACGATTACTCTGCTCGATGGTCTCACGCATTGAGTCCGAGCAGGAGTCGGCATACATTATCACAGCACCATTGGGATGACGTGCCGCACGTCCCGCCATCTGCGTCAGCGAGCGCACATTTCTCAAAAATCCCTCCTTGTCAGCATCCATAATCACCACCAGGCTCACCTCGGGCAAATCCAAACCCTCGCGCAACAGGTTTACACCCACCAGCACATCGAAGGCATCGGCTCGCATATCCTCCAAAATCTGCACACGCTCAAGGGTCTCAACATCGGAATGTATATATCTGTTACGCACACCTACACGGTCGAAATATCGTGACAACTCCTCCGCCATACGCTTTGTGATTGTACAGACCAGCACCTTCTCACTCTTGCGCACCCTTACGTTTATCTCCTCCATCAAATCATCAATCTGATTGAGCGTAGGGCGTATCTGCATCGGAGGATCAACCAATCCTGTGGGGCGTATCAACTGCTCAACAACGACACCCTCGCTCTTACGCATCTCATACTCGGCAGGTGTTGCACTCACATAGACCGACGTGCCGACCAACGACTCAAACTCGTTGAACATCAGCGGACGGTTATCCTTCGCAGCAGGCAGACGGAAACCATACTCCACAAGATTCTCCTTACGCGCCCTGTCACCACCATACATAGCGTGTACCTGCGGCAGTGTAACGTGACTCTCGTCAATAATCATCAGGTAATCTTTTGGGAAATAATCAAGCAGGCAGAAGGGTCGCTCGCCCTCACCACGACCATCGAAGTAACGCGAGTAGTTCTCAATGCCAGAACAATATCCCAACTCCTTTATCATCTCAAGGTCGTACTCAACACGCTGCTTGATACGCTGCGCCTCCATAGCGCGTCCCTCCTTCTCGAAGAAGGATATTCGCTTGCCCAAATCTACATATATGTTTCCCACCGCCTTATCGATTCGTTCCTTGGTCGTCACAAACATATTGGCAGGAAAGAGCGTGACCTCCTCCAGCGACTCTATGCGCTGACCGCTTGCAGGGTCAATCAGGTGGATAGACTCAATCTCACTATCGAAGAATGTCACACGATAGCAATAGTCGCCAAACGCAGCCATAATATCCACCACATCGCCTCGCGTGCGGAATGTAGCGGGTGTCAGGTCAAGCTCGGTGCGGGTGTATAGCGCCTCGACAAGACGATAGAGCAACAGTTTGTAGCTCTGCGTCTCGCCCACTTTCAGATGAATTGACGTTGCGTGAAAATCATCAGGATTGCCGATACCATACAGACACGACACGCTCGACACGACAATAACATCCCTGCGCCCCGACAGCAGAGCCGACGTAGCGCTCAAACGCATCTTCTCAATCTCGTCGTTTATCGACAAATCCTTCTCGATGTAGGTGTCAGTGGTAGGGAGATATGCCTCGGGCTGATAGTAATCGTAATACGACACGAAATACTCGACGGCATTTTCGGGAAAGAAGTTCTTAAACTCGCCATAGAGCTGCGCCGCAAGTGTCTTGTTATGGCTCAACACAATGGTCGGACGATTAAGCTGTGCGATGACATTCGCCATCGTGAAGGTCTTACCCGAACCCGTCACACCCATCAGGGTATTATGCCCCACCCCACGCTCAATAGACTCTACGAGCTGGGCAATAGCTTCGGGCTGATCTCCCGTAGGGGCATATTCCGACACAAGTTTGAAATCCATAGTACAAAGATATGCAATAATTCAAAAATTTCAAAGTTAAAGATACGATTGAGAGAGAACATCGGCACTTATTGTATTCTTCGCAATAATAGCACCGAAAAGTCGCTTCATGAAGAATTCAAAATTCAAAATTATTTGTATATTTGTACTAATATTATATCGAAAGAAAATGGCTAAAGATAGAAATATGAGAAATATCGAGAGCGATCTCGAATTTGAAAACCGCATACGTCCGCAGGAGCTTTCGACATTCTCGGGTCAGGATAAGATTGTCGATAACCTGAAGGTCTTTATCAAGGCGGCACTTATGCGTGGCGACTCGCTCGACCACGTTCTGTTGCACGGACCTCCAGGACTTGGCAAGACCACGCTGGCAAACATTATCGCCCACGAGATGGGGGCGCAGCTCAAGGTCACTTCGGGTCCCGTGTTGGATAAGCCTGGCGACCTGGCAGGATTGCTGACCAACCTCGATGCTGGCGATGTGCTCTTTATCGACGAGATACACCGCTTGAGCCCTATTGTCGAGGAGTATCTATACTCGGCAATGGAGGACTACAAGATTGATATTGTGCTCGACAAGGGTCCTTCGGCGCGTTCCATTCAGATTGAACTTGCCCCATTTACTTTGGTCGGCGCAACCACCCGCAGTGGTCTGCTGACATCGCCCCTGCGTGCACGATTTGGCATAAACTGCCATCTGGAGTATTACGACACCCCCATATTGGCAAAGATTGTCAAGCGTTCGGCGCGCATTCTCGACATCTCGATTGATGACGATGCTGCCCACGAGGTTGCTCTGCGCTCGCGCGGCACGCCCCGTATTGCCAACGCTCTGCTGCGTCGTGTGAGAGACTTTGCGATGGTTAAGGGCGAAGGTCATATCGACCTGCCAATCACACGTATAGCGTTGAAGGCACTCAACATTGACTCACGCGGTCTTGACCAGATGGATAATAAGATTCTATCAACCATCATCGAGAAGTTCAAAGGAGGTCCAGTGGGTCTTAACACCATCGCAACAGCCGTTGGCGAGGAGGCAGGCACGATTGAGGATGTGTATGAGCCATTCCTCATAAAGGAGGGCTTCATCAAGCGCACCCCACGCGGTCGCGAAGCAACCGAGTTGGCATACACTCATCTGGGTTTCACACCTAAGCCCGACGAAGGATTATTATTTTAACAACCAACTTTTATGAAAAGATTTACAACCTTAATGCTTGCCATCGTTATGGCATCCACACTTTTGGCACAGAGCCGCAAGGGAGTGCCACAGATACCTATCTACCCCGAGTTACAGGAGCAGGAGTCATTCTCGATGATTCTTGTGCCCGACCCACAGAGCTACACCAAGTTCGCTGCCAACCAGCCTCTGTTTGACCTGCAGACAGCGTGGATTGCACAGAACATCGATCTGCTGAAGATTAAAGCAGCTCTCTTTACTGGCGATATGGTTGAGCAGACAGGCAAGCTCATCTACAAGCCGCTGCCAAACGACTATAACGGCGACCAGACAGGTCGTCAGCAGTGGGAGGCAGTGTCGCGCGCTTTGAGTCGTCTTGACAACCGTCTGCCATATGTTGTGGCACAGGGCAACCACGACATCGGTCACATCACAGCCACCGATCGTCACACCATTATGCCAGAGATTATCTACCCAGAGCGTAACATCAAGTGGGAGAAGTCGCTGGTTTCGACCTGCCCAAACTTTGAGGGCGTACACACAATGGAGAACTCGGCTTATGAGTTTGATGGCGGCGAGAAATGGGGCAAGTTGTTGATTATCACATTCGAGTTCGCACCACGCGACGAGGCTATAGAGTGGGCAAAGCAGCTCACCGAGTCAAACGCATACAAAAATCACAAGGTCATCATCCTCACCCACTCTTGGCTTGACACCGCTGGTAACCGCATCGCAAAGGAGGGTTACACACTCTCGCCTTGTAACTGGTCGGAGGCTGTATGGCAGAAGCTGGTATATCCATCGAAGAATATTTGCCTTGTGCTGTGCGGTCACACAGGCGCTGCCCCAGCTATCAAGGGTGGCGAGGCAGAGGAGATTAACTACAAGCCAACAAGCTCATTCCGCGTGGATAAGGCTATGGATGGTCGCAACATCCCCCAGATGATGTTCAACTCACAGCAGGGCGACGGCGACTGGAACGGTAACGGTGGCGACTGCTGGCTGCGTATCCTGGAGTTCCGCCCCGACGGCAAGACCATCAGCGTGCGTACATTCTCGCCTCTGTTTGCACTCTCACGCCGCACACAACACCTGGCGTGGCGTACCGCCGACTATGACCAGTTTGATTTTGTAGTTGAGTAAAGAATAAATAAAGGCTACTAATACAATTTAGTAGCCTTTATTTTATATGTGTGACAGCAACTCCGCCATCAACACTCCCAAATGATTTCCCAGCGCATACCCCACAATGCCCGCGCCTAATCCTGTTACGATAGCTCGTTTGTTACGCATCGCCACCGCCGCCATCGGCACGAATGGAGGCGAGTTGATAAACGCCACCGACGAAATCATCATCGAGTCGGCATCCACACGCATCGTACGACAAAATACGGCGTGGATAAGCAGCGAAACAAATACCGCCACTGACATAAACGCTAACTGATTTACTCCCGCCTTCAAATCGAGCGAAGAGAAATCAGCCATTGTAGCTATCGCAAAGCTAAAGATATAAATCAAGTACATTCCCAAATCGTAGCTCAAATCCATCTCACGCACACGCTTGACAAACGAAACTGCCACACCGAGCGTCGTCAGCATCAGGATAAAGACTACCATAAACCACGCATCATCAAACAACAACGTCGCTGCAGCCGACAGAGCCACAATCACAAGCGTTACACCCACAATCCTGCACATCTGCACAAAGCCCTCGCGCGTCAATAGCCTGCCATAAGAGCTACTCTCGCCGCCCTGCAGCGCCACTACATCGTCACTCTGACGCACTCCTTGCTCGCCATAAAGCCTGCGGAACATCTTAATGCCAAAGCTGAAAAGAAAGACAAAATAGAGGAACGAGATGATGATATCGTAGGAGTTTATCAGGATGAATGTCTCGCTCTTGATGCGAAATATTGCTTGCAACGCCGCCGCATTGAGTGTTCCGCCCGTGTACATACCTGTGATTATTCCGCCCACCTGAGCACCCTCATTCACGTTATAACCGAACATCACATAACCAACTGTAACAGCCAGACACACAGAAAGAAAACCACTCACCACAATCTTAAGCTGCAACCCCGCCTCACGACTCGAAAAGCTACACCCGAACAACATCATTGGGATTGCCAATGGCACCATCACATTGGGAATAACATCCTGCAACGGCTTGAGATAAGGTACAAGCGGCGGAATATTTCCAAAAACCATTCCTACGGCATACAACACCATTATAGGTCCCAATTTGCCAAGCACTTTGCTACGATTGCAGAGCCACACCACGCCAGCGGGCAGCACACACATCACAAGCGCCAATATGATATAGATAAAAATTGTCATCGCAGAAAATATTTTTGCAAATGTAACTATTTCGATTGAAAATAGGCTACATTCCGCCAAATATCGAATTAAACATTGCCAGATATGCCTCTGCCTTACGCTCCAGCTTCAACGGATAGGCCCGCGACGATGAGGGCATACGCCAAAACTTTACCTCGCGCCCTGCGATGCTGATGAGCTCGCACTGCCCCACCGCAGGCTCTTTGCAACCAAACTGCTCGACAATCACATCCGTAGCCTTCTTTCCTGTGGTGACTATCGCACGACACTCTGGCTGTTGTTTTATCAATGCAGCCACATCGGTCGCCTGCACCACCTCCAGGAACTTATCCGAGGCGTTATCCTTGAGTCGTCGCACCTCGCAGGCGGCATCATATAGCGCAATACCCTTCTCGTGGCAAAAAGCCTCTATTTTAGCTTTGTCAAACCGCTTCTCACCCACCACTTCGAAATGGTGCTTGTCGGCAAAAAATATATGCCCCACGATGCGCCACATATCGTTTTGCCAATTTGGATAGAAGAACTCCATCGACCAACGCTCACGCTTGGGCGGGAAACTGCCCAACATAAGCAGCCGTGCCCCCTCAGGCAAAAATGGAGTTAAAGGGTGTTGCTCTGTCGTCATAATCGTGTGTTTTATCAAAGGTAACGATAATTTTTCGATTAAGTTGGTTTTTAAGGGGAATTATTGTTATATTTGTTATCATATTAACCTAACTTAAAATATATGAAAGCTTCAGAAGTTAAATTGGATGATTTCCTTTCAAAAGTTGACACCCAATTTGTAATTCCGATATATCAGCGTAATTATGAATGGAGGCGACCTCATTGTGAACAATTATTAAACGATATTATTGAAGTCGGAACTACTCATCAGCCTCATTTTATAGGTAGCATTGTTTTTATTCATGATGGAGTATATACATCAGGCGTCAAAGAGCTTATTATAATAGATGGTCAACAACGCCTTACCACCATCACATTACTCTTTATTGCATTGTATCATTACGCATTGAACAATAATGATTATAATAATTTAGCGCAAAAAATATACAAAAAGTATCTAATTAATGAGTTTGCTAACGACGAACAAAGATTAAAATTAAAACCGACAGAAAATAATGATAGCGATCTTAAATCTGTTTTAACAAATTCAATTCACACATCTGAATTTTCCAATATAATAAATAACTATAATTTTTTCAAGAACCGCATTACATCAGAAAATATCAATGCTATATTGGATGGACTACAAATGTTGATGTTTGTGGAAATTTCGTTGGATAGGAACTACGATAATGCTCAACGTATATTTGAAAGTCTCAACTCTACAGGACTCGAACTTTCCCAAGCTGACTTAATTCGAAACTATATCTTAATGGAATTAACAGCTAGTCAGCAAAAAGAGATTTATAATAATTTTTGGGAATGTATTGAAAAAAATACAAGAATCGATGGCGTTAATAAATTACCAGATTTTATTCGTGATTATTTAACATCAACGAAAGAAAATATCGTTAATAAAAACGAAGTATATCACACCTTTAAAAACGAATTTCCCATCAAGGATTATGACTGTTTAACAAATATACTTTCTCACATCAAGCAATTATCAATTCCATACGGAAGATTAATTAATCCGATGTTGGAAAGTGATGTAGATATTAGAAAACAAATTGACAATATTAATCGCTTAGAGATTAATACATCATACCCATTCTTGATGCGAGTTTATGATGACTATATTAAAACTATCATAGAAAAAGATACATTTATTAGAATTCTTCAATTTATTCAAACATATTCATTTAGACGATATATTTTAGACCTGCCTACTAATACATTGAATAAAATATTCATGAGTCTTTATGATAAAATCGATAAAGATAATTATGAAGAATCTCTATACGTTCATATTCTTCGATTTACTGGTAAACAACGAATGCCTAATGATGAAGAAATTACCGAAGCTCTAAAGGATAAAGACATATATCACTCTAAAGCTAAAAATAAAGATTTTCTTTTTGAGAATCTGGAAAATTGGGGTAATCGAGAGATTGTTGATATTGTAAATAATGATAATATTACAATAGAACATATCTTCCCTCAAAATCCAAGTTTAGAATGGCGTACAGATTTGTCTAAAGAAGATTTTTCCGATTTCAGTAGTAAGTACCTTCACACAATAGGAAATCTCACCTTATCAGGGAATAACGGGAAACTTGGCAATAGAGGATTTGTCTATAAAAGAGATATGAATGATAATGATGGTGAACAAGGATATAAATATAGTCGTTTATGGCTTAACACAGACCTTAAACAACTCAACGAATGGTCGGTAAGAAATTATAAAGCAAGAACAAAGCGTTTAACAAAACGATTCCTGCAAATTTGGGCAATTCCCCAAATTAATATCAACCAAATCGAAGATGGAGAGGTTAATATATTCGATGCTGACGATCCAACTGGAAAGAAACTTGAATATGCTAAATTCTTCGGTAGAATATTCAGGAATAGGAATAATGAAAACGCATTAAGCTACGCGTCCTTTTATCATTATATAGCAAAAAATATATATGATTTAGCGCCAGAAGAGTTTATTTCTAATTTTGCTGAAAGTTTGTCAATCAGTTCAAATATTGAGGATTTAAATAGACCCAAAGCAATAAGTGACACATATTATATTGAAACCAACTTGAGCGGAGCAGACATTTTTAAACGAATTAAACAAATTTTAAAAGCTTTTAATCTGGATGAAGAATTATACATTAAATATAGTTCAAACTCATAGCCGCCCCATGGTTAGACAACAATTTCACTTTTCTTCTTGCATATAGCACAAATCTTGCTCCTCTTGATTTTGCGACAAAGACAAAAGCCCCTCCCTTTGGCAAAGGGAGGGGACAGAGAGGAGGGAATGTCAATATCGGTGCGGCTGGACGCCTCTTCAAGCGAGTTGAGATTTTCCGACTCGGCAAAACAAAAGTCCTCCCTCACAGGAGGGAGGATTTAGGAGGGTGGGTAACATAAAAGGTGCGGCTAAAGCCGCCTCTTCAAGCCAATGCCC
>SUZN01000001.1:0-471211 GCA_015059905.1 Rikenellaceae bacterium
GGGCATTGGCTTGAAGAGGCGGCTTTAGCCGCACCTTTTATGTTACCCACCCTCCTAAATCCTCCCTCCTGTGAGGGAGGACTTTTGTTTTGCCGAGTCGGAAAATCTCAACTCGCTTGAAGAGGCGGCAAGCCGCACCGATATTGACATTCCCTCCCCTCTGTCCCCTCCCTTTGTCAAAGGGAGGGGCTTCTTTATCGAAGTTCGGTCTTCTTTTGAAGAGGAAGGCTACCTAAATTCTTTTTGCATATAGCACCATATCTTTTGCACAAGACTCAAAATGGCTGTTGGGCTGTACACGCAGTACTATCCCAACAGCCATTTTTCGCTATGCACAAAACCTACGGCACTCTTTGCAAAAATCAAGAGGAGCAAGATAGGTGCTATATGCAAGAAGAAAAGTGAAATTGTTGTCTAACCCTGGGGGCGGCTACCTACCTCCCGCCTAAATAAGATTAGTTGCGATTTGCGAACTTTAAAGGGAGTTTAGCCTTGTATTTGATAGTAAAACAAAAACCGAACCCAGTGGATTGCGGAATGTATCGTGTAATAAATAAAACATACACTATTGCTTGCTTTTCCGATTTAGGTATCTGATTATCGCAATTATTAGACAGCAAAATAGTATTAGTGGAATTAGTCCAAAGAGTATGATAAGTAATATCTCAGTTGTGGCAAGGGCACCAATATATAGATTTACCATAGTTATAAGGTTTTAAGTTTTATTATCACAAATATAATAATTCTCCATCAAAAAACAAAAACCGCAGAGCAAATTGCCCTGCGGTTTGTTTGTAAATATTCCGTTCCCTCTACTTCGTAGCGTCAAGCATGCCGCGGAGGTAGCCGATGGATTCGGCGACGCCACCGTGAGGATCTTTGCCGTTCTTCTCGAATTCGAGCGATACAACGCCGTCATACTTAACCTTGCGCAACACCTTTACAACGGGCTTGAAGTCAATCACACCACGTCCCATCTCCCAGGTGCCGCCCTTCTTTGAAGCCTCGGTCTCATCCTTGATGTGGATGTCGTAGAGCCATGCTCGGTATTTCTTGATATCCTTTACAATATCCTCGCCCATACGCACCGAGTGACCCAAATCCATACAGCAGCCTACGCCCCACGAAGGGTCGTGGTAAATCTCTGCCACCTTCTGAATGTTGGGGAACGGAGCGCCATCGGGTCCGTGAGTGTGGATAGCCATACGGATGCCCGTCTCCTTAACCTTGGCAATGACATACTCGGTGAGCTCATATTTGGGCACGCCGATAAACATCTTCGCACCGTAGCGCTCGGCATAGGCAAAGGCGCGGTCCACCTCCGCCTCGTTATTCATGTAGATAGGTCCCAGGATATAAGGCTCAACACCATAGCTGCGGCACTTCGCCTTAAAAGCCTCCATCTGCTCCACCGTAGAGTTTAGTGGCAGCCACCAATCCTTCACCGAGAGATACTTTACATCCATACTCTTCAAGTAGGCGAGCGTCTTATCGATGTCAAAGCTGCGGTAGGTGAAGCCCGCAACACCAATCTTAAAATCATCCGAGCCGCGCTTGCCCTCGACGAGCTGCGCCTCGGCAGGTGTGGCTATCATAATGCCAAGTGCCAGCGCGCAAATGGCGAAAATCTTCTTCATAATCTTCGTTTTTTAGGGTTACTCCAATTTATAATGCTTTGCCAAGCCGCCCTCGGCAGTCTCACGGTAGAGGCTTGGAAGGTTATGTCCTGTCTCCTTCATTACAGCTACAACGCGGTCGAAGTTCACGCGGTGCTTTCCGTCGGAAAGGATGGCAAACGTAGCCGAGTCGATGGCACGCGCTGCTGCAACGGCATTACGCTCGATGCATGGTATCTGTACAAGACCGCACACGGGGTCGCACGTCAGTCCCAAGTGATGTTCCAACGCCATCTCGGCGGCATACTCAATCTGCGATGGCATACCACCCATAAGCTGGCACGCCGCAGCCGCAGCCATAGCACACGCCACGCCAATCTCGCCCTGACAGCCTACCTCGGCACCCGAGATAGAGGCGTTTGTCTTGGCAAGGTTGCCGAAGATACCTGCCGTAGCAAGAGCTCGAAGGATACGCACAGGGCGGTAGTCGTTAAGCTTTGCCATATGGTGGATAACGGCAGGCAATACGCCGCACGAACCACACGTTGGGGCTGTCACTACAACGCCTCCTGACGCATTCTCCTCCGCTACGGCAAGAGCATAGGCGTAAAGACGTGAACGGTTGCTCACCGTAGTGCCGTACTCTTTGGCTTTAAGCCAATATGTAGATGCCTTGCGAGGAACCTTCAGCCCGCCAGGCAGTACGCCGTCGTTGTTGAGACCATTGTCGATGGTCTGGCTCATGGTCTTCCAAATCATATCCAGATACTCCCAAATCTCCATGCCCTCGCAATCCTGCACATACTCCCATAAGGTCTTGCCCTCATGGTCGCACCATGCCAAAATCTCCTCAATAGTAGTCAGTGGATATACCTTTTGATGCTCTGCGATAGGCATCTCGGGGTTGGCAATGGAGCCGCCACCGACGCTGTATATCTTCCAACTCTCCTGCACCTCGCCGTCCTTGATAGCCTCGAACAACATTCCGTTGGTGTGAAACTCCTTCACTGTCTCTGGCTCCCACACAATCTCGGTGGGGGCTACGGGCTTCAGCACAGCCAATATGGCAGCATCGGTCAAGTGACCCTTGCCTGTGGCAGCGAGCGAGCCGTAGAGTGTCACACGAAATGAGTCGGCATCCTGATGACGCGCAAGAAACTGCTCGGCAGCCTTCTTGGGACCCATAGTGTGACTGCTCGAAGGACCGTTACCTACCTTATATAATTCTCTTAACGATTCCATATCTGCAATTTACTATACGTGACGCAAAATCTCTTCCAAACCCTCGAAGTGGCACTTGTAATCCTCCAGTGAGCGAGAGATAACCTCGTAGGCCTCCTCGCGACCGTATGTGCCGACAATCTCCACACGCTTCTGACCCTCGCTCTCGCGGTCTGCGGGTGGCATATCCTTGTAGGTGAGGAAGTAGTGCTTCAATCTGTCCACCACGATATGTGGCAACTCCTCGATGTCGTTATATCCGCGATAGGTGGCATCGTTACGCAGCACAGCGATAATCTTGTCGTCAGCCTCGTCGCCGTCAAGCATACGGAATCCTCCGATGGGCTTCACCGTAGCTATGATATCGCCGTGAGCGATGGTGCGCTCGGTGAGTACGCAGATGTCGAGTGGGTCACCGTCGCCCTTGATGTTCTGGCGACCGCTGCGCTCCATACAGAACTCTGCCACACCGTCGCCGCAGAAACTCTGTGGGATGAAACCATAGAGGGCGGGCACAACGGTAGAGTATTTCTGTGGGCGGTCGATGCGGATGTAGCCACTTACCTTGTCAAGCTCGTACTTTACCGTGTCGGTAGGCACCATCTCAATGAAGGCGGTTACCTCCTCGGGTGACTTCTCACCCACCTCCAAACCGTGCCAAGGGTGAGATTTATATCTCAAACCCATAAGGCGTGCAATAGGGTCGTTAATCTTGTTTCCCATAATATTTAAGTTTTAATCGTTGTTATCCTACAATGTAGCGTGCCGCGCGGGGCAGCGCCTTGTAAATAAGTGCTGTAAGTGACCAGCAGATGCCAAAGACAATTATCACGCTTGCCATAACGCACAATGGTGTGGGCATACCCAGCGGCGTGAGCAGCAGAATCACAGGACCGATGAAGATGTAGTGCATCAGATATGTGCCAAAGCTGCAACGTGTGGTGGCTGCGAGCAGACTCTGCAGACGTGGCGAAGTGATGTTTATGCGCTGCACCACAAGGAATATACCCAGTGCCATCAGCACCACATTGGGCGAGCAGAACTGCCAGAAGAGCTCCAGCAACTCGGGCGCCTCCTCGTAGCTGTACTGAACAGCCATTGAGGCGTAGCCTGTGTAGGTAATGATGTAGCCCGATATGTAGAGCATAACGCCCATCGCGATAATTCTGCGTAGTGGCATATGGTGTCTGCGAGCGAGGATATGACCCAGCAGCAGATAACCCGCGAAGCCAGCGAAGTAGTAGAATGTGCCGAACTCGTTCCACGCGCACTCGCCAAAGAGGTTAGGGGCGATGAGCTGCTTCAGGTAAGGCAGCGTGAGCGAGCAGAGCCACAGCAACAGATAGGTATTTGTCATCGTAGAGTCACGCTTCTCGACCCACGCCGAGAAGAATGGCATCAGCAGGTAAAGCCCGATGAGCATATAGAGATACCACATATGGGTGGTGTAGCCGTTGAATGTGAAAGGTATGCGTGCAATGTTTCGCATTGCATCGCCCGCCTCCTGCGAGGGTGAGAACTCAAATGGGAAGAGTGTTGTGATGACGCTCTTGTCGAGTCCTGCAACACCTGTAAGCCAGGGAATGAGGTAATACACCGCCGACCACAGTACCATAGGGATGAGTACCCTGGGGATGCGGCGCTTGTAAAACTCGGCTGCGCTCTCCCTGATAGGCAGAAGCAGCAGACCTGTCATCATCGCAAACAGAGGCACGCTCGGGCGCATAAGCGAGCCGATAAAGACTCCCCAAAAGCTGTTCATAGGGTCATCCTGTGGTGTGGCGTTGTATATATCGACGCAGTGCGCCGCGATGACCATCAGCATCGCCACCAGTCGCAATACATCGACCCAGTATAGGCGTTGTGTGTTCTCTTGCATTTTTAATATATGTTGAAATGAGGTATCTCTTGTTCTTTACTGTTGATTTCTAAATATAAAGTAAAGTATATTGCCTGGTCTTTCTCTAAATACTTTTTCCAATCAACCTTTTTTATCTTTTTATAAATGTATTGCTTGTACTCTTCCATACGGTCGGGAAACCAATAATCCTCTTTGAATGCCACCTTCCCATTTCGTACTCCGAATTCTATGTGGGTCGATCCAATTGTGAGTTTGCGCCCCAAGTAATATGCCTCACTCCACTTCCATTCCCAATTATTGACTATCGCATCGTGAGCTTCCTGCGATAACTCTGCGACAACACCTTTCTCTATTGATTTGTCGTCATATTCATACTCGCCCAACATCTTGCAACGCCCATTCTTCACCTGTACAATTTTGCGGTAATTTGTAATTGGACCACTTCCCTCATACCACTTTCTGATATTACCAAAACCCAGTGCGAGGGTTTGGTTCACCCACTTGGCGTGTACGCGTCCATTGACACACTCTTTGCCAAAAATCTTCTCAAGGTCAAGGTCGATATACTTTTTATCTCGGGGTGCATTACCCTCGTCGTGAATGGCGGTAAGATATAGTTTGTTGTTGTCAATCTCCCAGTATGCGATGTAGCCCTTGTAGTTTGCAGTGCTTGACATCTGAAATTCTGGGAACTTGTAGTCGTTAGGAATTTTTTTATCAATTAAATCTTCCAACGGAAGGTAGCGCAGGATGTAGTGTCGCTCTCCGTTGATATACAAATAATCCACAGCTTGAGCCGTTGCCAATGCGTATTGCACGGCAGAAACTATCAGAATGATAGTAAAAACAAATCTTTTCATAATAGTTCGGTTTAGGTTGTGAAAACTTATACGCCAAATATAGCAAAAAAATATTTAATTTCAGCCATTGACGTCAAAAAACGCCTGCCCGAAACACAAAAAAGTCCGACCCTATGGGATCGGACTTTGGTTTTAGAAGTGAAATCTACCTTGTGATTACTTCTTCTTATCGTAGCGTTTTGCGTAACGGCTCATAAACTTATCCACACGACCTGCGGTATCTACCAACTTCATCTTACCTGTGTAGAAAGGGTGAGATGTGTTAGAGATTTCCATCTTGTAAACTGGATAGGTTTCGCCGTTCACTTCGATGGTCTCCTTTGTCGAAACGGCGGACCTGCACAAAAACACGTGGTCATTCGACATATCCTTGAATGCCACTAAACGATAATTTTCTGGATGAATACCCTTTTTCATTTCGTCTTTTTGTTTAATTAAGTACTTAATTCGGCGCAAAGGTACAAAATTTATTTACACCCGCAAATAATTCGATGTAATTTTTTTGAAATTCTGTAGTTTGAGAGCTTTAGCAAGCAATCGCCATCCCCCAAAGGCTGCGCCCGACGATAAGGGATTAGCCGCTAAAAAACGAAGGAGGCAGCCACCGCCGCCTCCCGTTGTAGAATGGTAAATTTTCGCTACTCAAATGTGTGAGTAAATTCAGTCGTAAATGTCTCGCCATTTGTGGTCATCTCAATAGTGAAGGTATATTCGCCTGGCTTTTCGGGTGTTGAAGTGAACTTGAAACTCGAAAAAGATAGCGATGAGGGCGAACCAACACTTACCAATTTTGTTATATCCGCCTTTACCTTGTCAAAACTCAAGACAAGGTGCTCAACTATTCTTTGCTCCCAGATGGGGCTGTCTTTGTATGAGGTATATCCACTTTTGACATAATCGTAGTAAGTCTGAAAATCCAGCTCGACTATATCATCCAACGGCTCTCCTGCGGGATGGTTTGCATCAAAGTCGGTTGCACAGCAGATTGTTAGATTTTCAATCGGGTAGGCAAGCGCTGCGTTAAGACCTGGATAAACACTTCCTCTATATGAGTTGTCGTTATACAAATCACAAAAGTACCTTGCTTTTTTATACTCCTCGCTATCTTTATTGCCCCAGGTCTTATATATTTCGCCATCGGCACACAAGAATAAATCGCCGACAGAATTAGTTTTAGTCTTTACACCTGTTGGCACAATATATTCGGTAATAAAATGGGATGATTTTATGACGCCTGTATCCGAAGACTCTTTCTCTGAACAACTCCACAATGCCAGCACAGCCATTGCTGCAAATAATAACTTTCTCATAATCGCAACACTTTATCGGTTAATGATTTAAGTTTTCGATTGCAAGTTACAAATTCTACATTATATATGCAAAAAAATATGCGGAAAATTTTGTGGGGCACGGATAGTTTAATATTAAGCACAAATAAACCAAATGGCAAAAACGGAATAATCCTCCACTCTTTACTCAATAGTGTTTATTTCCCCGATGATCCCCATCGCCTTGCTACGCAAGTCGGGGGATGACGTAGATATATTATGAGATTGCCACGTCGGGCGTTGCCCTCCTCGCAATGACGCTATTGCGGTTGCATAACCCCTGGAGCGAAGCGACCAAAGTCCCCCTTTACAGAAAGGGGGATTTAGGGGGATAGGTAACATTTGCTTTAATGGCGAATGCCATAGGCTGTGACTGCGCTGATAAAATTTGCAACGGTCACACACTTACACCATCTAAACAAATGAAACTAACAAAAGATAAGAGATTGCCACGTCGGGCGTTGCCCTCCTCGCAATGACGCTACTGCGGTGGCATATCCCCTGGAGGCGAAGCGACCAAAGTCCCCCTTTACAGAAAGGGGGATTTAGGGGGATAGGTAACATTTGCTTTAATGGCGAATGCCATAGGCTGTGACTACGCTGATAAAATTTGCAACGGTCACACACTTACAACCATTTTGAATTATCCATTATCAGGGTAAAAAATATAGCAAAACGACTTTTTATTGCCGAAAATTTCATTTTCTAAAATTTTATCCTAACTTTGCAGTCGCAAAGCCCGAAAAGGGTTGTGTGCGGACCCATAGCTCAGTTGGTTAGAGCAGCGGACTCATAATCCGAAGGTCGTGGGATCATGCCCCTCTGGGTCCACGTTACAGGCGGTTACTTCTGGTAGCCGCCTGATTTTTTCGGAACATACTCGACTGAAACTTAAAATTGATAAATAATATGAAGAAAACAATTATTATGGCAGCAGCAGTTGCTATGTTGTGTGGTTGCGCCAAAAAGAGCGACAACCCACTCTTTAATGAGTTTACAGCTCCTTATGGCATTGCGCCATTCTCGGAGATTACCATCGAGCACTACCGTGAGGGTATGCTGAAGGGTATGGAGGAGCAGAAGGCAGAGATTGAGGCTATCGTGAACAATACGGAAGAGCCTACGTTTGAGAATACCATCGCGGCTATGGACCGTAGTGGCGAGCTTATGCGTAAGGTGCGCGGCACATTCTCTCCACTTTCGAGCAGTAACTCAACCGACGAGATGCGAGCTCTGGAAAAGGAGCTTTCGCCAATGTTCTCATCACACAGCGACGACATCTATATGAATGCCGAGCTCTTTGCCCGTGTGAAGGCTGTCTATGAGCAGCGTGAGGGGCTTGGCCTTAATGCCGAGCAGCAGAAGGTGCTGGAGAATATCTACGATCGCTTTGTAAACAGCGGTGCGGAACTCTCTGACGAGCAGAAAGCGAAGTTGCGCGAGCTGAATAAGGAGCTCTCGATGTTGCAACTTACATTCTCGCAGAACCTCCTGCACGAGACCAACAACACATTCGTTACGGTGGATAACATCGAGGAGTTGGCGGGCTTGCCAGAGGCAAATATCGCTGCCGCAGCGAAGATGGCAGAGCAGAATGGTCAGGCGGGCAAGTGGATGTTCAATATGCAGCGTCCAAGCTGTAACCCTGTGTTGCAGTATTGTGAGAACCGCGAGTTGCGCGAGAAGGTATATAACGCTTACTATAACCGAGGCAATCAGGATAACGACTACGACAACAAGGCTATCTCGGCGAAGATTGTCGCTCTGCGATTGGAGAAGGCTCGCCTGATGGGCTTTGACAACTATGCGCAGTTGGCTCTCGACAGCCGTATGGCAAAGACTCCAGAGGCGGTATATGCTCTGCTCGACCAGGTGTGGACACCAGCCGTAAAGAAGGCGAAGGAGGAGATTGAGGATATCCGTCAGGAGATACGCAAGGAGGGTAAGTCGTTCGAGCCTGCGGGTTGGGATTATATGTATTATCTTGACAAGGCGAAGAAGGCGAAGTATGCTGTTGATGAGCAGCAGGTGCGCGAGTATCTCGAGATTAACAACGTGATGCAGGGCGTGTTCTATGTGGCAAACAAGCTCTATGGTCTGACCTTTAAGGAGATTACCTCGGAGGTGCCATCATACGAGCCTACCGCAAAGGCATATGAGGTAATTGACCGTGACGGCACAACTTTGGCAATATTTTATAGCGATAACTTCCCTCGCGAGAGCAAGCGAGCTGGTGCGTGGTGTACTTCGTTCCGAGGTCAGAGCTACGAGGGTGACGAGCGCATCATTCCTATCGTTATCAACTGCTGTAATATGACTGCTGCGGCTGATGGCGCTCCAGCATTGCAGAGCATCGACAACGTGGAGACTATCTTCCACGAGTTTGGTCACGCGTTGCATAGCTTTATGCGCGATGTGAAGTACAACGGCGCAAGCGGCGTGGAGCGTGATTTCGTGGAGTTGCCATCGCAGATTAACGAGCACTGGGCATTTCATCCCGAGGTGCTGGCTGTCTATGCAAAGCACTACAAGACAGGCGAGATTATCCCAATGGAGCTTGTGAAGAAGATTGACGAGAGCTCAAAGTATGGTCAGGGCTTTGCTACGGTTGAGTATCTGGCAGCTTCGTTGAGCGATATGGATTTGCACGTTCTAACCGAGATTCCAGAGAACTTGAATGTGATGGATTTCGAGGCACAGAAACTCGCAGAGCGCGGTATCCCACAGCAGATTTTGCCACGTTACCGTATGACCAACTTCAGCCACACGATGGGCGGCGGCTACACAGCGGGTTATTACAGCTATATGTGGGCAGAGGTTTTGGATGCCGATGCGTTTGATGCCTTTGCCGAGACAGGCGACATCTTCAATCAGGAGGTGGCAGCTGCTTTCCGCAAGTATGTCCTCACTCCAGGCGGTATCGACGACGGTATGACTATGTACAAAGCGTTTCGTGGTCGTGAGCCAAAGAT
Source organism: Rikenellaceae bacterium (assembly GCA_015059905.1). GTDB lineage: Bacteria > Bacteroidota > Bacteroidia > Bacteroidales > Rikenellaceae > Alistipes. Next base: position 9,859 of record SUZN01000001.1, read on the forward strand.
TGACGCTCTGCTCCGCAACCGAGGTTTGTAGAGAATATGAGTATTCTGTTTTAACCCCGAAAGTGAAAACTTTTGGGGTTAATTTATTTACGGATAGTGTGTAAAGTGAAATTTTACTATCTTTGTGCTATGTGTTCATCTATGATGGCGTTTTAATGATGTATTTAAGCAAGAATAAGGAGAAATAGTAAATGAAGAGAGGTTTATTGTTGGTCATCCTTCTGATGTGTGTCAATGTCGTATTGGCGCAGGGAGATGATGTACCTAAGGGAAAGGCTATCATCAACGTATTCGGTAACTTCCACACAGGTTTTGGAGCGGAGAACGACAACCGAGGCTTTTCGATGGATAGAAGCTATTTCGGTTATCAGTACGATATGGGCAATGGACTGTCGTTTAAGGCGGTGATGGATGTCGGCAAGTCGAGCGATGTGGGCGATTTGCAGCGCATAGCATATATCAAGAACGCGCAGGTGAGTTGGAAGCACAACCGCCTTACATTGAACGGAGGTCTTATCTCTACAACCAGTTTCAAGGAGCAGGAGAGTTTTTGGGGCTATCGCTATATGAAGATGGTGTTGCAGGACTACTACAAGTTTGCAAGCAGTGCCGACCTGGGTCTGTCGGTTGCCTACAAGTTTGCCGACTGGGTGTCGGGAGATGCTATCGTGGTGAATGGTAGCGGATACAAGAAGTTGCAGGTAAATGATGGATTGCTCTATGGCGTGGGCTTTACGTTTAAGCCTGTGAAGGGTCTTACACTGCGTCTGTATGGCAGCTTGAACGAGGGCGAAGAGGATGGCGACAAGGATATTGGAGTCTATGCTTTGTTTGCGGGTTATAAGCACGAAAAGTTCTCTTTGGGTGCCGAATACAACCTGATGCAGAATGCAAACAATGTGGCAGATGCCGACCTTGCGGGTGTATCGTTCTACACAACAGTCAAGCTGGGTGGCAAGGTGAATGCCTTTGCACGCTACGACAACCTCTGGTCAAAGGATGACTGGAACGCAGCAAAAGATGAGGCGACATATATGGCAGGCGTCGAGATTCGCCCCTGCAAGTATGTGAAGATTGCACCGAACTTCCGCTATCACGATTTGAAAAGCAGTGAGTTGAAAAACAGGAGCTATCTATATGTGAGTTGTTACTTCGGTTTCTAATACATAAAACCCCAGACTTAAATCTGGGGTTTTATGTTTCTATATGGGGCGAAACTCTATCTCTTCAGGATATACTTAATAAAGAGATAGCCACCCACAACCTGCGTAAGCATACCTGGCAGACCGAGGCGCAAATCCTGCAATGCTGCTGCGAGGCTGCCTGTCCACGCCCACTCGAAAGCACCGCCTAAAAGCTGATACACAGCAACCACAGCCGCCATAAGAGCGAGTGATACCTTGCCGTAACGTGATGCTACATAACCTGCCGTGATAGCCAAAACGGTCGATTTAACCCATATTGGCATCAACATAGCCGCCGCAGGCATACCGAACAGTAAGTGGTTGCACAGAGGCGAGAGCAGCGCAGTCAAAAGACCCACCTTCCAGCCATATTTATATGCACCTACCAGCGTAAAGAAGTATATAGGCAACATAATCATACCGCCCTGTGGTACAAGATGGCAGAGCTGTGGCAACAGAATGTTGCCCACAACAAACAGAGCTGCCGCAATGTAGGTCTTTGAGTCGTTGTAATTCAACGAATAGAGTTTAATACTTGCTACTTGCATAGTTTTTTGTTTTTATATTATTACTTTAATTTTTTTAGCTCGCTTGTTGGGCGAACTCTCTGGCTTGAAGATTCAAGCAAAAAGTTTACCAAACCCGCACAGGACGGCTTGTGCTATCCTCTATTTTTGCGTATTTGTCTTAACAAACTCGTCAATCAACTCAACACACTCCTCAATGTCGCTCTTTGGCAGACATAGCTTCTCGACGGGGCATATATCAGTTCCTGCGCGGTTGATGATATTGGGAACGATACTCCCCACCTCCACTTCGATATTATGCTCGGCAAAGAGCGCCAAAGCTGCCTGACTAATCACCTCAGCATAGACCCACTCTACGCCTCCTGCAATCATCAGCGCCGCTGCACCCTTGCCTACAACCTTGTCGGCAATTATCGCGCCACGCAGTGTCGTGGGTGAGGTGTGGAGCAGGTGGTGAATATCTTGCACGCCACGGCGGTGAAAGAGCAGCGTCTGCCCGTTGTTATAGACAACGCATGAGCAACCCTCGTCGTGAAGTCGTTGGATGAGTTGTTGTTTCATCGTTAAAACTCGCGTCCCTGCTTCAAATCCTCAATGTACTTGTCTATGCGGCGCATCTGGCGAGGGATGTCGATACGCTGTGGACAGTGCTCGTTACACTGCTTGCAACCCACGCAATGGTCTGCCTGACGCTCCTTCTCCACCGCACGGTCATAGCCCACCAGGAAGGCGCGGCGTGCCTTGCGGAAATTCTCATCCTGCGATGAGCGCGAGAGGTTACCCTCGTTCACACATTTATTATAATGCAGCAGGATGGCTGGGATATCCAGACCGTAAGGACAAGGCATACAATACTTACAATCGTTACAAGGGATTGTCGGGTATTGCAGCATCAACTCTGCTGTCTCAAAGAGGAACTGCTTCTGCTCGTCGGTGAGAGGTACAAATGGCGCATAGGTGCGGATATTATCCTGTAAATGCTCCTCATAGGTCATTCCACTCAATGCGGTCAGCACACCTGGGTATGAGCCAACAAAACGGAACGCCCACGATGCCACGCTACGCTCTGGCTCCTGCTCCTGCAAGCGGGCAGAGATGTGGTTTGGTACGTTCGAAAGACGACCACCCAGCAATGGCTCCATAATGACAACGGGGATGTTTCGCTTCTCTAGCTCGGCATACAGATACTCGGCATTGACGTTGTTGCCACGTGCATTCTGCCAGTCTGAATAGTTCATCTGTATCTGGATGAAGTCCCAATGTACCTTCTCGTGGTAGGCGAGGATGTGGTCAAATATCTCCTTGCGACCATGGAACGACCAACCGAGGTTACGAATCTTGCCCTTCTTGCGCTCCTCTACCAAAAAATCGAGTATACCGTTGTCGATAAAGCGCGCCTCAAATGAACGAATGTCGTTGCCGAGGTTGTGCAACAGATAGTAGTCGATGGTGTCAACCTGCAACATCTCGAACGAACGGTTATACATCTTAATTGAGTTCTCACGCGAGAAGTTTGAGAAGTTCGACATCTTGGTTGCGATGAAGTACTTGTCGCGAGGAATACGGCTCAAGGCGATACCCGTAGCACGCTCCGAATTACCCTGGCAATACACAGGTGCTGTGTCGAAGTAATTAACGCCGTGAGCAACAGCATAGTCCACCAGCTCGTTAATCTTCTCCTGGTCAAGCACGTCGCGACCATTCTCGCCTTTACGCATAGGCCAACGCATACAGCCGTAGCCCAGGATAGATACCTTGTCGCCCGTGTTGGGGTTAGTGCGATACTCCATCTTGTCGGTTGGAACATCGTCATCATCCACATCATAAGGGTCAAACTTCATACTGCTTGGTTTGCAGCCCGCAAGTGCCGCAACCGTAAGTGCCGAGCCTGCGCCCAAACGCGCGAGGAACTCGCCACGACCTATATTGTTATATTTCTTCTTCTCCATAGCGGCAATATTATAAATTTCTGTGTTCTGTAAAACCTTTCACATAGATAGCACTGAATGGCCGTGCAGGGCAGAGATTCTCGCAGGCTCCGCAACCGATGCAACGGTGCTTGTTGATTGTAGGTATCTTGCGCGAACGGCGGTTGTCCTTGTCCAGAGGTACCATAGTAATGGCGCTCGATGGGCAGTGACGCTCGCAGTTGCCGCAATCTACGTCATCGGTGATGACCACACAATTCTTTCTAACCCATACAGCGTGACCGATTCTGATTGATGATTTCTCGGCAAGCGAGATGGGTTTGATAGCGCCCGTTGGACATACCTCGGAGCACTTGTTACACTCTGGACGGCAGTAGCCGCGCTCATATGACATTGTTGGTTGCATAAATGTACGCAAATCAGCCGATGGTCGCAACACATCGGTAGGACACGCCGTAACGCAGAACTGACAGCCTGTGCAGTGCGCCGCCATGTTACGTGCGCTCCATGAGCCTGGAGGGGTCAGTGGGTGCTTGCGGTTGGGTGCCTGCTTATCAATGATTGTGGCATATCCACCATCCACCTTCATCTCCTGTGCCTTCGCCGCTGAAGCTGCCAGAAGGGCTGTGCCGATAAGGAAATTCTTGCGTGAAGGGTCGGCTGGAGCCTCCTCCTTGTCACACTTTGTGCAAGCGGCAGTAGCTGCTGCCTTGCTGCGCAGAGTATATTTGATAGCTCCCTTGCTACAATTCTCGATACAGTCGAAACATACCACGCAGCGGCTGTAATCGATTGTGTGTGTGGTAACGTCAATGCACGAAGATTTGCAGTTGCGGGCGCATCGCTTACAGTCGATACACTTCTCTGTGTCGATTACGGGTTTGAGCAGTGAAAAACGTGATAAAAATCCCAATACCGTACCCACAGGGCAGATCGTGTTACAATATGTACGACCATTGCGCCAAGCCAATACGCCTACTACGATGAGCGTAACGGCAGCTACGGCAAATGTTGCCCACGAACCAATCCATACCTCGGTAGAGTAGAATGCGTAGCTATCCACGCGCTCTGCTATCCACGCCAGAAGGTTGTTACCCCACGCCCAAAGTGGTGCGAAGAGATTGTGGGCGATGCGTCCAAATGCGCTGTAAGGAGCGACAAGCAGGGCGATAGCGCCGAAGCCTGCGACCATTGTGACGATAAAGAGTACCAGCACAGTGTAACGCAGCCAACTCTTTGGGGCAGAGTAACTAAAGCGGTTCTTCTTGCGTTTGCCAGCGTAGTGCGAGAAGATATCCTGCATAACGCCCAGCGGACAAATAACCGAGCAGTAGATACGACCCATAATCAGGGTCACGGCTACAAGAAAGATTACCACGCCCACGTTGAGAGCCAACACGGCGGGCAGGAATTGGATTTTAGCCAGCCACCCAAACCACGCGTGCAGTGTTCCTGTGAAGTCGAGGAAGAGCAGCGTGATGAGCGCGAAGCACATAGCGGCAGCAACGATTCTGAATTTTCTTAACATAAGTCTATCTGTTTGTTTTGTTTTAATTCTGTGGAAAAGCCTCGTTTGAGGCAACACACGTTGTAAAGTTAGTAACTTTTTCGGATTATATGCATAATAATGCGCGAAAATTTGAGGGAATTTTGATTTTGTGCTCTCTCGTTGTGGTGTGAGGTGTGGTGCTAAATCTTTTCATTGAGGGCAAAACGTTAAAATTGTCAAGTTATGAGCGATTTTTTTTCATAAATTGTAGCATTTCTAAAGATTTTTTAGGATATTTGCATTATTATACCCAATCAAGAATGCGTAAATTTGATTACATAATCGTTGGTAGTGGTCTGGCGGGGTTGTATGCCGCCTGGAAGGCTTCGTTGAAGGGTAGCGTGGCTGTGATTACAAAGTCGATGATTCGCGAGAGCAACTCTTTCAATGCTCAAGGCGGAATTGCAGCCGTTACGTCATTTGATGACGACCCCGAAATCCATAAGTCCGATACGCTGATTGCGGGACGAGGCTTATGTGAGGACCACGCAGTTGAAATCTTGGTAAATGAGGGACCCGAGCGAATCGAGGAGATTATCGCCGAGGGTATGAAATTCGACACCGAGAACGGTGTGCTGGCGCTGGGTCTGGAGGGCGGTCATCACAAACGCCGTATCCTGCACGCTGGTGGCGATGCTACGGGTCGCTGGATTACCGAGTTTGCGATTTCGAAGGTCGCCGAGCGCGACAACATCACTGTGTTCGAGAATACCCTGTTGCTGGATTTGCTGGTTAAGGATAAGGTCTGCTATGGCGTGCGTTGCTGGAGCAGTAATGCCGATCTTGCCGAAGGCGCTGGCGAGGATGGGCGCGAGGTGATGCTCTTTGCCGACCACGTTTTCCTCACTTCGGGAGGTACGTCGGCGATATATGCCCGCACGACAAATCCACAGACGACTGTGGGCGATGGCGTTGCGATAGCCTACAAGGCTGGATGTCGCATACTCGATATGGAGTTTATCCAGTTCCACCCCTCGGGACTCTATCTGAAGGATTCTCCGCAGGCATTCCTTATTAGTGAGGCGGTGCGCGGCGAGGGAGCGCGTCTGTTTGGCAAGGATGGCAAGCGATTTATGGTGCCTATTCACGAGTTGGCGGAGCTTGCGCCTCGTGATATTGTGGCACGTTCGATATTTAAGCAGATGCAGATAGATGGGATGCCATATGTGACACTTTCGCTGAAGCATCTCGATCCCAAGATGATACTCAAACGCTTCCCAGGCATATATGCCAAGTGTAAGGAGTTCGGTTACGACCTCACACAAGAGATTCCTGTAGCTCCTGCGGCGCACTATTCTGTTGGAGGTGTGATGTCAAACAAGGATGGTCGCACCGATGTGGAGCGATTGTATGTATGTGGTGAGGTAGCTGCAACAGGTATTATGGGCGCTAACCGCCTGGCTTCAAACTCGCTTATCGAGTGCTTGGTATTTGCCAACCGAGCCGTTGAGGATACGGTGAAGGTGGGTGCTGTGAAGGAGTTTCCTGCATTTGAGGTGCAGTATAGTCGTGACAATGACAACGCCGAACTATATCAGAGTCTTCGCCAGCGTGTGTCGGAGATAATGAACACCTATGCGGGTATCATCCGTAGCGAAGAGGGTCTTAAAGAGGGCTTGCGTCAGATTGAGCAGTTGCGAAACGTCATCAAACAGAAACAGGATGAGCGAGGTGGCGAGCCTAACCGCGAATACTATCTTGAGGCTTCTCGTCGTTTGTTGTGTGTGGCACGACTGATTATGTCTCCTGCACTGCTGCGTAAGGAGAGCCGAGGCGGTCACTACCGCGAGGATTATCCTTGTGCCGACGAGGGTTATGCTTTGCACTCGGTGCAGCGTCGAGGCGAGGAGATTGCTACCGCGCCAGTAAATAGTAACTATTTTAACTTTTAGAATATGCAGTACGAAAACTTAATCTCGAAACTTCTCGATTTGGGTATCGAGGAGGATATCAACACAGGTGACATCACCACCGAATCAATCATTCCCGAGTCGATGAACGCTGTGGCTACTATGACTGCCAAGCAGGAGGGTGTGATTTCTGGTCTGGAGATTGTGAAGATGGTATATGACCGTTTCCAGAACGATGTTGTCTTTACTCCTTATTTCAAGGATGGCGACACGGTGAAGAAGGGTGATGTGATTTTGAAGATTGAGGCTACATATCCCACACTGTTGCGTGGCGAGCGTCTCTCGCTCAACCTTTTCCAGCGTATGTGCGGTATCGCAACGGAGACTGCGAAGTATGTGAAGGAGCTGAAGGGCACAACAACCGAGCTTCTTGACACCCGCAAGACTGCTCCAGGTCTGCGTGTGCTGGATAAGATGGCAGTAAAGCACGGTGGCGGCACAAACCATCGTATGGGTCTTTACGATATGGCGATGATTAAGGATAACCACATCAAGATGGCGGGCGGCATTACCAAGGCTGTTGAGCAGGTGCGTGCGCGTATTGCCGAGGGTATCAAGATTGAGGTGGAGACAACCAACCTTGACGAGGTTAAGGAGGCTATCGCTGCGGGTGCCGACATCATTATGCTCGACAATATGGGCAATGAGGCTATGGCGGAGGCTGTTGCGGTAATCAAGGCGGCTGATAAGGGTATCAAGACCGAGGCGTCGGGTAATATGAGTATCCCTCGCTTGATTGAGGTGGCGGCTACGGGTGTCGATTACATCAGTGTAGGTGCTTTGACCCACACCGTGAAGGCGATGGATATCAGTATGAATATTCAGGTTGAGAAATAGTTTTTGACATATGACAAAGAGTGAACTTGTGCAACGAATTCAGCAGCTTAAGACAGAGAAGAATGCTGTAATTCTTGCCCACTACTACACACTGCCCGAGGTGCAGGAGGTGGCGGATTACTTGGGTGACTCGCTTGCTTTGTCGGTTAAGGCGCGCGACATAGCAGCTCCCATAATCTTGTTTGCGGGAGTGAATTTTATGGCGGAGACAGCCAAGGTGCTCTCGCCCGATAAGAAGGTGCTGATACCTGTGCCCGAGGCGGGTTGCTCGCTCGCCGAGTCGTGCGAGGCTGCGGCACTTGCAAAGCTCAAGGAGCAGTATCCTGACCATAAGGTTGTGTCGTATGTGAACACTTCGGTTGAGGTGAAGGCTTTGACCGACGTTTGCTGTACCTCGACCAATGCGTTGCAGGTGGTGGAGAGTATTCCGCGTGAGCAGCCAATCATCTTTGCTCCTGACCGTAACCTTGGCTCATATATTCAGAAACTGACAGGCAGAGATAATATGGTCATCTGGGACGGCGCCTGCACCGTTCACGAGGAGTTCTCGCTGGAGAAGATTTTGCAACTTAAGCGCGAAAATCCCCAGGCGAAGATTGTGGCGCACCCCGAGTGTAAGGCTTATATTATAGAGGTAGCGGACTATGTAGGCTCTACGGCTGGTATCCTGGAGTTCTGTGGTAAGGACGAGGCGGAGGAGTTTATTGTTGTCACCGAGGCTGGTATTCTTGCCGAGATGCGTAAGCGTTTCCCCGAGAAGAACTTTATCCCAGCACCACCCGAGGACTCTACCTGTGCCTGCAATGAGTGTCGTTATATGAAGATGGTGACGCTTGAGAATATCCTTTCGTGTCTTGAGAATGAGTCTCCCGAGGTGCATCTCGACGAGTCGGTGCGTCAGGCAGCAGAGCGTTCTATACAGAATATGGTAGCAATCAAATAAGTGATTGCGTAGGTTGAAATAAGCGAGACTGTTGAACATAGGTTGTTCAGCAGTCTCTTTTTGTTTGTGTGTGGGGTGTAAAAATGTTCAAAATATCCAACAAATTAGCGTTTGGGAGCTTAAATGGTGCTAAAAATGCTTTGGTTTTGTAAAATTTCACTATATTTGTGACATAATAATACTTTTATGGGAATCAAAGTGGCAGAGCAAAACGAAAAAGTGAGCAAGGGAAAGGTAGGGGGTGGTAATTCTCTCTTTACATATATCGACAGCAAGGAGTATGGCGCTATTATCAACGAGAATAACGTGCCTCGCATCTTTGGTCGTGGCGGTATATTTATCTGTCTGAAGGGTGAGGGTTATGTGATTATCAACGAGCATAAATATCAGCTCTCGCCAGGCACGTTGTGCATAGCCTTTCCTGGAACAATCATCCAAGGTTTCAAGCAGGGCGAAGGCTTTGAGAGTTACACTCTACGCATCGCTACGGATTTCCTGCGTGACCTTGATATCCCTGCCGCGAGCTCAATCCATCTGTTGATGCGCGAAAATCCCTGTATGGTGCTCAAGCAGGAGCAGCTGGACGGCATACTTGATATCTGTCGAATGATGCAGCAGAAGGATGCGCGCGAGAATCATCCCTTCCGTGAGCAGATAAATGCACAGATGTTGAGAATGTTATGTTTGGAGCTGGCGGGAGTCTATGCACAGCATATCCCTGTGAAGCGTGAGCCTTGCTCGCGTCAGGATATGACCTTTAGGCGCTTCCTATCGTTGCTCGCAACCGACATCACCACCTCACGCGAGGTGCAGTATTATGCCGATAAGCTCGACATCACGCCCAAGTACTTGACTATCATCACGCGTCAGATTTCGGGTCGTAGTGCTGCAAGCTGGATTACCCACTCGGTAATTCTCAATGCCAAGGCTCTGCTCTCGACAACGCAGCTCTCGGTGCAGCAGGTGTCGGCACGACTGAATTTCCCCAATCCATCATTCTTCGGGCAGTACTTCCTGCGTCATACGGGTATGACGCCCAAGGAGTTCCGACGTTCAAAATTGTAGTTAAGATGACATCACTCTACGATAATATTATATTCGGTCCTGTGCGCTCACGTCGCCTGGGATTATCGTTGGGAGTTAATTTGCTCCCTGTGGAGTCGAAGTTGTGTAACTTCGACTGCATTTATTGCGAGTGTGGCTGGAATGCCGACCACGCGGGCAGGCGCCGTTTCAATGCGCGCGAGGATGTTAAATCAATGCTCGGCGAGGTGCTCACGCGAATGGTTAGCGAGGGTACGCCACCCGATGTGATTACCTTTGCGGGCAATGGCGAGCCTACGATGCACCCCGATTTTGAGGCAATCATTGACGATACAATCGCTCTGCGTGACGAGCTTTGCCCTGCGGCGAAGGTCTCGGTGTTGAGCAATGCCACACAACTTCATCGCGAAGATGTAAGGCGTGCGCTGCGAAGGGTCGATAATAATATTCTGAAACTCGACTCGGCATTTGATGCTACGGTGCAGCTTGTGAATAAGCCTGTGGGTAGCTATTCGGTGGAGAGTACAGTGGAGTGGATGAAGCTTTTCAAGGGTCAGATGATTTTGCAGACGATGTTCCTTCGTGGCGAATATAATGGTCATAGGGTTGATAATACCACCGAGGAGCAGGTTGTGGCGTGGTTGCGCATCGTGGAGCAAATAGCGCCACGTCAGGTGATGGTCTATTCGCTGGATAGGGATACACCTTGCCCTACTCTTGAGAAGGTTAGCCGTGAGGAGCTGCAGCAGATTGCGGCACGTGTCGAGGCGCTGGGCGTAGCGTGCTCGGTGGCATAAAACTAAAAAAGTTTGTATATATAACACAAAATCCGTATATTTGTAGATATGGATTCAATGGAGCAGGTAACATACGATTTATTATATAAGGTCAATTCCCCCGCAGACTTGAAGCAACTCTCGGTCGCGCAGTTGGTGCAGTATTGTGCCGAGTTGCGCCGTTATATCATCGAGGAGTGCTCGAAGAATCCTGGACATCTGGCTTCAAGCCTGGGTACGATTGAACTCACCGTTGCGATACATTATGTCTTTGACCTTCCGCACGATAAGCTGGTGTGGGATGTGGGTCATCAGGCATATGCACATAAGATTATCACGGAGCGTCGAGACCTCTTTCCTACGAATCGTAAGCTGGGCGGCATTAGTGGATTCCCACGTATGGCGGAGAGCAAGTATGACTCGTTTGGTGCGGGTCATTCATCTACCTCTATCTCGGCTGCCTATGGTTTGATGAAGGCGGCAGAGTTCCAGGCGAAGGATAGTCACGTCATTGCAGTGATTGGCGATGGTGCTATGACAGGTGGTCTGGCATTTGAGGGCTTGAACAATGCGGGCGATAAGAAAAACGGTAAGCTGCTTGTTATCTTCAACGATAATGAGATGGCTATTGACGAGGCTACGGGTGCTTTGGAGGGTTATCTTGCGCGTATGTCCACATCGCGTTTCTACAATCGTTTTAAGCGAGCTTTGTGGCGTGTTTTTGCGCACGTTCCACCTCTTTTGCGTTTTTGTCAGAAGGCGGGAAATGCCATTAAGCAGGGATTGTTGCAGAATAGTAATCTCTTTGAGAGTCTTGGTTTTAGATATTTCGGACAGTTGGATGGTCACGATGTGGCAGAGTTGGTGCGTATGCTTCGTGCGTTGAAGGATATGGATGAACCAAAACTATTGCACGTCATTACCACCAAGGGCAAGGGCTACTCGCCAGCCGAGGATAACCAGTCGGTATGGCACGCTCCAGGTCGTTTCAATCCCGAGACGGGAGAGCGAATACCATCTGTAAATTCTGCGGCACGCTATCAGGATGTATTTGGTGAGACGCTGCTTGAGCTGGCGCGAAAGGATGATAAGATTGTGGGTATCACACCCGCTATGCCGTCGGGTTGTTCGATGAATATAATGATGCGCGAGATGCCCGAGAGGTGCTTCGATGTGGGTATTGCCGAGGGTCACGCTGTAACATTCTCGGCGGGCTTGGCGGCAGGAGGTATGCACCCCGTGTGCAACATCTACTCATCGTTTATGCAGCGCGCCTATGACAATGTAATCCACGACGTAGCGTTGCAAAATCTGCCTGTTACATTCTGCATCGACAGAGGTGGTCTGGTGGGCGAGGATGGTGCTACGCATCACGGCGCATTTGATTTGGTATATTTCTCTTGTGTACCCAATATGATTGTGGCGGCTCCTATGAATGAGCTGGAGCTTCGTAATATGCTCTATACGGCGACAAAGACCCCTGCGCCATACTCTATCCGTTATCCACGCGGTTGCGGTGAGGGTGTCGAGTGGCGTGAGGCGGCATTTGAGCAGATTGCAACGGGTAAGGGGCGCGAGCTGAAGTCGGGCGAAGATATGGCTGTGCTTACGATTGGCACGGCGGGAAACTTTGCGGCTGAGGCGATTGCAAGCGTTGAGCAGCAGGGTAAATATACCATTGCTCACTACGATATGCGCTTTGCGAAGCCTTTAGATGAGGCTCTGCTGAAGGTTGTGGCGCAAAAGTATGATAAGATTTTGACCGTTGAGGATGGCGTGCTGCGTGGCGGCGTGGGCGAGGCTATCGCAAAACAACTCTATGATAATGGCTTCCGAGGCGTGGTGCGTACGCTGGGTATTGATGATAAATTTATCGAGCACGGCACACCAGCGGAGTTGTATGCTATCTGCGGCTACGATAAAGAGGGTATTGCTCGCGAGATAAATCAGTTGCTTAAATGAAATTCCTGACGACACTCCTATGCGTTGTGTGTTGCGCTGTGGCTATGGCGCAAGATGGTGTTGTGCCATTGGGTAAATGTGAAGTGGTGTGTGATGTGAATGACCTGTTGCCCACAGATGTCGAGGTCGTGGGCTCAACGCAGGGTCTTGCCATCAGTGGCGATTATGCATTCTCGATGCACGACAAGGGGCAATGTGTGATTATTGACCTGAAGCGAATGCAGTATGTAAACAGTTTTGTTCTGGAGAGTAATACGGGGCATTGTAACAACGCTTCGTTTGGCGTTGAGCGCTACTCACGCGATTCGCAGTTTCCTCTATTTTATGTCACCGAGTGCCGAGGCGAACGAGCCTGCTATGTGAATGATATTACGCTGGAGGGGTCGCGCCTTGTGCAGAAGATTTTCTATTCGGGTGACGAGATTGTGGGACCTTGCGATTGGGCGGTGGACGCCTCTCGCAAGCTGCTTTATCTATATTGCACAATTGGCGAGATACGTATGCTGATGTGGTTTGAGCTGCCTCGCTTGAGTGATAGCGATGAGCGTGGCGAGGTGCATCTGAAGTTGGAGGACTCGCTCGGCAGTATCCCTGCGGGCGATATCAAGATACCACAGGGAAGCCTTGTCACTGACGACTATATCTTCCTTCCCGAGGGCGTGCCAGCGCGTGGCACGGCGCTGAATGTGATTCATCGCAACTCTGCGCGACTGCTTCAGCGCATCGACCTTACAGCTACGGGCATCGAGCCCGAGGGCGTAGCCTGTTATAAAGGGTGGCTCTATATGTCGCTGCACACCCCTCGTGAGCCACGCCACAGCATTATCTATCGCTATCGTATCAATCGTTAGTCTGCTTCACGAAAATCAGTTTCTCGGTGTTGTATCCTCGTTGCGCGGCGAGCGACGTGACATACTCCAATGTTTTTTCGGGCAGGGTGGGGGTGCGTGAGAGTATCCACAGATACTTTGGCGAGTTGCTGCCCACAATCATCCAACTACCATCGGGGGCGATGGCTAAAATATTATAGTCGGAGTAGAATTTCCAAAAGAACGACACGCGCAATTTGCCTGGCTCGTCAGTGGTTTTGGCGTGCCCGATTGAGATGTGCTCCTCCTTACCACGCATACCCTGATTTTTTACCTCCACAGTGCCATCGGGCTGCAGGGTGTAGGTTGCGGTAACATACTCCATCCCGCGCTCAAAGCGGTGGTCGAAGCGAGCAATCTCATACCACTTACCCATAATAGATTTCAAGTCAAGTGAGCTGACCGTGTGTCGGTTGATGCTGTCGCGCCCTGCGCCGTAGCTACACGCCGTCAGCAACATAAGTAAAAGAGCAATTCCTATTAGCATAAATCTTTTCATCGCATAAGAGTTTATGCCGCAAGGCTTCAAATTTTGCGCCAAACAGCAAAAGAAAAGGTGCCAACCTTTGGGGTCAGCACCTCGCTATCTGATTTGAGTCAAATTATCGTACCTTGAACTCTGGGTCTGCCTTCATTGGGATAGGCATTGAACGATAAACACCTGCCTCGAACTTCTCGCGAACAGCCTTGAACGCAGCGATTGTGCGCTCTACGTCCTCCATAGTGTGAGCCGCAGTAGGGATGATACGCAAGATAATCTCGCCCTTTGGAATAACAGGGTAGATTACGATTGAGCAGAAGATACCGTAGTTCTCACGCAAGTCAACGATGAGGTTTGTACCCTCCTCGTTACCACCCTTCATATATACAGGGGTAACGGGTGACTGTGTAACACCAATCTCAAAGCCGTTCTCCTTGAAACCGTTCTGGATAGCGCGAGTAATCTCCCACAACTTCTCCTGATACTCTGGGTGGTTGCGGATAAGCTCCAGACGCTTCAAAGCACCGATAACCATAGGCATTGGGAGTGACTTTGCGTAGAGCTGTGAACGCATATTGTAACGGAACAGGTTGATGAGCCAACGTGGACCGCTGACGAATGCGCCGATACCTGCCATTGACTTAGCGAATGTGTTGAACAATACATCCACGCCATCCACGCAGTCGAAGTGAGCCGCTGTACCACGACCACCAGGACCCATTGTACCGAAACCGTGAGCATCGTCAACCAACAGACGGAAGTTGAAATCCTTCTTCGCCTTAACGATTACATCGAGGAAACCGAGGTCACCCTTCATACCGAATACACCCTCGGTGATTACGAGTACACCACCGCGCTGCTCCTCGGCAAGCTCTGTGGCGTGCTTGAGCTGCAAGCGGAGAGAATCCTCGTTGTTGTGAGCGTAAACGAAACGCTTACCCTTGTGCATACGCAGACCGTCGATGATACAAGCGTGGCACTCGGCATCATAAACCACTACGTCACGAGGTGTGAGCAAGCAGTCGATGATTGAAATCATACCCTGATAACCGAAGTTCAAAAGGAAAGCATCCTCCTTGCCAACGAACTCCGCGAGCTCGCGCTCCAACTGCTCGTGGTACTTTGTCTGACCACTCATCATACGAGCACCCATAGGAGCTGCCATACCGAACTCCTGTGCACCCGCAGCGTCAGCCTTGCGTACCTCTGGGTGGTTAGCCAGACCGAGGTAGTTGTTCAAGCTCCAGTTGAGCATCATCTTACCGCGAAAACGCATATGAGGACCAAGCTCGCCCTCCAACTTTGGGAATGCGAAGTAACCGTGTACCAACTGCATATACTGACCAATTGGACCGCCAGTGTTCTTCTCTAATCTTTCGAAAATATCAACCATAATATTTTTATTTGAGTTATGTTTTCTGTTTACCCGTCGCCGTAAAGCGACATAATACAACTACAAAGATAGAAAAAAAATCGACATTATGTTATTTCGTGAGGCTAAAAAGGTATGCCGCCAACGAAAAAATAAGTATTTATACTTACCATCGAAGAAAAACTTACACTATTTGGCTCAATGAATTGCGAGAAATGATATTTTTTCTTATCTTCGCATAAATAAACTTTTGAATTATGGGATACAATAGAATCTTACTCAAGTTGAGTGGTGAGTCGCTTCAGGGCGAGCAGAAGTATGGTCTTTCGCCTGCTGTGTTACAATCTTATGCCGAGCAGATTAAGGCTGCAGCAGCTACAGGTGTTCAGATAGGTATTGTTATCGGCGGCGGTAACATCTTCCGAGGTTTGCAGGGTGCCAAGAAGGGCTTCGACCGCGTGAAGGGTGATCAGATGGGTATGCTGGCAACAATAATCAACTCTTTGGCGCTTCACTCTGCGCTTGAGGATAATGGTGTCAAGGCAAAGGTGCTCACATCAATCCGTATGGAGCCTATTGGCGAATACTACTCAAAGGCAAAGGCTATTGAGTATCTTGAGGCAGGATATGTTGTAATCATCGGTGGCGGTACCTCTAACCCGTATTTCTCAACCGACACTGCTTCGGCTTTGCGTGGTATTGAGATTGAGGCGGAGGTTATGTTCAAGGGTACGCGTGTCGATGGAGTCTATACTGCCGACCCCGAGAAGGACCCAACAGCTACGAAGTTCGACAAGATTACCTTCGACGAGGTTTATAACCGCGACCTAAAGGTTATGGATATGACAGCCTTTACACTCTGCAAGGAGAATGGTTTGGATATTATCGTATTTGATATGGATACCGAGGGTAACTTGGCAAAAGTTTTGAATGGAGAGTCAATCGGCACATTGGTGTGCAAAGAGTAAAATTTTGAGTGAGTATGAAAGTAAAGAATTTCTGCCGCAAGGCGATGGTGCTGGTTGCGGCTTTGGTTATGATGATGGTGGCTATGCCCGTTGAGGCGCAGGCACAGCAGGATGACATTGCATCAACAACGCTTATCAATAAGGGCGACAAGGCGCCTGACTTCACCGTAGAGATGGTTAGTGGCGAGCAGCTCACGCTCTCAAAACTCAAGGGTAAGGTTGTCGTTGTGAATTTCTGGGCAACGTGGTGTCCTCCCTGCCGTCAGGAGTTGAAGGTTGTTGAGAAGCAACTTATCGAGCGCTTTAAGGGTAAGGATTTTGTATTCCTGCCAATCTCGCGTGGCGAGGCGAAAAAGACCGTAGAGGCTTTCCGCAAGCAGAATGGCTACACCTTCCCTATGGGTCTTGACCCCAAGCAGACTATCTACAAGAAATATGCATCGAACTACATCCCTCGCAACTTCGTTGTGGGCAAGGATGGCAAGGTAATCTACACATCGGTGGGTTACACTCCAGAGGAGTTTGCCGAGATGATTTCTGTTATCGAGAAGGCTTTGAAATAGAACAAATAATTAAACGAAACTACTATGGATACAACTACAATTATCAATGAGGCAACCGACCGTATGAAGCGTACGGTGGATCACCTTGACGAGGAGCTTTTGAACATCCGCGCGGGTAAGGCATCAACAAACGTGCTCAACAGCGTGTTTGTCGATTACTATGGCTCGCAGACACCTGTGTCGGGCGTAGCAAGTGTTACTGTGCCTGATGCACGCACAATCCTTATCCAGCCTTGGGATAAGAACTTTATCCGCCCAATCGAGAAGGCTATCCTGGACTCAAACATCGGTCTTACACCATCGAACAATGGTGAGACTATCCGTTTGACCATTCCACCTCTTACCGAGGAGCGCCGTAAGGAGCTTGTTAAGCAGGTGAAGGGTGTTGGCGAGAATGCTCGTATCAGCTTGCGTAATGCTCGCCGTGATGCCGTTGAGGCGTTCAAGAAGGCACAGAAGGAGGGTATGCCCGAGGATGAGGCAAAGGATGGCGAGACAAGAGCACAGAAGCTGCTGGAGAAGTACTCGAAGAAGCTCGACGAGTTGATGGCAGCCAAGGAGAAGGAGATTATGACCGTGTAATCCTCTTTTGTGGGCGAGAGACTCGCTATGTAAGATATTTTAATTGGCGGGTTGTGTGTGCAACCCGCTTTTTTTATAAACTAACAACCTATGAAGAGATTATTTATTTTATCCGTTGCGCTCTTTGCCAGTGTGGCAGTTATGGCGCAGCAGGCGCGCGAGGTGCAGCACTTTGCCCACCGCGCAAGTCGTTTTGAGTATGACGAGAATACGCTGGAGGCGTTCCAGGCGACCTACGACAAGGGTATTCGTGGCTATGAGACCGATATCCGTATGACTGGTGACGGCGAGCTGGTTATCTCGCACGATGAGACTCTCTCACGCCTCACACCAAGCGATGGCAACGTGGAGAAGATGACTCGAAAAGAGATAAGCAAGGTGCGTACCGATAAGGGTAACAAGATTTTGTTTGCCGACGAGCTGGCGAAGTGGTTGAGCAAGCGCGATGGCGTATATGTAGAGTGGGAGATGAAGTCGGGCGCGTATGATGACGAGAAGCTGCGCGACTATTGCGATAAGCTCTATAAGACGGCGATGAAGAAGAAGCCCGCAAACTCTACCTATCTCTTCACATCGTTCGATAAGCGCACGTTGCGTATGATGCGCGAACTGCATCCCGATGCGGATTTGATGCTTATTATCGGTAAGCCATTGAGTGATGACTGCATCAAGCAGGCTTTGGATATGAAGGTAAAGCGTCTGGCGTGCAATATGGGTGGCACAAGCCGCGATATGGTAAACAAGGCGAAGAAGGCGGGTTTGATTGTATCGCTCTGGCCAGGTCAGTCGATTGAGGATTTTCAGCTCGGCGTGGCTTTGGGCGCTGATGCTTTATGCTGCGACAAGGCTGTCGAGGTAATGGAGTTTGCCAAGAAGAATATGCCGTGGGTTAAACTGGAGAAGCACAAATAAATGATGAAGCTGTCTAACAAGGTGATTTTTGCGTTACGCTCGCCCTCGAAATCCTCATTTCAAGTAAACTCCGCTTTTTCGGGCTTCGCAAGCCTTAAAATCCCTCTTGTTAAACAACTTCAAGGAGCAAAGGGTTGTCCATCAAACTTGTAGGACAACCCTTTTAGGGGGAATGTCAATACATTGCACAAGTGCTCTGCCACAACAAAAAAGCGACTCTCGAAAGGAGTCGCTTTTTCTATAAATGGTAAATTCCCTTACTCAACTGTACCAGCTGAACCAAGAACGTTTACGCACTTGTGCATGTAAAGCTTCTTGAGCTCCTCACGAGCTGGACCCAAGTACTTACGTGGATCGAACTCTGCTGGGTTGTCAACGAAGATCTTACGAACCATTGCAGTCATAGCCAAACGACCGTCAGAGTCGATGTTGATCTTGCAAACTGCTGACTTCGCTGCCTTACGCAACTCCTCCTCTGGAATACCTACTGCATCCTTCAATGCACCACCGTGAGTGTTGATAATCTTAACATACTCCTGTGGAACTGAAGAAGAGCCGTGAAGAACGATAGGGAAGCCAGGGATCTGCTTCTCGATCTCTGCCAAGATGTCGAAACGCAATGGTGGTGGAACCAAAATACCATCAGCGTTGCGAGTGCACTGCTCTGGCTTGAACTTGTTAGCACCGTGTGAAGTACCGATTGAGATAGCAAGTGAATCTACGCCTGTCTTTGATACGAAGTCGATAACCTCCTCTGGACGTGTGTAGTGAGCAACCTCTGAAGATACCTCATCCTCAACGCCTGCCAATACGCCGAGCTCACCCTCAACTGTTACGTCGAACTGGTGTGCGTAATCAACAACCTTCTTTGTAAGAGCTACGTTCTCATCGTATGGGAGGTGTGAACCGTCGATCATAACTGAAGAGAAACCCATATCAATACAGCTCTTGCAGAGTTCGAATGAGTTACCGTGGTCGAGGTGAAGAACGATAGGAATGTTCTTACCCATCTCCTTAGCGAACTCAACAGCACCCTGTGCCATGTAACGCAACAGTGTCTGGTTAGCGTAGTTACGAGCACCTGAAGATACCTGAAGGATAACAGGTGAAGAGCACTCTACACAAGCAGAGATGATAGCCTGCATCTGCTCCATGTTGTTGAAGTTGAACGCTGGGATAGCGTAACCACCCTCGATTGCCTTCTTGAACATCTCACGAGTGTTCACAAGACCAAGATCTTTGTAAGAAATCATAGTGTTATAATTTTAATTAGTGAATATTTTCCAAAATTTCCGTTGCAGAAGCCTCGACCTTATGTCAAGTCCCCTTTATCGGCGCAAATATACAAAATAATTACATCATTAGAAAATTTTTCTCAAATTATATCCTATCTCACAGGTGAAAGGATAAAATTAAATGTATAATCCTTATATGTAATACGGTATTGCTCCAAGGGCCATGCGCCCCACGAGTCGATGCCTGCCACGCCCTGCTGCACCAAGTCGAAGCAGAGGTGTGTCTTGCCATCGGGCTTCAAATCACCAGAGTGACGCTGCGCGGCACCTACGGTGTAGTCCATACGCTCCTGCGAATATGGCAATGCCGATGCCGAGAATGGAGTCGCAGCCTTAATCTTCAGACCAGCACCCGAAGTGTCGAGGATGTTGTAGTAACGCAGGTCGCTGCGTGTACCTGACTCCTGTGGGCGAGCCAACTGCTCGTGATACTGCTCTGCCACGCTCTGCTCATACAGACCGATGTCGGCGCAGCTCTTTCTATCGCAGTAGTTCTCCACCTCGCCACGTCCGTAGTAGAGCAGCTGATTGAAGCGTGCGGGCAGCTCCATACGCATACCGTAACGGAATATATTCGATACCTTCGCACCCTCGGTTGTGGTCATCGCCTGCTCAACCTTCACTTCGCCTTCGCCGTTTATGGTGTATGTGATACGCATCTTCGCCTCGACACTTGGCATATCGTATGAGGCTACGACGATAGCCACACCATTTTCAATCTTTGTCTCAAAGTTTTTGAGGTACATT
The DNA here is from genome assembly GCA_015059905.1 of Rikenellaceae bacterium. Classification (GTDB taxonomy): domain Bacteria; phylum Bacteroidota; class Bacteroidia; order Bacteroidales; family Rikenellaceae; genus Alistipes. The sequence goes on from SUZN01000001.1 coordinate 30,308, forward strand.
GTAGGGTTGCGCCATACCGCAAAATGTTCGTGCAGACGAGCACCGTTGTCGTTCTCGGTTGGGGCGCGCCAGAAGTTAGGACGAAGCGTAGAGCCTTCAGCCATAACCGATATGTTGCCATACTGCATCTTGTTGATAAAGCCTTGACGGTCAAATGCAACAATCCAGTCGTAACCCTCGACGTTGGTAGCTTTCTCGAAGCGTGTAATCTTCACTGGTCGAGATGATTGCTTCATCACAAAGGCAGCCTTTGTGTCGTACTCCTTGATTGAGAGCTGCTCCTCGGCGATGGTGTGACCAATCGCGAGCAGAGGTTGCTTCTTTTTAAGGCGATAGCTTACGTTGAGCAAAATCTCCTTCGCTTCGGGGCAGAAGTCCGCCTCGCTGAAGCCGAGCGAGAACTGCTTGTGCTGCTGTGGCGCAACCGCGAGCGACTCAATGCGACCCGCCAAAGTTGCTACGCCATCCTGCACCAGCTCCCACTCCAGAGCGTAAGGTGAGAGGTCTGTAAAGAAGTTCTCGTTGTAAATCTCCACCTTGCCTGCCTTCAGGTCGATAGCCTTTGTCCAGATTGACTGGTACTGACGGCGCAACTCGTAGGCGTGAGCGTGAGGGGTGCGGTCGGCAGCGATGATACCGTTGCAGTTGAATGAGTTATCTGTTGCATCGTAGTTGTTGTAGTCGCCACCATAGAGGAACGATACCTTGCCGTCAGCCTCGTAGCGAACCATTGCCTGATCTACAAAGTCCCAGATAAAACCACCTTGATAGTTAGGGTATTTTCGAATCAAGTCCCAATACTCCTTGAAACCTACCCATAGCGTGGGAATATTCGCATTGTATAAGTGGCTTTTTAGGGTTGTTCTCAAGATATTTTACGCACCAATCGGGGTAGGCGTACATTGGGCATACGATGTCGGTGAAGTCGTTACCCTCGGCGCGCTCATAGTGGATAGGGCGTGAAGGGTCAAACTCTCTGATCCAGCGGTAGCACGCCTCGAAGTTCTCTCCGAAGCCCGCCTCATTACCCATACTCCAGATAATTATCGAAGCGTGGTTTTTATCACGCATTACCATACGGCTGTTACGCTCCAGGTGAGCCTTGGTGTAGAGTGGGTTTTTAGCCAGTGTTTGCTCGCCGTAACCCATGCCGTGTGACTCGATGTTTGCCTCGTCAATCAGGTAGAGTCCGTACTCGTCGCACAGGTCATACCACTCTGGAGTGTCGGGATAGTGGCAGGTGCGGACAGCGTTGATATTGAACTCCTTCATGATGCGAATATCCTCAATCATACGCTCGCGTGACATCACATAACCCTTCAAAGGGTCCATCTCGTGACGGTTTACGCCCTTAATCAAAATAGGCTGACCATTCACCAATAGCTGTGCGTTTTTAATCTCCGATGTGCGGAAACCTATGCGCTGTGCATATGCCTCGGTGGTCTGCTTGCCGTTGCTTGCGCTGATTACAACCTTGTAGAGGTTTGGCTCCTCGGCAGACCATTTCAGTGGGGCTTTTATCTCTGCCTGCCACTCAGCCTTGCCCTTTGCAGGAGTGAGCGACTGTTGCGCTACAACAGCACCCTTTGCATCAAGCAACTTCACATCAGCCTTCTTTACGCCTGAAGTGAACTCCATCTTGACATCGAGCTTGCCATCCTTGTACTCCTCATCGAGCGAGGGGGTAATCATCACATCCTGAAGTCGGGACTTGTGGCGAGCTACCAACTCAACATCGCGTGCGATGCCAGACATACGCCAAAAATCCTGGTCCTCAAGATATGTGCCATCGCACCAGCGGAAGATCTGCAATGCGATGAGGTTTTCGCCTGCCTTTACAAACTTCGTGAGGTCGAACTGCGTACCGAGCTTGCTGTCCTCCGAATAGCCGACAAACTTGCCATTCACCCATACATATACGTTGGATGTGGCAGAGCCGATGTTAAGGAAAATATCACGTCCAGCCCACTCCTGTGGAATGTTGAACGTGCGACGATATGAACCGACGTGGTTCTGCTCGATAGGGATGTTGGGTGGGTCGTTGCGGAAGTTTCCACGCCAGGCATAACCGATGTTTACATATATAGGGTCGCCAAAACCATTGAGCTCCCACATTCCTGGCACCTCAATATCGTGCCAGCCTTTGTCGTTGAACGCGGGGGTAAAGAAGTCGGTAGGACGCTGGTCGGCGTTCTCTACCCAATTAAAGCGCCACGTTCCGTTGAGTGAGAGTCGGTATGGGTTTGACTTGTCACAATAAGCACCCTCGGCAGCTGATGTGCTGTCGAAAATTTTGTACGATGAGTGCATCTTGACGCGATTGACCTCATTTATTTCGGGGTCACGCCACTCGTTGAATGTCTGTGCTACGAGAGTCGAGCAGCAGAGCGTGAGGGCGGCAAGGGTTAAAGTAAATCGTTTCATCTTTATAGTAGGTTTAACTATGCAAGCATAGGTTTTACAATTCCGAACAAAAGATATGCAACAACCAACGTCACAATGATATTGAAGCCTTGTGCCAAAAGGAACGCCCACAAAGGTTTGCGGTTCTCTTTCGAGAAGATATCGGCAAAACGAGTCTCCAGACCTACGCAGACGAAGGCAATGCTGAAGAGTGTGTTTGTGAAGCCCTTGGTAATCTTGCCTACGGCCTTCGCGCTCTCGACATCCATCAAGAAGCTGAATACGAGCGAAGCCAAGATAAAGCCAACGACGAATTTTGGGAAACGGTCCCAGATAACACCCAGCGTAGGTTTCTCCTCATACTGCTTGCCCTGATAGGTCCACATAAGCGAAATAAGGAAAGCCGCCACGCCGAGCAGTACGTTCTGTGATGACTTGACGATGATGGCGGTCTGCGCAGCAGTTTCGCCGAGCATAGTGCCCGAAGCTGCCACAGCGCCTGTGGTGTCAATCGTGCCACCCAACCAAGCACCAGCAACCTCCTCGCTCAAGCCAAGCAGGTCGGCAACCCAAGGCATAATATACATCATAGGGATGGCGCATACCAGCACCAGCGAGATGACGTAAGAGAGTTTCTTGTTGTCACCCTTGATTACGCCCGATGTGGCGATAGCAGCCGACACACCGCAGATAGATACCGAGCTGGCAATCATTGTTGACATCTCTCTATCCTTGGTCATACGCATAGAGTTGCGGAAGGCGAAAAACCATACCGTGAAGACCACGATAAGCGCCTGAGCCAAACCAAATACGCCCGACTTCATAACCTCGCCAAAGAGAATTGTTGAGCCCAGGCATACGATGCCAATCTTAATGTAGAACTCGCTCTGAATGGCTGGCTTGAGCCACTGTGGTGTACCGAAACAGTTGCTGACGATAAGACCGAAAATCACTGAAAAGAATACCGACTCCAGCCCCCAGGTCTTGATGAGTGGAATGTTTGCTACCACTTGTGCTGCAAGCGAAAGCACAAAGATTGTGAGCAACGAGAGAAAAATACCCTTCATTGGTCGGCGCAGAACAGCCTGACAAAGGTAGGTAAGTCCCAATATTGAGACGAACATAAAGCCCGCTTTGCTTAAGTCGGCAAGCGACTCCAGCTTTTTGGGCATCGAAGGCATAAATTCAGGGGAGAGGGTAGCCAATAGCAAAATAATGGCACCCGCATATACGATTACCCAATCTTCATTTTTAAGTGTGGCAATGAGTTTTTTCATACTGAGTTAGGTTGTAATGTAAATGCGCCACCCAATCCTCGCGGAATATGGGTGGTCGCACTTCATATGTTATTTCTTGTCTATCTCGTTCAGCGCAAAGGCGTATGCACCGAGTGATATGGCGGTGCTTGCTCCAATCTTCGAAATCATCACGCCGACACGCTTTTGTGGGTCGTAGGTCACAACCTTATCGGTGCCATATACCTTCAAATCGCGTGATGCACCCTTCGCAAAGAGCTCGAACTCCGCCTCATCGTCCAAATCATAGACTTTCATCTGCACGCGGTCGAATGACTCGCCACCAATGGTGTGCATCTGTGAGCGCAACTCCTCCAATAATGCAGGCTTAATATATTTCGATGCGGCTGTTATACCGCCACCGATAACAATCAGACCATCGATAAGTGTAACGGCAGTAGCCATAGCGTCGCCCGCTACCTCGCCCATTGTGGCAAAAGCCTTCTTGGCAGCCTCCTTGTCGCCCTCGCGTTTGCCCTCGGCGATGTCGTATATATCCTTTGGCTCAAGCGTTGGGTCGTCAATACCCGAAGCCTCCTTATATACTCGCTTCACGGCGCGCACAGCCACGCCATCTTCCACCATCACATTAGGCATATGCTTATGACGCAGACAGAAGGTTTCGATGCACGAGTTATCGCCAGTGTGGAGCTCGCCATTTGTCACAAAGCCCATACCGAAGCCTGTGCCGAAAGTGTAGCCCAGCAATGTCTTGTAACGCTTTGCGCTGCCCAGCGCCTCCAGCTTCTCATTCACAGCTGGCAGAGCACCCGCCAACGCCTCGCCGTAGGCGTAGAGGTCGGCGTCGTTGTTGATATATACAGGGATGCCGAATTTCTCCTGAAGGAATGGGCCAAGCGCCACACCGTCGCGGAACGATGGGAAGTTAGGCATATAGAAGCCACCCACGATACCATTAGCGTAGTCGGCAGGACCAGGGAAGGCAAAACTAATAGCCACAGGCTTGCAGTCGAGCTTTGCAATCACCTCCTCGAAACCCTCCACCAGGGTCTGCATACAGAGGTCGAGGTCTTGTGCGTTTGCAGGTTTTGTAATCGGGTCAATGATAAATTTGTTGGCTTGCATTGCGCCAAATACGAAGTTTGTACCGCCCGCATCAAGTGTGATTACGGTTCGTTTGTCATTTCTATACATAGGATAAATTTTTATGGTTCATAATTTTGTCAAAGTTAATAAATTTTATGCGGATAATGGAATATTTATATTAAATTTGTTATGTCAAACTGTGTTAAATTTAATATTATGAAGAGAATTTTACACTTTTTCGCTGTGATGTTGTCAATTATGGCAGTATCGTTGCAATTTGGTTGTTATGATGGTGCAGAGCCTGAAACAAGAGCTGAGCAGATTATTACCGAAATTCACAATCCAAACTCTAAGAATGTTTTAGTCATATGCCATCGAGGCGATTGGCGAAACTATCCCGAGAACTCCATTCCTGCCATCGAGTCGGTAATCAGAATGGGTACCGATATGGTTGAAATTGATGTCCAACTTACCAAAGATAGTGTGCTGGTGCTGATGCACGACCGCACAATTGACCGTAGCACTACGGGACGAGGCAAGATAGGTGAGATGACATACGAGGAGTTGCAACGCCATTACCTCAAGACAGCGCACGGTGTGCGTAGTTCGCTCGATTTGAAGGTGCCCACGTTGCGTGAGGCGCTGGAGGTGTGCAAGGACCGTATCACGGTAAATATCGACAAGGGTTATGACTATTATCCTATGGTGCTCGCCCTCACAGAAGAATTGGGCGTTACGCATCAGGTGCTGATTAAGGGCGGAAAGTCTTTGGCAGACATTGAGACGAAGATGGCGGAGAATGAAAACAACCTCCTCTATATGCCTATCGTGACACCTGCGAACGCGGGTAGTGCAAAGATTTTCGAGGAGTATATTGCTGCCGATAAACCGCAGCTTGCTTATGAAGTGTGTTGGAGCGAGATGACTCCTGTTGTTGAGGAGTGTATGCAAAGGGTGATTGCTGACGGTTCGAAGCTATGGGTAAATACCCTCTGGAACTCCCTCTGCGGCGGTTTGAGCGACGATGTGGCTTACGAGAAATCAGCCGAGGAGGTGTATGGTAAGATTTTGGAAATGGGTGCGACTATGATTCAGACCGACCGCCCAGAATTTTTGTTGGATTATCTTCGCAAGCGAGGTCTGCACGATTAAAAGTAGAAGTTGTCAATTCCTAATTAGATAGCTCTTTTACATCCACATCATTGCTGCCACCGAGAGCATAAATCCGCTGACAAAACCGATGAATAGTTGTCGGCTACGGTTACGACCCATATATAATCTTGCCGAGGCAAGCACGCCAGCGCAGAGTATTGTCAGAAGCAATACCCAAAAGAGAGATGTTTCGCCCAGGATATTGAGCATAGCAAACAGAGCCACCACTGCGCCCATAGCCGTGAGGTGGGTGCTGATGCGGGCGAAAGGTAGCGAGGCAAGGCAGAAGAGCTCGCACAATACGCCCGCCATAGCTATCTTGCGGAAGATAGAGAGTGAGGGGGCCTTCATCATTGTGATGGCACATAATATATAACAGGTCGCACCAACAAGCAGGGCGATGATGGTAAACTCACGTTTCGAGAGTCGTTTGTTACGCAGACGGCGCAGACGCTTCAGCAGTGCGAGTGTCAGCACAGGCAACACAAGCGAATAGAGCGCCACGTTCCACAATAGATACACCTTTACACGCCAGGGGTAGTAGGAGTGTACCGTGTCGGTAAAGAGCAGTATAATCATCACATAGATGGGTATCATAAATGGATGAAATACTACCGAGAGAGTCTTCGATATCTTGTTAAGCATTATAAATTTTCGGTTTTGAGCCTTATAGCACGGCTCGGAGGTTAAATCTGCTTACGCAGACGTGCTACGGGTATGCCGAGCATCTCGCGGTATTTCGCCACCGTACGGCGGGCGATGCAGTAACCTTTACTATTTAATATATTCATCAATGTCTCATCCGTCAGAGGGTGACGTTTGTCCTCCTCGTCGATGCACTTCTGCAGTATGTTCTTAATCTCGTAGCTTGACACAATCTCGCCGCTCTCGGTCTGCATAGCCTCCGAGAAGAGCGACTTCAAAAGGATGATGCCGAAGTGTGTCTGTGCGTATTTGCTGTTTACCACGCGCGAGATGGTCGATACATCCAGCCCTGCGCGGTCGGCGATATCCTTCAATATCATCGGGCGCAGCTTACTCTGGTCGCCATCCTTGAAGTACTCCTTCTGGAAAGAGAGTATCTCCTGCATTGTGCGCATCAGTGTGTCGTGGCGCTGCTTGATGGCAGAGATAAACCATTTGGCTGAGTCAATCTTCGACTTGACAAACTGCACAGCCTCCTTGTCCTTCTCCGATACAAAACCATCCGATGAGACCATATCGCGTATCATCTCTACATAGCGGCGGTTAATCTTCACCTCGGGGATGTTGTAGGAGTTGAGCGAGAGGTCAAACTGCCCATCGTGATAATCTATTGTGAAGTCGGGAATAATATATGGCGAGGTGTCAAAACTCCCATCCGAATAGAGGTTACCAGGCTTGGGCGAGAGGTGCTTAATCTCGTTTATGGCATCGCGGAACTCATCCTCGCCGACACCAAGACGTGCCATCAACTTCTCGTAGTGTTTTTTGGTAAACTCCTCGAAATGAGAGGAGAGTATCTTCTGCGCCATCTGCTTTGCAGGGGTGTCGATGCGGCGCTGGTTCATCTGCAAAAGCAGGCACTCTTGCAGGTTGCGCGCTCCGATACCCGCAGGCTCAAGCTGATGTATTATCGAGAGCAGTCGCTCCAGCTCCTTCACGCTATACTCTATTCCAAGCGAAAATGCTACGTCGTCTGATATGGACTCCATATCACGGCGCAGGTAGCCATTCTCGTCGATGCTGCCCACCAAAAACTCCGCCACCTTGCGCTCCTCGTCCGAGAGGTTGCGGTAACGCAACTGTTCCATCAGGTACTCCTGTAGCGAGAGCCCCTCGGTGAGGGTTACGGGGCGTTGCTTGTCGTCCTTCGAGTAGTTATTTATGCGAGCCTTATAACCTGGAGAGTCATCCTCGCGCAGATACTCTTCCATAGATATCTGCTCGTTCTCATCATCCTTTAGCTCATCCTCTTCGAGCACGATGTTCTCCTCAATCTCCTGCTTGATGCGCTGCTCAAGCTGCACGGCGGGGAGCTCCAGCAGTTTTATCATCTGTATCTGCTGGGGCGATAGAGTCTGTATTTGCTTTTGAATCTGACGTTGTGAAATAGCCATTACATTACATTTTAAGTTCCACTTACGACAGGTTCCTTCAATTCACGGGTGAGTTATTGGCGTGCCGATGACTTCACAGCAGCCACGATAGCCTTTGCCCAATTCTTCGCCATCTTCTTGGCTCCCTCCTCATTGGGGTGGAGGTAGAATGTGCCAGCGTTGCCTGGCTCGGCAAACATATACTTCTCGTACTCGAGCTTCATCAAATCGTAGCTGTCGCAGTCACCCAGATATATATCATTGTTCTCGTTGGCAAGCTCTACGAGGATATTGACGTAGTCGGTCATACGGTTCAAACCTGCCACCAGGTAACGTGCTCCGTTGTAGGTGTTGGGGCTGTACCAAACAGGGCGCTGAAGAACGAAAATCGCACCTGGGCACATCTCGCGCAGACGATTTACGATTGTGAGGATATTTTTCTTGTAATCCTCATTGCTCACGGGCGCACCTGTTGGACCTGTAGATGCCGAGTCGTTTGTGCCAAGCATAATCGAAAAGACGAACTGACCATCATTCTCGCCCTGATGTTTGGCAACGGCTCTCTCCACGCGCTTGAAATCGCGGTTTAGCGCAGGTAGGAAATCCACCGTTGTAGCTCCCGAGCGACCACAGTTTGTGAACCCCTTGATGCACTTCAGACGTTTGTTGGCATACTCTGTCGCAACAACGGGAGGTGCAGTCACTTTGGGCTCAGCGTGCAAAGCACCATAGGTGATGCTGTTGCCGATGTAGATTAAGTTGTAGCCCTTTTCTGGGTTAATTCTCTTGGCTTGTGAATCAACACTGAAGGCGAAGCAGGCTACGAGGGTAAGTAAAATAAGTCGCTTCATTGTCTTTTCGATAAATAGCTGAATAATCTTTAGAACTCTGCGTTATTTGGTGTGCGTGGGAATGGAATAACGTCGCGGATGTTTGCCATACCTGTCACAAACAACAGCAGACGCTCAAAGCCCAGACCGAAGCCAGAGTGAGGCGCCGAACCCCAACGGCGTGTATCAAGATACCACCACAACTCCTTCTCGCTCATATTGAGTTCCTTTACTCTTGCACAAAGTTTGCCATAGTCAGCCTCGCGCTCCGAACCGCCGATAATCTCGCCGATTTTTGGGAACAAAACATCCATTGCGCGTACTGTCTTGCCATCCTCGTTCTGCTTCATATAGAACGCCTTGATCTCCTTTGGATAGTTGATGAGGATTACAGGACGCTTGAAGTGCTCCTCCACAAGGTAGCGCTCGTGCTCTGACTGAAGGTCACAACCCCAGTCGCAAGGGAACTCAAACTTCTTGCCTGAAGCCTTCAGGATGTTGATACCCTCGGTGTAGTCCAGACGTACAAAGTCGTTCTTGATGACAAACTCCAGACGCTCGATAAGCTCCTTGTCCCACATCTTGTTCATGAACTCCAAATCCTCGCGGCAATTCTCCAAAGCGTACTTGATGAGGTACTTGAGGAAGTCCTCTGCAAGCTCCATATTCTCCTCCAGCTCGTAGAATGCCATCTCGGGCTCAATCATCCAGAACTCCGACAAGTGGCGTGGAGTGTTTGAATTCTCGGCGCGGAATGTAGGGCCGAAAGTGTAAATCTGACCGAGAGCCAATGCTCCGAGCTCGCCCTCCAACTGACCCGAAACGGTGAGGTTACAAGGCTTGCCGTAGAAGTCCTGTGAGTAATCCACAGCGCCATCTTCGGTGCGAGGAATATTGTTCAAGTCCATTGTCGTTACGTTGAACATAGCACCAGCACCCTCGCAGTCAGAGCCTGTGATGAGTGGAGTGTGCCAATAGTAGAAACCGTGATCGTTGAAATACTTGTGGATAGCATACGCCATAGCGTGGCGGATGCGGAATACAGCACCAAAGGTGTTTGTACGAGGACGCAGGTATGCGATGTCGCGCAGGAACTCCAGCGAGTGACCCTTCTTCTGAAGTGGATAGCTCTCGGGGTCGGCTGTGCCATAAACCTCAATGTCGGTAGCCTGTACCTCAACACCCTGACCCGATGCTGGAGACTCCACGAGCTTACCATCTACGCGGATACAAGCGCCTGTTGTCACAGCCTTCAACTTCTCCTCGTCGAAAGATGCCAAATCCACAACAATCTGTATGTTTGCTACGCAAGAACCGTCGTTAAGAGCGATGAACGCCACGTTTTTGTTGCCGCGCTTGGTGCGTACCCAACCCTTGACGGTAATGTCGCAATCCTTTGCGCCTGAAGATAGAATCTGTGCAATTCTCTGATTTTTCATAGTGTTATATGTTTTTGTTTAATTATTATCTTTGCTTGGAGGCACACAATTGTTAGCCTATCAATCCACAAAGGTAGTTAATTATTTGATATTTGTCAAAAAAAAAGTACCTTTGCAAACGGTACTGCGTACCGAGAGAAGATATTGAGATAAATATTGCAATTTTTTACGACTATGAAACGACTATTTTTGGTGGGCGTAGCCCTGCTTTCAATCATAACGACCTATGCGCAGTCGCCACGCGTGTTCCGTTCGGAGTTTATCACTTACGACAAGCGCGAGGATGCCAAGGCGGACAAGCGTTCGGAGACGATGGGGTATGAGGCGTTCAAGCCCGAGCGTATCGCAATCGCTGGTGGCGAGGTGCGTTTTGTGCAGAAGATTAACGTCGATGCTACACGCAATGACTACAATACCTTCTTCCACATCGAGAATGTCGGTATGGCTTACACTCTCTTTGTCAATAACGAGGCTGTTGCCGAGGTTGAGGACCCATTCACGCCTGCCGATTTTATGCTTTCAAAGTATCTGCGTCAGGGCGTGAACGAGATTATGGTGGGTGTGCGCCAGAGCCGTACACCACAGCTCCAGGAGGATATTTATCAGCCTGGCTTCGAGCAGTTTGAGAATAGCTATTTCTTTGTTCAGCGCCGCCTCTCGGTGCGTGATTTCAATATCATCCTTGAGCCCGACACAACACGCCAGTATGCCAAGCTCAGGATGGATGTGATTGTGGCAAACGACTTCAATTTCAAGGAGACAATCGAAGTTGGTTTCGATATCTACGACCCCAAGGGAAAACTTAAGGAGTATAGCGTGAACGACCTTGAAGTCGAGGGGCGCTCTATTGATACACTCCATTTTAACCCCGATATCTACCACAGCTACAACTTCAAGTGGGGCGATGGCAAGACTCCTCTTTACGATGTGATGATTTACATCAAGCGCAACGGTATGTTGTGGGAGTATATCCCATTGAAGGTGGGTTTTGGCAAGACAGTCTTTCGTGGTGGCAAGTTCTACCGCTTTGACAATATCCTGCACGTGCAGAAGAAGGAGCATTTCAACGCGATGGATGACCGTCAAAAGACATTTGTGGCGATTGAGCAGGCAAAGTTGCGCGGTTATAACACCCTCTGTCCCGACTATCCACAGCCAAAGTGGTTTTATGATATGTGTGACAAGGCGGGTATGTTCGTTATCGACAGAGCAAATATCAACTCTCCGAAGAACAGCAACGATAGAGGTATAGGCGGTACGCCTGCCAATGACCCTGCACTTGTGAATGAGTACCTGGAGCGTGTGAAGGCGATGTATTATCGTTCGCGCAACCACTCTTGCATCATAGCTTTTGCGCTGGGTGGTGATAATTCGGGTAATGGTTACAATATGTATAAGGCTTACGAGTGGCTGAAGTCGGTAGAGAAGGAGCGACCTGTGATATATCTCGGTACCGAGGGTGAGTGGAATACCGACCTGCGATAACGGTTTTAGGGATGAACATCGAACTTGTAGTTGTCGGCAAGACCGACTCACGCGAGGTGGAGGCGCTGGTGGAGATGTACTCCAAGCGCATAAACCGATATTGTAAATTCTCGGTAACCACCATTGCCGATGTGCGTAATACCAAAAATATGGCAGCTTCACGCCAGAAGCAGCTCGAGGGCGAGATGATACTCAAGCAGGTGGGCGATGGCGACTGCCTCACGCTTATGGATGAACGCGGAGTGCAATACACCTCAATGGAGTATGCGCAGTGGTTGCAGAAGCGTATGTTGAGCGGTGTGAAACGATTGGTGCTTGTTATTGGTGGTCCTTACGGTTTCTCGGAGGAGGTGTATGCCCGTGCCGACCAGAAAATATCACTATCGAAGATGACCTTTTCGCACCAAATCGTGCGCGCAATCTTTGCCGAGCAATTGTATCGGGCATTTACAATATTACATAACGAACCTTATCATCACGAATAGATATGAAATTCTTTAAGTCTCATCTGGCACTGCTCGTTTGGCGTATCATACTCTTGTATGTGGTTTTGATGCTGTGCCGACTGCTTTTTTATGCCTATAACTCAACGCTGATGGGCGAGATACCATTCTCGGAGTGGTGGAGCCTTGTATGCGGCTCGTTTAAGTTCGACACCGTATCAATTCTATATGCCAATGCGCTCTTTATCATTATGTCGCTTTTCCCACTGCGTTTGAGGGAGCGCAGATGGTGGCGCAGGATAAAATTTTGGTACTATGTGGTGGTAAATGCGGTGTTGCTGGTGGTGACCAACCTTGCCGATGCAATCTATTTCCACTATACGCAGAAGCGTTTTACAGCCGACGAGATATTTTTTGCCGACAACGATAACTCGGCTATGCTGGTACTGAAGTTCGCCGCCGAGAATTGGTATATTGTGCTTGTGGGTGTGGCATTCATCATTATGCTCGCTGCAGGCTATTGGCGCAAGACGCGCGAGTGGGGTATGTTCAGCGGTGTAGGCTATTATGTCTACTCTACGCTTATATTCATTGCCGCCATTGGATTGAGTATAGGTGGTATTCGTGGCGGTTTTACCAAGATGACACGCCCCATCACGATGTCCAATGCAACGCTCTATACGGCCGATAATATGCGTGCTACGATGATTTTGAGCAATCCGTTCTGCATCCTTCGCACGATAGGCTCAAGCGGTAAGATATCATACGAAAAATACTTCTCCGACGAGGAGCTTGCCTCAATCTACACCCCCGAACATCGTCCAGTGGAAAAGCACTCGGCGGCAGAGCTGGAGGGGAGAAATGTGGTGGTTTTTGTTATGGAGAGCTTCTCGGCAGAGCACTCTGCGCTGCTGCGCCCTGACCTCTATGAGGATAAGCAGCAGAAGGGATACACACCATTCTTTGACTCGCTGATGCGTCAGAGCTATACATTCTATAATATGTATGCCAACGGTCGTCGCTCCATCCAGGCTTTGCCTGCGGTGTGGGCTTCTATCCCGTCATACAAAAACCCATTTGTGTTGATGCCGCAGGCTATGGCTGAGACACGCGCCCTGCCTGCAATATTGAAGGATAAGGGTTACCGCACAATGTTCTTCTGCGGCTCCGATCATGGCTCTATGGGTTTCGGTGCATTTGCCCGCACCACAGGCATAGAGCATCTTTACAGTCGTCAGGATTACGAGAAGCATCACGGCAAGGATGACTTCGATGGCTATTGGGGCATATGGGATGAGAAGTTTATCGGTTATATGGGCGAGGAGCTTCAAAAGAGCACCGAGCCATTCTTCGCAACAATATTCACCCTCACCTCACATCATCCATTCGTTGTGCCCGAGGAGTATGAGGGCAAGCTGCCCGAGGGTATTACGCCCAACCATAAGTGTGTGGCATATGTTGATCAGGCGGTGGGTAAATTCTTCGCCCGCTATGAGAATGAGGAGTGGTTTAAGAATACTATATTTGTCTTTGTTGCCGACCACGTATCGAGCGAGCAGTTCTCGGATGTGTTCCGCTCTTCGCCTGGCAGCTATCAGGTGATGGGCTTCATTCACGCCCCCGAGAGTTCATTGGTGGGCGAGCATCATCAGGTGGTGTCACAGGTGGATATTATGCCTACGTTGCTGGGTCTGCTGGGTAATGAGGAGCCATACTTCGCCTTTGGTCGTGATATTTTTGGCGAGGTGGAGGCGGAGCCTATCTCGGTAAGTTACGATAATAATATGTTCCAGGCAATCACGGCGGAGCATCTAGTGCTCTTTGACGAGCATCGCGTGGTGGCGGTATATTCAAAGGATGATATTCGCCACGAAAACAATCTGCTGGGTAAGGTTGATGTCTCTGATATAGAGCGCCGTATGAAGGCTATGATACAGAGTTATTACAGTCGAATCGAGGCTAAAGATTATTTGGTTAGAAACTAACTTAACAACATCAAAAAGAAAGGGGTGTCCAACGTTGGACAACCCCTTTTTTGTTAAATGTTACATTCTGTTCTCATCATTCGCCTTCTCCACCTGCTTGGTGTTGAATGCCTTGCCACTCTTGAATGACCATGTTACGCCAAGACGAAGTCTGAAACGGTTTCCATAGCCGTCGGTGATGATGTTACGGGTGAAATCATCCTGCACAAAGTCCAAATCCTGCTTTGGAGCGATGACATTGACAGCCTCGCAAATAAATGTCCAGTTATCCTTCACTCGCTTTTTGAGCGACACACTCATGTTGTGTCCTGGCTGGATGATGGCGTTGCTCACCTTAACACGTGTCATACCCCAATAGTTTACATCAATATAGAACTTTTTGGGTAGCTTGAAGGTCATATTTGAACTAACCTGCGCGTACTCATTTGTCTCAATCGGTGCGCCCAGCGTGAGTTGCTGCTCGGCAATAACACCCGTCAGATTGATGTTCCAGTCCCACCACTTTGTTACGTTAAATGGCAGATAGAGGCTTGCCGAATAGTTGTTCAGCTTGGGCAGGTTGGCATAGGTGAGATTTAGCATACGGGGGTCATTCTCATCTGCCACAACCATCTGCTGAATAGCATCGGTCTGGATAGCTGCCGAGAGCGTGATACTATATTTGTGAGCCACAACACCCGTAAGCGAGAACTTATTATAGTACGATGGATCAAGCAGCGGGTTGCCTGTTTGGTAGGTGTAATCCGAAATCTGCGTGCGAGTGTTCGTTAAGTTCCAGAAGTTTGGGCGGGATATTGAACGTGAATATTGCGCCACCAACGAGTGCTTGCCTTGTTTATCTAAAGCGTACGAAAGATTTGCATTGGGGAAGAGAGAGAAATACTCCTGACTCACATCACTACCCTTGCCAAGCGCCTTGGTGTACTCGCCACGCAGACCCACAACTGTGCTCCAGCGACCCTTGTTGAACGATGCAATGGCGTATGCCGCCGAGATATTCTCGGTGTAACTGATGTCGTGGTCACTCACAATCGAAGGTCGCCACTCCGCATCCTTCAGGTAGCGATATTGAGCTGACGAATTAACCTCGTTGTAGGTGTATTTTGCGCCATACTTCAGCCTCCACTCCTTTGTAAAGACCCTCTCACGGGCAAGCGAAGCTGTTGCTACACGAAACATACTTTTTGTGCGGTCGGTATAGAGCGAGTCAATGCCTGCACCTGCTACGTTCACGCTCGTTGTGTTGTCGTGCGTATCCAGTCCATCACGGCTGGTATAGTCGGCAAGTACCTTGAAGAGCGAGCCCAGCGAGTCGGTCTTGAAGATGTAGTTAAATGTGGCGTAGTGAGTTGTGCGGTCGCTGTTGCCATCGTAGATACTTTTGCTCAGGCGTGTGCCTGTTGGCGACTCAAAGCGGGTCGTGGATACGATGTAATCGCTACTTTTTACATCAAAGACGGTGTAATCAAATCCAATACTGTGTTTTGGGTTGGCTTGATATACCACCGAAAGGTTTGCCGCAGGCTCGCTGCTTTTCATCTCATCGTCGGTCGAAGAGGTCATCTTGGATGATGAGGAGAGGTAATCAGTCTGCTCGTTGGCAAGGAATTGGTGCTTGCTTCGGTAATAGCTTAATGAGCCACCCAGCGTGAATTTGCCGACATTGGCATTTATGTTTGCATAGGGGTAGGGGTCGTGACCATATTTGCCCAGACCGCTGTAAATACCCACCGTTCCCATAACTCCGTTGTCGAGTCGGCGGCGCAAGGTAATCTTGATAGCGCCACCCGCAGAGTCGGCATCGTGCTCGGCACCTGTCTGTGGTACAATCTCAATCTTGGCGATGTCCTCCGCCTTGAGTGAACGGATGTAGTTCAGAAGGTCAGTCCCCGAGAGCTTCATCTCGCGCTCATTTACATAGAGCTTCGTGCCGCTTGCGCCATTCACCGAGATGTTGTCGTCCTGAATCCACACGCCTGGCGACTGACGCAACAGCTCCTCGCCATCCTTACCAATAGCAGAGTCGGAATTAGCTACGTCCACAACAAAGCGGTCAGCCTCGCGGCGTATCATCTGTGCCGAGACAACCACCTCGCCAATCTCGGTTGTCTGCTCCTGCATCGTGAGTGTGCCGAGGTCGGTCACGCCCGAAACCTTGATTGTGCGGTCGATACTCTTGTAGCCGACAAATTCCACCACAAGGCGATATTCGCCTGCCGAGAGTGAAAGCGAGAAAGCGCCGTTTTCGTCGGTTGTTGTACCTGCCGCCTGCCGCTCGGCAGCCATAACTACAACGGTAGCGTAGCCGATAGGCTCATTCTTTGAATTTGCAACTCGCCCCTTGAGCGAGTCATTCTGCCTGCCCCACGCTGTGGCTGCGGAAGCCACAACGATGAAGGCGAGCAACATTAGTCGATAAAGATTTTTCATAATAGTTAATTGTTTGTAATAGTTATATGTTTAATAGTTGAGTCGAGTGAGAGTGAGATTGTTTTTCGGCAATCCTGATATTTATCGTTTTTTTTTATTTATTTTATGTTATTCGATAACAAAGGTAAATATAAATTTTTATTTTGCAAATTTTTCCAATGTTTTTGTGCGACATTATATTAGTCGCAGTATTGGGTAGAATTACTACAAAATGTGATAATAATATTTCAAAGAGCGATTATTTTGTGTTTGCTGATGCAAATATAGTGATTTCTTACTACTTTGCAATACATAGTAGCAAGAAAATTATAAAAAAATTTAACACCTATATATTATAGTTGTAATTTTTCTCATTATTTTATAATTTTGTCTTATAAACTAATAACTATACAAGATGAAAAGACTTTTCTTTATTGCAGTACTTCTCTTTTATTCAATAACAACCAATTCGCTATATGCACAAGGCAGCAGGGTGGTAGAGAGCAAGACAACCCAGCTAACCGTAACCATCCCTTCGGAGGAGATAACCATCGACCCTATGATATATGGGCAGATGCTGGAGGATTGCAACGACAAGGTAATCTATGGCGGAATTGTCAGCAACGAAGGCGAGGAGAATAAAGCAGTGACCGAATTGTTGCGCCCTCTCAACATCCCTGTTATGCGCTGGCCAGCAGGTACGGCGATATACAATTATGAGTGGCGCAAGGGTATTGGCAAGACTCGCAAGGCAGAAAAGGAGCGCATATGGGGTGGTATGGAGTACTACACCTTCGGTACGGATGAGTTTATTGCGTGGTGCAATCAGCTGGATATTGCGCCATACATCAACATCCCGATGGGAAACAACAATACCTACGAACATTCGCTGGGCAGTGCTCTTGACTGGATTGAGTATGTGAATGGAGCAACAAACACTACCTATGGCGCGTTGCGAGCAAGAAATGGTCACGCCGAGCCTTACGGCGTAAAACTTTGGTGTATTGGTAACGAGAACTATCTCGGCAACCGCTTTCACAAGGGCGAGTCGGCAGAGACCTACGCCACCAACCTGGCTCATTGGGCGAAGGTAATCAAGAGTATATATCCTGACCTTAATCTTTTGGGCGTTGGACGTACTCCCGATTGGACAAAAGTGGTGCTCGATAAGTGTAACGAGTGGATAGACTATCTTACACTTCACTTTTACGTTTCAGCTCACATTGATAATACTACATTGCTCGACCCTCACAAGAGTCTCTTTACGGCGGCACTTGTCGAGGCAAACCTCAAAGAGAATATCGAGGTGTTGAAGGCTGCAAATGCAAAATATGGCAGAGAGGAAAATCCCATCCGTTTTAGCATTGACGAGTGGAACAACCGCCACTCGGTGAAGGGCGGAGAAAAGTTCTATTTCACACGTCAGGATGACCGTCGCCAATATGATGTTATTACTACGGCTACAATGCTAAATGTCTTTTTGCGTAATTCGCCATATGTTGCGATGGCAAACTATATCTTCCCCGTAAATGGTCACGGACTTGTAAAGACCGTTGGTGAGAATGATGCTTACCGTAGCGTAATATATTATGTCTTTGAACTCTATCGTAAACACCTTGTGGGTAAGCTTTTGAATGTTGATGTCGCGGGCGCGGGTGTTGCAAATGTGCGTTTGGGAGATTATGCGCGTTTGGATGGCGATGTAACAGCTTCCACAAGATCCATAGAGCAAGACCTGTGTTTTGTTGATGCCGCAGCGACAATGAACGATAGTGGTGAGATATGTATTGCACTCACTAATCGCTCGCACGATAAGGTGCAGAAGATAAAGCTTGATATTCCCGAGGGCTACTCTGTTGCCGAGGTGTGGAGTCTTGAGTCAGACGATATAGCGGCTGCCAATACCCCTGAAAATCGCGATGTGGTGCAGCCTGAACTTCTTAAAGAGAAGAAATCGACACTCTCGCTAAAACCTTGCGGTTTGAAAATAGTTGTCTGCCGCGCAAAATAAGTTGGCATAAGAGATTCGCCCCCAAAAGTGTAGTGAAATGCAACTTTGGGGGCGAATGTTATTTTATCGGGAGTTGTCCTGCTCCCTGCGCCACATCTTGTCGCCCAGGAAGAAATACAGCGTACCATAGGAGTAACGACCCGTAGGAGCACCTCGGTCGAAGGCTATCCAGAGGTAACGCTCATAATTTCCATACTTTACAGGGATGATTGTTGGCCAACCGCGTTGTCCTCCGCCGCTATATTTGTGGTTGAAAACACCCTGATATTTGAGCGTAGGGTAGTCATAGATATAATATGTCGTGCCTGTTCCTCCGCTTAAGACGTGTCGCTTGCCGCCGACGCTCACGATGCGGATACCTGTGTTGTTATTCTGCTCCGACTCTGCAATTTGCTTGTATGGACCATCCCAGTTTTTGCTCTCGCAAAGATATGTGACATAGGACTTGTCTCTTAAAGCACAATATGCCAGACGCCACTTGCCAGCCTTGCTGTCATAGAAGAAGTCGGGGTCCTCGGTGTTGTAACCCTTATTGTTTGTGTAGCTGTGAGGGAAAACCAACTCCTTACACTCCAGGTAGTGAATGCCGTGCAGCAGGTCGGCTGTGGTTGAGCTATATACCAGCGTGTGGGTATCCTCGTGCGATGTTGTGATTACCATATATAGTCCGCTATCCTTATCATAGACAACCTTCGTTGCGTGGAAACCATACATCAAACCATCACCCTTGCCGAAGAACAATGCACCCTCCAGGCGTAGCTCATACGAAGCCAGGTCTATTGAATAAACACCCTGATATGAGTCGAAGATGCGCTCAAAACCTCTTGTTGTGAGGCAGAGGTATAATCTTCCATCCTTGATAAGCGGCGTGCCGTCGCTATATTGTATTATCTGCGAATCAGCCTGACCCGTACCGCAGGTGAGCATAGCCTCAGCCTTGTGAAGCGTGACGCTGCCGCCCTTTTGCAGAGAGGCGAACACACCGAAGGAGTGGGTGACACAACTCTCCACAGCTCGCATATCATTCTTCACGCTATAAAGCAGGTTTGTGCTACCATCATCGTGCAGTGTAAAGACGTGAAACCTCACGCCCGTATATTGAACGCGTAATTTTATCATATCTGCCGCTTTTACCTCTTTCTCTGCCATCACGGTGGTGTTCCCATCTTCATACGCCAATGCCTGCACCCTGCCATCGTGATATACGATGCGAATCTGTTTGCCCTCGCCACTGTTGGGGTAAAAGTTAATACCCGCCTGCTCGCCTGCATCGATATCTGCAACCGATACCTCATAGGTGAAATAGGGGTGAAATGCGCCTACACGGATTGTTGAGGCTACGTCGCCCTCCGAGGCTGAAATATTCAGAGTACGTCCCTCCTGCTTCAGCGTTGCCGCCGACTTATCATTCTCCACAATCAGATTGGCGGCACTCGCCAACTGGAGGTTTGTACCCTCCATATTTATCTGGCTGACAACCTTACGCAAATTGTAGAAATTACGGATAAAAGATTGTCTTACAAAGGTCATATCCGTAAGGCTTACCTCATCTTGAGGGGTCTGGGCGTAAACGCCAAAGCCACCTAACAGGGCAAAAAGCAGAGTTAAAATAGTACGTTTCATATTAGTCGTATTTTTATCGCTAAAGAGTGTCACGGACGTATGTCCAAAACAAAATTAAGTAATTTTTCTTGATTTATCGTTGTCATTCATTACTAAAAAAAATGTCGATGAAAATAAATTATCTAATTTTCGCCACGAACTCCGAGAGATTCATATTTTTTCACTATCTTTAAGGGTTGAATTATGACAATAACCAAAACTACAATATTATGAGCAGTAAGATTTCAAGAGGAGACTTTTTGAAGCGTTCAGGACTTGCAGCAGCAGGTATTATGATGGGTGGTGTGGCAAACAGCTCAGAGCTTTTTGCAGCACAGCAGGATAAGAAGGAGCGTTTCGCTAAACTCGGCAAGGTTAATGTTGCCTGGATTGGTATGGCTAACCGAGGTCGTGACGTGATGAAGGATTTCGAGCGCACAGGCTTGGCTAACATCGTCGCAATGTGCGATGTGGATTTGAAACAGCGTGGATGCCAGGAGGCTATCGCTGCGCATCCCGAGGCAAAGGTATATACCGACTTTAGAAAGATGTTCGACGAGATGGGTAACAAGTTCGAGGCTGTTGTGGTTGAGACTCCCGATTTCTCGCACTTCCCTTGTGTGATGCTGGCGCTGAATCAGGGCAAGCACGTATGGGTGGAGAAGCCTATGGCTCGCACATTCTACGAGTGTCAGTTGATGATTGATGCGGCACGCCGCAACCCACAGCTCGTGACACAAGGCGGTAACCAGGGTCACTCTGAGGCTAACTACTTCCAGTTTAAGGCGTGGAAGGAGGCTGGTATCATCAAGGATGTTACAGCAGTTGATGCACATATGAATAACTCACGTCGCTGGCACGGCTACGACGTAAATATAGCTCGCTACCCACAGGAGGAGCAGATTCCAGAGGGTATGGATTGGGATTTGTGGCACACAACACAGCAGCACCACGAGTTCAGCGGAAAGTATCACCCAGGCAACTGGCGTAGCTGGTACGACTTCGGTATGGGTGCACTCGGCGATTGGGGTGCTCACTTGATTGACACCATCCACGAGTTCCTCGACCTGGGTCTGCCTTACGAGATTGATCCTGTGAAGCTCGTGGGCTGGAACACCTACTTCTTCCCAATGGCATCTACTCTGCGCTTTAAGTTCCCACGTCGAGGAGAGATGCCACCCGTGCAGATTACATGGTATGACGGTATTGGCAACTACCCACAGCTCCCTGATGGCTATGGCGTATCGAAGATGGGTGATGACGTGCCAACAATTAACGGTCAGAAGGCTTCTTCTCACTCTGTGGCACTCAACCCAGGAACAATTATGTACTCAAAGGATTTGATTTTCAAGCGTGGCTCACACGGCGCTACAACCGAGATTATACCAAAGGCGAAGGCGGAGGCGATGAAGAGCAAGTTGCCAGAGGTGCCAAAGAGTCCTTCAAACCACTACGAGAACTTCCTCTTGGCTTGTATGGGCGAGGAGAAGGCTCGTTCGCCATTCGAGGTGTTTGGTCCTTTGTGCCAGACATTCTGTTTGGGCGTTATCGCGCAGCGTCTTAACCAGAAGATTGTATTCGACCGCGAGAAGAAGATTATCGTCGATAATCCATTCGCCAATACATTGCTTGTTGGTAATCCACCACGCAAGGGCTGGGAGGAGTTTTATAAGATGTAACCTTTTATACAACTTCTAATGAAGGTGGAGTTGTCCAACGAAACAAAGTTGGGCAACTCTTTTTTTTGTGGTAATGCAGTAAAAAACAAATGTCCAACCTGGAGGGCTGGACACTTGTTGTGTTTTTGGTATTTGTTTAGAAGCCACCACGACCGCCACCGCCGCCGAAGCCGCCACCAGGACCACCCATGCCGCCGCCAGTACCACCCATACCGCCACGCATACCACCGCCCATCATTGATGGGTCGAAGCCCTCGCGAGAACGGTTGTTGCTCTGACCGCCACCAGTGTTACGACGCAGGTTGTAGGTGAACTTGATACCGAAGTAACGACCGATAACGCTGCTCATAGATGTCTGCATATATTGTGAGTTCCACGAACGGTTGAAGCCATCGTTGCGATTGAATACGTCATTTGCTACGAGCTGCACCTCTCCCATCTTCTTCAATACCTTCATACCGATACCGAAGTTGCAGATAAGATTCTCGTGCTCGAGCTTGCTCGCCAGCTCATTCAAGCCCTGCACCTTCGAGTAGTTGGCGTTTGCACTCAACGTCAAACCGAAGCCGAACACCACGCGAACATTACCAAAGATATGATGGTTGAGCTCCTCACGGTCGCTCTCTGGCGATGCGGTGTTTGTCACGTTGCTGTATGATGGGTGGTAAGCCACGCGGAAATCAACATAGTCGCTGAAGTTTGAACTCAATGATACACCACCACCTGCTGTGCGGCGCTTCGAGTAGTTCTTAACCTCGTTGATAATCGAAGGCGACTGGTTTACACCACCATTAGCGTCAATGTTGAAGTTACAGCCAATCCAAGTAATAGGGAAACCGTAGCTGATATGACCGTTGTAGTTCCACGCACCGTCGGTATTCACAGGCTTTGAGTATTGACCCGTAGGAGAGAGTGTTGTGAGCAACTCGCCATCGGGGCTGATAACCTCATAACCTGGACGGTTACGGATAACCGATGTTACGATAGAGCGCTGTGCGATAGAGCCGCCCACACCCACAGAAAATGTTGTTCCGTTCTCGATGCCCGAGTAGTTGTAATTAAGGTTTGCTCGGTGTGAGTATGAAGGCTTCAGGTCGGGGTTACCTGCCGAGATGTGATTTACGTTAGAGATATCCACCACATCCTGCAACTGACCAACCGAAGGGTTAGAGGTTGCCGAGTTCACACGCACCATCAAACGATTCTCCATATTGAGCTTGATGCGACCCATTACAGAGTATGTGATGTTCTGGAACTTCTTCTCTGGCAGGGTGTAAAGCGCAGGATACAGACGCTCGCTGTTCATCGTAACGTGCTGATAGTTCAGACGACCGTTGATTGAAGTACCCTCATTGCCAAAGCGGAAACCTGGACCTACACGGTGAGTGAGGTATGAGGTATTGTGACTGTTTGAGTACTCGGGGTCAATGTCGGCAGCATAGTTGCCCGAGAGGAAGTCGTAGAGACGTGTCAAGCGGTCGGCATCATTCTCGTTGTAGTTAATGTTGTAACCCATTGTAATCTGTGCGTGAGTGCCAATAGGCTCTGCGTAGGTGATACCACCGTTAAGGCTATAACCATAATTATCCGACAAAGAACGCTGCTGGATAGGGTCCTCGTTCACGCGCTTCTCTGAATAGTTTTCACTGTTTGAGTCGCTTGTGTTGTAGTTCAAACCGAAGTTCACCTGAAGCGTGCGACCCGCTTTCTCGCCCAGACGCAACATATAGTGACCATTCACGCCAGTGTTGATATTGTCGCTCTCGCCGATGTTCCAGTTGTTAAGCAGGATGTCGCCGATGTCGCTCACGGGGAAATAGTTGTTGGCGCTTGTGCCGTTGCTCTCGTTATCGCTTGTTGAGACGTTGGCACGTAGCATCAAACGCTGACGCTCGCTTATGCGCCACTCGAAACGTGTATTGAACGAGTGCGAGCTACCCTTGCCCTGGCTGTTGCTGTTGGAAATCTGACGCTGATACAACTCGTCGGGGTTGTTGTTGGCAATCTCCTCGTCGGTGAGGAAGTAGTCGCGCTCGCTCCAGCTCCAGTGCTTGTTGTTATTGGCGTTGAAGGTGTAGCTACCCTCCAATTTAACCTTGTCGTTCTCGCCCCACTGTGCGATGTAGTTTATACCACCCATACCCATCTTTGAATCGGAGTTACCGTTCATATTGTTGGCGCTGAAGCGCAGAGTGGTCTTTGATATTTTGCGGAAGAAGTTCACGTTTCCATCCACCGAGCCGTAGTGCTGTGTGTCGTCGTGACGCTTTGGCTCGAAGGCATACATCGCGTTGAACTTACCGAAGATAGCTGTCTTGATTTTTGTCACGAGGTTGATTGCCTTGTAGCTGTTGCCATCGTCAATGCCCGAGAACTCAGCCTCGTCACTTAATTTGTCGAACACCTCCACCGATTTAATCTGGTCGGCAGGAATAGTCTTGATGGCTGTCGATACATCGTTGCCGAAGAACTCACGACCATCGACCAAAATCTTCTGTACAGTCTCGCCCTGTGTGGTGATTGTGCCGCCATCGACCTTCAAGCCTGGCATCTTTGCCAAAAGCTCATCGGCGTCGGCATCGGGAAGCACCTTGAAGGCTGCCGCGTTGTAGGAGATGGTATCGCCATTGATTGAGGTACGTACCGCCTGTGTCACCACGCTCACCTCGTCAATCTTGTGGCGCTCCATCTCAACCTCCCATTCTGGGATGGTAAGTGGCTTGCCCTTCTCAACGGTAATCTCGATAGTGTCGGCAACGTAACCCAATGATGATGCAATCACACGGTATTTACCTGCTGCTACCTGTTTGAATTGGTAGGCACCTCGGATAGCTGTGAGGGCATATTTCTTCTCGAGCGTGTCGCGTAACGACATCAACTCAATCTGCGCTCCCACAACACCATCCTTCACACCATTCTCGGAGCATACGATTGTACCATTAACGGCTACTTTCGACTGCGCCGAAACAGCGAGGGCTGTTAATAAAAAGATAAAGGTAAATAAAAGCTTTCTCATATCTTGTGTTTTTTGTTTTCACGGCACAAAAATATGAATTTATATTGAAAGAAAGCTTTAAGGGTTGGTGAAACGCCAAAAACGAGAGGTCAAATGGCTTTTGAAAGGGGTGATTAGTGCTGATTACAGCGATAATCTATATACGTTGGTTGTCTTCTGCTGAAAACCGCTTGCGCGATAAAGTTCGTTGGCAGCTATGCGGGCGGGGTTGGATGTGAGCATCAGTGTGCAGGGCGAGAAGGTGCGGGCATACTCTATGGCGTGCTCGACAAGTCGTTTGCCATAACCCTTGCCGCGCGCTGCGCTATCTACCACAACATCCTCTATCCACAATTTTCGTCCTGTGGGCGAGAGGTATGCTCCGACGGTCAGCATACCGACCACCTTACATTCTTCCCAAAGCAAAAAGAGAGCGCTTGATGGGTCGCTGATAACCTCGCTTAACTCTCTCTCTGTAAAGTGGTGAGGAGTGGGGGTAAGCTGTGCGAGTAGTTGCGTTATAGCCTCGGCTGTTGCACTATCGCACGAGGTGGCTCTGACAATCTTTACCTCGCACATTGTGTTAGAGTTTAATTGGTTGGAAACCACGACCATATACGCCCATAACCGATGCTACGGTCATAAATGCGTTGGGGTCAATCTGCTTGACATATTTCATCACAGTAGGGGTCTCTCGGTTGGAGCAGACTACCATAATCATTTTTGTCTGGTTGTGGGTGTAGCCGCCCTCGGACTGGATGAGCGTCACGCCACGTCCCAAACCGATGTTTAGCTCACGTGTAATCTCGTCATATTTGGGCGAGATGATGAATACCTGGCTCGATTGCTTGTTACCCGCCAGCACCATATCGGCAGTATAGCCAAAGACCAGAGTCATTATATAACCATATATCGCAGCGTCAATCGTAAAGCCTACGGTGAGCGACGAGGCGATAATCAGAAGGTCGAGTATAAAGATTATGCGACCATAACTTATGGCGCGGAACTTGTTGATAATCATAGCAACAATATCAGTTCCTCCAGCCGAGCCACCCTGCATAATAGCCATCGCCACGCCTACACCCGTGATGACACCTCCGACAACCATCGAGAGGAAACGGTCGATATGCAGAAAATCATCCGCAGGGAGTATCTCTTGCCAGCCATTCATCGAGAGCGAGAGAACGAGTATGCAGTAGATTGTTTTGATGCCAAATTTCCAACCCAGCACGAAACCTGCGATGATGAGCAGAACGACGTTGATAAAGAGTACGATTGTACCGATTTTTATCTCCCAGCCGATGGTGTTCTCAAGTGCTGTGCTGATGACAATAGCGAGTCCCGATGCGGCACCACTCGTACTCTTGGCAGGCAATACGCAGCCAATCCAACCAAATGAGTATAAACACATTCCAAGAGTCATGATTAAGTACTCCTTGAGTGTTGTGAGCATTGAGTTCTGTGGTCGTTTTTTAGGGTTAGTAGTCATTTGTTTTGTCGTTTGTTGCTATTTAATTATGTGAAGATAGATAAAAATATTTAATGTTGTAGGCTTTTATGTGAAAATTTGCCAGTTGATGAATAATTTTGCAGTCGAGGGGAGAGTTTTGATTGTGCTTTTATGTGCCGAAAAGGGCAATTTTGCGTAGCTCGGTCAAAATGGAATAATAGGTTGTCCAATTTAGCACTTTTATCCAATCGAAAATATCTATTTTTGCCCCTGCGTTCTTTGTAAAGGTGTTTTGTGAAAGGCGAAATTGGTCAAAAAGGTCAATAAGTGAGTAAAAAACTGAAAAACCTGAAAACTTTTTTTGTTTTTTAGTTTTCTGATGCTATTTTTGCACTTGAAAAATTGACAGAAAATGACACAACGCGTAAATATTATCAAACACGTTTCACAGATGATACTCTCACTGGGAGTAAAATCTGTGCGTATGGATGATGTGGCGGGTGAGTTGGGAATGTCAAAGCGTACCCTCTACGAGATGTTCGGCGATAAGGAGGAGTTGTTATACGAGAGTTTGGCTTATCTGATTGACGAGCGCTGTCGTGACCTCTCGCAGAAGACCAAAGATTGCGAGAATATGTTCGAAGTGCTGCTGATAAGTGTACATGAGACGTGTGGTAACGGCTTTTCATCGGAGATGGAGCGACGCTTGACTCATAATCTCAAAAAGTTCTACCCAGCGGTATATGACCGTATTCGTTGTCGCCATTCGCAAAAGGGTGTAGAGAATTTGAAATACGCTCTTGACAAGTGTAACGAGGATGGCTTGCTCGACCCCAATGCCGATATTGAGCTTATGGCGCAGATGTTCCTGCTGACAGTGGGTAATTTCCTTACCGATAGCAATATCACATTGCCCGAGAATGTGAGTCGCGAGGAGGCCTTTGCCGTTATGGCGATTAACTTCCTGCGAGGTATGGCATCGGTCAAGGGATTGCAGGTCATCGACCAGACACTCGCGCGTCAGTCACACTCGAAATGTCGTGTACAAAAAGAAAGTAGCGAAAATTAGAAAAGAAAAATATTTAATTAGGTTATTATGAAATTGAAGAATCTCTTTTATGCGTTTGTAGCGCTTGTGTGCGTTACAGCGGTGCCCGCAGTGGCACAGGAGAACACCGAGGCTGCAGCTTCGACCCCATTGGTGCTTACACTCGATGAGGCGTTGCAGATTGCCTTGAGTGAGAACCCCACGGTGAAGATCGCCGATCAGACTATCGAGAAGAAGAAGTACGCCAAGAAGGGTACTTATGCAGCTTTGTGGCCAGAGATTTCAGCCTCGGCTACTTATCAGCGTTATATCAAGAAGCAGCGACTGCATTTTGGTGGTAATGATATAGAGGTTGGTACAGCAAATAATATCTCAGCAGGTGTTAATGCTGCGATGCCTGTAGTTAACGTACAGTTGTGGAAGTCGTTGAAGCTTTCGGCGATGGATGTTGAGCTCGCTGTTGAGCAGGCTCGCTCATCACGCATTGATATGGTTGAGCAGGTCTCAAAGGCTTTCTATCAGGTGCTTTTGGCAAAGGACTCTTACGATGTATATAAGCGCGTATATGACAACGCCGTTGAGAACCACCGAATCGTTGAGAAGAGATACTCGGTAGGTCAGGTGTCGGAGTATGATTTCATCCGTTCGCAGGTGAGTGTGGCAAATGCCGAGCCTAATGTGTTCAACGCCGAGAACTCAATCGTTTTGGCTTTGTGGCAGTTGAAGGCGTTGCTGGGTGTTGATTTGGCAAAAGATGTTGATTGCAAGGGCAAACTGTCAGATTATGAGGTAGAACTTAATGCCCAGGTTGAGATGGGGGATTTGTCAGAAAACAGCACAATGAAGCAGTTTGATATCCAGGAGGATATGCTGACCAAGGCTTTGGAGATTAAGCGAGCAGCTAACCTCCCAACGTTGGCTCTCTCTCTTGGCTATAACTATATTGTGATGAACGAGACCTTGAATTTCTCAGAGTACAAGTGGAACCCATACTCTGTTGCGGCTTTCTCACTCAACATCCCAATCTTTGCGGGTGGTAAGCGCCGTGCGGAGATTAACCAGGCGAAGATTGACTTGAACAGCTTGCAGCTTCAGCGCGAGAACACCGAGCGTCAGTTGCGTACAGCTATGATGTCATATTACAGCAATATGCTCACCAATGTGAAGCAGTTCCACGCCTCATCGCAGACCATCTCGCAGGCAAAGCGTGGTTACGAAATCGCTGTTAAGCGTTACGAAGTGGGTGGCGGTACGCTGGTGGATGTGGATAACTCACAGCTCGCATACACACAGGCCGAGCTTACACGCTCGACAGCCATCTATAACTACCTGACAAATCAGGTGTCAATGGCAAAGATTATGGGCACTACTGCCGCAATCGAAAATCAGGAAAATTAAAAACGTAGAAGAGATATGAAAATGAATGTATTTGTAAAGACACTGCTCGTAGGTGGTGTATGCTTGGCAAGCGTAGCTTGCTCGTCGAAGAAGAGTGCCGAGGCTGCAGCGGAGCAGCCTGTGGTAGAGGCAAAGCCTAAAGTAACAACAGCTGTGGTACACATCCAGGATGTGGATCAGCAGAGTGTATTCACAGGTAACGTTGAGGGTTATGCTGTGAATAACATCACTCCACAGCAGCCACGTCGTATCACACGTCTGTTGGTGGATGTGGGTGACCGTGTAGTGGCAGGTCAGAAGGTTGCAGAGCTCGATAACGCAGCTTTGGACCAGGTGAAGGCACAGTATGAGAACAATAAGGCTAACTTCGAGCGTTCTGACGAGCTTTATAAGTTCGGTGGTGAGTCAAAGGCTAACTGGCAGGCTATGAAGACCGCTTATGAGGTATCAAAATCTACATACGAGAATATGTTGGAGAACACAACTCTGGTATCTCCTATCTCTGGTGTTGTTACAGCGCGTAACTACGACAACGGTGATATGTGTGGCGGTCTGCCAATCTTCGTTGTGCAGCGCATCAACCCTGTGAAGATTACAATCAACGTATCGGAGTCTCTCTACACTTATATTAAGAAGGGTATGGAGGTAGCGGTTGAGTTTGATGCTCTGCCAGAGCAGAAGTTCACTGCAAAGGTATCTCGCATCACTCCATCAATCGACGCTGCAACTCGCACATTCCCTGTCGAGCTGGTGTTGGCTAACGCGAAGGAGCTGGTTAAGCCAGGTATGTACGCACGCGTTACAATGAACTACGGTACACGCAAGAATATCGTTGTGCCTGATGTAGCCGTTGTTAAGCAGCTCGGTTCAGGTAACCGTTACATCTATGTATATAAGCAGGATGGTACAGTTGCCTTCCAGCGTGTAGAGCTTGGTCGCCGTATGAACGACAAGTATGAGATTTTGAGCGGTATCGCCGATGGCGACGAGGTGGTAACATCTGGTCAGATAGCCTTGAAGGATGGCATCGCTGTGGAGCTTGTTAATGAGTAATAATTTGTAAACGAAGAAACGATGAATATTTATAAGACATCGGTCCAAAACCCTATCACCACCATAATCCTCTTTGTGGCGATTATGATTTTTGGTGGTGTGTCGCTTTCGCGTCTTGGTATTGACCTTTTCCCCGACATCGAGTCGAATGCGATGTTGGTGATGACCACCTATCCTGGTGCGAGTGCCGAGGATATCGAGAATAACGTGACACGTCCTATCGAGAACGTGATTAACGGTGTTGACCACCTGAAGGATATCACCTCTACATCAAAAGAGAATATCTCTATCGTGGCTCTTGAGTTCGAGTATGGTTACGATTTGGACATCTTGGCAAATGATGTGCGAGATAAGTTGGATATGCTCTCTACACTGCCTGATGGTGTGAGTCAGCCTATCATCTTTAAGTTCTCTTCTGATATGATGCCTGTTTTGATGATGGGTGTGACAGCAAAGGAGAGTATGTCGGGTCTGTATAAGATTTTGGATGACCAGATTGTGACCCCATTGGCTCGTGTTAGTGGTGTGGGTACGGTATCTATCGCGGGTATCCCACAGCGTGAGATTCAGATTTACTGTAATCCTAACAAGCTGGAGGCTTACAACCTTACTATCGAGCAGATTTCATCAGCTATCGCAGCTGTGAACCGCAACACCCCAGCAGGTTCGTTCGATGTGGGTTCGAACGCTTATTCATTGCGTGTTGACCACGAGTTTGAGGACCCAAGTGAGATGTTGAGCCTTGTTGTTGGCTATCGCAACGGCGCGCCAATCCTGTTGAGCGATGTAGCAACAATCAACGACTCTGTTCAGGAGCGTATTCAGGAGGCATATAACAATGGCGAGCAGGGTGGTATGATTATCGTGCAGAAGAAGTCAGGTGCCAACTCTGTGAAGATTGCGCAGAGCGTGCAGGAGTATATCCAGGAGATTAAGGGTAACCTGCCTACCGATGTTGAGATCTTCACCATTATGGATACTTCGGATAATATCATCTCAACAGTTCACTCGTTGCGTGATACTATCATTACGACATTCGCCCTTGTGATGCTCGTGGTATTCTTGTTCCTGGGTCGTTGGAGAGCAACTATCGTTGTCGTGCTGACCATTCCAATCTCATTGCTTGCAGCCGTAATCTACATCTTTGCAACGGGTGAGACGCTTAACATCATCACGATGTCATCACTTTCGATTGCCATCGGTATGGTTGTGGATAATGCCATTGTGGTGTTGGAGAATATTACCTCTCACATTGACCGTGGCGCTATGCCAAAGCAGGCAGCTATCTTCGCGACAAAGGAGGTGGGTATCTCTGTAATGGGTGGTACTCTTACTACAATTGCCGTGTTCTTGCCTTTGACAATGGTCCAGGGTATGGCGGGTATCTTGTTTAACTCAATGGGTTGGATGGTAACAATTACGCTTACCGTATCTACCATTGCGGCTATCACCTTTACCCCTGTACTTTGCTCGCTGATGATGAAGAAGAATCCAAAGAAGGCGTGGTTCCAGGGTAAGATTGATGCCGTTATGGCGCGTTTCAATAACTTCTATGGTGGAATCCTGAATTGGTGCGTACACTATCGTAAGGTGGTTATATTGGGCTCTATCGGTCTGTTTATTGGTGTTATGGCAATCCTGGGTCCAAAGCTTAAGTCTGAGTTCTTCCCTGTGCAGGATAGTGCCTCTATCTCGGCAGAGATTCAGTTGCCAGCAGGTACGCGTCAAGATATCACACGCGAGTTGGCTCTGGAGCTTTCGGAGCGTATCGAAAAACAGTATGAGGGTATCATCTTGAACATTGGTGTTCGTGAGGGTCAGGCAGATACTGACAACACATTCGCATCGTTGAGCACAAACGGTACGCACGTTATCTCTATGAATATGCGTTTTGTGAAGAAGACCGAGCGAGAGATTGGATTGAAGCAGATAGGTGATGGTATCCGTAAGATTCTCGACGAGTACTCTATTATTCGTAAATATACCGTAACCGAGGGTGGTGGCGGAATGGCTGGTAAGACATCTGTCGATATCGAGATTTATGGTTACGACTTCGATACGTCGGATGCACTTGCAGAGCAGGTAGCACAGATGTTCCGCGCAATGGATGGTTGCTCGGAGGTGACAATCTCTCGTGATGAGTACACCCCAGAGTATCACGTTGATTTCGACCTTGAGAAGTTGGCTCGTAGCGGTTTGGATGTAACAACAGCTTCGATGTACCTGCGTAATCGTATCAATGGTTCGGTGACATCTTTCTATCGCGAGGATGGTGACGAGTATGACATCCGCGTGCGTTACGACCGTAAGTTCCGTGAGTCAATCGAGGATATTGAGAATATCACTATCTACAACCAGATGGGTCAGGGTATCAAGGTTCGTGATATTGGTGTAGTGAAGGAGGCTGCAACACCCCCTGCCATTACACGTAAGAACCGTGAGCGTTACGTTACTGTATCGGGTGTAGTAGCTTCGGGTTATGCTTTGAGTGAGATTGTTGAGGAGGCAAAACTTAAGATGAACGATATCCAGATGCCATCGGGCTTTATGTGGCAGATTGGCGGTACATACGAGGACCAGCAGGAGACTTTCGGCGACTTGTTCTTGTTGATGGGATTGATGGTTATCCTGGTGTTCGTGATTATGGCATCGCAGTTTGAGTCACTTACCTACCCATTCGTAATTATGTTCTCATTGCCATTTGCGGTTGTGGGTGTGATTATCGGTCTGGCTCTGACGGGTACTCCAATGAATATTATGTCGCTGTTGGGTATTCTGATGTTGATTGGTATCGTGGTGAACAACGGTATCGTGTTGGTGGATTACACTTTGCTCTGCCGTGAGCGCGGTATGGGTATCTACGAGTCAGTTGTTGCAGCAGGTAGAAGCCGTCTGCGTCCTATCCTTATGACTACTCTTACCACTGTGCTTGGTATGATTCCAATGGCGGTAGGTAATGGTGTCGGTGCCGAGATGTGGAACTCACTCGGTATGTCAGTGGCGTGGGGTCTTTCGTTCTCTACATTGATTACATTGATTCTTATTCCAACTCTGTTTGCGTCATTTGCGGTACATGGTGAGAACCGCCGCCAGAAGAAGTTGGCTAAAATGCAGAATAACTAAACTTACGGAAGATGAAAGCAGTATTTATGTCTTGTAACCAGTCAATGTATGACGCGGTTTTGAATATAATGGATGAGATGGGTCTTCGTGGCTTCACAGGCTGGGAGGAACTTATTGGTCGCGGTACAAGCGACGGTGAGCCACACTTGGGTAACCACGCGTGGCCAGCGATGAACTCGGCGCTCATCTCGGTTATGGAGGATGCTATGGCGGCAGATTTTCTTGCTCGCCTCCGCAAACTTGACGAGGAGAATCACGAGCAGGGCTTGCGAGCTTTTGCTTGGGATGTGACGGGAGTATTATAATATTGCTCCCGAGCAATAAAAAAGGCATCAACTTTTCGGTTGATGCCTTTTTGTTGTTGTGAAGGTGATTAGTTCACCACCACCATTGGGAAGTACTCTTTCAGTAGCTCTGCGGCGCGGTCAATCTGCTCGGGGGTATTCTCCTTCACATCCTTGAGCTTGTACTCCTGTCCCATCGCCTCGTACTTATGCACACCCAGAGTGTGGTAGGGTAGCAGCTCCACGCGCTCAATCATCTTGTATTTGCCCAATGTCTCGCCCAGCAGACGGATATCCTCCTCCTGGTCGCTGATGCCTGGGACAAGCACATAACGCAACCAGAAAGGCTTGCCGTGCTCCTCCAGCCAAGCGGCAGTGCGGAGTGTCTGTGCGTTTGAGCGAGCTGTGAGTGCCTCGTGACGCGAGCAGTTTGCCTGCTTCACATCGAGCAGTACCAAATCAACCTCATTCAGCAGCTCCTCTACCGCAGGGTTCCATATTCCGCCATTTGAGTCTATGCAGACGTGGATGCCCTTTTCGCGGATAGCCTTCACCAAAGGCAGCAACGCTGCCGCCTGAAATGTTGGCTCGCCACCCGAGAAGGTCACGCCGCCACGCTTGCCGAAGAATGGCTTCATATCTGTCGCCTGCTTCAATATATCATACTCGGATGTAAGCTTGCTCTCGCCTTCGGCGTCAATCGTATCGGGATTGGCGCAATAGAGGCATCGGAAGTTACATCCCTGAAGGAAAACGACGAACCGAAGACCCGGTCCGTCGAATGTTCCCATAGATTCGTAAGAGTGTACTCTTAACATATCCCTTTAATTTTTTTACCCTAGAAGCTTTACTCACCGAGAATTGCCTAAAAAGGTGATTTTTGCGTTATACTCGCCCTTGAAATGCTCATTTACATTTAGTAAACTCCGCTTTCTCGGGCTTCGCAAGCCTTAAAATCCCACTTTTTATACAATTCTTTCTCTTTTGAGAAATAGGGTTGCCTAACGCTAAACGCTGTTGTTAAACAACCCTAATGAGTTTTTCGTCGGGCGGTTATTACATCTTCTCGTGGAAGCTACGGCTGATAACCTCAAGCTGATGCTCGCGGCTGAGCTTTGTAAAGTTCACAGCGTAACCCGATACACGGATTGTAAGCTGTGGGTACTTCTCTGGGTGCTCCATAGCATCCTCCAACATCTCGCGGTTCAACACGTTTACGTTGAGGTGGTGTGCGCCCTTTGTAAAGTAGCCATCCATCATTGTAACCAAGTTCTCGATACGCTCCTCGGCAGTTGGACCAAGTGACTTTGGAACGATTGAGAATGTGTTAGAGATACCGTCCTGTGAGTCGCGGTAGCGAAGCTTTGCAACAGAAGCCAACGATGCGATAGCACCGCTCTTGTCACGACCGTGCATTGGGTTAGCACCTGGTGCGAAGGCAACGCCTGCGGCACGACCATCAGGAGTAGCACCTGTCTTCTTACCGTACATCACGTTAGATGTGATAGTGAGAAGTGAGAGTGTAGGACGTGCGTTCTTGTAAACTGGCAACTTCTTGAGCTCCTCCGAGAAGTAGTAAACCAAGTCAACACCCAAGTGGTCAACGCGGTCGTCGTTGTTACCGAAGCAAGGATAGTCGCCCTCGATATCGAAACCGCAAGTCAAGCCCTGCTCGTTACGACGTGCAGTAACCTTTGCGTAGCGGATTGCAGAGAGGGAGTCCAATGCGATTGAAAGACCTGCAACACCATAAGCGAGGTTGATGCGTGGGTCGGTATCAACGAATGCCATCTGAGCCTTCTCGTAGTAGTACTTGTCGTGCATATAGTGGATGATGTTCATCGCCTCGTTATATACGCGAGCAATCTCGTGAAGTACCTTCTTGTAGTTTGCCATTACCTCCTCGAACTGAAGAACGTCGCTCTTCAGCGCAGGGATGTCCTTAACTATCAAAGTACCTGTGTTCTCGCAACGACCACCGTTGATGGCGAGCAAGAGAGCCTTTGCAAGGTTTGTACGAGCGCCGAAGAACTGAATCTGGCGACCGATGTCCTGATAAGATACGCAGCAAGCGATACCGTAGTCGTCAGAGTGACGTACCTCACGCATCAACTCGTCGTTCTCATACTGGATTGAGCTTGTATCAACTGATACCTTTGCACAGAACTCCTTGAAGCCCTGTGGGAGCTGTGGGCTCCAAAGCACAGTCATATTTGGCTCTGGTGAAGGACCGAGGTTGTAGAGGGTCTGCAAGAAACGGAACGAAGTCTTTGTAACCTTTGTGCGACCGTCGTTGAAGCGACCACCGATAG
This sequence comes from Rikenellaceae bacterium, assembly GCA_015059905.1. Taxonomy (GTDB): domain Bacteria; phylum Bacteroidota; class Bacteroidia; order Bacteroidales; family Rikenellaceae; genus Alistipes. Next base: position 65,829 of record SUZN01000001.1, read on the forward strand.
CCTCTGTTACCCAAGTTGGGTCGCCAGCGAAGATGTCGTTGTAAGACTGCATACGCAGGTGGCGAACCATACGGAGCTTGATTACGAACTGGTCGATGAGCTCCTGTGCGAAGGTCTCGTCGATAGCGCCTGTCTGCAAATCGTGCTCGATGTAGATGTCGAGGAACGAAGATACGTTACCGAGTGACATCGCAGCACCATCCTGCTCCTTAACGGCAGCCAAGTAAGCCATATAAACCCACTGAACAGCCTCCTGTGCTGTATATGCTGGGCGGCTCAAATCCAAACCGTAGTATTCGCCCATAGTGCGAATATCCTTGAGTGCCTTAATCTGCTCGGCAATCTCCTCACGCAGGCGGATGCGAGCGTCAGTCATAGGACCTGTCATGTACTTCAAATCCTTCTGCTTTGCCTCAATCAGACGGTCAGTACCGTAGAGTGCCAAACGGCGGTAGTCGCCGATGATACGACCACGAGCGTAGTTATCAGGCAGACCAGTCAAGAAACCGAGTGAACGGAATGTACGAATCTCCTCGGTGTAAACATCAAACACGCCGTCGTTGTGAGTCTTGCGGTAGTTTGTGAAGATATCCTTTACTCTGTCATCAACCTCCACACCGTGCTCACGGCAAGCGCGTGATACTACGTTGATACCACCGAAAGGCTTGATTGAACGCTTCAAGAGCTCGTCTGTCTGCAAACCTACGATAAGCTCATTCTCCTTGTCGATGTAACCAGCCTTGTGAGAGGTGATTGTTGATACGGTCTTGTTGTCAAGGGCGCGAACACCATTGTTCTCACGCTCCTCCTCCAACGCCTTGAGGCACAACTCCCAAAGGTGCTTTGTGCGCTCTGTTGGACCCACGAGGAATGACGCATCGCCTGTGTAAGGTGTGATGTTGGTCTGTACGAAGCTTGTAACGTTTACCTCCTGGCTCCAAAGACCATCCTTGAAAATCTCTTTAAGTTCCATAATTGTATCTATTTGTTATTAAATTGTCCTAATTGACCACAAATATAAAGATTTTTGCACGAAAAATCAACATGAGTCCCGCTCTCCTGCCGATGGGGGAGGAGTTGATATTTTGTCGAATGATGAAAATTGCTAAAAAGCGGAGTTTTTGAGCAGCTTTTTAGTTGTAAAATGTTCTAAAAAAGAATAAAAAAGGGCAATGTTAACATTGTGTGAACTTTATCGTATTTTCCGATAGTGGTATAATCAGATTTAATATCTGCCCCATTTGGGGGTTATGCCGAGGAAAATCTCGAAATTGATGCCTGGCATAGGGCGCGAGAGGACTGACATATACTCCTCGTCGAAGAGGTTGTTTACAGAGCCCTTCAGCGTAAGGTCAGCCCAGCGTGTAGAGAAACCCTTTTCCAGCGATAGGTTGTTCATAAAATATTCGGGGAGCTTGCCTGTGAGCATAATATCGTTGCTACTCATCGTGTAGCGCTCGCTGTAATAGCACCACTTGTATAGCAGCGACCAACTTCTCCATTTCAGCGCTGCTGTTGCAGCAGCAGAGTGGAGCGGGATATATACCAGCTGCTTGCCGTAGGAGCGGTCTGCCTCCGACAGGTTTTCACCGTAGTCGATGGATGGTGTCCACGAGTAGGTGGCATTCACATCCATCCGCCAATCTTGTCCCAGCTGCACTGCGAAGTCTGCCTTCAGCTCTACGCCGTAGGAGTGTACCAGAGCAATATTTGAAGGCTTGTAATAACCCATTGGCGAGGGCAGCCAAATAATCCAGTCGTGGATGCGTGATTCAAACCACGTTGCCGAGCCCGAGAGCGAATAACTCTGCGACTTGCCTACGGCAAACGAGAGTCCTGCATCATAGCTCCAGCCACTCTCCTTCCTTAAATCCTTGTTGCCGCCAGGTAGGAAGTAGAGGTCGTTGAGCGTAGGGAAACGATAGTTGCGCGAAACAGATGCCTTTGCCACGATGTTACCTCGTTTGGAGAGTACGCCATCTACAAACAAAGCTGGGATAATGGGCGAGTGGTCTCGACCAAACATATCCTCTCGCAGCGTGAGGGTTGCACCCAGACGCTCTATGGGTTTCCACTTTGCCGACACAGCACCCGATAGCTCTACACGAGCCTTGTCGTAGCCCACTACGCGGCTATCGCCCTCGGTCGTGATGATGTTTTTGTCGCGGTTTTGGGCGAAGTGCTGATAGGCGGAGAGTGATGCTGTGAAGAGCCATTTCTTACCAACGTAGTACTCTCCCTCGACCTGTCCGTAAACGGTACTCACGCGGTTGCGGGCGCGTATCATCGACGCCATTGTGCCGTTACCGACATCGCGCTTGTAATCGTATGGCATCCAGCTGAATGTATAACCTGCCTTTGCACCTACCTTCCAATCGCTACGCAGATGGTCCCACGAAAGGATACCCCTGAAGGTCTGCTCGCGCTGGCGGTTTTCGAAGGCTTTGTCGCTGCCGTAATCTACCGTCAGAGTGGGCAGCTCGCGGTTGGAGTTTATATACCACGCGCTCAACCCTATGCGGTCACCACGACCTGTGTTGTAATACGCCTCCTGCAGGATGTGCAAATCCTTGTATGCGCCGCTGCGATTGCGTGTTGTGGGGTAGTATTGTCCTATGATGTTTTTATCTTCATCGTATATGTTCTCCTTCTTTTCGCGGTTTGTGAACTTATATTCGTTGGGCGATGAGGAGTAGGCGACGCGTGTTGATAGTTGCCAATGTGTGTTGCCATAGGTCAGACGCAGAAACTCGTCAAAGGTCTGGAACGAGCCCACGCCCTGGATGTATTGCAATCCGAAGCCCTCTGCATCGGCTGCCTTTGTCGAGAGCTTTACAGCTCCACCCAAACCACCTCCCGTCTCGTTTACCGATGATGAGCCGTGCAACAGTGATGCGTCGTCGATGAAGTATGATGGTATCATCGAGAAATCGACCATGCCGAGCATTGGGTTGTTGATACGCATACCGTTCCACGTCACCTGCGTGTGCGAGGCCTCTGTGCCACGAAAGGCTACGGTGGAGAGTGTGGCACGACCGTAACTCTTGACAAATATCGAAGAGTTGAACGTCAGCACATCGGCTATCGAAAGCGATATATTCTCCTTGAGCAGCGCAGAGTCGAGCTTTGTCTGCTGCAAGCCAATCTCCTTCATCGGGCGGTTACCTACAACCGTCACCTCGTCAATGTCGATGGTGCGGCGCGACCAATCTCGTTGAGCAAAGAGCGAGCAGGGTAGCAGCAGTAGCAGCGTAAGTATGTGAAATATTCTCTTCATCGCAAAACTCAACTATCTCCACCCGAAGGCTCCTGGGATTATACCTGTGTAAAATTCATCTATCAACTCACCCGTTGCCGAGTAACGGTAAATCTTGCCCTGCTGTTGATAGTCAATAGCATCGGCTATATATACATCGCCCGTAGCGGGGTCGATGGTCAGACCGTAATAGATTGTGTCGTTGTAGGGCAGGAATGGTCGTGTGGGCAGATGTGCGGCATCAACATCCATCGCCCAAATGTCGTTGTTTATCCAATATATTTTGTTGCCAGCACCGTTGAGCATTAGCTCCGAGGGAGCATCGCCCTTCTGGAAGTTAAACTCTCGTTCGATAGTGAATGTCTCTGCATCAATGCAGTATAGCGAGGGCGCTTCGTAGCCGTAGGGCGAATCTTCGTAACCACCATCGGTGACTGTCCACAGCTTGCCATTGCAGTCAATCTTGAGTGAGGTGGGCTGAATACCAACCTCCAGCTCGCCGACCACCTTGTCGGTGGTGGTGTCAATCTTCAGGATGCGATTCTGGTAAGACCAGCAATTCACATACACATATTTTCCCCACTGCACCATCTGCTCCGTAGAGCCTGTCTCCATAGTCATTCTGGGGCATTCGATGTAGCCCGTGACCTCAAATCGTTTGGGGTTTACGATGAAGATGCGGTTATCCCACAGTTGTGTGATGTATGCCTTCTCGTCAGAGAGAAAATGGATGTAACGAGGAGATGTGAGGTCGGTTATGCGTCCCACCTCCCTGGCTGTAGAGAGGTCGATGGCAAAGACAACGTGCGAGTTGTTCACCACCACCCAGCCTATGCCGTCACGCACGGTCATCGACTGCGCCACATCGCCCAATTTCATTGCGTTGGCGCGATAGAATACCTCGTTCTCAACGCTCTTTGTGTCGGGGTCGTAGTACGATAGCGAGGCGTTGCCGTATTGGAAATTACCCTCGTTGATGATATAGAGCCCTCTGCCCTTAAACTGAAAATCCTCCGTATAGCCATACTCCCACTCCATACAGCCGCCCAGGAGCGTGGCTATGCAGAGTGAGGCAAGACGTAATATGTAGCGCAGAGGTAACATCTTACTCAATCATATTGCAGTCATAAATCGAGAATACCTCGGTTGAGTTCTCGCCGAGCCAGCCGCTTTGGGTGTTGAGTGCGGTCTGTACCTTCACAAAGTCTATCCACTCCAGCTTGATAGCCTTGCCCTTCGAGTCAATGGCATCGCTTATGCGGAAGTGGTTTGGCACGGCTGCGGCCGCTGTGTTGTCATCCTCTATAAGGCGGTCGATGTCGCTGGCGTTGTCGGCGTAGCCCCACTCGTAAGGCGGATTTACCCACATCGTGCCGTTGCCCGACTTGTCATAGTTGCGAGCCTTGAGGCGTGTACCCGAGAGTGTGTAGCTATCCTCCTTTATCCAGGCTGGATAGTAATAATCCTGCTTGTGTGATGGCACGCGGCTAATCTCGCCCTTCTCGCCCAGACTATCTTCCCATTTAACGGATGCGCCAGTCTCCTCTGGGCGGAAATATGTCACCGAGTAGTTTCGGATATATCCCTCGGCACCTACCTCACAACCCTTCAGCTCATACCAGGTGTCATCGGGCTTGCCGTTGCCGTTCTCGTCCTGCATAACCCACACCACACCTGGCTCCGATGAGCCATCGAAAGAGTTGCCCTTGATGGCGAAGTCGTAACCGCCATAGTTGTCGATGCTGTGGTCGAAGCCCACAACGATGTAGCCGCCAAAGCCTCCGAGCGATACATATTTCTCTGCACTCATTCGCTTTAGGGCGTAGGCGGCAGCCTCCGAGGCGGTTTTCTCGCCCGCGAAGCCCGACTTATCCTCGTTTATAAATTGCCCTGGGGCAGGGGTGTATTCAAACACACGGTTGCACTCCGCCTTCGATGATTTGCTTTTGGGGCGGTAGTGGCTCTCGGTTGTGCCATCCTGCTCGGAGTCATCGGTGATGACTCCATCCTTATTGCAGGATGAAGCCATCATCGCGACCATTAACACATACAATAAAATAAATTTTCCGTTCATCAATCTTCTATCTTAAATCTTACGGCAACATCGTCGTAAGCAAAATATCCTGGTACTGACAGACCGTAGTCGCCATTCATATCCTCCGAGCCTACAAGGTTAAAGGCAACCTTTACAACCTCACCGAGTGATGAGAGGTCCCATTTTGTCCACTCGGTAACGAACTTCTTGCCCTTCTCCAAGAGATAGAACTCTGTTGAAGCAATAGGCTCTGCATCCTCGTCAAATGAGTTGTAGCCATAGGCAACAATCTTATATGTAGATTCGTCGCCCAATACATAAGTAGAACCGAAGCCCGCAGCCTGCAACTGGTTATATACATAGGTGGTGTTTGTAACCCACATATGGTCAATCACTCGTGCCACGCCATCGTCAAACTCAAATGAAGGCATTGTGTTGTTCATGCCGTATGAGGTCTCGTCCACATAGCCAAAGTGAGTGTTGAAGTTCTCGCCACTGTGTCCGCCTGTTACGTTATATGCCTGAAGGTCATACATATAGTTACCCTCATTCTCCCAATCTGTGCCTACGTAGTTCGATACACCTGCGTGACCTGCAAAGTATCCGAAATCGCCCATCACAGGGGTAAAGACCAACTCGGTGTTACCCTCATCATACCACGAGTATGAGCCGTGACCGTTGCCATACTGACCATCCGCAGGGATAAAGTCGCTCCAGTAGGTGCTGCCCTCTGAGCCAACATAATCGGCATCCTCGAAAGTAAGCACACGCAGCTCATAATCCTTCTTCTTTGGCAGAACGATTACGCGACCATCTGTAAGGGTGATGATAACCTCGTCGTCGGTCTCCTCAATGCTCTCGAAGATAGAGTCGCCATCCTTGCCGTCCTTGCCATCAGCACCGTCTTTACCGTTGGTACCGTTCTGACCATCTTTGCCGTGGCGCAGTGTAACTTTTGAGCCATCGCTGAAAGTAAGTGTGTAACCCTCGTCGGTGGACTCAACGCCAGTAATTGTCTTACCGTTGTTCATCGCGTCAATCAATGCCGAAAGGGCTGCGATGTCGGCAGTGTTGTCTGCTACCTGATCCTCCAGACCATTAACTTTGTTCCACAAGTCGGAGTCATCATACTCGCAGGCTGTGAACGCTGTTGCAGCCAATGCTGCAACGCAAAAAATAAAGAACTTTTTCATACGCATAAATGTTTTAAGTTAATAAAAAGTGTTCTTTCCAGGGTGCAGAACAGCCTCTTCAAAACATTTTTGCCGTATTACCTTAAATATATATACACCGAAGTGATATATACAATCGCCACCAATACAGTAGGGGCAAAATCTAAATTTAACGGATAAAATTAGTTTTGATTCAGCCCCGTAGTCCTGCAGGTCGTAAATCTAAAATGCAACGGGTAGGTCTTCTGACTTGTTCCCTCTGATGCGCCTTCCCAGCTTAAAGCCAGTGGCAAAGAGTGCAACAGAATAATTCCTCGCGGAATGGAACTCACAGCAACAGGTATTGTCACGGAATTTCACCGTATTCCCTATTATCCTCGAATGACAGTCGCCAACAAGGACCCAATTGCAATGCAAATATAGCAAAAAAAATTGGTATCAAAATATTTTGACTCTTTTTTTAGGGGGAATATTGTGTTTGGTTGTAATAATCAGTATCTTTGTTTATGTAGAAATAGTATTATTGATGTAAAATAATTTATATGAAACGAATAGTCTTTATATTGTTGCAACTGGTAATGTGTATTACTTGCTGGGCTCAAGGTAAAGTGTTGTTGCCAGGAGAAGATGGACGTAAGCCAGCGTTAGAGTTGGATTATTTTCCACATCGGCAATATGCGTTTGTGTGGCGTAACTGGAGCGTGGTGGATAAGTCACGACTGGCGGAGGTGCTTGCAACATCTGTCGAGAATGTGGAGGAGTTGGCAACATCGATGGGCTTGCCACACCGTCAGAGTATCGAGCCTGAATGGGCTACTACTCGTGGTTATATGACAGTGTTGCGTCGAAATTGGCATCTTCTTCCTTATGAGCAACTTATGCAGTTACTTGATATGAGTCGTGAGGAGTTGCGTTTTCGATTGATTGAGGATGATTTTCTGTGGGTGAAGTTGGGAAATATTAAACCCTGGTGCGAGCCGTTGCAGTATGAAGCCCCAACAGCCGAAATGCGCCAGCGAGCAGCACAGATTGCCTCAGATGTCAAGACTTTAGGCAAGAATGTCTTTAGTGTTGAAGAGCCTCGCTTTGGCTTTATTCGTGAGTTTGAAAAGGTAAAGAGAGAGAAGACGCCATCGTTGATAGAACACGATGATGATGGCTTTGAGTTGCGAATGATATATCCTTATTTTGCAGATTTTGGCGACCCGTTGCTGGATGAGGAGTTGAGTTCATATCCAGAGGAACTTTTCCGCCGTTTGCAAGCAGTGGGTGTGAATGGAGTGTGGCTACATACAGTGTTAAGAACATTGGTAGCTCCCGACGATAAAGGTTTTCCTGGTGATGAGCGTGCCGCAGAGCGTGTGGCGGGCATGAACCGATTGGTTGAGCGAGCTGCTAAATATGGCATAAAGATATATCTCTATTTGAATGAGCCGCGTGCTATGGGCGAAGAGTTCTTCGATGGGGATGAGCAGAGGATGTCTTATGCTGGTACAAAGTTGGGCGATATGTATTCGTTCTGTACATCAAACCCCGAAGTGCTTGCCTGGTTGAGTCGTTCAATGGAGCATTTGTTTGAGGAGGTTAAGGGACTTGGTGGCGTGTTTACAATCACAGCATCGGAAAATCATACTACCTGTGCCTCACGCAACTATTACGATTGCCCTCGTTGCGGAAAGGTTGATTATGCAGATTTGATAGCTGATATAAATCGAGCCATTGAACGCGGAGTACATAAGGTCGCACCAGAGGCGAAGGTGATAGTGTGGGATTGGGGATGGCCTGATGATAAGTGTGAGGCTATTATATCCAAACTGCCCAAAGAGTGTTGGTTTATGTCGGTGAGTGAGTGGTCGAAACCTATCAATCGAGGCGGAGTGACATCACTGATTGGGGAGTATTCGCTGTCAGCGGTCGGACCAGGTCCGCGTGCCTTGAAAAATTGGGAGGCAGCGCGACGTGCGGGACTTAAGACGGTGGCGAAGGTGCAGGTGAATGCCACGTGGGAGATGGCGGTTGTTCCTTCGGTGCCTGTGCTTGATTTGGTGGCACGTCACGCCTCAAACCTATCCGCGCAGGATGTCAATGGTGTGATGTTGAGCTGGAGCCTGGGTGGTTATCCGTCAGAGAATTTGAAACTCTTTCAGACTATTCGACAAGGTGATGATGTTGAAGATGTAGTTGCTGCATTGGCTTGTGAAGAGTATGGTCAGCAGGCTGGCGAACTGGTGCGTGAGGCTTGGCGCAAGTGCTCTGAAGGGTTTGAAAACTATCCATATCACATTGGCACGGTTTATACAGCGCCTCATCATGTCGGTCCATCAAATCCTTTTTATATGAATGTGACCGAGTATGTTGCCACTATGGTCGGTATTCCGTATGATAACTATTATGCGTGGGCTTCAGTCTATCCGTTGGATGTGTGGGTATCGCTGCTGGATAAGAGTGCTGCGGGATTTGAGCAGGGAGTAGATTTGCTCCGTCAAGCCTATAAGGTGGCAAAAGGAAAGTATCGGGAGAAGGTAGAACAGCAATTAAATCGAGCCGAGGCTGTGCGTATCCATCTGAAATCATCGGCAGTGCAAACACGCTTTTTTGAGGCTCGCAATAGATACAATATGAGTAAAGATGACAAGGTGCGTGAGCAATGCAAGAGGGCAATGCGTGAAGCGTGTGTCGAGGAGCAGACTTTGATTCGACAAATGTTGCCTGTCGTTTCAAAAGACTCTTCGATAGCATTCGAATCGTCAAATCAATATTTCTATCTGACAGCCGATTTGGTTGAGGCATACATAAGTATATGTTATGCTCTGCGCCAGATAGATAACCAAATGTAGGTCAGTTGAATATCTTTTTGAAGAATTTTATCCTTTGTGGATTGATGATATTCTGTCAATAACTAATATTTGAGAGGAAGAATTTCTACAAAATATTTTTGTAATATTGCAATCGTTTTAGGTGCCTTGACCTTTTGGGGTCGGGGTGAAAAGGGAATCCAGTGAAAATCTGGAGCTATACCCGTAGCTGTTAATTCATTATGCGTTGCACGATTCGAGCCACTGTTTGTAATGGGAAGGCTGTGCAAGGAGAATAAGCCAGAAGACCTGCCTTAAACTGAAGCCAAATACTTTCGGGGAGAAGGGTATTTGTTGGAGCCTGTGCTGTCGGGCTCGTTTCGTATGTGCTTTTCCCCAGATGTTACCACTGAACATACAAAAATTAAAGATATGATACAGACTGTAGTAAAGAGAGATGGTCGCATCGTGGGTTTTAACCGCGAGAAGATTGCAGCCGCCATACGTAAGGCGATGCTTACGACCGAGCACGGAGAGGATGAAATTCTCGTGAATAAAATCGTGGACCGTATTGAATTTCGTGGCGCCGAGCAGTCATCGGTGGAGGATATTCAGGATATGGTCGAGATGGAGCTTATGAAGTCACCACGCAAGGAGGTGGCAAAGAGCTACATCGCTTATCGTAACCGCCGCAGTATTGCCCGCAAGGCAAAGACCCGCGAGATGTTCCTCGAGATTGTTGAGGCGAAGTCGAACGACGTGACACGCGAGAACGCAAATATGAATGCCGATACCCCTGCGGGTATGATGATGAAGTTCGCATCGGAGACCACAAAGCCTTTCGTGGACGATTACTTGCTCTCGGAGCAGACACTGTGGGCGGTGCGTAACAACTATCTGCATATTCACGACAAGGATTACTATCCAACCAAGTCGCTCACCTGCATCCAGCACCCACTCGACCGCATCCTTGAGGGCGGTTTTGTTGCGGGTCACGGCGAGTCACGCCCAGCGCGCAGAATTGAGACTGCGTCTGTTATGGCTTGTATCTCGATGGAGACTGTGCAGAATGAGATGCACGGCGGTCAGGCTATCCCTGCTTTCGACTTCTATCTTGCGCCTTATGTGCGTTCAAGCTATGTTGAGGAGATAAAGACCATCGAGAGCCTTTCGGGTATAGATTTGAAGCACCTCTACGATGCTCCAATCGAGGATTATATCACCCGTGAGCTTGACTTCCTGCAGGGTGATGAGCGTTTCAAGCAGCACGCAATCAACCGCACCGTAAACCGTGTGCATCAGTCTATGGAGGCGTTTATTCACAATATGAATACCATCCATTCGCGCGGTGGAAACCAGGTCGTGTTCTCTTCAATCAACTACGGAACTGACACCTCTGCCGAGGGTCGTTGTATTATTCGCGAGTTGCTGCAATCAACCTTTGAGGGTGTTGGTGGCGGCTCAACAGCTATCTTCCCTATCCAGATATGGAAGAAGAAGCGCGGCGTGAGCTATCTGCCCGAGGACCGTAACTACGACCTCTATTGCTTCGCTTGTAAGGTTGCAGCACGTCGTTTCTTCCCTAACTTTGTGAACTTGGATGCGACATATAACTTCCACGAGAAGTGGCGCGAGGATGACCCATTGCGTTACCGCTATGAGGTGGCTACGATGGGTTGCCGTACGCGTGTGTTTGAGAACCGTTTTGGCGAAAAGACATCCATTGCACGTGGTAACCTCTCATTCTCGACAATCAACATCGTGCGATTGGCTATTGAGTGTATGAGTGTGGAGGATAAGCAGTTGCGTATCGACCGTTTCTTTGCAAAGCTGGATGAGTTGCTGGAGATTACAGCCAAGCAGTTGTGCGATAGATTTGAGTTCCAGAAGACCGCCCTTGCAAAACAGTTCCCTCTGTTGATGTCGGCTCTGTGGAGTGGCAGTGAGAACCTGAAGCCAACCGACACTATCGAGCGCGTAATCAATCAGGGTACGCTCGGAATTGGCTTTATCGGTCTGGCAGAGTGTCTGATTGCGCTGGTGGGCAAGCATCACGGCGAGAGCGAGGAGGCACAGGAGTTGGGCCTGAAGATTGTTCGTTATATGCGTGACCGTGTGGTTGAGTTCTCGGAGCGTTATCAGCATAACTTCAGCGTGCTGGCTACTCCAGCCGAGGGTTTGTCGGGTCGTTTTACTCGCATCGACCGCAAGGAGTTCGGCGAGATTGCAGGCATTACCGACAAGATTTACTACACCAACTCAAACCATATTCCCGTATATTACAAGTGCTCGCCAAAGCATAAGGCGGAGATTGAGGCTCCATATCACGAGCTGACGGGTGGTGGTCATATCTTCTATGTGGAGATTGACGGCGATGCAACGCACAACCCACAGGCGATTATGGATATTGTGGATTTGCTCGATAAGTATAATATCGGTTACTGTTCGGTAAACCACAACCGCAACCGTTGTATGGCGTGCGGCTATGAGGATGCACAGCAGGAGTTGAAGGTGTGCCCAAAGTGCGGCAGTAATGATATCGACCGCTTGCAGCGTATCACAGGCTATCTGGTGGGCACTACCGAGCGTTGGAATAAAGCTAAATTGGCGGAGTTGAATGACCGAGTTATCCACAAATAGCATTCGTGTACTCGACATCAAGTACGGCACATCGGTCGATGGTGTTGGGCTTCGTACCTCAATCTACTGCGCGGGGTGTGAGAATGGCTGCCCAGGGTGTCACAATCCCCAATCGTGGGACGATAGAGGCGGCGAGGCTGTCGAGGTTGAGGAGTTGTTCCGCCTGATAGAGGATGCTGATATGAATGTCACCTTTACGGGTGGCGACCCGATGTTTCATCCCGAGGGTTTTACGCAGCTTGCCCAGCTAATAAAGAGTAGAACAAAAAGGACAATTTGGTGCTATACGGGTTACCGCTTTGAGACTTTGTTGAAGCACCCTTCGCGCAGGGCTTTGGTGGAGCTGTGTGATGTGATTGTGGATGGTCGTTATGTCGAGGCAGAGCGTGATTTGTCGCTCCATTTTCGCGGGAGCCGCAATCAGCGCATCATCGATGTAAGACGCTCGCTGGATGAGGGCGAGGTGGTGCTGATGGAGGGGGTGTAGCCTCTTAAGGGTATGACTCTGCTTGGCGAAAAAGAGATAAATAAATTAAAAATAACAATATGAGAAACAGACTATTTTTATTGGTTATGGCTGTGCTGATGACAACAGTGGTGGCTACGGCGCAGGAGTCGCGTAAGCTCCTTACGATTGAGGACGTGGTGCTTAACCGCGAGTTATCTCCCAAATCTTACTCTGCAAGATGGGTAGGCGAGAGCGATAGTTATGCAACGGTGGAGGGTACTAACCTCGTGGCGGTGGATGCTCGTACGGGCAAGCGTCGCACACTCATCACGCTCGATGAGGTAAATGAGTTGCTCTCTACCAATTTCAAGAGCTTCCCAGGTTACGCCTTTGACGATGCCAACTCGTTGGTTGTGGGCGCGCACGGCAAGCGAAATACAATCGGACTGAAGGAGTGCAAGGTGTTGCAGCAGCATACGGTGCCTGCTGGCGCAAACCTCACTCGTCAGGCAGGCAAGGGTGGTGTGTATGCCTACACGCGAGAGAATAATCTCTACTGCTGGGATGGCGAGAAGGAGGTTGCGATTACTGCATATGATGATAAGAATATCGTTTGTGGTCAGAGCGTTAGCCGTAATGAGTTCGGTATTGGTGGTGGTATCTTCATCTCTCCCGATGCAACGAAGATTGCCTTCTACAAGAAGGATGAGTCGGCTGTTACGGACTTCCCATTGCTCGACATCACAACCCGCACAGGTACGCTCAAAAATATCAAATATCCGATGAATGGAATGGCGTCGGAGATTGTTAGCCTGGGTGTTTATGACATCGCAAAACAAACGACAGTCTATATGGATGTTACAGACTTCGATAAGGAGCGTTACCTTACAAACATCACCTGGTCGCCAGACTCACAGCGCATATATATTCAGGTGCTTGACCGTGCGCAGAAGAATGTTCATTTGAACTCTTACGATGCTGCAACAGGCAAGCTGATTAAAAACATCCTCTCGGAGCATAACGACCGCTGGGTTGAGCCACAGCATCCGCTGGTATTCTTGGAGAGTGACCCTACGAAGTTTATCTATTCGACAGATAACCGCGACGGCTATTGGAACCTCTATCTGTGTGACGACGAGGGTAATGTTGAGCGATTGACAAAGACGGATGCGAGCGTGCAGTATGTGGCGCAGGATGCAAAGGCGGTGTATTACACTTCAGCAGAGGTTTCGCCTGTTGATAATCACCTCTTTAAGGTCGATTTGAAGAGTCGTAAGCAAACTCGTCTGACTATGGCTGAAGGCTGGCACGATGTAGTAGTGAGCAAGAGTGGAAAATATTTCCTTGACTACTACTCTTCACTCAACGTGCCACGTGTGGTGGAGCTTGGTCGCACCGATGGCAAGCCCGCGAAGGAGTTGTTCCGTGCCGAGGACCCAACCGTAGGATACAACTATGTGCCTATTGAGCTGGGTACGGTAAAGAGCGCTGATGGCAAGTATGATAACTACTACCGCCTGATGAAACCGCTGGATTTCGACCCTACGAAGAAATATCCTGTGATTATGTATGTCTATGGCGGTCCTCACTCGCAGATGGTCAAGAATAACTACCTCGCATCGTTGCGCCGCTGGGAGATGTATATGGCGCAGCGCGGGTATGTGGTCTTTGCGATGGATAATCGTGGTACGTCAAATCGTGGTGCGGAGTTTGAAAAGGCTATCCACCGCCAGTGTGGTCAGGTCGAAATGGCTGACCAGATGGAGGGTATGAAGTGGCTGATGTCGCACGATTGGGTTGATAAGGAGCGTATCGGCGTTCATGGCTGGAGCTATGGCGGTTTTATGACTATCTCTTTGATTACCAACTATCCCGACATCTTTAAGGTGGCAGTTGCGGGTGGTCCTGTGATTGATTGGAAGTGGTATGAGGTGATGTATGGCGAGCGTTATATGGACAACGTGCATAACAACCCAGAGGGCTTCGCAAAGACCAGCCTTATTGCCAAGGCGAAGGACTTGAAGGGTCAGCTTCTCATCTGCCAGGGTGCTATCGACCCAGTGGTAGTGTGGGAGCACTCGTTGAGCTTCGTGCGTGAGTGTGTGAAGAACAACATCTACACCGTTGATTACTACCCATATCCTTGTCACGAGCACAACGTGATGGGTAAGGATGCGGTGCATCTGTATAATAAAATCTCAAAATATTTTGAGGATTATCTGAAGTAAGTTATTCAGTTTTCACGATAAATGCGAGTTGCTGACCTTGGAGGTTGGCGACTCGCATTTTTTATTGCGCTACCCCAAAACGCATAATTATGACATTGAAAAAAGTGAATTTTCTTGGTGGTTACATTTTTTTTTCTTATCTTTCGGGACAAAATTGTGATTATTAAATAAATTAACCTAAAATAGAAACGATTATGGAATTTTTGTTTATCGGTGGAATCGGAACTCAGGAGATTCTTCTTATCCTTTTGGTATGCTTGCTTTTGTTTGGTGGTAAGAAGTTGCCAGAGTTGATGCGTGGTGCAGGTCGCGGTATTCGTGAGTTTAAGGATGCTGTGAACAATGCAACAACCGACGTTATTGAGGACGACAAGAAGCCAGCCGCAAAGAAAGAGGAGAAGGCTGAGTAATTAGTTCTTTGTTTTTTACGGGATATTACAGGAGAATGAGTAATCAACAAATCCACGACGAGGCAGAGATGACCTTCGGTGAGCATCTCGACGAGTTGCGTAAGATATTATTTCGCGTAGTTGCCGTTTTTGCGTTGCTCTTCATCGTACTTTTTACGTTGAAGGGTATTGTGCTTGACGTTGTCTTTGCCCCTATTCGTGAGACTTTCCCAACAAATAGATTGTTTGCGTGGTTGGCGCAGGCGATGAACTCCGAGGCGTTGAGGATTTCACCCGAGAATGTGGAGCTCTTTAACAATAAGATGGCGGGACAGTTCCTGTTGCATATCAAGAGTTCATTCGTCGGAGCTTTCGTGTTGGCGTTCCCATATCTTATCTGGGAGTTGTGGAGTTTTGTGAAGCCCGCCCTGCCACCACAGCAGCGTCGTAAGAGTATTCGTTACGCTATCGAGTGCCCTATATGGTTTGTGCTGGGTCTGCTCTTTGGATATTACATCATAGCTCCTTTGGCAATCAACTTCCTGGGTAATTACCAGGTAAGCGACCAGATTAAGAATATCATCGATGTCAGTTCGTTTATGACCACCGTAATCAGCGTATCGTTCGCGGCGGCGGTGGCTTTCCAGCTCCCTATTCTTATTCGCCTGCTGGCGACGATGGGCGTGGTGACGGCTGACGGTATGCGCCAGTATCGCAAGATTGCTGCCGTGTTGTTGCTGATATTTGCGGCGATAATCACCCCTCCCGATGTGGTGAGTCAGACGCTTATCTTTTTCCCTTGCTATGCTCTGTATGAGTATGGCATCCGCATCACCCAGCGCATTGAGGCGCAGCGTGCCAAGGAGGAGGCAGAGTATCAGGCGGCTATGGCTGCGGGCAAGGTAGTTGAAAAGGATGACGACGATGAGTAATCGTTGTAGAGTATATTAAGTTCTTACGATGGATCGATTAGGTTTTTTCAAGCACGGCTTTTCGGCATTGATGGATGCTGCATCATCTGCCGTGGGTTTGAAAAAGGCTGTCGAGTCGATGACCGAGGCTGTGGATGAGGCGTTGAGCAACATCCAAAGTGATGTATGTCTGCATCTGCCCTCGCTCGATGCAAAGATGTATGAGGACCCGCAGAACACCCTTTTGGAGGTGGCACGAATGGGTTACACTACGCTTGAGGTCGGAGCCTACTTCGGCGATACAATACACGACCAGAAGGTGGATGTGTTTAAGGATATGACCAGTCGCGCGGGGCTGAAGGTTGTGTCGGCGCACCTCAATAGAGAATACAAGCACGAGCCCGTTGCGGAAGAGAGTAATGGTGAGGCTGTGTCGGAAGAAGCCAAAGGCGAGTCTGTGTCGGAGGAGAGCAGGAGTGAGTCAGTGTCAGCCGAGTGTGCGAGTGCCACAAATGATAATGGGCAGCAGGTGGAGCAGGCGGCAAGTGTTGAAGCAAAGCCAACAGCTGAACAGTTGTGGTGGACCGAGGCGCTGGATACTGTGAAGGGGCTTGGTTGTCGAAATGTAGTGATGGCAAGGGTGCCAGCCTTTCCACCAAGTGAGGTGGAGCAGATGGCGCAGACCTATGCCGATTATTTCTCTCGCGTGGCAGAGTTAGCCGCCGAGCGTGATTTGAGATTTTGTTATCACCCCTCCGCTGCCGAGTTACGGGCGCAGCAGGATGGAGTCTCGTTCTTTGATCTTATAGCTACAAAGTGCGATGCCGAGAAGTTGTGGTTTCAGATTGACACCTTCGAGGCGTTGGAGGCGGGCATAGATATATGTTCGCTCTTGAAGCAGTATAAAGGTAGGGTATTGTCGTTACATCTGCACGACAGAGGCGTTGTGGGTGATAGCGAGGAGATAGATTTCGAGCGAGTGATTAAATGTGGGTATGATTGTGGTGTGCAGAGCATAATTGTCGAGCAGCGCCACTTTACACTTCCCCCGATAAACTGCGTGGAGCGAAGCCTTCAATGTGTGATGGCATTGCCGAGTGTTAGATTATGATGAAAGAATAGAGAATATTAAACTCTTATAGACAAACATTTATTAACCTTAAAATTTACAACAATGTCAAAGAAAATCTCAAGAGCTGACTTTTTGAAGACCTCTGGTGCAGGTTTGGCAGCTATGACAGTTGTTCCTGGTAACGTAATGGGAGCAGCATTCGGACACAAGGCTCCGTCTGATAAGTTGAACATTGCCGCTGTAGGTGTTGGTGGTATGGGTAACGCTAATATCAGCAATGTGAAGAAGACAGAGAACATTGTTGCTTTGTGTGATACCGACTGGGGTTATGCAAAGAACGTTCTCAACGCTTTCCCTAAGGCTAAGAAGTTCTGGGACTGGCGCGAGATGTATGACAAGGCTGCTAACGAGATCGACGCTGTGATCTGTGCAACTCCTGACCATACACACGCATTGGTTTCTGCTCACGCTATGGAGCTTGGTAAGCACGTTTATTGCCAGAAGCCATTGACTCACTCTGTATATGAGTCACGTCTTTTGACAAAGCTCGCTGCAAAGAATCAGGTTGCTACATCAATGGGTAACCAGGGTTCATCAGGCGTAGGTGTTGAGACTGTATGTAACTGGATCTGGAACGGTGAGATTGGTGAGGTAACTCACGTTGACGCTTTCACTGACCGTCCAATCTGGCCACAGGGCTTGATGGTACCAAAGGAGGTTGATCCAATTCCAGATACATTGAACTGGGATTTGTTCCTCGGTCCTGCAAAGTATCGTCCATATAACAAGATCTACCAGCCTTGGAACTGGCGTGGTTGGTGGGATTATGGTACAGGTGCGTTGGGTGATATGGCTTGCCACATCTTGCACCCTGTATTCAAGGCTCTCGACCTGGGTTATCCAACAGAGGTTCAGGGCTCATCTACAGCCCTCTTGACTGACTGCGCTCCACAGGCACAGATGGTTAAGTATAAGTTCCCAGCTCGCGCGAAGAAGTATAAGGCAAAGATGCCAGAGGTAACTGTTACTTGGTATGACGGTGGTTTGACTCCTCCACGTCCAGAGGGCTTGGAGCCAGGCAAGAACCTCAACGATTCAGGTGGTGGTGCTATCTTCTACGGTACAAAGGACATCTTGGTATGCGGTTGCTACGGTGTAAATCCATATTTGGTATCAGGTCGCGTTCCAGAGACTCCAAAGCGTGCGCGCCACGTCGAGCTCTCACACGAGATGGATTGGGTACGTGCTTGTAAGGAGTCAAAGGAGAACCGTCAGATGACTAACTCTGACTTCTCTGAGGCAGGTCCATTCAACGAGATGGTTGTTATGGGTGTATTGGCTGTTCGTTTGCAGGCTTTGAACAAGGTCTTGAAGTGGGACGGCGAGAACATGAAGTTCACTAACATCTCTCCAGACGAGAAGCTCCGCATTATGATTGAGGATGGTTTCTCTGTAAACGATGGTCACCCAACATTCAACAAGACATATACAGATCCTATCAACGCATTGGAGTTTGCTAACGAGATGATCAAGCATAACTACCGTGCTGGTTGGAAGTTGCCAGATATGCCAAGATAATTAAGTAACACAAATTTAAGTAAATAAGATGAAGAAGATTTTAATGATGGCTGCAATGGTTGCTATGCTTGCAGGTTGTGGTACAAAGGAGGAGGATCCTAACACTATCGTATTGTTTGACGGTACCTCTTTGGAGGGCTGGCGTGGTTACAACAAGGATCACGTTCCATCACGCTGGACTATCGAGGACGGTTGCTTGAAGTTCACTGGTTCAGGTGGCGGTGAGGCACAGACAGGCGAGGGTGGTGATATCATCTACGCTGCACAGAAGTTCAAGAACTTCGAGTTGGAGCTCGAGTGGAAGATTTCAAAGGGTGGTAACTCTGGTATCTTCTATCTTGCACAGGAGACTGCTGGTCCTATCTACATCTCTGCACCTGAGTGCCAGGTGTTGGATAACGAGAACCATCCAGATGCTCGCTTGGGCGTTGATGGTAACCGTATGTCATCTTCATTGTATGATATGATTCCAGCTAAGCCACAGAACGCAAAGCCTGCTGGCGAGTGGAACAAGGTTAAGATTCTTTGCTACAAGGGTACAGTTGTTCACTATCAGAACGATGTTCCTGTTGTAGAGTATCACTTGTGGACTCCACAGTGGACAGAGATGTTGCAGAAGTCAAAGTTCTCTGAGGAGAAGTGGCCAGATGCATTCAAGCTCTTGAACAACTGCGGTGGCGAGAACCACGAGGGTTATATCGGTTTCCAGGATCACGGTGATGATGTATGGTTCCGTAACATCAAGGTTAAGGTTCTCGAGTAAGGGCTGATTAACCAAATTTTTGCAGGCTATCCCGCGCGGGGTAGCCTGTTTTTTTGTCTGTTTTAATAATGTTATAATTAGGTTAATTCTCTTGCCTCACTTTGCCTATTACTCTTTTATTTGTACCTTTGCGGGCAGAAAAACAAGAAAAGCAGAATATGGAGTCAGTAGGTTTTATTCAGTGGTGTCTTGATAATTTGAATTATTGGACCATCACGTTGTTGATGACAATCGAGAGTTCGTTTATCCCCTTTCCTTCGGAGGTCGTTGTGCCACCAGCAGCATATAAGGCGGCTTCAACGGGCGAGTTGAATGTGTGGCTGGTTATATTCTTCTCAACCCTTGGCGCAGAGTTCGGTGCGCTGATAAACTACTCCCTAGCGTTGTGGTTGGGTAAGCCTATCGTATATAAGTTCGCAAATAGCCGTTTGGGTCATATGTGCCTTATCGACCAGCAGAAGGTGGAGACTGCTGAGGCGTTCTTCATCAAGTATGGTGTTGCGGCGACGCTCGTAGGTCGTCTGGTGCCTGCTGTGCGTCAGCTTATATCTATCCCTGCGGGTCTGGCGAAGATGAATCTGGCGAAGTTTATGCTCTTTACTGCGGTGGGAGCTGGTGCGTGGAACTCTGTTTTGGCGGCTTTAGGCTACTATCTTGAGTCGGTGGTGCCCGAGGATCAGTTGATAGCTACCGTTACAGAGTATAGCCACGAGATAGGTCTTGCTATTATAGTTGCGGTGGTGGCTGTCGTGGCGTTCCTTATATATAAGGGCTGGAAGAAGTAGGGTTTGCCTGAAAAGAAAACGATGGGTGCTGAATTATCTCAGCACCCATCGTTGTTTTTGTAATATGGTTTGCTTTACTGCGCCATCGCATCTGCCAGAGCCTCCATTGCTGGGATGTTCTCGGGCTTCATACGTGAACGGATTGTGACCATAGGCTCCACAATCTCGATACTCTTCATCTGCTCCAGCATACCGCGCATCACACGACCAGCGCAAGGAGCCCATGAGCCATTCTCAATGATGCCCACGCGGCGCTTCTGGTAGTTCTTGAGCTGAAGGTGGTGCAGGAAGTCATACATCGGAGGGAATACATCAGCGTCGTAAGACGAAGCGGCAACAACTAAACGGTCATATTTGAAGGCATCTTCGATAGCCTCTGCCATATCATCGCGGCATAGGTCTGTTGTGCTTACCTTCTCGACACCCTTTGCCCGCAACATCTCGGCAAATGCCTCGGCGGCCTTGGCTGTGCCGCCGTGTATGGATGCGTAGGCGATAAAGACACCCTTTGCTTCGGGTGAGTAGCTACTCCAAGTATTGTATAATCCGATGTAGTAATCGAGATTCTCACTCAAAATAGGTCCGTGCAGAGGACATATCTGCGCGATGTCGAGCGTAGCAGCCTTCTTCAGCAGCGCCTGTACCTGCTGACCATACTTGCCGCAGATGTTGAAGTAGTAACGTCGTGCTTCACACGCCCACTCCTCATCGTGGCTCAATGCACCGAACTTACCAAATCCATCGGCAGAGAAGAGTATCTTCTCGCTCTGCTCGTATGTCACCATCACCTCGGGCCAATGTACCATTGGAGCCATAAAGAATTGCAGTGTATGGCTACCAAGCGAGAGTGTGTCGCCCTCCTTCACAGCTATCGTGCGAGAGTCAAATTCAGCCTCGTGGAAGAATTGTGGCAACATCTGTATCGCGCGCGCCGAGGCTACAATCTGCATCGTGGGATACTTCTCGGCAATGAGCTGAATACTGCCTGCGTGGTCAGGCTCCATATGCTGCACGATGAGATAGTTAGGGGTACGACCCTGCAACGTCTCATCAACAAGCGCAAGCCACTCCTCGCTCTTACGGCTATCGACACTATCCATAATGGCTATCTTCTCATCCTCGATAAGGTAGGAGTTGTATGAGATGCCGTTTGGGATAATATATTGGCTTTCAAAAAGATCAAGATCGGTGTCATCTACACCTATGTACTTGATTGACTCTGTGATTTTCATATTTTTGGCAGTAATAAGTGTTAAAAAATCAAATCCGATATTAAAACGAAATATCTGTTGTAATATTACGTTCGCAATCAACACGTAAAGATAGTGAAAAATGTGTGATGTGCAAAATATGATTTTTTTGAGTTGCAACGATACGGTAAAATCGTTATCTTTGTAGAGTCGGGATTAGGCTTAAGGCTAAAATCAAAAGAGATGTTATTGGAAACAGATATAAATCGTTTCGTGGAGGCACACGAAGCTCCATACTACGGCAGCTATGGTCACGCTCTGCGCGAGATTCAGGCGGGCAGAAAGCAGACGCATTGGATATGGTACATCTTTCCGCAATTGAGAGCGTTGGGGCGTAGCACAACGGCCATTTATTACGGAATAGCGGATTTGGATGAGGCGCAGCGCCTGCTTCAGCATCCGTTGCTCGGTGAGCGTCTGCGTGAGATTTCGGCAGCTCTGCTGGAGCATAGCGGTAAGACGGCGCGCCAGATTTTGGGTGATATTGATAGTTTGAAGGTACGCTCGTGTATGACGCTATTTGACTATCTTGAGCCCGAGGGTGTGTTTTGTAAGGTGCTTGAGGCGTTCTATGGTGGCGAGCGTGATGTGCTTACTCTTAACGAGATAGAGAAATATAAACATAAAACGGACGAGTTATGATTTTAACGGAGATTGAAAAGATTGATAGCCTGGTAGAAGAGGTGTTGGGCTATGAGAGTTGCTTCATAAGGGTCGATCGTAATGACTACGAGGCTGTGAAGAGGGGTTCTGCTACGCTGAAGGCGGTGAGCATCAGAGGTCGAAGTGTTGATAAGCCGTTGCTGGCAAAACTTGATGCGGAGCTTGAGCAAGCGGGCAGAGCAGATGTAGGCAGAATATTTCTTTCGATAGGCTGCTCATCGGTTGATGACGTGAGCTATGACGATGCAATGTCGGTGCTGAAGGTCATCGAGAAGGGTAGCGAGCACCCTAACCTCGTCTGGGGCATCGGCGAAGACGCAACGTGCAACGCAAATGAGGTAAGAATAACCCTCGTCCTCGGCTATGATAAATAGACCTTAACGGTAAAATAATAGAAAAACGAGGTGTAGTATATTCACAATCAATCCTATGATGTAGGAAGTGTAACCTCTGCTTGCATTTTGAAGTTTTTATATACTTTGTTTGGGCACCTGTGAGGGTGTCTTTTTTATCTCTATAGTCTATGCTTTTGTCGTAATGGGATTTTATTTGCTCAAAAAGTACCAAAATGAAATAAAATAGTTATTTTTGTATGTTACTATAAGTCTTTTTTGGGGTAATAATTTGTAATAAATAGATCACAATGAATTTTGAACAGATTGAGGGTATAATGAGAAAGATGGATTATCCAGCAATGGGTGTGGGTATTCTTGCAATTATATCAAACTTTGTCATTTCGTATGATTCTGTAATAGGTAAAATCATCAATATTTCCTTGTGCTTGATTGCTACCGTGTTGGCAGTATGTTACATTGCCTATGCTTTGTATCTTTATTTTGGCAGAAGGGTGGATTTTGATAGACACCTGATTCATGGACATTTTGCGCGTAAGGTGTGCTGTGTGGTGTTGCTGATACCCTCTCTGCTGACTACCATATCGTTGTTATTTACTTTTTCTCCCAAAGAGTTGTCATATGAGGAGGTGTTATATCAATGCGGGGACAAGGAACTGCCCTGTGAGATAAAATCAGCCCAGCAGAGTCCTAATATATTTTGGAGTGTCTATTATCACTTCGTTGATCCAGGAAACCAGCATATGACAACAACAAAAGCTGGGCGAGTGTGGGCGGCAGTAATTGCGATACTTGGTGTATTTCTGCTCAACGGTCTGCTTGTGTCTTCCATAATAGGATGGATAGATCTGAGGAAAGAAAAGTGGTTAAGTGGCGAAGTGAGGTATAAACCTCGTGATTTAGGAGAAAATCGATTTGCTGTAGTGATTGGAGCTAATGAAATCGCCGCATCCGTAATAAAAAATCTGTTTACACCCAAGAAGGCAGGTGAGATAAACTACAAGTGCGAAGGTAATAATCAGTATGTTGTTCTACAAACAAGCCGAAAAGTGGAGGAGGTAAGAACGGAGCTGGCCTCGCATTTAAATAGCGATTTGTTGAAGAGAGTTGTGATATATAAGGCGTTGAGAGATTCTGCTGAGGAAATAGATAAATTATATCTTAAAGACTCTACCGAGTTATATGTATTAGGAGAATCGACATTGATAGATGGAGGCGAAACATACCATGATGCAATGAATATGCGTTGCGTGAACCTGATTGCCAAGGATCTGGAAAAGACAAGAAACAGTCGCGAAGAGAGTAAAGAAATAACGGGTATCTCGGTTAGAAAGGTCTGCAAGGTAATGTTCGAATATCAGACAACATCTTCGATATTCCAGTTCTCAGATATTTCCGAGGATATTAAGAATAACATAGTATTCATCCCTTTCAATCGATATGAATCGTGGGCGAGGGCGGTGATTGCTGATAGCAACGCTGTTGAGGATTGCAATGTTGAGAATGGTGAAACAATAAAGTACACTCCATTTGATGGCGAGAACGGGATAAAAGATGATGATCCAACGCACGTTCATTTTGTTGTTGTAGGAATGTCGAAAATGGGTGTGGCAATGGGCGTTCAGGCGATGTTGCAGGCACATTATATGAATTACGCAGCAGCTGAAATGGTCAAGAGTGAGCAGCAATGCGAACATTTGAAGAATGAGAGAAGAACACGCATAACTTTTATTGATACAAATGCCGATAAGGAGATGGCATTTTTTAAGGGCAGATATGATAATTTGTTTAGTCTGACACGTTATCGCTATCTTGATGCTACAACGTGCGATGAGATAGATTTGATGCCAACTTCGGCGGTTGGATGGGCTGACCCGATGGATACAAGTGCGGGCATGTGGGAGCACTTGAGTGATGGAGGCGAGAATTTCATAGATATTGAGATAGAGTTTATTAAGGGCGAGATTGAGTCGGAGGGTGTGCGAAGATATCTGCGAAATATTTCTAATATGTCAAATGGTTGGGTTAAGACATCTAATCTTACTATAGCTGTATGCCTATCGCGTACGCACCAAGCTATTGCTGCAAGTTTGTATATGCCTATAAGTGTGTATGAAAAGGCGCAAGAGGTCTGGGTTTATCAGCGTGAGTCGGCGGATATAGTTTTAAACCTTGTCAGAACTAGCCAAAATGATAAGCGTTATAAGAAACTGAAGCCATTTGGTATGCTTTATAGTGAGTATATGAACGATAGAAGCCAGTATCTGAAGGCGCTGCTTGTTAATGGCGCATATGACCTGGATGGAAAAATCAATGGGAAGACTGTAAAAGCAGCTGATTTCCGTGATATGTCAAATAAGGATACCTATCGTGATTTGAATGAGACTTGGAAAGATTTGTCAATAGATAAAAAATTCTCCAATAGGTATTTTGTGGATTCTATTCCTCTCAAGACAAGGTATATTAAGGCTGTGGGCTTGTCAGAAAAGAATCTTGAGGATAATAACAATCCCCATACGAAAGCTTTAGCAATAAGTGAGCACAACCGTTGGAATGTGCAACAGTTGTTGTTGGGCTATTCCCCTTGTAATAAGGAGCAGGATGCGATATTTGAGAAATTAAATGCAGCGTGTAAAGCCGACAAAACAAATTATAAGGCTTGGCAGGAGAAAGTTGGATGGGGGGCGATGTCGCCCAAGCAAAGGATGGATGCAAAGAAGCAAAATGCTGAATACAAGACCTTGGCAAAAGGAAAGTTTGATGCGGAAAAAGCAGCATATAAGGAGGGCGCAGATAGAATTCATCCAAATATTTGCGAATATAGCCATTTGGATAAGGTTGATAGCGATGCGAAAGGATATGATTTTTATTTGAATAGTATCCTGCCGACAATTAAGGTTTTGATTGACGATAAGGTGGCGTCAGCCCCAGTAAATGACAATAAATAATGACCGACAAGCAAATAATAGATGGCCTGATAGCCAGGGATGAGCAGGTGACGCAGCAGTTTTTTTTCTGTCGTTGTCGCCCGCTGTTCTTGAGCATTATCCGCTATGTTTTCTCTTATGAGGTCGATTATGACGAGTTTGTCAATGAATTTTATATCTACTTGATGGAGAACGACGCCCACCGACTGCGACAGTTTGAGGGGCGCAGTTCGATATATCAGTGGATGAAGATTGTCGCAATACGTTATTTCATTGCAAAGCGCGACAATGTGATAGATACAAGTTCAAAAGGAGCTCTTTCAGGAAGCATTGAGCGTCGTGGCGCGGAGTTGAACGAAGGCAGAATTGTGGCGAAGATGGATGTTGAATACCTTTTCAGTCGAGTGACCAATGAGCGCTATCTGTATGTGATACGGCGACTTCTGCTGGATGATGCTGAGCCGCAAAAGGTAGCTGAGGAACTCAATACCAATGTGGATAATTTATACAATATAAAGAAACGAGCTGTTGCGGCATTGACCGCCATAGCGCTTAACGAGGCGGAGAGATATGAAAAAAAGATCGGTTGATAACACTATCTCGGCGGAGGTGTTGGCGGCGTTCCTGGATGGAAATGCCACCGCGCAGGAGAGTCAGACGATAATCGACGCAATGTCCAACGATGCCTATTTGAGAGAGGTAATGCGTATCTCTCAAGCGGTGGATGCTGAGCTCGGAGCGCTCTCATCGGATATTGAGCTATTGCCGATGGCTGCTATGGCTGCCACTTGCGAGGAGGGCAACCTTTGTGCACTTGAGTGTGAAGAATATCTGCTGAAGCGTTTTGGCGTGGAGTGTAACAGAGAGCAAATGCTGAAAAAGGCGATGCAAAATGGTTGGCAGAAAGATGGCGGCACAGCACTGCATAATGTTGGACGTCACGCCGAGAGTTATGGCATGATAGCTACGCGCCAATATAAATGTACGGTGGCGGATATTGTCTCTGCACTGAGTGCAGGAGAGGGCGTTATCGTGGCAGTGGATGGTGGTGAGTTGTTGGGTGATAGGGTAACAGAGATGAGGGAAGATTTGTTTGTTGGGCAGATCCCCGACCATACTATCGTCGTTCTGCGATGCGATGAGGAGCAGGGAACAATTACGGTGTATGATCCCAACTCTTGTTGTGAGGAGGATACCTATCCGATGAGGCAGTTTGAGAATGCCTGGAATGATTCGAAAAATTATTTAGTAACTATAACCTTAAAAGAGAAGAAAACTTATGTTCCAAAGCCGATAGATTTGTCGGATGTTGAATTGTCAGAAGATTTGAATGAGTTGCGTGAAGCAATCGCCGAAAATGCACACGAGGTATGGGCGGAGGGTCGCCAGAAGGAGGGATGGACATATGGTCCTCGACGCGATGATGTGTTGAAGCAGACTCCCGATATGGTAGCATATTCGCAGCTTACAGATAGCGAGAAGAAGTATGACCGCAATATGGCAATGAATACGCTGAAGCTCGTTAAGAAACTCGGCTACGACCTCGTCAAGCGCGAGGAGACAGAGCTTTACAAGGAGTTGATTGAGCAGTTGCGTAGTGCAAAGGTTGATGTTTTATGTCCTTGTTGTTTATCAAGGGGTATAAAAACTCCAGTCCTGCATCACGATATTTTCTGCCGCGAGTGCGGTCATAAGTTGAATATTGATTGGTCGCTTCACGAATGAAGTTAGTGGTCCATCGGTAGTATATTATACGAGAAGTTGACATTGCAAGGTGCTATCGACAAGGTCTTTCTGTGCTAAATTCATTCTGGCTGATTACTGTCGAAAAGAGAGTGGGCGCTCTTTACATATGGCATAATCGCAAGTATGTGCTTGCCTTTATATATTGTTTATTTACAAAGAAATATTTGTTTTTCAGGCTTGCATGCTTGGAAATTACTTTTGTTATACAAAATTAAGCGAAATGGAGTTGCCTTTCAAAAACTTGTTAGGTAACTCTATTTTTTTTGAATTATCCTTCCTACTCTCCCCACTCAAAATGTGGCAGGGTGATGCCTGCGTGGGCGATGATGCGCTCCACGACGGTGAGGGCTGCCTCGTCGATTGTCTGTGGATGCGAATAGAACGAGGGCGAGGCGGGGAGGATGATGGCTCCAGCCTCGGTCAGCGTGGTCATATTACGCAGGTGGATAAGCGAGTAGGGCGCCTCACGCACAACCACAATCAGTCGGCGGCGCTCCTTGAGCATCACATCGGCGGCACGCTCAATAAGCGAGAGCGATACGCCTGCCGCTATGCGACCTACGCTACCCATTGAGGCGGGCACGATAATCATCGCATCATAGCCTGCCGAGCCGCTTGCTACGGCAGAGAACATATCGTCGTTTGGGTGCTGCACAATCTTCTCGCTCTGCGGCAGCGTGATACCTTCGTGGGCAAGCACCCTAGTGGCAGTGTCGCTAATGATAAGCGCAATCTGCTCCACCTCGTGCGCCGCGAGCAGTTGCTCCAGACACAGACGTGCATACAAGCCTCCGCTGGCTCCTGTTATGGCAACGATAATCTTCATTATAACTCGATGATTTTACACTTCAGCCCCAGCTCCTTCACACGCTCAAGCACCTTGGGCAGGGCATAACTCATATTTCGGAATGTCTTTTGGCTATCGTGGAAGGCTATGATGGCTCCAGGACAGATGTGAGGCACAACCTCGCGCACACACTTCTCGGGTGTGATGTGGGCGTAGTCGCGCGAAAGGATGTTCCACATAATCACCTTGTGCCGCTTCGCTACGGCGCGTATCTGCGACGGCGTGGTCTGTGCATAGGGCGGGCGAAAGAGGTCGGTGTGGAGAATATCATCGGCAAAATCAACATCCTCGATATACTTCTCCAGCGGCATTCCCCATCCCTTCTGGTGGGAGTAGGTGTGGTTGCCAATCTTATGTCCTTCGTCGGTGATACGCTGCATAAGGTCGGGATACATCTCTGCGTTCTTGCCGAGCACAAAGAATGTCGCCTTGGCATCGTACTGTTTCAGCGTGGAGAGTATCCACTCGGTGATGCCAGGCGTAGGACCGTCGTCAAAGGTTAGAAAGACTCCGTTAGGGTCGTCAATCTCCCAAATCATATCGGGGAATATGTTGCGTATAAAGCCCCAGGGTCTAATTTTCATCAGCGCAAAATATTTCGTAGAATAAAGCTGCCTACAAATGTAATGCTTTTTGTGCAATTACAGGTATTTATTTTGCAATAACTCCATTTTTGAGTATATTTGTAGATAATTTAACAAACTTGTGATATGAAAAGAGTGATGATGACGTTGCTCCCCGCGCTTGTGGCGATGTTTCTGCTGGGGGGATGTAAGGCGATAGGCGACCTCCAGTCGGCGGATAATGCTTCGGGCTCTCCTTATGAGCTGGTGTTGGTGTGTGCGCAGCCAGAGTGGCAGAGTGAGCTGGGAGATACGTTGCAGTCGGTGTTGAAGCAGCCAGTGAAGGAGCTTATGCAGTATGAGCCTGTGTATGATGTGATGCGTATCCTGCCCAATAACTTCAAGAGCCTGACACGCACCCACCGCAATGTGGTTGTGGTGAATGTCAATCCCGAGATAGCCGAGCCAGGCATCACTGTGCAGTATAATGTGACCTCGAAGCCACAGATTTACATTACGTTGAAGGGTCCCGACACGCAGAGCCTTGCCAAATATGTGAGCGACAACCGCGATAACATCCTCTATGTGTTGGAGAAGGCAGAGCGTGACCGCACGATTGCCTATGCAACGAAATATTTTTCAGCCCCTCTGCGTGAAAAGATTGTCGAAAAATTCGGAATGGATTTGGCTGTGCCAAACAACTATCAGGTGCGCTCGGAGTCAGACGATATGTTGTGGGTGTCGCAGGAGTTCCCAACGGCAAGTCAGGGCTTCTTCATCTATAAATACCCCTATGAGGGCAAGCAGTCGCTCACTCGTGAGGCATTGGTGAAGGCGCGTAATAAGTTTGCTTCGCGCATCCCAGGACCACGCGAGGGTTCGTATATGATTACGACAAATAAGATTGTGGATGATACGGGCGAGGATTATATGCCCTATATGCCCGAATATCTCCAGCTGCTCATCGGCGACCGTATGTGGGTTGAGATGTATGGTTTGTGGGAGGTTGAGAACTACTTTATGGGTGGTCCTTTCGTAAGTTACACAACGGTGAATAAGGCTACAAATGAGGTTGTTACCATCGATTGTTATGTCTATTATCCAACCCTCTACAACAAAGACCCCGAGAAGCGAAACAAGTTGCGCGCATTGCAACATCTGGTATATCTTGCCGATTTCCCTGCTGCAAAGGCGAAGTAGAGGCAGAGAGTGTGGTTAAAGGAGCGGTGCAATAAGTTGTGCTGCTCCTTCTTTTATGCGCCCGAGGAAGGAAGAGCGCAGGTCACGGGGTGCTACGGCTGTGGAGTGTGCGACATCCTGCATAAATTGCTCCGTATAGTGACGTGCAAGCCCTTTGTTATAGACCACTGCGGCGGCTTCGAGGTTGTAGCGCAGGCTGCGGTAATCCATATTCGCAGAGCCTATGATGCTCGTTGAGTCGTCGATGATGATAACCTTCGAATGTAAAAAACCATCCCTGTAACGAAATAACTTCACACCACTTGCCACCGCGCGGCGCAGTGAGGGCATAGAGCCGCAGTCAATCAGTGCGATGTCGCTACGCGAGGGGATAATCAGCGTCACCTCCACGCCACTTTGTGCTGCTGAGCAGATGCTGTCAAGCAGCGACGCGGGCGGCAGAAAGTAGGGTGTTGAGATGCGTATAGAGTGCCGCGCCGAAGAAAATGCCTCCTGAAAGATGTATTGCAGCGCAACCGAAGGCGATTGTTGCGAAGGGTAGATAAACTGCATCGGACAGAGTGATGCAGTTGTTCGGCGGCGGAAACTATCTTTTAACGTTGGTGCGATTTGTCTTATCGCCTTTTGTGCCGCTTCGCCCTCGATGCGGATGTGGTCGTCACGCCAATATCCGAGCCTTCCTTCTCCCAGATAACGTGATGCGATATTTATCCCGCCTACATATAGTATCTCCCTGTCAATTAGTACTATCTTGCGGTGATTGCGACGGTGAAGGTCGGGACTAAGATATGGAAAGCGGGGCGGACCGAAGCGTTGAAGCTCTATACCGCTCTGCTTCAGTGTGTTGATGCTCTTTTTTGAGAGTCGCCACGAACCCACCGCATCGTATATGATTTTGACCTTCACGCCCGACCGCGCCCGACGGCAGAGAAGAGCAAGGATTGTAGAGCCGATATGGTCATCATCGATTATGTAAAACTCAAAAATTATCTCACGTCGGGCTTGTTGCAGGTCGCGGATTAAGGACGTATATGTCTGTTCGGCATTGTGCAGAGCCGTGATGTGGTTGCGTGTGGTGAGTTCGCCTAAAGCGAGCGTTGCTATGGAGCGTTGCAGGCGGTTGTAGTGTGGCGCGTGCGAGCACCTTGGCGAGAATGTTGTGCGGCAGCGTGTGAGCCACAGCGCCAGCGTTGAGATGGGAGGCGCAATAATCATCGCTAAAGACCACGCCCATGCCGAAGCGGGTGAAAATGAGCCGCGAAGCACATATATTATGCCCACGATGCTCCACAAGGTATGTAAAATGGTGTATAGTGTCATATTTCTGAAGAAAAGGCATACTTTGTGCCAAAAAAATTGGAAAATCAAAAAAATCTCCCTACCTTTGTTTCATAAGATTTTAAGATTGTTAATTCGGGATTCCGATTGCGTGGTGCGAGCCGCAATATTGGGATTCTGGCTTTTTTTACTGTATTATATGGCAAATGAAATTATCTATTTGACGGCAGAAGGTATGCAGAAGTTAAAGGATGAGCTTAACCATATGCGTTCGGTTGAGCGTCCTGCAATTTCAGCAGCTATTGCCGAGGCACGCGATAAGGGTGACTTGTCGGAGAATGCCGAGTATGACGCAGCGCGTGAGGCGCAGGGCTTGTTGGAGATGCGTATTGCAAAACTGGAGCAGACTTTGACCAATGCGCGTATTATTGATGAGTCGAAGATTGATAAGAGCAAGGTGCAGATTTTGAGCAAGGTGACTCTTTTGAACCACAACAATAAGAAGCAGGTGACTTACACCATCGTATCAGAGAACGAGGCTAACTTGCGCGAGGGCAAGCTTGCCATCGGTACTCCTATCGCAAAGGCTCTTTTGGGTAAGAAGAAGGGCGAGATTGTGGAGGTTACTGTGCCTGCTGGTGTGTTGAAGTTTGAGATATTGGATATCAATATCTAATGGAACTTCTTTAATCACGATTTAGGGCGATGCAAGTTTGCGTCGCCCTAAATTTTTGAATTCCCCTGTCTATTTCGTCTGACTTAAAATATCCTCATATCTCTGCCCGATAATCTTCCAGTCAATTATATTCCACAACGCATTTACCCCCTCTACGCGGGCGTTGCGGTGGTCGATGTAGTAGGCGTGTTCCCACACATCAATGGCAAGTAGCGGATAGAGCCCATCGGTGAGTGGGTTGCCTGCATTTGGCTTGCTCACAATCTTGAGCTTGCCGTGTGCATCACTTGCAAGCCATACCCATCCAGAGCCAAATAAAGATAACGCCTCGGCTGTCATCCTTTCGCGCAGCTTCTTGTAACTGCCAAAGGCTGTATCGATGGCTTGCAGCAGTTCCCCTTCGGGTTTTTGTTGCGCCTGGGGCGAGAACTGCTCAAAGTAGAAGTTGTGGTTCCACACCTGTGCGGCGTTGTTGAAGAGTGCGCCATCTGCCGAGAGTATAATCTGCTCCAGCGTAGCATCGGCAAACGAAGTACCTTGAATCAACTCCAGCGTCTTGTTAACATACGCTACCAGATGTTTGTCGTGGTGGTAGATGAGGGTCTGCTCCGAGAGATAAGGCTCCAGCGCCTGATAAGAGTAGGGCAGAGGCTTTGCCTCGATTTTGCTAAATGTGGTAGTCATAAGAAAAAATAATTTAATTGTAGATAAAATCATAATTTTGAATTTATGGCTCCAGATGCAAATCTAATGCCTGTTTTTGCAGTGATGCAGTGCGCGTAGCAAAATGTCGAATGGCGAAATATTTGGAAATTAAAAGATTATTGTTATCTTTGCAATAATTACTATGGACATTATATGCCAAAACTATATATCATAGCTGGATGTAATGGCGCGGGAAAGACCACTGCTTCGTATGCGGTGTTGCCCGAAATGCTGGAGTGTCACGAATTTGTTAATGCCGACGAGATTGCCAAGGGGCTGTCGCCGTTTAATCCGTCACGCGTATCAATCGAAGCAGGACGTCTTATGCGTCAGCGTATGGATGCGTTGATGGCAGATGGCGCGGATTTTGCTTTTGAGACTACGCTGGCGACCAGATATTATACACGTTTTATCAAGGAGGCGCAGGAGAGAGGCTATTTCGTCTCGTTGCTCTATTTTTGGTTGCCTACGCCCGACCAGGCTGTTGAGCGTGTGGCGCGCCGTGTGATAGAGGGTGGTCATAATGTGCCGCCAGAGGTTGTGCGACGTCGTTACTATCGTGGTTTGAGATACCTTACCACACTATATACCCCGATATGTGATTATTGGGTTATCTACAACAATAGCTCTGTTGAGGGCGTGAAAAAGGTAGCATACGGTACGCACGATGAAATACGAGAGGTGGTTGATTCGTTATCTTATCGAACAATTTGCAAAATGTAGAAGCGTATGGGAGAATTGGAACTTGAACAGTTGCAGGAGAAGATAGATGCAGGAATACTTTTGGCGCAGCAGCGACTCAAGGAGAAGGTCTTGAGAGAGGATGGCGAGCTGGTAGTTATGCGTGATGGTAAGGTTACGCACCTCAAGGCTGAGGACTTGAAGGAGTAATGTGCGCAGAAATATTTTTTTAGGCGGAGTATAATAGATGTAGTCCGAGGAGTGTTGTGTGACTCCTCGGACTTGTTTTTATCAGTGGCAAAGCTCGAAAATATCCTTCCTGTTCCACTCTGACCAACACTCCAAGGCAAACTGCCGCACGCTGTGCCAATATCCATCGCTTCTGCCGTAGAGTGCGGTAAGGCTCTGTACCTTATCTTCAATCATCGCCTTCTGCTCGTTCTTGAGCCTTAACCGAATTGTACTCTGTCGCGTACTGAACTCCGCCTCGGCGCAGGGCGTGAAGGGGTGTATTACCTCTATCAGTCCGTGACCGAGGGTCGCCTCGGTAGCCACCTGCAAGCCGTCATTTAGGCAACTTACGGGCGGCACACTGCCAGCATACGTCACCACACGCAGCGACCCCGCCTCTGCGCCCAGCAGTTCGCGTGCAAAAAGACCCATCTTCACACCAAGTAGGGCATAGATGCCGATGTGACCGTGTAACTCGGATGTGAGTAGGGCGTATCGCCACTCCTTCTCGCCATAGCGCGCTATTGTCTGCGAGGCGATGGCTGCAATGTCGGTGTTGCAAGGCTCTGCCGAGAGGGTGTCGTTAAGGATATGATGGTGGTGCATAAGCAAAATGATTAAAATTTAAATTTCAGACCTCCCATAAATGTCGTGCCAGGCATAGGGTAGCCTGCGTTAATCTGGTATTTTGTGTCGAGAATGTTGTCAATGGTGGCGAAGAGTCGCAGACGCGGTGTGACGCTGTACTCGGCATTGGCGTTCCACAGAACAAAGCCTTTCTGGGTAGTCAGTGGCGAGGCGAGTGTGATAAGTCCATTGATATACTGCGCTCCGCTTGATACGCTCCAGCGTTTGTGAGAGTAGCTCACGCTGGCATATAGCTTATGCTTTGGGGCTGCCGCCACAGGGTAACGCATATTGAGGTAGCTGTAATTAGCCTCCGCGCGCCACGCTTTCGATATCTGCCACGCAACCTGCATCTCCACGCCCCAATTCTCCACCTTGCCGATGTTGATATTTAGTGGACGTCCATCCACAGGCTGTGTGCGGATGATATTCTTACCGTCAATGTAGTAGATGTTCACACCGTAGCTTACCTTGCCATCGAGGAGCGACTGCTGCAACGACAGTTCATAATTGATGACACTCTCGGGTTTGAGGTCGGGGTTTTGTGGTGGGAACATATACATCTCGCGGATTGTGGGGAAGCGAAATCCTTTGCTTACCATAGCCTTCAGTTGCATTTGTCGTGGCAGTAGAAGCGATACTCCCGCCTGTGGTATCCACTCCGCACCCGCTTTCGAGTGGTGGTCATAGCGCAGACCTACATCAAGCATTATGATGCGCGCAATCCTTTGGCGCAGATTGCAGTATGCGGCAATCTCGTCCATAGTCTTGTCGGCGGAGACCTTGTCGGGCTCGCCGTCAAGAAATTTGTTCCACGCCTTACCGCCGAAGTGTTGGTAGTCGATACCGACGATTATATTATTGCCCTGAAAAAGAGATGTATTCTGGAATATAGATACGCCCCACATCTCATCGCGCGAGTTGAAACGATAGCCCAGCGGCTCCTCGCCTGCGGAGTAACCATCGTTTATGCGGTGACGACCAGCATTGTAGAATAAGTTTATTGCGCCTGATGTCTTTTCGTAATTGTTTTTTACCGATAGCGTTGAGGCGTAGCGTGTTATGCGTGAGTCGTTGTCGATGATTGGCTCTGTGACAGAGCCAGGATTTGAGGCATTGAAGTGAGTGACCTGACCCGAGGCAGAGATGTTCCAATTGCTGCTGATGTCGTATGCAAGATTCAGATTTCCGCCTATTTGCTCAAATCCCATATCGGCACGATGTCCGTCTGTGCGGTTGTATGTTGCGCCTGCCGAGGAGCTGAAACGCCCACTTTTTATGCGGTTGGTTATAGCTGATTGCAGGGTGTTGAATGAGCCGTAGCTTAACTCGATGTTGTCCTCCACGCCATCTTGCTGCATCTTTTGTGTAACGATGTTGATTACGCCACCCATAGCATTTGAGCCATAGAGAACGGAGCTTGCGCCACGCAATACCTCGACACTCTCTGCCATCATCGAGTGGCATACATCGGCTATGGGGTGTCCCATCAATCCCATATATTGGGGCACGCCATCTATTGCAACGAGCATAGCCGTTGAGGGCGCACCTCCTATGCCACGCAGTGACATAGTGCCTGCTGCACCTGTTGATACGCCGTAGCCCATCACGCCACGCGAGGTGATGAACAATCCTGGCACCTGCTGCGAGAGCGTAGGCAGCAGCGAGGAGTGGTGTTGTTGTTCGATTTTTTGTTTCGATATCACGCTGACGCTTATCGGCGTAAGTCGCGAGGTGGTGTGGTGACGGCTTCCCATTACTACAACCTCTCCAATCGCAGCCTGCATCTTCAGCGAATCGTTCTGTGCCTGGCAAATCATAGGCACGATGAGTAGCGAAAGCAATACTGTCTTAATCTTCATCTTTACACACTTTAATGGGGTTAATTATTCAAATATGGTGCCAAAAACAACGCACCCAATCTTGCGGAAGGGTGCGTTGTTGATTTTTATAGATTTTGCAATGTGTATTCAATCATCTTTATGCGGATGTTGTATGCGTAGTGAGGATACATCGAGTGGTTTTGGTCGGGATATATCATCATATCATATTGCTTGCCTGCGCGATTTAGGGCGTGGCACATCTCCATCGTGTTTTGTACGTGTACGTTGTCATCCGCCGTGCCGTGCATAATCAGGAGCTTCGTGCGGTCGCTCAAGCGGTTGGCGAAGTTGATAGGCGAGTTGTCATCATATCCCTTTGGATTATCCTGTGGCAGGTCATTGTAAATCTCGGTGTAGATTGTGTCGTAGTAACGCCAAGAGGTCACGGGCGCAACAGCGATTGACATCTTGAAAAGACCATCACCCTTCAAGGCGCAGCCCAGCGCCATAAAGCCTCCATACGACCAGCCGTAGATACCGATGCGGTCGCCATCAACCCACTCCTGCGCGGCAAGATGACGTGCAAACGAAATCTGGTCCTCTACCTCCAGCGCGCCGAGATTACCGTAGGTCTGCTTCTTGAACTTCTCGCCCATAAAGCCTGTGCCTCGACCATCCACACACGCCACGATGTAGCCATTGCCGACCATCACATTCTCCCAGCCCATACCGAAGCTGTCGCTTACCGACTGTGAGCCAGGACCAGAGTACTGCGTGAGCAGCACGGGATACTTCTTCGCTGGGTCAAAGTCCTCGGGCTTGATGATGTAGGCGTTGAGGATGTCGCCACGCTCTGTCGTGAATGTGAAGAACTCCTTTTTGGGGAGGCTCTTTAGCTTCTCGTTAAGCTCGGTGTTCTCTACAAGCGTGCGGATAAGCTCGCCCTTGCCGTTGCGAAGCTCCACCAGACGACCCTGCGAAGCAGATGAGAAGGTTGAGATATAATACTTCATACCCTTGCTTGGCGAGATTGAGTATGTGCCGTCAAGCTCTGTCAGACGCTGCTTCTTCTTGCCCTTGTAGTCGATAGAGTAGAGGTTGCGGCGTATTGGGGAGGTCTCGGTTGAGATGTAGTATATGTTCTTATCGGTAGTCTCTACGACACTCGTTACCTGCCATTCGCCCGATGTTAGTGGGCGTATAAGACCCTTCTCGATAGAGTAGAGGTAGATATGGTTCCATCCTGTGGCAGTCTCGTTTTGTGCGATGAAGCGGTCCTCGTCGATGAAACGGATGATGTCGAGCGAAGGACGCTCAACGTATGTTGGCGACTTCTCATCGTAGATAACCTTCTGCGTGCCATCCTTGCGGCAGAGTACCACTTCCAGATGATTCTGCTTGCGGTTTATGCGGAAAAAGTAGAGCTCGCCTGCAGGTGTCCACTCGATAAATGGCACATATTGGTCGCTCTCTGCGCCTACATCCACCTTGCTCTTTTCGCCCGTTGCGATGTCGTAGAGCCACAGCTCCACCTTTGAGTTGGCATCGCCCGCCTTGGGGTACTTGAATGTGTAGGGCTTATTATATAATGTGCCGTCGAAGCGCATCATCTCAAACATAGGCACCTCGCTCTCGTCAAAGCGCAGGTAAGCAATCTGCTTTGAGTCGGGTGAGAAGGCGTAAGCCTTTGTGAAACCATACTCCTCCTCATATACCCAGTCGGCAGTGCCGTTGATAATCTTATTCCACTCGCCATCGGTTGTGATAGCCTTGGCTGGCTTGCCCAACTCACCGACGTAGAGATTGTTCTCCTGTGCATAGGCAATCCACTTTGCATCTGGCGAAAGGGTGAGGTCACGCACATTCTTTAACTCGGCAACGCTCGCCTTGTCCGCGAGGCGCACGATAGAGTAGTCGGCATAAGCCGAGTGGCGATATACAGAGCGGTAGTTGTTGCCCAGGATAATCATATCCTCATCGGGTGAGAAGGCGTAAGATGCGAAACGACCCTTGTAGAGTGTGTCGCACTGCTGCTCGTCAGCATAGCTGTGGCGGATGACAGCACCTGCCTTGCTTACGGTGTAGTGCTCGCCGTCGTTCATCGACTGAAGCCCATATACACCGCGATTGAGGCGTGTAATCTGCGAAAGTTCGTCGTAGCTCTTCTGTGCAAAGAGTGGGCTGCTTGAAAAGAGTATCGCGGCAGCCACTATAAGTTTGGTTGTAAGTTTCATCTATACGTTAATTAAATATCATCCAAATTATACTCATAGCCAAGACGCTTGCCCGTAGTAAATTTCGAGTTGTCCATCTTGGTGTTGAACTGGTCAACTGTCACACGCTTGTTAATCTCGTAGGATGGCATCAGCGGGTCGAAGTTGATGGCGTAGTTAATAGCCGTCTCCATAATCTCGATAAGTGCCTCGCGTGTGATTTTCTCATTGCCAAACTCTGCTGGGCGGAGCGTTGTCTGACGCTTGCCCTCGACGAAGTAACACTTCTCGCGGTTGATGAATATGCGACCAATCAGGTAACCCTCGTCGGCACTACGGTTGAACTTGAAGGAGTCGGAGAGGAAGTTATAGATATCAATCACTCCGCAGTAAGAGTTGTCGCGCTCCTCCTTGACATACTCGTTTTGCCATATCTCGTGCTGTGAGTCAAACTCGAAGATATCGGTATGCATACGGAAAATCAAAAGGTCGCTGGCAATCTGCAACTGCGCCTCAAACTTACCTCGGTCGCGGTACTCGATACGCACACGCTTGTCGAGCTTGCCGTCAAGGTCATCGTCCAGTTCTGATGCAATCTCAAACAGGACATCCTTCAGCTCGTTCAGCGTTGTGAACGTATTGTCGAAGATGTGCTGCTTGAGGGTCGATTTGTTAATAATCGTTGCGAGGATTTTCTCGCGTAAAGGGCTTTTATCCATTGTTTTAGGTTTATTTTAGTCTAATTTGTTCGCCGTCGTGTAACTCGGCATAAGGCTTCCTTCGATTCATCTTCGCAAGGCGCTTGAGGCGTATGCCATAGAGCTGCGAGAGCGATGTGAGCGTTTCGCCCTTGCCTGCGGTGTGATGGCTCTGCTCACCCCACCACTTCGTCTGTTTGCGCTCGACATAAATCATCTCGCCCGCGATAGGGTCGGCAGTGCTTGTTGGGATTATCTCATTGTATTTGCGAAGCATCTTTGCCGTAATGTCAAAGGCAGTAGCTATATCCTTAAAGCTGTCACCATTGCGGGCAATGAGAAATGTTGTGCGGTTGTTGGTATATACGCTGTACCCACGATATGTGCGCTCCGACACGCGGAAGGCGTTGGGGTCAATCTTCGCCTGATGTGTGGTGGTAGTAGAGATACTGCTATGTGCGGTAAAGTCCTCGTCAATACCCTGCTCGCCGCGCTTGCGTGAGGCATAGAGCGCCGAGCCATTCTCCTGGTCGAAGAGGTAGAGGTCGTTATCCTCGATGAGTTTGATTAGTCGCAACGCATAGTCGGGTGCTGTGGCATAACCTGCCGCCTTCAGTCCGTGTGCCCAGTTTTTATAGTCGGTTGCGTCGTAGGCAAAGCACTTGTCGTAGCGTGGTGACTTGTCCAGAAACTCTGCGTGGTCCTCATAAGAGTCCTCCACCGAGTCGTACTTGCGGAAGCACTCATCGGGGGCGTCATCGGTATGATATACCCTGTCGCCTTTCCAATCCTTCTTGCACTTAATACCGAAGTGGTTGTTTGACTTGCGTGCCAGCGAGCTGTTGCCGCTGTCGGATTCGAGTATGCCCTGCGCCAATGTGATGCTGGCAGGGATGCCATAACGCTCCATATGGTCGATGGCGATACTCTTGTAACGAGCGATATACTCCTCTTTGGTCTGTCGTGTCTGCGCTTGCGAGCCGATAATACCCGCGAAAAGCGAGAAAACAACGACTAATATTGTGTATTTCGAAATTTTCATTATCTTTGTAATTACCTCAAAGGCAAAGATAAAAGAATTTATATAAATAACCAATAAAATTGCAAGAGAAGAGCGTTCGAAAAGTGATTTATTGCAGCAAAAGCTCTTTTCTTCGCCACAAGTAGTGTTGTTATGAAGTCACTCTACATCGTTACCCCTGTTAAGGACTCTATCCACTCGACCATAGAGACCGTGAAGGCTATTTTAGGCTCTGACATCAAGGTACCCTATACCTACACCAT
Source organism: Rikenellaceae bacterium (assembly GCA_015059905.1). Taxonomy (GTDB): domain Bacteria; phylum Bacteroidota; class Bacteroidia; order Bacteroidales; family Rikenellaceae; genus Alistipes. Next base: position 105,666 of record SUZN01000001.1, read on the forward strand.
CTATAACGACTTCTCGACAGAGGAGAACACCGCCCTGCTGGAGAAGTACTCCAAGGAGATGGGCTTTAACCTTGTCAATATTTCTGACCTTACCGACCACCCGTCGCCCAACTATCTATTGGTGTTGCAGCGCTGCCGTAAGATTGCCATCGAGCAGGATGCGGGCTTTGTGCTTGTCGAGAGCGATGTAGTGGTGGCAAAGGATACGTTGCAGGGGTTGTATGACGGTGCGCTGGAACGTAAGGATTGCGCCATAGCGGCATCTGTTACCGTGAATGACGAGGGCGAGATTAACTACCCCTACGAGTACGCGCGCGGTCACGAAGGTGAGTGCTATGCCGTGAAGAAACATTGCAGTTTCTGTTGCTCATTGCTTACACCCGAGTTCCTTAGAAAGATGAACTTTGACGAGCTGGACCCCACAAAGCATTGGTATGATGTCCAGATTTCGCACGAGGCGCTCAACCTTGGGTTCAAGAATTATCTTTTTGCCAATTTGCCCGCCATTCATCGCCCCCACCAGAGTCGTCCTTGGAAGCAACTCAAGTATAAAAATCCATTGAAATATTATTGGATAAAGTTTACGAAAGGATTTGATAAGATATAGTAGCCAATGACCAAAAGAGAACTGCCAATGGTGTCGGTGATTGTCCCCTCGTACAATATGGAGGAGTATATTGCCGAGACGCTCGACTCTGTTTTAGCCTCGCGATATGATAATTTCGAGGTCATTGTTGTGGATGACGGCTCGAAGGATTCTTCGCTCGCCATAGCCAAGCGTTATGCCGAGCGTGACAGCCGTGTGAGAGTGTTTGCTCAACCCAATAGCGGTGTGAGTGTGGCGCGTAACCTTGCGCTGAAGCATTGTCGGGGCGAGTATGTCCTGCCCGTAGATGCTGACGATAAGATTGAGCCTACGTTCATAGCCGAGGCGGCAGCTGTGCTTGATGAGGATGCCGAGGTGAAGGCTGTGACTTGCCGTTGTATGTTCTTTGGTAATCGCGAGGGGGAGTGGCAGTTGCCCGAGTATGATGTGCATAAGCTGGCTACGGATAATCGTTTGTGCGCCTCGTCGATGTATCGCCTGAGGGATGCGTTGCGTGCTGGAGGATATAGCGAGGTGGTTGTGGCGCGTGAGGATTGGGAGTTCTGGATTTCGATGCTCAAGGATGGTGGCAAGGTGGTTAAGTTGCCGACAGTTGGTTTTCATTACCGCGTGCGTGCCGCGTCGAAACGTTTCCGCGACAGAGGACAGAAGGCGCAGACCATAGCGGGGCTGAATCGCCTGCATCCCGAATTTTTTGAGCGTGAATTGGGTGGAAAGTTGCACGACCAGCGTTCGCAGTCGCGCCTGCGTAACAGGATATATCGTCTGCTGCATCCTCGTGAGGTGTTTGTTGAGAAGGAGTATGCCCACTTGGAGTGGTTTGTGAAGGCGCTACCACGAATGGTGGAGTATGCCCAAAGTGGTGGGGCGCAGAGCCCTGTTGCGTTAAAAATGGGCGAGCAGGAGGTGCTGGTGGAGACCTTTAAGGATTGCCGCGAGTCGCTCACAAACTCCTCGGCAAAGCAGCAGTTTATGGCTCCAAAGGGTGATTTGCAGCCGATAGCATATTATGCCGAGCGGAGCGGTTTGTGTAGCACCGACAGCTACTGTATATATATAAAAAAGTAGTACTGACCTATAAAAAATGAGAGTGCCCTACCTTTGTTGGATGGGCACTCTCTTATTTTATGTGTTGGAAATTACTCCTCTGTGGCAGGCTCCAAATCCTTCAATGCCTCGCGCATCTTGTCGCATACCTTGCTCTCGATGTTGCGCTCCATTGTAAGAATCATACTGCATATGGCCTTTGCCGACGAGCCGCCGTGACCAATCATCACAGGAGCATTTACTCCAATCACGATAGTGCCACCCACGCTCTCATAATTCATTGCGTTCCAGAAGTTCTGGTGCCAATAGAGTTTACCGCAGATAGGCTCCAGCACAGGACGCAGAAGCTTCAGCAACCAAGACTTGAATGGGTTCAAGCGGTCGTTGATGCGATACAACGCCTCTGCCATCTTCAAGATAACATTACCCACGAAACCATCAGCAACCACAACATCGCAATACTTGCCTGTGAAGATATATGAAGACTCGCAGTTACCCACGAAGTTAATGTTCTTGTCAGCCTTCAAAAGCTCGAAAGCGGCCTTTGACTGTGCGTTACCCTTTGTGTCCTCCTCGCCGATGTTGAGCAGAGCCACACGAGGACGCTCGATCCCCAGCACTGCCTCGGCGTAGATTGAGCCCATCAGACCATACTGCGCCAACACTTCTGGCTTGGCATCTACGTTCAAACCTACATCCAGAAGGATACCACGCTTGTTCTTAATGATGGGAATGAAGGTTGAGATTACGGGGCGGATAACACCCTTGATGGTCTTTACGACCATCTGTGAACCAACCATCATCGCTCCCGTAGAGCCTGCGCTGGCGAAGCCGTCAATCTTACCCTCCTTCAGGTAGTTGAAGCCGACGGTCATACTCGAATCCTTCTTCGCAGCGAATGCTTTGGCAGGGTGGTCGTGCATCTCGATAACCTCGGTCGTGGGCACGATGTCGAAGTTGTCGGCACTACACTTATGCTTCTTGAGTAGCTCCAATATACGCTCCTTGTCACCAAAAAGTACGATACGGCTATCTTTGCCGACCTTCTTGAGAGCCATCACAGCACCCTCAACAGCTACTTCAGGGGCGAAATCGCCACCCATAGCGTCGATACCAATCTTTATCATTTTAGAAAAGTTTAGTTAGCAAAAAAGCAAAGAGAGTCGCTCTCGCGGGGCGGCTCTCTTGTAGCTTAAAAAAATAATTACTCAGCCTTCTTCTCAATAGCCAACTTGCCACGGTAGAAACCGCACTCTGGGCATACGCGGTGATAGAGTACTGAAGCACCGCAGTTTGAGCAAGCTACTACAGTTGGAACAACTGCCTTGTAATGAGTTCTTCTCTTGTCGCGTCGTGTTGACGAAACTTTGTGTTTTGGATGTGCCATATTGCAATATAAATTTTTAAGTTATTTGTTTGTTCTTATCGTGTTGTTCTACTCCTCGTCCTTTTCTATTAGAGCCTTCAATGCTGCCAACTTATTGAAGTCACCCTCGTCAATGCTGTGTGGATCTGAAGCTGCGGCGCGAGACTCAATAGCCTCTATCTCTGCCTCACCTGCCACAGTAAAACGTGCCAGCATATCGGGGTTGCATTCACCTTCGGGATGAACTCTCTGGTAGGGCAACGAGAGAACAATGCTTTCGTAAATGTATTGTGTCAAATCGACCTCATTCTCTGCGGGGTTGAGCCACATCACCTCACCGTCATACTCACCCTCCTGTTCTGATAATCTCACAATCAGGTGACCCTCATAGTCGATAGGTATCTGGCAATCCTCCAGACAGCGGTCACATTCGCATGTTACCTCGCCTGTGATGACAAAATCGAAGTCCAGCTGCTGCTCCGACTTGAACATCGTAGCCTTCACTTGACACTTTCCGCCTTTGATGTCGCGACTCTCGTAAGCAGCAAACAACGCATCATCGACCTCGAAATCAAAGTCGAACGAGCTGTTTTTCAAGCCCTTATACGCTACGGAATATTGTTTGTTTAGCTCCATTTCGCAACAAAAAGCAGGCAAAATTACAAATTATTCATCAATTTTGCAAATAATTACTATTTTTGTGCAAACTATTATTAATTTATTCTTACTCAAAGAGGTAAAAGTGTTGATATGGGACGAAAATTCACTGTTGTAGCGAGCTGCGATTTTCCCTATTTGTGGCGATATAATCTGTTGCTATCGTGCGAGATGTGCGATGCTGCGGGCGAACGTATTGACTTCGCCTATGAGGAGCGCCGCACAGGCGAGATTGGTTGCCAAATGAAAAGAAAACCTGCCGATTGGAAGCCCTCCGACGTGGTGCTTTCTACCATTGAGTGTGACCATATCCGTGCTTTGCTCTATGTCAATCCTCACACAATGCCTGCGGGGCGTGAGGTGGAGGCGTTACCGCCCTTTGAGGTGCGTGTAAAAGTAACTGACGGCGAGGAGATTTTGTATAATAAAATCCACTATGTCGATCAGCGCGGTGGCGCATCAATATCTATCTCTCTCTAAACTTTTTGCCTGGCTTTGGGTATCGCTTCGCTGCATCGTCCAAAACCAAAACCCAATCCAGCGCCTCGCCATCGTAGGGTGGGGTAAAGGTCAAGATATCCTTGTTTTCAATCTTGCCAATTTTCTGGCTTTTGCCTGTGCGTGGAGAGTACCACCAGCCAATGAGATTTTCAGCTTTAAGCATGGAGCCATTAACCGAAAATTTCCTGCCTATTGGGGCATAGACCATTGCGTAGCTGCCTTCGCTATCCATCGTCGCCACGAAACGGTAGCGACCCGCTCCAGGAACAGAGGAGTGAATTTTGTCAGTGACAATAAATTCAGGTGCAGCGATGCGACTGAAATATGGACGAGAGAGCATCAGGTTTTTCAGATGTTGCAGTTGTGCCGATGCGGGTCTGTGGAGAGCCTCGTGCCAGGACATAAGTGGACGATTGATGGCGTGACGACCCTCTATCGCAGGGTCATAGAAGCACCACAAAGAGTGGTGTCCGTATGTTGCTCCGCAAGAGCCGCTAAATACAGACCAATAGACAGCCCTGCGCTCATCCCACGATATAGAGTGACCCTCGTTGTCGGGGCGGAACTCCAGAGGATGGTCGTCGTAGAGAGGTTCTATATCTATGACAGGTTTTGTCTGATTACGCCTAAAGTCGTCAATGGTGTTTACGGCTGAACGGAAGTATTGTGTATGACCTGTCTGTCGAGCGTTGAAATCAAGCCACTCATCATTGTGAAACCACTCCGAGGAGCTGCGTCCGCCCGAAGGATGAAAGGTGATAAGGTTATCCTTATCCACACTCCGTATGCCTCGTGCCATTGCGCGGATAATTTGCTGTTTATGATGCTTATCGGGGTTTCGGTCGCCCCCTAAAATCCAGATGATATTGTAGCTCTTATATCTCTCTGCAATCCAACGTCCATACATCTCGGCATTATTCTCGTTGAAGATGCCCCATTGGTCATTCCACCAGCAGCCCCAGGTGGGCAGCAGGCCGATATACATTCCAAGTGAATTGGCCTTTCTGACAATATAATCAACGTGATCCCAGTAGTCATTCTCCTCGCCCTCGGTGGTGGCAGGCTTTGCGGGGTTGCGGTCAATGAGAGGCAGATGTCCATAGGAATTGGGCGTACCTACACCGTCACACTCTGCCAGAGCGACTGCCTGTATTACGTTAAAGCCTTTTGAAGCGCGATTTTGAAGATATAGGTCAGCCTCTTCGCGTGTTGTGCGGTGAAACAACTCCCACGCTGTGTCGCCCTGATAGAAGAATGGCTTGCCGCTTTCGTATTGCAGTAAGTGTCTGTTTTCTGAAACGACTATGCGCTCTAAATTTTGACCTATGCAAAGATTTGCCGTCAGAAGGAGTGTAAGGAGGGTAGGGTAGAATTTCATAATGATGAAGTTTAAGGTTATCCTTACACAAAGGTAATAAAAAAACCGACTCTCTGAAAGAAAGTCGGTTTTTTGTTATCAGTATATTGGATTACTTGTTGTAAGCCTTCATTACAGAGATAAGGTCGAGAACCTTGTTTGAGTAACCCCACTCGTTGTCGTACCAAGATACAACCTTTACGAATGTGTCAGTCAAAGCGATACCAGCCTTTGCGTCGAAGATTGAAGTGCGTGCATCACCCAAGAAGTCAGATGAAACAACGTCCTCGTTAGTGTAACCAAGAACACCCTTCAACTCGCCCTCTGAAGCAGCCTTCATAGCCTCGCAAATCTCAGCGTATGTAGCTGGCTTAGCCAAGTTAACTGTCAAGTCAACAACTGATACGTCCAAAGTAGGAACACGGAATGCCATACCTGTAAGCTTACCGTTCAACTCTGGCAATACTACACCTACAGCCTTTGCAGCACCTGTAGAAGATGGGATGATGTTACCAGCAGCTGCACGACCACCGCGCCAGTCCTTCAAAGATGGACCGTCAACAGTCTTCTGTGTTGCAGTTGTAGAGTGAACTGTTGTCATCAAACCATCAGCGATACCCCAGTTGTCGTTCAAAACCTTAGCGATAGGAGCCAAGCAGTTTGTAGTACAAGATGCGTTAGAAACGATCTGCTGACCAGCGTAAGTGTTAGTGTTTACACCGCAAACGAACATAGGAGTCTTATCCTTTGCAGGAGCTGACATAACTACGTACTTTGCACCAGCCTTGATGTGAGCCTCAGCCTTCTCTGCTGTGAGGAACAAACCTGTTGACTCTACTACGTACTCAGCCTCAACCTCGTTCCACTTCAAATCCTCTGGGTTGCGCTCAGCTGTTACGCGGATAGCCTTACCGTTGATGATAAGAAGGCTCTTCTCTGAATCGTAGTCAATAGTACCGTCGAACTGACCGTGCATTGTATCATACTTAAGCATGTAAGCCAAGTACTCTACTGGGCAAAGGTCGTTAATACCTACTACGTCATACTTCTCTGTCTGAGTGCAAGCTGCACGGAATACCATACGGCCGATACGTCCGAAACCGTTGATACCAATCTTAATCTGTGCCATAATTTGATTTTGATTATATTAAATTAAAACTTCTGTTACTTTTTTAACAGCGCAAAAATATATATTAAAATGGTATTAAGCAAATTTTCTGCCCCAAAAAGAGCCTCTTTGTGTAAAACTTAACAATTTGCTAACGCACGGCGACCACATATTCGCCTCTGCTACATTCCGATAGTGTAACATAGCGGTAGAGAATTTGCCTAAAAGTGGGGTGGTGGCGACTATATAAAATTATTTTGCTATTTTTGCATCCAAATTTTCAGATATGCTCAATTATAAGGTTATAGCAAACGATCCCTCAAACGGTTGGGTGGTGATGGTGCACGGTGCAGGCGGAAGCATCGAGGTGTGGTTTCGTCAGGTGCCCGATTTTGCGCGTCATTTCAATCTGTTGCTGGTTGATCTGGCGGGTCACGGTGGCTCGGTGAGCGATGTCTTTTGCCGTGGACTTAATTTTGAGCGTATAGCCGATCAGGTGATGGATGTGGTTGATCACGTTGGTATTACCACATCTCATTTTATGGGTCTGTCGCTGGGAAGCATCGTTGTTCGTGTCATTGCCGAGCGTTATCCCCAGAGAGTGGAGAGTATGGTGCTGGCGGGAGCTGTCACCAAGCTCAGTGCAAAGACCCGTCTGCTGATTCGTCTGGTGGATAAATTTAAGAACATCATTCCATACCGTCTGCTCAAGAAGATGATTGCAATGTGCATCATCCCGCAAAGAAAGTATCGCAAGTCAAAGGCTCTGTTCCTGAAGAGTGCGCAGAAGCTGAACTTCGACCATTTTCTGGAGTGGATGAAGCTGGGCGACAACATCAGCAAGAAGATGGCTGATTTGTTTAGCCGTCAGATACTTATCCCCACGCTCTATGTTATGGGCGAGAACGATTATCTCTTCCTGCCGCAGGCTCGTGTAGCGGCCAGTGAGGGCGGCGAAAAGGTCTCGATGGTGATTGTGCCCGATGCGGGTCACGTATGCAATGTCGATAACAAAAGTTTCTTCAATCGTGCTTCGATAGAGTTCTTAAAGCAGTTCGGAAGGTTGTAGTAGGGTAGTGTGATTTAAGATAAAATAGGCTGTCGCAACTTTGGTTGGACAGCCTATTGTGTTCTATTTGCTTGCGCTGCGTGCGCGTTTTGCCATTGCAGAGGCGAATACGAAGTCGCCCAGCTCCTTGTTGTCGGAGTGGAGGATATCATCCTTCGAGCCTTCCCACCATTTCTCGCCCTCGTAGATGAATACAATCTTCTCGCCAATCTCCATTACTGAGTTCATGTCGTGGGTGTTGATGATGGTTGTGATGTTGTACTCCTTGGTGATGTCGCTGATGAGGTTGTCAATCACAATAGAGGTCTGTGGATCGAGTCCAGAGTTGGGCTCGTCGCAGAACAGATAACGTGGATTGAGTACTATGGCGCGTGCAATGGCGGCGCGCTTGACCATACCACCACTCAACTCCGAGGGGTATAACTTATAGGCATTCTCAAGGTTTACACGCTTTAGACAGAGGTGTACTCTCTCCAGCTTTTCATCCTCTGACTGGTCGGTGAAGAGGTCAAGTGGCAACTTCACATTCTCCTCTACCGTAGAGGCGTCGAGCAATGCTCCACCCTGAAAAATCATTCCCACATCCTTGCGGATAGCCTTGCGGGCGCGGAAGTCGAGAGTTGAGAAACATACATCGTCATAGTAGATAGCACCCTCATCCACATCGTGCAGACCCACCAGCGACTTCAGTAGTACGGTCTTTCCCGAGCCACTGCGACCGATGATGAGGTTTGTCTTGCCTGTGCCGAACTCGGTAGAGATGTTTTTCAGTACGGTGCGACCCTCGAATGACTTTACTATATTTTGTGCCTTAATCATTTATGTGCGAATGAGTTGAGTTAATACAAGGTTACATATCATAATCACGATGGAACTTATCACCACCGCCTGTGTCGATGCCTTGCCCACCTCCAGCGAGTTGCCCTTGGCGTAGTAGCCGCAGTAGGCTGATATGCTGGTAATGAAGAAGGCGAAAAACACCATCTTCGTCAAGGCATATGTTATCTCGCTTGTGTAAAAGCAGTAGCGCAGACCCTCGACATACTCCGAAGGATTCATAATGCCAGTGAGTTCGGCAATGCCGTATCCTCCCGCAATACCGATAAGCATTGAGAAGATAGCCAGAAATGGGAAGAAGAATACCGTTGCGACAATCTTGGGCAGGATGAGATATGAGGCGGAATTCACGCCCATAATCTCCAGCGCATCAATCTGTTCGGTGATACGCATTGTGCCAATCTCGGAGGCAATATTCGAGCCAACCTTACCCGCCAGGATGAGCGCCACGACGGTAGATGAAAACTCAAGAATCATCACCTCTCGTGTTGCATAACCAATCATAAATTGCGGAATGAATGGCGATTCCAGCGTGATTGCCATCTGCAACGTCACGGCACTACCTATGAATACCGAGATGATGGCGGTCAAGCCGATGGAGTTCAGTCCGAGTGCCTCCATCTCGCTCATGATGCGGCTGCGGTAAATCGAGAACTTTTCGGGTCGCGAAAATACCTTCTGCATCAGGAGAGTATATCTGCCTATTGATTCAAATATTTTTAGCATAGGCCTGTTTATTGTTTTTTATCTTTAACCTCTTCAAAATCAACATACTCACCCACCTCATCATTCACGCGCTTCTCGTTTGCTTCCGCTGTGGCATAGACCTTTACTTCGCCCTCGTTCTTTGGGCGAGATGAAGTGTTTTGGTGAGTGTTGAAACCTCCAAAACCCTGTTGGCGAGCCTCCTGCTCCATATTTTTACTCATTCGGCGCAGCTTGAAGAGTCCGTAGATGGGTAACGCGAGCAATAGCAGAGCCACTATTGCAATGCCAATGAATATCGCTCCAAAGAGCGATGGAGCAAACACAGCAATCATCACCAGCAAGATGCAGGTTAATGGGTTTCTCTTTATCCACTCCACTATGGAGTCGATTATAGCAAATATAAAGTTCATAATCAATCTAAATTTTGCCATTGCCAATAAATTCGTCATTGCGAGGAGGGCGCTACCCGACGTGGCAATCTCATTTGTTATAGTTATATTCAGGCGTAGCCTGTATCTTCGGTAGCGTAGCGCGTTTTACGCCCCCCCCACGCCACCGAAGATAAATTTATTATTTGTTCTCTTTACTTTGTTTTCGTTTCTGTTTGCGTCAAACTCAATGCAAAACACCCGTTACATTATTTCTGTTTCCGTCAAAGTCAATGCAAAACAGGCGTTACGCCTGCAAATTTACAAAAAAAATCAACATTCGATGACTTATATCTTCCGAGTGTGGATAAAAAGTGTTAATTTAGCACCCAAATAAACTTTTTTAACTATGTCACATCAACTTTTATCTATTTCACCTGTCGATGGTCGTTATAATAAGGTAACGTCTGTTTTGTCGGATTATTTTTCTGAATATGCTTTAATTCGCTACCGTGTGCGTGTTGAGGTCGAGTATTTCATCGCTTTGTGTGAGCTTCCATTGCCTCAGCTTCAGGGTGTGCCCAAGTCGGCTTATGACGAGTTGCGCAAACTCTACACCGAGTTTACGATGGAGGACGCACAGCACGTTAAGGAGATTGAGAGCGTGACAAACCACGACGTGAAGGCTGTGGAGTACCTCTTGAAGGAGAAGCTCGAGCAGCTGGGGCTTAACGCCTACCGCGAGTTTGTTCACTTCGGCTTGACTTCGCAGGATATCAACAATACGGCTACTCCACTCCTGTTGGAGGAGGCTTTGACCGATGTCTATTTGCCTGCGCTACACGAGCTTGTGGATAAGATTTACGCTTTGGCGGAGCAGTGGGAGGAGGTGCCTATGTTGGCGCACACTCACGGTCAGCCTGCGTCGCCTACACGTCTGGGTAAGGAGTTCAAGGTCTTTGTTGAGCGTCTTGAGCGTCAGATTGATTTGCTGAATGCTGTTGAGCCTATGGCGAAGTTCGGCGGTGCTACGGGCGGTTTCAACGCTCACCACGTTGCTTATCCCAATATTGATTGGGTTGAGTTCGGCAATAAGTTTGTTGAGTCGTTGGGCTTGGTGCGTGCGCAATATACCACACAGATTGAGCACTACGACAACCTCGCAGCTACATTTGACGCTATGAAGCGTATCAACACCATCTTGACCGACCTTGCACGCGATATGTGGACATATATCTCAATGGAGTATTTCCGCCAGCAGGTCAAGAAGGGCGAGGTGGGCTCGTCAGCTATGCCTCACAAGGTTAATCCTATCGATTTCGAGAATGCCGAGGGTAACTTCGGCGTGGCAAACGCTTTGTTCGAGCACCTGGCAGCAAAGTTGCCTATCTCGCGTATGCAGCGCGATTTGACCGACTCGACAGTATTGCGTAATGTGGGTGTTCCTGTGGCACACTCTCTCATCGCTTTCAGCTCATTGCAGAAGGGCTTGGGTAAGGTTATCCTGAACGAGAAGGCTCTGGAGGCTGACCTTGAGGATAACTGGGCAGTTGTTGCCGAGGCTATGCAGACCATCCTGCGCCGCGAGGCTTATCCTAACCCATACGAGGCTTTGAAGGCTCTCACCCGCACAGGCGGACACATCACCGAGCAGACCATCAAGGAGTTTGTCGAGGGCTTGGATGTGTCAGAGTCAGTGAAGGCTGAGTTGCGTGTTATTACGCCACATAATTATACAGGTATGGTTAAGTAAAAATTGTTTAGCAAGGCTCTTTTGGCATCTGGCTCGATTTCGGATTGCTCACATATGCCAAAGATAAAAGGTGCAGATTTTGGTCTGCACCTTTTATTATTATAATAATTTGTTGTTACCCCTCCACTTCGGGCGATTCTAATAGCTCGTTAATGCCCTCGCCTGGTTTGATGAGTTCGTCGTCGGTGTAGCCGAAAGAACGGTAGTACTCGTTGAACCACTTAATCAGGTCGTCACGCTTGGCAAAGGCCGCCAAGTAATACAGCTCCGAAAGGCTATCCATCCTGTCGCGTATCTCCGATGCAACCATCTGTGCCTGTACGCCGTCAAAGAGCAGATAATACTCCATATACTCAATCAGCACGTTGGCATAGTCGGTCAGGAGCTTATCGCCCTTCTCCATCTCGCCGAGCGAGTAGTACGCCTCGATGAATGGGTAGGTGTTGGCGTCGGTGTAACGAATCTTTGGCGATGGCAGCACCTCCAGACCTCGGTCAAGAGCCTTTAGTGCCTCCTCGTTCTTGCCCTCGCGGATAAGCTGCTTTGCTACGCGAGCAAACGCCTCGCGTGCCTTCGATGCCGAGAGGTTATACTGTACAAAGTGATCTGCAAGAACGCCCTCCTCGGCAAGGTTGCCGTAACGGAAGGTCTCCATCAAGCGTGGGTATGCCCACTCGGTGTCGATGCGACCAATCTCCCACGATGACTTGTAAGGAGTAAGGATAGGCACCAGTCGGTAGGCGTAGCCATCAAACTGAAGGTAGTCGAGCAGCCCAAAGTCCTGCAAGATATATACCTGCGTGAAGCATATTGGGCGCTTCCAGTCGAAGTTGGCAAGCAGGTCGAGAAGCATCATCTCGCTCTTCTCCAGCGCGCGCTTGTTCTCTGCTATATTTATATATACGGTATCAACCATCAGGTCGCGGTCCTCCTCCTTCACAATGCCTGCCGCGATGGCGTTATCTTTGTTCACAGGGATTGCGATTCGATGACCAGGAACATAGTCCACCAGCGTGCCGTCGGTGAGTTGTATCTTGGTATTCTCCTCCTCGCTGGCGATAAATGCCATCAGCTCCTTACCGTCGATAACTCGCTTCACGCGGTTGGCAACAGGCACAAAGTCATTTACGAAGGAGTATTTGCTTGCGGGTAATGAGAAGGGGACTCCTGCCGCCTCGTTGGCGCGGGTCTTCATCTCATCGATATACCACTCGCCACCCAGATAGCTTGAGTTCATAATACGCACATCGGTACGCACTTCATCCACCTCCTGATTATACCACAGTGGGAAGGTGTCGTTATCGCCATAGTTTATCACGATAGCATTCTTGGGCGTTGATTGCAGATAGTTCCAGCCAATATCTCGACCCATTGTGCGACCGCTGCGGTCGTGGTCATCCCAGTTCTCTGCTGCCAGAATGGCGGGAACGCCCAACGCCAGCACCGTAGCCACCGTAGCTGTTGTCTTTGCATTGCGGCGTGTGATGAAACCTATAGCATCACGCAATGCCAGCACACCCAATCCAATCCAGATGGAGAAGGCGTAGAACGAACCTGCATATACATAGTCGCGCTCGCGTGGCTCCGAAGGGCAGGTGTTGAAATATACCACCAGCGCGATACCCATCATTATGAACAGCCACATCACCACCGAGAAGTTCTTCTGGTCGCTGTTGAGCTGATATATCAAGCCCAAAAGACCCAGCAGGAACGGCAGGAAGAAGTAGGTGTTGCGCGCAGGGTTGTTTGCCATCTCGCTCGGAAGCTCCTCCTGTGGACCCAGGTATGCCTCGTCCAGACGGTCGATGCCCGAGAGCCAATTACCGTGCAGGATGGTCTCGCCACTCGCCTGGATGTCGTCCTGACGACCCACGAAATTCCACAAGAAATAGCGCCAATACATATAGTTGAGCTGGTAGGAGAAGAAGTAGTAGAGGTTCTCACCAAACGTAGGCTCAACAAAGCTCTCGCCCGTTACGGAGTCATACACCTTGCGACCAAAGTCCAGCACCTCGCCGCGTATGGCGTTGCCGCTTTCGTCACGCATAATCTCGCCATTCTCGTCGCGCAGTACATCTATCTTGGTGCGGTATGCCGCCCAGGGCTTATATGCCGCCTCACCCTTTGAGGCGTTCCACAGACGAGGGAAGAAATGCTTGAACTCCGAAGGATAGGTGTATCCCGTGAGAGTTGTTATCTGGTCATACTGCTTCGTCTCGGCGTTGTAGTGGTAGGATGTCTTCTCGACATAATCATCCACAGGCGACGAGTAGTACTGTCCATAAAGCAGAGGTCGGTTGCCATATTGGTCACGGTTCAGTACCGAGAGCAGGGCGTGCGGGTTGTTGGGGTTGTTGCTGTTCATCGGTGGGTTAGCCAGCGCGCGGATGGTCACCGTAGCGTATGACGAGAAACCGAGAAGAATCATCGTTGTGCAGACGAGTGCCAGGTTCCACAGCCTCTTGCCCGCACGGTGGGTGCGAACTATTCCGTAGCCGAGTGCCGCCATCAATGCGAGCGCAAAGACCACGATACCCGTATTGACAGGCAAGCCCAGCGTATTGACCGCAAACAAATCAATCATCGCACCGATATAGACGGTGTATGGGATGATAATGCCGTTGATAAAGCCCAGAATAAGCAGCGCCACAAGCGTTGCCAGAACCATTCCCTTAAAGGTGATGTTCTTATAACGGCGGAAGTAGTATATGAATACCAACGCAGGTATTGTCAGCAGGTTAAGGATATGAACACCAATCGAGAGTCCCATCAGATAGGCGATGAGCACTATCCAACGTGACGAGTGAGGCTCGTCAGCCTGCTCCTCCCACTTGAGCATAAGCCATACGACCAGTGCAGTAAACATTGACGAAAGTGCATATACCTCGCCCTCGACAGCCGAGAACCAGAAGGTGTCGGTGAAGGTGTATGCCAATGCTCCCACAGCGCCTGCGCCCAGCGTGGCAATCTTATCGCCCTCGCTCATGCGGCGACCTCCAGCTGTGAAGATGCGGCGAGCAAGGTGGGTGATTGACCAGAAGAGGAACAAGATACAGAAGGCACTTGCCAAGCAGTTCATACCATTTACCATATGTGGCACATAGTAGGAGTTTGGCGCGAACATAGTAGCGATGCGTGCCATCAGCATAAAGAGGGGTGCTCCTGGTGGGTGTCCCACCTCTAACTTGTAAGATGTTGCGATGAACTCGGCGCAGTCCCACAGACTCGACGAGGGCTCCATCGTCATAAGGTATGTCGTAGCTGCTATGGCAAATACCACCCAGCCAATGACTCTATCCCAGCGTTTGAAATCCATAATATTCCTAATAAAATGTTATTATCTTGCAAAGATACAATAAATTCAAAATCTGTAATTCAAAATTCAAAATTATTTGGGTAAATAACGCAATAATACGCGCCGATGTTGTGTGGCGGCAATAAATGTGCCCTGGAAGAGAAAAGAGCAAAGATGAAAGAGCAACCGATGCTCCGCAGCGTCGGTTGAATTTTGAATTTTGAATTTTGAATTTTGAATTTTGAATTCCCCTTCCTTATTTCGCTGCGTGGTTTATGTGGTTTAGAGTCTTGCCCTCCTTTATGCGAATCCAGGTCTTGAAGCCACGCTCGCCTTCGGTAAGCTCAATCACTCGCGCTCCATTGCCCTCGGGGATGCCGTTATAGACCGTGTTGCCTCCTGTGTAGCGACCATAGGCAAGCAACTATTCCATTAAGTGTCTGATGCCATATACACCTCCCGCATTTTAATCTTGCGATGAGAGTCGGGGCGGTGTGATGCCCGAAAAGGAGTAAAATATATGCTAAATAATTGACATTGCGGCGTTACATTATTGTGGAGCCGCAATGGTTTGTGGTGATGTTGCATTTTTAATTAAAAATCTATACCTTTGTAAAAAATAATTGCAATTATATGGAATCAAAACTCACTTTATACAATACGCTCACTCGCCGCAAGGAGCTGTTTGAGCCACTCAACGAAGGTAGAGTAGGTATGTATGTCTGCGGCCCTACCGTTTATGGCGACCCACATCTGGGTCACGCCCGTCCATCAATCACCTTCGACCTTATGTTCCGCTACCTGAAGGCTGCGGGTTACAAGGTGCGCTATGTGCGTAACATCACCGACGTGGGTCACTTGGAGCACGATGCCGACGAGGGCGAGGATAAGATTGCAAAGAAGGCTCGTCTGGAGCAGTTAGAGCCTATGGAGGTGGCGCACTACTACACCGAGCGTTACCACAAGGCTATGGAGCAGCTGGGTGTGCAGACCCCATCCATTGAGCCTCACGCATCGGGTCACATTATGGAGCAGATTGAGTTCGTTGAGCGCATCTTCGAGGCGGGCTATGCCTACGAGTCTAACGGCTCGGTATATTTCGATGTCGAGAAGTATAACAAGGACTACCACTACGGCAAATTGTCGGGACGTAATCTTGAAGATATCGTTGCCAACACGCGCGATTTGGAAGGTCAGAGCGATAAGCGCAACTCTTACGACTTCGCGCTGTGGAAGAAGGCATCGCCAGAGCATATTATGCGTTGGAAGTCGCCTTGGAGCGATGGCTTCCCAGGCTGGCATATGGAGTGTTCGGCTATGTCGTGCAAGTATTTAGGTGAGCAGTTCGACATCCACGGTGGCGGTATGGACTTGATGTTCCCTCACCACGAGTGTGAGATTGCGCAGGCAACAGCGGCTCTGGGTAAGGACTCGGCTCGTTACTGGGTACACAACAATATGATTACTATCGACGGTCAGAAGATGGGTAAGTCTTACGGTAACTTCATCACTATGGAGCAGCTCTTCAACGGCTCTCATCCAAAGTTAGAGCAGGCTTATTCGCCAATGACCATCCGTTTCTTCATCCTTCAGGCACACTATCGTTCTACGCTTGATTTCTCAAATGCTGCATTGCAGGCTGCCGAGAAGGGCTTTGACCGCCTGATGAAGGGTGTGGAGACTTTAGGCAAGCTCAAGCCATCTGCCGCTACATCGGAGGGTATTGTGGTTGCTGACCTTGAGAAGCGTTGCCAGGAGGCTATGGATGACGATTTGAACTCACCAATGGTTATCTCGGCTCTGTTCGACTATGTGCGCATCATCAATCAGATTGCCGAGGGTAAGGCTACCATCTCGGAGGCTGACCTTGCAGAGATGAAGCGAGTTTTCGATCTCTATGTATTCGACATCCTCGGTCTAAAGAACGAGAAGCAGGAGAGTGCCGCAGGTGGTGGCGATATGCTTGCGAAGGTTGTTGATATGATTCTCGCCGTACGTCAGGATGCCAAGGCAAACAAGGACTGGGCTACATCCGACAAGATTCGTAACGAATTGACTGCTATCGGAATAAGGGTCAAAGATCGTAAGGATGGCGTTGATTGGGAAATCGAGTAAAACTCCTTCTGATTGGCTCTTTTGGCGTCTGGCTTGATTTCGGGTTGCTCACATACGTTAAGTATGCTCCGCACCCTCAATCTGCGACCAGCCTCAAAATAGCTCAACCATAAGAAGTTTTTGGGGTGCAAGGCTGTTGTAGCAGTAGCAAAAGCCGTAACGGTAAAATAGCAGAATTAAAAACTATCGGACTTGGTTAATAGCTCCACATCGGAGCGTTAGCGACCAAAGTCCCCCTCCGAGGAGGGGGATTAGGGGGAGGGTCAGACTTGCATAATGGCGAATGCCATAGGTCGTGACTACGGTGAAGAGTGAGGTAACGGTAATATTACAGAAACAGATATGATTACAGACGACCAGATTAAAGAAGCTATAAGACGACAGGATTCGTTGGGGAGGTGTCTTTGACATCGCTCAGCGTAGAATAGACCTCCAGAACGAGGAGGAGAAGACTCACGACCCCGCCTTTTGGGAGGATGCCGATGCGGCGCAGAAACAGCTCCGTAAGGTGGCATCTATCAAGAGTTGGGTGGTGGACTATGACGCTGTGGTGAAGGCTGTCGAGGAGCTTCAGCTGATGCCCGAGTTTGTGGCGGCGGAGCTTGCCTCGGAGGAGGAGATGGAGGCTCAGTATGCCCACACCATCGAGCTTATTGAGGCTCTGGAGCTTCGTAATATGCTTCGCTCCGAGGAGGATAAGATGGGCGCGATTATGGACATCAACGCAGGTGCTGGCGGTACCGAGGCTTTGGACTGGGCATCTATGCTGCTTCGTATGTACACCCGTTGGTGCGATGCTCACGGCTACAAATACCGTATGCTTGACTATCAGGCGGGTGACGAGGTGGGCGTGAAGTCCTGCACTCTGGAGATTGAGGGCGACTACGCCTACGGCTACCTCAAGAGCGAGAACGGAGTGCATCGTATGGTGCGCCTCTCGCCATTCAACGCCAACAACAAGCGTCAGACGACCTTTGCTTCGGTCTTTGTGTCGCCAGCGGTGGATGATACTATCGAGATAAAGATTAACCCTGCGGACTGCGAGTGGGATACCTTCCGTGCGAGTGGTGCAGGAGGTCAGAATGTCAATAAGGTGGAGACGGCTGTCCGTCTGCGATACCACAGCAAAGACCCCGAGACAGGCGAGGCGATAGAGTACCTCATTGAGAATATGGAGACCCGCTCCCAGCTCGACAACCGCGCCAATGCTATGCGCATCCTGCGCTCAAAGCTCTATCAGCGTGAGATGGAGAAGCGAATGGCTACCCAGCAGGCTCTGGAGGCAACCAAGAAACGCATCGAGTGGGGCTCGCAGATACGCTCCTATGTATTCGATGACCGCCGCGTGAAGGACCACCGCACAGGTTTCCAGACCTCTGCTGTCGAAGCCGTTATGGATGGCGACCTTGACGGTTTCATCAAAGAGTATCTGATGCAAACAGGCGGAGCTTCCGAAAGCGTATAGTGTGGTGATTTTGGCATCTTGCTCGTTCTCGAATTGCTCATTTACGCCAAGTAAACTCCGCATTCTCGAACATCGTCAATCTTCAAAATCCCCTACACTCTCCACCTTCAGTAGTGTAGGGATTTTTTGTTTAGATATAATTTTATTTTGAATTTTCAATTCCCTCTATGAAACACCTTTTCTTGCTTATACTATCTCTGTTCTGCCTGTCGTGTCAGGCGCAGGAGCCGCCAAAACCACTCAAGGTAGGTGCTGAGTGTGTTGAGGCGTATGTGCCGCAGCTTGAGGGACGACGTGTGGCTGTGTTGGCTAACCATACCGCTATGGTGGGGGAGCAGCATTTGGTGGATATGCTTGTTACAGAGGGTGTTAATCTTGTTGGTATCTTCTCGCCCGAGCACGGCTTTCGTGGAGCAGCAGATGCGGGCGAGCACGTTAAAAACTCGGTGGATGAAAAGACGGGGATACCTATATGGTCGCTCTATGATGGAAATACAAAACGCCCTTCGGAGGATAAGATGCAGGCGTTCGATTGTCTGATTGTCGATATGCAGGATGTGGGTCTGCGTTTCTACACCTATTACATCAGTATGGTGCGTATGATGGAGGCGTGTGCCGATTATGGGTGCGATGTCATCGTGTTGGACCGTCCCAACCCCAACGGAATGTATGTCGATGGACCTGTGCTTGATATGAAATACAAGTCGGGTGTTGGTGCGTTGCCTATCCCCGTGGTGCACGGACTCACTATGGGCGAGATAGCTCTGATGGCAAAGGGTGAGGAGTGGTGTAAGGATTGCTCGTTGCAGGTGGTAAAGTGCGAGAATTACACCCATCAGAGTCGATATACTCTTCCCATAGCGCCATCGCCAAACCTGCCTACGCAACACGCGATATATCTCTACCCATCGACTTGTCTGTTTGAGGGTACGGTCTGCTCGTTGGGTCGTGGTACGGATTTTCCGTTTGAGTGCTATGGGCATCCGCAATATCGTGGAGCAGAGTTCTCTTTTACGCCGCAGTCACGCTCGGGAGCAAAAAATCCACCTCTGTTGGGGCAGAAGTGCTGGGGAGTAGATTTGCGAGACGTGGATGATGAGAAGATTATTGCCGATGGCTTTAACCTTGAGTATGTGATTGATGCCTACCGCAATCTCGATATGGGAGAAAAGTTCTTTACGCGTATGTTCCTTCTGCTGACGGGTGTTGATTACATCAAAGAGATGATAATGGCGGGCAACACTGCCGAGGAGATCCGAGCCCGCTGGAAGGAGGATGTTGAGCAGTTCAAGCTCCTGCGAAGGAAATATCTTTTATATGAGGAGTAATAATGAAACGTGTTTCACTGCTTATATTGCTGTTGTGTTGTGTCATTGGCACATCTGCGCAGTCTCGTTGGGTGTCGCAGGATAACCCTGCCGCCCCTATGTCGGAGCGTTTACAAAATAAGGATTATGAGGTCTCGTTGCTGCAGGATGGGCAGTGGCAGAGTCAAAATGTTTATGGTGCCCTCACCTCAAATTACGACCGCCATCACGCCAATCATCGTGATTTTGTGGGCGTGGAGCGTTTTGTGATGGGTTTTGTGATGTTCACAGATGAGTTCCAGAAGCCTATCAAGGTGCGCGTTACACGCAAGGGAGAGCCGTTCGAGAGTGCCGAGATACGCCCAACAAGTTATCGCATAAAGCCTCGCCGCATTGACCCCAATACGGTGGAGTTCACGCTTCGCTCGCCGTCGCAGAAGGTATCTGTTGAGTTCGATGGCGACCGTTCAAGTAATATATTCATCATCCCTGATTTGCCCTCTGAGCGACCTGTGGGCGGAGATATCATCTATTTCGGCAGGGGAGAGCACGAGGTAGGCGAGTTGTGGCTTAAGTCGGGACAGACACTCTATCTTGACGCTGGTGCAGTGGTATATGGTCAGTTGCGTGCCGAGGGGCAGAGTGATATTAAGGTAGCAGGACGAGGCATCTTCTGCGGCTCCAGAGCAGATCACGGCGAGCGCACGCGCAATGTGTTGGTTAATATGGAGTATTGCAAGAATGTGGAGTTTGAGGGGGTGTTGTTTCGTGATTCGCCTTCGTGGACGCTACGTTTTCTGGAGTGCGAGGGGGTGCATATTGACAACGTGAAGCAGATTGGCTGGATGATAAACTCCGATGGCGTGGATATCTGCAACACGCGGCACGTCGTAATTGAGAATTGCTTTTTCCGCAACTATGATGACAACCTATCACTCAAGGCATTTAACTGGTGGAGTGGCATAGGCACTACATACGATGTGGTAATGCGTGACTGCGTGTTGTGGGCTGACTGCGCGCACAACTTTCTGGTGGGACCTGAGGCTGTTAATCACAGGATATATGATGTGAAGTTCCAAAACTCAATCATCCTTGAGAGTCGTGAGGCTACCGATCCTTGGCGAGGAGCTATGGCGGTGATGATTTCTGACGAGGGTGAGTTTGAGAATATCCTCTTTGAGAATATCGAGGTAGAGGATATTCGTGGTGGCGTAGTTATGTCGTTTGACTACGGCAAGTATAACAGCCGAGGACGTGCCGCGCGCAACATCACAGTGCGCAACATCAACTATCGTGGTACACAGGCACCCAGGAGCGTTATCAAGGGGTGGGATTCGGAGCATACGATAGAAAATATCACGCTTGAGAATATACGCTTTAATGGCAAGCGTATAACGGAGAAGAATATCGACGAGTACTTAGAGATAAATCAGTTTGTCAAGGGGCTCAAAGTTGGCAGGTAGTAAATAGCAATACCCGCCAGGGCAGATAGCACAATCAGCATAATGGGATTTACCTTCTTTAGCGAGGCGATGAGTGCCACGCCAAACAATGCCCAGCTCCAGCCATCAATAAAGCTTGCGCCCTCTTGTGTCGAGGGGAAGAGCAACAACATTGCACCCGACAGAATCATACCCATCAC
The DNA here is from genome assembly GCA_015059905.1 of Rikenellaceae bacterium. Classification (GTDB taxonomy): domain Bacteria; phylum Bacteroidota; class Bacteroidia; order Bacteroidales; family Rikenellaceae; genus Alistipes. The sequence goes on from SUZN01000001.1 coordinate 126,868, forward strand.
CACTGGTCGCATAAAGGCTATCGTACTCTTCATATATAGATTATCCTTCAGTCGCAGGAAAAACTTTGTTATCAGTATCATCAGCGTCAGTGCAGGCAGGCATACCGACATTGTCGCCACAACCGAACCCCAAAAGCCTGCTACGGTGTAGCCTACATAGGTTGCCGAGTTTATGGCGATAGGACCTGGAGTCATCTGCGATATGGCTACAATATTTGTGAACTCCTCGTTTGTAAGCCACGCATTCTGCAACACCACTTCGTTGTGGATTAGCGAGAGCATAGCATATCCGCCGCCGAAGCCGAAGAAGCCTATCTTCAGGTAGCTGATAAATAGTTGCAGGTAAATCATCGCTTGACCTCCTTTCCTTTTCGGGCAGCCCACAGAAGACCCGCCACAGCTGCCACGATAAGCAGATAGATAGGCGAGAAGCCGAAGTACCATACCGCCGTTGCCACCGCTGCCGCAACAGCCATAGCCCACCACTTCATACCCTTGGCAAGACCCACCACAGGGGCAAACATCAGCGCCACAACCACTGGACGCATACCCTTGAAGGCGGCATCGACAATGGGGTTTTCACGTATCTGCGAGAAGAATATTGCGACAATCAGAATTATCAGGAACGATGGGAGAGCTACACCCAACAGGGCCGCCAACGCACCCCAATACCCATACATCTTATATCCCACAAAGACCGAAGCGTTGAGCGATATAGGTCCTGGAGCCGACTGTGCCAACGTGAGCAGGTCGAAGAAATCACGTTCCTCTACCCAGTGGTGGCGAGTGACCACCTCACGCTCGATGACAGGTATCATAGCGTAACCGCCTCCGAAAGTGAAGAGCCCAATCTTCAGAAATGACAGGAATAACTCTACAAATTTTCTCATTTTCGACTAAATCTGCAAAATGTACCGAGGGGAAGCTCCTTGCCGTGACGGTCGCTGAAATATAACTCGCCTGACTGCTCCTCGCCCGTTTTCCCGAATGCCTGGCGCAGTGCAGTACGTGAGAGCAGGGCAGACAAGCCCATAGAGTAGAGATTCAGCACCAGAAAACCGTGCTCGGGGTCGAGTAACTTTGCGCAGCACTCCAACATCTCGCCGATATTCTCTTCCAGCACCCACTTTTCGCCATTGGCGCCACGACCGTAGGCGGGTGGGTCAAGGATTATGCCATCGTAGCGGTTGCCGCGTCGCACCTCACGATTGACAAACTTCAGCGCATCCTCCACAATCCAGCGTATGCCATCCAGCCCGCTATGCTCCATATTCTCGCGTGACCATGTCACCACCTGCTTGACCGAATCGACGTGTGTCACATCAGCACCTGCGGCACGCGCAGCGAGTGTAGCACCTCCCGTATAGGCAAACAGGTTGAGCACTTTAGGTGTTGAGCCATCACCCCTGAGCGCCTCGATGTGGTCGTATATGTAGTTCCAGTTTGCCGCCTGCTCGGGGAAGATGCCGACGTGCTTGAATGAGGTGAGTCCCAAGCGCATCTTAAGGTGCATATTCTTATAGTTATACTCTATCACCCAGCGGTCGGGCATTGATGGTTTACGCTGCCACTCGCCTCGCTCGTCACTCTTTGACGCGGAGCTGCGCATAAACGATGCGTGCGCCAGCTCTCGCCACTTGTTTTCGGGTAGTGACTTATGCCAGATGGCTTGTGGCTCTGGTCGGCGGGTGATGTACTGCCCGAAGCGCTCCAGCTTCTCGAAGTCGCCCGAGTCAATTAACTCGTAGTCGGGGAATGTGGGTGTAAGCAGTTGTGTCATATTGTGTTATCTTTTCTTCTGTGGTTGTGTGCCGCTGCAATCGGTCAGCATCATCAGGCAGCGACGGCAGTCGAACTCCAGGCGGTAACGCGCCGAGCCGTGTTCAATATATAGGTCGCCACGCAGTTTGGGGTTTTGCTTCAGGCACTCGCCAATCTCGCGACGGATGCAGTAGCTCGAAATCATCACTCGTTCGCCCTGCGTTGGCTGACATTCGAGTGCGGGCTCAATCTCCGTCGCGCCGTGCTGGAGGTAGAAGTCGCGTGCCCGTTGGTTTGTCACATTTTCATACTTTGTGACCACCGAATAGGGGTAACGCGCCTCGCCCGAATCAGCTAAAATCTTATGGTGGCGAGGTGCCGCCTTGCGTGCTGCGAGTAACTTTTCCAGCGCCTCACGACGCATCTCGCTCAGGAGCGATGCAGGGGCAAAATACTCTGCGCCCGAGACCTTGACATTGGTTATAGAAAAAATAGTGTCGCCGCTCTTCTCTATCTGTCGGCGTGCTGTCACCGCCATTTTTTCGGCATTGTTGGCTGGCGCAAAAGCCATATCGCGGCTAACAGTAGTGGTTATACCCTGCTCGTCGGTTATGGTGAGTGTGCACCCCTGCTCCAAGAGTTCAAGTTTGGCTTCTGCCTCCACTGTGCGGCGTGAACGACTATTGTCAAGTGAGAGATTGAAGCGGTGGTCGTAATTGCGGTAAATCTTCGCACCCACCACGATGCCATCCATTCTGTTAGGCTCTATCGCCGAGCCATTTACGGCGTTTATGTTTGTGCCTTTCAGCCCCTCGCGCGTTATGATGCAGATACCATCGCCAGCCGAGAGATTATGTTGTTTATCGAGTGTAAACCCTTGTCGCAATATGCTTTTTACTTCGCCGATGTACTCGCCAATGGCTTTGGGTGTGTCAAACGACGCCACGCCTGCGCGCTTGCCGTGTAGCATATAGGTCGATGCACCTCGCGTAAAGCTTTTCGCAGTGTCGGGTGTGAACTCAATTCGGCTTGTGCCAACCGATGGGCGAATGATGTCTGTTCTGCGGGCGAGAATATTGTCTATGCGTTGACGATAGTAGCTCACTACATTTTTTATGTAACGCACATCCTTCAGTCGTCCCTCAATCTTGAACGATGTGATACCCGCATCCATCAGCAGCTCCAGCTCGTCCGCAAGCTCCATATCCCTCACCGATAGCAGGTGCTTGCCCGCCAAAATTGTGCGCCCCGCCTCGTCTTTGAGGTCGTAGGGCAGGCGGCAGGGTTGTGAACATTCGCCTCGGTTACCGCTACGTGAGGATGTGGTGCGTGAGAGGAAGCAGCGACCGCTGTGACCCACGCATATCGCTCCGTGAACGAAACACTCCAGCTCGGTGGTGGTCGCCTGACGTATCTTGCGTATCTCCTCCAGCGATAGCGAGCGCTCAAGAATGACCCTCGCAAAGCCGCACTCTTCGAGAAACTTCACGCCCTCAGGCGTGGTGTTGCCCACCTGCGTAGAGGCGTGCAGTTCGATTGGGAGATTCATCGTGCGGAATGCCATATCCTGCACTATGAGGGCGTCAGCTCCCGCCGCGATAAGCTCTCGTGCCATTCGCTCGGCATCCAGAAGCTCGTCGTCGTAGAGTACTGTGTTGAGTGTTGTGTGCAGACGTGCGCCATACTGATGTGCGTACTCGGCAGCACGGGCGATGTCGTCAATGGAGTTCCCCGCCGCCTGTCGCGCACCAAACCGCGTACCGCCCATATATATGGCGTCAGCACCGTGGTCGATGGCAGCGCGTGCCGCATCGAGGTCTTTGGCAGGGGAGAGTAACTCTATATATCGCATCACATAAGATTTATTATGCAAAAGTAGTAAATAGTGACGAATAAAGCCTCTGCACGGGGCAAGAAATTATCATTAAGATGACTAAATCTCGAAAAATACCGTAAAATAAGGACAACGAATAAAGATTTTTAGTAACTTTGCCGAAGTTATTGATTAAATAGACAAGATATGCTTACACTAAAGCAATTAAGAGATGATAAAGAGTTGGCAATCGCACGCCTTGCAAAGAAGGGTGTGGATGCTGCTCCAATTATTGCAAAGATTGAGGAGCTTGATGATAAGCGTAAGGCTATCCAGGCGGAGTTAGATAGTTGCCTTGCCGAGCAGAACAAGGCGGCGAAGCAGATTGGTATGCTGATGGGTCAGGGCAAGCGTGACGAGGCGGAGCAGATGAAGCAGCAGGTGGCTGCATTGAAGGCTCGCTCTTCGGAGCTTTCAGCCGAGCACCAGAAGGCGCAGGAGGAGTTGCAGGCGCAGATTGTGCTGCTGCCTAACTTCCCAGCAGAGATTGTTCCCGAGGGTCGCACAGCCGAGGATAACGTGGTGGTAAAGCTCGTGGAGAACTACTCGGAGCTTCCAGAAAACCCACTTCCACACTGGGAGTTGGCATCGAAGTACGACATCATTGATTTCGACCTGGGCGTGAAGCTCACAGGTGCAGGTTTCCCTGTCTATAAGGGTCAGGGTGCACGTTTGCAGCGCGCCTTGATTAACTACTTCCTCGACTGCAACACAGCAGCAGGTTATCAGGAGGTTGAGCCTCCCGTAATGGTAAATGAGGCTTCGGGCTTCGGTACGGGTCAGTTGCCAGACAAGGAGGGTCAGATGTATCACGCTACGGCAGATAATTTCTACCTCGTTCCAACTGCCGAGGTGCCTGTGACCAACATCTTCCGCGATGTTATCCTCGACGAGAAGGATTTTCCAGTGAAGATGACAGCCTACACACCTTGCTTCCGTCGTGAGGCGGGCTCTTATGGTAAGGATGTGCGTGGCTTGAACCGTCTGCACCAGTTCGACAAGGTTGAGATTGTGCAACTCGCATTGCCAGAGAACTCTTACGAGGCCCTGGACGGTATGGTTGCTCACGTTGAGAAGATTGTAGCATCGCTCGGTCTGCCATATCGTATCTTGCGCCTGTGTGGTGGCGATATGTCGTTCACATCGGCTCTTACATACGATTTTGAGGTATATTCAGAGGCGCAGAAACGTTGGTTGGAGGTATCATCAGTGTCTAACTTTGAGTCTTTCCAGGCTAATCGTTTGAAACTTCGTTACCGTGATAGCAATAAAAAGACCCAATTGGCACATACATTGAATGGTTCTTCATTGGCACTGCCTCGCATCGTAGCGGCGCTGCTTGAGAACAACCAGACCGCCGAGGGTATCCGTATCCCTGAGGTGCTTGTGCCTTACACAGGTTTTGATATTATCAAATAATTTGCTATATTTGCTGAAAGAAAATTTTTTAACACATATAAAACAAACAAAATTATGGCTTACAAAATTTCAGACGCGTGCGTTGCATGCGGTACTTGTATCGACGAGTGTCCTGTTGAGGCTATCTCTGCAGGTGACATCTATGTAATTGATCCTGATAAGTGTATCGACTGCGGTACTTGCGCAGGCGTATGCCCAAGCGAGGCTATCTCAGCAGAGTAAGTTAGCATTACGCGTTAAAGAAATGAGGCTCACCCTTCTGGGATGAGCCTCGTTTGTTTTTGCGAAGTTGGTCCTACTACTTCTTCTCGATTACCATATTGTTCTTGCGATTCTGTGGTATGTCAATAGTTGGACCCTTCTTTATCCCCTCCTTCTGAAGGGCTGGTCGTGGCGTCGGACGGAAAGGCTGTGCAGGATTGCCTGGGCGGCGAATCTGCTTGCCGCGATTGAATTTGGCGCGCTTCTGCATCTTCTCATACTTTGCCCACTGCTCCTCGGTAAATATCTTCTTGAGTTGGTCTTTTGTCTTCGCCTGCTCCTTTTTCATCTGCTCCATTCTAGCCTTCTGCTGCTTGGCTTGTTTTAAGTAGAGCTTGTATAGCTTCTGGTACTGCCCATCATTTAATCCAAGTGTTTTACGCTGCATATCGGCGCGGCGCTTTGCAATCTGCTCTACGCTTGGTGCTTTACGCTCGGCGATTTTTTGACCTGCATCCTGTGCAAATGAAGCAACGCTGAAGAGTAGCGCGAAGAGTGAAATGATAATTGACTTTTTCATAGTAGTAAATTTTAATTTGTTATCTCTCGTTTGTCACAAAACTAACGAGAAAAACTCTTTGTTGGTCTTTGCCGCAAGGTAAATCGCCCAATTGTGTGGGTGAAACGACCCTGCCAAAAGGTGAATTTAGCGACTCTTTTTACGCAAAAGGTTCATTACACCATCAATAAATGTCATCGGGTGGGTAGGTGTTCCAGGTAACCATAAATCAACCTTGTAACGCTCCAAAAACTCTCTGTTGATGGCTTTGCTCTCGGCAAACAGACCTCCCGAGCAGGCCTCCGAACCGCATACGATGACGAGCTTTGGCTCTGGAATAGACTTGTAGCATATATCCAATGCCTCTGCCATATTCTTCGATATGGGACCTGTGATGACCACACCGTCGGCGTGACGTGGCGATGCTACAAACTCCACACCATAGCGCCCGAAGTCGAAATTCACATTGCCCGAAGCGTTTAGCTCCATCTCAACCGACGCATCACCCGCTGCCGATACCTGGCGCAGCTTGAGTGCCTTGTCAAAGAGTGCTGGAATCTCCTCGCGCACCTGCTCGTGGCAGAACTCCACACGTTCATCGCCTGGCTTCACTATAAGTGCCTCGCGCGAAGCAGAGCCTATCTTATAATCGTTTGTGAAACGGATATTCTTGGGCGCACGCAGGGCGCACTCGCCACAGAAGAGGCACTTGCCCAAATCGAGCGAGAAGGGCTGTACCGAGATAGCCTTCGTAGGGCAAATCTTCGCTGCCGCCTCCACGTCGCGCATATCGGCTGTGGGGGTCAGCACGGGGCGACCACGAAACTCCTCGGTGAGTTCTACTGCATTCAGGTCGGGGATGTACTGCCAGCCATGGCTGTGCAGAACTTTTATCTTTGGAAAAATCATAATCAAACGTTTTTGTTTACAGGTCGTGACCGCAGTATGAAAGGTTAAAACTCTTGTTGTTGATAGGAAAGTCGGATATGCCCTCGCTGCGAACAGCAATGGCAAGACCTAACCAATTATGCAGACTTGGGTCCTTGACCTTGTATGTCTCAATATTACCCTCCTTGTCGGTGATGGCAACGTGACAAATCTCGCCTCGCCAGCCCTCAATCAGACCCACAGCGAGCGACTCCGCCTTAAGTGGCGAGTCATAGTCGGGGCGAGCCTCAACGGCAGGGGTGTATGCCGAGAGCAGTCGGATGATGTTGTCCGCTGACTGCAAAACCTCCTTACAGCGCACCATCAGGCGAGCCATAACATCGCCCTGACGCTTAACGACGCTCTCATGTTTTGTGTCAAGATATGCGCCGTAGGGGTGTGATGAACGGATATCACGCTTCACGCCACTTGCGCGGGCTGCCATACCCACTCCACCGATGCGTGCCATCTCAGCCTTTGGTACCAGACCGCACTGCTCGAAACGAGCCAAAAGGGTGGGTGATGATTTGATATCCTCGCGCACCTCGTTATATCGGCGGCGTACATCCTTCACGTTACTTAAAATCATTACTATCTTCTCTGACGTGAGAGGTTTGTTCGTTCCATCTGGGCGGATAAGACCCTTGCCAAAGCGGTTGCCGCACCACGCCTGTGTGGTGTTGATTGTTACCGTACGCAGAGCCTCGCACGCCACCTGACCGAGCTGATAACCTACGTCGGTGCAGAGTGCGCCTGTGTCGGCGATGTGCATTGCCATACGCTCCAACTCAAGGGCTACGGTGCGCTCCAGGTCGAGATTTTTATCTACTCTGTGGGTGAGTTTCTCCATAGCATAAGAGAATGCCACCGCGTGTGATACGGCGCTGTCGCCTGCTATTGACTCCGCCAAGAGTGTCTGACGCAGACGGTTGTTGGTTGAGCAGAACTCATTCTCAACGCCTCGGTGCTGATAGCCCAGAGCAATCTCCAGATGCAGCACATTCTCGCCATTACAAATGAAGCGGAAGGCTCCTGGCTCGATAATACCTGCGTGGATAGGTCCCACGTTCACCTCGTGCAACGATTCACCCTCGATAGTATAGAATGGATAGTTATCCATCGTAGAGTTGCGGTTGCGGCGGTTATATGGGAAGCGCAGGGGCTTGTTCCAGGGCATAGAGTCAAACTCTACATTGTAGAGCTCGGTAATTTCACGCTCAAAGGGGTGCATCTGTGGATGCAGTGCAGTAAGTGAGGGCAGAGCAATGTCGTCGTAATACTCCATTGCAAACGACGAAATCATAATCTTCTGCTCCTTGTCATCAAGCAGAATGAGGTAAAACTTCAATCTGTTCTCCTCCGTGCGGGCGAAGTAGTGAGCCACGTGGTAGTGCTCCTCCTGCAAACGCTCTTTCAAATCCTCATACAGCGCAGCATACTCCACCTCGGGGATATCCTTCAGCTCTACGGCTGTGGCGCAGTTATCTGTTATGTAGTATTTCATCGCTTATAATGTTACGATTTTGTCAATGATTGAAGTGAGTAGCTCGGGCTGCCACAGTCCTACGACAAACGCAGCCAGAAGCAGCACCAAAGCGCTGTAAGAGAGTCTGCGGTCGATGTTTGAAGGGTGTAGCTCGTCCTGGTTAGGCTGGTAGCAGAGTTTGATGATGCGGTGGCAGATGGTAAAAATTACGATGCACAACAAAAGCACCATAATCACAATAAGCCACCATGCGCCACCCGCCAGCGCCTCTGTCATAATCATCAGCTCCGAGATGAACAAAGGTGATGGAGGAAATGCCAGCACGGCAATCATACCTATTATTAAAGCTATTGCGCCCACCTTGTTGATGTTGATATAGTCGCCCAATCGGTTGATGCGGTAGCCATTATATACCTGTCTTACGATGGCGATTTGCAGGAACAGACCACTCTTGATGAGGGTATGGCACACGACGTGGAACACAGCTGCCCAGATACCAGCGCCTCCGACACCCAAACCTATGGCTACGATACCCATATTCTCAACTGTTGAGTATGAGAGGAAGCGCTTGTAGTTGTTCGTGCGTCGCAGGAACAGAGCACCCACCACCAGACTCATAACACCGATGATAAGCATTACATTCTGCACCCAGTCAAACAGGGCGGTGTTGGCAAAGAGCTTATAGATACGGAAGATAGCCAGAAAACCAGCATTTACCAAGCCCGTAGAGAGCAGAGCCGATGCTGGCGCGGGGGCTGCGAAGTTGGCATCAACACCGATGGTGTAGAGTGGGAAAATCTCCATCTTACAGCTATATCCAGTCAGCACCAGAAGGAATGCCGCCTTCAGGTAGAGCGGGTTGCCGTTGGCGATTATCTGTGGCAAATCCTCGTAACTGAGCGACGAGTTGGTCGCTGCGGCACACAGAAGCAGGATACCCAGATATGCGATGGCGATACCCGTAGAACATACAAAGAGATACTTCCACGTTGCCTCCAGTGTAGCCTCCGAACGGCGGTAGTAGAGAATACCTGCGCCACACAAAGTGGTGGTCTCCAATAGAATCCAGGTGATGGCGATGTTGTTTGCGAAATATACTCCTGTGATGGCTGTAGTGAGCAACATCAGCAGGGCGAAGTAGTTGCGATAGTCCTTTATGTCATCTCGCTTGAGGTATGCCTCCGAGTGGATGAAGATAAACACAGCCACCACCGCCAGCAGCGTGTAGAAGAGTGTACCCAGCTCATCGAAGGTGAAGAACACACCCGATGTGGTGAGGTAGTTACCTCCGAACAATAAACCTGCAAACAGCGCGTGCGAGGTTAGATATACTGCACACAGACGATGTACCGTGCGGCGATTAGGTGCCAGGAAAGCACTTGCGCCGATAGCGAGCCATATTGCGAAAAATATATATATCATAGTTTAGTCTTTTACGTGGGTTAGTGAATCGCTGTCATCTGTGTGGATGTGTTTGTCAACCTTGGTCATAAACATACCGAGCATCAAGACAGAGAGCAGGATATCGAGCATAATGGCGGCGTTAATCAGCAGTGGCATCTCCACGCCAATAGCCATCGAGAAGAGGAACACTCCATTCTCAATCACCAGAAAACCGACCATGTGGGTAAAGATGCGTGAACGCAACACAATCAAAATCAAGCCTGTGAGCAGCGCATACAACGCCACACCGAAGAAAATCATATTGATGGTTTGGTCGGCAACGTAGTAGGTGAGTATGGCGCTCGTTGTAAGAGCCGCAATCGAGAGCATCAGCGAGTTGAACTGCGATGTGCCTGTTGAGGCTATGCGGTTGATACCTGTATTCTTAATCACGCGCATAAGGATGGCAGGGACAATCAGAGCCTTGAAAATCAGCGTCTCGGTGACGATGAATGTAAGCTCCACCCAATCCAGCGTGTGCAGACGCAGCAGCGCGATACCGAGCAGCAACCAACCCTGTACGGCAATGAGCGAGGAGTAGTTGCGGAAACGCTCAACGATTGAGAAGTAGATGAGCGTTATGACGTATAATATAATCAGTGTGAGTAGCATATCCTTAAATATTGATGTTCAACTTCAGCAGATAACCAATAAAGAATATCAATGCGGCAAGAGCCGAAATGGTTACGATGAATGTGGTGTTACGCACCAGCTTGTTGCGAGCCTGGGTGGACTCCACAACACCAACCGATACTCCCGTAAGCAGTATGGCAAGCGGCACGGCGCACCACCAGTGGAAGCAGCAGGTTGCCGTAACGGCGTTGGCTGCAATCATCGAGAAGCAGGCGGTCTTCAGCCAGCCAGCGATGTGTATCATACCCATGTCAATGCCAGAATAATCAAGGCACATAACCTCGTGTATCATCGTCAGCTCAAGGTGTGTGCGTGGGTCATCCACAGGCACACGTCCCGACTCTACGAAGGTAATCTTCACAAAGAGGAATGCTGTGAGCAGCATCACAATTGTAAGGTGCAAGTCAAACGATTGCTCGTGCTCGAAGATGTCGGCGAACGATGTATAGCCACAGAAGAGCGCCAGCGTGGCAAAGCCAATCATCAGCGCAGGCTCAATCAGAGCGCCATACAGAGCCTCACGGGCAGCACCCATACCCTCAAACGAGCTGCCTGTATCCATCGCTGCCAGGATGATAGCCATGCGGGCAAGAGCCAGCGTGTAGGCGAAGCAGATTACATCGCCCTCAAATGAGATGAGGGGATAAAGGTCAGCTACGGGTATCATCAGTGTAGCCACGATAGCTGCGCCGAGATAGATGGCTGGAGCTATGCGGAACAGTGCTGTTGTAGTGGTTGAATAGACTGCACCTTTGCGCAGCAGCACATTCACATTACGCAGATGCTGCGTGAAGGGCAAGCCCTTGCGTCCTGCCAGCAGGGCGCGTGTACGGTTTATCACACCAGGTATGGCGAGTGCCGTCACAATAATCAGAATAGTGTTAAGTACAATAGCCATACGTTAAATCCAGTTAAAGAGTGAAAGAATAAATATCGCAACAAGGAACAGCAGCGCAAAGAGGATGTAGTGGTTAATCTTACCCGTACGCAGACTCATAATTCGCTTGTTGATGATGTGCAGCAGCTCCACCCACCAGGCGGCAAACAGACGGTCAATCTTATCCTTGTGACGCACAGCGTAGCGGTGTGATGATGGGAATATCTCGCTCTTGCCGACGGTGCGACCCTCCACGGTGTTTTGAGTGAGCGAGGTGGCGATAGACTCCAGCCCCTCGGAGTATGACTCTCCCGTATATTGCATACGGATGTTGGGTGAGGTGAAACCACAACCCCACGTTGGTCCCTGCTCAATGATGCGCGTGCGTTGTGCGCGACTCTTTAGAATGTAAAGCAGCAGGATGATGATTACAAGCAACCACGCTGTGAGTGAAATCTTCCACAGATTTGGTGCGATATACATATCTATTACCGTCGAAGTTGCTGCAGGGAAGAACTGCTTGGCAACACTCTCCACCAATCGGATGGCGAACTGTGGGAACATACCAATCAAGATGATGCCAACAGTCGGAATAGCCATCGCCGCGATGCGGAAATTATCGACCTCCACCGACTCGGCAACGTGATGGTCACGAGGCGAACCGAGGAAGATAGTGCTGTAAAGCTTTGTAAATGCCAGCACTACAATTCCACCTATGAGAGCCAATGCGAGCATACCGCCCGCTGCGTAGATTGTGTTCACGCCATCGCGGATGCTGTCGAGCATACCCAGATAGATGAGGAACTCGCCGATAAAGCCATTCAGCGGTGGCAGGGCGCAGATGGCAATCGTTGCGATGAAGAACAATATGGCAGTCATAGGCATATGCTTTGCCACGCCGCCAAAGCGGTCGAGCAGCGTGGTGTGCATCTGTGAATAGATGTTTCCAGCGCCGAAGAAGAGCAATGATTTGAACATCGAGTGGTTTACCGTATGCAGCAGTGCGCCGCACAGAGCAATCGTTGCTACCATATAGTTGCCCGCAGCCTGTCCTAATGTGGCAATACCCAGACCGATGAAGATAACGCCCACATTCTCGATACTCGAGTATGCCAGAAGTCGCTTTGCGTCGTTCTGCACAGCCGCAAGGATGACGCCCCACAAGCCAGTTATAACACCCACAGCGAGAATTATAATACCTATGGTGTGCAACTCCGAGGACTCCACCACATACCACAGCGTACGCATTACGCCATACACACCCGTCTTAATCATCACACCCGACATAATTGCCGAGACGTGCGAGGGTGCTGCTGGGTGTGCCTCTGGCAGCCATACGTGCATAGGGAACAGACCCGCCTTCATTCCAAAGCCCAGCAGGAAGAGGATGAAGATTGGCAATGTCTTGCCGCTTGAGAAGCAGATAGCCAGGTCGGCAAAGTTCGCCGAGCCTGTTGCTGCGAAGATGCTTGCAAAGCCCGCTACAAGTAGCACGAAGCCTATGTGCATCATAATCAGATATGCCAAAGCCGCGCGCAACACCTGCTGACGCTCAGCATCGAACAGAATCAGGATGAACGAGGCTATTGTCATCAACTCCCACGCAAGCAGGAACGAGAAGCCTCCGCTTGAGATGACGACAAGCATCATTGAGATGACAAGCACCACCAGCGCGGTGTAGTGTAGCGAGATGTGTGCGGATGATTTTTTGTCGAGGTAGTGGGCAAGATAACCACGCGAGTAGAGCAGCGTAGATACTCCTGCGATGCCAATGACAAGCGAGAAGAGAGCCGACAGAGAGTCCATCGTGAGCGACTCCTCTCCGAAGATTGGACTGCTGATACGCATCAACTCCATCTCCGACCCTCCTGCCAACACCCCGATTGCGGGGATTGCAATGGCTATGGCTGCCGCGACGACAGATGCAAAGGCTACCCACATCTTCTGGCGCAGCGGCGTAAGGAACAGCGCTGCCACCAACACAGTAAGTAGCGAGAGTAGTGTGATGTAAAACATTTCTTTATAGTTTGTTGTTTCTATCCATTTATTGTTGCCACCATAACCGTAGCCACGACGGCAGCGGTTTCGGTACGCAGACGCTGGTTACCCAGCGTGATGGGTTTGAATCCGTTTTCGAGTGCAAATTTAATCTCTTCGGGCGAAAAATCTCCTTCTGGACCAATTAAAATTAAAATATTTTCATTTTTTTTAATAATTGTGGGCAAATATTCCCTTTCAGAAAAGTTCTGGTCGCAATGTGCAATGAATTTCTGACCCTCGAAAGGCGCAGCGATAACCTTCTTGACTGGAGTCAGCTCATCGAGCGCGGGGTGGTATGCCTTGAGCGACTGCTTGACAGCCGAGGTGATTACACGCAACTCTCTGTCGTGCTTTATCGTGCGGCGCTCGCTGTGGTCACATTCGATTGGTATAAAACGACTTACACCCACCTCTGTTGCCTTCTCCAGAAACCACTCGTAGCGGTCGATATTTTTCGTTGGGGCGACAGCCATCGTAAGCGAGTAGGGTAGTTTTTCATACTCGGCAAAGGTCTCAACTACCTCCACCGTGCAGTGGTGCTGATGAGCTTCCACTATACGGCAGTGATAGAGATTGCCACGTCCGTCGGTGATGTGCAGCATATCGCCTATGCCAAGTCGGAGGACCCTCACGCAATGCTTTGATTCCTCTTCACTTAAAGTGTGCATAGGAGGAATAATATCAGAAGAGTAAAATAATTGCATTTTTCTCGTATAATTTATTATCTTTGCAAAGATATTAAATATATGTGAAGTAATGAAACGCTTTTTAACTTTATTCGCGTTTGCGATGATGATTATGACACAGATTTCGTGTAATAAGAGTGAAAATGTAGCTGAAAACCCATTTTTTGAGCCTGTGTGGGAGACTCCATACGGAACACCTCCCTTTGACCGCATAAAGACCGAGCATTTCAAGCCCGCCTTTGAGCAAGGGATGTCGTTGCATAACGAGGAGATTGACAGAATAGTAAACTCAAAGGAGCGCCCTACGTTTGAAAATACCATCCTGGCGTACGATAATTCGGGCGAAATGTTGTGGCGAGTGGCGACGGTGTTTGGTATGCTGTCGGCGGCAAATACCGATGATGCAATGCAGACCCTCTCTGCCGAGATTTATCCTGCACTTGCTGCACATAGCGATGCTATCACGATGAATGACAAACTCTTTGAGCGCGTGAAGGCAGTCTATGATGGTCGCCTGTCGGCAGGTCTGGGCGAGGAGGAGTTGCGTCTGGTGCAGAAGATTTATGACGACTTTGTTCGCTCGGGAGCGTTGCTCTCGACGGAGGATAAGAGCCGCCTGATGCAGATTAACGAGGAGCTCTCGGCGCTGGGAGTGGATTTTGGTCGTAACCTGCTTGCGGAGACTAACGCATATCAACTCTTTGTCAAGCGCGACAGATTGAAGGGTGTCCCTTCGAGCGTGATGGAGGCTGCTGCAGCCGAAGCGCGTGCAGCGGGTCGTGGCGATGAATTCCTCTTTACGTTGCAGAAGTCGAGTATGTTGCCACTGCTGACCTATTGTAAGGATAGAGAGTTGCGCGAGGAGATTTATAAGGCTTACCTTAAGCGCGGTGACAATAACAACGAGAACGATAATAAGGCGGTGATAGCCAAGATGGTGAGCCTGCGTTATCAGAAGGCGAAATTGCTTGGTTATGACTCTTATGCCCACTACGTTACAGCCGACGAGATGGCTAAAACGCCTGAGGCAGTGTATGAGTTGCTGGAGGGTGTGTGGACCCCTGCGCTGGAGCAGGCGAAGCGCGAGATGGAGCGTATGATGCCAATGCTTGAGAAGGATTGCGGTAAGGATGCCAAGTTCGAGTCGTGGGATTGGTGGTATTATACTGAAAAGGTGCGCGAGGCTGACTATCAGCTTGAGGAGGAGAAGGTGAGGGCATACCTCTCGCTGGAGAACGCCAAGAGCGGAATCTTCTTCCTCGCAAATCGTCTGTATGGTATCACGTTGCGCCCATTGAAGGCACCCGTGTATCACCCCGAGTGTGAAGTGTATGAGGTTATCGACCAGGATGATAAGCCGCTTGGTGCGCTCTATTTCGATTTCCATCCCCGTGCCAGCAAGCAGGGTGGTGCGTGGTGCGGCACTTATGTTGACCAAAGTTACAAGGATGGTGAGCGTGTATGCCCTGTGGTGAGCATTGTCTGCAACTTTACACCTGCCCTGGCTGGTCGTCCTGCACTGCTCTCGATAGACGAAGTGGAGACCCTTTTCCACGAGTTCGGTCACGCTCTGCATAATCTTTTTGCTGATGTTAAGTATCGCGGTTTGGCGAGTGTGGAGGGTGATTTTGTCGAGCTGCCATCGCAGATTATGGAGAATTGGGCCTTCTCGGAGGAGATGCTCAAGCAATATGCTGTACATCACCAGACGGGCGAAGTTATGCCTGATGATATGATTGCCAAGATACGCAAGAGTGCCACATTCAACGAAGGTTTTAATACTACCGAGTTGCTGGCTGCGGCGTTGTCGGATTTCGATATCCACGCGGTGAAGAGTGCCGAGTTGGTTGATGTTGCCGAGTTTGAGCGCAAGGCGTTGAGCGAGAAGCGAGGACTTATCCCACAGATTGAGCCTCGTTACCACTACACATATTTCAGCCACATCTTCGATGGCGGATATTCGGCAGGATACTACTTCTACATTTGGGCGGAGGTGTTGGATAAGGATGCTTATCAGGCGTTTGTCGAGAGTGGCGATTTGTTCGATAAGGAGATTGCCGAGCGTTTTCGTCGTGAGGTGCTGTCGCGTGGTGGTAGCCGTGATGGTATGGATATGTATCGTGCCTTCAGAGGTGCTGACCCTAATAAACTCTCGATGCTTGTAGCGCGTGGCTTAGTCGAGCCAGAGGATGTGGCGCAGACAGAACCAGGGGCGGCTGTGGGCGAGATGCCTCGTGTTGATACGCGTGAGCAGGCGCGTCAGCGTGCCGAGCGTTCACGTCAGGAGCGTGAGGCGGCACGTCAGGCAGCCGAAGCGGCGGATAGTGTTGCTGTGGAGAGTGCAGATAGTGTAACAGAGTAGCAAGAAAATAGATAAGAAACAGAATATTTAAGAAAAGATGAAAAAATTATTATTGATGATGACATTTAGTGCATTGTTGGCAGGATGCGGCGGCGAGCAGATGCCTGTTGTGGTTTTGCCAGAGATTGATACCGCCAATCCATTGTTGGCGGAGTGGGATACACCTCACGCAACACCTCCATTCGATAAGATAAAGATTTCGGATTATGAGCCCGCTATCGAGACAGCCATCGCTGTGTCGCGTGCCGAGGTGGATGCTATTGTAAACAATCCAGCCAAGCCTACGTTTCAGAATACTGTTGTCGCTTTGGAGCGTCAGGGTGCGTTGCTGAATCGCATCCTAGGTCTGTTCTATAACTTGCGCGAGGCTGATACTTCAGACGAGATGGATGCTATTGCATTGCGTATTCAGCCAAAGCTCACAGAATTGAGCAACGATGTGTCGCTCAATCCACAACTCTTTGAGCGCGTTAAAGCTGTCTATGAGGGTTGTCGCTTGTTCTTGAGTGATGAGGATGAGAAGTTGCTGGAGGATTGCTACAAAGGTTTTGCTCGCTCGGGTGCGGCATTGTCGGATGAAGACAAGGAGCTTTACCGTAAATATACGGCTGAACTCTCGGAGGCTACGCTGATGTTTGGTCAGAACGCCCTGTCGGCAACAAATGCCTTTGCAATAAATATCACCGATGAGAGCAAGGTTGCGGAGTTGCCAGCATTTGTCAAGGAGGCTATGGCGGCGGATGCTGCGGCTCGCGGGGAGAAGGGTTGGACGGTGACGCTGAAGGCACCAAGCTACATCCCATTTATGACCTACTCGTCACAGCGCGAGGAGAAGGAGCAGTTGTATCGCGCCTATAATAGCCGTGCGCTGGGTGGCGAGTTTGATAATTCTGAAATCATCAGTAAGATTGCGGCGTTGCGCTTACAGATTGCGCAGTTGCTCGGTTATGAGACCTATGCCGACTATGTGTTGGAGGAGCGTATGGCGGAGAGTGCCGCAAACGTAAATGATTTCCTTGCCGAGTTACGTGAGGCTACGTTGGAGTATGGTCACAAAGATTATGCAATGATTAACGACTATGCTCACTCACAGGGTTTTGAGGGTGATGTAATGCCTTGGGATTGGGCTTACTATACTGAGAAATATAAGGCGGAGAAGTATGCCATTAACGACGAGCAGGTGAAGCCTTATCTGAAACTCGATAATGTTATTAGAGGAGTCTTTATGGTGGCTGAGAAGCTCTACGGCTTGCAGTTCGTGCCAAATAAGGATATCGCGGTTTATCACCCCGAGGTTACAGCTTACGAGGTGATGGATAAGAGTGGTGAGTTCCTCGCTGTGCTCTATCTCGACTTCTTCCCCCGCGAGTCGAAGCGCTCGGGTGCGTGGATGACAGAGTTCAGAGGCACGAAGGTAGTTGAGGGCGTGGAGACACGTCCGTTGGTATCGCTTGTGATGAACTTCACAAAGCCTACCGAGACCACTCCTTCGCTGCTGACGTTCGATGAGTTCAATACATTCCTTCACGAGTTCGGTCACGCCCTGCACGGAATGTTAGCAAAGGGCGAGTATGAGTCGCTCAACGGCACTAACGTATATCGTGACTTTGTGGAGTTGCCATCGCAGATTATGGAGAATTGGGCAACCGAGAAGGAGTATCTCGATATGTGGGCAGTTCACTACCAGACTGGCGAGCCTATCCCTGCCGAGCTTGTAGAGAAGATTGTGGCGGCGAAGAACTATTTGGCTGCTTACAGCAACCTGCGTCAGCTCTCATTCGGCTTGTCGGATATGGCTTGGCATACATTGAAGGAGCCTTTCGCGGGCGAAATAGAACCTTTTGAGCGTGAGGCGATGGCTTCGGTGCAGATTACTCCTACGGTGGAGGGCACAGCTATGGCACCCGCCTTTACTCATATCTTCTCGGGTGGCTATGCTGCTGGTTATTATGGATATAAGTGGGCAGAGGTGTTGGCGGCAGATGCCTTCTCGATGTTTAAGCAGAACGGTATCTTCGATGAAAAGACAGCCGCAGCATTCCGTAAGTTGCTCGAAAGTGGTGGCAAGCGCCACCCAATGGAACTCTATGTTGAGTTCCGAGGTCATAAGCCAGAGACGCAAGCGTTGGTTGAGGCAATGGGATTGAAATAATTATTAACCAAAAATACAAAAACAACATTATGAAGAAAATCTTTAACCTTTTCGTTGTGGCGTTGGCAGTGTGCGCTATTGCTACATCTTGCAAGCAGCCAACTGCTGGTAACCCAATCTTCCCAGGTAACTATGCCGATCCAGAGGGTTTGGTATTTGGCGACACTTACTGGATTTATCCAACCTATTCTGCTCCTTTCCACGAGCAGCTCTATCTCGACTGCTTCTCATCAAAGGATTTGATTACTTGGGAGAAGCACGAGCGTATCATCGACAATACACGTATCAAGTGGCTCAACAACGCTTTGTGGGCACCTGCTGCGTTGGAGAAGGATGGTAAGTATTACCTCTTTTTCAGCTGTAACAATATCCAGAACAACGAGCAGTTGGGTGGTATCGGTGTAGCTGTTGCCGACACTCCAGCAGGTCCATTCGAGGATCTTTTGGGCAAGCCACTCATCGACTCTATCGTAAACCGTGCACAGCCAATCGACCAGTTCGTATTTAAGGATAAGGACGGCACATACTATATGTATTATGGTGGCTGG
This sequence comes from Rikenellaceae bacterium, assembly GCA_015059905.1. Taxonomy (GTDB): domain Bacteria; phylum Bacteroidota; class Bacteroidia; order Bacteroidales; family Rikenellaceae; genus Alistipes. Next base: position 145,835 of record SUZN01000001.1, read on the forward strand.
GGTCGTTGCAATATGGTTAAGATGGCTGACGACTTCAAGAGCATCGTTCCTTTCGAGGATGGCTCAATGTATAAGGAGGTTACACCAAAGGGCTATGTTGAGGGTCCATTTATGTTCATTCGCGATGGTAAGTACTACTTTATGTGGTCAGAGGGTGGCTGGACAGGCCCTGACTACCGCGTAGCTTATGCAATCGCTGACTCTCCATTCGGTCCATTCGAGAGCAAGGGTGTTATCCTTCAGCAGGATCCAGAGGTTGCAACAGGCGCAGGTCACCACTCTGTGATGTACAATCCACGCAAGGATCAGTACTATATGGTTTACCACCGTCGTCCATTGGGCTCAAACGATGGCAACAACCGCGAGACTTGTATCGACCTTCTGGAGTTTGACGAGCAGGGTAATATCCTCCCAGTGAAGATTACTTTCGAGGGTGTGAAGAAGGCAAAACTCTAATCTAATAAAACTACCTAAATGATGAAAAAGAATCTATTATTGGCTGTAGTGGCGTTGTTTATCTCTGCTATGGCGTATGGTCAGAAGACGGCAGGTAACCCAATCGCAGAGGGTGATTATGCCGATCCAGAGGGTGTGGTGTTTGGTAAGACTTATTGGATTTACCCAACTTGGTCAGACCGCTTTGAGAATCAGCTCCACTTTGACTGCTTCTCATCAAAGGATTTGGTGAAGTGGAAAAAGCACGAGCGTATTATCGACAAGTCGGCTATTTCGTGGTTGCGTCTTGCCTTGTGGGCACCTGCTGCGGTGGAGAAGGATGGTAAGTATTACCTCTTCTTCGGCGCAAACGATGTTCATCCGGGCGAGGTTGGCGGTATCGGCGTAGCTGTTGCCGACAAGCCACAGGGACCTTATAAGGATTTGCTTGGCAAGCCTCTGATTAACGACATTGTGAATGGTGCGCAGCCTATCGACCAGTTTGTATTCAAGGATAAAGATGGTACATACTATATGTATTATGGTGGCTGGGGTCATTGCAACATTGTTAAGATGGCAGATGACTTCAAGAGTATCGTTCCTTTCCCCGATGGAACAATGTATAAGGAGGTTACACCAAAGGGATATGTTGAGGGTCCATTTATGTTCATCCGCGATGGCAAGTACTACTTTATGTGGTCAGAAGGCGGTTGGGGTGGTCCACACTATCGCGTGGCATATGCGATTGCAGATTCTCCATTCGGTCCATTTGAGCGTAAGGGCGTTATCTTACAGCAAGACCCAGAGGTTGCCACAGGCGCTGGTCACCACTCTGTAATGCACAACCCCAAGAGTGATAAGTATTACATCGTTTATCATCGTCGTCCACTCGGCTCTAACAAGCGCGACAACCGCGTGACTTGTATCGACGAGATGCATTTCGCGCCAAACGGCGATATTTTGCCTGTGAAGATGACTTTCGAGGGTGTGAAGAAGGACAAGTTGTAGCGGGAAAACTTTTTCGCACCAATAATGAGGCTGAAACCGAAGAATTATATCTTCGGTTTCAGCCTTTGTTTTGAGAAAAATTCCTATATTTGTGAAAATATATTTGTATGAAAAGATTGTTGTTGATATTTACGCTTTCGCTCTTTGTTTGCGCCTGTGGGTCGCAGACCAAGCGAATAGAGGGCGCACCGCAGGTTGTGCAGCCTGTGCGATATACTTTTTCGGTTAAGAATGTCTATCCTCATTCTACGGCGAGCTATACTCAGGGTCTGCAATATGTCGATGGTGTGTTGTGGGAAGGTACAGGCGAGTGGGGCGAGTCTCGCTTGCAGAAGGTCGATTTGGAGAGTGGTAAGGTTGAAGTGCTTAAGGAGTTGCCTCGCTCGGAGTTTGGTGAGGGTATCACCGTGCTGGGCGATAGAGTTTATCAGCTAACATGGACCAATGGCATAGCGCACGAATATAATCTCCAGGGCGAATTACTCAAGAATCACCGCTACTCGGGCGAAGGTTGGGGCTTGACTACCGATGGTGAGAAGCTCTATATGTCAAACGGCACGCCTGACATCTACAAGATTGACCCCGCGACATTCAAGCGCGAGGGCAAGATAACCGTCACGATGCGCGGCGAGGTGGTTGATTATATCAACGAACTGGAGTGGATTGACGGCAAGATTTGGGCAAATGTATATACCACCGATTATATCATTATCATCAATCCGCAGTCGGGCGTTGTGGAAGGTGTTGTTGATTGTAGCAATCTCTTGCCAATGGAGGATGAGGAGGATGATACCGATGTGCTGAATGGTATTGCCTACGATAAGGAGGGTAAGCGCATATTCCTTACGGGCAAGCGCTGGAGCAAGCTTTTCGAGGTGGATATAGTAAAGTTATAGGATATGGATTTGAAGCAACTTCTGCGACGCAAGATTGTGGTTTTGGATGGCGCTATGGGTACCGAGCTTATTGCTCGTGGACATAAAGGTGCGCTTGAGCAGCTCAATCGTGAGGCTGCGACGGTGGTGGAGTCCCTGCACGAGGAGTACCTGAAGGCGGGCGCAGATATTATCACAACAAACACCACCTGCGCCGATGCGCTCTCGCTCAAGGAGTGGGGGCTGGAGGGCGACTCTTATGAGTTGGCGCGCGTGGGTGCTGAGATAGCCGTTAGGGCAAAGAATAAATACTCCACAACCGAGAATCCGCGTTTTGTGGCGGGCGCTGTGGGTCCTACAACACGAAACATATCGCTTGCAAACGATATTACAGAGATGCAACTTGCGGAGGTCTATTCGCAGGTTGTGTCGGGTTTGATTGATGGCGGCGTGGATTTGATTTTAATCGAGACCGCTATGGACTCGGAAAATGTGCGCGTGGCGGTGGAGCAGACTCGCAGGCTCTCGGCAGATATTCCGATTATCGTGTCTACTGTTTTGTCACGATTGGAGGGTAGAGTGGCAAATGGTGCTACGATAGAGAAGTTTTTGGAGAATATACCTCTTGAAGAGTGTTTTGCCGTAGGCTTCAACTGCTCGATGGGGGATAAGCAGCTGGAGGCTGCGCTGCGAAGGCTGGCGGCGGTAAGCAAGAAGCCTATTGTGGCTTATCCTGCACTGCATCAGCCACAGGAGGCTACAAATCGTTTTGTTAAGTCGCTTGAGCCAATTTGTCGCGGCGGAGGGTTGAATATCGTGGGTGGATGTTGTGGTACAACACCCTCACATATCGAGGCTTTAGCCAAAATGGCGGCACGTTGGCGACCAAGAAAAATAGAGTAAAGTTATGGATACAAAGCAATTTCGTCGGGAGCTACATCGTCATCCCGAACTCTCGTTTGAGGAGCATCGTACTGCGGCGTTTATTTCGGAGCAGTTAGCGGCTCTTGGTATTGAGCATCGCCCTATAGCCACGACAGGCGTGTTGGCTCGCATCGAGGGACGACGCGGCAATCTGAAGCGTTGTGTGGTATTGCGTGCCGATATTGACGCTCTGCCTATCGCCGAAAAGACGGGTGTAGAGTGGGCATCGGTTGTCGATGGTGTGATGCACGGCTGTGGTCACGACTGCCACGCGGCGGTGTTGTTTGGTGTGCTGAAGCGCCTGAATGAAAACCCCGATTTTGAGGGTACATTGTTTGGCGTGTTCCAGCCTGGGGAGGAGTGTAACCCAGGCGGTGCGAAGTTCGTGTTGGAGGAGGACCCCTTCAAGGAGTATGATGTGGCGGCTGTTATTGGCGAGCACGTCGATGCCGATTTGGAGGTGGGTGAGATAGGTTTCTGCCCAGGTAAGTTTATGGCTTCGACCGATGAGTTGCACTTTACGGTTGAGGGTGTGGGCGGTCACGCTGCCATACGTTCACGAATCAAGGATTCGGTGGTTGCTATTGCCGATTTGATTATGCACCTCAACGCTTTCAATAGCGACGACTGCGTGGTGTCAATAGGCAAGGTGGTGGCCGAGGGGGCTACAAATGTCATCCCCGACCAGACCTCGTGTCAGGGTACTATGCGAACATTCAGCGAAAAGCTCCGCGCGAGGATTAAGGAGATGATAGAGAATGTCGCGGAGGAGATAGAGTATAAATATGACGTGGAGGTGGATGTTGATATTCGTCACGGCTACCCCTGCGTGGAGAATAACGTGCAACTTACATACGAGGCAATGCTCCTGGCGGAGAGCCGAGGTTTCAAGGTGTGCGATTTGGATATGCGTCCTACGGCAGAGGATTTTGGTTACTATACCCAAATCTATCCATCACTCTTCTATCGCTTGGGTGTAGGTCAGGCGGCAGGTCGCTCTCATACGGCGATGTTCCTTCCAGATGAGAAGGCATTGGATGTGGGCGAGGAGTTTATGTATCAGTTGGCGTTGAGTATTTTGAATAAATAGGTTAAGGTTATGGGACAGAAGAGAAAGACAGAGCGCAGGGGAGCATCGCGCACAGACTCTATGAGCGTGCGCTCGGCTTTCATTGTAAATATGTTTAGAGAGTTTCCCGATAGGGTCTTTTCGTTGAAGCAGCTGGCATCAGCCTCGGGCGGTAATAGCAAGGAGGGTCGCTATATGGTGCGCGATATTGTGGAGTCGCTCATCGAGGGCGGTGTTGTCGAGGCTCACGGCAGGGATAAGTTTCAACTCTCGTCATCGCAGTTGCCTCACTACGAGGGTGTGGTTGATTTGGCGGTGTCGGGCGCAGCTTATGTGAGGGTTGAGGAGCTGGACTGCGATATATATGTAAATCAACGTAATACACGCTGTGCTTTGGATGGCGACAGGGTGGAGGTTGTGCTTCAGCGCCAGCCATATCGTGAGGGTGATAACCCCGAGGGTGCTATCACAAAGGTGCTGGAACGTAGCAAGCGTCAGTATGTAGGTGTGGCGGAGGTTAATCGTGCGGCTATCTTTGTGCATCCCGACTCTCGTAAGCTGCCGATGGATATATTCTTCCAGCGCAAGCAATATCCCAATGTGAAGGATGGCGACAAGGTGGTCTTCCGCATCGAGGATTGGCGCGAGGGCGACCGTTCGCCACGTGGTGTGATTGTCGATGTATTGGGTCGTCAGGGCGATAACGATGTCGAGATGCACGCTATTCTGGCGGAGTACGACTTGCCGTATAAGTTCGAGCCAGAGGTTGAGCAGGCGGCAAATGCTATCAGTGATTTAATTGACGAGAAGGAGATTGCCCAGCGTCGTGATTTCCGCGCTGTCACAACCTTCACCATCGACCCTGCCGATGCAAAGGATTTTGACGATGCGCTGTCAATTCAGAAGCTGGAGGATGGCATCTGGGAGGTCGGTGTGCATATCGCCGATGTTACGCATTATGTTCGTCCCGACTCGGTGGTGGACTGCGAGGCGCGTGAGCGAGGTACATCGGTATATTTGGTTGACCGCACGGTGCCGATGTTGCCCGAAAGATTGTGTAACGAGCTATGCTCGCTTCGCCCCAATGAGGAGAAGTTGTGTTTCTCGGCTGTCTTTAAGCTCAACGAGGATGCTGAGGTGCAGGAGGAGTGGTTTGGTCGCACTATTATTCTCTCCGACCGCCGCTTCACCTACGCCGAGGCACAGGCTCGCATCGAGACAGGCGTGGGTGACTATGCCGAAGAGATTGGTGTGCTGAACGATATGGCGCAGAAGATGCGTAACCGCCGTTTTAAGGGGGGTGCTGTGAGCTTCGAGCGTGCCGAGTTTAAGTTTATTCTGGATGATAACGGCAAGCCATTGGGCGTATATACCAAGGAGCAGAAGGAATCCAATCAACTTATTGAGGAGTTTATGTTGCTCGCCAACAAGAAGGTGGCGGAGTACTGCACATACCGTATGGTCGGGGGTAAGAAGGTGCAGCGCCCGATGGTCTATCGTGTTCACGATGAGCCAAATGAGGAGAAACTGACCCGTTTCCGCGATTTTGTATTGCGCTTTGGCTATCAGTTCCGTGCTTCGAAGGGTCGTGCTGTGGCGAAGGCTATCAATAAGCTGGTTACAGAGGTTAAGGGTCGCCCCGAGGAGAATGCCATACAGTCGCTTGCGGTGCGTAGTATGTCAAAGGCGTTCTATACAACCGACAATGTAGGTCACTACGGTCTGGCATTTAAGTATTATACCCATTTTACGTCGCCCATCCGCCGTTATCCCGATATGATTGTGCATCGTCTGCTGGCTCGCTATCTTGCCGAGGGCAAGTCGCCCGACAAGCGCGTGCTGGAGGGTCAGTGCGTACACGCTTCGGAGCGAGAGATTATCGCCTCGGAGGCAGAGCGCGCATCTATCAAGTACAAGATGGTGGAGTTTATGAAGGATAAGGTCGGCGAGGTATTCAAGGGTCACGTCTCGGGTATGAGCGAGTGGGGTATCTATGTTGAGCTTAACGATACCCATATTGAGGGTATGGCGTTCCTGCGCGATATCGAGGATGACTACTACTATTACGATGATGCCCGCTTTGAGGTTGTGGGACGCAATTCAGGTCGCCGCATAGCCTTCGGCGAGGAGGTGTGGATACGCGTGAAGGGTGTTGATATGCGCCGCCGCACGATTGATTTTCAGCTTATTGTAAGCAAGCGTAAATAATGAGAGCCGAAGAGATATTTGCACGTGCCCGAGATAGGGCAACACTTTCGCGCGAGGAGGCGTATTGGCTGTGGGAGGAGGCTCCGCTGGAGCGTCTTGCAGCGGTGGCTGACGAGGTGCGCCGCTTGGTTGTGCCCGATGCCAATGTTGTGACGTGGCAGATAGATCGTAATGTGAATATCACAAATGTCTGCATATCAGGCTGTAAGTTCTGTAACTTCCATTGCAAGCCCCACGAGGTGGAGCGTGAGTTTATCACCACGATAGAGGAGTATCGCTCAAAGATTGAGCGTATGTTGGAGCTTGGAGGCGACCAGCTTCTGTTGCAGGGCGGTCTGCATCCACGTTTGGGTGTGGAGTTTTATGAAGAGCTGTTTCAGCAGCTCAAACGAGAGTATCCCGAAGTGCGTTTGCACGCCCTTGGTGCACCCGAGGTGGCTCACATTGCGAAGGTTAGCAGTATATCTACGCGTGAGGCGTTGGAGCGATTGGTGGCGGCAGGTCTTGACTCTCTGCCGGGTGCTGGCGCGGAGATTTTGGTTGACAGGGTCAGGAAGCAGATTTCACCTGCGAAGCCAAGCGTTGATGAGTGGTTGCAAGTGATGCACCAGGCGCACGAGATGAATCTGCCCACCTCGGCAACGATGATGTATGGTCACGTTGAGACCCCTCGCGAGAGGATTGACCACCTGCTGACGATTCGTGATTTGCAGAATAAATGTCCTGAAGGCAATTGGGGCTTTGTGGCATTTATCCCATGGATTTTTCGCTCGTCGGGGACTCGCCTTGAGAGCGAAGGCGTGAGGAGCGTGTTCTCGCCGCTGGAGTACGTTAGAATGATTGCTGTTAGTCGCTTAATACTCAATAATATCCGTAATATTCAGGCTTCGTGGCTCACTGTTGGCAAGCCTACGGCGCAGTTAGCCCTGCATAGCGGAGCTAACGATATGGGCTCGATAATGATTGAGGAGAATGTGGTTTCAAGTGCTGGCGCGCACAACACTTTCGACGCCGAGGAAATTCAAAAAGCTATCCGCGAGGCGGGCTTTGAACCACGTTTGCGCGACCAACTTTATCGTCCAAGAGCATATAAGGTGGCGAAAGAGTAATAAATTTATGCTAAAAAGTCGCTAATAAATTAAAATTTATTACCTTTGCACTCCGAAATCGTACGGAAAGAAGATAAACGAATAAAATATAACAAGTAGATTATGAACATTACAAGAGAACAGCGTGAGGTAGGTACCTCGATTTTGAAGGTTGTCGTTAATGAGCAGGATTACGGCGAGGCAGTTGATAAGATGTTGCGTGAGTACAAGCGCAAGGCTAACATTCCTGGCTTCCGTCCTGGTATGGTGCCTATGGGCGTTGTACGCAAGATGTACGGTAAGGGTGCCGTAGCAGAGCAGGCATACAAGATTGCTTCAAACTCTGTATTTGAGTATTTGCAGAAGGAGGGTATCGACTATGTAGGCGATGTAATCCCATCAGACGAGCAGGGTGATTTCGATTTCGATAACAACACCGAGCACGAGTTTATGTTTGAGATTGGTGAGGCTCCAAAGATTGAGCTCGAGCTCACAAAGGAGGATAAGCTCACTTACAACAAGATTAAGATTGACGCCAAGATGGTTGAGGCTTACAAGGACAACTACTTGCGTCGTTATGGTCGCTTGGTAGATGTTGAGGCTGTTACGAAGGATGAGGCTTTGACCGTAGCTCTTGACAATGGCGATATTCAGGTTGATGACGCTTACGTTGGTTTGATCTCTATGTCAGACGAGGAGCGTGCTGCATTCCTCGGTAAGAAGGTAGGTGACAAGATGGAGGTTGATGTAAACGAGCTTTATAAGTCAGCTTCACAGCGTGCTTCAATCCTCAAAGTTAAGGAGGAGGAGTTGGAGTCAATCAATCCAAAGTTCACTCTGGAGGTTAAGCAGATTCGTCAGTTTGCTAACCCAGAGCTCAACGAGGAGTTCTTCAAGATGGCGTTCCCAGCAGGTAACATCACTACTGCGGAGGAGCTCGATAAGTTCCTCACATCGGAGATTGAGACCGAGCTTGGTCGCGAGGCTGATTACCTCTTCACAATCCGTGTTCGCAACTTCTTGATGGAGAAGGCTGCGTTGCAGATGCCTGCCGAGTTCTTGAAGCGTTGGTTGTATGTAATCAACGAGGGTAAGTTCACAAAGGAGGATATCGAGAAGGATTTCGATGCATTCCTCAAGATGTTTACTTGGAACTACATCCAGAAGCACTTCATCCAGACTTACGAGTTGCGTGTAAGCGAGGAGGAGGCACAGGCAGAGGCAAAGGAGTTTGCAAAGGCACAGTTCGCACAGTATGGTATGCCATCGGCTCCAGAGGAGATGATTGCTAACTTCTCAAAGCAGATTTTGGAGAACAAGGAGCAGAGCCAGAAGATTTACGAGAAGCTCTACGAGGCAAAGGTTGTAGAGTATGTAAAGTCTAAGATTAAAGTCTCTAACAAGTCTGTAACATCAGAGGAGTTTGCCAAGTTGGCGCAGCAGGCGTAAATGAGGCTCATTTTCGACACCTTTTATATAAAAGGGCGGAAATGTGTTACAATACATTGAAATTTGGACTCTGGGCGTAATGTTTGCAGAGTCCAAATTTTGGTTTTATTAAATCGGGTTTTTAGTATGAATGAATTTGAAAAATATGCTCGTCTGCATTGTGGTATCAGCAGCTTGAAGTTGCACAATTTCCACTCTGTGCAGGCTGGTTATGTGTCGCCTACCATTATCGAGGAGCGTCAGTTGAACGTGGCGACGATGGATGTCTTCTCGCGTTTGATGATGGACCGTATCATCTTCCTCGGTGCGCCTATCTACGACGATGCTGCCAACATCATCCAGGCGCAGCTGTTGTTCCTTGAGTCGGCAGACCCCGAGAAGGATGTGCAGATATATATCAACTCGCCAGGCGGCTCGGTGTCGGCAGGTTTGGGTATCTACGATACGATGCAGCTTGTGTCGTGTGATGTGGCTACCATCTGTACAGGTCTGGCGGCTTCGATGGGTGCGGTGCTCCTGACTGCGGGTGCTGCGGGCAAGCGTGCGGCGTTGCCTCACTCACGTGTGATGATTCATCAGCCATTGGGCGGTGTGCAGGGTCAGGCTTCCGATATCGAGATTACTGCGCGCGAGATACAAAAGACCAAGCGCGAGCTTTATGAGATACTCTCTTCTCACTCTGGCGTAGATATTGCAAAGATTGAGCAGGATGCCGACCGCGACTATTGGATGAGTGCTGCGGAGGCGAAGGAGTATGGTTTGATTGATATGGTGCTGGGTAAGCGTAACAAGTAATATTTTATGGCACAAAAGGGTAAAGGCTCACACTCTAACGAGGATTGCTGTTCGTTCTGCGGCGCAAAGCGCAGCGATGTGGCTCTGATGTTTCAGGGTATGGGCGGAGTGAATATATGTAATAATTGCGTTGAGCGCGGCTATCAAATGCTCGTAGAGAGTGAGATGGTCGATGGCGCACGCAAGAAGAAAGGGGCGGGTAAGTTCACGATGGAGGAGCTTATGAAGCCCGCACAGATTAAGGCTGTGCTTGATCAGTATGTCATTGGTCAGGACGATGCCAAGCGTTATATGTCGGTGGCGGTCTATAACCACTACAAGCGTATCTTGAGCCGCCAGAAACATCAGGCGGATGATGCGGTGGAGATTGATAAGTCAAACATCGTGCTGGTGGGTGCTACGGGTACGGGTAAGACCCTGATGGCACGCACGATAGCTCGTGTGTTGAATGTGCCATTCACTATCGTCGATGCTACCGTTTTGACCGAGGCAGGTTATGTGGGAGAGGATGTTGAGAGCATCCTGTCACGCCTGTTGCAGGTGGCGGATTATAACGTCGAGGCAGCAGAGCGAGGCATTGTCTTTATCGACGAGATAGACAAGATTGCTCGCAAGGGTGATAATCCAAGCATCACACGCGATGTGTCGGGCGAAGGTGTACAGCAGGCTCTGCTGAAGATTCTGGAGGGTACGACGGTAAATGTGCCACCCCAGGGTGGACGCAAGCATCCCGACCAGAAATTCATTCAGGTCAATACCAAGGATATTCTCTTCATCTGCGGCGGTGCGTTTGATGGCATTGAGAAGAAGATCGCCCAGCGATTGAATACACGCGCCATTGGCTATGGTCAGCAGAGTGGTTCGCAGGTGGACCGTCAGAATCTGATGAAGTACATTATGCCACAGGATTTGAAGTCGTTTGGTCTTATTCCAGAGCTGGTGGGTCGTCTGCCTGTCCTGACATATATGCAGCCACTCTCACGCGAGGCTCTGCGCTCAATTCTGACCGAACCAAAGAACGCAATTGTGAAGCAGTATGAGCAGTTGTTTGCTATGGATGATGTAGCGTTGCGCTTTGAGGATGAGGTGCTTGACTATGTGGTGGAGAAGGCTGACGAGTACAAACTCGGTGCTCGTGGTTTGCGTTCAATCTGCGAGGCTATAATGATTGATGCGATGTACGATATCCCAACCTCTGGCGACAAGGAGTTTGTCGTAACCCTTGATTATGCGAAAAAAAAGATCGAAGGGGCGAATTTTTTCGAGTTAAAACAAGTTAGTTAAGATAATTATATTATCTTTGTGAAGTAGGAAATGAATACTAAATAGATATGTTCGCTAACTCTAAACTCAACAAGGCGGCTGACAATATTCGTATATTGGCAGCGGCGATGGTCGAAAAGGCTAAATCGGGTCACCCTGGCGGCGCTATGGGTGGAGCTGATTTTATCAATTTGCTTTACACGGAATTTATGCACTATGATCCAGAGAATCCTGCGTATCCATTCCGCGATCGTTTCTTCCTCGATCCTGGTCATATGTCACCAATGCTCTATTCGGTGCTTATGTTGTCGGGATTCTACTCTATGGATGATTTGAAGAGCTTCCGTCAGTGGGGCAGTATCACTCCTGGTCACCCCGAGGTGGATGTAATGCACGGTGTGGAGAACACATCTGGTCCATTGGGTCAGGGACACGCTATGGCTGTGGGTGCAGCTATCGCCGAGCGCTTTATGGTGGCTCGTTTTGGCGAGTGGATGGCTCACAAGACCTACTCATTCATCTCTGACGGCGCAGTGCAGGAAGAGATTTCGCAGGGCGTTGGTCGTATTGCGGGTCACTTGGGTTTGGCAAATTTGATTATGTACTACGATGCCAACAACGTGCAGCTCTCAACCAAGGTTGATGAGATTGACTCGGAGGATGTGGCAGCGAAGTACCGTGCGTGGGGCTGGCACGTTATTGATGTTGATGGTAACGATGTAGAGCAGTTGCGTGCGGCATTGATTGAGGCTAATGCACAGACCGAGTGTCCAACACTCATCATCGGTCGCTCGATTATGGCGAAGGGTGCTATGGGAGCCAACGGCGAGAGCTTCGAGGGTAAGGTTTCGACTCACGGTCAGCCACTCTCTGGCGCAGGTGCTGATTTGGCTGCTACGGTCAAGAATTTGGGTGGTGATCCAGAGGATCCATTCAAGCTCTTTGCCGAGACTGCCGAGATTTACGACAAGCGTCGTTGCGAGCTCAAGATGTGGGTGGAGTCAATGAAACAGACCGAGGCTGCTTGGCGTGCTGAGAATAAGGATCTCTCTCGTAAGTTGAACCGTTTCTTGTCAGGTGAGATTCCAGAGATTGACTACAACAATATCGAGATTAAATCAAACACTGCTACTCGTGTAGCGTCGGCTACTATGCTTGGCGTATATGCAGAGCAGGTTGAGAATATGATTGTCGCATCGGCCGACTTGAGCAATTCAGACAAGACCGATGGTTTCTTGAAGAAGACAAAGGCATTTACAAAGGGTGACTTTACAGGTAAGTTCTTCCAAGCGGGTGTTGCCGAGCTTACTATGGCGTGCGTGATGAACGGTATGGCTCTTCACGGTGGCGTTATTCCTGCTTGTGGTACCTTCTTCGTGTTCTCTGACTATATGAAGCCTGCAATCCGCCTCTCGGCTTTGATGCGCTTGAAGGTTATCTATGTATGGACACACGACTCATTCCGTGTGGGCGAGGATGGTCCTACACATCAGCCTATTGAGCAGGAGATGCAGATTCGTCTGATGGAGCACGTTCATAACCATCAGGGCGAGCGCTCGATGGTTGTTCTTCGTCCTGCTGATGCCGAGGAGACAGCTGTTGCTTGGCAGTATGCAATGTCGGAGAAGCGTCCTGTGGCGTTGATTCTCTCACGTCAGAATGTAAACACTCTGCCAGCATTGAGTTGTAGCCGTCGTGATGAGGCAAAGCAGGCATTGAAGGGTGCTTATGTCGTGATGGATTCTGCCAAGGCGCAGGTTGTGATGATTGCATCAGGCTCGGAGGTATCAACTCTGGTTGAGGGTGCCGAGATGTTGCAGAAGGAGGGTATTCAGGTGCGTGTAGTAAGCGTTCCAAGTGAGGGCTTGTTCCGCGACCAGCCAAAGTCATACCAGGATAGCATTCTTTTGAACGATGTTCCACGTTATGGCTTGACCTCTGGTCTGTCAATGACATTGCGTGGTCTGGTGGGCGAGAATGGCAAGATTCACGGTTTGGATCACTTCGGTTACTCTGCTCCTTACAAGGTGCTGGATGAGAAGTTCGGCTACAACGGGCAGGCAGTGTACGAGGAGGTTAAGGCTATGCTTAATAAGAATTAGTTGATAATAGATTCGACAAAACGATAGGGCTGTTGTAACGCATTAGTTTGACAGCCCTTTTAAATATATCTGCAACTACACCCAAAATGAGTAGAATAAAGTTACATGATAAGTGGTTCAAGGTGATGATTCCCGCCGAGGAGATTGATGCTGCTGTTGAGCGTGTTGCCGAGCAGCTCAATGTCCGTTATGAGGGTCATACTCCTGTCTTTTTAGGCGTGTTGAGTGGTTCGTTCCTCTTCTTGAGCGATTTGGTGCGAAAGACAACATTCAACAGCCAGCTCGCCTTTGTGAAGATTTCATCTTATGAGGGTACAGAATCAACAGGAGAGGTAAAGCAGCAGCTCGGTATTGATTTTGATATCGAAGGACGTGATATCATCATCGTTGAGGATATTGTCGAAACAGGTCATAGTATGAACTATCTGCTTGATTACCTGCGTAAGCGCAAGCCAGCGAGCATCTCTATTTGCACGCTCTTCTTCAAGCCTGAGAAGTTCCTCTATGAGTATAAGATTGACTATACAGCACTCTCTATCGGTAACGAGTTTATCGTTGGTTACGGTTTGGATTATAATCAGTTAGGTCGAAATTTGAAAGAAATATATGTCGTTGATGAATAACGATATGCTGTGTGGTGGAGAGCTTCTGCCATTGGTTGAAGATTTTTACACTATTCAGGGCGAGGGTTTTCACGCTGGCAAGCCAGCATATTTCATTCGCTTGGGCGGTTGTGATGTAGGTTGTCGCTGGTGTGATGCCAAATATACATGGAACCCTCGTGTTTTCCCTCCCGTTGAGGTCGATGTCGTGGTGGCTCGTGCGAAGGCGTGCGAGGCGCAGGCTATTGTGATTACGGGCGGCGAGCCATTGTTGTATCCTTTGGATGTGCTTACCTCCAGACTCAAGGAGGCGGGGCTTGAGATATTTCTTGAGACCTCGGGAACGCACCCTTTCAGTGGAGAGTTTGATTGGGTATGTCTCTCACCGAAGCGCCAGCAACCACCTCTTGCCGAGGCGTTTGGTCGTGCACACGAGTTGAAGGTCATCATCCAAACCGAGGAGGATTTCGTTTGGGCAGAGGAGAATGCACGTCGTGTGGGGCGTTATTGCAGATTGTATCTGCAGCCCGAGTGGAGTGTTTATGATGAGATTATCCCCAAGATGGTTGAGTATGCCAAGACTCATCCAAAGTGGAGCATATCGGTGCAGACACATAAGTTTATGCGTATTCCATAGCAATGAAGCAGAGTTTAAGCAAATATCTTTGGTTGGGAGTGACTGCCGTAATCTTTATCTATACGGCGGTTGTGACGGTGCGTAATCTTGTAATCATTGTGCGCGTGAATAGTCGTATTGCGCGCCTTGAGAAGCAGTATGACCTCTATCGTGGGCGCATAGACCAGGATAGCACCTTGCTTGAGCAATTGAAGTATGACGAGTATCTTGAGCAATTTGCACGCGAGAAGTTTCATATGCAGCGTGCAAATGAGAATATCTATATTGTCGAAGATTAGGCTTAAGGTACTTGAATATTAGAGAAAAGAGGTTGTCCCGACGGAAGCAACCTCTTTCTGTTATAATACGTTATTTAACATTGGGAAAATCTTCTGCAAAGCCTCGATTACCTGACTACGGCGAGCATCTTCACGCAGGATGAGCAGGATAGTGTTGTCGCCAGCTATTGTGCCAAGGATTGCGGGGCAGTCGAGATTGTCAATGGGGACTGAAATTGCACTTGCATAACCCGATTTAGTCTTCAGAATGCCCAAATTTCCAGAGAACGAGAGTCCTGTGATGTTGTCGGAAATATTGGCAGATACGTTAATTTCGTGTTGGGCTGAGTTTGGAAGGACATATACATAGCCTCTGGTCTTGTGTGGTACTTTGGCTACGTTCATAAACTTCAGGTCGCGAGACAGGGTACTTTGTGTAATCTCTACGCCACATTCGCGCAGTCGTTTGATAAGTTCCTCTTGTGAGGACACCATTTCGCTACGAATAATCTTTCTAATTGTAGCGAATCGCTGTGTTTTCTGATTCATTTTGTTGTGTTGGTTGTTTTTGTTGTTATTGGTTAGTAAAATTACTTTCTGCGGTCATATTTATGCAAATATAGCGCATATATTTTATAAATGCAACAATAAGTTAAAAAATATTTGTTGTAAAGGCGCACTTTTTTGTCAAAAAATTGTTGTTGGCAGCATAGTGATTTCCCATTTTAATTTTTTTTAGATTTTTCGTTCCCATTTGTTAGGAGCTTGCATAAATAGAAATAATATTCTTGAATATAGAATAAAAATGTCAGAAATATGCAAGTATGCTAAAATTTTATTTTATATATAAATATAGCGCGACGAAAATTTGCATATTGCGGATATATATGCGATATTTGCAAATCAAAAAAATATTAACATTAAAGCGATAAATTTTTAAGAGATGAAAATTGATGTAATGGTTGCAACTGAGGAACATCTCGGCTTCGTTTCGCAGATAAACGATGAGATTGATTCAGCAGCCAAGCAGCGTGGAACGGGTATTGCCCGTCGTACCGACGAATATATCGCCGATAAAATAAAGTCAGGAAAGGCAATCATTGCCGTTAACCGTAATGAGTTTGTAGGTTTCTGTTACATAGAGTCGTGGGGACACGATGAGTTTGTGGCAAACTCTGGTCTGATTGTTCGACCACAATATCGTGGTATGGGCGTGGCTAAACGTATCAAGCAGGCAGCGTTTAACCTCTCACGTCAGCGCTTCCCAAATGCCAAGTTGTTTGGCTTGACTACGGGCGAGGCTGTGATGCGTATCAACACCGAGCTGGGTTATGAGCCCGTAACCTTTGCCAAGCTCACTGATGATGAGCGTTTTTGGGCGGGTTGCCAGTCGTGCGTGAACTACGATGTGTTGCAACGCACGAATATGACCAAGTGTTTGTGTACGGGTATGATTTACGACCCTGAAAAGGCAGCCAAAAAGGCTGCAGCCGCAGCTACCCAAGAGGCAGAGAGCAAGAAGAAGAGCTCGCTGTGGAGCCGTCTGTTTGGAAAATAATTAAAAGAAAAAGATATGAAGAAAGTTGTTTTGGCTTATAGTGGAGGTCTCGATACCTCATTTTGCGTAAAGTACCTTACCAAGGAGTTGGGTTATGAGGTGCACACTGCATTGGCAAACACTGGCGGTTTCTCGGAGGAGGAGCTCAAGGCTGTTGAGGAGCGTGCCTACAAGTTGGGTGCGAAGTCACACGTTAATATTGACGTAACGGGTGATTACTACGGCAAGTGTATCAAGTATATGGTGATGGGTAATGTGTTGCGTAACAAGACATATCCAATCTCTGTTAGCTCGGAGCGTACATTCCAGGCGTTGGCGATTGTAAACTACGCCAACTCTATCGGTGCTGATGCTATCGCTCACGGCTCAACAGGTGCAGGTAACGACCAGGTGCGTTTCGACCTTACTTTTGAGGTGTTTGCTCCACAGGTTGAGATTATCACTCCTACACGTGATATGAAGCTCACACGCGAGTATGAGATTAACTATCTTAAGGAGAATGGCTTCGAGGCTGACTTCACAAAGATGGAGTACTCAATCAACAAGGGCGTTTGGGGTACATCGGTAGGCGGTAAGGAGACTTTGTGCTCTGCTACAAACCTTCCTGACACAGCTTATCCTTCACAGCTCAAGAAGGAGGGTACCGAGTCTTTGGAGATTGAGTTCCGAAATGGCGAGGTTGTCGGCGTAAATGGCGAGGCCGTTTGTGGCGTTGCTGCAATCAATAAGCTGGAGGCTATCGGCTCGGCTTGGGCTATCGGTCGTGACACTCACGTTGGCGATACTATCGTAGGTATCAAGGGTCGTGTAGGTTTTGAGGCTGCTGCTCCTATGCTCATTATCAAGGCTCACGAGCTTTTGGAGAAGCACACTCTGACAAAGTGGCAGCAGTATTGGAAGGACCAGCTCGGAACGTGGTATGGTATGTTCATGCACGAGGCGATGTACTCGGAGCCTGTAATGCGTGATATTGAGAAGTTTTTGGAGAACAGCCAGCGCAATGTATCGGGTAAGGTATTTATCACTCTTCGCCCATATACATTCACCCTGGTTGGTATTGAGTCGGCTCACGACTTGATGAATGCCAAGTTCGCAGAGTATGGCGAGATGAACAATGCTTGGACAGCCGACGATGTTAAGGGCTTTACGAAGATTACATCAATGCCACTGAAGATTTATCACGCCGTAAACGACGAAGAGTAATGATTAAAGTAGCAATAGCAGGAGGCGCAGGTTATACAGCAGGCGAGCTTATTCGCCTGCTGATTAATCACTCTGCCGTAGAGTTAAAATATATTCAGAGCAGCTCGCACGATGGCGAGCCTATCCACTCGGTGCATACCGATTTGATTTACTGCGACCTTAAATTCTCGGCGATAGATTTCGAGGATATTGATGTGTTGTTCATCTGTATGGGTCACGGTAACTCTGCCAAGTTCCTGGCGGAAAACCCTGTGCCAACAGCGGTGAAGATTATCGATTTGAGTAACGATTTCCGCTTAAAGGCAGATGCTGGTGAGTTTGTTTATGGCGCGCCAGAGATTAACCGTGAGCAGATTAAGGGTTGCCGTTGTGTTGCAAACCCTGGATGTTTCGCTACCTCAATTAACCTTGCGCTCATTCCATTGGCAGCGGCAGGTATCCTGCCCGAGGAGGTTACCGTAACAGGTATCACAGGCTCTACAGGTGCGGGTCAGAAGCCAACCAACGACACTCACTTCAGCAACCGTACAGCAAACCTTTCGAACTACAAGGTATTCACTCACCAGCACCTTGGCGAGATTGGCGAGACCGTAGTGGCGGCAGGTGGCTCGGAGGCAACCGATATTGCCTTTGTCCCTGTTCGTGGTTGCCACTCTCGTGGTATTATCAGCGATGTGGTGGTGCGTGTGGATGAGCCTCTGGAGAAGATTGTTGAGATTTTCAAGGCTTACTATAAAGAGCATCCATTCGTTTGCGTGAGCGATAAGCCTGTCTATATGAAGCAGGTGGTGAATACAAACTATTGCTTCCTCTCCCTGCAGAAGGAGGGCAGAAAGATCCTTATTACTTCGGTTGTGGATAACCTTCTGAAGGGCGCATCGGGTCAGGCGGTGCAGAATATGAACTTGATGTTCGGCTTGGATGAGATGGAGGGTCTTAAATTGAAGGCAAGCTACTTCTAAACAGAGCTATTATGAAACTTTTTGATGTATATTCCCTGCTCGATATGGAGCCCGTGAAGGCTTCGGGCGCATATTTGTGGGATAAGAATGGTGTTGAGTATCTCGATTTTTATGGCGGTCACGCTGTGATCTCTATCGGTCACACCCATCCTCACTATGTGGAGAAGATTACTGACCAGCTTTCGAAGATTGGTTTCTACTCAAACGCTGTTGTGAATTCGTTGCAGGTGGAGCTGGCGGAAAAGTTGGGCAAGTTGTCGGGCTATGCCGATTATGAGCTTTTCCTCTGCAATAGCGGAGCCGAGGCAAATGAGAACGCGTTGAAGCTGGCGTCGTTCACAACTGGCAGAGAGCGAGTATTGGCTATGAAGGCTGCGTTCCACGGTCGTACAAGTATGGCTGTGGCGGTTACCGATAACCCCAAGATTCAGGCTCCCGTAAACTGCACCGACAAGGTGTCATTCGTGGCTTTGAACGATGTTGAGGCTCTTAAGAAGGAGCTTGCAAAGGGCGAGTATGCTGCCGTTATCATCGAGCCTATTCAGGGCGTGGGTGGTATTCAGGTGGCGACGGATGAATTCCTGCGTGCGGCACGCGAGGAGTGCGATAAGTCGGGCACGATGCTTATTATAGACGAGATACAGGCAGGCTACGGTCGTAGCGGTAAGTTCTTCGCTCATCAGTGGTCAGGCGTGAAGGCAGATATTATAACCCTTGCGAAGGGTATCGCCAACGGCTTCCCTGTGGGTGCGGTGATGGTGTCGCCAGCAATTCCTGCCAAGAAGGGTATGCTCGGTACGACCTTTGGTGGCAGCCACCTGGCTTGTGCGGCAGCCATCGCTGTGGCAGATGTCGTGAAGGCTGAAAACCTTGTTGAGAATGCACGCAAGATGGGTGAGAAGATTGTTGAGGGCATCAAGGGCGTAAGCGGCATTAAGGATATTCGTGGTCGTGGCCTGATGATTGGTATCGACTTGAGCGTTCCACAGGCGGCTTTCCGTAAGGTGTTGCGTGAGAAGCACCACATTATGACCGGCTTGAGTGGCGAATACACTCTGCGTCTGTTGCCACCGCTGATGATTGGCGATAAGGAGGTAGAGCGTTTTGTTGAGGCGTTCAAACTCACTGCCGAGGAGATGGGTATGTAAAAAAGTTTGCGGATGAAGATAAAGGTTATTAAGATTGGCGGTAAGCTGATTGAAAATTCTGACGTTCTCGCTTCGCTAAGTGACAGCCTGGCTGCGCTTGACGAGGCGTTCGTCTTGGTGCACGGTGGCGGAGTTATGGGCTCGCAGCTCGCTACAAAGCTGGGCGTGGAGGTAAAGATGCACGAGGGTCGTCGCATTACCGATGCCGCCACACTGGAGATTGCCGTAATGGCGTATGCGGGCTTGGCAAACAAGCGTGTGGTGTCGGCATTGCAGGCACGAGGAGTGAATGCTTGTGGTCTGTCGGGTTGTGATATGGCTGTGGTGAAGTCGCACCGTCGTCCGGTGAAGGATATTGACTGGGGCTTTGTGGGCGATGTGGATGAGGTGAATGCCGATGTGTTGGCTCTGTTGCTTGACAATGGTGCTATCCCTGTTGTGTCGCCTATTACGTTTGCGCCTACGGGAGAGCTCTTGAACACCAACGCCGACAGTGTGGCTTCGGCGGTGGCTACTGCTCTGGCACAGAAGTATGACGTGGAGCTGGTCTTTACGTTGGATAAACCTGGTGTGCTGCTTGATGTGAATGATGATAACTCGCTCATTCCTACCATCACACCTTCGTTATATGCCGAGCTGCGTGAGCAGGAGAAGATACATTCGGGTATGATTCCCAAGATTGACAATGCCTATAAGACCATCAAGGCGGGTGTGAAGGCTGTACGCATCACATCACCAGAGGCTCTTACGGGTGGAACGGTAGTAGTTAAGTAGTTATGCAGACTTCGCAAGCCATAGAGTTACTGAAGCGTTTGATTGCAACGCCTTCAATCAGCCGCGATGAGGCAAAAGTTGCCGACATCGTGGAGGAGGAGTTGCGTGGGTTGGGTTTTGCTCCGCAGCGCAAGATGAATAATGTGTGGGCGATGGCGGAGGAGTATGACGCAGGGAAGCCTACCATTTTGCTCGATGCTCATCTTGATACGGTGAAGCCAAATGCCCAGTGGACGCGTGACCCCTTTGTACCTCAAGTCGAAGGGGATAAGTTGTATGGTTTGGGTAGTAACGATACGGGCGGAAGCCTTGTGGCTCTGCTGGCGGCATTTGTTCGTTTGTCAAAGAGCGAGCAGCCCTACAACCTTATCTTCCTGGCTTCTGCCGAGGAGGAGGTGACGGGTGTGAATGGCGTAAGAGCAGTTTTGTCCGAACTGGGAAAGATTGACTTCGCCATTGTAGGTGAGCCTACATCGTTGCAGCCAGCCGTTGCCGAGAAGGGTCTGCTGGTACTGGACTGTGTGGCGCACGGTGTGGCAGGTCACGCGGCGCGCGAGGAGGGCGTGAATGCAATATATAAGGCACTCAAGGATATCGAGTGGTTTCGCACCCATCAGTTTGAACGGGTGTCAGAGTTGCTTGGTGCGGTAAAGATGACCGTGACGGGCGTGGAGGCGGGAACGCAACATAATGTAATCCCTGCCGAGTGCCGTTTTATGGTTGATGTGCGAGTGAATGAGTGTTACAAGAATGTGGAGCTTGTGGAGTTGATACGTGAGGCGGTGGAGTGTAAGGTTGAGCCTCGCTCTACACACCTTAACTCCTCATCAATTCCGCTTGACCATCCTGCCGTAGAGCGATTGGTAGCAATGGGCAAAAAGCCTTTTGGCTCGCCTACGATGTCTAATCAGGCGGTGATGCCATTCACTACGCTAAAGTTGGGTGCTGGCGATAGCGCTCGTTCACATACAGCCGACGAATACATCTGTTTGCACGAGATTGAGGAGGCTATTGAACTTTATTATAACTTGCTGAACGGATTGAAAATAGATAAACAATAATATATGAAACTTTGGGACAAAGGATATTCTGTGGACTCGTTTGTAGAGGAGTTTACCGTAGGTCGTGACCGCGAACTTGACCTCTTTTTGGCGGAGGCTGACGTGTTGGGCAATATGGCTCATATGCGAATGTTGAACTCTGTCGGATTGCTTTCGGACGATGACCGCGTGGCATTGGAGCAGGGCTTGAAGAGGATTTACAAGCAGGTACAGGCGGGTGAGTTCACCATCGAGGAGGGCGTTGAGGATGTCCACTCGCAGGTGGAGTTTATGCTCACCGAGATGTGTGGCGATGCAGGCAAGCGTATCCACACAGGTCGCTCACGCAACGACCAGGTAATGGTTGATATCAAACTCTTCTCACGTAGTGCTATCATCGCTTTGCAGCAGAGTGTCGAGGCGTTGTTTACGACACTGATGCAGAAAGCAGAGGAGTGGAAGGATGTACTGATGCCTGGTTACACACACCAGCAGGTGGCTATGCCTTCGTCGTTTGGTATGTGGCTGAGTGCCTATGCCGAGGCGTTGGCTGATGATATGCTGATGTTGCAGGCGGCATATAAGCTGGTGAATACTAATCCACTTGGCTCGGGTGCAGGTTACGGCTCATCGGTGCCTCTTAACCGCACGATGACAACCCGACTGCTCGGCTTCGATGATTTGGCTTATAATTCAATGTATGCCCAGATGCAGCGTGGCAAGACCGAGCGTGTGGTGCTTACAGCCATTGCAGCCATAGCCGCAACGGTGGGTCGTCTGGCGCAGGATGTCTGCTTGTATTCGTGTGCTAATTTTGGTTTTGTGAAGCTCCCTGACGCCTTTACCACAGGCTCAAGCATTATGCCTCACAAGAAGAATCCCGATATCTTTGAGCTTACGCGCGCGAAGTGTAACCGTATGCAGGCTCTGCCTATGGAGGTGACGCTCATAGCGACCAATCTGCCATCGGGCTACTTCCGTGATATGCAGCTTACGAAAGAGATTTATGTACCAGCATTTAAGGAGATTACCGACGTGGTGCGTATGGCAAAGGCGGGTATTGAGCAGATGTGGATAAATCGCGATATCTTGTCGAACGATATCTACAAATATCTCTTTACCGTAGAGGATGTGAACGATGCTGTGGCAAAGGGTGTTCCTTTCCGTGATGCCTATCGTGAGGTGGGTATGCGTGTGCAGAACGGCACATACGAGCACGATGGTCGTGAGCTGAACCACACCCACGAGGGCAGTATCGGCAACCTATGCCTTGAGAATATCCGCGCAAAGTTTGAGCGTAATATTATAGACTATGCTCCCGCCCTCGCAGCCGAGGAGGAGCTGATGAAGTAGCAGATGACAGAGTTCGGACTCATAGAGTATGTGGCGCAGCTCTTTGGCTCGGTGGAACGTCAGGGTTGGGAGGCGATAGGTGATGACTGCACGGTGCTGCCAATCGGTGGTGGCGAGGTGCTGGTTATAACGACTGATATGTTGCAGGAGGATGTTCATTTCCTGCGCTCGGCGACCTCTGCTCGTGAGTTGGGACGAAAGTCGTTAGCAGTGAATTTGAGCGATGTGGCAGCTATGGGCATAAAGCCTGTGGCTGCATTGCTTTCTGTAGCGTTACCAAAGAATTTGACCGATGAGTGGGCGAAGGAGTTTCTGGATGGCTTTCACTCTTTGGCGGCGCAGTATGGCGTTGCGCTGGTGGGAGGTGATACAACCTCGTCAAAGTCGGGTGTGTCGATAAATGTGGTCGCCATAGGTCGAGGCAGAGCGGAGTGTGTGAAGCGTCGCTCGTCAGCCAGGGTAGGCGATGCGATATATGTCGGCGGCGAGCTGGGTGCGTCGGCGCTCGGTTTGCGCGATATATTGAGTGGTGAACTTGATACTTGCAATGCCGCTATCCACCGTAATCCCGAACCACAGGTAGAACTTGGCGAGTGGCTTGGTGAGCGAGGTGAGGTGCGTGCTATGATGGATTTGTCGGACGGCCTGGCTTCCGACCTGTGTCATATATTAAAACTTTCTTGCTGTGGTGCCGAGGTGGATGTTGATGCTGTGCCAGCGGTGGAAGGCGATATCGAGGCAGCGGTATGTGGTGGCGAGGATTATAAGCTGCTGTTTACCGTTGATGGTTCTGCCGCAGAGCAGTTTGAACGATGTTTTGAGCAAAAATTTGGCTATGCGCCGTATCGTGTAGGGCGTGTGGTTGTATCTTCTGTGCCGCAGATTGTGTGGCTCAAGTCGGGGCAAAGGATTACGCCTTCGTGGCGTGGATTTACCCACTTCTAATCTTGTTTTCTTGCTTTTGTGATAAATTGCAGGGCGATGGTCTTTACCTCGCCAAATGCCTCCATACCCGTAACGCAGGCTATGGCAGTATAGGTAGCTATGCCGACTGAAATCTTAATCAGCAGGCGCAGAGCAACAGCCATATCGGCAACATATCCGCCAATCCATATAGTAGCAAAATACATAGCTACAGTTAAGCAAATTATTGGTAGCAGTGTGCGGAGCAGTGATTTAAGTCCCAGCCCAGCATATCGCAACGTTGCACCTATATTTAATATCATCTCGCACGCCGAAGCCGCAACCATTCCCCACGCCACAGCCATCGTGCTGATGGGGATTGTGATGGCGAGAATGATGGTCATTGCTACCTTCTTAACAATCTCCAGTCGCAATATTATGGCTCCATTGCTGCGCACCTTCAGTACGTTGTAGGCGATGGCGGCGATAGGGTAGAAGATGCCAATCAAACACATCACACGGAAATAGGGAACTGCAGGATGCCATTGTGGCTTAAGTAGCAGCATATAGATATCCTCTGCCGTAGCAATCAACCCCGCCATAATGGGCATCATAATAAATGCAGTGAGCATTACCACTCGGCGGTAGCCCTCGTTGAACTTCGTTGGGTTGTCGTTGATTTTTGCCAGGGCGGGGAATGTTACGCTCTGGATAGATTGCATCGTGGCATTTACGGGCATATCCTTTAGCTTTTGCGCCTGATTATAGTAACCGAGCATCTGCGCGGAGTAAATTCTGCCGATGAAAAGCTGTGCTATGTTGTTGTATATGGCGGTTATCATATCGGTGGCGATAAGGCGCAGACTGTATGGTGCCATTTCGCGCAGTGAGCCACGTTCCTCCCTCAGTCGATAACGCCAAGGGCTCTTCCACCACAGGAGTACCGCCTTTGTTGCCATCATTCCGACCCTCTGACCCACGATGCTCCAAATGCCGAAGCCCGTGAGAGCCATCCCGATAGCGAGTGCGCCACTAACAAGCGACGAGAGGAAGATAATCGTAGAGAGCTGTGCGAAACGGAACTCTCTGACCATAATAGTGTTTTGTATGACACACAAGGCGTTGAGTGGCAAAAGCAGATAGAGCACGGGGGCAATCTTGCTAATCATATCCCAACCGTAGTAGCGTGCCACCAGAGGTGATGAAAGTGTGAGCAGAGCGTAAAGAGCGATAGCTGCCCATAGGTTGAAACGAAATACGGCTTTGAAGTCGCCAGGTGTAGGGTCGCTCTTGCGGATAAGTGTCTGTGAAAAACCGCTGTCGAGTACCACTTGCGAGAGGGTGACAAATACTGTCAGGACAGCAATTATACCCATATCGTCGGGCATAATTCTATTGGCGACAATGATGCTCACGACGGCTTGCAGCAGTGTGGAGCCAACCTTCTCGGCTATATTCCACGCTACGCCAGATGCCACTCGTTCGGTCAAATCTCGCCCTCTCTCCATCGCGTAATATTAGTCGAGCAGAGCCTCCACGCCGAGGCGGTATGAGTCCAAACCAAAGCCCATAATAGAGCCCTTGGCAACGGGAGCAATCATCGAGATATGACGAAACTCTTCGCGTGCCAGGATAGATGATATATGTACCTCCACAACGGGTGTAGCCACTGCCGATATAGCATCACGCAATGCCACCGAGGTGTGAGTATAGCCGCCAGCATTGAGCACGATACCGTCATAAATGCCTACGCTTGAGTGGATGGCATTTATCAGTTCGCCCTCGATGTTGGATTGAAAGTAATCGAATGTAGCCTTACCTGCGAAGCGCTCTGCAAGCGAGGCGGTGTACTCCTCAAATGTTGTTGTCCCGTAGATGTGAGGGTCGCGTTTGCCCTGCAAGTTTAGGTTAGGACCATTGAGAATAAGAATCTTCTTCATCGTCTAATAAATTTTTGCCTCTGCCTCGCCTCGCAGTAATCGTAGCGCGTTCATTGCCAACGACTGAAGCTCGTTTTCGCCAGCATAGATTACGATAGGGGCAAGGAAACGGCACGATTGTGAAATCGCATCAGTGACATATTTGCTGTATGCGATGCCTCCCGTGAGGATTATGGCATCAATGTCGCCTCGCAATACAGTCGCCATCTGACCGATGTTTTTTATTATGCCATAGACCATAAGGTCGATAGCCTGCTTAGACTCGGCATTGCCCGCAATAGCCTCATCAACAAGTTGCTTGACCGAGTTATTGCCCGTGAGCGACACAAGTCCGCCTCCACCCGAGAGCAGCTTTCGCATCTCTTTGTGGGTGTACTTACCCGAATAACACAAATCAACCAACTCGCCTGCAGGGAGTGAGCCCGCGCGCTCTGGTGCGATAGGACCCTCGCCGTCGAGGGCGTTGTTGCAATCCACAACACGACCTTTGCGGTGTGCTGCAACAGATATGCCGCCACCCATATGCGCCACGATAAGATTCAGCTTCTCGTACTTGCAATCAATATCGGCAGCGTATAGTCGAGCCGTAGCTTTCTGATTGAGGGCGTGAAATATCGAGCGACGACGAATCTCCTTGATGCCTGTGAGCTTTGCCAGCTCGTCACGCTCATCGACAACGATAGGGTCGGCGATATATGCCTTTGTGCCGATGCTTTGTGCAATGTCGAGGGCTATGATGGCGCTGAAGTTAGAGGCGTGTTGTGGCGTGCAGTGACGCAGCTCCTCGCACATTGACTCGCTAACCTCATAAATACCACTCTCGACAGGGCGTAATAAACCCCCTCGACCAATAATGATCGAGAGGGATGAAAGGTCTATGTTATGCTCGTCGAGGCTCTTTAGGATAAGCCCCTTGCGCCATAGAATCTGCTCATCTATGGTAGCAAAACGAGCAATCTCGTCTGCCTGATGCGAAATTGTACACTCGACAAATGCCTCGTCATCGTGATAAACCGATATCTTGGTCGATGTCGAGCCTGTGTTGATGGCGAGAACAGCAAAACGATAGTTTGCCATAGCAGAGAATCTACTCTTTTTTGGTGTGCAGTTAGTCATAGGCAGATTTGTTATTTACATTAGCGTGCTGCCAAGCAAGCCAATGCGATTGAATACTTCTTGCTCAAGGCAGAGTCGCCGCGTGAAGTCAAGACGCAAGGCACCTTTGCACCCTTAACGATAGCAGCCAACTCGCCGCCGCCGATGTGTGTCGAAGCCTTGAAGAATACGTTACCTGACTCAATGTTAGGGAAGAGCAAGCAATCTACGTCACCTGCAACGGCTGAACCCTTAACCTTCTTGTGCTCGGCAACCTCCTTGTAAAGAGCTACATCGAGTGAGAGTGGACCATCCACAATCACATTACCCAGCTGACCTCTGTCACCCATCTTCGCCAGGATAGCGCACTCAAGGTTTGAAGGAACTGATGGCAACACCTGCTCTGTTGCAGAGATACAAGCAATCTTTGGAGTCTCGATACCCAAGAGTTTTGCAGTCTCGGCGAGGAAGCTAATCTGCTTCTGCTTCTGCTTGAAGTCTGGAGCAGGGATGATGGCAACATCCGAGATTGTGAGCAGCTTGTGGTAGCCTGGCAACTCAACGATAGCAACGTGTGTCAGGACACTCTTTGGTGGGAACAAGCCCGCCTCCTTGTTCAGAATGCCGCGCATATACTTATCGGTTGAAACCAAACCCTTCATCAACACATCAGCATCACCTGCCGCAACAGATGCAACAGCCAGACGTACGCAGTTAGCGTCGTTCGACTCGTTAACGATGTTGAAGATATTTGGGTCGATGTTAAGCTCCTTGCAGGTAGCCTCAATTGTAGCCTTGTCGCCATAGAGAGTAGCCTCAACCAAACCCTCTTTCCAAGCGTTATAGACAGCCTCGATTGTGTGAGAATCCTGTCCATATGCAACTGCCAAACGCTTCTTGCCGCGTGCAACGGCAGCTGCTACGATTTCATCCAAACGTGTAATCATCTCTAAAGTATAAATTAAATTGGTTTACAGATTCTTTGTAAGCTCATATGTGTCGGTTGCGATAACCAACTCCTCGTTTGTTGCGATAACGGCAACCTTAACCTTTGACTCTGGAGTAGAGAGCAGGGTGTTTGTGCCACGAGTCTTGAGGTTGATGCTCTCATCAATCTCGATACCCATAAAGCCCATATTCTCGCATACATAGCGACGCAGGTCGGCAGAGTTCTCGCCAACACCGCCTGTGAAGATAACCAAATCAACACCGCCCATCTCGGCAGCATACTCGCCCACAAACTTCTTCACGCGGTTGTAGTACATATCGCGAGCCACGATAGCCTTCTCGTTGCCAGCATTGTAAGCGTTGTCAATGTCGCGCATATCGCTTGAAAGACCTGTAAGACCCAGCACGCCCGACTTCTTGTTCATCATTGAGTTGAGCTCGGCATAGCTCATACCCTCACGCTCACCGATGTATGTCACAGCACTTGCATCAACATTGCCACAACGAGTACCCATCACCAAACCATCAAGTGGCGAGAAACCCATCGAAGTGTCGAATGACTTGCCGTTCAAAACAGCTGTCACAGAGCCTCCGTTACCGATGTGGCAAGTGATAATCTTCGAGTTGTTGATATCCAAACCAACCATCTCGGCACCCACCTTCGCTACATACTTGTGGCTTGTGCCGTGAAAACCGTACTTACGTACGCGGTACTTGTCGTAATACTCCATTGGCAACGCGTAGAGGTAGTTGATGGCAGGAATTGACTGGTGGAACGATGTGTCGAACACAGCTACCTGTGGAACGCCTGGCAATACCTTCTCGATAGAGAGGATACCTTCCAGGTTGGCAGGGTTGTGGAGTGGGGCAATCTCAAACAGAGAACGGATATTCTCCTTTGCCTGCTCGTCAACCAGAGCGCTTGACTGGAAGAACTCACCACCGTGAGCTACGCGATGACCCACAGCCTTCACCTCCTTCAAATCGGCGATAACGCCGTGCTCGGCATTTGTCAAAGCCTCCAGCACAAGGCTGATACCTGTTGTGTGGTCAGGAATAGGCTGCTTGAGCTCAAAATTGTTTTTGCCTACGGGCTTGTGAGTGAGGCTACCCTCTGGCAAGCCGATACGGTCAACAAGACCCTTCGCCAATAAAGCATTGCTCTCATCGTTGATATCAATCACCTGATACTTGATTGATGATGAGCCGCAGTTAAGTACTAATACAATCATAATTTGTTTTATTTTAAGTGTTATTGTTTCCTTTGTTCTCTTGCTCTCTTGCTCTCTCTCTACATTATTGCCCCCTGCATTATTGACCTCTCTGTTACACTCACACTCACACTCACACTCACTCCTCCCCTTATATTGTAACCTTTGTTGGCTGCTAATCACACCAAATCGCCCCGCCTTTTGGGCTGGGAGGTCAAAGATCGTGTCAATGAAATCTGTTTCCACTAACAAAGATAATAAATAAAGTGTGAAGAAACGAAAAGCGAGGTAAAAAAAACTTTTTATCTCGCTTTTTATCATCAAATTTTACTCTTTCTTGCTTTGTGGCTCGGTGTTGTATAGTATGATTCGTTCAATAGCACGCTGGCATACGGGACAGAACTGCGTAGCCACGTTATCTCGCATACGGCAGACGACGGCTGGACGATACATTCCTTTGGTCATATAACCGCCGCCCTCATATACTCCAACGGTGTATCTCTTCTCGCGCTTTGCCGTTGGCTCAGTGGGAATCTCTTCGCCTTTGCGTAGCATATCTTTCCACTTCGACTCGAAATTGACAAGCGATGTGATATTCTGCTCCCAAGGCTCATAATCGAGCGAGTAGAAACCCTCGGTGTGCTCGTCAGGTGTGTCGTAGAAATATTCATCAGCCAAAGCTCCGAACGAATGCCCGAATTCGTGTACCACGACAGGCTTGAAATAGGGGTTGTGGGCTGTTGTTAGGGTGTAGGAGTTATAAATTCCACCGCCACCATAAGTATCTGTGTTAGCGAGAATTATCAAATGTTCGCAAGGAATGCCTGTGAGGTTGTCGTGGATTAGATGAACGCTGTTTGTTGTGAGGTAGCGGGGTGAGTAGAATGTCATAAAATTGGAGTTTACGGCAGTCTGTTTCCACTCTCCGTTTTGTGGTACGCTCACGTCGCTCTGTTTCGATGCAGCCTTCACTGCGATAAAGTTAAAACGATGCTTGTGCGATGAGAAGGGCTCGTAGCTTACAATCTCCTCGTAGGCCGTCTGCGCGTCACGCATAAAAACATCCATCTCCTCTGCGGTGTAGCCCTCCGCCATAATAACGATGTCGATACACTCCTGCGACGAGCCACTTTTGAGCAGATATTCGTGTGGTGCGGCAGCTCTTGAATTAAGGTCACGTATAAGCTTGTCATCAGGGTTAATCTTGTGACGAGCCGAAGCCTGTACCTCGCCTTTGTTGTTGAATAGTGTGGTTTCGACGATGGCAGCCCTCTTTGGCATTGGAACAAGCTGCGTGAACTCAAAACTCTTCACCTCGGTTTTTGCCTCGTCGGTTGAGAGCCACTCTTGGAAAAGGCTCGAAAAAGAGTTTCTGTAGAGCGTAGCACCACTCTCTGCATCAATGAGTTTTACCTCGCCATTTCCCCTTACGGGAACGCTGTCGAGATTGACTCGGCGACCTGCCCATACGTCAAATCGTGCGAATTCATCAACGGCTATAATCTGCTGCGTGGCATTACCTGCGAAGATGTAATCAATACGTAGCGTAACATCCTTGAATGTGTCGTCAAAAGATTGCGCGCTGGCTGCCGTAAGGGATATTACGACACAAGCGAGGAGTGTGAAAAAATGTCTCATTCTACTGCTCGAATTTATATCCCACACCCTTGATTGTCACGATATGGTCCTCGCCAATCTTTTGGCGCAACTTACGGATGTGAACGTCGATTGTTCTGTCGCCAACCACTACATTGCTGCCCCATACCTTGGCGTAAATCTCCTCGCGCGTGAAGAGCTTGCCTGGCTCTGAATGAAGTAGTTGCAGCAGCGAGAACTCCTTGCGAGGGAGGGTGATGGTCTGCTCGCCCTTACGCACCTGATAGTGCTCAACGTCAATGACCAGACTCTCCGATGTGTTCTCCTCGACAGGCTTTATGCGTTTGAGTATTGCCTGCACACGACTACGCAGGATGTTCATCTTGATAGGCTTGTTGATGTAGTCATCGGCACCTGCTCCGTAGCCCTGAAGCTGTGTCTCCTCCGAGCCCACAGCCGAGAGAAATACCACCATCACATTCTTCAAGACAGGCGATTGGCGGATAGCCTTGCAGGTCTCGATGCCATCCAATACGGGCATCATCATATCGAGCAGGATAAGATGCGGCTTTATGTCCAGCGCAACCTGTAAACCTTCGGCTCCGTTGGCGGCAGTATGCACTTCATAACCATCTCTTTCGAGATTGTATTTTACGAACTCCAGAATATCGGCTTCGTCATCAATGAGTAAAATTTTGTATCCCATAGCTGAATTTTTCACAAATATAATAAAATTCCGAGCAAAAAAACGAATAACGAAGCGATAATTTACTTATATTTGCACATCTGTATGTTATAAAAACGGATAACATATAAAACTACTATGACGATGAGTACTGAAAATTCTATCCTTTCGGCTCCTGTGGAGCCTATCGGCGATGCCGATAATGCGCAAAATGTAACTACTGTGGACTCGGCAGTGGAGTGTGCTGCTGAAGTTGATGAGCAAATGAGTGTTGAGGCTGACCAGATGGCTGCCGATTTTTCAGAGGAGGATGCTGCTCTGGATGCCGAGAAGGCGGGTCTTGCCATTGGCGAGGAGACTGCCGAGGAGCTTTCGGCGGCAGATGTGGACAAGAACGACCTAAGTGGCAAGAGCAAGCAGGAGCTTGTTGATATGTTCGAGTCGTTGCTTGAGACGGAGCCTGTGCAGACGCTGCGTAAGAGCGTTGAGGCGATTAAGATAGCCTTCTATAAGTTGCACCGCGCAGAGGTGGATGCAGCACGCCGCGAGGCTGAGGCTGTGGCAGGCGAGGGCGCAGAGTTTGTGCCCCAGGTGGATGCTCTAGAGGTTAAGCTGAAGGATTTGTTCAAGCAGTATCGTCAGCGCCGTGACGAGTATATTGCCAACCTCGACTCTATCAAGGAGGAGAATCTGAAGATTAAACTTGAGATTATCGAGGAGTTGAAGGAGTTGGTAAACTCTGACGAGACACTGAACAACACATTTGCCAAGTTCCGCGAGTTGCAGCAGCGTTGGAAGGAGACAGGTTTGGTGCCACAGCAAAAGGTTAAGGATTTGTGGGAGACCTACAACCTGCACGTTGAGAATTTTTACAACTTTATCAAAATAAATAAGGAGTTGCGTGACCTCGACCTGAAGAAGAACTACGAGCAGAAGATGCAGCTCTGCGAGCAGGCGGAGGCACTCATCACCGAGCCTTCAATCGTCGAGGCGTTCCACAAGTTGCAGAAGCTGCACGACGAGTGGCGCGAGACAGGTCCTGTGGCAAACGAGTATAAAGAGGCGTTGTGGGAGCGTTTCAAGGCGGCTTCGAGCCGTATAAATAAGCAGCATCAGGAGTACTTCGACTCAATCAAGCAGGAGCAGTTGAAGAACCTGGAGCTCAAGAGTGAGCTTTGCTCAAAGACCGAGGCGTTGGTTGATCAGCCATACTCATCACGCAAGGAGTGGAACAAGGCGAGCGAGCGTCTGATTGAGATTCAGAAGATTTGGCGCACGATTGGCTTTGCTCCAAAGAAGGACAATACGCGCATCTACGAGCGTTTCCGTGCGGCGTGTGACCGTTTCTTCGAGTCGAAACGTAAGTTCTATGAGGGCGTGAAGGACGAGATGGAGCACAACCTGCAACTCAAGCAGGAGATTTGCGAGGCTGCTGAGGCATTGAAGAATAGCGAGGATTGGAAGCACGCAACCGAGGAGTTGATAGCCTTGCAGGCGAAGTGGAAGCAGGTGGGTACTGTGTCACGTCGTTACTCCGATCAGGTGTGGAAGCGTTTCCGTGCAGCGTGCGACAGTTTCTTTGAGCGTAAGGCGCAGCACTTCGCCAGCATCGAAAGCGAGCACGAGGCTAATCTTGAAAAGAAACTCGCTCTGATTGAGGAGATGCACGCAGCCGATATCAAGGCGGGTGGCTACGACCTGATTAAGAGTTTCCAGCGTCGTTGGAGTGAGATTGGTTATGTGCCCATCAAGCAGAAGGATGCAGTGCAGAAAAAGTATAAGGAGGCTGTGGATGCTATGTTTGGTGTTTTGCGTGGCTCGGAGCGTGACCGCTCGATGAATCGCTTCAAGGAGCGCTTGCAGGGGATGAAGTCGCAGTCGGACAAGCGTCTGCGCTCGGAGCGTGAGCGCCTTTATAACAAGGTGCGCCAGATGGAGCAGGATATTGCGCTGCTGGAGAACAATATCGGTTTCTTCTCAAAGTCGAAGAATGCTGATGCGATGATTGCCGAGATTAACGACAAGATCGCCAAGGCAAAGCAGGAGTTGCAGCTCACGATAGAGAAAGTTCACCTCATCGACAATTATAACGCCGATGGAGGTAACGACAAAGAATAGAGTAAATTACTAAAGAGTACGCAAGGTCGGACTCGCGGTCCGATGCCGCGAGCCCGACCGTTGCAGTGAAATAGGATAGTAGGAAAAGAAGAATAAGTATATATTTAATTTTTATTAGGTTATGAAATTAAGCAAGCCAAAGTACATCTTCGTTACAGGAGGTGTGGCATCGTCACTGGGTAAGGGTGTTATCTCTGCATCTGTTGCGCGTCTGTTGCAGGCACGTGGTTATTCTGTTACGGTTCAGAAGTTCGATCCATATATCAACGCTGATCCAGGTAGATTGAATCCATATGAGCACGGTGAGAGTTATGTGACCGAGGATGGTACAGAGTGTGACCTCGATTTGGGTCATTACGAGCGTTTCACCTCTATCACCACAACAACAAATAACACCGTTACAACAGGAAAGATATATCAGAGCATCCTGGAGAAGGAGCGTCGCGGTGAGTATATGGGTAAGACAGTGCAGGTTATCCCTCACATTACCGATGAGATTAAGCGCCGTATTCAGCTTTTGGGAGCTACAAAGAAATACGATGTGATTATTTCGGAGATTGGTGGTACGGTGGGCGATATCGAGTCGTTGCCATACATCGAGTCTGTACGTCAGTTGCGTAACGAGTTGGGTTATCAGAACTCGCTGCTCATTCACTTGGCGTGGGTGCCATATATGGCAGTTGCGAGCGAGCATAAGACCAAACCAACACAGCACTCAGTTAAGGAGCTGCAGTCGGAAGGAGTACAGCCTGACGTATTGGTATTGCGTGCCGAGCACAGCCTGCCAGAGGATGTACGCCGTAAGGTGGCTCTGTTCTGCAACGTTACACAGGATGCGGTTGTTGAGTCGGTTGATAAGCCTACAATCTATGAGGTGCCACTCAGTATGCGTGACCAGCACCTCGACGATGTTATTCTTCGCAAGTTGGGCATTGAGGATCATGGTGAGCCTGATTTGGCTGCTTGGCGCGAGTTTGTTGAGAAGATTAAAAATCCTAACAAGCGCGTTGAGGTTGCTTTGGTGGGTAAGTACACAGAACTTCCTGATGCATATAAGTCAATCAACGAGTCATTCATTCACGCTGGAGCTGCCAATCACTGTAAGGTAAAGGTACACTACGTGGCAGCCGAGAGTGTCACAGCCGATAATGTGGCAGAGTTGCTTGGCGGTGTATCTGGTATTTTTGTAGCTCCAGGCTCGGGTGTGCGTGGCTTTGAGGGTAAGGTTGAGGCTGTGCGTTATGCTCGTGAGAACAATGTTCCATTCTTCGGCATATGCTTGGGTATGGAGAGCGCAATCGTTGAGTTTGCCCGCAACGTACTCGGCATTAAGGATGCTAACTCACCAGAGATGGACCCACAGACAAAGTCTCCTGTGATTGACATTATGGAGGAGCAGAAGAAGGTTACACTCAAGGGCGGTACAATTATGCGCTTGGGCGGTTATGCTTGTAATCTGAAGAGCGGCTCGAAGATAGCGCAGGCTTATGGTAAGGAGTCTATCGTTGAGCGTCATCGTCACCGCTATGAGTTCAACAGCAACTACCTTGAGCAGTTTGAGCAGGCAGGTATGATGGTTTCGGGTGTTAATCCTGACACAGGTCTTGTAGAGGCTATGGAGCTCAAGAACCACCCTTGGTTTGTTGGTACACTCTTCAATCCAGAGTATCATAGCACGGTATCTACACCAGCTCCATTGTTCGTGTCGTTCGTTGCGGCAGCATTGGAGTTCCAGAAGGCAAAGAAGGCAGAGGAGAAGGCTGCGAAATAGTAATTTTTAACAATTTGAAATGGATAAGAAAACGATTATTGGAGTTGTGCTAATGTCGGTGATATTCATCGGCTATATGATTTTCAACTCACGTCAGCAGGCAGAATATCAACAGTATATGGCGCAGGTGCAGGCCGAGGAGCAGGCACTTGCTGAGGCAGAGCAGGCTACGCAGCCTGTTGTGGAGGAGTTGTCTGATAGTTTGAAGCAGGTGGCAGCCGAGGCTGCAGCGCAGCGCGAGAAGGAGCTTTTTGGTGAGAGTCTCGTTGAGGCGCGTGTGGGCGAGGAGCAGGTGTTTACAATGGCGAATGACTATTTGACAGTCAATTTCTCTACTCGTGGTGGTATGATGAAGAAGGCGGTGCTTGCCGATTATACAAAGTATGCACCCAAAGAGGAGCGTAATGAGTTGGTAACGTTGTTTGACCCCGAGAGCGCCGTGTTTGATATGGAGTTCTATGTGAAGAAGGGTCTTAACAATGTGAAGGTAAACACCTCGGAGTATTTCTTTACGAGTGAAGGCGTACGCCGTGAGGCGGGTCGTCAGGTACTCCAGATGCGTCTGGAGGTTGGTACAGGTGCTTTTTTGGTGTATGAGTATGTGCTCTACGATGAGAAGCAGCCTTCACGTGACTACCTTCTTGATTTCAACGTAAAACTCGAAAACTTGTCGCCAATTATGGCGCAGCAGTCGTCGTTGGGTATGATGTGGAGCAACCGCACATTCCAGAACGAGCGCAGCTTCAAGAACGAGAATCTCTACACAACACTCTCATATCGCTTGCCAGGCGAGGACGATGTTGAGGACCTGGGTATGAGTGAGGATAACAAGTCGAAGCAGGTGCAGAGCGAGGTTAATTGGGTGGCATTCCGTCAGCAGTTCTTCTCGCAGACCTTCATCGCTCACCAGAACTTCGCCTATGCCGATATGGGCTTCACAACCGAGGAGCAGGGCTCTGGTTTTATCAAGCACTACACCTCGCGTATGGGTGTGAACTATACACCACAGACCGAGGAGTATAACTTCTCATTATATTGCGGACCAAATAAGTATCCTATCCTTCAGGGTGTGGTGGGTGCTGATGGCGAGAGTATCGCTATGGAGCGCTTGATTCCGCTGGGTGGCTGGCTCGTTGGTTGGTTTAACCGCTGGGTTGTTATCCCTGTGTTTGACTTCCTGAGCAAGTATATCGCAAACTTCGGTATCATCATCCTTATCCTTACGGTGCTGGTTAAGCTGGTGATCTTCCCGCTTACATATAAGAGCTACCTCTCTTCTGCGAAGATGCGTGTTATCAAGCCAGAGATGGATGCCTTGAACGAGAAGTACCCACGTCAGGAGGATGCAATGAAGAAGCAGCAGGAGATGATGAACCTCTATAAGAAGGCAGGTATCAGCCCTATGGGCGGTTGCTTGCCAATGCTTATTCAGTTGCCTCTGTTGTGGGCTCTGTTCCGCTTATTCCCAGTAAGTATCGAGTTGCGTGGCAAGTCATTCTTGTGGGCAGATGATTTGTCATCATACGATAGCATCCTTAATCTCCCATTCACCATCCCATTCTATGGCGACCACGTCAGCTTGTTCTGTCTGTTGATGTGTATCACAATGATTGGCTTCTCATATATCAACTATCAGCAGAACTCGGCAGCATCGGGTCAGATGGCAGGTATGAAGTTTATGATGGTGTATATGATGCCAGCGATGATGCTCTTCTGGTTTAACGACTATGCATCGGGCTTGTGCTACTACTACTTGCTTTCACAGGTCTTCACAATGATTCTGATGACAGGTATGCGTCGTTTTGTTGATGATGACAAGATCCGCTTCATTATGGAGCAGAACAGCAAGAAACATAAGAACAAGAAGAAGTCGAAGTTCCAGTTGCGTTATGAGGAGTTGATGCGTCAGCAGGAGGAGCTTGCACGTCAGCAGGCAAAAAAGAAAAAGTAGGGTAGTAATACCTTATATATAAATAGTCCGAGGCAATCACCTCGGACTATTTTTTGTTTATTCTATCTTTCCTCTTGCTATTTCCTCTTGCTATTCCCTCCTGCTATTCTCTCCTGCTGTTCCCTCCTGCTATTCTCTCTTGCTATTCTCTCCTGCTGCCCCTCCTACTCTTCTGCCTGGCAGCGGGCGGCATCAGCAGCGAGTTGATTACGCAGAGCCTCAATCGAGTTAAAACGCTGCTCATCCCTAATCTTGCATACCAAATCAACGCTTATTGTCTTGCCATATAAGTCGCCCTCAAATCCGAAGATATGGGTCTCCAACAGTCGTGTACGTCCATCCACCGAGGGTCGGTAACCTACGTTAGACATCGCCTTGAAATGTTTGCCGTCGAACTCTACACGAGAGAAATAGACTCCGTTATCTATGTTTATATTGTGTGCATCAATGTTGGCTGTGGGAAATCCCATCTTTCTGCCAAGTTGAGCCCCGTGAATTACCTCACCTGTTATAATCATTACTAAATAAGTTTACTTCGCTCTCCATCTCGCGTTTATATGTTTTGCGTGAGCTTCTGCACCAGCGCAAACTGCGAGAAAAACTCCTTGGCGAGCACTCGGAGAACGGTATATAGTGGTATTGCGAGCAACATACCGATAATGCCTGCAAGATTACCAGCTAAAAGAATTACTAAAAATATCTCCAGCGGGTGGGCCTTCACTCGCTCGGAGTAGATTGTTGGCTGAAGTACGAAATCGTCAAAGCCCTTGATGCAGAATAGTATGACGCCGATAACAAAGAATGAGTGTATCGCGCCCAAATCCCCTATTGGGGCAATAACTCCGATACATGCAGAGATAATGCCTCCCATCAGCGGACCAGCATAGGGGATGACATTCATCACGCCCATAATCAAACCAATGAGCAGAGCATTGTCGGTCTTCATACCGATAAGTATCATCACCGTCGATATCACAATCATCAATATAAGGCTCTCGGTCAGAATTCCCGTAAAGTATCGTGAGAGCAGATAGGTGATTGAATCCAGCGCGCGTGTTACGTTCTCCTGCAATCGTACGGGGAAAAGACTTGTCACCATTGAGTAGAAGAGTCCATCCTCCTTGAGGAAAAAGAATGTGATGAACGATATGGAGAAGATGGCGATGAGTGACGATAAGGTGATGTTAATCACCGACGACACCGTGTCGTTCACCGTGTTATAGTTCACCAGATTGCCCAAATGCTCGACTATTGTATCGCTCAACGAGAAGTGGGTCTCGGGGAGAGCGAATGTGCGGCTCAAGTATTGCTGAGCGTGCGATATAGGCTCCTCGACAGACGCCATAACCGACGAGAAATCGAGCTGTGCGAATTCGTTTATCTTACCGAAGATAAGCGGGATAAAGAGCGAGAAAAAGGTTGAGAACAATGCTATGATGGCGATGAGCGTGATTGACGCTGCTGCCCATCGAGGTAGCGTATATTTGCCGATATGCTGCTTCGCAAGCCAATTAACCAGCGGACGACCCATAATGGCCAGCACCGCAGAGACAAGGATGTATATCACCACAGACATAAAATACCAAATCAGAAATAGTATTCCTGCTGCGATGAGACCTCCTGCTAGAAATCGAAGTATGTTTTGCGGAGTCAAAGCCATTGTCATCACTATTTTTTAGGCAGACGAGCCAGAGGAGTCTGTGAGCCCTTTACACCGTCACCAATCTCTACCAGCAATTCGCTATCCTTTGGGATAAGCACATCAATTCTCGAACCGAACTTGATAAAGCCGAAGACATCGTTCTGCTTAACCTGCTGTCCAACTTTCACATACGACACGATACGGCGTGCGATAAGACCTGCCACCTGACGGAACAATACGCTCTTGCCGTTATCCATCTTCACAACGGTTGTCGTGCGCTCGTTCTCGGTCGATGACTTTGGATGCCAAGCGATAAGGAAGCGACCTGGGTGGTATTTGTAATACTCAACCTCGCCACCCACAGGCAGCCAGTTCATATGGATGTTGGTAATAGACATAAAGATTGAGATTTGCATCATCTCCTTCTTCATATATTCGTCCTCATAAACTACCTCTGTGACAACGACCCTACCGTCGCAAGGCGAGAAGATAAGCTCTGGGTCGTGAATCTTCACGCGGCGTGGCTCACGGAAGAATGCGATGATAAAGAGCCAGAAGGCGAAAAGGATTACTGCGCTTGTGATAAGCAATCCTGTGCCGTAGTGATGGCTCTGGAAGTAGTAGAGTAACGACCATAACACAAGACAAATGAGTCCCGAAATGGCGATAATTCTGTAACCTTCTTTATTGATTTTCATATCTTTGGGTTTTAAGGTTTCTTATTAAATACAATTTATAATCACAAGATACATAAACGCAAATGGCACCGAGTAGATAAGGGCGTCAAAGCGGTCGAGCCATCCTCCGTGACCAGGGATGATGTTGCCCGAGTCCTTCACATCCACCGAACGCTTGAGCAACGATTCAACCAAATCACCGAATACACCTGTGATGGCGGCGATGAGTGCCAGACCAATCCACATCGCAACATTTGCATCGAGCACTACGGCAGCCACATAGCCCATTACCATTGCGCCCAGCAGACCGCCGAAGAATCCCTCCCACGACTTCTTGGGCGAGATACGCTCAAACAGGCGGTGCTTGCCAAGTGTGATACCGAACAAATAGGCGAAGACATCGTTTGCCCAGATGATGAAGATGTAGAAAATTACGCTCCAGGGCTTCCACTCTCCGTCGCCCAGAATCAGCGGGAAGAACATCAGCAGTGCCATTGGCAGGGCTGCATATATCACACCAGCATATGTAATACCCACATTGGCGATAGGGGTTTCGCTTTTGCGGTAGAGCTCAAACATCAGAGGCAGTGGAATTAAGAGCATAAATACCGCCACAGCAACTATCGTGATAGCATAAATCTCATAAAGTGCCGCCATAGCCGCTGCAATCATCAGGCTGCCAGCTATCAGACCAATGAGGCTTTGTGGAGATGTGCCCGCCTTCTTTGCTAGGCGGTAGAACTCCAACTCGCTGCCGAGCATTATGGCAAAGAGCAACAATGCAAATGTAGCCTTCGACAGGAGTGTAGCCCCAAGCAGTACAGCAAACATCACTACGCCGCTGATGGCGCGAACTATAAAATTCTTCAATTTATCTGACATAGAATCTTTGGGTTTTTAGGGTTAGTCAGCTACCGTTACGCCTTCACTCTTTGGCTCGGTTACGCTCTCGTTTTCGTTCACGTTCTTTTCGTTCTCCTCCGCCTGTGCCGAGCGACCAAGTATAGGCTCGATATCTTCAGCGAAGATTGTCTCCTTCTCAAGCAGCAGGTCTGCCATACGGTTAATCTCCACATTGTGCTGCTCGATAATCTGGCGCGCGCGGTTATACGCCTCCTCAAGGATACGGCGCACCTCGTTATCAATAGCAATAGCAGTCTGCTCGCTGTAAGGCTTTGTGAATGTGTCGCGTGTTCCTGTGGCATCATAGAAGCTGATAGGACCAATCTTCTTGCTCATACCGTAATATGCGACCATCGCATAGGTGAGCTTCGTTGCGCGCTCCAAATCGCTCAATGCGCCCGCACCGAGTGTGCCGTAGTTTACCTCCTCGGCTATACGACCACCGAGCAAACCAGCCAGCTTGTCCTGCAATACGGCATCCGTAACGTGTACACGCTCCTCGTCAGGCACCGACCACGTCGCACCCAGGCTATTGCCGCGAGGAATGACTGTAACCTTCAATACAGGGTCGCACTCCTTGAGCTTCCACATAACCGTAGCGTGTCCCGCCTCGTGGATGGCTGTGGCACGGCGCTCCGCCTGCGACATTGTCTTGTTGCGCTTCTCCAAACCGCCTACTATGCGGTCGATGGCTGCCATAAAGTCCTCGCGCTCAACGCACTTCTTGTTATTTCGTGCAGCTATGAGGGCTGCCTCGTTACATACGTTGGCGATGTCTGCGCCTGAGAAACCTGGTGTTTGCTTAGCGAGGAACTGTCGGTCGATATTATTGTCGAGTTTGATGTGACGCAAATGTACGTTGAAAATCTCCTCACGCTCCTTCACATCGGGCAGACCCACCTCAATCTGACGGTCGAAACGACCTGCACGCATCAACGCCTTATCCAGTATGTCGGCACGGTTTGTTGCTGCCAACACAATCACACCTGCATTTGTCTGAAAACCATCCATCTCGGTAAGCATCTGGTTCAGCGTATTCTCACGCTCATCGTTGCCCGAGAAACCTGCGTTCTTGCCTCGTGCACGACCGATGGCGTCAATCTCATCGATAAAGACGATACAAGGCGCCTTCTGCTTTGCCTGCTCGAACAAATCTCGTACACGCGAGGCACCCACGCCGACAAACATCTCCACAAAGTCAGAACCCGAGATAGAGAGGAATGGTACATTAGCCTCGCCCGCAACAGCCTTCGCCAGCAGGGTCTTACCCGTTCCTGGAGGACCTACCAAAAGAGCACCCTTTGGAATCTTTGCACCCAACTCGCGGTATTTGTCAGCCTTGCGGAGGAAATCGACAATCTCCATAATCTCAACCTTCGCCTCCTCAAGACCCGCCACATCCTTGAATGTGACGCGCTTGTCATTATCCTCTTTGTTGAACTCCTGCGCACGCGCTTTGCCGACATTCATTATGCCGCCACCTGCGCCGCCACCGCTACGCATCATACCTCGGATGAAGAAGAACCATATTCCGATAAGGAACAACCAAGGCAGGAAGTTCATTACGATATCGCCCCAGCTTGTGGTCTCGTTCAGGTACTCGATGCTCACGGGGTTATCCTCAATGCCCGATGCCTCCACAGCATCCTTCACGTCACGGTCGAGGATATCCACCGAGCCGATGGTGAATGTAAGCTGCTTGCCGTGTTCGGGGATGTGCTTAAAGCGGTTGCCCTCCTCTGCAGCACGGTATTGGGCGATAGCTTCGTCGGTGAGATATACCTCTGCGGCATTTTTGTTAATGACCTTGATGCGCTCAACCTCGCCCTTGCTAATCATCTCCGCCACAGTGTTCCACTCGGCTGCGACGGGCTCCGATGGTGCGCCGCCGAAGAACGAGTATCCAATGATAGCGATGATGATGAATGCCCAGATCCACATAAAATTGAATCGGACATTGACATTTATACTCTGCTTTTTATTCTTTTTTGCCATTTCTTACAATTCGTAATCGTATTTCTTCATTGGGGCATCAGCCCACAACTCCTCCAACTTATAAAACTCACGCAACTCAGTCTGGAAAATGTGTACCACTACATCCAGATAATCCATTGCAATCCAGAAGGCATTCTGCTGACCCTCGATGCGCCAAACCTTCTCGCCCAGCTTCTCAAGCATATCCTTCTCGATACCGTCTGCGATACCTGCCACCTGTGTTGTAGAGTCGGCGTTGCACACAATAAAGTGTGAGCAGATAGCTCCGTCGAAGCCCGTCAAATCCAATGATACAATATCCTTACCTTTTTTGTCCTGAATAGCATTAACTATGGTTTCAATCATTTTTTCCATATCAAAAACTTTGTTTTCTTTATCATTTTTGCCCTAAAAAGCGAGCAGGATTTTGTTTATAATATTTACACGTTGCTATAACTTTGCAAATATACACCATTTTTATGACATTGCGAAATAATTTGGCTTCTGGTTTGGGTGTAAAATGTGGTTTTTTATTTCATAAATGGCGCCACCAATGGGATGTGAAACAAAAAACAGGATAATCAAGTCGTTTTTGCTGATTATCCTGTCTGTTTTTGGTGTTATCTTGCCGCTTTTTCCATCTCGATTTTCTCCAGTATGGTCTGCTCGAGGGCGGTGATGATTGATGTCTTGACATAGGTGCGCCGAATGGCTATGGCGATGCGTCGCGAGGTCGCCGACTTGGCGAGTGTCTTGATTTGTCGCTTACGCGATGCTGGGATATACTCCAGAGCCATCTCGGGGATGATGGTTATGCACGATGTGCAGTCCACAATTCGCATCAGTGTGTCGAGTGAGCCCGACTCAAAGTAGTAATGTGAGGGCAGACCACGACGAGCCTCGCAAAGCTCAATAATCTGGTCACGCATACAGTTGCCTCTACTCAACATAATCAATTCGCTCATATCAATATCCTCAAAGCGGATGTTCGAGCGCTCAAACAGCGAGTTTGATGGCGAGACGTAGGCGTAGAACGTGTCGCTGAAGAGGTCGCGCTCGATAATGCCCTCGCCGCAGGTGCCGCTTGCCACCAGCGCAGCGTCAATCTTGTCGCGTTTGAGCGCTTCGATAATATCGGCTGTGACCATCTCGCGAATCTCCAATTCTACCTTTGGGTAACGCTTTACAAAGTCGGGTATAAACTTGTGCAAAAGATATGGCGCGATGGTTGGAATTACGCCTAATCGCAGCTTGCCCGCTGTTTCGCCCTTTAGCTCCGCAACTGACTCACGGATAGTATTATAGGCTTTCAATGTTTCCTGCGCTTGGGCAATCACCAAAGCTCCCGCTTCGGTTGGTATGACGGGCTTCTTCGAGCGGTCCAGAAGCACCACTCCAAGCTCCTCTTCGAGGGCTTTAATCTGCATCGAAAGTGATGGCTGAGTGACAAAACAATGCTCCGAGGCGGCTGAAAAACTGCCGCAGTTTGCCACCTCAATCAAGTATTGAAGTTGGATAATAGTCATAGGTTATCTTTGTTTGGTTTATACAAAGCTATAAAAAAAAATTATACTTTCAAACTTTTTTGGCGGCTTGATGTTTATTTTTTATTTTTGTATTTAATATCTACAATTATAAGGTATGCGTCAC
Organism: Rikenellaceae bacterium; assembly: GCA_015059905.1. GTDB lineage: Bacteria > Bacteroidota > Bacteroidia > Bacteroidales > Rikenellaceae > Alistipes. The sequence goes on from SUZN01000001.1 coordinate 189,649, forward strand.
CTTCGGTGGTGGTGCTAAACGGGAAGAAAATTATAAAGTAAAAAGAAAATATGGGAAAAGTTATTCTTACGGGCGATCGCCCAACAGGTAAATTGCACTTGGGTCACTATGTAGGCTCATTGCGTCAGCGTGTAGAACTTCAGAATTCAGGTCTTTTCGAGAAGATATTTATTATGGTTGCCGATGCACAGGCACTCACCGATAACGCCGACAATCCTGAGAAGGTGCGTCAGAACATTATAGAGGTGGCGTTGGATTATCTCTCTTGCGGAATTGACCCAACAAAATCTACAATCTTTATCCAGAGTATGGTGCCAGAGCTTACCGAGTTGGCATTCTACTATATGAACCTCGTTACGGTGGCTCGTCTGGAGCGTAACCCAACGGTCAAGACCGAGATTGTGATGCGTGAGTTTGGTAAGTCTATCCCTGTTGGTTTCTATACCTACCCAATCTCACAGGCTTCAGATATCACAGCGTTCCGTGCTACGACAGTTCCTGCGGGTGCTGACCAGGAGCCAATGGTTGAGCAGACGCGCGAGATTGTGCACAAGTTCAACTCAATCTATGGCGAGACATTGGTTGAACCAGAGATTATGTTGCCACAGAACGCGGCTTGTATGCGTTTGCCAGGTACTGACGGCAAGGCGAAGATGTCGAAGTCGCTCGGTAACTGCATCTACCTCTCTGATAGCCCAGAGGATTTGCGCAAGAAGGTGATGAGTATGTACACCGACCCTAACCATCTGCGTGTTGAGGACCCAGGCTCGGTTGAGGGTAATTGTGTATTTACATATCTTGATGCCTTCTCTTGCAAGGACCACTTTGCAGAGTTTTTGCCCGATTATGCTTGTTTGGAGGAGCTGAAGGAGCACTACAAGCGCGGTGGTTTGGGTGATGTAAAGTGTAAGAAATTCCTCTATGCTGTGTTGCAGGAGATGCTGGAGCCTATCCGCGCACGCCGTCACGAGTATGAGCAGGATATCGAGGGTGTATATGAGATTTTGAAGAAGGGTTGTGACGTGGCATGTGCCGAGGCAGCCGAGACGCTGGATATGGTACGCCGTGCAATGAAGATTAACTACTTCGAGGATACAGAGCTTATCCGTCGTCAGTCGGAGGCATACAAGAGTGCAAAATAATAACTTTTAATGTTTAAAAAGTATAAAGACCGCCTATCGCGCCTGGTACTTACTGCGGTGCGTAGATTGAGCAGTCGTCTGACCAACCGTCAGATGATTGCTCTGCTGGCTGTGGTCGTAGGTCTGCTGGCTGGTTTTGGAACCTGCATCTTCGAGATGTTGCTGCATGGCGTGCGCTCTGCATTGGTGACGTGGTTTCCAGCTGACCAGGCGCAGATATTGTATTTGATTTATCCCGCCATAGGTATCGTTCTGGCAACGCTTTTTGTCAAGCATATTGTGCGTGATGAAATCTCGGAGGGCGTGACGCGCGTGCTGTATGCGATGTCACGTCGTGATTCGCGCATCGCTTCGCACAACTGCTGGTCGTCAATCGTGGGTGGTGCCACCACAATCGGTTTTGGTGGCTCGGTAGGACCTGAGGCACCTATCGTATTGACGGGTGCCGCCATAGGTTCCAATGTGGGTAAGATGGCACGCCTTAATTACAAGGATTTGACCTTGCTGCTGTGTTGTGGCGCAGGTGCTGCTGTGGCGGCTATTTTCAAGGCCCCAATCACGGGTGTGGTCTTTGTGCTGGAGATTTTGATGCTTGGCATTACGTCGGCATCGGTCTTTCCTCTGTTGCTTGCGTCGGTGACGGCTACTACTACGGCTTTGGTCTTTCGCGGTTTTGACCCCATTATCGCCGTTACGTTGAGCGAGGCGGATGCCTTCGTAATCAAGCAGATACCACTCTACATCTTGTTGGGTATCTGCTGCGGCTTTATGTCTTATTACTTCACGTCGGTGAACTCTATTGTCGGCACTTTCGTGAAGAAGATACCTACACAACGCAAGCGCTGGTTGTTTGCGGGAGTGGTGCTGGGTGTATCAATCTTTATTTTCCCTCCGCTCTATGGTGAAGGATATGAGGGTATGACAGCCTTGATGCACGGCAATGTAGCTGCGTTGTTTGATAACTCGCTATTCTTTAAGTTCAGCAATATCGAGTGGGTTGCCATTGTGTATGTGACGGCAATTATGTTCTGTAAGGTGGTGGCAATGGCTACGACAAACGCCTCGGGCGGTGTCGGAGGTACGTTTGCCCCTTCGCTCTTTGTCGGTGCGTTTATGGGCGCAATCGTAGCATTGGTGTGCAACGCCTGCTTTGGCTGGAATATACCTATCGTGTCGTTTACGCTGGTTGGTATGGCGGGTGTGATGGCGGGTGTGATGAAGGCGCCTCTGACCGCTATCTTCCTTATCGCCGAACTCTCGAATGGTTACGGTCTTTTCATCCCGCTGATGATTGTGGCAGGTATCGCTTATTCGGTGGACTATGCCCTTGATAGAGATTCAATCTATACCAAGCAGTTGCGTATGCGTGGCGAACTTTTGACCCATGACAAGGACCAGTCGGCATTTGTCTTTTTGCGCTTGGAGGAACTTATGGAGACCGACTTCATACGTATCAAGGAGAATATGACGCTGGGTGATATCGTACACATCATCTCGTCGGCGCGAAGAAATATCTTCCCTGTGATTGATAACTTCGGTCATCTGCTGGGTGTTGTGCAGCTCGATGATTTGCGCGAGGATATGTTCAAGCAGGATAAGTGGGGGCGGTCGATTACCTACTATATGATTCAACCTCCTTATAAAATCCTGCAACACGAGCAGGTACAGAGTATCCTGCCACGTTTCGAGGAGAACAACACCTGGATGTTACCTGTGGTGGATAAGGAGAACCGATATCTCGGATTTATCTCAAAGTCGAGAATTCTGAACGCCTATCGTGAGGCTCTGGTAAAGATTTCACAATAATGAGCGAGATTAAAAATATCGTTTTTGATTTCGGTGGTGTGCTGGTGGATTGGAATCCGCACCACCTCTATGATAATTACTTCGGCAGTGAGGAGAAGGCAACGTGGTTTCTGGAGAATATATGCCTCTACTCGTGGAACTTGCAGATGGATGGCGGAAAGCCTTTTGCCGAGGGTGTGGCGGAGTTGTCGGCTCTGCATCCCGAGTGGGCGGAGGCTATTGAGGTTTATCATACACGCTGGGTAGAGATGATTGGCGGTGAGGTTGAGGGTACTGCCGATCTGGTGCGTCGCTTGAAGGCGGCTGGATATGGAGTCTATGGCTTGACGAACTGGTCGATGGAGACCTATCCGATGATACGTGACCGCTACGAGGTCTTTTCACTCTTTGACGGCATAGTGGTGTCGGGCGAGGAGCGCCTGCTTAAGCCCGACAAGGCAATTTATAATTGTCTGCTGGAGCGTTACGGTCTGCAACCCGAGGAGTCACTATTTCTGGATGACAACGCCGACAATGTGGCTGGTGCCGAGGCTGTCGGAATGAAGGCTCTGCGTTTCGAGAGCGCCCATCAGGCGGAGCGCGAGCTGAAGGAGCGATTTAAGATAAAACTATAATAACAACCTAAAATGAGATTTTTGAAACTTTTGCTGCTGCAGGCTATGCTTGTGGTGGTGTTGCCTGTTATGGCACAACTATCTATTGACTCTTCAACCCTTTGCCCATCCTTCGCTGTTGATGGTCGGACGATGATAACCACGCCCGATGAGGGTTTGTGGGCGGTTGCTACCAAGTGGGAGAATGATTGGATGACGGATTGGGTCTATGCCAAGCCCGAGCGCAGGGAGCAGAGTGGCGAGTGGACAATCTTGAGTGCTGAGATGCCAATCAAGGGCGGCGTGATGTTTGTGCGCGACTCGTATCGTCAGGTGCAAGATGGTTTGGTGCAGTGCCGTCGTCGCTATGAGTGGCGCGGAGAGCAGACACTCGAGCAGGTGAACCTTGCTGTGCGTTGGCGTATGCAGGGCAACCAGATGCAGACCTTTGTGCCAGGTGTAATCTATTACGGTAATAAGAACGGAGCAAAGGTAAATCCAAATATTATTCCTGTATATAACGGTAAGGCGGGCGAGTTTGCCATCTTCGAGGAGCATCGTTATCCTATCCCATTTGTTATGTTGGAGAATACGGCGGCGGGATGTGCCGCTGCAGTGCATACTACACCAAGTCCTGTGCGTGGCGCTGTGCTTGCTGACCAGTGGTGGTCGATGGGTGTAGAGGCGGCAGATGGTTATACCGACTTTGTCCTCTACTCTGGACCTATCGGATATAACGGACAGCACGCGGTAGCGAAGGCGTTGCAGCGTACTCCGATGAAGTACACCAACACCTATATCAATATGGAGCCAGGTAGAGTGGTTGAGAAGGAGTTTTATATAGAGCTCTATCCAATCAAGGCGGAGGGTACGGGGTTTCAGCAGCCTATCTACACTGCGCTTGACCTATATAAACCTTACGATGCCGATTCGTTTACCGATTTCGCAACCATCGTAGAGGAGAAGTATCGCTTTGCCAAGAACCGCTGGATTGATTTAGGCAATGGTGCAGTGGGTTTTGATATGTATGAGCCATCGTTGCGCAAGGATATTGTGATGGGATGGTGCGGACAGGCGGGTTCGCCTGGATATGCATTGCAGGTGCTGGCGGGGCGTCTGGATGATGCTGATATTGAGCCTATGGTGCAGCAGTCGCTGGATTTCTTGACAACATATCCTGTGGACGAGGAGTCTGGTATGTTCAAGCTCGGCTATAATGGCGATTATCATAGCTCAAACCACGTCTCTTGCGGTCAGGCGATGTATAACTTCGCCAAGGCGATAGTGGCGGCAAAGAAGAACAAGGGCTATGATACTGAACGTTGGCGTGAGTTTTTGCGTAAGGCGTGTGATGGTCAGTCGCGTCGCATCTTGAGCGATGAGTGGTCGCCACGTTCGACCGATGAGGCGTTCTACGTAGCGCCGTTGGCTATTGCATCTAAACTCTTTAAGAACAAGCAGTATCTGGCAGCAGCCGAGAAGGCATCGAAGCTCTATGCCGAGCGCCACCTGAAGATGAATGGTTGTTATTGGGGAGGTACGCTCGATGCAACGTGTGAGGATAAGGAGGGTGCGTGGGCAGCCTTTCAGGCGTTTATCCATATGTATGAATATACCAAGCAATCACAATATCTTGAGTGGGCAAAGCACGCAATGGATGTATGTTTGAGCTATGTTGTTGTGTGGGATATTCCTCTGCCAGCGGGTCGCTTGGCGGATTATAACTTCCGTTCGACAGGCTGGACTGTGGTCTCGCCGCAGAATCAGCATATAGATGTCTATGGAGTGCTGTTTGCCCCCGAGGTGTATCGTATGGGTAAGTATCTCGATGATGAGCGCCTGTGCAAACTCTCGAAGGTGATGTATCGCACCTGTTTCCAACTTACCAATGCCTACGGCTCACAGGGAGAGCAGTTGCAACAGACCAACTTCGCGCAACGAGGCGATATGAGTAATGTCTATAAGCTGCGTGGTGGTTACTCCGAGGGCTGGACAGTATTTTGGATTACGGCGCACTTCCTTAATGCGGCGGCACGCTTTGAGGAGATGGGCGTTGAACCATAGTGAGGACAAAAAATCCCAAGAGTTTGCTCTTGGGAATTTTTATATCGATAGGCTTATTACCATAAATCTTTAATTACCTGGAACACATCGACCCAGATGTAGTAGAGCATAAAACCGCCGACGATTAGTTTGAGACCTGTGCCGACAATAAACGATAGTAACGACCCCAATCCAACCACAATAGCCTCGCCAAATCTGCGGTTGTTGGACATCTCGCCCGCCACAGCACCCACGAAAGGTCCCAGGATGATGCCCAGCGGTCCGAAGAACATACCTACAAAAACTCCGATTGTCGCTCCTCTAACTCCCTCTTTGCTGCCTCCGAAGGTCTTGCTGAAGTAACCTGGCAGGATGTAGTCCAGAATAATGGCAATGGCAGATATTACGCCCCACACCACGAGCTGCTTAACGCTTATCTCGGATGTGGATGTGCAGAAAGCACACACCAAACCTGCATACGAGAGTATGGTGCCAGGTAGTACGGGCAATATGGCGCCCAATACTCCCACAATGCCACACACTATGGCCGCTATCGCCAAAAACCACTCCATCTTATTTCACAAGGTGGTTTGTAGCTGAGTCGGGGAAGATAACCCAAGGCTTGAATGTTTTTGCCTCTTCGAAGTCGAGCATTGCGTACGATACGATAATCACCAAATCATCCACCGCAACCTTGCGTGCCGCAGCACCGTTGAGGCATATGCAGCCGCTGCCGCGCTCGCCCTTGATGATATAGGTCTCGAAACGCTCGCCATTGTTGATATCCAAAATCTGCACCTTCTCGCCCTCAATCATATTTGCCGCATCCATCAAATCCTCGTCGATAGTGATGCTGCCCACATAGTTAAGATTAGCCTGCGTAACTCTTACGCGGTGAATTTTTGATTTTAATACCTCAATCATCATGGCTATTTAATTCTTACGTTATCAATCAATCTAATCTCGCCTGCCTGTACAGCTATGCAGCCCTGTATGCGGTCGCTTTCCTCCCATGACGCTACTTGCTGCATCGAGAGTGCATCCACTACCTGGAAGTAGATAACCTTCAGGCAAGGGTTCTTCTCAACCTCCGCAGTGACCCAAGCTGTCAGCTCGGCTGGTGAGAGTTGTTTTGACATCTCGGCGCACTGCGAGATGACCTCATAGATGTGTGGTGCAGCCGCACGGTGAGCCTCGTCAAGCAGGGTGTTGCGAGAAGAGAGCGCCAACCCGTCATCGCCACGTACGATAGGGCACTCGACAATCTCCACATCCATTCCAAGTTGCTTTACCATAGCCTTGATAACGGCAATCTGCTGAAAATCCTTTTCGCCGAAGTATGCCTTTGCTGGCTCTACGATGTTGAACAGACGGCTCACAACCTGTGCTACGCCGTTGAAGTGACCTGGGCGTGTCGCGCCCTCCATAACCTTGTCAATCTGACCAAAATCAAATTGACGTGTATCAGGCTCTGGATATATCTCCTCCACCGATGGCATCAACACATAATCTGCGCCCGCAGCCTCCAGTACGGCAGCGTCAGCCTCGGGTGTACGAGGGTAGTTTCTTAAATCATTCTTGTCGTTAAATTGTGTGGGATTAACGAATACGCTAACCACTACACACTTACACTCCTTGCGCGCCTTCTCGACCAGTGAACGGTGACCTGCGTGGAGCGCTCCCATAGTTGGGACAAAACCTATATCGGCACGCTCGAGTGCTGATAGTTCTTGTTTGAGTTCGCTTACTTTGTAAAATGTTTTCATTTTTATAGACTTTTAATCCTATAAAACTGCGGCAAAGTTATATAATAATATCGGAATTAAAAAAAGAAAAATGTGTGTAAAAGGTATTTTCTGCGTTATGCTCGCGCTCAAAATGCTCATTTACGCCGAGTAAACTCCGCTTTTTCGTGCTTCGCAAGCCTTGAAACTCCGCTTTTACACACATTTTTACAAAAAAGGTGTCGCAACTATTAAAGTTGGACACCCATTATTTGTCTAATAATGTAACAATCTCGTTAGTTTATCGAAGGCAGGAACGACCACTCCGCTGAGTAGTGCAACATCTGCTCGATGTAATCTGTTTTTGGAATGAGTTTTACATCCACAATCTTGCCATCCTGCTCAACGAGCTCATAGTCGGGATTTACAAAGCCGCTATATGGCTCAATGCCGAGCTTGCCGTAACGCTCCAAAACCTCCTTGTGAAGCTCTGGGTCAATCTTCACAGCATAGTCCTCCACCAACTTGCGACCAGCCTCGTAGTCGCCCGTAGATTTGATGCGCTGCACCTCAAACAAGAGCTCGCCAAAGAGCTTGCGCAGAGCCTCGAAATCGTTTACTACGATATATGACTTGCCATCCTGCTTAACCCACTCGATGACGTTATCCTTCTTGCCCTTCTCGTAGCACCACTCGGCAATAAGCTTGCGGTTACGCATATGTGCCTCCTCGACATTCTTGCCAAGTTCGATGCGGGCAAACTGGGTCATCATACCATTCATAATATAGTCAGCATACTGCGCTTTCGCAACATCAAGCGATGGAATCAAACCAATTTCAACCATCTTGGGGTCGCCCAGGTAGTACAAGCCGAAGAGGTCGGCACGAGCCTCCTCCAATGTAGAGGTGTAGCTCTTGAGCTCGCCACCCTTCACGCCTGGTGCCAACTGACCAGAGCCGTGACCCAGGCACTCGTGCAGGTCGGTGTGGAGGTCATCGCCCAACTTGCCGTGCTCTGCGATGCGTGCGCGGTCCTCCTCGCGGAGCATAAACTCCTCGTTGAAACCGTTGCCCTGCGCCGCCTTGTCGTAGGCGTATGTGATGTTGTCAATAGTTACTGACTTTGAACCATACTCCTTGCGAATCCAATCTGCATTAGGCAGGTTGATACCGATAGGTGTAGCGGGGTAGCAGTCGCCACCGAGCATTGCTACGGTGATAACCTTTGCCGATACGCCCTTAACCTCCTTCTTGCGGAAGGCTGGGTTGATAGGTGCATTATCCTCAAACCACTGTGCATTGGCTGCGATAATCTGTGTGCGGCGGCAGGCGGTGCTGTCCATAAAGTTTACGGTACCCTCCCACGATGCCTTGCGACCAAGTGGGTCGCCATAGTCCTCGATAAAGCCGTTAACGAAATCGACGTTTGAGGTATTGTCACCCACCCACAATACGTTGTAGCGGTCAAACTCACGCAAGTCGCCTGTGCGGTAGTAGTTTACCAAAGCGTTGATGATGCTCTTCTGTGGCTCCTCGGCTACCTGCGCAGCTTTCTCCAGCCAGAATACAATCTGCTCAATAGCGGCAGAGTACATACCGCCCACCTTCCAGGTGCGCTCCACGATTTTACCGTCGTTATCCTTTATGAGCTTTGAGTTCAAACCATAAGAGATAGGGCGAGGGTCTTTGGAATCAACCATATCGGCGTAGAACTTCTCCACCTCTGCCATTGTTACACCCTCATAGTAGTTACATGCCGACTCCTTGACCATATCCACACCATCGGTCTGGTTAAGACGTACTGCAAAGAGTTCCTTGTCAAAGATGATGTCGAGAAGCAACTGTTTCTCAATAGGAAGCTCCTTGACATACTTATCAACCTGTGCCGAGAACCACTCCTGCGAGAACTCGGGACGGAACTTGTCGTTTGAGTAGTGATGGTGGATACCGTTGGCAAACCATACCTTCTTCAGATACTTCTCCATTGCCTTGAAATTAGTCTCCTGCTTGTCACCCTCATAAGCCGAGTAAATCTGCTCCAGCGTACGGCGCACAGTCAGATTGTACTTGAAGTTCTGGTCAAAGAGGATATCGCGACCACACTTTGTTGCCTGCGAGAGGTAGTAGATAAGCACCTTTTGATTCAAAGGCAACTGCTCAAAGCCTGGCACCTCGTAGCGCAATACCTTTATGTCATCGAAGCGGTCGATAATCCAAGGCAGAGACTCTGTCGCTTGTGGCTGCTGCTCCGCGCACTGCTTTTTGTTGCACGAAGAGAGCGAAAAAATTGTTATAGCCATAGTTGTCGCAATTAAGATTGCATTTTTAATTTTCATAATCTATATGGTCGTTAAAGTTTATAATTTGGGTCAAAGTTATCGAAAAAAAACGAACATCACACAAATTATGACAAAAAACAAGCAGATTGTTACGCTTTAGGGCGTTTCAACCTGCTCGTAGATAGTGTTTTACTCGGTTTTATATCTCACAACCTGCGCTTCGAGCTTCAAACCAAGGATTTTTCAAGTCCTCCTTATTGTAGCAAAGTGGCTTGCCCTCGGGGTAGGAGAGTGTACTACCACCCGCCTCCGCGAGAATCAACTCGCCCGCCGCAGTATCCCACTCGTAGGTGTTTGTTGTGCGGACATAATAGTCAATTGTGCCCTCTGCCAAGAGGCAGAATTTGTAAGAACTGCCCTGCTCAATGAGCTTTAGGTCGGGACGCTGTTCGCGCAGTTTGTCTATACGTTCGTGTGTCTCGGGAGTCTGGTGTGAGCGTGATACAGCTACGCGGAACTCATCGTGCATAGAGGATTGCAGAGGCAGACGCTCTAACAGATGCTCAATCTCCTTCTGACTTAAGTCAGAGTCCTCCTTGGGCTCTACGTTGCGGATAAGATATGCGCCCAAGCCTTTGGCTGCGACATACATCTTCTGGTGATATGGAACGTAGAGAGCCGATGCAATACACTTGTTATCAACCATCAGGGCGATGTTTACCGTGAACTCGTTATTACCCTTGATAAACTCCTTGGTGCCGTCCAGTGGATCAACCAGCAGAAACATCTCCCAGTTGCGGCGTTCGTCGTAAAGCATTTCGCGACCCTCCTCGCTCAATACAGGGATGCGCGTAGGACCCAGGCACTCCTTGATGGTGTTATGTGCCAAGCGGTCGGCGATGGTGATGGGGGTGTGATCGCTCTTGAGGTTGATGTCGTAGTCATCACTCTTATAGACCTTCATTATCGCTGCGCCCGCCTTTACGGCTGCATTGTAGCACTGCGGCAGAAGGTATTCTCTGATTTGAGTATCTAAAACTGATTGTTCGGTCATTTATGTAGTGTTTTTTGATTTCTTTTCGTAAAGATAACAATATTTTATGAAAAAGTAAATTTTCTTGAGCGAAAAAATAAGGTTAAGTTACGAATCTGATATAAGAGGGTCTTTACCGAACAATTTTTTACATCTTGAGCCTTGAGAGTGTAGAGTGCTGCCACTATTGCCAGCGCCGTAGTGACGATGGCGCATAGTGCGGCAATGGGCGAAATCAGCATAGCTATGATGATTGAGCAGGCTGTGAAAACCAGCAGTGAGATGAGCGAGAGAAACCTGTTTTCAGCCTTGTTGCCCTGCTCAACAAAGGGCGAAATATGGATGCGTAATGTGGTGTTGCGGGGTATTTGCTTTATCGTTAAGGGTGAAAATCCTCCGCGCTCGATAAGTGAATCGCGCTGAAATATAGCGGTTTGTGAGGCTCCGTAGCAACGTATGAGTTCTATGCCTTGATGCTCTCTGGTGGTGAGGATGATGGCAAGGTGTAGCAGGGCGTTGCAACGTACGTCGGGGCAACTTATGGTGGGGATGATGTAGTCATATGATGCAATGCTCAAGGCGCTATTTAGGGCATTGTATTCTGATGTTGTGGCTACATCAACCACCACAAGTCGTCGGTAACCTCTCAGGCGCGAACGATAGAGGTTGATTATTTTGTCAGAACCAATTTCTGTGTGAGTGGTATGGCTAACCTTGACCATCTTGTAGTGTTTGACAATCTGTTCAAACTGTGCTCTGTTGCTTGCGGAGTTGAGCGCGAGAATAACCTCATAACGACTATATTCGCAATTAAGCAGGCGTGCTATCTCGCTTATGTGAGTCACACCGTAGCAGAGTACAGAATATCCCACTTCCCCCACTGTCGGCAAGCTATGGCAGGATGCCATATCAATCACTTGCTGGCGGTCGGCAACCAGAGAGTATTCTCTTGTGCGAAAGATGATTAGCAGAGTGGTTAATGTGAGATAAATGAAAAATAAAAACTCGATAATATTCATCTTATGCGTTTGTCTTTACTAGTTCACGTTTGTAAGTCGAGATTAGTTGCTCGGCATAGCAAGCCTCTTTGTGTGGGAATAGTCGCTCGATGGTTTGCAACGAGTAACCCTCGATAGAGAGGTGGCGGCAGAATGATTTGCGTTGCGAGGCGGACATTTGTACGAGTCGCTGGCGGATAGTGTTGGAGTTTAGAGGTCGTTTGAGTGCGGCGAGGGTGTAGAGCGCCTCGTGCAGGGTGTCAATCTCCTCATCTTGTGCGATGAGACGAGTGATATGTTTGGCTGCAATATCCAGCTCAAAACTCCTCACTATTGCTAATCCCAATAGCTTGAGGTTGCGGTGCTTGCTCTCAAGCAGCGGCTCGAAGGCTATCGGCATAGCACCCCGTCGCAGTTGCGTGATGATGCACGCGCGTGAAAATGGGTGCAACTCGGTTGTTGTATTGCATAGGTGCGAGATGAACGCTTTTGGGGCAATATTCAGTAGAGCAAGCATAGCGCAAAGTTCCGTTATGGGCTCTTTGCTTTGGAGGTAGCGCGCCAGCAGTGTCTGGTCTTTGTGGTCGTATGATAGAGCACCCAGAAGCAGCAGTAGTTCGGCGGTTTTGGTGCATGAAGCTTTGTGTAATCTATTGACAATAAATTCTTTGAGGTGGTTTGTCTGCACAATCTGCAGCAAGGTATCTCTTCCCGTGCCATAACAATGTCCGCGTACGGAGTATATTGCCTCGGCAAGTGCTCTGCGCTCGGTGTTGGTGCGTGCCACGATGGGGAGTCTAAAGTCGGGAGATGATAGTTGCCCAGAGATGGTTTTTATGTAGTTATGGCGTAGTCGCGCCCCTCTTCTCTTGCGACGTATAAGCCAGAGAAGAGCCATTGCGTATAGCATTGCAACGAGGCTTACCATTATTATATATAATGTATAGATACGCTCCATCTCTACTCAAATAGTGCTACACCCTTTGCCGCGAGGCGTTGCAAGCATAGCGGAAATGTCATATATTGATCGATGCCCATCTCCAGCAGACTCAGCACCATCTGCTCGCTCTGTTGCCACGAGATAACGTATATTGCAGGGTGGTGTTGTGAAGTGGGGCGAAGGAGTTGTATGAGCTCCGAGCCATTGATAAGCGCGGCGCAGCAGAGGATGATAACAAGCCGAGGCTTTAATCTTTGTGATTGAGTGATTATCTGCTCCAGGGTAGGGCAGTATGTCGCGCGGCAGGCGATAGACTCAAGGCAGCCTTCAATCATTGCGGCGGCCTCCTCGCTGGGCGAATATATCAGGATGTGGCGATTAGTCATAGTACTCGGATTGCCACTTAAGTCATCGAAAAATGTGCCAAATATCTAAATAATTGAAAAAAAAGCGTGTTTAGGTTTGGATTGAGAATATTTTTTGTATATTTGCAAGCCGAAATTCGGCAAAAATGTAATTTATTTTAAGAATAATGTACGTTATAGTAGAGATCGCAGGTCAGCAGTTCAAGGCTGAGAAGGGTCGTAAGCTCTATGTTCACCGTCTTCAGAACGACGTAGAGTCGTCAGTGAGCTTCGACAAAGTCCTGCTTGTAGACAACGACGGTCAGGTTAAGGTTGGTGCACCTGTAGTAGAAGGCGCCACAGTTAAGTGTAAGGTCTTGAAGCACCTCAAGGACGATAAGGTCTTGGTCTTCAAGAAGAAGCGTAGAACGGGTTATCAGAAGTGCAACGGTCACCGTCAGTACTTGACTCAGATTCTCGTGGAGGATATTGTTGCATAATTAAAAAGTTTAGAGAAAATGGCACACAAAAAAGGAGTAGGTAGTTCAAAGAACGGCCGTGAGTCAGAGAGCAAGCGACTCGGTGTAAAGCTTTTCGGTGGTCAGTTCGCTAAGGCTGGCAACATCATCGTTCGTCAGAGAGGTACTGTACACAACCCAGGTAACAATGTGGGTATGGGTAAGGACCACACTCTCTTTGCATTGGTTGACGGAACAGTTGAGTTCTGCAAGAAGTCATCTGGTAAGTCTTATGTAAGCGTAACTCCACTTGCTGAGTAACACTTACGCCAATTAAGGCAAATGCGAAATCCATGGATTTCGCATTTTTTTTGTATATTTACCTCTGTAAATTACTTTGGCAATGAAAGAGATAGATGATTTTTTGCGCTCTCTGGCGGAGAATAACAACCGTGAATGGTTTGAAGCGCATCGTGATTGGTATAAGCAGGTAAAATGCCGTATGGATAGCGTGGCGGAGCAATTCATCGAGGCGGTGGAGGGTTTCGACTCATCGGTCAGGGGTGTGAGAGTGAAGGATGCTACCTATCGCATCTATCGTGATACGCGCTTTACGAAGGATAAGTCACCATATAAGACTTGGTTTGGAGTATATGTTTGTCCGCGTGGCAAGAAATCGGGTTTTTCGGGTTATTATATGCACCTTGAGCCTGCGGAGAACACCTACTTTATATGTGCTGGAGCCTACTGTCCAACGGCGGGCGAGCAGAAGAGTGTGCGTGAGGAGATTATGACCGAGGGTGAGGGCTTTGTGGCTGCCGTAGAGGCGGCAGAGGGTTTTACGCTTGATTGGACGGGAGCTTACAAACGTGTTCCGCTGGGGTGGAACAAGGAGGATGAGTTTGCGGAGTATTACCGTCTGCGTCAATACATTGTGATGAAGCAAGTAGGCGAGGAGTACTTTACTGCGCCCGATTATTTTGAGCGTGTGGCGGAGGACTTACGACGCACAAAACCGTTTAATGATATCCTTAATCGCTCGATAGAGTACGCGCGCGAGATGGGCTGGTAGAAAAAATTGTATAACAAGGCTACTTTATCGTTGTGCTTGCTTCGAAAGTTCATTTACACTTCAGTAAACTGCGCTTTCTCGGGCTTCGCAAGCCAAAAATTAGCTCTTGTTATACAATTTTCAGATGGTTGCTGGTAAAATTGCCAGCAATTATTTTTTTTCTTGGTTGTGGTCGATATCGCACGATGAACAGTTGCCGTGACAGCCGATGTCGGCGCAGTCTGTTCCTGTGTCCTCTCGAGACTCCTGCACGGCGCATTTAATTCCCAAGCGTTGCATATCCTTATTGGTTGCAATCTCGGAGTCTATGTCGTGACCCTTAAATATTTGCGTGAGCGACATTCCTAAAAAGAATAGCCCGACGCACAAAATTGATATGCCGATGACGGTTAATAATGTCAAAAATGTCGTTGTCATAACTTTTATCTGTTAAAAATCTTTTAATCAGTTGAATTTCTGCCAACAAAGTTATATATTTGTAGTTAAATTTGCAAGAGTGTGTGCTGTTTGATGCCCTCATAAATATTTTTGTGTTGGTTGCTTTGGCAAGAGTTATGCCATAGAGATTTATGGAGGCTTGAGAATGGCGTAAAGCATAGTAATCGAATGAAGATTGTAATTTCAGGAATTGGCGAGATGGGTAGCCACTTGGCGCGTATGTTGAGTGGTAATGGTCACGAGATTACGGTGATTGACCAGGATGTGAAGGCTTTGAATGAACTCAACAGCTTGGCAGACCTTATAACCGTTGAGGGTGATACCACCACCTTTGCAGTATTGCGAAAGGCGGGTGTAAGACGTTGCGACCTCTTCATCGCCGTAAATCACGAGGAGAATCAGAATATCCTGGCTGCGATGATGGCGAAGCAGCTTGGAGCCAAGAAGTCTATCGCCCGAATTGATAATAATGAGTATCTCGAGCCAAACAATAAGGAGCTATTCATTGATATGGGTATCGACTACCTCTTCTATCCCGAGAAGGTAGCGGCGCGAGAGGTGGCAAACCTGCTGGGTCACACCTCCACAACTGATTATGTCGATTTCTCGAATGGCTTACTTTCGCTGGTTGTGTTTAAGCTGGAGCCTACATCACCGCTTATTGGTCGCAAACTCGCGGATTTGGCAGCCGATGGTTCAATTACGGAGTATCGTGTGGTGGCAATCACGCGTGGCGCACAGACTATTATCCCAAGCGGACAGGATGAGTTCTTTGAGGGCGATACGGTCTATGTCATTGCTCGTAAGGATTCGGCGCACAACGTGACAGAGTTGTCGGGACAGAAGAGCGTTGAGGTCAAGAGTTTGATGATATTGGGCGGCTCGCGTATTGGCGTGAGAGTTGCGCTTGAGTTGCAGGACGATATGGATATCAAGATGATTGAGTACAACGGCGAGAAGGCTTATCGTCTGGCGGAGGAGCTGGATAAGACACTCATCATCCACGAGGATGGTCGTAATCTCGATGCTATGATTGAGGAGGGATTGCCGCAGATGGATGCCTTCCTGGCTGTGACAGGACGTAGCGAGACCAATATTCTGGCGGCAATGCAGGCGAAACGTATGGGAGTGAAGAAGGTTATTGCCGAGGTCGAGAACCTTAACTATGTCTCTATGGCGGAGAGTGTAGGTATCGACACTATCATCAATAAGAAACGTGTTACAGCGTCAAATATCTTCCGTTTCACGATGTCCACCGATGTGCAGGCAATACGATGCCTGACAGGTAGCGAGGCGGAGGTGCTGGAGTTTATTGTGAAACCAAACTCGCCCGCGACGAAGAGTCTGATAAAGGATATGCGTCTGCCGCAGGATGTGATTATTGGCGGTATCGTGCGTGGAGATAAGGTCTTTATCGCAGTGGGTGACACGAAGATTAAGGCCTATGACCGTGTAGTGGTGTTCTCAATGCCAGGGTCTATTGCCAAAGTAGGAGAGTTCTTTAATTAGTAGATAGATGAAGAGACCGACAAAGAGTAACTTAATCAAAAAGTTTTATGTCGGTTTTTGCAAAGTTTATGCGCCGAGCGATGCTTGCGCGCTATGGGTACATTGAGCATCAGGTGGAGCGAGCTGTCGAGGTACAGTATTCGACGCTTCGCAATCTGTTGGAGCGATGTCGTTACACCGCCTTCGGTCGCAGGTATGGACTTCACCGAGTCCACAATGCCGAACAGTTTGCCGAGCGTGTGGGGCGGTTTGACTATGGCTCCTATCAGGAGTATATCACGAGGATGCGGCGTGGTGAGAGTAATGTTGCGTGTGAGGGTCGAGTCGGGATGTTCGCCATCTCGTCTGGCAGTACATCTGCAAGGAGTAAGTATATCCCCCTAACGCGCGAGATGATGCGTCGAAACCACTTGCAAGGTATGGCCGATGTGGTGACGCTCTATCTTCACGGAAACCCGTCGTCACGACTCTTTGAGGGGCGGACACTAACGATGGGCGGCTCGTGCCGCGTGGAGGATGGTGCGCTTGTGGGTGATTTGTCCGCTTTGACAATGGCATTTACGGGTGGCTGGCTCTCGACGGTGCGCGCACCGAGTCGCAAGGCTGCGCTGATCGAGGATTTTGATACCAAGTGCAAGGCTATATGGCGCGAATGCGAAAAGCAGCGTATTGTAGCTCTGGCGGGAGTACCTTCGTGGACGATGGCGTTGCTGCGTAGGGTGCTTGAGTGGTCGGGCAAAAGTTCTATTGCGGATGTGTGGCACGATATGGAGCTCTTTATGCACGGTGGTGTGAGCTTCAAACCCTACGGTGAGGCCTTTGCGCAGATAATGGGGCGGAAGATGAATTATCTTGAGAGTTATAACGCCTCGGAGGGGTTTGTTGCCATTGCGGATAGGTGTGGCAGCGAGGATATGTTGCTTATGCCGCACTATGGGTGCTACTATGAATTTGCGCGTGGCGAGAATGTAGTGCCGCTGGAGGGAGTGCGACGTGGAGTGGATTATGCTCTGTTGATGACTACGGTGGGCGGTCTATGGCGGTATGAGTTGGGTGATGTAGTGCGTTTTACCTCGATTGACCCTTATCGGTTGCGGATTGTCGGGCGTGTAAGACAATATATAAATGCCTTTGGTGAGGAACTTATGGAGGGTAATGCCGAGGAGGCTCTGCTGAAGGCGTGTATGATGACGGGTGCTGTCGTGGAGGAGTATAGTGTTGCGCCCTGCTTCTTTGAGGGTGCTGCGGGTGGTTATCATCTATGGGTGGTGGAGTTCGCCTCTTTGCCCGATGATGTGGAGAGTTTTGCTATGGCGCTGGATGCGGCTTTGCGAGAGATAAACTCCGACTATGACGCCAAGCGGCGCAGTGTGATGGCGGCTGCTGTGGTGAAGACAGTGCCGCGAGGTACGTTTCATCGCTGGCAGGCGTTGTGCTCACGACGTAAGGTGCCACGACTTTTGACCGACAGAACAACGATAGATGATATCCTCTCGTGTGCTGAAGGGGTCTATGGTGACGATAAGGAGCTTGAAAAGGAAGAAATTTAAAGATAAGGAGATATGTATGTAGCAATTGCAGGAAATATCGGAAGTGGCAAGACTACGCTTACCGAGATATTGACCAAGCGTTACGGGGCTAAAGCCTATTATGAGGAGACTGATAATCCTTATATCGGCGACTTTTATAACAATATGAGTCGCTGGGCATTTCAGCTTCAGATTTCGTTTCTTGGTAGTCGTATCCGTCAGACGATGGATATGCTGGCGCTGGGCGAGGAGAATGTCTTTCAAGATCGTACGATTTATGAGGATGCCCATATCTTTGCCTCAAACCTGCACGAGATGGGTCTTATCGCTTCGCGTGACTTTGCTACATATATGCGAATTTTTGACCTTACGACCAACCTCGTGCCAGAGCCCGATGTGTTGATTTATCTGCGTGCAAGCATCCCAACGCTTGTGGCGCAGATTAAGCACCGAGGCAGGGATTATGAGATGAATATTGACGAGGCATATTTGAGCCGTCTGAACGAGAAGTATGAGTATTGGATCAACAATGTCTATAAGGGCAAGGTGTTGATTATTGATAAGGATGCTGACGACTTTGTTGCCGATGAGTCGGTCGTGGACTCTATCTGCGAGCGTCTGGAGGCTATGGCAAACCAAAAGTAGGATGAGGATGCAGTTACCAGAAAGGTTTGTGGAGCGTATGGAGCGTGAGTTGGGTCACGATGAGGCGATGGCGTTATGTGAAGCACTCGCAACAGAGCCAACTACTTCCGTAAGACTCAACCCGCAGAAGATGACTCAACCGAAGTGGGAGGCGCAGAAGGTTGGGTGGAGTCGTTGGGGTTATCTGCTCCCCGAGCGTCCAAGTTTTACGCTTGATGCCTACTTTCACGCTGGAGCTTATTATGTGCAGGAGGCGAGCTCGCAGTTTGCGGGTTACATAATGTCGCAGGCGCTGGGTGGCGCGGAGGCGTGTGAGGGCAGGTATATTCTGGATATGTGTGCCGCGCCAGGCGGAAAGAGTACCCACTACGCTACGTTGGTTGGCGAGAGAGGTCTTGTCGTTGCAAATGAGATAAACCGTTCGCGTGCGGCGGTGTTGGCTGACAATGCCCGTAAGTGGGGTTTGGGTAATATGGTCGTGACGTGTAACGACTCCTCGCGTTTTCAGCAGTTGGAGGAGTGGTTTGACGCAGTGGCTGTCGATGCCCCCTGCTCGGGCGAGGGGATGTTTCGCAAGATAGACGAGGCGCAGGAGCAGTGGAGTGAGGCGAATGTGGGGATGTGCGCTGAGCGGCAGTGGGAGATTGTGCAGAATGCCTTTGCAGCGTTGCGCCCAGGGGGCGTGCTGATGTATAGCACCTGCACCTTTAATCGCTCGGAGGATGAACAGATTTTGGAGCGAGTAATGGCGGTCTATGGCGATGAAATTGAGGAGGTTGAGAGCATTGCGGTGGATGATGGCTGGGGTGTTGTTGTGGGGCGCGTGGGCGCGTTCCAGACCTTTAGATTTTTCCCTCATAAGCTCGCGGGTGAGGGGATGTTTATGGCTGTTGCGCGCAAGGCAGGCGAGAGGTCGAAGCGCCGTAATGTGAAGGCGCGTCGCCAGATTATCACAGCTGTTGACCGTCGTGCAACGGAGGAACTTTCGCGTTGGGTTAAGTGTCCTGATCAGATGCGATTTTTTGCAGCGGGCGAGATGTTGTATGGTTGCCGTAAGGAGCATTACGCAGCGATAGAGAGTCTGTCGGGTGTGTTGTCGGTGATATACTCTGGTGTTGCGATGGGTCAGATATTTAAGGGACGACTCAAACCCGATGGTGCATTGGCTATGTATGTGGGAATGAATCGCTCGGCTGTAAAGTGCTGCGAGGTGGATGAGGAGGCGGCGTTACGCTTTTTGCGTAAGCAGGATATGGTGGCAGAGCCATTTGTTGAGGGGTTGAATCTGGTTATGTTCGAGGGACAGGCTTTAGGCTTTGTCAAGCGCATAGGAGCGAGAGTTAATAATATGTATCCCAACTCGTTAAGGATTTTGAAATAATATAACTAACACAAGATATGACTACGAAGAAAATCTACTATTCGATGGGCGAGGTGGCGGAGATGTTCGATGTGACACCTGCGCTTATACGCCATTGGGAGTCGCAATTTGATTGCATTAAGCCCCATCGAAATAAGAAGGGAAACCGCTTGTTTACCCCCGAAGATGTTGAGCGTCTGAAGCAGATTTACCACTTGGTTAAGGAGCGCGGAATGACGCTGAAAGGAGCAAACAAGGTGCTCAAGCGTGCCAAGAGTGACTTTGTGGCACAGGAGATGGAACTCCTGGAGCGTTTGCAGAAGATACGCGCGGCATTGGTAGAGGTGCGCGAGGAGTTGAAGGCAGGAGATGGCGAGCAGGTTGTGGAGGAGAACTATCCACAGGAGGAGGTGCAGAGTGAGCCAGAACCAAAGGTGGAGGAGCCAGCTGTAGAGACCGAAAAACCAACCGAGAAACCAGCCGAGACTCTCGCCGAAGAACCAGCGGTAGAGACCGAACAGACAGCAACGGAGCAGCCCAAAAAGCGTGTTGTGCGCCGTAGAAAGAAGTCTGACGAGGAGGATAAGGAGTTATTTCCATTTTACGAACAATCACTCTTTTAGCCTATGAAGGTAAGAGATGTAGCCGCAGCCATTGAGGAGTTTGCTCCGCTTGGCTTGCAGGAGTCGTACGATAATGCGGGTCTTATCGTAGGTCGTTACGATGACGAGGTGCATAAAGCATTGTTGGCAGTGGATGTCACCGAGGAGGTGATTGAGGAGGCTGTGGAGTGTGGTTGTGATATGATTATTACACATCATCCCATCGTTTTTCACGCCCTAAAGCGATTTAACTCTTCAACTTACGTTGAGCGTTGTGTTGAGGAGGCAATACGTCGCGGTATAGTGTTGTATGCGGCGCATACCAATCTGGACTCTACTCCCAACGGAATGAGTTGGCGCGTGGGGCAGATGCTGGGACTGGAAAATATGGCAGTTATGCAGGCAACCAACACCGAGGGTGCAGGCTTTGGCGTAGTGGGAGAGTTGAAGGAGAGTGAAAAGAGTGAAGATTTTATGCGTCGCGTGATGCAGACCTTTGACGTGAAGGCGTTGCGTCATAGCGAGGTGGTCAGGTCAAATGTGAAAAAGGTTGCTATCTGCACGGGTGCTGGCGGCTCGCTTATCGAGGATGCTCGCCGCTCGGGAGCAGACATCTATTTGACCGCAGATTTGAAGTATAATGACTTTATGCGCGGCGAAAATGCAATAATTTTAGCCGATATGGGGCATTTTGAAAGCGAATATTGCGCAATTCAGATTTTATTTGATATTTTATCAAAAAAAATGCCTATATTTGCCGCTTGCAAGAGTGTGCGCTCGTCTAACCCTGTGAATTATATGATTCAGCAGTAGTGATGAAGCGCTGCAGTGTATCTGTCTAAAATAAATTTTATATATATGGCACAGAAAAAGACATCTGAAGTAGATTACTCGATGCAGGAGAAGATTATGGCTCTCTATGAGTTGCAGAAGATTGATTCTCAAATCGACGAAATCAACAAGGTTAAGGGTGAACTGCCTTTGGAGGTACAGGATCTGGAGGATGAGATCGAGGGTTTGAAGACCCGTATCGAGAACATTAACAACGAGGTTGAGGAGTTTAACTCACTCACAAAGCAGCGTAAGCGTGAGATCGACCAGGCAAAGATTCAGATCGCTCACTACAAGGAGCAGCAGAATAACGTGCGTAACAACCGTGAGTATGATGCAATCACTAAGGAGATTGAGTATCAGGAACTTGAGATTGAGCTTGCAGAGAAGCGCCTGAAGGAGTATGCTGCTGGCATCAAGAACAAGAAGGCGCAGTTGGAGAGCGCTGAGGCGGTAGTTGCAGACCGTGATATCGACCTTTCAGCCAAGAAGAGTGAGCTTGAGAGCATTGAGGCAGAGACAGCTGATCAGGTTGCCGCTTTGCAGGTTAAGGCAGAGAAGGCAAAGACCAAGATTGACGAGCGCCTGTTGGTTGCTTACAATCGTATCCGTCGTAGCGTACGCAATGGTCTGGCTGTAGTATCAGTTAAGCGTGATGCTTGCGGTGGTTGTTTCAACCGTATCCCACCACAGCGTCAGGTTGATGTTCGTCAGGGTAAGAAACTTATCGTTTGCGAGTATTGTGGTCGTATCCTTGTTGCCGATAACGAGGAGTAGTCGAATTGTGAACGATTTTGAGATTAAGAAGCACTAACAAGGTAATTTATTCGTAATGCTTGCCCTCGAAGTCCTCATTTACGCCAAGTAAATTGTGGTTTTTCGGGCTTCGCAAGCTTGAAAATATCTCTTATTATACAACTTCTAAAAATTGGGGTTGCTCAACTAAAGAGTTGGGCGACTCCTTTTTTTATTAAATAAAAGGTAATAATCTTCATTCTTTGTAAAATAATGTGTAACTTTGCCGCATTAAAAGAACGGAATTTTCATAAATTTATATACCGAAAATGAAGATAGCTCTTGCCCAGTTAAACTACACCATCGGAGATATTGATGGAAATGTTGCTCGCATCGTTGATGCGGTGCGTCGTGCCGAGCAGCAGGGTGCCGACTTGGTGTTGTTTGCAGAGTATGCGGTGAGTGGAACTCCCGCCTATGATTTGTTGCGTAAGACCACTTTCCTAACCCTGTGTGAGGAGGCGCTGGAGCATATTGCTGCGGCGTGTGTGCGTACAACGGCTATTGTCGGCTCTCCGATGCTTACCGAGCGAGGAGCTGTCAGTGCGGCTGCGGTTTTGCGTCACGGTAAGATTGAGCACATTGTTGAGAAGCAATATATCTCGGCTCGCCGCGAGATGGGTTTCATCGTTGGCGGTAGCGGTTACCAGGTGATTGACATTCACGGGGCGAAGATTGCCATTTTGGTTGGTGACGACCTCTCTCACCTCAATGAGTTGGAGGATGATGCTGATTTGGTTGTGAGCATCAATGCTCGTCGTTATGGTAAGGGTCTGCTCTCTTATCGTCAGGAGATGTTGCGTCGCCTGACCTTTACCGAGGGTCGTGATGTAATCTTTGTAAATCAGGTTGGCGGCTCGGGCGATATTGTCTTTGACGGTACGTCGGGTGTGATGAATCGTGATGGTAAGCCAGAGCTTCTGATGAAGAGCTTCGAGGAGGATTTCCAGATTTACGACACTCTTGCCGAGAATGAGCCTTTCGAGGTGCCTTATACCTCTTACAACGACCGCACTCGAATGATTTACAAGGCGGCGTGTCTGGGTGTTCGTGATTTCTTCCACAAGAATGGTTATAAGAAGGCGTGCGTAGGCTTGTCGGGCGGTATTGATTCGTCGGTTGTCGCTTGTCTGGCTGTGGGTGCATTGGGTGCCGAGAATGTAAAGGGTCTGATGATGCCATCGCAGTTCTCATCGGATGAGTCTGTTGAGGATGCAAAGCAACTTGCCGAAAACCTGGGTATTGAGTATAGCGTGTTGCCCATTACCGATGCCTACACTGCAATTATGAATACCCTGAAGCCTGTCACAGGCGGTACGGAGTTCGATGCAACGGAGGAGAATATCCAGTCGCGTATCCGTACAGTGCTCCTGATGGCGTTGCAGAATAAGGAGGGTTATGTGTTGCTAAACTCTTCAAACAAGAGCGAGAACGCCATCGGTTGGTGTACGCTCTACGGCGATACTGCGGGTGCGTTCAGCCCTACGGGCGATTTATACAAAAGCGAGATTTACGACTTGGCACGATATATCAACTCTCAATTTGATAATGTGATTCCCGAGGAGGTTCTCAAAAAGGAGCCTACGTCGGAGTTGCGCCCTAATCAGAAGGATAGCGACATTCTGCCTCCATATGAGGTTGTGGATGCTATTCTGTATCGTATGATTGAGGAGGGTCAGCACCGCGAGGAGATTATCAATGCAGGTTTTGATGCCGAGGTGGTTGAGAAGATTCACTCGATGATTATGCAAAACGTGAAGAAGCGTTATCAGTATCCTCCTGTGTTGCGTCTTTCAACCTGCTCGTTCCGTCACGAGTGCTTGTTCCCATTGGTGAATAAATACGGTTACTAATTTGTTGTAACACTTCGTATTATGTCAGTTATAAAACACAGCGGAGAGGTGGTGCGCCTTGGTGCGAATACTGTTTATGTCAAGATGACGGTAAATAGTGCGTGTAGCGGTTGTCATGCCAAAGCGGTGTGTGGTGTGGATGAGAGTGAGGAGAAGATTGTCGAGGTAGAGAATGTGAATGTCGGCGATTATAACATTGGCGATAAGGTTGAGGTCGCATTGCAAAGCGGCTCTATGGGTACTAAAGCGGTCGTATTGACCTATGTGGTACCTTTTTTCGTGCTGACAATTATGCTCATTGCGGCGCTGGCGTTGGGTTTGAGCGAGGGCGCGGCGGTGTTAATCGCACTGGGCGGAATTGCGGCGTATTATATGCTGCTATATGCTATGCGCGGAAAAATTAAGAATACAATAAAATTTATAATAATTAAACAAACAAAATGACGGTATTAGTATCTACAATTTTGACCTTGAGTGGATTGGGTATTCTCTCTGCCGTGATTCTGTACTTTGTGGCACAGAAGTTCAAGGTGGAGGAGGATCCTCGAATTGACGAGGTTGAGAAGATGTTGCCTGGCGCAAACTGTGGAGGTTGTGGTTTCGCGGGATGTCGTGGTATGGCCGATGCATTGGTCAAGCAGGATGATATCTCGTCGCTCTACTGCCCTGTGGGTGGAGCCGAGGCGATGAAGAGTGTGGCATCTTACCTGGGTAAGGTGGCGCCCGAAAAGGAGCCTACCGTAGCGACTGTTCGTTGCGGTGGTGTGTGTAGCAAGCGTCCTCACACAAACGAGTACAATGGCTCAAAGAGTTGTGCTGTTGCTGCTTCGTTCTATGTGGGCGAGACAGCGTGTGCTTATGGCTGTCTGGGTTATGGCGATTGCGTTGAGGCTTGTGCCTTCGATGCTATCAAGGTAAATCCCGAGACAGGTATTGCAGAGGTTGATGCTGACAAGTGTACTGCTTGTGGTGCTTGTGTGAAGGCGTGTCCAAAGCATATCATCGAGCTCCGCAAGAAGTGGCCAAAGAACCGCGCCGTGTATGTGAGCTGCGTATCGAAGGATAAGGGCGCAGTTACGATGAAGGCTTGTAAGGCTGGTTGTATCGGTTGCGGCAAGTGCGCGAAGGTGTGTGCTTTCGGTGCTATTACAGTTGAGAATGGCGTGGCGTATATCGACTCGCAGAAGTGTAAGTTGTGCCGTAAGTGCGTGAACGAGTGTCCTACGGGAGCAATCGTGCTGAAGGGTATGGACCCATTGCCAAAGGAGCCAAAGGCTCCAGCCGCAAAGCCAGCAGCCCCAGCTGCAAAGCCTGCCGAGCCCAAAAAGGTTGAGCCTAAGGCTGCGGAGGTAAATAACGAGAGTGATAACAAGCAGAAATAGACAAGTAAGATGAAGACATTTCCAATAGGCGGAGTCCATCCGTCGGATAATAAAAAATGGAGCTGTAACAAGCCCATTGAGGTGCTGGAGCTTCCCGACATCGTCAATATTCCGCTTGCACAGCACATCGGCGCACCTGCTACTGCTAAGGTTGCCAAGGGCGACAAGGTGCTTACAGGTCAGCTCATAGCCGAGGCTACGGGCTTTATGTCGGCAAATATCCATTCTCCAATCTCGGGTACTGTTACGGCTGTCGATATGCAGCCAAACGGTCAGGGTTTGCGCCAGATGATGATTACCATCAAGCGTGAGGGTGACGAGTGGATGCCAGAGATTGACCGCACGGCGGAGATTAAGCGCCAGTGCAACCTCGACTCTGCGGCTATTATCGCCAAGATTAAGGATGCGGGCATTGTAGGTATGGGTGGTGCAACATTCCCAACTCACGTTAAGCTCTCTATCCCAGCTGGTTGCAATGCCGAGTATCTTATCATCAACGGCGTTGAGTGTGAGCCATATCTGACCTCTGACCACCGCACAATGTTGGAGCGTGGTGAGGAGTTGTTGATTGGTGTTGAGATTCTCAAGAAGGCGTTGAACGTAGATAAAGCTGTCATTGGCGTAGAGAATAATAAACCCGATGCTATTGCATCGTTGCGTAAGATTGCCAAGGAGAAGAATTTTGCAGTTACAATCGAGCCTTTGAAGGTGCAGTATCCACAGGGCGGTGAGAAGCAGTTGATTGCTGCCATCACAGGTCGTGAGGTGCCACCACCTCCAGGTTTGCCAATTCACGTTGGCGCAGTTGTATGCAATGCTTCGACAACGGTAGCAGTGTATGAGGCGGTACAGAAGAACAAACCACTCATTGAGCGCGTAGTGACAATCACTGGTAAGGAGATGAAGGAGCCTCGCAACCTGCTCACTCGTATGGGTACCCCAATCTCGACGCTCGTTGAGATGGCGGGTGGTCTGCCCGAGGGCGACGTGAAGGTCGTGAACGGAGGTCCTATGATGGGTCGTGCGATGGTAAATATTGACTCGCCCGTTACGAAGGGTTGCTCTGGTGTGTCGGTTTATAGCGGCAAGGAGGCTCATAGAGTTGAGCCAAGCGCTTGTATCAAGTGCGCAAAGTGTGTTGCAGCTTGCCCTATGGCGTTGGAGCCCTACCTTATCTCGAAACTCGCGAAGAAGCAGATGTGGGAGCGTCTGGAGGAGGAGCATATCACCGATTGTATCGAGTGTGGTTGCTGCCAATTTACCTGCCCTGCGGGTATTGCCTTGCTCGACTATGTGCGTTTGGGTAAGCAGACTGTGATGGGTATCATTCGTGCGCGTGCAGCAGCAAATGCACCTAAAAAGTAATTAAGTAAAAGAGAAAATTATGGCAAATAAATTTATTGTTGCTACGGCTCCACATATGCATAGCCCCGAATCAACAAAGTCGCTTATGCGCGATGTGTTGATTGCACTTGTGCCAGCGTTTATCGTGTCGGCATATGTGTATGGCTTGGATGCATTGCGTGTGACAGCGATAGCTGTTGTGAGCTGTGTGTTGGTCGAGTACCTTATCCAGAAGTTTTTGCTAAAGGGTGCTACCACAATTGGTAACCTCTCGGCTGTGGTTACAGGAGTACTGCTCGCTTTCAATATGCCTGCAAATATTGCGTGGTGGATTGTGGTTGTCGGCTCGATAGTCGCTATCGGCGTTGCGAAGATGACCTTCGGTGGTTTGGGTCGTAACCCATTCAACCCTGCGTTAGTAGGTCGTGTATTCCTTCTGATAGCATACCCTGCACAGATGACATCATTCCCACAGCCTGCTGTGGGCGAGTATGTTGATGCCTTGGCTGGCGCAACTCCATTGGCTGCTTTGAAGGCGCAGGCTGTTGCGGTGGGTGATGTAAATCTGTTGAATATGTTTGCAGGCGTTATGCCAGGCTCAATGGGTGAGATTGCCGCTGCGGCATTGCTTGCAGGTGGTCTTTATATGTTGTGGCGCAGAGTAATCACTTGGCATATCCCTGTGGCTGTGCTTGGCTCTATGGCGGCGTTTGCATTCGTAGTTGCTTTGGCGCAGGGCGGTGTGAGCTCGCTTATGTATGAGTTGCCAGCGTTCCATTTGTTGGCTGGTGGTGCAATGCTTGGTGCTATCTTTATGGCGACCGACTACGTTACCTCTCCAATGAATCCAAAGGGTATGATTATCTACGGTATCGGCATCGGTCTTATCACGATGGTTATCCGTCAGTGGGGTGCTTATCCCGAGGGTATGTCATTCGCTATCTTGATTATGAATGCTGTAGCTCCACTTATCAACAAGTATGTGAAGCCAAAGCGCTTTGGTGTAATTAAAAATAAATAGGAGGACGGAGATATGAAGAGTACACTTTTTAATATGGTTGCCGTCCTGTTCACCATCACGCTCATCGCTTCGGCAGGCGTAGGTGCTGTGAATATGATTACCGAGGAGCCTATTGCAGCAGCAAAGGCGCAGGCAACAACAGAGGCTGTGGCAAACGTATTGCCAGCGTTCGATAATAACGAGGTACAGGAGCAGGAGATTGACGGTATGTCTATCAAGGTATATACCGCAATGAATGCTTCGGGCGTAGTGGGTTATGCTGTTGAGTCAATGACCAAAAACGGTTTCGGCGGTGCAATTCGTATGATGGTAGGTTTCCTGCCTGACGGCAAAATCTACAATGTAAATGTGTTGGAGCAGGTAGAGACGCCTGGTTTGGGTACGAAGATGTGTGATGAGGGTAATGCTCTTATCTCAAGCATCAAGGATAAGGATGCCGACGAGATTAAGTTCTCGGTGAAGAAGGATGGTGGCGAGTTGGATGCGCTGACTGCGGCTACAATCTCTTCTCGCGCATACTACGACGCTGTGGCGCGCGCTCATCAGGCATTTCTTGTGGCAAGCGGACAGAAGTCGGAGGCAGATGGTGTGACAAGCGCTACGGCTACATCAGAGAACAATGAGGGCGAGGCTGCCCAGAAAGGAGGCGAAAATGAATAAGTTGCAGATTGTGTTGAGTGGTATTTTGAAAAACAACCCAACATTCGTGTTGGTGCTTGGTATGTGTCCCACACTCGGAACAACCACTTCGGCTATCAATGGTATGGGTATGGGTGTCGCTACAATGGCGGTGCTTATTATGTCAAATCTTGTGATTTCGCTCATCAAGAATTTCATCCCTGATAAGGTACGTATTCCAGCCTTTATCGTTGTTATCGCATCGTTTGTGACCATCATTCAGATGTTGATGCAGGCTTATGTTCCATCGCTCTATGCAAGCCTGGGTGTCTTTATTCCGCTTATCGTGGTGAACTGCATTATCCTGGGTCGTGCTGAGGCTTTCGCATCGAAGAATGGTCCTATTGACTCAATCCTCGATGGTGTAGGTATCGGTATCGGCTTTACCCTTTCACTCACAGCTATCGGTGCTGTGCGTGAGGTGTTGGGTAGTGGTGCTATCTTCGGTTACTCGTTGGGTATTGCCGACTATATGCCATTGGTATTTGTCCTGGCACCAGGTGCGTTCCTTGTGCTCGGTTACTTGATGGTGTTGTTTAACAAATTAGCAAAGAAATAGTTATGGAGCTTTCATATTTCGCAATTATCATCGGTGCCATCTTCGTTAATAACGTAGTGTTGGCACAGTTCCTCGGTATCTGCCCATTCTTGGGCGTATCGTCAAAGGTAGATACTTCGCTCGGTATGGGTGCTGCCGTAACCTTTGTTATGGCATTGGCCTCTATCGTGGCTTGGTCTATTCAGGAGTTTATCCTTGTGCCTCTGCACATCGAGTATATGCAGACCATTGTATTTATCCTGGTCATCGCTGCTTTGGTGCAGATGGTTGAGATTGTGCTGAAGAAGGTGTCGCCTTCGCTTTATCAGGCGCTCGGTATCTTCTTGCCACTTATCACCACCAACTGTGCGGTGCTTGGTGTGGCTATCCTTATGATCCAGAAGGAGTTTAACCTCTTGCAGAGCTTCACTTACTCGGTCTCAACTGCCGTTGGTTTCGCTTTGGCATTGGTTATCTTCGCAGGTATTCGTGAGCGTCTGGAGCTTGACGATATGCCAAAGGCAATGCAGGGTATTCCTATCTCGCTTATCGTGGCAGCAATTCTTGCGATGGCGTTTATGGGATTCTCGGGTCTTGTGTAGTATTAAATTTTTATGCGATTAAGAGCGATGGTATATACCGTCGCTCTTTTTTATAAGTTTAGCTTATAGTACAATAAATTCTTTTGATTGTTTTTATGGTTTTTTTGTTGAAAAGTGTATTACTTTTGCAATAGAGAAAAACGAAATAAACAAATAAACATTAACGATTAAAAATTTTGAAACTATGAAAAAGCACAGATGTATGCCTTGCGGTTGGATATATGACCCTCAGAAGGGTGACCCAGAGAACGGAATAGCTCCAGGAACAGCGTTTGAGGATTTGCCAGAAGATTGGGCGTGTCCGCTTTGCGGAGCTGACAAGGAGTCGTTCGAGGAGATATAATTTATACAATTTCAATTGAAGATGATGAAGTAAGGGTTGCTCCAAAGCGGTGCAACCCTTAATCTTGTCTTTATTCACCCTCCTCAAGTGAGAATATCTCCTCCACCTGCTTCCCAAATGTGCGGGCTATCTTTAGAGCCAATACCGTCGATGGGACAAACTTGCCACTCTCGATAGCGTTGATTGTCTGTCGGCTCACGCAGACTGCATCTGCTAATTGTTGTTGCGTCATTCGCACCTCGGCACGAGCGACTCGTATCTTGTTATTCATTTTCTACCTTCTTACAAGTTAAACTGTCGGCTCTGTCGGCGCAAGCTTTTCATCTTCAGCTCAAAACGACCATAGTATAACATCCAGATTATAGATGCAATGTAGCTTGTTTCGTCGTGCATAATGTAAGGGATGTTTTCTGAAAAGATTGTTGCGGCTATCTTCAGCGCAATATAAAAGAACATAACCACATAGCATACCTCCTTCAGCACCTCGCCTCGCAGTTGTGCTGTCATCTCGTCTTCGTTCTTTTCACGTGAGCAGGTGATGAAAAATATAGCAAGGTATAGCACAACGCTAATTACTCGGCGGAAAAGCATCTGTTGCAGCAGACTCTCCATACCAAGACTAATCGCCCCGTTATCGGGCAATACATTGGTTACAATGATTTGGATTGCCAATGCTGCGAGTACCGCTAAAATAAGTACCTGCCCAACAATCTTGAAGGGGTGGGGTAGTAACCAGCTTTTAAGGCAACCATTAATGCAGTCAATAATCGAAATTCTCTCTCTCATAGTTGTAAAGTTTTAGGTTTAACATAAGTTGAACGGAAACCGCACTACAAATGTAAAGCAAACTTTACAAAATAGCAAGCATTTTTGACAAAAATTACACAACTTTCTTCATAAAAGTTTTATACCTTATATAAAAAGATGTTGCGGTGGGTTGTTAATGAGGCATAATTTTGCTAACTTTGTAGAAACTAATCAAGATGAATATGAAACGACTAATTGCGTGCATCATCGCCACAATGGCTCTTTCGTCATTGTCGGCGCAGACAAATCCGCTCAAAACATTCTTTTGTGCAGATTTCAATCAGGGTAAGATTTTTGAATTTCAGGATGGCAAAATCGTGTGGGAGCATAGAGCCCCTGCGTCAAATGATGTGTGGGTGTTGAAGAACGGCAACAGACTATTCACAACAGGTCACGGTGTGCTGGAGGTGACGGTTGAGAAAGATACCGTTTTCTACTATCACTCTGCAGAGAGCGAGATTTTCGCTTGCCAGCGTCTTAAGAATGGAAATACATTTGTCGGAGAGTGTACCTCGGGCAGATTGTTGGAGCTAAATAAAAAGGGTGAGATAGTCAAGGAGCTCACCATCGGTAAGGAGAAGGATCCGTACTTTATGCGTAATGCACGCCGACTTGATAACGGACACTATCTTGTGGCTCATTACGGCGGCAAGCGCGTGACAGAGTACGACAAGAAGGGTCGTATTGTGTGGGAAGCCCCCATTCCTGGTGGTGCTCACTCGGTTGCTCGTCTGAAGAATGGTCACACCGTAGTTGCGGCAACAGATAAGGCACGTGACGCAAAAATGGTTGAGTTTGATAAGAAGGGCAATATCGTGTGGGAGTTGTCAAATGCCGATTTGGAGGGCGCTCCATTGCAGTTTATGTCGGGCTTTCAGTATCTCCCCGAGAGCGATACATTCCTTTTGACCAACTGGAAGGGACATAATATGGGGTCTGGTGTACCTCTTATTATATGGGTCAGCCGTGACAAGAAGATTCTTGGCACCATTCCTGCCCACGAACGTTTGGTGACCGTTGCATCAATCTTTGTTGAGGGTAGCTCGACAAGGTATAATCACTAAAAGATATACATTATTCTAAAACAACAGGCGACCAGAAAAGGTCGCCTGAATTGTTATATATGTAAGTAAACTTACTCTGGCTTAACCAACGCAAGGTAAAGCTCGTCGAGCTGTGACTGGTCGATAACCGATGGAGCATCCAACATCACATCACGACCCGCATTGTTCTTTGGGAATGCGATGTAGTCGCGGATAGACTCCGAGCCGCCGAACAGTGAGCACAAACGGTCGAAACCGAACGCCAAACCACCGTGAGGAGGCGCACCGAACTTAAACGCATTCATCAGGAAGCCAAACTGCTCCTGTGCCTTCTCTGGAGTGAAGCCCAAAATCTTAAAGATAAGAGCCTGCAATTGTGCATCGTGGATACGGATTGAACCGCCACCAATCTCTGTGCCGTTACATACGAAGTCGTAGGCGTTGGCACGTACACGACCTGGGTCGCTCTCAAGATACTGCACATCCTCAGGCTTTGGCGAGGTGAATGGGTGGTGCATAGCGTAGTAACGCTCTGTCTCGTCGTCCCACTCGAACATTGGGAAATCGACAATCCACAATGGAGCGAACTTCTTTGGATCACGCAAGCCCAAAAGCTCACCAACGTGCAGACGCAGAGCGCAGAGCTGTGTGAGAGCCTTGAACTTCTTGCCGCACAGGATAAGCATCAAATCGCCTGGTTTTGCCTCCATACGCTCGGCAATAGCCTTCAAATCCTCCGCAGAGAAGAACTTATCGATAGATGACTTCAGGTTGCCCTGCTCGTCCATACGGATCCATACCAGACCCTTTGCACCAACCTGTGGGCGCTTAACATAGTCTGTCAAGGCGTCAATCTGCTTACGTGTGTAACCTGCACAGCCTGTTGCCGCGAAACCTACAACGTACTCTGCATCGTCAAATACAGAGAATGAGTGACCATGAGCGAGGTCAGTGATGTCGTGGAACTTCATGCCGAAGCGCAAATCGGGCTTGTCAGAACCGTACTTCTCCATCGCCTCAATCCAAGGCATACGCTGGAATGGCTCGTTGAACTCGATGTTCATCACATCCTTGAACATATACTTTGCCCAGCGCTCGAAAATCTCCAGTACATCCTCCTGCTCTACGAACGACATCTCGCAGTCAATCTGTGTGAACTCTGGCTGACGGTCAGCACGCAAGTCCTCGTCACGGAAGCAACGCACAATCTGGAAGTAGCGGTCGTAACCTGCGACCATCAAGAGCTGCTTCAATGTCTGTGGAGACTGTGGCAGGGCGTAGAACTGATTTGGGTTCATGCGGCTTGGTACAACAAAGTCACGTGCGCCCTCTGGTGTTGAGCCAACCAGGTAAGGAGTCTCAATCTCAAGGAAACCCTCTTTGTCGAGGAACGTGCGGATAGCAATCGCCATACGGTGGCGAAGCTCCATATTACGCTGAAGTGGTGGACGACGAAGGTCAAGGTAACGATACTTCATACGAAGGTCATCGCCACCGTCAGAGTTCTCCTCAATGGTGAAAGGTGGAGTCTGTGACTCGTTGAGAATCTTCACCTCAACGGCTGCGACCTCAATATCGCCCGTAGGCATTTTGGGGTTCTTTGATGAGCGCTCGATGACGTTTCCCGTAACCTGAAGAACAAACTCACGACCCAGCTTTGCTGCTGCCACGCGTGCCGCTGCTGGAGAGTTCTCCTCCACTACAATCTGTGTGATGCCGTAGCGGTCACGCAGGTCGATGAATGTCATCGCACCCAAGTTGCGCACCTTCTGCACCCAACCAGCGAGTGTAACGCTCTGACCTACATTCTCGATGCGCAACTCGCCACAAGTATGACTTCTATACATTTTTATTTCGTTTTTAATTGTTTCCTAACATGCAAAGATAGTAAATTTTGCCATATATAGTATCCTCTTTGACCGATATTTGCATTAAGCTATTGCATCGGGGTAAAAAATTTGTTTCTTTTCGCCGAAATTATTACTTTCGTTAGATTAAAACGGTTGAAAATGGAGAAAAAAAGCATCGAAACGGATAAAAAGTTTATGCGTATGGCAATAGATGAGGCACTTCGTGCGTTAAAAGAACAGGAGGTACCCATTGGAGCAGTGGTGGTGTGTGGCGACAGAGTGATTGGCAGAGGTCACAATCTGGTAGAAACTTTGTGCGATGCCACAGCTCACGCCGAGATGCAGAGTATAACGGCTGCGGCGGCAACATTGGGAGGCAAGTACCTGAAGGGTTGTACACTCTATGTGACCGTTGAGCCTTGTGTGATGTGTGCGGGGGCGCTGGCGTGGAGTCAAATTGATAGGGTGGTGTATGGCGCCGATGACCCCAAACGCGGTTACACGACGGTGCAGGGCAGAATATTTCATCCCAAGACTGTCGTAGAGAGTGGAGTGCTGAAGGAGGAGTGTGAGGCGTTGATGCGTGATTTTTTTAAGACATTGCGATAAATATGCCAAATAATGGTTTGCCGAGAGATTAAAATTTGCAGTAAAAGAAAAAATACCCTAACTTTGTCACTTGGATTTATCCAAAGTGGGAATTTGAAAATAATTTATAACCAATAAACAATTTAATTAACTCAAAATTATGAAAAAGTTTGTTTTGATGGTAGTAGCGTTGATGGGTTGCTATTTTGCCCAGGCGCAGAGTGTAGTAGAAAATTACAACGCAGCTACCAAGGCAGTAGAGGCAAAGGATTATGCCAAGGCAGCACAGTTGTTTGAGGCTGTTATTACAGATGGTTCAGAGGAGGAGGACGAGACCATCGCAGGATGCGTTAAGAACGCGCAGAACAACCTCCCAGTAGTTTACACTCGTTTGGGCTCAGCTGCTGCAGCTGCCGCAACAAAGGCTACTGATGCAAAGGCAAAGGACGCAAAGTTCGCAGAGGCTATCGCTCACTTGGAGAAGGCTGTTGCAAAGGCAAAGTCTTACCGTAACACAAAGGCTGCCGCTGCTGCTAACAATATGATTGGTAAGGTATATCAGGTACAGGGTGGTACTTACTTTAACGGTGGCGACTTCGCAAAGGCTATCGAGGTATTTGCAAAGGGTTACAAGGCTAACAACAAGAACACAGCTTTGGCTATGATGCTTGCAGAGAGCTACTTCAAGTCAGACAACTACGCCGAGGGTGTTAAGGTTTGCTCAGAGGTTGCTGCTCTTCCAAGCCCAAAGTATGACGCTGCTATCGCAGAGGCAAAGGCGAAGATGGGTCAGTACACTAACAACAAGATTGCAGAGTTGCAGAAGGCTAACAACTTCGACGGCATCATCGCTATGTCGGAGACTATCGCTGACAAGGCTCTTGTACAGAAGGTATTGGTTCAGGCTTACTTCTTGAAGAAGGACTACGCAAAGGTTATCGAGATTGGTGAGGCTGCAGCTGCTTTGCAGACTGACGACGAGAGCAAGAGCGCAGTTTACTTCAACCTCGGTTCTGCTTACAACGCAAAGGAGAACAAGGCGAAGGCTGTTGAGTGCTTGAAGAAGGTTACAGCAGAGCCTTACGCTACTCCAGCAAAGGCTGCCGTAGCAGAGCTTTCAAAGTAATCTGAAACGCATAGAAATAAAATTCCGCATCCTATGAAGGGTGCGGAATTTTTTTTGTGCCTGTTGCTGCGTTACTGTCGCAGTGCAACAAGAGAACTTATAGTGTTGTTAAACTCCTCTTCTGCGAGCAACTGCTCCAGCGTGAGGTGCATACGATAGCGCCAATAATGGTGAGGGTTGGCGGGAATGTTGATGCGCTCGGTGTCGGGGTCTGCTTGTCGCAAAGACTCATCTGTTGCCAGCCAATCCTGTAGTGGCAGAATGGCGAGGATTGCGTTTGAGCGCATCTGCTGTTCGATGATAAGTCGCGCAGTAGAGCCCGAACACTCCTGCTCGGCTACGCCCTCAAGGTGCAGTACCTCGTTCCAATAGCGTTGAGTGAGCTCCTTATCCTCACGCCACCAGCCTCTGATGTTCGACATATCGTGTGTCGATGTGGCCGTTACGGAGAAGTAAGGGTAGTTTCGGGTATCGCCAAATTTTGCGCCCATCTGCTTTGGCATACGTTCAATCTCAAGCGACAGAATACCCTCCTGTTGCATCACCTCGGGTACGCAAGCAGGTATCATTCCCAAATCCTCGCCGCAAGTGAGCATTTTTGTCGCCTTCATCAGTGCAGGCAGGCGCTTCAGGGCGCAGGCGCGCCAGAAGTCATTGTGACGGTGATAGAAGAACTCCTCGTGTAGCTGCATATATACCTGTTGCTCGGTGGAGGTGAGTGTCTTGAATTTTTTGGTCTTATAACCTTCAATGCGAGGCACATATCCACCTTCGGGGTGCTCCACAAATAGCGTGTCTGTCTCATCCTCGCCGTTATAATGCTCCAGGTCGAGCGGCTCTCTGTAATATCGCTTAAAATCACTATTTAGACCTGCTGCTGCAATCTCCTCCTTGCTGTAAGGCATAGAGGGGTAGAAGTGACCCATCAGGGCACTTTCAAAATTGCGCGGTGTCTCCCATATGCGGAAGAATCCGAGGATGTGGTCAATGCGGTATGCGTCAAAGTATCGCGCCATCTTTTGCAGACGGCGTCGCCACCAATCGTAACCGTCCTCTGCCATCTTCGCCCAGTTGTATGTCGGGAAACCCCAATTCTGCCCCTCCTCGGCAAAGGCATCGGGTGGTGCACCTGCCGACATTGAGGTGTTGTATAATTCGGGCGCACACCATACATCCACGCTATGGAGCGATACGCCGATTGGAATATCTCCCTTCAGCGCAACGCCTAATGAGTGGGCATAGTTGCTTGCCTCACGCAGCTCCACATCGAGCAGATACTGCACAAAGCAGTAAAATCCAACCTCCTTTTCGTGGCGTAGGGCGTAGTCATATGCTGCCTCGCCCCATACATCGGGTTTGGCTGCTGGGTGTTTATCTCGCAGGGCGCAATATGTGGCGTATGGCATAAGCCACTCTTCGCTCTCAATAACAAAGTCGAGGAACTGCTTTGTCGCCATCACCTGCTTGCCACAGAGCTTGTATAAATCCTTTATGAACTTTAATTTCAGCTTGATACACTTATCATAATCCACAGTTCGCAATGCGTTTAGCTTTGCTGTTTTTGGCGAGTATTTCGCCATCAAAGACTGCAACTGTTCCTGTGTAGCCGCATCTGTTGCCGCCTTGCAACACTTTACCGCCGCCTCTGCACCGAGGTATAATGGATGTAGCGCAAACGATGAGATAGCGTTGTATGGGTATGAGTCGCGCCAGGTGAGGCTCGATGTCGTGTCATTTACGGGCAGTACCTGAATAACCGACAATCCAACCCTCTTTGCCCAACGTGCCATCAGTTTCAGGTCGCTGAATTCGCCCACGCCCCAGCTCTTTTTGCTGCGTAGTGAGAATACGGGTATTGCGACGCCCGCGCCGCGCCAACCGCTTTCGGGGTTTGTTCTGAAGCGTAGCCCTCGGATGATGGTTGTTGTGGAGTCGCTGTAGGGAATCAATCTGTTAGCGCCTTGTTCGTATGATTTTAGGTTGCCCTCATTATCAGTTATGATGAATTTATATTCAGACCCTGCCACCTCGCGAGGAAGCGAAATGCGCCATGTTGGCGCTGCGGCATCATTCATCATCGCTGCTTTATTTGCATCCCAGCCACCAAGAACGGAGCATCCGCCAACGATGGAGAGTCGCTCATTGGGTAGTAGCGTAGGCGCATCAACCTCGATGAGTATTGAGCCCTTCGTAGGTTTTAAGTGCTTGCGGTTTTGCTTTTTGCGTTGCAAGATGACATCGCAAAAGAGTGCAGAATAAAATGGTTGTTCCTGCGGCGTATCCCACCAGCAGTCATACACCGTTGCGTTCTCTACAAGTTGAGATGTTTTTCGCATAGTCTGCTCCGCGCGCACAATCTTCCCGCCCTGACGGAGTTCATAGTGGTAGCTCTCGCCCGACTTTACGTTGCAGCTCACGCTCCATAATCCGTTGCCGCCAAGTTGCATTGCCAGACTCTTGCCATCGCCAAATACGATGTGCATAGTCTGATTATTGTCGGCAAAATATTCAATACAAAATCTGATGTTCATATCTGTTTAGAAATCTTTACCCTCGAATATTGTACCCTTGGTCACAGCACCAGAGTGCTCCTTGTGCTTTGAGTTGAAGGCGTAGCTTAACGAGAGTACTATATTGGGGTATTTAGGTTTAACGTGTGTTGTCGAGATTAGTGTTGGTGATGTGCGATAGTTGTTGTATCGTGCCGTACGCAACACGTCGTGCATAACAATCGAAGCTGTCAGACGATTGCCAAAGAGCTGCTGTCGCAGAGCCACATCGAAGTAGTAGTAGGCATCTTCACGACCTTGCGAGAGGATTGTAGGACCAACTACGTTACCATCCACCTGAAGGCGTGTGGTGCGACCCAGGGTGAAGTTGTTAATCATCGAGAGGGTGTAGCTTGTGTTTGTAGCATCGCTGCAACCCTCATAATTTGCTGTGAACTTGTAATCGTAAAGACTGCCGTTCAACGTAATATCCCATGCTCGTGTAGCCTTGATACGTGCGCTTGCCTCCACGCCCCAGCTGCGGTCGTTACCTGCATTGATGAGCGAGTCGAGCGTCACACCTGGCTCGTAGGCAACTCTCACTCTCTCCCTTACGTCGGTGCGATGACGATAGAAGGCTGTGAGCGCTATGGAGTGCTTCTCGGCAATTGTGCGGCGGTAGCCAACCTCTGCCGAGTGGATATACTCGGGGTCAATGTCTGGATTACCCGTCATCTTGGTGTAGTAATCCTCATAAGTGATGTATGGCTCAAGCTGCCAGATGCCTGGGCGGTTTGTTCGGTAGGAGTATCCTGCCGAGAAGGTGTTTTCGCCTGCTGAGTAGGCAAGGTGAGCCGATGGAAAAAGCTCTGTGCACTTGATGTAGCGGCTTGCACCCTCGATGTCGATTGTCATCTCGTCGATGGTGTGGTCGGCACGTACGCCCGCATCCACCTCCAGCTTGCCGAAGTTGTGATTGAGCATCAGGTATGCCGAGTGTATCTGTCGGCGGTAGAAGAATGGGGCGTAGAGGTCATCCTGCCATACGAAATCGTGCTTTGGACGATCCCAATATTTGATGTTATAGTCGCCGTGCTCGCTGTATGAGGTGTATTGATAACCAATCTCCGCCTTACCGTTGGGGTGGTAGTTGAGCAGGTAGCTCGCTGTGCCGTCAAAGTCCCAATGGTGCTCGCTCTCGTAGCCTCGCGTACCCTCATATCGCTCTCCCGATAGCTCAAACATATTACTCTCGGTATATTCCAGCGCATACCAGTCATAGCGCAAGCGTACAGTGATTGAAAATTTGTCGCCACGTTCGTTTATCTTCCACACATAGTCGGTTGCAATTTGCGCCAGCTGTTTCTCGTTTGAGTAGCGGTCGTGGCTCTCGTAGATGTTGTCGTTTATCACACTTTCGCCCTGCATACGATGCTCGTCATAGAGCATATCACCACCGCGCGCTGTCTTCATCATACCGCTCTGCGCCTCGACAAGCAGCGAGTGTCCATTTTTGGCGAGCTCCCAACCCAGACGACCTACCCACGTTGAGTTGTTACGCATACGCTCTCCATCGGCAATGGATGTTGTTGTAAAGTCATCGACGATAGTCGTTTTTGTCTGGTCGAAGTCACTTTTTCCCTTATCCTCGCCGAGTGTGCCGCCCACATACCAGCGACTTGCGCCCTGCTTGTAGCTCAATGTGATGTCGCTGTTCCACGCTCCAATGGTGCTACCCGAGAGGTTTACCATACCACTGAATCCTTGCTGCTGGTCGCGTTTTGTTATGATGTTGATTATGCCCACGTCGCCATCTGTGCGATAACGTGCCGATGGGGTAGTGATAATCTCAATATCCTCGATGTTGGCGGCGGGTATCTGTGCCAAAGCCTGTGCCCCCTCAAGTGCGCTCTGCTTACCGTCGATATAGACCAAGAATCCTGTACTGCCTCGGAATGATACGCCACCGTCGGCATCGATTCTAATTGATGGCGTTGAGCTCAACACGTCAATAGCTGTGCCGCCAGCTGCTGTGAGAGATGAACTGCCGCTTATGCGTTGGCGGTCAAGTTTATATACTATGCGGCTCTTTTCGCCTGTCACAACCACCTCCTGCAATCCATTCTCTATTTGCAATAGCTCTATCGTGCCAAGCTCTATGCTTTGCCCCTTTACTGCGAGCTTCTCGCTCGTATATGGCTGATAACCAACAAGCATTACTGAGAGGTAATACTCGCCCTGACGAAGTTTATCAATCGAAAACACGCCGTCGTTTACGGTTGCTGATGCGATTGTTTTGTTCTCGGCATCTGTCACTACAACATTCGCAAATTCGATAGCCTGTTTTGTTGAGCTATCCACCACGCGACCCGAAATTGCAGACGTGGTTTGTGCGTTTAGCTGAAAACATAGTAGCGTAGCAACTAAAAGTGAGATAAGGTTTTTCATCTTTAGTTTGGTTTGTGTGACAAAGATAAAAAAAATAGTGAGAGTGAGGTGTTTTATGACATAAAAATTGAATATATAGATAAAAGAAAAACTGCCAACCCGAAGATTGGCAGTCTATATATACTCTTATCCGAGTTTTAGTTTCCTCCCGATACGATAATCAGAGCCAAACCTGCGATGAAGAATAAGAACATTACGCCAAGCAACATATCTGTCTTCTTGTCGCTGCCCTTAAACTCCTTCCAGATAAATACGCCCCAGATAGCGGCAATCATTGGAGCGCCCTGACCCAAAGCGTATGAGATGGCGGCACCAGCCTTACCTGCTGCGATGTAGCTGAATGCAGTACCCAAGCACCAGATGCAACCGCCCAGCATACCTACAAGGTGAGTAGAGAACGAACCCTTGAAGTACTCGCTGTAAGCGACAGGCTCGCCAACGAAAGGACGACGCATAACAAGAGTGTTGAAGATAAAATTACTCAGCAGCACGCCAATCGAGAATACGAAGATAGCTGAGTATGGGGTAAGCATACCAGGTGTTGGCTGCTCGAAATTGTCCAAATCCATCGCCTTGGCAACAAAGCGATAGAAGAACGCCATCAATACGCCAGCCACCATTGAGAGGATGATACCCTTGCGGTTAGAGCTGCTCTCCTCGCCGCCCTTATTCATTCTGCCCGATGCGATACCGTTGCAAGCGATAGCAACCACGATGAGTGCCACGCCCAGGAAGAGCAACATAGGGTCACCCTTTGGAGCGCCCATATAGTTGATAATCACGCCCAAAACCAGTGCAAGACCTACTCCCAATGGGAATGCAACAGACAGACCTGCGAGTGATACCGATGCCGACAGGAGGATGTTCGAAGCGTTGAAGATAACACCGCCGATAATCACGCTCAAGATGTTTGCGCCACTCGCCTGCATCAAATCCTCGACGAAAGGACGACCCTGGTCACCGATACTACCCATAGTAAAGCCGAGCAACAGCGTAAAGAGTACCATACCGATGACGTAATCCCAGTAGAACAACTCATAGCGCCATGTCTTGCCTGCCAGCTTCTGGGTGTTTCCCCACGAGCCCCAGCAGAGCATTGTGATAAAGCAGAAAACAACTGCTAAAAGATAACTTTGTACAATAAACATAATGGTATAAATTTAAGGTTTCTATTTCTTCTTTTTCATTGCGATAATCTCCTCGCGTGTAGGTGCTGCTGGTTGCGCGCCCATACGTGTAACGCTGATTGCTCCTGCGATGTTAGCCTCGTGAACAGCGTCAATAAGGCTCTTGCCCTCGGCAATCACGCTTGCCAATACGCCGTTGTATGTATCGCCTGCGGCTGTTGTATCCACCGCCTCGACCTTGATAGCCTCTACACGCATCATCATCTTGCCGTCATAGACTAACGAGCCCTCGCTGCC
Organism: Rikenellaceae bacterium; assembly: GCA_015059905.1. Classification (GTDB taxonomy): domain Bacteria; phylum Bacteroidota; class Bacteroidia; order Bacteroidales; family Rikenellaceae; genus Alistipes. Next base: position 231,326 of record SUZN01000001.1, read on the forward strand.
GAGCGTAACGATTACATTCTTCGCGCCCATCTCATACAGGGCCAGCGCGGCACGCTGTGCCGATGCAAGGTCTGTCACCTCAATACCCGTAAGGCGTGATGCCTCGCTGCGGTTTGGTGTGATGAGGTAGAGGTCACGTATAAGCTCTTTGCTCAAAGGCTTTGCTGGTGCTGGCGCTGGGTTGAGGATTACTCTCACGCCCGCCTCCGATGCCATATGTGCGGCATACTCTACGGTCTCGATAGGTGTCTCGAGCTGCATCAGTACAACATCTGCGCCGACAATCTCCTCGCGAGCTTTATCAATATCCTCCTTTGAAAGGTACATATTTGCACCTCCTGCCACCACGATGCAGTTCTCTGCCTCCTGATTGATTGTAATCAGAGCAACGCCTGATGGATGCTCCTTGTCAATGAATACATAGTCCGTAACGATGCCATCCTCCTTCATCGAAGAGCGTACCTGCTCTCCAAAGAGGTCGTCGCCCGTCTTTGCAACAAATACCACTCGGTTGCCGTAGCGGGCTGCTGCCACAGCCTGGTTAGCACCCTTGCCTCCTGCATTCATAAAGAAGTCGCCGCCGAGAACGGTCTCTCCCGCAGCGGGCAAGTGTGAAGTCTTAACAACCATATCGGTGTTGCTACTTCCAATCACAACGATATTTTTCATACTTTTTTCGGTTGGTTTTTTAATCAATTATCTCAAAGTTAAACATTTTTTGTTGGATAAACAAAAAACGGGCAATTTTTATGCCCGTTTTCTTTTAGCCGAGCCTTGCAGCTCTATATAATGTCGAAAGCAATCTCCATCATATTGGTAAAACTTGTCTGACGCTGTTCGGCGCTGCACGCTGTGCCGTGCACCAGCGAATCGGATATAGTGCAGATACACAACGCCTTCTGTCCGCTACGTGCTGCATTCATGTAGAGCGCCGCCGCCTCCATCTCCACAGCCAGCACACCCATCTTTTGCCACTCCTTCCATCGCTCGCCATCGTCGCCATAAAAGACGTCGCTCGAGAGTATGTTGCCCACCTTGTAGGCTACGTTCATCTGCTCCGCCTTCTCTACCGCTGCGCGTGCAAGCGCAAAGTCGGCCGTAGGCGAGAATGTGCCAGGCAGATTGTACTGCGCCCCGTAATTGGAGTCGGTGCAAGCTCCTATGCCAATCACAACATCGCCCAGATTAAGGTCGGGGTGATAAGCTCCTGCCGAGCCTGTGCGGATGATGCTCTTGACGCCGTAGAAGTTAAACAATTCGTAGGTGTAGATGCCAATCGAAGGCATACCCATACCGTGACCCTGCACCGACACCCGCTTACCCTTGTATGTGCCCGTGTAGCCGAGCATACCTCGCACGCTGTTGTACTGCACGGGGTTTTCCAAGTAGCGCTCTGCCATAAACTTGGCGCGCAAAGGGTCGCCAGCCATAATCACCTTCTCGGCAATCTCGCCTGCGACAGCTCCGATATGGGGTGTTGGTGTTGTAGCCATAGATTTGAGTATTGGAGGTTTATATTACAAATTATCCTTTTCGATATCCTTGAAGTAGCGGTAGGTATTTACCTTCAACTCGCCGATAGCAGGCTCGTCGCATACCAGAATACCCTTTGGATGCATCTGCAATGCTGTGATAGTCCAAGCGTGAGAAACAGCACCCTCTACGCACTGCTGTACGGCGCGTGCCTTCTTGTGTCCCAAAGCGAGTACCATAACCTGCTTTGCAGAACATACAGTACCTACGCCAACTGTAAGGGCCAACTTTGGCACCTTTGTAACGTCGCCACCGAAGAAGCGTGAGTTCACGATGATTGTATCCTCTGTGAGGGTCTTGATACGAGTGCGTGAATTGAGTGATGAGAAAGGCTCGTTGAAAGCCAGGTGACCATCCTCGCCAACGCCACCGATAAAGAGGTCGATGCCGCCAGCAGCCTCGATACGTGCCTCATAGTTGGCGCACTCTGCGTCGAGATCGGCTGCGTTACCGTTCAAGATGTTTACATTCTCCTTCTTGATATCGATGTGTGAGAAGAAGTTGTTCCACATAAATGAGTGGTAGCTCTCGGGATGCTCCTCTGGCAAGCCTACATACTCATCCATATTGAATGTGATAACATTTGCAAACGACACCTTACCCGCCTTGTAAAGCTCAATCAAGCCGTTATACATACCAAGAGGAGTAGAGCCTGTTGGAAGACCCAGTACAAATGGCTCGCTGCTTACCTGTGCCTTTGCGTTAATCTGTGAAGCAACATATTCTGCTGCCCAACGACCCGCCTCGGCCGCTGTATTTTCGATGATAACTCTCATAATTATATTTTCATTTTAACAAATACTTCAATTGCCTGATACTCCGCCATACCCAACTGGTCGTAGAGACGTGCGGTGTTTTGTGTGCGCTCCTCGGCACGCTGCCAGAACTCGCGGCTGTCGTCGCCAGGGAATGGCACGATATCCTTCTGTGAGAGGTGGCGATAGATGGCGTGACGCTTCTTGATAAGCTCCTCTGGGCTCAAAGGTACAGCCATATCGACCATGCCAATTTCCCACTCCATCCAGGCACCACGATAGAGCCATACAACACACTCCTCGATCCACTCCTCGCCCTTATCCTTCAAGCGGAACAATGCCTCCAGTACAGACTCTGTGCAGACACGGTGTGTACCGTGTGGATCTGCAAGGTCGCCCGCGAGGTAAATCTGGTGAGGCTTAACCTGCTGCAGTAGCTCGGTGATAATCTCAATATCCTTATCTGTGCGCTGACCCTTCTTGATGCCGCCAGTCTCGTAGAATGGCAGGTTGAGGAAGTGAGCGTTTGTATCCTCGTTAAGACCAAATGAACGCACCGCGCCACGAGCCTCGGCACGACGGATAGCGCCCTTAAGCTCCAGGAGTGGGCGTGGTTCTGGCTCGCCCTTCTTCTTCGATGCAATAATCTTCTTAACCTCCTCCACACGGTCGCCATAACCAAGCTCGCGTGCCGAGTCGATGTGCTGCATCACAACATCATCGTGAACGGCTACGTTACCCGATGTCTGATATGCAACGTGTACGTCGTGACCCTGCTCAACCAAGCGAATGAATGTACCACCCATCGAGATAACGTCATCGTCAGGGTGTGGTGAGAAGATGATTACACGCTTTGGATATGGTGTTGAAGGCACAGGACGTGTTGAATCGTCAGCGTTTGGCTTACCGCCTGGCCAGCCTGTGATTGTGTGCTGTAAGTCGTTGAATACCTTGATATTCACATCGCTGTACTCCATACCAATAATGTCGAGCATCTCGCCCAGCGAATTAGAGATATAGTCCTGATATGTGAGCTTCAAGATAGGCTTCTTCACAACCTCGCACAACCATACAACTGCTTTACGCACCAAGCGTGGAGTCCAGTCGCAAGGACCTACTACCCAAGGTGCCTTCTTTACAGTGAGCAGGTCGGCAGCTGCATCGTCCACCACAGCTTCGATGGCAGGGTGGTTCTGCAACATAGATGCAGGGATTAGGCGTGTAGCATCCTCCTCCACAGTCTTGTGCAGGATTTGTGCTTTATCCTCGCCCCACGCCATCAGAATGATACGCTTGGCGCTCATAACGGTGTTAAGACCCATTGTGATAGCCATCTTTGGGGTGTTCTCTGCACCGTGAAAGAGGCTTGCCTGCTGCTTGCGTGACTGATATGTGAGCTGCACAAGACGAGTTACAGACTTGGCATAAGAGCCAGGTTCATTAAAACCAATCTGACCCTGCTCGCCCATACCTATAACCATAAGGTCGATGTTGCGAGCCTTGCGGTCGTAGTCTGCACAATACTTTGTAACCTTGCTTGTAGGAATTGTTCCGTCGATGATGTGTACGTTCTCCTGTGGAATATCAACTTGGCTGATAAAATCCTCGTGGATGCGGTAGTTGCGGCTCTGCTGCTCCTTTGCCTTGATAGGGTAGAACTCGTCGAGACTGAATACCTCCACGTTCTTAAAAGATACCTCGCGAGCCTGATAACGCTTAACCAACGCTTGATATACACCCAGCGGTGTGCGACCTGTTGTAAGACCCAGGGCGAATGGTCGGTTTGCTTCGTGGGCATTGATAGCGTTTACAATCTCCTCTGCAACGTATTCTGCACCTTGGCTCTCGGTAGAGAATACTGAAGTGGGAATTTTTTCATAACGGTGGATGATGTCGGTAGGTGTGCCGTCCATGATGAGTCCGCCGTCATAGGGAAGAGAATATTTACTTTCCATAGTAATGTATTTTGTTGTTTTGTTTATTTTCGTATAGTTAATATGCAAATTTATAAAATTTATTTCAAATGTAGTCACAAAACGCAAGGAAAAAACAGCTTCCGCTTCACTTATTTCGATAAAACGGCTGAAATGTTGCATTTGTGGTTGAAATAAGTGCTGTGAGTCGCTGATGTAGGGGCTTGTGTACGGATTTTTGTTTCCCGAGATGCTTTATTTTATTTACTTTTTCTTATATTTGCGAATAGAAAATATAAATCTAAAATATCTATACAATGAAACGACTTATTACATTGGCGCTATGCCTTTTTTCCGCAACGGCAACTTATGCACAGACTCAAGTGATTGCTCACCGAGGTTTCCACGCTACACAAAACTCTTACGACAACACAATCTCTTCGCTTAAGCACGCGCAGGAGTTGGGTGTATATGGCTCGGAGGTTGATATCAATGAGACCAAGGATGGTAAGTTGATTGCTATTCATGGTGCACGTCATCGCTCTATTCCTAATGTGCAGAATGAGAACTTTGCGACTATCCGCGAATTGCCTTTGACAAATGGTGAGATTGTGCCTACGCTTGACGAGTATTTGGAGCAGGCAAAAAAGAGCAAGGTGACGAAGCTTATCATCGAGATTAAGAGCCATCCAACCCCAGAGCAGGAGTCTCGCGTAGTGAAGAATATCTTGGCGGCAGTGAAGAAGTACAAGATGCGCAAGAAGGTAGAGTATATCGCCTTCAGCAAGTATGTATGTGACGAGTTGGTGAAATACGCTCCCAAAGGTACGCAGATTGCCTATCTGAATGGCGACCTTACCCCAGCGCAGTGCAAGGAGGAGGGTTATACAGGTATCGACTACAACCTTAATACTTTGAAGAAGCACCCCGAGTGGATTAAGCAGTGTCACGACTTGGGTATGACCGTGAATGTATGGACTGTGAACGACACAGCCGATATGCAGTGGTTTATCGACCAGGGCGTTGATTACATCACAACTGACAATCCTCTGGAGTTAAATCGCCTTTTGGGTAAATAACCGAATCTGGATAAAGTTATAATATTGATTGTAGATAATGTAGTGAGCCTATTGCATTGTCTAATCTTATATACCTAAATTTTATGAAAAAGTTATTGATTTCTACACTTGTCCCAATCCTCTTTTTGTGTGGATGTTCAAACCGCCTTTATATGAAAAAGGATGGAATATACTATAAAAATAGTAATATTGCAGAATTGGTCCCATATTCAGGTGAGGGGGTTATTTCTCAGGACAAGGTGGAACACGTGAATAAAAATTTGTTGAAAGTAACTCGCCAATTTGTGGCTGTTGAAGATGTTGAGGATGCGCATCTGACTCTGGACGTCCGTCATAAGGCGAAGTGTGACCGTGTGATAATTCCTGCGATTACTTACAACGGTAATCATTGGGGGCGAGGTCGTGAGCCTAAAGGTTTTCAGACCGATGGCGAGTGGCATACCTATTCTTACCGCCGCACGCCTATCCCTGGCGCAACTTACTCCGAGAGTGAGAGTTATGCTGTTGCTGTATGGAGCGATGTGCCTCAAAGCGAGCAGGAGGCTTTTTCTTGCGCGTTGATGCCAGAGGGTAAGATGACAACCCACTCTTTGATGATGCCCGAGGAGGAGCGTCCATTTACCTATGTGACTAAAGATGGTTATGCGGCTTCAACACTCCGAACGCTCGCATTGCGTAAAGGCGAAACTCGCACCCTTACGGCATATGTCTATGTAGCAGATAAAGAGGGTGTTGAGAACACAATGTCACTGTTTTTGGATGAGGCGTGGAAGCAGGCAAAGAAGGACTATGCTGAGGTCATCACAACCGATAAGGTGTGGGAGTACGGAGTAAAATATGCCAAGGAGTCTCTTTGGGCAGAAGAGAGGGGCTTCAAGGGTTTTAATATTGGTCTCGTTCCTGACGGAAAGGGAGGCTGGCGTCAGCGACCATTCTACAAGTATGAAGTTGGTTGGTGTGGACAGAATGCCTCTTTTATTAACTCTCTGCTTTTTGACTATTTGCGTACGGGCGATGTGACGTCAAAGGATAAGGCGTTGGCTGCGCTTGAGTGCTGGACAGCACCTGAAACGCAGCGAGAAAACGGATTTTATGTAACACATTACGACAATATTTTGTCAAAGAGTCAGAATGTGGTCTCTGATGCTTGTAATCTCGGTACTGCCGCGCAGAATTTCTTTGAGACGATTGAGCTGCTTGAGAAGTGTAATATCACCGAGCCAGTGGCGAGAGTAAGAGAGGTTGCTCTCGGAATATGCGACTTTGTGAGGGCAGACCAGCAGCCTTCAGGTGTATATGGCAAGGGCTGGAGAGAGAATGGTGAGTGCCTCTATCGTGAAGGTACGGTGGGAGCATTTATGATAGCGCCTATGCTTTCGGCCTATAAGCATACCGATAAGGATGAGTATTTCGCATCGGCAAAGGCTGCATACGATTATTACTATAATGAGTTCTATAAGAATGGATATACCACAGCTGGAGCTTTGGATACCTGGTGTATAGACAAGGAGTCATCCTTGCCGCTGTTGCGTGCATCGTTGATGATGTATGATGCTACGGGGAATAAAAAGTATATTGACCACGCCGAGGCGATTTCATATTATCTTTCATCTTGGATGTGGCATTATGAGTCGCTCTATCCAAAAGATGTTGAGGTTGCGCGCCATAATTACACCACTTTCGGTGCAACGTCGGTCTCTGTACAGCATCATCATTTGGACGAGTATGCGCTGTTGTGGGTTGGCGAGTGGTTGCGTTTGGCAGAGCTCACAGGTCGTAAAGTATGGCGAGAGAAGGCGTTGGCGGTGTGGACAAATGGTTGTCAGTTAATCTCGGATGGCAAGTTGGAGATTCGCGGACTTGTACGCCCCGTCGGAGCGCAGAATGAGGCGTTTTTCAATTGTCGCTGGCAGTTTGACGAGCAGAAGGATGCGACACGAATCAATAACTGGCTTGTTGCGTGGCCAGGTGCTTTCCGTCTCGAAACACTGCGAAAACTCGATGATTGGACGTTGCTTGACGAGAAATAATATCTTTGCGGTGCCGAAAATGAGGGGGTGGTTTACGCTTTTTTGTTTTTGGTAATTGTTTGTAGCATAATAATTTATCTTTATGGATTTGAGATATAAGCTTAATGATCGTCCACCCTTGGGGCAGCTGCTGATGTATAGTATGCAGTGGTTTGTGCTGGCGGTGGCTGTGGTTACCACATCGCTCTTTATAGCTGTCGGCTCACCTGCCGAGCGTGTACTCTATGCGCAGAAGGTCTTTGCGTTGATGGGTGTGGCTACCATTGTGCAGGCTCTTTGGGGGCATCGTATGCCTATCGTTGTGGGACCAGCGTCGGTCTTGCTGGTAGGTATCATTACAGCCCTGGCGGCGCAGGGTGAGGCGGTGAATACCAATAAGATATATACCGCGTTAATCGTTGGTGGTGTGATTGTTACACTGCTTTCGCTGGGGCGTATGATTGAGCGTTTGCAAAGTATCTTCACACCACGTATCGTTATCGTTATAATGATGCTTATTGCCTTTACGTTGGGTCCGACGATTAAAAATCTTATTTTCCCTGCGGGCGAGGAGGCGCGCCACGTCTTTGGTTTATGGTTTACGTTGCTGGGAGTCCCTGCTATGGCATTGGCATCTAGTAAGTTGCGCGGCGTGGCAAAGTCGTTGCTTGTGCCTGCGGCATTGATAGTCGGTTGCGTGATATACTATTCAATCTATGGCGGTTTGGGTAGTGTGATGGATAAGTTTTCCGCTTCTGAGGGCGCTTTGCTGCTGCCTGCGCTTGAGGTGGATTGGAGTATGATAGCAGCATTTGTGTTCTGCTACATTGCGCTGCTTATCAACGATATAGGCTCTATTCAATCTCTTGGCGCAATGCTCCAGGTGGAGGATTTGCAGAAGCGTTCCCGCCGAGGTGTGTCGCTGACGGGTCTGTTTAACATTGCGGCGGGTGCAATGGGTGTGATTGGTCCTGTGAATTACTCTATGTCGCCAGGTGTGATTGCATCGTCAAATTGCGCCTCGCGCTATGCTATCGTGCCAGCGGGTCTGGCACTTGTGGTGTGTGCCTTTGTGCCTGATTTGATTGCAGTTATGTCGGCTATTCCCAATACTGTCATCGGTGTTATCCTGCTCTATCTGATGGGAACGCAGCTTGCCGCGTCGTTCAGTATGCTTGCAACGTCGGACTCTGCTCGTAATTTTGAGGAGTGTCTGATTGTTGGTCTGCCTGTTATGGTTGCACTTGTTTTCGGTATTATCCCTATGTCGGTTATTCCTGCGATGTTGCGCCCTATCATCGGCAACGGCTTTGTTATGGGCGTTGTGACGGTTATGTTGCTCGAACACGTCATCCTTCGCCAGAAGAAATAGTATAGTATAATATAATATATAATATAGGTATAATTCGCGCATCGCAGTTTTGCGGTGCGCATTTCTTTTGTTCAAACCCTCGTTATGCGCTAATTTGCATAAAAACATCATATTTTGCATAGCGATTTTACTTATAAAATGTTAATAAAAACCCCTTTTAGATTATGATTCTTAACATTTTGGCTCTTTCCACCTCGAATTACTAAACAATGTTAATTTTATATTAAATTTTTTTGGTAATTAGGATTTTAACGCCTAAATTTGCACTTGTATTTTTCTCTTTTGGGTAGAGTGAATAAATACACACAATAATTCAAACAAAAATTTAATGCTTATGGTTAGGAAAATTGTACTTTCTATCATTGCTGTTTTGGCCGTTTGCGCTGTCGCATTCGCTCAGAACTTGCAGGTGACCGGTACTGTTAAGGACGCAGCTGGTAAGGCTGTTGTCGGCGCTGCTGTGTTCGTTGAGGGCACAACTGTAGGTACTACTACCGGTGTGGATGGTAGCTTTAAGCTATCAGTGCCAGCTGACGCTAACCTCTACGTATCTTTCATGGGTTATGAGGATGCGAAGGTAGCAGTTAATGGCAAGAGCGTGGTAAACGTTGTTTTGAAGGACGATTACCAGGCAATTGATGAGGTCGTTGTACAGACCTTCGGTGAGGTTAAGAAGAAGGACTTGACTGGTTCTATCACAGCCGTTTCTTCAAAGGACCTTCAGAAGATGACAGTATCTTCTGTAACAAAGGCTTTGGAGGGTGCAGTAGCTGGTATTCAGTCATACTCTTCATCAGGTCAGCCTGGTCAGGATGCTTCTATCGTGATCCGTGGTATCGGTTCATTGAACGCATCACAGACTGCTTTGATCGTTGTTGATGGTGTACCTTACTCTTCTTCACTTTCTACAATCAACCCACTCGACATCGAGTCAGTTGTTGTATCAAAGGATGCTGCCGCTAACGCATTGTACGGTTCACGTGCTGCTAACGGTGTTGTATTCGTAACAACAAAGAAGGGTGCCCGCAATCAGAAGGCTAACATCACTTTCGAGGCAAAGTGGGGTTGGAACGAGCAGGGTATCAAGGAGCACAAGACTATGCAGAACCCAGGTGATTACTACGAGTATGCTTATGCTGCAGTAAAGAACCTTTATTCAGCTATGATCCCAGCTGATTTGGTGGACAATGCTATGCACGGTGCGTATGCAAGCATTGGTTACCCAGGATTGATGGACTTCCTCGGTAACTATATGGCTTATAAGTTGCCTGCAGGTGTTCCAGCTGGTGCTCTTCCAATCGACCCATCAACTGGTAAGATTTGGGAGGGTGCAGAGCTTCTCTATGCAGAGAACTACGATGATTACCTCTTCACAAAGCAGTTCCGTCAGGAGTACACTGTTAGCGTATCAGGTGGTTCAGAGCGTATGGACTACTACGTTTCTGGTAGCTTCTTGGAGGATCCATCTTACACATTGGGCTCAGCTTTCGACCGTATCTCAGCTCGTGCTGCTATGAACGCACAGGTGACAAAGTGGATGAAGCTCGGTTCTAACGTATCTTGGACTCGCCGTGACACTGACGCTCCTGAGTATTCAGGTGCTAATACAAATAACGTATTCTTGTGGACTATGTGGCAGAACCCAACTGTTCCTTACTATGCTCGTGACGAGAAGGGTCAGATTCGCTACAACACTGATGGCTCAAAGATGCTTGAGAACGGTCTTGGTTCTACAACTTCAATCTACGGTCCTGCAATGGATATGTTCAACTCATTGAACGAGGCTCACCCAGAGGCTTCAATCTCTCGTGATATCTTCAACACAAAGAAGGATAATATCTACGCTTCTGCATACGTTGATATCAACTTCTTGAAGGACTTCAAGTTCACTGCAAACGTAACAATGGATAACGTTTACACTCACTTGACTAACTTCCAGAACAACGAGGAGGGTTATGCTGCACAGGAAGGTGTGAATGGTTGGATTGGTAAGTCTATGACTTTCTATGAGTCATTCAACACTCAGCAGTTGTTGTCTTACAAGAAGCTTGTAAACGATGTTCACGCAATCGACGCTATGATCGGTCACGAGTTCAGCCGTGATAAGTCTTCAGGTATGTCTGCAGCGAAGATGAACATCTTCTACCCAGGTATCCCAGAGCTTTCTAACGCCGTTGTTGATGACGCTAATGGTGGTGACTCTTCTACAACTCGTTCAGCTATCGAGGGTTACTTCTTCCGTGGTAACTATACTTACGACAACCGTTATTCTGCTTCACTCTCTTACCGTTATGATGGTTCTTCACAGTTCGCTTACAACCAGTGGGGTCACTTCTGGTCAGTAGGTGGTTCTTGGCGTGCATCAGAGGAGGAGTTTATGAAGGATGCAGAGTGGATCGACGATTTGAAGGTTCGTGCTACTTATGGTGTATCTGGTAACCAGTATGGTGGTTCATTCCCTTACACCAACCTTTGGTCTATCGGTGTATCAGGTGGTGAGCACACATTGAGCCTCTCTTCAACTGGTAACCCTAACCTTAGTTGGGAGCGTAACCACCAGTTCGACTTCGGTATCGACTTCCGTTTGTGGGATCGCGTATATGGTTCGTTGGATTACTACAACCGTCGTACTCACGACTTGATCTGGAGCCGTCCAACTCCATCTTCTACAGGTTTGTCTTCACGTTTGGAGAACGTAGGTATTTTGGGTAACGTTGGTTTCGAGTTCGACGTAACAGTTGATCTTATCAAGAACGAGAACATATATTGGAACGTAAACCTTACAGGTGCTGCTTCACAGAACAAGTTGATCGACTTCCCAGAGGAGTTGGGTAACCCTAACCTCGGTGGTAACTATGTTGATGGTTCTCGTTTGCGCGGTAAGGGTAAGTCTTACTACAACCTCTACCTCTTCGAGTATGCTGGTATCAACCCAGAGAATGGTCAGGAGCTCTTCTGGAAGGATGTTAAGGATGCTAATGGTAACGTAACAGGTCGCGAGACTACAGAGGTATTTGCTGAGGCATCACGTTATGAGATGGGCGATGCACTTCCTGACTTGGTAGGTGGTATCCGTACTACATTCCGTTGGAAGAACCTCGATTTCTCTGCACAGATGGCTTATCAGCTTGGCGGTTTGCAGTGGGATGGTAACTCTGCTAACCTTTACGACCCAGGTCGTGTTGGTTTCACAGTATCTGATGACTTGGTTGGTAACACTTGGACTCCAGAGAATCCTAACGCAGAGTTTGGTCAGTTGATGTATGGTGGTACTTGGAACTCAGTTGGTTCAAACTGTAGCCGTCTCTATCGTTCAGCAGCTTACTTCAACTTGAAGAATATCAACCTTGGTTACACATTGCCACAGAAGTGGACTTCACGTGCTGGTATCCAGTCATTGCGTGTATTCTTCAATGCTGACAACTTGTGCTTCGTAACTGAGCACGATGGTTTCGATCCTCGTACTGGTTACACAGGTCAGAACGGTTTCGGTTTCCCACAGGCTCGTACATTTACATTTGGTTTAACACTTAATATGTAATAGGAGGAAACAAATATGAAGAAAAATATTTTTGCAATTGTCGCTTTGGCGGCTATGGTTTTCGCTTCTTGCGACAAGATGTTGGACGTTGAGCCACAGGGTGGTTCTGTATCTGACGAGCAGCTCCAGGAGCTTATCAAGAAGGATGCCGACATGGTACTTGCACCTATGATGCTTGGTATGGTTAATTACCTGCACACAGGTTATATGTCAAACTCTACTAACGGTCGCGGTTATATGAACTGGCACCTCGGTATGGACCTTCAGGGTAACGATGTCGTTTTGTCTGGTACATCTAACTGGTGGGCTGATGAGTATATGTTCGAGAACTTGCGCCAGCAGACTGCATCTTACACAGCAGAGCGTTGGTACTGCTACTACAAGATGGTTTACAAGGCAAATCAGATTCTTGACCTTATCCCAGATGATGCTACAGGTCAGGCGTTGGTTTACAAGGCACAGGCTTTGACATTCCGTTCATTGGCTTATTACTACCTCTTGAACATCTACCAGGCATCTTATATGCACGGTGGTAAGGATAAGGCAGGTGTTCCTATGTACCTCTCAACAGGTGACCCAACAACAGGTCGTACTCCAGTTGAGACAGTATATGCACAGATCACAAAGGATCTTCAGGACGCTGTTAAGTACTTCAACGAGCAGGCTTATGATTCACACGCTACATTCACTGATATCGACGCTTCAGTAGCTAATATGGTTTTGGCTCGTGTAGCTTTGACTTCAGGTCAGTACGCTATCGCTGCTTCTGCTGCTGATGCAGTTATCAAGGACGGTTATAGCTTGATGGATGAGGCTACTTACACAACTTCTGGTTTCCAGGAGGGTACTCTTTCAGAGACTATCTGGGCATATGACTGGGCTATGGCTACTTCATTGGAGAACACAGCATTTGCTTCTTGGGTATCTAAGACAGCTATCGACTCTGGTTCAAACAAGGGTATCTATATGTGTATCGATCAGCAGCTCTATGATCAGATTCCTGACACAGACTACCGTAAGGCAAACTTCGCTGCTACAGCAGAGGGTTCATATCCAGCTTACATCAGCTCGAAGTTCAACTCTCCTAACTACCGTCAGGATGAGGTCTTCATGCGTCTTTCAGAGGCTTACCTCTTGAAGGCAGAGGCTGAGGCCCGCAACAACCAGGCATCTGCTGCACAGGCTACTCTTTACAGCCTCGTATCAGAGCGTGATTCAGCTTATGAGAAGTCTTCAAAGACAGGTGATGCTCTCTTGAAGGAGATCCACCTCCAGAGCCGTATCGAGTTGTGGGGTGAGGGTCACGAGTGGTTTACTAACAAGCGTTTCAACGTAGGTGTTGATCGTACAGCTTCAGCAAACCACAGCCACAAGGCGAAGATCGCTGCAGGTAAGGATTTCACTTACCAGATTCCTCTCTCAATCGAGATCAACTCTAACTCTAACATCAAGGACGAGGATCAGAATCCATTGTAGTAGGGTGCTCTAATCGAATTTAGTTTAGATTAGATATTCGGGTCGCTATCCATCGGGTAGCGACCTTTTTTTGTGCTTCAGGATGACCAGTAATGAATTATTGTTCCGTAGCGGCTGCCCTTTTTCATCTTCTCACCCCCCCCCTCATTGCGAGGCGGAGTTTACTTAGGCACGGCAATCTCGTAGGTACTCTCTTCGTTATTGAGGAGCTTTAGCGACGTGGCAATCTCATAGTATCATCGCACAAAAAAAGCCCCGCCGAAGCGGAGCTTAATCTAATGTTTGAAGTGGTTTTTATTTTCTTACCACCTCGTGACCGAATGGCATAAGCGCTAAAACCATCAACTTGAAGTGCTGCAAACCAAAAGGAATACCGATGATTGTGATGCAGAAGATAACGCCCATCGTCAGGTGACCAATCGCTACCTCGATACCGCCGCAGATAATCCAAATCACGTTAAGCAACAGCGCCAGACAACCCATTGGCTTATCACCCTGCGTAACCTCGCCACCGAATGGCCACAAGGCGAACAGACCGAGGCGCATAACCTTCAATCCGAATGGAATTCCGACAATTGTGAGGCAGAGCACGAGTCCACCGAAAAGGTATCCCAGCGAGATAAATAATCCGCCGAAAACAACCCAAATAATGTTACCAATTAAATTCATATTCTTTGTAGTTTAGGTTAAATCTATACAAATATATAAAAATTTAGCCAATCAAGAACTCAAAAAGGCTTGGATTTGCGTTCAGATACTGATAATCAATATTATGTTCATGCATTCGCTGCGTCAGACCGCCAAAATCGTCGGGGTTTTGCAGCTCGATACCAATCAGCACAGGACCCTTGTCGCGGTTTGTCTTTTTGTTGTACTCGAAGTATGTGATATCGTCGTGAGGACCCAGCACGTTGGTCACAAAGTCCTGCAATGCGCCCGCACGCTGTGGGAAACGCACCACGAAGTAGTGCTTCAGACCCTCATACAGCAATGAACGCTCCTTGATGTCCTCCATTCTCACAATATCGTTGTTGCTACCACTCACCACGCATACCACATTCTTTCCGTTAATCTGCTCGGCATAGTAGTCCAGTGCGCTGATGCTCAATGCACCCGCTGGCTCCACCACGATAGCGTCGAAGTTGTAGAGGTTAAGGATTGTAGAGCATACCTTACCCTCGGGAACAACCACAATATCGTCCAGCACCTGACGGCATATGTCGAATGTGATGTCGCCCACGCGTTGCACGGCAGCACCATCCACAAACTTATCTATCTCGCCCAGCGAAGTCACCTCGCCGCGCTCAATCGAGAGCTTCATGCTCGCCGCACCCGCAGGCTCTACGCCTATTATCTTGGTGTGTGGTGACATCTGCTTATACACCGCACCGATGCCCGAAGCCAGACCTCCGCCACCGATAGGCACGAAGATATAGTCTATAGAGGAGCTGCTTTGCTGCAAAATCTCAAGTCCTACTGTCCCCTGACCCTCGATAATCTTTGGGTCGTTGAAAGGTGGAATGAATGTCTTGCCCTCCTTCAGGCAGGTAGCCTCTGCGGCAGCATTTGCCTCGTCAAACGTATCGCCAGCAAGCACCACCTCAATCTGCTCGCCACCAAACATCTTAACCTGGTTAATCTTCTGCTTGGGGGTCGTTACAGGCATAAAAATCTTGCCTACAATGCCGAGTTTATTGCACGATAGTGCCACTCCCTGCGCGTGGTTGCCCGCGCTGGCGCAGACGATGCCCTTTTCGCGCTGCTCTGTCGTAAGGCTACGTATCTTGTTATATGCTCCGCGTATCTTGTAGGAACGCACCATCTGCAAGTCCTCACGTTTGAGTGCGATGTTGGCATCGAACTTCTGCGAAAGGTTACGATTGTGTAGCAGTGGTGTAGGCTCGAGTATCTCCTTCAGAGTATGCTCGGCGCTCATTACATCGTTCAGTGCAGGGAAATATCTCTTTTCGCTCATCTCTTTTGACGATTAAATGTTTGCCGCAATGAAGTCTCCCACCTCTGTTGTAGAGTGAGGTGTCACACCCTCGGGGGCGATATCCTCGGTGACGATGTTCTGCTCGATTGATAAATCTACCGCACGGCGTATTGCTGCACCAGCCTCCATATCCGAGAATGCGTACTCAAACATCATAGCAGCCGACAGGATTGTCGCAATAGGGTTGGCGATGTTCTTGCCTGCCGCCTGTGGGTATGAGCCGTGAATAGGCTCAAAAAGTGATGTGTAAGTGCCAATTGAAGCCGAAGGCAACAATCCAAGTGAGCCAGTGATTACGCTTGCCTCGTCGGTGAGGATATCGCCAAACATATTCTCCGTAACCACAACGTCGAAGTGACGTGGTTGCTGGATAATCTTCATCGCAGCATTATCCACGAACATATACTCAACCTCCACATTAGGATAATCCTTCTCCATCGCTTTGGCTGTCTCGCGCCACAGACGTGACGTTGCCAGCACATTTGCCTTATCAACAACGGTCAGCTTACCGCGACGCTTTGCGGCATACTCAAAGCCCAGACGGCAGATGCGCTCAATCTCCGAGCGCGAATATACGCAGGTGTCGTATGCTGTGTTACCATCCTCCGAGCGACCCTGTGGACGACCGAAGTATAGGCCACCCGTAAGTTCGCGCACGCACATAAAGTCAGCACCCTCCACCAAGTCGTGACGCAGGGGCGAACGGTGCAGAAGCGAAGCAAAAGTGTTTACGGGGCGCAGGTTGGCATAGAGCCCGAGCTTCTTTCGCATTGCAAGCAGACCCTGCTCGGGGCGTACCTTCGCCTCTGGGTTGTTGTCAAAGCGTGGGTCGCCAATTGCACCAAACAATACAGCATCGGCAGCCATACACACCTCGTGTGTTGAGTCGGGGTAGGGGTTACCCACCTCGTCAATGGCGGCAGCACCCACCTTGGCGTGGGTGTATGTTACCTTATAATCAAACTTCGCGGCAACAGCATCCACTGCCTTCACAGCTTGAGCCACAATCTCTGGTCCAATACCATCGCCTGGCAGTACCGCAATCTTAATCTCTTTCATAATCGTTCGGGTTATCTGTTTTTCTCAAACTCTTCAATTTCGTGACGTATGCTCACCAAGTAGTCCACATCATCATAGCCATTCATCAGACACTGTTTTTTGTATGGCGCAATGTCGAATGACTCCTTTTTATCAGTGCCGACAATCTCGATTGTCTGAGCTTCGAGGTCGATTTTTATCTCTGTCGTGGGGTCAGCGTTTACAGCCTCAAATATAGAGGCTAACATCTGCTCGCTAACGGTCACAGGCAACAATCCGTTGTTGAGCGCATTATTGCGGAAGATGTCGGCAAAGAAACTAGATACCACAGCACGAAATCCTGCGCCCTCGATAGCCCACGCGGCGTGCTCACGGCTTGAGCCGCAACCGAAGTTCTTGCCTGCGATGAGAATCTCGCCCTTGTATGTTGGTGAGTTCATCACAAACTCTGCCTTGGGTGTGCCATCCTTCTCGTAACGCCAGTCGCGGAAGAGGTTTTCGCCGAAGCCCTCGCGTGTAGTAGCTTTAAGGAAGCGTGCAGGGATAATCTGGTCTGTGTCGATATTCTCGATAGGCAGGGGTACTGCCCGAGAGATAAGTGTAGTGAATTTATTTCTCATAGCTTTACTCCTTGTTTCATCAATTCTCTTGGGTCGGTCACAACGCCCGTCACAGCTGCTGCGGCAGCTACCAATGGACCAGCCAATAGAGTGCGTGCATCAGGACCCTGACGACCCTCGAAGTTTCGGTTTGATGTGGCTACACAATACTTGCCTGCTGGAATCTTATCCTCGTTCATAGCAAGGCACGCCGAGCAACCAGGCTGACGCAGCTCGAAGCCCGCCTCCTGTAGGATGTCACGCAGACCCTCTTCGATAGCCAATCGCTCAACCTCCTTGCTGCCAGGAACAATCCACGCAGTAACGCCTTCAGCCTTTCTGCGACCCTTCACAAAATGAGCAAATGCACGCAAATCCTCAATTCTGCCGTTTGTGCAACTACCCACGAACACATAATCAACCTTCTTGCCCACCATCTTCTCGCCCTCGGCAAAGCCCATATATGCGAGCGACTTTGCATAGGATGTCTTCGATGCAGCGTCCATACCCTCCGACGATGGAATCTCTCCGTTGATTGCTATGCCCATACCTGGGTTTGTGCCATAGGTAATCATTGGCTCAATATCCTCGGCAGAGAATGTCACCTCCTTGTCAAATACAGCATCATCATCAGAACGCAACTTGCTCCAACGCTCCACAGCCTTGTCCCACTCTGCACCCTGTGGCGCAAACTCGCGACCCTTCAGGTATTCGAATGTGGTCTGGTCGGGGGCAATCATACCGCCACGAGCACCCATCTCAATACTCATATTGCAGATTGTCATACGTGCCTCCATCGAGAGTGAACGTATTGCCGAGCCCGCAAACTCCACAAAGTGACCTGTGCCACCGCCTGTGCCGAGCTTTGAAATGATGTAGAGGATGATATCCTTCGAACATACACCCTCCTTCAGCTCGCCCTCGACGTTGATACGCATACTCTTTGGCTTAGACTGCAAGATACACTGCGAAGCCAGAGCCATCTCCACCTCGCTGGTGCCGATGCCGAAAGCAATGCAGCCCAGCGCTCCGTGAGTTGAGGTGTGGCTATCGCCACAAACGATGGTCATACCTGGTTGTGTCAAGCCTGTCTGTGGACCGATGACGTGGATAATACCATTATGCTCCTCGCCGATAGGGAAAATTGTGATATCCCTCTCGGCGCAGTTACGCATCAGCGTAGCTACCTGCTCGGCAGATTGAGGCTCTGCGATAGGCAGGTGCTGGTTCTTTGTTGGAATGTTGTGGTCAGGGCTTGCCGTCACCTGTTTGGGACGGAACACCTCTATACCACGACGGCGCAAGCCCGCAAATGCTTGCGGACTTGTTACCTCGTGAATGTATTGTCGATCAATGTAGAGTACGCACGAACCACCGTCAATGGTGCGGACTGTGTGTGCATCCCAAATCTTATCGAAAAGTGTATTCATCGTTAGCTTATTTTTGATATTGCATCAATGAACGACTCAACCGAAGCGGTCACGATGTCGGTGTTGGCACCAAAGCCGTGATACATCTTACCCTTGTGGGAGATTGACATATGTACCTTACCCAAGTCGTCGCTGCCGCGTGTTATGGCCTGCACAAGATACTCCTCGATGTGTACTCTACGCTTGGTGATATTCTTCACAGCGGTGATAGCTGCATCCACAGGACCGTTACCGCACGCTGTTTCGGTGAATGTGTCGCCATCGAAGCTAATCTGCACTGTTGCTGTTGGCACGGTTGATTTACCGCAGACAATCTGCAAGCCTGTAAGCTGGATGCTCATACGGCGGCGTGATGCGGCGGTGCCAATCAACACCTCCAGGTCGCGTGTTGTGACCATCTTTTTCTTGTCGGCAAGCTCCAGAAAACGCTGATAAATCTCGTCCAGCTCCTCATTTTCGGGGTTGTAACCAATCTCCGAGAGGTGATGCTTCAGCGCGGCACGACCACTGCGGGCTGTAAGCACGATGCTTGACTGATCTACACCTACATCCTCTGGGTCGATAATCTCGTATGTCTCACGGCTCTTCAATACTCCATCCTGGTGGATACCCGATGAGTGAGCGAAGGCGTTGCGACCTACGATAGCCTTATTTGCCTGCACAGGCATACGCATCAAATTCGATACGAGCTTGCTTGTTGTGATAATCTGCTTCGAGTCGATACCCACCTCGAAATCGAGATTTGAGTGGCACTTGATAGCCATCACGACCTCCTCCAAAGCGGTGTTACCTGCTCTCTCGCCCAAACCATTGATTGTAACCTCCACCTGACGCGCACCATTCTGCACAGCCGCCAATGTGTTTGCCGTAGCCATACCGAGGTCGTTGTGGCAGTGGGTTGAGATGATTGCCTTGTCGATGTTGGGCACATTGTTCTTCAGGTAGGCGATCTTCGCACCGTACTCGCTTGGCAAGCAGTAGCCCGTAGTGTCGGGGATGTTCACTACGGTAGCACCCGCAGCGATTACAGCCTCCACCACGCGAGCAAGGAACTCCTCGTCAGTACGACCAGCATCCTCGGCGTAGAACTCCACATCATCCACAAAACGGCGTGCATACTTCACTGCTTCCACTGCCTGCTCCATAACAGTCTCTGGAGTCATACGCAACTTCTCGTAGATGTGGTATGTCGATGTGCCGATACCCGTGTGGATACGACCTCTCTTGGCAAACTCCAGCGACTGCGCTGCCACGTCAATATCCTTCTTTACGGCACGAGTGAGGGCGCAGATGGTGGGGTTGCTCACCGCCTTCGAGATCTCAACCACCGAGTTGAAGTCGCCTGGACTTGAAATAGGAAAACCTGCCTCGATAATATCCACCCCCAACTTCTCCAACTGGCGAGCCACCTCAATCTTCTCGATTGTGTTGAGCTGACAGCCAGGCACCTGCTCTGCGTCACGGAGTGTAGTATCGAAAATATATACTTTTTCGCTCATAAATCACTTTGTTATTAGTTGTTCTCTGGACGGAGCTTACGAACAACTGCACCTGCCTGCCACATCTCTGTCTCGCGCATCTCCTTGAGCTCCTCCTCGAGCTTTGCACGGTAGTCAGGCTGTGAGTTGGTGTCGATACTGCGCTGTGCCTCGTTGCCACAAGCTACCTCGCTGTAAAGCTCCTCGAATACAGGCATAGTAGCGTCGCGGAACTTCTTCCACCAGTCGAGAGCACCACGCTGTGCAGTAGTAGAGCAGTTAGCATACATCCAATCCATACCATTCTCGGCGATGAGTGGCATCAAGCTCTGTGAAAGCTCCTCCACAGTCTCGTTGAATGCCTCTGATGGAGTGTGACCATTCTGACGCAAAACCTCATACTGTGCAGCGAAGATACCCTGGATAGCTCCCATCAATGTACCACGCTCACCTGTAAGGTCAGAATATACCTCACGCTTGAAAGTAGTCTCAAACAAGTAACCTGAGCCCACACCAATACCGAGTGCGATTACGCGATCCCAAGCCTTGCCTGTTGCATCCTGGAAGATAGCGTAGCTTGAGTTCAAGCCACGACCCTGCAAGAACATACGACGGAGTGAAGTACCAGAGCCCTTTGGAGCAACCAAGATTACATCCACATCAGCTGGAGGAACGATACCTGTGCGCTCCTTGTATGTGATACCGAAGCCGTGAGAGAAGTAGAGTGCCTTACCTGGAGTGAGGTACTGCTTAATCTTTGGCCATACTGAAATCTGACCCGCGTCAGAGAGCAGGTACTCAATGATGGTAGCCTTCTGGCACGCCTCCTCAATCTCGAAGAGAGTCTCGCCTGGAACCCAACCATCCTCAACAGCCTTATCCCAGCTCTTTGAGCCCTTACGCTGACCTACGATTACGTTGAAACCGTTGTCGCGCAGATTGAGTGACTGACCAGGACCCTGCACACCATAACCGATAACTGCGATTGTCTCATCCTTCAATGTCTCCAAAGCCTTTGCCAATGGATACTCCTCGCGTGTTACGACGTTCTCTTCAACGCCACCAAAATTCATCTTTGCCATAGTTGTAAATTTTTATTGTTTATATTTTAATCTGTTCTAAATAATCTCTCTTTAATTGTTCTCTTCGCGTAACATTCGGTCACGCTTTTCGTTTACATATTTCAAATACTCATCAAGCAACTCTCTGCGTGATTTGATAATCGCCACCTGTCCCGAACATACAAACTGATAAATTCCGTGTGGTGCAAGCATATGATATAGCTCGTCAATTTCATCCTTGTGACCCGTCTTTTCCAGCACGATATACTCGTCGTGAATCTCCAGAATACGCACATTGTGACGGCGTACCATATCCTCCACGTTGCGGCTGCGCTTAACCTTGTAGAGTGCCAGCTGCTGCAACACCACCTCGCTGGGTGAGTAGCAAAAGACCTTCAGCACATCAACCTTCTTCTCAATCTGCTTCACCAGGTTGGCAACACGCTCGGGGTCGTTCTTTACCATAATGGTGTATTTGTGGATGCCCTCGATAGCCGATGGCGAGGCGGCGATTGACTCGATGTTTACGTTACGGTGAGTAAAAACCGTTGTCACCTGACTCAAGATACCCACCTTGTTCTCTGAAAATATGGTTATGATAAATTCTCTTTCCATCTCAATCTTTTGTTGTTAGTGGTTACTCAAGTCTGATATCGTGTACAGGTGCACCTGCTGGCACCATTGGGAATACATTCTCCTCTTTCTCTACGCGGCACTCCAGAAGGAAAGCCCCTTCGGTTGTGTGCATTTCGCGGATGGCATCGTCCAAATCTTCGTGACGCTCCACACAACGGTATGCAATGTGGTTTGCCTTTGCCAAAAGTTCGAAGTCGGGGTTTACAAGCTCGGTGAAAGAGTAACGCTTGTCGTAGAAGAGTTCCTGCCATTGGCGTACCATACCGAGGAAGCCGTTGTTCATCAGGATAATCTTCACGCCTACCTGCGACTGGAAGATTGTTCCGAGCTCCTGTGATGTCATCTGCAAGCCGCCGTCACCAACGAACAGGCATACATCTCTCTCTGGGACACCAATCTTCGCCCCGATGGCAGCTGGCAGACCAAATCCCATTGTGCCCAAGCCGCCCGATGTGATTATGCTGCGTGTACGTTTGAACTTAAAGTATTTCGATGCGAACATCTGCTGCTGACCAACGTCTGTTACAAGTATTGCATCGTCAAACTCTCTTGCTACGGCATCCACCACCTCGCCCATACGCAGGTGTGCGCCACGACGCTCGATAGCAGGCTCGATTATATCTTCACGCTCGATATTGTTGCATACTCTGAACTCGTCAATCCACGCCGAGTGGTCGTTCTTTGCGATACGCTCGGTAATCATTGGCAATGACTCCTTCACATTGCCCAGCACAGGCACATCGGCATATACAATCTTGTTAATCTCGGCAGGGTCAATCTCCAGATGGATAATCTTCGCGTTGATACCGAACTTCGATGGGTCGCCCGTCACGCGGTCATCGAAACGCATACCGATAGCAATCAGCAGGTCGCAATCTCTGTTCTTGATGTTTGGTCCATAGTTGCCGTGCATACCGAGCATTCCCACATTCAGCGGGTGGTCGCTTGGCAAGGCTGAAAGACCAAGTAGGGTAGATGCGGCTGGGATGCCACTCTTTTCTAGAAACTCCTTCAGCTCCTTCTCTGCGCCTGCCAGGATAACGCCCTGACCTACCAATGCCATTGGCTTGCGCGAAAGGTTGATAAGGCGCACAGCCTCCAGAATCTGACCGTTGTCAATATCAGCGTAAGGCTGGTAGCTACGGATAAACTTCACGGGCTTGTAGTCAAATTCTGTCATTCCGTTCTGTGCATCCTTGGTAATATCCACCACCACAGGCCCTGGACGACCGCTTGATGCGATGTAGAAGGCACGGGCGATAGCCGCAGGAATATCTTCGGCACGCTTTACCTGACAATTCCATTTCGTCACAGACTGTGTAAGCTCCAGAAAGTTTATCTCCTGAAAAGCGTCTGTTCCTAATTGACTCGAAGCCACCTGACCACTGATAAGCACTATTGGTGTTGAGTCCAGCAATGCATCAGCCAAGCCAGTTACGGTGTTTGTTGCACCTGGACCCGATGTGACGATGCAGACGCCAGTCTTACCTGTTGCGCGCGCATAGCCCTGCGCTGCGTGGATGGCACACTGCTCGTGGCGTACCAGGATGTGGTTTAGTTTGTCACGGTAGTCGTAGAGTGCATTATATACAGGGATGATAGCACCTCCAGGGTAGCCGAAGATGGTCTCCACGCCCTCTTCAATAAATGAGCGAATGACTGCCTCGGAACCCGAGATGCGGGGAAGCTCCTTTTTGGTGGGAGTTGTTGTATCTGAAAAACCTGAAAACATAAGTTTGGGTTATTGTAGTTACTCTTGAGGAACAATTCTTACTGCGCCCTGGTCTGCCGAGCTAACCAACAGTGAATAAGCTCGCAGCGATTGAGGCACCTGACGGTCACGGTTTGCTGGCTTGTGTGTTGTCCACGCCGCCATACGAGCAGCCAGCTCCTCGTTGCTGATACGCAGGGAAATTGAACGTGCTGTGATGTCGATGTCGATAATGTCGCCATTGCGGATAATACCAATCTCGCCACCCGAAGCCGCCTCTGGTGAGACGTGACCGATAGACAAACCCGATGTACCACCCGAAAAACGACCATCGGTGATGAGGGCGCACGCCTTATCCAGGTGCTTCGACTTAAGATAAGATGTGGGGTAGAGCATCTCCTGCATACCAGGACCGCCCTTTGGACCCTCATAACGGATGACAACCACGTCGCCCGCCTCAACCTCGCCACCCAGGATACCGTTCATAGCCTGCTCCTGTGATTCAAAAACCTTTGCCTTGCCCGAGAACTGCATCAAACTCTTATCCACGCCCGCAGTCTTGACGATACAACCCTTGCGGGCAATGTTACCCGTCAGTACAGCCAAACCGCCATCACGGAAGTAGCAATGCTCCATATCGCGGATGCAACCTTCAGCGTGGTCAGTGTCCATCTGCTCGTAGTAGCACTCTTGTGAGCCCAGCTCACGGCTGTAACGGTTGGCTGGGGCACTGCAATATAGCTTCTGTGCCTCCGTAGAGAAGTTCTTCGAGCCGTAGTAGTATTTGTCGAGTGTGTCTGCAAGCGATGCAGAGTCCACACGCTTTGCCGAAGTATCAATCAAGCCATTCTTTGCCAACTCGCCCATAATACCCATAATACCACCTGCACGGTTTACATCCTGAACGTGATAGTGCCCATTGGGCGCAACTTTGCAGAGTACGGGAATTTTGCGCGACAGGCGGTCAATATCTGCCATTGTGAAATCAACTCCCGCCTCGTGAGCAACGGCAAGCAGATGCAGTACGGTGTTTGTTGAGCCACCCATAGCAATATCGAGCGACATAGCATTCTCAAACGCCGCCTTTGTAGCTATCGAGCGTGGCAGAACAGAGTCATCGCCCTCGAAATAATAACGCTTTGCATTCTCAACGATGAGCTTTGCAGCCTTTGCAAAGAGTGCCTTGCGGTTGGAGTGTGTTGCGACAATAGTGCCGTTGCCAGGCAGTGCCAGACCGATAGCCTCATTCAGGCAGTTCATTGAGTTTGCTGTGAACATACCCGAGCATGAACCGCATCCAGGGCAGGCACACGCCTCAATCTCGTCAGCATCGGCATCGGTGCAGCTCTCGTCTGCGCTCAATACCATTGCATCGATAAGGTCGGCGCCTCTGCCACGAAAGTTTCCAGCCTCCATCGGACCTCCCGAAACAAATATGGTTGGGATATTCAAGCGCATAGAAGCCATCAACATTCCTGGTGTAATCTTGTCGCAGTTACTGATGCAGACCAAAGCATCCACCTTGTGGGCATTTGCCATATACTCGACACTGTCGGCGATGATGTCGCGCGAGGGGAGTGAGTAGAGCATACCATCGTGACCCATTGCGATACCGTCGTCGATGGCTATGGTGTTGAACTCTGCCGCGAAGCAACCCTGCTCCTCGATGAGTGACTTTACATATTGACCAATCTCGTGCAGGTGGACGTGACCTGGGACCATCTGCGTGAAGGAGTTGGCTATTCCAATGACAGGCATCCCCATCTGCTCCTTCTTCATTCCGTTAGCCCTCCACAGGGCTCTTGCTCCAGCCATACGGCGACCTACTGTCGTGATGGCACTTCTGAGTTGATGTTTCATATCACAAAAACTTAAAAGCCTTCCTCCATTGTCGGGAGAAAGGCTTTTTTGATATAGCTTATATACACATACGACCTTTCTCCCGTTATCTATGCAAGACCACGAGGATTAGGCTAACGATGATATACAAACTGTTCAACATAAAATTCTCTTAACTCTCTAACCTATTGCAAACACATTTGGCAAAAAGCCATTTCAAGTGTTTGTTTGTGCAAATATAAAAGTAAAAAATATTAAAAACAAGAAAAATAAACTAAAATTTGCATAAAAATTCGGAGGTTTTGGAATTTTTGCGGCTGAATATTTTGATAATCAGTGATATATAATGCTATTTTTGCGTATATTTATTATGTGATAAAATGTAACTATGTGGGTGCGAAAATGGTATTTAGTGCCGAAATATTGTTGTGGTAGTACCTGAAAGCCAGCCATTGACTAACAGACCATAGTTTGCTGTTGCGTGGTTATGCCTTATGAAGCATCTGCTCTTTGCCTTTTCTTGATGGCTCCTTGCCTTGGTGCGTAGGGCGATGTGGAGGCAACGTCAGACGATAGGTGCTGCCAACCGACTCTGCCGCAAGCTTGTGTGACGCAATGAGTTGCTTGATTAACATCTCGCTCTGGTGACGGTCAAGTGCAAAAACTATCTCCACCTCTACGGGATAAACAGAGCCATACCGCTTTACAAAATCTATCAGATTTGCCGTCGATGGACCAATTCGGCGAGGTCTGATATGCCCTGCCGAGAGGCGTTTTATGATAGTATGGAATGTGTTGAGATTTTGATAGCCGCCTATGATAATTTCCGTGTCATCATTCTTAATCAAATACGACGGAAAACCCGTTATCCCCTGTCGGCGGCAGAGCATCCTGTCCTGCATAAAATCAGCGTGGGCGTTGCCTGTGGTGTATTCATCCAGAAAGGCAGCAGCGTTGTAGCCCGCCTGCGTGGCTAAATCAATCAGGATATCAATCTGCGAGGTACGTCGCGCGTGGACAAATGTTGCTTCGCGCAGCAGCCGCAGAAATCTTTTTGAGAGTGTGGAGTCCAACCGCTTTGCCGCCTCGAAGGCTATGTTTTGTGGAAAACTGGAAGGGTAACGCGCTGAGAATAACTCCTTGTCGCTCTCTGTAACGGGCATTCCGTGTCGCTCGGCGGCGATGCGCCAATTACGTTTCATAATGGTGTTTGCGTGATGTATGGCGTTATCTTTGTCCCCCTTGATATCGTACAATGAGCTGATATCCTCGATAAGTCCTCCCATAATGTACTCTATGCGCACTTTACTGCCATACAAGAAATCAAGGGCTCGCATAACGGGTTCGTTGCCCCAGCACCAGACACATATCGGGTCGGTGAATTGTAATATGGTAATTCTCTCCATAGCTATGTTTTTTATTATGTTACAAAGGCGAGCAATAAATGCGCCAAAGAAAAGTGAGGTATATTATATAAAAAGTTGGGTGAGGTTTTTCGTGGTTACATAATTTTTTGTAAATTTATCCCGCTAAAATTTATAATTATGATTTATAACGAAAGAGATATCCGTAATCAGACGGTTAAGCGATTGGCAGAGGCTGTGATGGCGGCTGCGCGTACTGCGCCCAAAGCAAAGGGTCGCGATTTGGTTGAGGTAGCAATGATTACCGATGAAGATATTGAGCGTCTGTCGCAAACAATGCTTCAGATGAGTGCCGAGTCGGGTATGAAATTTTTGTTGCGCGATGCAGCTAATATCCTTGAGGCGGAGGCAATTATCGTGGTTGGCATAAAGTGTGAGCAGTCGGAGTGTGGTCTTAACTGCGGCTACTGTGGTTATAAGGGTTGTGCCGAGAAACCAGCCTGCACACCTTGTGTGATGAATGGCGTAGATGTAGGTATTGCCATCGGTGCTGCCTGCTCGAAGATTGCTGACTATCGCCTGGATTCGCGCGTATTGTTCTCTGCTGGCTGGGCAGCGAAGCGTCTTGATATTCTGAATGGAGCAGACCTGTGTTTTGCCATTCCATTGAGTTCGGCTTCGAAAAATCCATTCTTCGACCGTAAATCACCCCGCAAGGAGCAGCCTGCGGAGCAACCAAAACAGTAATTTATTATTAAGTATTATATGGAAAGCAAAAAATCAGTTGTATCGTCATTTGATGTCGATCATATTACACTCAAGGCGGGTCTTTACTTGAGATCAGTTTATACAATCAACGAGCAGCTTGCTGTTCATTCGTGGGATATGCGTTTCCGTGCTCCAATGGACCACGCTCCGCTGGGTTGCGAGGAGGTGCATACTATCGAGCACTTGATGGCCTACTATTTGCGTCTTGACCCTGTGGTGGGTAAGAGTGTTGTTTCGTTCTGCCCTATGGGTTGCAAGACAGGCTTCTACCTTTCGACAATGAATGATGTTTCAGCCGAGCAGATTCGTGAGGCATTGGCACGAGTGTATAAGCAGGTCTTTCCTCTTAAATCGAAAGATGACATCGTAGGTCTTAACGAGGTGCAGTGCGGCAATCCTGGGCTGTATGCTGTGGCATCGACCAACTTCGCTATGGCGCAGTATATGCGTGCGTTATATACGCCCGATCAGGCTGCCGAGGCAGGGATTGAGTCAATATATAAATGTGAGTGGTAATGAAGTATCTGATTATAGCCCCCACCGAGCGAGAGTATCGTAATATCACTACTGCGCTTGAAGGACGCAAGACCGAAAACCAATACTATGTAACTCGTAGTGGTGTAGGCAAGGCTCTTGCTGCGGCAAATACCGCTTTGGCTATTGCACGTGCCAACGGCGAAGTTGAGCGTGTTGCTATCATTGGTTACGCTGCATCGACACTTGGACGAAAGCGTGGCGAGTTGGTTGCTCCCCGCATAGCTCGTTATCACGACTGTCGCATACCAGGCGATTTTGTGCCAGAACTGACCGACCCACACCCTCTGTTGGGTCACGATGATGCGGTGGTGTGGACAGGCGATTCGTTTGTCGATGCCGAGATTATCGCCGAGGTTAAGGCGCGCTATGGTCTAAAGTCGGGCTTGTTTGATATGGAGGCTACGGCTATATGTCAGGCAGCGGAGTTGTTCGATTTGCCTGTTGTGGTGGTTAAGATGGTGTCGGATGTCCCCGAGGAGGGCGATAACGAGCACTCTTATGACGAGTTTGTCGATTCGCACTCCGATTTTGGTCTGTTTATTGATTATCTTGAAGAGTTGAAATAGTGATGCAAAGCGAGATTGCATATGGTCTGTTGTTACCATTTTTAGGTACGACGCTCGGCGCTGCGATGGTCTTTTTCCTTCGTGGCGAGATGGTATCGTGGTTGCAAAAGTTATTGCTCGGCTTCGCGTCGGGCGTGATGATTGCCGCCTCGGTGTGGTCGCTCTTGATACCATCAATCAATATGGCTGCCGAGATGTGGCAAGTGGAGTGGATGCCAGCCGTTTTAGGCTTTTTGGCAGGTATGTTTTCGTTGCTTGTTTTTGATAGTGTCGTTCCGCACGTTCACCTCGATTCCGCAGAGCCTGAAGGTATTAAGTCGGGTCTAGGACGCTCGTCAATGCTTGTTATGGCTGTTACGCTACACAACATCCCCGAGGGAATGGCTGTAGGTGTGGTGCTTGCGGGTGCAATGACCGAGAGCGCAGGCATAACGCTGATGGGTGCGTTGGCGTTGTCGATAGGTATTGCAATACAGAATTTTCCCGAGGGAGCTATTGTTTCTATGCCGTTGAAACAGAGTCTGCGTAGTCGTTGGAAGGCATTTGCTTATGGCGCTGGGTCGGGCATCGTGGAGCCTATTGCGGGCTTGATTACAATTCTGATGATTGATTGGGTACAACCCATTCTGCCATATTTCCTATCTTTCTCGGCAGGAGCTATGATATACGTTGTTGTTGAGGAACTTATCCCCGAATCTCAAAGCGGTCATCACTCCAACGTGGCGACGGTGGGTGTGGCTCTGGGCTTTGCCTTGATGATGTTATTGGATGTGGCGTTAGGCTAATATGATGAGATTATACCGCCTGTGAGATTTCGTCATCGGCGGTTTGCTCATCCTCTTCCGCACAAAGCTCTTTTGCCTGCATTACGGTGTTGATGAGGTTCTCTGCCTCACGGCACGAGACGTATGTGCGTGAGTCGTAAATGTCGGTTATCTCGACAAAGTTATCCCATTCGGATGCGTACAGCGTGACAATGTCCCACTCCTTCAAATCAAGATATTTACCGTAATATCCGAAAAATCCTGACGAACCAAAGATGCGAATTACCCAGCGCATATCTTTGGTCTGCACCTTGCGTATCGAAGCAATCTCGCGGATATCAAACTCCGTAATGTCGAACACACATTGTATCTCCAGTTTATCGTTCAGTAGCACTATACGGCGTGGAATTGAGAGTATCATCAGTGCCGCCAGCGCTGCCATCAGCGAGAGAAACCACGCCGAGAAAAATCCTCCTGTATAGAGTTTGTAGAGCGCAACGGCGATAATCACGATGAAGATAAACGTGACAAAAGTCTGCACTTTGGTGCGGCGGTTGAATTTATAACTAAAGCTGCGTATCATCCTCTTCTGCTGCAATGATAGCCTCGGCTATAATCATATCCGAGGGCGTCGTAATTTTGATGTTCTGGCGCTCGCCTTCAATCAGTGTTATGTGATGACCTGCCGCCTCCATAACCGAGGCGTCATCGGTAAATGAAGCCGAGAAAGGTTGTTTGTAAGCCTCGCGCAGAGCCTCTGCTACGAAAACCTGTGGGGTTTGTATCATTCGAAGCTGTGCGCGGTCGATGATGCGAGAGTCGTCGCCCTCTACAATGCGATATGAGTCGGCTGGAGCAACTGCGGGAATTACGGCTGTATGCTTCTGCGCTTCAAGTACGAGTTTGATAATCAACTTCTTCGATAATAGTGGGCGTACGCCATCCTGAATGGCTATTGTCTTAACCTCGCTACCAAGAGCCTCAATACCACTCTTTACCGAGTAAAATCGCTCCGTGCCACCCTTCGTAATCTCGTGTTTTGCAATCTCGAAACGAGCCGAGAGGTTGCGCCACAACTCAATATGCT
The DNA here is from genome assembly GCA_015059905.1 of Rikenellaceae bacterium. Lineage (GTDB taxonomy): Bacteria > Bacteroidota > Bacteroidia > Bacteroidales > Rikenellaceae > Alistipes. Next base: position 261,878 of record SUZN01000001.1, read on the forward strand.
CCTCGGGCAGTACCACAACAATCTGCGCAGCAGGTAACGCCTCGCGAAAGCGGTTAATTGTTCTGCCGAGTATCGGCAGGTTTCCCAGCATCATAAACTGCTTGGGCAACGTTCCGCCCATACGGCGACCCGAGCCGCCCGCAACTATTACAACTCCTATCTCTGCCATATCAGTTTCTTGCCAAATCCCAATCTGTTATCAGTAAGTTTCATAAAGTCAGCCTCCAAGCGCCACAGCTTCAGCTCTGCAACGGCGGCATAGGGGAAACTCTTAATATAAACCAGCTTATCCCCCTCGATGGCAGGCTTAATCAAGCCTGTGAGCTGCAACCCCTGCACCTTGCCTACAGTGCGGGTCTCCAGCACAATGGATGCGGCTACGCGTGGGTTTTCGACCATCATCTTGCCGTGATGGGTCGAGGTGTCAGTTGTAAAGATAAACGCGCCATCACGATACGCATAGAAAGCATTGCAGCAGTAGGGCGCACCATCAGTTGTAGCTGTGGCGAGGGTAAGAACGTGATGCTCTCCGATGAACTCTTCTATCTTCTTGTCGATATCCATACTACTTTTTCTCTTCAACGGTTGCGGTATGTGTGCTGTCGCTCTTGACTATCTCAACGCTGTCTAATTGCGTTACAATCATCTCGGGCGTGGCAGTGCCGTTAAGCTCGGCTACGATACGGTCACGCAACTGCTCAAATGCCGCCTTGTTCTCCTTCTTAATTGGCTCGGCTGGCTCTTGTGGTACCTTTAACGGGTCAATATTCACTCCATTCTTCCAGATGCGATAGTCGAGGTGTGGTCCTGTCGAAGTACCAGTGCTACCTACATAGCCAATCAGATCGCCCTGCCTTACGCGTGAGCCCTGCTTGATACCTTTGGCAAAGCGGCTCAAGTGTAGATAACCCGTAACGAGATTGCCTGCGTGCTTGATTTTTAGCGTGTTACCTCCGCCACCTCCCCATCCTTTGAAGGTGACAACACCGTCAGCTACGGCGTGTACAGGAGTACCCGTAGGTGCAGCATAATCCACACCCAGATGAGGGCGATATACGCGGTGTACGGGATGTAGGCGTGAACGTGAGAAACGCGAGCTGATACGAGAGAACTTCAGCGGTGCTTTCAGCAACTGCTTACGCAGTGATGCTCCGTCATACTCCCAATATTGAATCTTGTCATCCTGCTTGAATGGGATGGCATATACATCCTTGCCTGCGTGGTTGAACTTCGCACCCCATATGCGACCTATGCCGACGTGGGTGGTGTCGATGAGTTTCTCGTCATAGATTACGGTGAAGTGGTCACCCTTCTGTATGCCGAAGAAATCGACAGTCCACTGGTAGATATCCTCCATCTCGGCAGCCAGCGCGTAGGGCAGACTGTCGCGCATAATAGCCCCCCAAAGCGATGACTCGATTGTCGAGGAGCGCATCTGACGACGTATGGTAACCTCCTTCTCGCCCTTGCTGACGCTGATAGAATCGTTCTTAAAGCCAAATACTACATACTCCACCAAATCCTTCTCATAGACCAGATAGTGGAGTTTGTCGCCCGCTGTTGAGTCGCTTGCGATGAAGGCAGTGTAGGGGCGGTCGGCGCGGATTTGCTTTAGTGGAAAGATATCCTTTGCCGCCTTATCCAGGGCATCAATCGTAACGGGCGAAATGCCATATTGGTTGAGTATCTTACCCATCGTTACGCCACGTCCTACGGTGTCGCGCTCTATCTTGTAATCATCGGCGATGATGCCGAAAAGTATTGTATGCTGCTCCTGCTCCTCTTCCTTGGGCTCCGCCGTAGAGTTGCTTCGGTTGCACGATGCGGCTACGAGGGTGGCGAGCAATAGTGTTGAATAAATTAGTCTTCTCATAGTAGTGCAAAATTACTTAAAATATCCGATTAAACGTAGTATTGGCAAGTGAAATGATATGAAAAAGTAAAAAAAATAACTTAACGGTTGTTTTCTTGGGAATAATTTGCTATCTTTGACCGAATAGTATAATTGTGCCACTGTGAAAACGGGAGGTGTATAAGGGGAGATTCCCTAGATGATATGAAGTTATTGCTAAAATTGATATCGTTAATATATCGAATGGTGATTTCAATTCGCCATTGGATGTTCGATAGTGGACTGATCAAAAGCCATCAGTTCAAGACTCCTATCATCTGTGTAGGAAACATCACAGTAGGTGGTACGGGCAAGACTCCAACGGCGGAGATGATTATTGATAATATGATGCCATATTATCGTGTGGCGCTTCTTTCTCGCGGATATGGCAGACGCACCAAAGGCTATATTGAGGTTGAGAAGAACTCCTCATATCGTGATGTGGGCGACGAGCCGTTGCAGATCAAGCTCAAATATCCCGACACGCTTGTTGTGGTGTGTGAGGATAGGGTTGAGGCAATCAACCGCATCGAGAAGGAGCATCCCGAAATCAATCTTATCGTGATGGATGACGGTTTCCAGCATCGTCACGTTGATGCGCGTATAAATGTGATTATCGTCGATTCTACACGTCCATTCTATGAGGATGATTACTTGCCAGCAGGCTCTTTGCGTGATAAGATTGAGTCACTCGACAGAGCGCATTACTTCATCGTGACAAAATGTCCTGTCGATATGTCTCCTCTGGATCAGCGTATGTGGCGCAAGGAGTTACACCGATTTGCATATCAGAAGATATATTTCACGCGAGTTATCCCTGTCGATGCCGTATCGCCATTCTATCCCGATAAGAGTCTGGAGCGTGGCGACGAGGTTGTCGTGATGTCGGGTATTGGAAATCCCAAGGCGTTTGTTAAGGATGTAAAGCGTGAGTATAACGTCGTGGCGAAGGTTATTCTTCCCGACCACCATGTCTATTCGGTGAGCGATATACGCCGCGTGGAGGCGTTGCTCGAGAAGCATCCAAATGCGAAGTTGCTCACAACAGAAAAAGATGCTGTGAAGTTACGCCGCAGTCGTCGTGTGCCCGAGAGTGTAAGGCAGAAGATGTTCTACCGCCCATTGCAGGTGGAGTTCCTGCCAGGCTCGGATCAAGACTTCTTCGGTACGTTGAAGGATGATTTGGATGGCAAGATCCATTTCGGAAACTTAAAAATCAACGATGATAATAATTAAAACGAGATAGTATGATAAACAAAGTTATTTTGGTAGGCAACGTCGGTCTTGATCCCGAGGTACGTACTATGGAGTCAGGCGTGAAGGTTGCGCGTCTGCGTTTGGCTACATCGGAGCGTTATACCGACCGTCAGAGTGGCGAGCGCAAGGAGATTACAGAGTGGCATACAATCACTCTTTGGCGTAATTTGGCAGATATTGTAGATCGTTATGTTCACAAGGGTTCACAGCTCTATATCGAGGGTCGTTTGCGTACTCGCGAGTGGACAGATAAGGATAATATCAAGCGTTACACAACCGAGATTTTGGCGGATAATATGCAGCTCCTGGGTAGCCGTAGTGATGGTCAGCAAGGCGCAGCTTCGGCACCACAGCCAGCAGCGCAGGGTGGTTATCAGCAGCCAGCCTACCAGCAGCCAGCAGCACAGCCTGCACAACCTTCATATCAGCAGCCTGCCGCAATACCAACTCCGCAGGATGATCCTGATGATTTGCCATTTTAATGGTATATATAGGTAAAAAAAAGATGCTGCAAAGCGTCTTTTTTTGTTCTAAATATTTCCCATTTTATTCCACCTCTCGCTTGATGCACTCAATGCCGACACGTCGCAGCAGTTTGAGTCCATCCTCGGAGCGATAGTCATCGAGATATACCACTCGTTTGATACCCGCTTGGATGATGAGTTTTGAGCACTCGATGCAAGGCGCGGCAGTGATGTAGAGCGTAGCTCCGTCGCAGTTGTTTGCGCTCTTGGCAACTTTGGTGATAGCGTTTGCCTCGGCGTGCAGAACGTAGGGCTTTGTCTTGCCTGTCAGCTCATCCTCGCAGATATTCTCAAAACCCGAAGGTGTGCCATTGTAGCCATCCGAGATAATCATCTTATCCTTCACAATCAAGGCTCCCACCTGACGACGCACGCAGTATGAGTTCTCTGCCCAAATACGCGCCATACGCAAATAGCGTAGGTCTAACTGGCGTAGTTTTTCCTCTTCGTATCCCATAACTATGGTATTTTATAAAGGACTGTTGCCGATCGATGCCGACCACAGCCCTTTGATTTATTACAAATTCTTACCGTGACAGTGCTTGAACTTCTTGCCGCTACCGCAAGGGCAAGGGTCGTTACGACCAACCTTCTTCTCAACCTTGATTGGTGCTGGCTTTGACTTCTCTGCCTGACCTGCTGCCGCAGCTGCCGCCATACGCGATGCCTGGAGCTTGTTTACATCCACCTTTGACTGCTGGCGACGCTCCTGCTGAACGCTCTGTGGGTTGTTCTCGCGTGTAGGGATGTATGACTTGTTCAATACTGCGAGCGAGTCGCGGTTTACCTTCTCCAACATCTTCGAGAAGAGCTGATAAGACTCCAGCTTGTAAATCAACAATGGGTCCTTCTGCTCATATGTGGCATTCTGTACGCTCTGGCGCAACTCGTCCATCTCGCGCAGGTGCTCACGCCACGCATCGTCAATAGTTGTAAAGAGAACAATCTTCGAGAATACCTTGTAAATCTCGGCACCATCCGTATCCTTGCAACGCTGCAACTCAACAGGCACGTGGAAGCCCAGGTGACCATCGGTAATAGGGAAGTGGATTACGCGATCCATCTGATTTTCATTATCCTTGTATATTGCCTCCATTGTGTTACGCACGGTATCGGCAACAGCCTTCTGACGGCGAGCAAACAGAGTACGCAAGTCCTCCACGATAAGCTCCACCAACTGCTTTGGCTTTGCGGAGTTGTATGTAGCCTCATCGAACGATGGCTTGAGTGCCACCTCGCGGATAAGGTCGTATGTAGCTGACTCGTAATCAACACCGTCGTGCATTTGAACGAAGCCCTCGGCGTAGTCATACATAATGTTGTTGAGGTCAATCTCAATCTGCTCGCCATAGAGTGCGTGGCGACGACGTGTGTAGATAACCTCACGCTGTGAGTTCATCACATCGTCATACTCCAACAGGCGCTTACGCACACCAAAGTGGTTCTCCTCGACCTTCTTCTGCGCACGCTCGATGGCGTTGGTCATAATCGAAGCCTGGATAACCTCACCTTCCTGGATACCCATACGGTCCATAATAGCGGCGATACGCTCCGAGCCGAACAGACGCATCAGGTTGTCCTCCAACGATACGAAGAACTGTGATGAACCAGGGTCTCCCTGACGACCTGCACGACCACGCAACTGGCGGTCCACACGACGGCTCTCGTGGCGCTCCGTACCGATGATGGCAAGACCACCAGCAGCCTTTGCCTCTGGCGATAGCTTGATATCGGTACCACGACCTGCCATATTTGTTGCAATAGTAACCTGACCTACGCGACCCGCCTCGGCAACAATCTGTGCCTCAAGCTGGTGCTGCTTGGCATTAAGTACGTTATGCTTGATGCCGCGAAGTTTCAACATACGGCTCAACAACTCCGAAATCTCGACCGATGTAGTACCCACCAGCACAGGACGCTTCGCCTCAACCAGACGTACAATCTCCTCGATTACGGCGTTGTACTTCTCGCGCATAGTCTTGTAAACCAAATCCTCGCGGTCATCACGGATAACAGGGCGGTTGGTTGGGATTACCACAACGTCCAGCTTGTAGATGTTCCAGAACTCCGATGCCTCGGTCTCGGCAGTACCTGTCATACCTGCCAGCTTGTGGTACATACGGAAGTAGTTCTGCAATGTAATAGTAGCGAATGTCTGCGTAGCAGCCTCCACCTTCACTCTCTCCTTTGCCTCGATAGCCTGGTGCAGACCATCAGAGTAGCGACGACCATCGAGGATACGACCTGTCTGCTCATCGACAATCTTCACCTTGTTGTCCATCACTACATACTCCACATCCTTCTCAAACATTGAGTATGCCTTCAAGAGCTGATTTACTGTGTGAACACGCTCAGACTTGATAGAGTAGTCGTTGATAATTTCATCCTTCTTCTGCGCCTTCTCCTCTGCCGAGAGCTCACTCTTCTCCAACTCGGCAACCTCTGTACCGATGTCAGGCAGTACGAAGAACTTATCCTCGTTGAAGTATTTTGACAACACCTCGTGACCCTTGTCGGTAAGCTCCACAGAGTTCAGCTTCTCGTCAATTACGAAGTAGAGCTCATCGGTAATCTCAGGCATACGACGGTTGTTGTCCTGCATATAGATATTCTCCGTCTTCTGGAACTGCACCTTGATACCCTGCTCCGAGAGGAACTTGATGATTGGCTTATACTTTGGCAGACCCTTGTGGGCGCGGTAGAGCAGTACGCCACCCTCGTCGGGCTTGCCCTCTGCAAAGAGACGGCGCGCCTCGGCAACGAGTGAAGTGACAAAATTCTTCTGCAAGTTGTAAAGGTGCTCAATCGAAGGACGGTAGTTCTCGAACATCTGGTCATCACCCTTTGGTACAGGACCAGAGATAATGAGTGGCGTACGAGCATCGTCAATCAATACTGAATCGACCTCATCGACAATGGCGTAGTGGTGCTTGCGCTGTACCAAATCCTTTGGCGACGATGCCATATTGTCACGCAGGTAGTCAAAACCATACTCGTTGTTTGTACCGAAGGTAATGTCGGCAAGGTATGCCTTGCGGCGAGCCTCCGAGTTAGGCTGATGCTTGTCGATGCAATCAACCGACAGTCCATGGAACTCATACATAGGACCCATCCACTCCGAGTCACGGCGTGCAAGGTAGTCGTTCACTGTAACCACGTGAACACCCTTACGAGCCAACGCATTCAGGAAGACAGGCAGTGTAGCCACCAGCGTCTTACCCTCACCCGTAGCCATCTCGGCAATCTTACCCTTGTGCAGAACAACACCACCAAAGAGCTGAACATCGTAGTGAATCATCTCCCACTTCAGGTCGTTGCCTGCTGCAGTCCAGTGTGTGGCGTAGATAGCCTTGTCGCCCTCGATGGTCACAAAGTCCTTGCTTGCTGCCAGATTGCGGTCAAACTGCGTAGCTGTAACCTCCACAACCTCGTTCTCGGTGAAACGGCGGGCTGTATCCTTCATAATGGCAAACGCCTCGGGGAGAATCTCATCGAGCTTCTGCTCAATCTTCTCGTCGATGCGCTTCTTTGTTGTCTCGATATCCTTTGAAATCTTCTCCTTCTCCGCAAGAGAGATGTCTCCAAACTCCAACTTATCCTTCTGCTCAACGATGTGTGCCTCGTCCTGGGCGATGAAGTCGGCAATCTGCTGCATCAGAGCAGCGCTACGACCACGCAATTCATCGTTTGATAGCTTTTCGATAGATGGGTATATCTCCTTGATTTTCTGCACATAAGGCTCAATCTGCTTGCGGTCCTTATCAGCTTTTGAACCAAAGAAGAATTTAATAATGCTACTAACTATATCCATAATGTTTTGTTTTATATTTCTTTTGACGTGTTAAATCCTACAAATATAGTGATTTCTTTCTAATTATCAAAATATTAACCCTCAATCTCCGTCGCAGTGTCGCTCTTTCTCTCGATAGAGGACAATATCTGACGTCCTACGGGGCACTCCTCGCAACGCTGGTGGCGACAATATTCAAACGATAGTTGCAGCAGAGCCTGACTGTCGAATGCTGTCTGCGCCAAAGGTCCATAGCTCTTCCATTGAGCGATGATGGAGTTATTCTCGGCTGGTAAATCCTCCAAAAGTGAAATAGCTTTATTGCGCAGCTTGTCGTTGTCGATGTAGTCGCCATAGGCGTATTGCATCTGTGCCACAAGGTTTATAGCCAGCAAATCGGTCTTTGTGCGACCTATGCGTTTTGCCACTGTGCGCTGTTTGGAAGATGCAGGAGTGTAGTGATTTACCCAGTAGGGAAGGGTTTCGCAACTGAACAGGCGATGCACATCCTCGCCCGAACGGCAAGCGAGCATACGGTCCATAATATCACTTGTATGGGTGAGCAGAGTTGCTATCTGCGACAGGCGCAGAATAGGGTGGTTGTTGGGGTAAATTTTCGTGAGTCGCCACTCCTCTGCCGACATCTTTTCGATTGAATATTTGGTCGAGAGGTATGAAAAATTACGCTTTAGGTTCAGAATATATTCATCGTGGGGGTATAAATCCAAGAGTCCCGATGCGCCAATCAACATCGCCTCGATGTTTTGTGGTACCATCCTCTCGCGCAGGATGTGGGCATAGGCAACACGGTGGGCGAGGGTTGTGAACGCCTCCTTGTTATCCATTCCGCCCATAGTGCGTAGCAGCATAATGTAGAATGTCTGCTGCCAATTTTGGTCGCTTGCGAGGTAATATTTCTTGATGTCGCCATACTTGCGGTTAAGGCGCTCAAAACTCAACGTGTTGTATAACGACAGACGATTAAGCGTGCCGATGCGCGACAAATATCCCCCGCAGCCGAAGTACGAAGCCCCAGCCTTCAAGCGGTTGATATGACGCTTTCTCTCGTCCATATGTTTTATGGTAGTTGTTTCGTTTACAGCAGATTAAGTTCCAGCAGGGCCTCCTCGCTCATCATACTGCGGTCCCAGGCGGGCTCGAATGTGAGGATGATATTCACATCCTTCACGCCGTTGATTTTCTTCACCTGTGTATTGATATCCTCAATCAAAATGTCTGCCATTGGGCAGTTTGGCGCGGTGAGGGTCATACGGATGTTGGCTACGCATTCGGGATCGAAGTCAATCTCGTAGATAAGTCCCAGATCGTAGATGTTTACGGGAATCTCTGGGTCGTATATGTTTTTAAGAGTCAGCACAATGTCGTGCTCTACTCGAAGTATCTCTTCAGGTGTCATCATCGTTGTTATGCTTGTCGTGAGATGAGTGCCAGGGCATACATCTTCATCTGCTTAATCATTGCTATGAGTCCGTTGCTGCGGGTTGGAGAGAGGTTTTCTCCCAAACCGATAGCATCTATGAAATAGAGGTCCAAATCAACAATCTCCTGTGGCGTGCGACCATTCATCACGCGTATCAACAGGGCGATAATTCCTTTGGTGATGATGGCATCGCTGTCGGCGGAGTAGAATATCTTACCCTCCTCGACACGTGCATCAACCCACACTCTTGACTGGCAACCTTTGATTACATACTGCTCGGTGCGATGCTCGGGCGCAATGGCGGGCAGCGAGTCACTCAACTCGATAAGGTAGTCATACTTATCCAGCCACTCGTCAAATATGGCGAACTCTTCGATTATCTGCTCTTGAATAGTATCTTTCATAATCATCTAACGCTTTCCAAATTAAAAAATTGTCAATGGCTCGCCCTCGGCAGCCGATGGAGTGCTTATCTGAAGCATCTGTGCCAATGTTGTAGCGAGCGATGTCATATCGACCTTCTCGGTATGCTTTGCGGCACTTGCTCCACCACCGTAAATGAGCAGTGGAACGTGTGTGTCGTAGCGATACATCGAGCCCGACTTCGAGCGAATATTATTCTCTTCGGTAATCCACCCTGGCATAAGGTTGATGATAACATCGCCCGAACGGCGAGGGTAGAAACCGTTTTGTATCTTGCGACCATATCCGCTACCGAAATAGCTGCTACGCAGAGCCTCGGCAGAGATGGCGTGTGCAACACCGCGAAGCTGCATAACAAACGTAGCTACATCGTACTGCATATCGGCAATCGACAATCCCTTCTCATATATAAGGTTGTGGTTGAGATAGATAGCGTTGTCAATCACGCCAAGTACCCAATCTCCGTTGCCGTGTTGCGAACCGATAAAGGCGTTGGTGATAACCTCTGCCTGACGCACGTTGAAGCGCTCCAGCTCCTTGCCTTGAGAGTTAAACGCAGGGCTTGTGCCATGGTCGGAGCAGAGTGTGACGATTACTTCGCGTGGGTCGGTTACCTGTGCAAGTGTGAATGTCAAAAACTCCTCCAAATCTCGGTCCAGACGGTATAACATATCCTCATATTCGATAGACTCCACGCCGTAGCGACCGCTGATGAGGCGAGGTGTGTCGAGTACGATGTTGAGCATATCAACCTCCTCATCCTGTCCCATTTCGTTCTTTATGATGGTCTGCTTCGCAAATGCGAAGAGTGCTGTGTTACCAGCAGGTGTGTAGCACATCTGTTCATACACATCAATGAGGTTGCCCGTAGCCAAAGGCTTCTCATCAACCAGCGTCTGTAACTTCTTTTTAGAGTTGTTTTTCTCGATGTTGATGCAGATAACTTGCGAATTGTGATATTTGTCAATGTTCAGCAGAGGTGTCCAGCTCTTGTACATCAACTCGTCGTTGCAGTCGCTGCGGTTGTATTCCGAAATCCATCGTGGAAGCTCTTTGGTATAGTATGACGAAGTTGTCCAATCGGTTTGCAGGTTTTCCATCCAGTACGCCTCGCCTGCGTGACCTGCCATTATGATTGCTGACGTAGGTTCAACGGCAATTGTGCGGATGATACTCTGTGGATTATACTCTGCCAAGGCATCGCCTATGGTCTCTGCCGAGAGCTGTCGTGGTGAGTATGTGCCCGAACCGCTACTATAATTTATGCTCTGCTCCTTACTGTCGTCAATGAGCGAGATTTGCTTGTTGCCAATATATTCAAACCAACGGTCAGCTACTACGCCGTGCACTGAGGGCATTGCTCCAGTGGATATTGTCGCCAGCGACACAGGTGTTGTGGTCTGCATATAGTCGAATGATGCATTTGTAAACCACGCACCCCCACCCATAAGGCGAGCAAAACCGCCGCTTGTGAAGTTGTCGGCGTAATGCGTGAGGTCATTGGCGTGCATTGAGCTGACCACAATGTTTACCACAAGGCGAGGCTTGACGCTCTCGTCTTGCGCGTTAGCGACGTATGATGTTAGCACTGCGGCTGTTAGAAGTATTGTCTTGAATAATTTTGTCATTGCAATAAAAATTTATGAGTGCAAAAGTACTATATTTTTTATAAATGTGCGACAAATATCTCTTTTTCCTTGCTGAAATCAATCATCGGATGCGAGAGGCTGAATCTCTCAATCTCGTCCAACTGTCGGCGACAAAATGCGCGATGTGACTCCGAGTCAGGGTTTAGTGGTCGGTGTGCTGCCGCCTGGCAAATCTTTTTCACACGCTCGATAAGTTCGAGACTCTCTTTCTCAATCGCCACCTGAGCGAAGCGCTGCCAGATGTAGTCTATCGCCAAAAAGGTGGGATGCACCATATCGTCGGCATAGAAACGGTAGTCGCGCAGCTCGTCATTCATAATCTCAAATGAGGGGAAGTAATGGGCGTTGGCGTGGAGCGATGTCAGTTCGGCAATGGCTACGCGGAGCGTGGATTTGCTCAATGAGTTCTGTTCTAGCCCATCACTCAAGTGACGTATGGGGCTGACTGTGAAGATAACCTCCTTATCCTTCAGCGTTGTTGCAAGCAACTTGCTCCAGCGCTCTGTAATCTCTACGACGCTCAGTCGCTCACGGCTAAAGAGCGAGTGAGGTTGTTTGTGGCAGTTTGCTACTACTTCTCCTCTCTCCAGCAGTCGATAGACCCACGCTGTGCCAAAGGTAATAATTACAGTGTCGGCCTGTTTTAGTGCTGCGGCGCCTCGCTTGATAGCCTGCTGCATCTGCTCAAGCGCAAGGTGCTTGTCGGTGGCGGAGAATGATGAATGAAAATTGTAACTGAACCACACCCCGTTAGCGCATCGTAACTCATCTTCTGTTATGCTGTGCTTACTATCCAGCATCTCAATGCTGCGAGCAATTGATTCGGGGTTAAAGAGTATGCCTGTTGGGGATGCAGCAACCTGAAATTTTGCATCCTGCAACTTCGATGCAATGTTTTGTGCAAAGCATGACCCAGTGGAGAAGATGTGACAAGAGTGGTCAATCTTCTTCTCAAAAGGGGCTATGTCTATATGTGTTAAAAACTCCATCCTAAATTTCGCTTAACTCCAACCAACGCATCTCCTTCTCCTCCAGAAGCTCTATCAGCTCAGCAATCTTTGCCGAGGCAACCGTAAGCTCCTCGATAGATAACTCTCCCGATGATAATGCTGTCTCAAGCTCGCTCTTTTGTTGCTCCAGGGCTGGTATCTCCGTCTCCAACTGCTCCAGCTCGCGTTGCTCCTTATAAGAAAGTTTGCGGCGTGATGGGGTAGTATTGTTTTGTGGTTTTACACTCTTTTGAGCCTTCTCGGCTGCGGCTTTAGCCTCGCGAGCCTCCAGCATCTCCTGCTCCTTGATATATTCACGATACTCGCTGTATTGCCCCACAAAATCTTTGACCTGTCCGCCATCGCGGAAGATGAAGAGGTGATCAACCGTTTTGTCAAGGAAATAACGGTCGTGCGAGACGATGAGCAGACACCCCTTGAATGATGACAGATACTCCTCCAACACGTTCAGCGTCAAGATGTCAAGGTCGTTTGTTGGCTCATCCAGAATCAGGAAATTGGGGTTGCGCATAAGTATCGTCAGAAGATATAATCTGCGCTGCTCGCCACCACTTAAAATCTCCACTCGCTTGTTGAGCGTCTCGGGTGGGAAGAGGAAACGGTTGAGCATTGAGGTCGCCGAGATACTATGCCCATCGGCTGTGGTGACAGTCTCGGCAATGTCGTGAACGATATCAAAGACAGTCTGCCCAGGCTTGAAACTGATACCATTTTGATGATAATATCCTATGCGTAGGGTCTCACCTCGCTCAATCTTGCCACTCTCGGGCAGCAAAACGCCCGTCAAGAGATTGAGAAAGGTACTCTTTCCGACGCCATTCTTACCCACAACGCCTACGCGCTCATAACGCGAGAACTTATATGAAAAGTCATCGAGCATCGTGCGCTCGCCAAACTTCAGCCTTACATCCTCGCAGTCGATAATCTTGCCACCGAGGCGTGATGTAGCAACATCTATTGTCATATTTGCGCGCGCAAGCGAAACAGAAGCCTTGTCCTTGAGGTCGTAAAATGCATTCACGCGATAGCGTGCCTTGCCTGTACGTGCCTGCGGTGTGCTGCGTATCCACTCCAATTCACGGCGCAGCAAATTACGCGCTTTGTCGATATTTGCCTGCATATTGGTGTATCGCTCCTCGCGCTTCTCCAGGAAGGCGGAGTAGTTACCTCGATAACAGAACAATTCTCCACGGTCAAGCTCGAAAATTGTGTTGCATACGCGGTCGAGGAAGTAGCGATCGTGGGTGACCATCAGCAGCGTGCAACGTGACTTCTGAAGGTGGCTCTCAATATACTCAATAACATCAATGTCAAGGTGATTTGTAGGCTCGTCCATAATCAGGAAGTCTGCATCCTGCAACAACATAAGTGCTATGGCAGCACGTTTTGCCTCTCCACCTGACAATTCTCCCATAGGCTGGTCAAGGCGTGTCAGTTTCATTGACGATAGCACCTGCTTAACCTTCTGCTCTGCGCTCCAGCCATCAGCGGCATCCATCGCTGCAATAGCCTGTTCAATCTGGCGCTCGTCGCCCGAAAGAATGGCCTTCTCATAACGCATAACCACCTCATAGGTCTCACCCATCCGCGAATATACCTCGTCAAAGAGTGTGTTGGTGGGGTTGAAGTTGCTGTTTTGGTCAAGGAAGGCGACCTTGATATCCTTCATAAACTTAATCTCGCCACCTCGGTCCGAGGAGTCCACGCCTGCCAAAATCTTGAGCAGCGAGCTCTTTCCTGTGCCGTTGGGCGCAATCAATGCAATCTTGTCACCCTCGTTTATATTGAAGCTGATATTCTGGAAAAGAACTTTGTCGCCGTATGACTTGCTTATGTTTTCTACCTGAAGAAAGCTGGACATTATATATAGGTATATATTGCGTTACTCTATTATCTTCTCTTTGTTGCCTCTTTTTGCGCGGCGCATCTCCCGCCCGACGTGTTTTACCTCGCGGATTGTGAAGTTATGACGCACTGCCATCCTTGCCGCTCTTTGGCAATATGTAGCTACGATAGGGCTAACGTTTACGCTGCCTTTGTTTACGCGGAGCGTGTTGCCCACCATCGAGATATTGGTGTATGGCTCAATCAACTCCTCATACCAGGTACACGCCAGAGCATAACGCCCTGCGCCCTCGCCCATATGGTAGCCATCGCGTGTAAGGTCTCGAGGGGAGTTGTTTATTGCTGATTGACGCAGTGACTGAATGGCTGTGCCGCAGGGGATGATAATCTCTATCTCGGGATGCGCCTCTGTTGCAGCGTGCGTTGCATCGTATATCGCCTCAAGCATCTTTTGTGAGCTGCGCTCGTAACGGGCGAAATCGTTGTGTCGGCTGTTTGTGCTGTACGACCACGTCATATGCCACGCTATGCGCGCATTGGGTTGCGCCTGCTTGATGATTGTTATGAGTTCGCCCAAGTAAGGCTCAAACGAGGAGTATATACCCGAGTCGCCCGAGCGCTGTTGCAACGTGATGATGTCCCACTCGCCCTCTGCTAACGCAGCCTTGAGTGAATGATGTTTGCTCTGCTCCGTCCATCTGTTCTCGCCTGCCTTTGAGGTGGTGTAGATGTATGGCGATTCGCCCTTCTTGTAGAAGTCGGTGTGTTGTTTCAGTGAGCAGCCACCCACATATAATCTGGCAATCTCAACATTCTTGACACCCAAATTGGCAAGCAGGGCAGGGATGTACTCCGTGCCATCATCCGAAAAACTGTTTCCTACGGCAAGAATACGCAATACCCCGTCATCCTTACTCTGGGCGAAGGTGTTTGGACTACATACGATAGCAAATGCTACGCACAACAACGCGCGATAGAGAGTTCTCATAGCCGCCTGCTTAATAAAGATTATCATACATTGACTGACTCTTCTCATACTTCAAATCCTGCAAAGAGCCCGCCTTTACACCGATGTGGAAGTTCCAACTCTTGTAGTGTCCGAAAGGAATCCACGAGAACGACATCTGCCAGCAGTGGAGGTCTCGCGTGATACTGATTGATGTGGCTGTGAGCTTTCCGTTGGAGATATCATAACCTCCAGAGAGCGTTGCACCCATCTTTGGCGAGAAGGTGATACTACCGTTGAAACCGAGTGTCTGAGTCACGTTACGTTTGACTCCTGTCGTGCCGTTGTTCACATAACTTACGTTGTAGTTCACGCTGTAATTAAATCCGACGTTCCAAGGTAACGAGAAGTCGTAATATGTTTGAGCCATATAACGACGGCGTAGCGTGGGGTCCATCTGCCCGTATGGGTCATAGAATGGATTCATATACTCGGGCGGAATACTATTGATGTCGTTGATGGCTGGTGTAGCCGAATCACGCGACTTAAATGAGTAGCCGAAACTCCAGCCTGTATTCATAATTCGACCCAGGTTACCACGTCGCCAGGTAAGTTTGTTGTATCTTCTACCCTCTGGAGTCACCTCATAGGGGTCGAGTGTTGCACGCAGATTGATACCAAACTTCTTCGAAATAGAAGAGCGCAATCCGATAGAGAGCGTCGAGAGCTTCATTGAGTCAGCGAGGAAGTTATACGAACCGCTGATTGAGAGGTCATCAATAAGTTTTACTTTCTTCACGCCTGATGTATCACGCTTGCTCAATACCTTCATCTCAAGGCTCTGTGAGAGACTGAACGACATCGACATATTCTGACCCGACGATGGTGTGCCATAGGCGTTGTCACTAAAGGGCGAATAGGTCATTGTTCGACCCGTTGAGTCGCTCTGGATAGTTTGGTAATAACCATATTTCTGGTTGCCGAAGTTTGGCATATAAGAGAAGTTGATAGATGGGTTTATGGTGTGGCGCAACGCCTGCAACTTAAACGACTTGTACTTCTCCTTTACCTGCCACATACCGTAGAGGGTTGTTGAGAGCGATACGCCCGCGTTGTAGTTATACAGACGATAGAAACCATATTGTGGGTCTAACTTCTCCACTTTATTTGTCTCAGGATTCCACTTCTGCTCGGTCTTTTTGAAGTACCAGCGCTCGGTGTAGTTGGCGTTTGGTGTGATGTTCAGGTGGTTGAACAGAGTAAATGATGCCTGAATAGGTATCGTGTGCTGGATACCGTTACGCATATTGTCGAAGGTCTTGCGCTTGAAGATATCGCTCTCGGTTCCCTGGATTGAGTTGGTCATCTTTGTCGAGAAACCCACCGAAATCTTCTCATACCAACGGTCTGTACCCATCTTCAACTTTCGCTTGAATGGGAAGAATTTCGATACGTTGAACGATATGTTTGGCAGTGTTGCCGAGATAGCCTTTGTCTGCGAGTTCTGCGACACCGCCATATTCATCGAGAGTGAGAATGGTGTTCCCGCCCAATTCTTCGAATATGAGATAGAGGAGTTGGTCTGTGTGGCAAGCATATCGTTCAGAGAGGTTGCCGAGTAACGGCTATATCCGCTTGAAGATAAGTTCACCGAAGCCGAGAATGTAGAACCAGGGTTTGCTTTGGGGTCCTGGCTGTGAGTCCATTGCAGACGGAATGTGTTCTGCTTGATGAAGTCGGGGTCGCCCTTGTCGCCAGTGCGGATGCTTGCGTAGTTGAAGTTGAGGTTACCAGAGTATTTGTATCGCTTGATGTAGCGCGATGTAGCCTGTGCCTCCCACGAGCCCAATGTGTAGAAACCTCCCGTAAGCGTGAGGTCCATAAATTGGTTGAGCGTGAAGTAGTAACCCAAACCACGCATAAAGAAACCACGTCGAGCCTCCTCGCCATATGATGGCATCAGAATACCCGATTTGGGACCAGAACTCAATGGGAAGAAACCCTCTGGCAGACCCAGGAATGGGATGTGAACATCCTCAATCACCAGGTGACCAGGACCCATAATAACCTTACCGTTCTTGCCTGTCTTGACCTTCGCTTTGGACATCCAATAGTAGAAGTGGGGCGCTTCGGTCTGGTCGCAGGTAGTGTACATACCATCACCGATGTTGATGGTGTTATCCTCCATCTTCTTCACCGCCTGACCCACCAGCCAGCCGTCGCCCTGTTGTGTGGCGATATTTTTAATCTTGGCACGCTGGGTCTCGATGTTGTACTTGATGGTGTCCATATGGAGTGTGCTACCGCCTTGTGTGAATTCGGGGCGAGTCACAACCACCTCGTTGTTTACCGTGTCGCTCTTGCCGTAGGCGTAAATCTCTTTGTTGTCAAGGTCGATGTTCATAAAGTCTGCCGAAAGCGACATATCGTCATAGCTTACCGTACCCTTTTCGTAGAGATATACCTTGTTGTTACGCAGGTCGTAGTGGAGCGAGTCGGTCGCCTTACCTGTAATCACCTCGTTTATGCCCGAGCCCTTGCCCGATGTGCGCTGGCGATGTGCTACCGTGTCGGCAGCTGCGGCGAGTATGCTGTCTGGATTGATTACAACCGTTGAGGTGCGTGTCGTGTCGCGTCTTGCCTCACGCCTTGACTCGCGGCGAGCCGACGAGCGCGCCTTGGTGGTGTCCTGCATAAACTCCGATGTCGCTAAATGTTTGACGACATCACGGTTGTAGAGTGCAGAAGAGAATACAATCTGCACAAATAGCAGTAATACTGCTACTGAAAGGATATATTTAATTCTAATTTTGCCCAAAATATCAATAATTTTTTGTAACTTTGCCGACACGTCGGCAAAAACACCCAAACTACCACCTTAAATGCTGATAGATGAGGAGTTTTAACCGACAAATATAGCGTTTTTTATGGATTCTCGCTAATATTTTGAGAGTTTTTATGAAACATAAAGTTAGGATTTTGCTCGCTTTTTTTGCCGCCATCATACTGGGGTCGGTTGCCTATGCTCAAAATAGTGCAGCGGGTGTGGGTGTAATTGTCATAGATGCAGGACACGGAGGTGCTTTCCCTGGTGCGATTTATGGCAAGGTGAAGGAGAAGGATTTGAACCTGAAGGTGGCGCTTAAGTTGGGCGCGCTTATCGAGAAGGAGTTGCCAGATGTGAAAGTCGTATATACGCGTAAAACCGACATAGCACTGGGTAAGACTCTGAACGATGACCTTACGGCGAGAGCCAACATAGCCAACAAGGCGGGAGGCGATTTCTTTATCTCAATCCACGCAAATGCTGCGCCAAAGGCTACGTCGGTGCACGGCGCAGAGACCATCATTATGGGTGAGAGCGAGAAGGAGACACGTTACAATGAGAGTGTATTATACAACAACAATAAGGATGAGTTGATTGATATGTCGGATGAGAATACTGCGGCGATGGTGAGAGCCTATATTCAGAATCTGCAATTTACTTACGGCGAATATAGTGAGATGATGGCGCGAATTATGCAGTCACACTATGCCAAGGGTGGACGCAATGCAAGACGTGTTAATCGTCAGCTGCTGAAGGTGTTGTACGCAACCGATATGCCAAGCGTATTGACCGAGATAGGATTTATGTCGAACGCCCGCGAGCTGGCGTATATGAATTCCGAGAAGGGTCAACAGGAGCTCGCCCGAATGTTGTGTAATGCGGTGAAGGAGTATGTCGCTCACATAAACCGTATGACTGGTGTGGTGAGCACAGTGCCCCAGAACGAGGTGCAGACGCCTAAAGTCGAGGAGCAGAAGGAGACTCCAACAAAGACTCAAGAGGAGGCGCCAAAGGTGGAAAAGCCTGTGACAAAGGGTGCAACAAAGGTTGCTCCACAACCAGCGCAGCCCAAGAAGGAGGTTGAACAAAAACCAGAGGTGGCGGATGCAGCAGATGAAGAGGGCTATACCATTCAGGTGCTTGCGTCAAACAAGCAGATATCGCTCAACGATACGCAGTTCAAAAGCTATCGCGGCAAGGTGAAGTGTTATATCGGTGCTGGTGCGCTGAAATATAAATATTGCTATGGTTCGTACTCGACTCGTGCCGAAGCACAACGAAATTTGGCTACATTAAGGCGTACTTTTTCGGGGGCTTTTGTCGTTCATTATGACGATGGCAAGATTGTAAAATAGAAAATAAAATAGAAAAGATATGAAAAAAGAGGTTAAAGTAGGTTTATTTGCAGTTTTGATGTTGCTCATTGGCTGGGGCGTTATTCGTGTCCTCAAAGGAGCAGATTTGTTTGGTAACTCCAATACATATTACGCTTATTACGAGCAGGTTGGTGGCCTTCAGGAGGCATCGCAGGTTATGCTCTATGGTGTGAAGGTTGGCTCCGTTACGAAGATTGCACTCAACGAGGACCCAACGAGGGGTGTTGAGCTTACGCTGGAGGTTGATAAGCGTTATAAGTTGCCTGTTGATTCCAAGGCAAAGATTTTCAACAATGGTTTGATGGGTGGCAAGGCTGTGGAGATTATCTATGGCTCGTCGTCGGAGATTTTGCCCGATGATGGCACTCTTCAGACCGAGTTAAGTGTCGATTTGATGGAGATGGCAAGCTCGGAAATGGGTGGTTTGCTGGAGAAGGTTACAACAATTATGGATAATCTCACGCAAACGCTTGAGGGTATCAACTCTTTGATGGCAAAGAATACAGAGAGCATTACAAGCATCGTTTCAAACGTAGATGGCGTTACGGGTAATGTGAACGCAATGCTTGCCAAGGAGCGTGAGCATTTGGAGGAGGCACTCGCATCGTTGAGCAAGTTCTCGAAGAGTCTGGGTGATAACACCGAGGAGATTGATGCTATCGTTGGCAATATGAATACATTCTCGACAAAGTTGGCTGCTTCGGATTTGATTGCCGAGGTTGAGGGTGCAGTGGCACAGCTCAATACGGTGCTTGAGTCGGTAAACAGTGAGGATGGCAGTGTGGGCAAGCTCTTGCGTGATGATGAGCTTTACGATAACCTCACACAGGCGAGCGACAACCTCTCGGTGCTGTTGGCTGATTTGAAGGAGAATCCTCACCGTTACATCAACGTGTCGGTATTTGGCAGCGACCCATATAAGAAAGTTGAAAAGGCAAAGGCAAAAGCCGAGAAGAAGGCTATAAAGCGTGCTACGGAGGCTGCTGAGAAGGCTGCTGAAGAGGCAGAGAAGGCTGCAAAAAAGGCTCAATAAAGTGTAGGCGATGATATATCCGTCAAATTTTGAGCAGAAGATAGGCTTCGACCGACTGCGTGAGCAGGTGGTGGCGTTGTGTAGTACACAGGCGGCGCGCGAGATTATCAGCGCGGAGCGTTTCTCTACGCGGCGTAGTGATATCGAATTTCGTCAGGATATTACTGACGAGATGCGTGTTATCATTATGCTTGAGCCCGATGCACCGCGCGATGAGTTCCCCGACCTGGAGGGCGTGCTGTCGAAGATAGGCGTTGAGGGTGCGTTCCTTACTGTCGAGGAGCTTGCTGTGTTGCGCCAGGCATTGACCGCTGTGGGCAATATGGTGGGCTTTATTACAAGCCGCAAGCAGGAACAGTATCCGCGTCTGCGTAAGCGCAGCGAGAGTGTTTGCGTCTTCCCCGATATCATTCGTCGCATAAATCAACTCATTGACGATGAAGGCGCTATTCGTGACGGAGCATCGCACGAACTGCTCACTCTGCGTCGTGCCATACGCGAGCACGAGGGGCAGGTGTCGAAGCGTTTGCAGCAGGTGCTGAATAATGCCAAACGTGCGGGCGTGGTGGATGCCGAGGCAATGATTTCAATCCGTGACGGACGTGCTGTAATTCCCGTTTCGGCGGCTAACAAGCGCAAGCTCAACGGTTTTATTCACGATGAGTCGGCTACGGGTCGCACATTTTACATCGAGCCTGTTGAGGTTGTGGAGCTGAACAACCAACTCAAAGAGTTGGAGTATGCCGAGCGCCGCGAGATTGTGCGTATCTTGACCGAGTTTACCCAGGAGTTGCGCCCCGATGCAGAGCCTATATCTGCCGCAGGGGAGTACCTTGCCGAGATGGATGCCGTGAGGGCAAAGGCGCGCTGGGCGATAGAGAATGGGGCGGGTAAGCCTATTGTGTCGGATGATGACCGTATGGTGTTGCGTCACGCCTTTCATCCGCTGTTGGCGCAGACGCTCAAGCGTGAGAAGAAGGAGCTTGTGCCGCTGGATATGCAGCTCGATAAGGAGAAGCATATATTAGTTATCTCGGGTCCTAATGCGGGTGGAAAGTCTGTCTGTCTGAAGACTACGGGTATAGTGCAGTATATGTTCCAGTGTGGTTTCCCCGTGACGGCAGGTGAGATGAGTGAGTTGCCTGTTTTTGAGAGTATATGTATTGATATAGGCGATGAGCAATCGATGGATAACGACCTTTCGACCTACTCGTCGCATCTGATGAATATGAAGAGCATGTTGCAGGCGGCATCGGCGCGAACACTCGTTTTGATTGATGAGTTTGGTTCGGGTACAGAGCCTGTAATCGGTGGAGCTATTGCCGAGGCTATTCTGGAGCGTCTGCTTGAGAAGGGGTGCTATGGTGTGATTACAACCCACTACTCGAACATTAAATATTATGCAACGGGCACCGAGGGCATTGCCAATGGTGCGATGATGTTCGATGTGCAGAACATACGCCCGCTGTTTAAGCTGGAGCAGGGTAAGCCTGGAAGCTCGTTTGCTATTGAGATTGCCCGCAAGATTGGGCTGCCAGAGGATATTATCAAGGTGGCGAGTGATAAGGCGGGTAGCGACCATATTAACCTTGAGCGTCAGTTGCGCGAGATTGCTCGTGACCGCCGTTATTGGTCGCAAAAGCGTGACCGAATACGCCAGACAGACCGCAAGGTGGAGGAGCTGGAGTCAAGCTATGAGCAGCAACTCGCCCGCATCAAGGAGGAGCGCAAGGAGATTATATCGAAGGCGAAGGAGGAGGCGCAACGTCTTATTGCCGATGCCAACCGCCAGATTGAGAACACCATCCGTACCATAAAGGAGGCACAGGCGGAGAAGGAGTTGACGCGTCTGGCACGTCGCGAACTGGATGATTTCAAGGAGACAGTGAATGAGAGCGAGTCGATGTTCGACAGCGAGAAGGTGGAGCAGGAGATGGAGAAGCTGATGCGTCGCAAGGCTCGTCGTGAGGAGAACAAGAAGCGTCAGGGCAGTGCCCCTGCCGAGCCAAAGTTAGCTGTCCCTGCACCCAAGCCTATCGAGGTTGGCTCGAAGGTTAAGATTGAGGGTCAGGAGGTGTTGGGTGTTGTGCAGAGTATCAAGGGCAAGAAGGCACAGGTGGCATTTGGTCAGATACTTACGATGGTTGAGAAGGAGAAACTTATCGTGGTGTCAAATGCCGAGTATAAGAAATCTATCCGCCCTACGCAGGCGCGCACGGTGCTTTCGGTTGATATATCTTCGCGCAAGCTCAACTTCCGCGATAGTGTCGATGTGCGAGGTATGCGTGCCGCAGAGGCATTGGAGGTGGTGCAGGATTTGGTCGATGATGCTCTGATGGTGGGTGTTGGAGGCGTGACAATCCTTCACGGAAAGGGTACGGGCGCACTTCAGCAGGAGATACGTCGTTATCTGCGTACCATCCCCGAAGTGGAGTCGGCAAAGGATGAGCACGCCGATCGCGGTGGTGCAGGAATTACTGTTGTGAGATTCAAAAACGATTAAGAGATGAGATACAAACTCTCCTTTATAGCACAAGTGTGTGGTGGTGAGCACGTCGGCTGTGATGTCGAGGTGCGCGATGTCGTGACCGATTCTCGTAGCTGCGCCTTTGGCGAGGGTGCAATGTTTGTCGCTATGAGGGGGGCAAATCATAATTCGCACAACTTCATAGACGATATGTATAGCTGTGGCGTGAGAGCCTTTATGGTCGAGCGTGGTGCAGATTACACATGCCAGGAGAGCGCTGGATATGTCATTGTCAAGAACTCGTTGCAGGCGTTGCAGGCGTTGGCAGCATATCATCGTAGCCAATTCAAGGGTATTGTTGTGGGCATCACAGGCTCCAACGGTAAGACTGTTGTGAAGGAGTGGGTAGCGCGCGCATTGCCGCAGAGTGTGAAGTTCTTTGCCTCGCCGATGAGTTACAACTCGCAGTTGGGTGTGGCTTTGTCGCTGCTGATGATTGACGGCGATGAGGAGGTGGCACTCATCGAGGCGGGTATCTCCGAGCCAGGTGAGATGGCGCGTCTGGAGTGTATGATACGACCCGACATCGCTGTTGTGACCTCCATTGGTGATGCTCATCAGGCGAATTTCGAGAGCGTTGAGCAGAAGGTAAAAGAAAAACTCATTCTGGCAGAGCGTGCCAAGACCTTGATATTCCATACCGATTATGTTGAGTTGTCGGCGGTGCTGGCAACGTCAAAATATGATTTTTGTGCTGTCGATGCTGCGCTATATGAGGCAGAGGAGGTTGATGCGTTTAATGAGGCGAAGCTGGCTAACGCACAGATAGTTAAGTGTCTGTGTCATTGGCTGGGGTATGATAATGTGACCCTGCCCGCGACCGATATGGCTATGCGTCTGGAGGTTAAGGAGGGTGAGGCAGGCTCGACGCTGATAAACGACAGTTATAACTCTGATATAAATTCTCTCGCAATGGCTCTTGATACGTTGCGAAGTGTAGCGCTGGGTGCAAAGACTACGGCAATCGTGTCGGATATTCTGCAAAGCGGAATGAGCGACGAAGAGCTTTATGCTCGAGTGGCTGAACTTGTCAGGAATGCGCGTGTAAATAAGTTTATAGGTGTGGGCGAGAAGATTTCAGCCTACGCAAAGTTGTTTGCGCGAGGGAGTGAGTTCTATCCTTCGACCGAGGAGTTGATGCGAGGTCTGAAGCAGGAGGATATTGAGGGCAGAACAATCCTTTTGAAGGGTAATCGCCGTCATCAGTTTGAACGCATTTGTCACCATCTGGAGCGCAAGAGCCATACGACGGTGCTGGAGGTAAACCTCGATGCTATGACTCATAATGTGGGTTATTTCCGTAAGTTCCTGCCTATGAACCACCGTTTGGTTGCGATGGTTAAGGCGCATAGCTATGGCGCAGGCGATGTTGAGGTGGCGCAGTTGATGCAGCGTTTGGGCGTGAATTATCTGGCTGTGGCGTTTGCTGATGAGGGTATCACGCTGCGCGAGAAGGGTATCACAATGCCTATCGTGGTGCTGAATGCCGATGCTGGCAGTTTCGATAAGATGATAAGTTACCGACTTGAGCCAGAGATATATAGCTTCCTCTCGCTTGTTGATTTTCAGCGTAGCGTGGAGCGTTATGGCGCGCACGGCTATCCTGTGCATATCAAGCTTGATACGGGTATGCACCGTCTGGGATTTGTTGAACAGGAGGTGGATGAACTAATCACTCGTCTAAAGGGTAACCGCAGCGTGAAGGTGGCAACCGTGTTTGCTCATCTCTCGTGCGCTGACGACCCTGCGCAGGATGACTTCACGCGCGAGCAGATAGCGCGCTTTGATGCAATGAGCAGCCGTATTGCAAAGGCTCTGCCTTATGAGATTATCCGCCACACAGCCAATTCGGCGGCTATCGAGCGTTTTGCAGAGGCACACTTTGATATGTGTCGTTTGGGTTTGGGTTTGTATGGTTATGGTTATCAGCACAATGACGAGCTCCATCCCGTAGCGGCGCTCAAGACCCGTATCGTGCAGATGCGTTGGCGTAAGGCGGGCGAGGCGATAGGCTATGGTCGTAGTCAGGTGCTTGAGCGAGATAGCTTGATTGCGACAATTCCGATAGGTTATGCCGATGGCTTGGATCGTCATCTCGGTGGCGGACGCTGGTCAATGCTCGTTAAGGGGAAGGTGGCACCTACCGTTGGCAGAATATGTATGGATAGCTGTATGATTGACGTTACCGATATCGAAGGCGTGCAGGAGGGTGACCAGGTGAGTGTCTTTTCATCCGTTGCGGGCAATACTCCCGAAGATATGGCGCGCGAGCTGGGTACAATCTCTTATGAGATACTGACCTCGGTGTCGGCGCGCGTGAAACGAATATATGTAAGAGAATAATGGCAGGAGTATTATATATGATTCCGTGTCCGATTTCGGACTCGACAGAGGTCTATGATGTTACGCCCGAGGCTAATCGACGTGTGATTGATAGTTTGGATTACTTCATTGTTGAGAATATCCGCTCGGCACGACGCTTTCTCTCGAAGGCGAAGATTGCCCGACGCATTGAGGAGCTGGAGTTCGTTGAGCTTAACGAACATACGGTGGCGGGTGCTGCGGTAGAGCAGATGGTAAAACCTATCGTCGAGGGTCGCTCGGCGGGCGTTATCTCCGAGGCGGGTGTACCAGGTGTGGCTGACCCAGGGGCATTGGTTGTGGAGGCGTGCCACCGCAAGGGTATTAGGGTTGTGCCGCTGGTGGGTCCCTCGTCAATCCTGCTTGCTATGATGGCATCGGGACTCAATGGTCAGTCCTTCGCTTTTAACGGTTATCTGCCCGTGAAGCCGCCCGAGCGAGCAAAGGCGTTGAAGCAGTTGGAGCGCCGAGCGCAGCAGGAGCAGCAGTCGCAGATATTTATCGAGGCTCCTTACCGCAACGTGAAGTTGATGGAGCAGATGTTGCAGGTGTGTGGTGCGGATTGTTGCCTGACAGTTGCGTGTGATATCACCTCGCCCGAGGAGTTTATCGTGACCCGTACAATCGCCCAGTGGCGCAAGACGGGTGTGCCAGATATTGCCAAACGTCCTACAATATTTATAATAGGGTAGTGTTGGGCATATAATTTGCGCTATATATAATAGAAAATATGAAAACAGATAAAGATATGACAAACGAAAAGGTTAAGGATCAAGAGGTTAAAGAGGAAAAGACTTTTAACGATGCCGATGGTTCTCCATCGTGCGAAGGTACTCCGTGTGCCAATGTGGCAGATGACGAGCAGCAGGCTACTGCCACAATGGCAGAGGATGAGGCAGAGCAGTCAGAGGAGGCGGCAGAGCCTTCTGCAGAGGAGATTATAGCCGTTTGGCGAGATAAATATATGCGTCTTCAGGCGGAGTTTGACAACTACCGCAAGCGCACCTTGCGAGAGAAGATGGATTTGGTTGCAAGTGGCGGCTCTGACGTGATTAAGTCTATGTTGTCGGTGCTTGACGATATGTACCGCGCAGTGGCAGCTTCCGAAAAGAGCGAGGATATCGCAGCTTTGCGTGAGGGCGAGAAGCTCGTGTTGCAGAAGTTCGAGGAGGCGTTGCGCCAGAAGAATGTAACCGAGATTGAGGCTCTGGACAAGGAGTTTGACCCCGATTTCCACGAAGCGGTGGCTCGTTTTGCCGCAGGCGATGAGAAGAAGGGCAAGGTTATAGATGTCGTGCAGCGTGGTTATATGCTGGGCGAGAAGGTTTTGCGTTATGCAAAGGTTGTGGTTGGCGAGTAGCCTTAAAATCGATTAACTATGGCAGAGAAAAGGGATTATTACGAGGTGTTAGGCGTTGAGAAGAACGCCAATGCCGATGAGATAAAGAAGGCATACCGTAAGGCAGCCATCAAGTACCACCCTGACAAGAACCCAGGCGATAAGGAGGCCGAGGAGAAGTTCAAGGAGGCGGCGGAGGCTTACGACGTGTTGTCTAACCCCGACAAGCGTGCCCGTTACGACCAGTTTGGTCACGCAGGCATGAGTGGTGCAGCAGGTGGCGGCGGCTTTGGCGGTGGCTTCGGAGGTTTCTCTATGGAGGATATCTTCTCTCAGTTTGGAGATATATTCGGAGGTCACTTTGGCGGCTTCTCATCGCGTGGTGGCGGTGGCAGACGAGTAAATCGTGGTAGCGACATCCGTGTTAAGGTGAAGCTCACGCTCTCGGAGATTGCCAACGGCACAACCAAGAAACTCAAGATTAACAAGACCGTAGCGTGCGACAAGTGCGGTGGTACGGGAGCCAAGGACTCTTCATCATACTCAACTTGCTCGACTTGTAACGGCTCAGGCTATGTGACACGTGTCGAGAATACCTTCTTTGGTCGTATGCAGACTCAAGGCGTCTGTCCTACCTGCAACGGCGAGGGCAAGGTTATCACAGCCAAGTGCGACAAGTGTTCGGGTGAGGGCGCTGTGCGTGGAGATGAGGTTGTTGAGATTAAGATTCCAGCAGGTGTTGGCGAGGGTATGGCAGTTACCGTATCTGGCAAGGGTAACGCAGCGCGTCACGGCGGCGTGAATGGCGACCTGTTGGTGGTAATCGAGGAGGAGCACAATCCAGAGCTGGTGCGTGATGGTAACGACCTTATTCACAATCTCAATCTGCCCGTTACAACTTGTATCCTTGGTGGCGAGGTTGAGGTGCCTACCATCGATGGACGTGCCAAGATTAAGATTGCCCCTGGTACACACGCTGGCAAGGTGTTACGTCTGCGCGGCAAGGGTCTGCCCGAAGTGAATGGTTATGGTAGGGGTGATATTCTGATTGTGGTGGATATTACAATCCCCGACACACTCAATAGCGAGGAGCGCAAGTTGGTTGAGAAACTTTCGGAGCAGCCTCACTTCAAGCGTGCAGAGAGTGTTGAGAGCCAGAATATCTTCGAGCGAATGAAGAACTTTTTTAGATAATAGATAATATCAAGCGATATGGGATGGTTTTCACCTTATAAGCGTCACGCCAACAGCTTCAACTACACACCACGCTATTATGACCCTGCGAAGGAGGCTCGTGAGCAGCGTCGTGCAGAGTTGCGAGGCGAGCGACTGGATGATGATAGCGAGTACACACCAGGTAAGTATATTCGTGCCAAGCGTGAGGCACGCGACTTGAAGCGAGCGCAGGTGGCGAAGAAGGGTGGTGCCGAGAAGACGATGAAGATGTGGACAATGGTGGTGGCGCTGATGTTGCTTGCCGCACTTATATATATCCTTGTGCCACGTCTGGGTGCTATCTTCGAGATGGCGACAACAGATTCTGCCACGAACAAAAAGTTTGAGCAGCAACAGCAGGAGGTGGAGGAGTTCGACCCTTACGCACCGCTTATTATTGTTCCCAACGATTATGAGGAGGGTGACGAGATAGAGATTGTCGAGTAGGCAATACTAACCCCCAAACAAAATATGGAGAAAGAGAATAAGATACGACTATTACCCGAAATTGTAGCCAATCAGATTGCAGCGGGCGAGGTGGTGGATAACCCTTCGTCGGTTGTGAAGGAGATGATGGAGAATGCAATCGATGCGGGAGCGAGGTCGGTGACTGTGAACTTCCGTCAGGCAGGTCTGGAGCTTATCCAGATTGTGGACGACGGATGCGGAATGTCGCCTATCGACGCCCGTATGGCATTTGACCGTCACGCAACGAGCAAGATTCGCAATTTTGATGATGTCTATCGTTTGCAGACCTTCGGCTTTCGTGGTGAGGCGCTGGCATCCATCGCCGCAGTGGCGCAGGTGGAGCTTCGCACGCGACAAAAGGATGACGAAGTGGGTACGGTGACAATCGTCAATGGTGGCGAATTTGTGTCGCAGAGTCCCACAATGTGCCCTGTTGGCTCTCAATTCTTCGTGCGTAACTTGTTCTACACAGCTCCAGCACGCCGTAAGTTCAACGGCGACCGCACCAAGATGGTCACCGAGATTAAGCGCGTATTCCGTCAGGTGGCGCTCTGTAATCCGCAGGTTAGGTGCGAGTTGATGTCCAACGATATGCCTATCATTACGCTTCAGTCGGGAACGCTTTTGGAGCGAATTATCGAGGTCGTTGGCAAGCATATCAAGAC
Source organism: Rikenellaceae bacterium (assembly GCA_015059905.1). Lineage (GTDB taxonomy): Bacteria > Bacteroidota > Bacteroidia > Bacteroidales > Rikenellaceae > Alistipes. Next base: position 290,465 of record SUZN01000001.1, read on the forward strand.
AAATCTTCTGGCGGTGGATGTCGATAACTCCATCGTCAAGATTAAGGGTTATGTGGGTCGTCCTTCGGCGGCAAAGCAGAAGAATGCCGAGCAGTACCTCTTTGTCAATGGTCGTTATTTCCGTTCACCACAGATTTATCGCGCCATAATGAAGTCTTACGAGAAACTTATTCCCGATAACTGCTCGCCTTCGTATTTCCTCTACTTGACGGTCGAGCCCGACAGAGTGGATGTGAATGTGTCGCCACATAAAACCGAGGTGCGTTTTGCTGATGCTGATGACCTTAACCAGATTGTCAGCGCGGCGGTGCGTAGTACACTTGCCAAGAGTGGTAGCGTGGGAATGATGGAGTTTGAACGCGCTGCGGTGGATATCCCCGTGATGAGTGACGACGAGGTGGTTTATACCGAGCCCAAGGTTACGGATAATGCCGATTATAACCCATTTAGAGAGGATTATATATCAGATGTAGGAGGTGATGCCGAGCCTGCACCAATGGGTGACTTTTCGGCTGCTATGATGCGAGCATCGGGCGGTGGCAGGGTTTCTAATCCGACCCCAAAGCAGAATTTCTCGGCGATGGGCGGAACACGTTTGCAGGATGTGGTGTGGGGTAGTAACGATTTTGACCTGGATGCCGAGCCACACTCGACAGAGGAGCCTTCGTTCAGGGATTTCACGACAACAACGCCATCGGGCGGCATTGATTTGAGCGCATTGGTCGATGACGAGGAGAGTACTCTGGAGTTTGCTCCAGCTGCTCCCGTGCAGCAGCAGTTGCCTGTGGGTCAGCAGATATGTTTCTCCGATGTGATGCCACTCGCGGGTGGATATGTGGTAGCTATGAGCGAGGGACGTAGTATGATAATAGACCTGCGCCGCGTGAAGGAGCGATTGTTGTATGATGGATATATGGCAATGCTCAAGAGTGGCAGTTGTGCTTCGCAACGACTGCTCTTTGCCGAGGAGTTGATACTATCTGAAGATGATTACGCCCTGCTTTCACAACACGAGGTTGAGTTTGCCGCGCTGGGTTTCGACATGCAGCTTATGGGCGATGGTAGGGTATTGCTTGAGGGTGTTCCTGCCAACGTAGCGGCAGAGCAGGCGGATGGTCTGATGTATGAATTGTTGCGCGAGGTGGAGGCAGATGCCGATGCCCAGAGCAGGATGAAGGAGGATATGGCGCGCGTGATGGCTGTCAAGGGCTCGCGCCAGATTCAGCGTCCATCACGCGAGGAGGCGCAAGATATGCTTGGCAGATTGTGTGAGTGTGAGAATTACAGCTTCTCGCCATCGGGCAAGCCGATTATGGCAGAGCTTACGATAGATGAAATAAAGTCAAAACTTAATTAGAAATGTACGTACAAAGAAATATAACCCCACCTGTTGTCAAGAATTTGATAATAGCCAACTGCGTGGCTCTGTTGGCGACTACGCTCCTGCCGTTTGGTGATGATATCATCGAGCGTTTTGCGCTGTTTAATGTCGAGAGTCCGCTTTTCCATAGTTATCAGGTATTTACCTATATGTTCCTGCACGGCGGAGTGTCGCACCTGTTCTTCAATATGTTCGCTTTGTGGATGTTTGGTCGTCAGTTGGAGATGGAGCTCGGTTCGAAACGCTTCTTCTCCTACTATATGGTATGCGGCATAGGCGCTGCGCTGTTGCAGTTGGGTGTTGGTTATGCCGAGTATATGCACGCAGTGGAGGCAAATGGTATTGGTAGTGCTATGCGACTGTTGGCTATACCTACCGTTGGAGCATCGGGAGCTGTGTTTGGACTGCTGCTCGCTTTTGGTGTGTTGCACCCAAACAATGTCATTATGCTGATATTCCCACCTATCGCAATGAAGGCGAAGTGGTTTGTTCTGATATATGGTCTGCTCGAGCTCTTCTTTGGTTTGTCGGGCTATCAGGCAGGAGTTGCCCATTTTGCCCATTTGGGTGGTATGTTGTGGGGCTTGGCTCTGCTCTATTGGTGGCGTTGGAAGCGAGAGATATATTTTTAGGTTATGAGTGAATTTTATCGCACGACATACTCCTCGGATGCACGTCGTAAGCATCGCTCGGTGGTGGGAATCATTGCCGATGTGCTCTTTTTTGTGCTTACTGTGGCGGTGGTGGTGCTCTTTGTGCTGACGCTCTTTGTGCCGCGTCTTGACCCTCGTGTGTGGGGCGAATTGACCACGCTTGGAATCGTTGCTCCATTCGTCTATGCAGCGCAGGCGTTGATGACGCTCTATTGGATTATGCGTTGGCGTCTGTGGGTTGCTGTGCCGATGATACTTATCTCGCTGTTTGGTCTCTTTAATGTATCGACCTTCTATAGTATGGAGTTGCGTCGCACATATGCCGAGCCCAAGTATGACCGTCAGGCGATGAAGGTTATGACCTATAACGTCAGAAGTTTTATTGACGACAATGGCAAGCGTAATATCGACTCTATGGCTGCGATGATTCGGAGTATCAATCCCGATATTCTCTGTTTTCAGGAGTTTGGCTTCAAGGATGCGATGGATACCTTGCTCAAGAATATGAATGGACTTCCCAAGTCGTTAAATCGCAACAACTTAAGTCCTGCCATATATAGCCGTTATCCGATAATCAATGCCGAGCGTATTGATAAACAAAAGAATTATCTTTGGGCAGATTTGGTGGTGCGTGATGACACTATCCGTGTCTTTAATCTGCATCTTCACTCCACCACAATACGCAAGGCTGATAAGAATTATATCGAAAATAACGAGTATATAGACGATGAGGAGTCGGAGGAGCAGTTGCGTAGTATGCTTACGCGTTTAACCGAGAACAATAAGTTACGTGCCTCGCAGGTTGATACTATCAAGCAGATAATCAATGCTTCGCCATATCCTGTTATTGTATGTGCCGATTTTAACGACACGCCCGTATCGTTCACCTATCGCAAAATGTCGCGCCGTCTGCGTGATACATATCGTGAGCAGGGTCGTGGTTATGCCCATTCGTATCGTGGCTTCTACGATATGCTGCGAATAGATTATATCCTCTGCTCAAAGGAGTTCGAGGTGCTATCGTATGAGGTGATTGATTCGTGGGGCTGGGAGACGCAGCGTACACGTCAGGGTGACACCATTGTCGTGCGCCGTTATGGCAATCAGCGTCAGCTCATTGGTGAAGGCGTGAGAGAGCGACTTGACAGCGCGACGTTGGCTGCGGCAGAGGGTGATAGTGTGTTGATTAACAATGAAGTGACCTTCTCTGACCACTATCCCGTTATGGCGCGGTTGTTATACACAAAATAGATTATTAACCCCAAATATTATGATACTTGATTCACTGAAAAACGCAGCTCAATACTACTCGCTGCACCCCCGTTTTAAGACGGTTTTTGATTACATCGCAAGCCACAATTTGGCAGCTATGGAGTGTGGTCGTCACGATATCGACGGCGATAATATCTTTGTGAATGTTCAGGAGCTCGATTTGCGTCCCGAGAGCGAGGCTCGCCTTGAGTTGCACCGCAAATATATCGATATTCAGCTTTTGCTTGAGGGTCCCGATGAGATTTTCGGCTGGAGTGAGAATGTAGATTGTGTGAAGCCAGAAGCAGAGTTCGACGTGGAGAAAGATGTGCAGTTCTTTACCGATGTGCCACAATGTTTTTACAGCGTAAAGAAGGGTCAGTTCTCAATCCTCTTCCCTGAGGATGGTCACGCCCCAATGCTCGGCAAGGGTCACGTCAAGAAGTGTATCTTTAAGATTGCGTTGTAATACTGTCAATAAAGAATTTTTGGTGGGAGGTTTTTCGAAGAAGAAAATCTCCCGCCACTTGTTTTTTAGGGTGTTATTCGTGATAAAAAAACACTCATTCGTTGAAAAAGTTTTCCCATAAAATTCGATTGCGTTATTTTTGCAGGCGTATATATACAAAACAGGGATAAAAAATGAATTTTATTATAAGATTGCTAATGCTGTTACTACCTTTGGTAGTATCTTCGTGTGTTAGTGATGATATATATGAGATGGAAAAACCTTCGCAGCCTTCACTCGATGTTGTCGAGGCGGGTACTACTGAGTTGCGTTTGGGTATTCCTACAACACGTGCTACGGTGGATGCAAACCTCGACCTTAAATGGCAGCGAGGTGACCGTATTACGCTGCTGGCGTATGATGGTGCGAATCAAATATTCTCAAAGACCGCCTCTTTCTGGGCGGCGCTTACTGACAAGTCTTCAGTAGGAACACAGGCATACTTCAAGGCGAAATTTGACTCTACGACCGAGGCTGATGTGCTCTCGCAGCTGGAGACTATGGCGGATGGCAGGTGCTACGCCATTAGTCCTGTGAAGGGTGTAACTATTTCAGGCACAACAGCCACCATCAACATCCCTTCGGTGCAGACGGGCGAGTATCAGGATGCTCCTGACTTTATGACTGCCCGCAGCAGCTCAATCTCGGAACTCAAATTGTGCTCTGGCGGTACTTCGGGTGCTGTCTATGACCCTGCCGACAGCAAATATATCAACGATATCGACCTTACTTTTACTCACCATACCCACGCTTTTCGTGTGACTATCCCCTCGAATAACTTGGGTCGTGAAGTGACAAAAGCATATGTTAAGTTCCCATTTGCTGTTGCGGGCGATTTGACCGTAGATTATACAACGGGAGCCGTTACGGCGGTAAACAACACCAGCGACCTTATTGTCGTAGAGTTCAGTGAGCCAAAGAGTGCAGGCGATGAGTTCTGGGTATTTATCAACGGTGTTGAGAACAAGGGCGAGGTGGATATCCGTTTCCAGACGGCTGACGGAACCTATACCGAGCGCCGTGTAGCTACATTCTCGCAGAAGAATTGGGTCGCAGGTGCAGTGTCGAAGGTTAGAATGTCAATCCCTGTTGCAACAACGCTTACCTCAATTCAGGTGACCGTGCCCGACTACTCAAGATTGGGCGAGAAGGTGACAAACCTCCATTTTACATTGTCGAAAGGTTATTTCACCGACTATTCAACAACAAAAAACGTGGCTGCCGATGCCTCGAATAACGATATCATCGAATACACAATCTTCAGCGATTTGATTGATAGCAGTTTCCGCGCGGCAAACCACTCTCTAAAGTTTGAATCGGCAAGTGCTATTGTCCCCAATCCTGACCCAATCGTCTTTGGCGATGCTATTGCTCCAGGTACGGTAAATAGCTACGAACTTTCAGCTCCTTATCTGTTTGAGGAGAATTTCTCTAAAGTTACCGCTTTTGAGTATGAGTTGAGTAAGAATACGGGTGTAGTTACTGCTACTTCATTGGATAGATATGGCTTGGTGGGCTGGTATGGCGCGCGTGTTGGAGCTAATAGTGGTGCGGCAGTAATTGGCGTGCGTCATGAGACTGTGGCGCAGTATAGAGGTCGTCTGGATACATCAGCATTGGGCAATATCAAGGATGGTAAAAGCGTAAATATCCAGGTGAAATTCCACGCCAACCGTTCAAATGATTATGCCTACCTCGATTTCGGTGTTTCGTTAGCATCCGAGGGCGCATTGCAAGGTGGTGATGACATATCGGGTGCTTCATCCCGTATTGACCCTGCGACAAATTCAAGCATTTCATATACCAATATCAGTGCGACAGATTATACAAGCACATTCAGCGGAATAACAAATTCAAATCGTTTATCTTGGCGATTAAGCCGTGATTACGATTTTGGAGGTAATGGTTGGGTCAGCAGAACTTGGTATGTTTATATGGATAATATCAGAGTTACAATTGTACAATAAGATAAAAACCAAATAGTTATGAAAATGAAAAAATTGTTACTAATTGCTTTGGCGGCGACAGCGTTTGTTGCCTGTTCAAAGTCGGATGACGATGCGGCGCTTGTCGTGTGTCCCGCCAACACGGGTATCGTCACCTTTGGCGTTGCGCCTTCGCTCTCGGTAGAGGGCACTCGTGCGCAGGTCAATCTGCCAGACGGAACGACCATCCCTGCGGGTGGCGATTTCGCCTTGTCAATCACAAGTTCGGATGCACAGACAGGTTATGCGGGTGATGCTTGGGAGAGTGTAAATGTTTATAACGAAAATTACAAAAAGACCTATTTTATCGCTGGCACTTATGATGCTATGGTAGAGTGGGGCGATGCAACCGAGGAGGGTGAGAATTTGCCATACTTCAAGGGTGAGGTGCAGTATAATGTAAACGCTCGTCAGCTGGTTACCGTAACCATCCCAGCCAAGTTGGCTAACTCTATCGTGAAGGTTGAGTTCAGCGACAAGTTCAAGAGTTACTTTGAGAACGGCGCGAAGATTACCGTAACAAGCGGTAATGGCAATGCGTGGGAGATGAACTACGACTCAACACCTTACATCTTCGTTGAGAGTGGTAAGGAACTCACTATTTCGGGTGAGGCTACCAAGCAGAAGCCAAGTGCTTCGGTTGATGCCGCTGTGGTTGAGTTTGATGATGTTGTAAAGACAATGGCGCCTTGCACAATGTACACCTACAAGTACGATGTATCAACAGCGGGCAACGTGGCTGTTACGATTGAGATTACAAACGAGCCTTTGGAGGAGATTATCGTAAGCGACGGCGAGGAGCTTAACGATGATGCCGTATAGGAGTAAGAATCTAAAGCGAGAAAATAAGAAAAACGAAAAGATATGAAAAGATTAATGTTAATCGTGGCTATGGCAGTCGGTATGGTTGCTTGTCACGAAGAGAAAATCGACTGGGGTGGTAATGGCAATGGTCAGGCTACGCTGGGTTATATCGCCTTTGCCGAGGATGGTTTGTCGGTAAATGTTGATAATGAGTCGGCTGCTGGCGAGGTTGATCCAACCCGTGCCGTTACAGCGGAGGATATCGCTGCCTACACCGTAGAGATTTGGAACGAGGCTGGCGAGAAGGTTACATCGTTCAAGTATGGCGAGCGTGAGAATAACTACACAACTTCTACCTACGACTCATCTCGTAAGGGTGTGGCTGTGCCTATTGGTAAATATACTGTTAAGGCATATTCTGCCGAAACACCCGAGGAGTCAGCAACTCCAGAGTATGCTGGCGAGAGCGTAATCGAGGTGCGTAAGGAGACCGTTACAAACGCAAGCGTTGTATGTAAGCTCTCAAGCGTGAAGGTTTCTGTACGTTTCGACCCTATTCTTGCATCGCTTATCACCGATGCTACAACATCACGTGTGGTGCTTGGCTCAAAGACTACAAGCTCTTACACTTTCACAGGTCGTCCTGTGACTCCTGCGGCTGACGATGCTACATTGTCTGATGGCGTGAGCAAGATGGCGTGGGATGCCGAGGGTGGTTTCCGCTATCTGCGTCCAAACGAGGCTGTTAATCCACTTACTCTCTATTTGACAACTACTTACAACGGTAGTGCTATCAAGGATCAGGCTCTGCCTGTTGTGGGCGATGCCAAGCCAGGCGAGTGGCGTAAGATTACCGTTAAGTTGGAGAATGGCGATAGCGGTACGGTATATATCAAAGTTGAGGTCAGCACCTGGGTTGAGGGTGAGGAGGTCGATTGTGACGTAACCAAGGTTGCCCTTAATATGGGCGAGGCAGGTATCCCTGATGACTCTGATGCTCCTGTAATCAAGTGGACAGACCACGACCTTTCACAGTCTTTCACTATCACTGACGCTATGTTTAACTCGGCTGGAGCCTACACCGAGGGCGCTGCCTTTACCGTTGAGACAAAGTCGGAGATTACATCGTTTACGTTGGGCATTACATCAACAAACAGCGACCTTAACGAGGCTTCAAAGTCAATGGGTACAGACGTAGAGGGCGGTTTGGAGCTTGCGGGCGATATTGCAACAACCACAAAGATGATTATCGGCGGTTGGGGATTCCCAACATCGGGTGTTGCTGGTGTGACGGAGCTTGAGTTCGATTTGTCGGCTATGATGAAGGACTTGCACACAAACTATGCGGGTACTCACAGTTTCACGATGACCGTATGCGACAAGAACGGCAGTTCGACAACCGTTGTGCTTAACATCACTTCAGGTCTTGTTGTCGATCCTAACGTACAGTGGGTTGGTTATGATATTGACAAGCGTTACGACATCAGCAAGGACGATGCTACAACAATGGAGATTTTGGTAACTGCCAAGAGTGGTATCAAGAGCCTGGTTGTAACCATTAGCGGTGCTTTGCAGCCACTGCTCCAGCCAGTAGGTATGCCTGATTCATTCGACTTGGTTAATCCAGGCAAGAACCTCGAGGGTGGTGAGTTGTCAGAGAACTTGAATGGTCTTGGCTTCCCAACGGGAGGTGATGTTAAGGATAAGACAAGCATCTCATTTGATATCACCAGCTTCAAGGCTATGTTGGTGGTAGCACCAGGAGAGACTGATTTCAAACTTACACTTACCGACAACGATGGTAATGTGATTGAGAAGAGTATGATGATAAATATGATTGTTGAGTAGCGATGAAAAAGATTCTATATATATTGACATTCGCATTGGCTGCACTCACTCTGTCGTGCAGCAAGGGCGAGGATATCTCCGCAGAGGAGGGCAAGGGAGCAGTCTCTTTTGCGTTCCCATTTGAGACCCGCGCAACGGTGTCGGAGGATACTTACAAGATGATGAAGTTCCGCATCTATTCTCACTCGGCAAGCGGCGAGAAGACTTTGGTGCGTCTTTACACTTATGAGGAGATTAAGGATATGAAGATGTGGCTCATCGCAGGCGATTATTCTGTTGCGGTTGAGGGTGGTGTTAAGTCGCCAGCATCTTTCACCGATATTTACTACTACGGCAGCACCGAGTTCACATTGGCAGCTGGCGAGGATAAGGTTGTGGAGGTTAAGGCTCATCCAAAGAATACACTCATCAAGGTGGTGTTCGACAAGAGCGTTGAGGAGAAGATGACCTCTGCACAGGCTATCATCGCTATTGATGATGCTTTCCGTGTTGAGAACATCACAAGCGGTGCTGTGGCAAGCCTTACTTATACAGAGACAGCCGTTGGTTACTTTATTATTGATGAGGAGCAGACATCATTTGTCTGGAATTTCACAGGTGATGTGCCATCGAAGAACAGCTCTGTTGAGAAGACAGGTCTTTACACTCCTGCCAATGGCTTCAAGGAGGGTGCTATGTACACCATTACGTTCAAGTATTCTGATGATTTGGGCGGCTATATTACAATGGATATTACGGTTGATGAGAGCATCGACGAGTATGACGATTTGCTCGTGTTCAAGCCAGAGCCACAGATTACAGGTCCTGCGCTCGAGGCTGCAACCCGCGTATATGCTGGTATGAATCCATTGACCTACGATGTGAAGGCTATTGCAGAGCTTACCACATTGAAGATTACAGTTGGTGACGAGGTATATACCTATTCGACATCTTCGGATGTTGCAAGCAACAACGATGGTTATTTCACCGTTGCACAGACTACCGAGGGCTCAAATCTCAATTGGACTCTTACACTTGGCGATAAGCTTTATACCTCTGTTGCAGCAGGTAACCAGAAGGTTACTATCACAGCTATCGACGTCGAGGGCGTTGAGGGCGAGGTTGATGCAATGCTCTTCGGTGAGGGTACCTTCTCAATGGGTGTGCTGGATGCTTGGTCATCTACTGCAACGCTGAAGGCTTATGTGAACAACAGCGCAGCCACAAATGTTAAGATTTACTATCGCGAGGTTGCTCCTACGCTGTTCTCTGACTGGACAGTTGTTGATGCTACACTCTCATCAGACAACGTATATGTAGCAACTGCTACGGGCGTTGATGGCGGTCGCACATACGAGTATCATCTGGTGTATGACGACGAGCAGAAGGGTGTTAGCGCAACATTCCAGACCTACGGTGTGCAGATTCCTAACGCAGGTATGGAGGAGTGGCAGGGCAATTCTCCTCTGTTGCCATACATCGGCACACAGTATTGGGACTCTGGTAATCACGGCTCTTCTACGCTGGGTAAGAATGTAACATCTAACTCTACCGATGTTCGCCCAGGCTCTACGGGCAAGTATTCAGCTTATCTGAAGTCGCAGTTTGTGGGTGTTGCTGGTATTGGTAAGTTCGCTGCAGGTAATATCTTCTTCGGAAAATACCTTGAGACCAACGGAACAAATGGTGTAATCGGTTTTGGTCAGCCATTCACCTTCGACTACCGTCCAAAGAAACTTGTTCTGTGGTATAAAGGTAGGGTTGGCACTTGCGACTATGCTGGTGGTAGCGTATCGAAGGGCGATAGCGATAAGGCTGCAATCTATGTTTGGTTGTGCAACTGGACAGGTCAGCACTCGGTAAATACTGCCGATTCAAGCACCTTTATCGACCCTGCAACAACAGCTTCAACAGCCGAGGGTAACGTCATCGCTTATGGTGTTTGGAACCGCGTAATATCATCAAGCGATAGCGGTGCCGACAACGGTTGGACAAAGCTCGAGATTCCTATCACTTACCGTGAGGGCGAGGGCTTTACAGACGTTAAGCCTAACTACCTTGTAATCTCTTGTGCCGCTTCAGGTTATGGCGATTACTTTGCGGGTAGTACCGATAGCTATATGTATGTAGATGACTTTGAGTTTGTCTATTAGTACTTTTTAATCTCGGAGGGTAGCGCTAGCCCTCCGATGATTGCTTACGCAGGGCGGGTTTGATCGCCCTCCCTGCGACAATGATGATGAAGATGAAATTGAAAAAAACAAAGATAGCAATCTTGCTGGCGATGCTCCTTGCGGCGGCTAATGTCGTGGCGCAAGATGGGGTGTTGTCGGATGGCACTGAGCGCCAGCGCGAGAGCCGTGAAGAGCGACGTGCGCGCCGAGGTCTTGTCGAGATGGGCAATGTCTTTGTCCCCAAGGGACAGTGGATTTTCGGAGGTACGGCATCCTACTCGACTCACGATAATAACCAATACAAATTGCTGTTGCTCGAAGATATCAACTCTACGGGTTACACCGTCAAGGTCAGTCCGATGGTGGCGTATGCCGTAGCTGATAATATGGCTGTCGGAGGTCGTTTCAACTACGACCGCACATTTATGCGTATCGACAGCGCCAGCCTTTCGTTTGGTGACGAGGAGACGGGAACGCATATCTCTACCGATTTCTATTATGCCTTGAAGCACTCCTATTCGGCGGGTGCTATCTGGCGTCAGTATATCCCTCTGGGTGCAAATCGACGTTTTGCATTGTTCAACGAGGTGCAGCTCTCGATGGGAGCTTCACGCTCGAAGTTTGCAACTGATTCTCCCGTGCGCGGAACATTCTCCAAATCATTTGATATGGGATTGGGTATCAATCCAGGTGTGATAGCTTTTGCTACAAATGTGATGGCTGTGGAGGTGAATGTGGGTGTTATGGGACTTCAGTTCAGCCACACAAAGCAGGTGCATAATCAGGTTGCTACGGGAAAGTCAAACGCAAGCTTTATGAATTTCTCGGTCAATCTGTTCAGTATAGGTTTAGGTGTCTCATTTTATATGTAAAGCAGTATGAAAAGATTATTTTTAGTTCTCATTCTCGCCTGCCTTTGCATAATGGATGTGGCAGCGCAAAAGAAAAACAAGCAGGGGGAGTTCCGCACTTCGGATCGTTTTATGCCAACCTCGCGCCGTATTGACCGTAAGATAAACGATAACGTCTTTGTCTATAAGGGCGAGTGGGCATTGGGTCTGACTGCCTCATATGGTACGCTTACGAGCGATAACAGCGATATATTTGCACTGCTCGAGCATATCAATCTGTCGGGTTCGGTAACCACTGTATCGCCTTATGTCGGTTATTTCTATAAGGATAATGCCTGTGTTGGTATGCGTATCGGTTACACCTATATGGGCGGTACGGTCGATAATATGGATGTAAACCTCGGCAGTCAGAACGATGTCGGTATCACAATTCCTTGGGTCGATGCGTCGAATAATAGTTTTAAGGTAAGCGCCTTCCTGCGTAACTATACCTCTATTGACGAGGCTGGTCGCTTTGGCGTCTTTAGTGAGATTGAGGCGTCGTGCGCTTTTGGCAACAATATGATGGCGTTTCAGTCGGGTGATGACCCTATGAAATACTCCAAATCGAAGAATACCACAGTTAAGTTATGGTTCAACCCAGGTTTGGCGATATATATGTTCCCAAATGTCTGTGCTACGGTGTCGTTTGGTATGGGTGGTTTCAAATATACCAACGTGCGCCAGTATGATGCCGATGGCAATGAGACGGGCACGCGCGATATCTCGAAATTGCGTTTTAGGTTAAACCTTGCCGACATACACTTTGGTATGAATATCCACTTGTGGGCTAAAAAGAATAGGAAGTAGAGATGTTGAGAAATAGATATATATTCACGATTGTAGGCTTGTTGCTTGCGCTTTGTATGGGTGGTTGCATCAAGAATGATTTGCCGTATCCTGTCGTTGAGCTTCAGATTACCTCGATAGATGTCGAGGGAATTATTGGCGAGCCTGTGATAGATGAAGCGGCACACACTGTAAGTGTCGAGCTGGAGGAGCAGACCGATATCCAGAATGTGGAGATTAAGTCGGTGAGCTACACCGAGGGCACAACACCATCGAAGAATATCGTCGGTCGTCACGATATGCGCTCGCCTGTCTATGTCACCTTGTCGCTCTATCAGGATTATCCCTGGATGATTCGCGCAACGCAGAATATAAAGCGCGAGTTTACCGTTGAGGGTCAGATCGGAGCAACAGAGTGGGATGTAGAGAAACGCACCGCAACCGCTTATGTCGGTTTTGAGGACCACTCCAACATCCTCGTGACATCGCTCAAGCTGGCGGCTGCCGATATCTCGACCTACGAGTGGGCTGATGGCGTTGATCCCAACGATTTCAGCTCTGTAAGATATGTATATGTGACCTGTCACGGTCGCACCGAGCGCTGGGACTTGTATGTCAAGACTACCGATGTAGTGGTTGATGTGGTAAGGGTCGATGCGTGGGGTAAGATTATGTGGCTCTATGGCGAGGGCTTGAGTGGTACGGATTTGGGCTTCAAGTATCGCGAGAAGGGTAGTCAGGAGTGGAACGTAGTTGAGGATGTCAAAGTCGAGGGCGGCTCGTTCTCGGCGTGCGTCAGGGGCTTGCATCCGCTGACCGATTACGAGGTCGTGGCGTACTCTGGCGAGGATACATCGGCTATCAAGAGCGTTACTACGGAGTCTATCACGCCACTTGAGAATGGCGGTTTCGAGAATTGGACAACCATCAAGAAGATTGTATGCCCATATCTCTCGGAAGAGAGTGCCTTCTGGGGTACGGGTAACCCTGGCGCGGCGATGGTGAATGCCACCGTGACGGATAAGTGCGCCGATGTGCGCCCAGGCTCTGCGGGTCACTATTCAGCGAAGCTGGAGTCGAAGTTCGCTAACCTGGCGGGTATCGGTAAGTTTGCTGCGGGTAACCTCTTTGTTGGAAAATATATCTCTACGGTCGGCACAAACGGCATCGTGGGCTTTGGTCGTAAGTTTACCTCGCGCCCTGTGGCTCTGCGCTTCTGGATAAAATACAATTGCGGCGATATTGACCGCATCGGAACTCTGCCTGTGGGCAGCACGCTCAAGATGGGCGACAAGGATACAGGTTCGGTGTTTATCGCTTTGGGCGATTGGACAAAGGAGGAGTATGGTGTGGATGCCGATGGCTTGATTAAGGGTACGGATGACTACCCCGTAGTGGTTGATACACGCGACAAGGCAACCTTCTTCAACCCCAAGTCCGATGCAGTGATTGCTTATGGCGAGATGTTCCTGAATGAGAGCATCGGCGAGTGGCAGCAGGTAACCATCCCACTTGATTATGTCACCACATCGAAGGTGCCAACCCATATTATGATTGTCACCTCCGCCTCACGCCTCGGCGACTATTTCACAGGCAGCACGCAGAGTGTGATGTGGTTGGATGATATGGAGCTTTTATACGAGTAAAAATAGATTTTAATCTTTATAAATATTGTTGGGGCAGTCTTTTAGTGGGCAGCCCCAATTTTTTTTACCTTTTTTAGAATAAATATTTCATAAATGCATAACTTTGTAGTAAATCTTAAAACTTAAATTACTATGAAGAGATTGATTGCTTTGTCTGTGGCTTTGTTGTGCCTAACCGCCTGCGACGGGCAAACTGTGCAAAAAGTTGAGGGAGATGGTGTGAAAACCACGTTCCAGACTGCTCGTGCGTGGCGCGAGACGATTGACAACCGTGCCGATGCGGTGATGGTTTATGGTGTGGGTGGCAATCCATCCGACCGTTCGCGCCGTGTATCATTTGAGGAGCGTGTGCGCTCGTGGCGCGAAAGAGGTTATAAGGCGCACTTTATGACAGGTATCGCGTGGGGCGAGTATCAGGATTATTTCACGGGTCAGTGGGATGGCGAGTGGCACTTGGACGAGGGTCAGGTGCAGCAGAATGGCGACACCATCTGGCACGGACATATGGTGCCTTACATCGTACCATCGGACAACTACCTTAAATACATCAAAGAGCGTCACGTCAAGCGAGTGATTGATGCAGGCATAGATGCAATCTTTATGGAGGAGCCCGAGTTTTGGGCTCGCGCGGGATATAGCGAGTCGTTTAAACGTGAGTGGAAGAAGTATTACGGCTTTGATTGGCGACCACAGCACGAATCGCCCGAGAATACCTGGCTTGCGAATAAGTTGAAATATGAGCTCTACTACAAGGCTTTGAATGAGGTCTTTACTTACGCCAAGGAGTATGGTCGCGAGAAGGGTATGGATGTGAAGTGTTATGTGCCAACCCATTCGCTTGTGAACTACTCGCAGTGGAGTATCGTGTCGCCCGAGGCGAGTCTCGCATCGCTCGATTGTGTGGATGGTTACATCGCACAGGTGTGGACAGGCACATCTCGAGAGCCAAACTATTACAACGGAGAGGCGCGCGAGCGTGTGTTTGAAACCGCTTACCTGGAGTATGGCTCTATGGAGTCGATGACTGCGCCAACAGGGCGAAAGATGTTTTTCCTTACCGACCCTATCGAGGATAGAGCAAAAGATTGGGATGACTACAAGCGAAATTATCAGGCGACCTTTACTGCGCAGCTCTTGTATCCCAATATTGCCGATTTTGAAATTATGCCCTGGCCAGAGCGCATCTACGAGGGTTTGTATCGTGTGAGTGCCAACAGCCATGAGCGTTCGCATATTCCACGCCACTACTCAATGCAGATGCAGGTGATGGTGAATTCTTTGAATAAAATGCCACTTTCAGAGAATAAGGTGTCGGGCTCGGAGGGCTTGACCGTCTTGATGGCTAACTCGCTTATGTTCCAGCGTCTGCCTACTCACGATGGGTATGAAGATCCGCAGCTCTCTAACTTCTATGGTTTGGCGTTGCCATTCTTGAAACGAGGTGTGCCCGTCAAGACTGCGCATATCGAAAATCTCGCCTATGGTGCATTGGATAACACCGAGGTGCTGTTGATGAGCTACTCAAATCTTAAGCCTCTTGACCCTGTGGCGCATGAGCATCTTGCCGAGTGGGTTAAGCAGGGCGGTGTGCTGGTGTATAGTTGTCGCGACAACGACCCATTCCAGAGTGTTATGGAGTGGTGGAATCAGAATGGCAATAGCTACGCTGCTCCTGCCGACCATCTTTTCTCTTTGATGGGGATCAATGCTGGTGCTGCTGCGGGCGAGTATAAGTATGGTAAGGGTGTTGTGTGTATTATCCGCCAGGACCCCAAGGAGTATGTGCTTGAGCAGGGTGGCGACAAGGCATTTGTTGAGGTTGTCAAGTCGCTCTATGAGGGTGCCTCCAAGGCGGGTAAGTTGCAGTTTAAGAATACGCTGCTTCTGGAGCGTGGTATGTATGATTTGGTGGCAGTGCTGAACGAGAGTGTATCGAATGAGCCACACACAATCAAGGGTACGCTTATAGATTTGTTTGATCCCGAACTCCCCGTTTATGATAAGAAGCAGATTAAGCCAGGCGAGCAGGGCTATTTCGTAAATGTCGATAGAGTGAAGAATAGTCGCCCACAGGTACTTGCTTCGGCAAGCCGTGAGAGCGACGAGGTCATCACATCGAGGAGTTACTCTTATATCGCAAAAGGTCCAATCCGCACCTCGTCGGTTTCGCGCGTGTTGCTCAAGCGTTGCCCAAAGAGTGTGAAGCTCAATGGCAAGGAGGTATTTACCGCCTCGGAGTGGGATAAGGCGTCACGCACTTATCGTGTTAAGTTTGAGAATAATCCTGATGGAGTAAAGGTTGAATTTGAATGGTAGGAGTTGTTTTGAATACCATAAATAATAAAAGGTTGCTAACGCGTTAGCAACCTTTTATTGTGTAGATTAAAAATCTTTCTACTTCAAATACTTATCCAGCCAACCGAAGAACTCGCGGTTCCAGACGATTGAGTTCTGTGGCTTGAATACCTGGTGTGCCTCGTTCTCGAACTCCACAAGGCGTGCATCTACACCCTTCAGACGTGCTGCTGTAAATGCCTGCAACGACTGTGTGTAAGGGATGCGGAAGTCGTACTCGCCTGTGATGATAAGGATTGGAGTGTTCCAATTCTGCACAAACTTATGTGGCGAGTTGGCGTAAGAGCGCTGTGCGATAGCGTTAGACTTATCCCAATAGTTGCCGCCGTAGTCGTGGTTGATGAAGAACAGCTCCTCGGTCTCGCCATACATCGACTCGAAGTTGAAGATACCGCAGTGAGAGATGAAGGCCTTGAAACGACCCTCGTGATGACCTGCTAAGTAATAAACCGAGTAACCTCCGTACGATGCGCCTACGCAACCCATGTGTTCGGTGTCGCACCAAGGCTCCTTAGCTACCTCGTCGATAGCGGCCAAATAATCCTGAATGTTCTGACCAGCATAGTCGCCCGAAATCTGCTCACGCCACTCGCTGCCAAATGATGGACAACCGCGACGGTTAGGTGCTACCACAACATAGCCCTGTGCCGCCATAAGCTGGAAGTTCCAGCGGTAGCTCCAACCCTGTGATACCACGCTCTGTGGGCCACCCTCGCAATAGAGCAGGGTAGGGTACTTCTTCGCAGGGTCGAAATCGGGTGGCAGGATAACCCATGTGAGCATCTCCTTGCCATCGGTGGTCTTAATCCAGCGCTTCTGCACCTCGCCCATCTTCACATTGTCATAGACGTGTGAGTTGATGTTTGAAAGCTGTGCGAGTGCGCCGTCAGCGAGGTTTACCTCATAAAGCTCCTTGTCGCGGCTTATAGTCATCAGCGTTGTGAGGCACTTGTCGCCCGCGATGCTCATCGAAGCGATGTCGTGGTCACCCTTTGTGATAACCTCTACGTTGGCATCTGCAACACCAACCTTGCACACCTGCTGTGTACCTTCGATAGCCGAGAGGAAGTAGATTGTTGAGTTATCCTTCCATATCACGTTTGATGCGCTGTGGTCAAATGCGGGTGTAATCTCCTTGCGCTCCTGACTCTTCATATCATAGACGAAGAGACGGTCCTTGTCTGACTCATAACCAGGTGTCGCCATTGAGCAGAACGCCAGCTGGCTGTCGTCGGGTGACCATACAGGATAGCGGTCGTAGCCTACAAACTCCATAATACGCATGCCCTTGCTTGAGAGCAACTTGTTGATGTTTACTGTTGAGCCATCCTCGGTATTGTAAATAAAGATGTCCGAGTCGGTCGAGATAGCATACTCTGCGCCTGTGAGTGGCTTGCAGGTGTAGGCAAGCATCTTGCCGTTGTTGCTCCACGCAATCTCTGCGGTGTCGAAGTATGGAGCAAGCGGAGCATCCCATGCAGCCTCAGCGCCGAGTATGTCCTTGTCATTTGCCAGACCGTTAGCGGTAAGGTCGGCAACGAAGATGTGGCTGTACTCGCCCTCATCCCAATAGTCCCAGTGGCGAGCCATCAGGTCATCGTAGATACGAGCCTTTGACTTATCCATATCCTTATATATGTCTGATGACTTTGTGTCGGCAGCGTGTACCTTCTTAACATAGAATAATTTGTCGGCAGCGGGAGCTACACCATAGCCCTCGATGCCACCTTCGATGTCTGTAATCTGCTTCACCGCGCCACCTGCTGGGTTCATCTGCCAAAGCTGTGTCGAGCCGCTGCGGTTTGATGTGAAGTAGATGAGTGAGCCATCGGCGCTCCACTGTGGGTCGGAGTTCGACGAAGTGTTGTCGGTGAGCGCCTGCTCCTCGCCCGAAGCCATATCGCGTACATAAATCTGTGTAAGACCCTTGTTCTCCTCCATATTGTAACGAGTAACGGTGTAGAGAGCCTTCGTTCCGTCAGGCGAGAGTGATGCTGCACCCAAGCGACCCATCTTCCACATTACGGGAGGTGTGAGGCGTGCCTGGGCAATCTCCTCGGCCGTCAGTTTGTTGTCAATGTCGAGCGTTGCAGGCTTCTCTTGAGTGCAGGAAGCCAGCGCCATAGCTGCAATAGCCATAATAAAAGATAATTTTTTCATTTTTTCTATCAAGGTTTAACTTCAATTTCGTATTTTTGCATAATAAACCCAACAACGATGAACGCAACCACACAAAAAACTACTCTGCCCGACGATTTGCCACGCATCATCGCAATGCGGGATATGCTGCCTGTTGAGAGTGACGGGAGCATCGAAATTTCGTTTGGTAATCGTATGCTTCGCTTCTCTTCGGTAGCCCCCGAGGGGTGGTTTGCTGTGCATCATACCGATGCGGAGTCTATTTCACGAGCGAAGATAGTGCTTTTTATTGATACTTACAAACGTGTGGTGGTTTTGTCTGCCGATCCGCTCGCTTCGTTTTACGAGTTCGCGTGTCAGGAGGCGTGGGTTGAGGCTGCTGGTGGCATTGTGGAGAGCGATGCGGGCGAGGTTGTTATGATACGCCGCAACGAGCGCTGGGATTTGCCGAAAGGTCATCGCGAGATGGGCGAGGAGTTCTCGGAGTGTGCCGCGCGTGAGGCTATGGAGGAGACGGGCGCGAAGGTGGATAGTGTGGAGCGATTGTTGGTAACAACACTGCACAGCTATAATTTCTATGGCAAGTGGGAGCTGAAACTCACCGCGTGGTATCATATGCGAGGCAAGAAGCAGCCGCTTACGCCACAGACGGAGGAGGGTATCATCTGCGCTGAGTGGATAGCCCGCCAGGAGATAAAGGAGAAAATAAAAGGCTCATTCCCCACAATTCAGAGAGTGTTTGATGCGTTTTTAGAGTAGAAAAATATTACAATATGGTTAAGATATTATGGGTGGATGATGAGGTTGAGTTGCTGAAGCCTCACGTTCTGTTTCTCAAAGGTAAAGGTTATGAGGTTGATACTTGCAACAATGGCTATGATGCCATTGATATGGTGCGAGCGACAGCCTATGACCTTATCATTCTGGATGAGATGATGCCTGGTATGACGGGTCTGGAGACGTTGCCGCTGATTAAGGATGTGCGCCCAACGACCCCCGTTATTATGGTTACCAAGAGCGAGGAGGAGAATATTATGGATAAGGCTATCGGCTCGAAGATTGCCGATTATATCATCAAGCCTGTAAATCCCAATCAAGTATTGCTTTCGATTAAGAAGAATGTCCACTCGCAACAGCTTGTGACCGAGCAGACTACGGCAGATTATCGAGCCGAATTCGGGCGTATCTCGTCGATGTGTCAGATGGCGTCATCGTTCTCGGCGTGGAGTGCTCTGTATCGCAAGATTACGGGTTGGGAGATTGAGCTTTCGTCTTCATCCGACCAGGGTATCAAGGAGGTGCTGGCATACCAGAAGAGCGAGGCGAATCAGGAGTTCTGCAAGTTCGTACGCCGCAACTACTACAATTGGATAAACAAACGTGTGGATGAGGAGGAGATTCCTGTGATGTCGCACACGTTGATGCGCAAAAAGATTTTCCCAGAAGTTGATAAGAACGAAAAGACTACGCTGCTGCTTATTGATAACTTCCGTTATGACCAGTGGCGTGTTATCAGCTCGATGTTGAGAGGTTACTACGATGTGGATGTCGATGACCTCTATTGTGCCATTCTGCCTACGGCTACGCAATATGCACGAAATGCGATTTTTGCGGGTCTGATGCCTCTTGCGATTGATAAGCTGATGCCAAATAAGTGGCTCAACGACAATGAGGAGGGTGGAAAGAATCAATATGAGGATGAGTTCTTGCGCCGTCAGTTGCTCTCGTGCGGCAAGGATTACAAGTGGACTTTCGATAAGCTGGTGCGCCCCGAGGCGGGACGCAAACTGATTGACAACATCAGTCGTTTGTATGATGCTGATTTCTCGGTTATTGTCTATAACTTCCTCGACATTCTTTCACACGCCCGCACCGAAACCGATATCATCCGCGAGCTCACCGAGGATGAGGCTTCGTTCCGTTCACTCACGCGCTCGTGGTTTGAGTACTCCGACCTGTTTGTTATTCTGAAGCTGCTGTCGGAGCGAGGTCACACCGTAATCATCACATCCGATCACGGCACAATCCGCGTGGATAATCCCGTGAAGGTTACGGGCGATAGGGAGACATCGCCAAACTTGCGTTACAAGACGGGGCGCAACTTGCAATACAACGCCCGCGAGGTGTATGAGGTGACACGCCCCGAGGATATTCAACTTCCTCGCACAAACCTCTCGTCGAGCTATATCTTTGCCTATAACTCCGACTTTTTGGTCTATAACAACGACGCCAACAAGTTTATTCGCTATTACCGCAACACCTTCCAGCACGGCGGAATTTCGATGGAGGAGATGCTGGTGCCATACATAGTGCTGAAACCTAAAAACAGATAGTTATGAAGAGAATAGAGATAGATTCACTTTCGGAATTGAATGCGGTGGCTGAAGCCGTTATAGAGTCATTGGAGGGTCGTAATGTGGTTGTCTTTCGTGCTCCGATGGGCGCGGGAAAGACTACGCTTATTAGTCGTATCGTGGCGTTGCTTGGTGCGGAGGATACCGTTACCTCGCCTACGTTTGCGCTTGTTAACCAATACGAGGGCAGCGAGCGCCGCATCTATCACTTCGATTTTTACCGCATCAACCGTATTGAGGAGGTTTTTGATTTCGGTTATGAGGAGTATTTCTACTCTGGAGACCTCTGCCTGGTGGAGTGGCCCGAGAAGATTGAGGCGCTGATTCCCGATGATGCAATGGTTGTCCGCATCGAGGTTGGTGATGATGAGGAACGAGTCTTTGAGATAGAATAAAATCTTCATCAGCGATGAATTTGCTTGTAATGCAGACTCTTAATTTGCAGGAGTCCGCATTTTTTATTATATTTGCACCTTTGTATAAGATATAAAAACCGAATTTGAAATTTAATAAGTGAAAAATATGAATTTTGTAAAGAGTATTTTGCTTACGATTATCGTCGCATTCTCATCGCTTGCAACATTTGCGCAGGTGGTTGAGCCTGTGGCTTGGAAGTCATCGGTTGAGAAGATTGCCGACGGAGAGTATCGTGTGACATTCAAGGCATCGATTGACGAAGGTTGGCACATCTACGACCTCGGTCCATATGAGTTGGGTGGTCCTATGGCTACTGCCTTTACATTTGAGCCCGCCGCTGATTATGAGTTGGTAGGCGGCATCGAGGCGGATGGCAAGCTGGTGCGTCATTATGACGATGTATATGAGATGGAGATTGGCTACTATGAGGGCGATGTAACCTTCAGCCAGATAGTAAAGAGTGCAGGCGCAACCATTACGGCTACGGTTGATTATATGGCTTGCAACGATAGCAACTGCATCACAGGCGATAGCGAGTTTAGCGTAAAAATAGGTGAGGCTAAAGAGACTGCAACTGTTGCCGAGGCTGCGGAGAGTACAGGTGGCGGCTCAATCTGGGGTTTTATCTTGAGTGCTGTGGGCTGGGCGTTGGTTGCTCTGCTTACACCTTGCGTGTTCCCAATGATACCAATGACCGTGTCCTTCTTCCTGAAGGGTTCGGGCTCGGTGGCACAGGGTCGTTTCCGCGCATTGATGTATGGCTTGTTTATCGTTGTGCTTTACACATTGCCTATCGGTGTGATTATCTTCCTGACGTGGTTGATTGGTGGCGATGCCGTAACTGCCGACATCTTCAATTGGCTCTCAACACACTGGTTGCCAAACATCTTGTTCTTTATAGTCTTTATGGTATTTGCAGCATCGTTCTTCGGTGCATTTGAGATTGTGTTGCCAGAGAAGTTAGTAAACGACAGCGACTCAAAGGCTGACAAGGGTGGTCTTGCAGGTATCTTCTTTATGGCTCTCACGCTGGTGTTGGTTTCGTTCTCTTGCACAGGTCCAATCATCGGCTCGGCTCTTATTCAATCGACTTCGGGAGAGGTGTGGACACCAATTATCACAATGTTCGCCTTCTCGGTGGTATTTGCATTGCCATTTACCCTGTTCGCCTTGTTCCCATCGTGGCTTAAGCAGTTGCCAAAGAGCGGTGGTTGGTTGAACTCGGTGAAGGTTGTGCTGGGTTTTGTTGAGTTGGCTCTCGGTTTGAAGTTCTTGAGCGTGGCTGACCAGACTTACCATTGGGGTCTGCTCGACAGAGAGGTATATCTCGCAATCTGGATTGCTATATTCTTCCTGCTGGGCTTGTATCTGTTGGGTAAGCTCAAGTTCAAGCACGACAGCGATATGCCATATCTTTCAGTAACACGTCTTGTGTTGGCGATTGCATCGTTTGCATTCGTAGCCTATATGTTGCCAGGTATGTGGGGTGCGCCGTTGCGTGCATTGTCGGGATATATGCCACCTATGCAGACGCAGGATTTCGTTATGGGCGCAGGCTCTTCTGTTGCAGCGCCTACAACTGATGTGGCGAAGTCAGGTGTAAAGTATGGCGATGTGCTTGAGTTGCCACACGGTCTGGAGGGCTTCTTCGATTTGGACGAGGCGAAGGCGTATGCCGAGAAGGTGGATAAGCCTCTGTTTTTGGATTTTACAGGTCACGGCTGTGTGAACTGTCGTGAGATGGAGGCTCGCGTATGGTCTGACCCTCGTGTGCTGGATATTCTTCGCAATGAGTACGTTATTGTGGCGTTGTATGCCGATGATAAGTTGAAGGTAGCTGAGGAGGATTGGGTTACAACCGATTCGGGTAAGGTTCTCAAGACATTGGGTAAGATTAACTCATACTATGCCCTCAAGACCTATGGTGTGAATGCACAGCCTTACTACGTGTTGATTGACCGTGAGGGTAATACTATGGCAGACCGTAGTTACGATTTGGATGTTGATGGCTTTATCAGCTTCCTGCAAAGTGGCGTAGAGACCTACAAGTCGAAATAACAACCTAAAATAATAAACTATTATGGGATTAGAGAAATATGAATCAAAGCAGCAGCAGATTCTGAAGCCTGCTTCGCGTATCTTCCCATTCATCAGCCGTTTCGATATGCTGACCCCAGCATTGCAGGATAAGGTGGAGGAGTGGAGCGCTACGGAGGATACCTGCTCGTTTAAGGTCAAGGGTTTCAATGTGGCTCTGCGTATCGAGGAGCGTGTTGAGAACAAGCATATAAAGATTATCGGCGACCCATCGAGCGGTGTGCCTATCGATTTTTCGTTCTGGATTCAGTTGCACGAGGTGTCGGAGACAGATACCCGCATCCGTATGGTGTTGCACGCCGAGTTGAATATGATGATGCGAATGATGATCGGCTCGAAGATTCAGGGTGGTCTTGACAAGGCGGTCGAGGGTTTGGCGACAGCATTTAACCAAATGCCATTCTAAAAATGCACCGTTTTGGGGTTAAATTGTGCATAAAGTGCGGAATGTCAATATTTACGAAAAAAAATTAGGTTTTAATTTGCTAATCGTCAAAAATGTAGTACATTTGCAGACCCAAAGTAACAAAATGTTTAACTACAAATAATGTATAACTATGACAAAGGCTGATATCGTAAACGAAATCTCAAAGGACCTTGGCGTTGAGAAGCGTATGGTTCAGGAGATCGTAGAGGCTTTTATGGAGAATGTTCGTAATTCTCTTATTGAGAACAATGCTGTTTATCTTCGCGGTTTTGGTAGCTTCATTATCAAGAAGCGTGCAACAAAGGTAGCTCGTAATATTTCAAAGAATACTACGATTACTATCCCAGAGCACAACATCCCAGCGTTTAAGCCAGCAAAGAGCTTCGTAGCAAAGGTAAAGTAAAACACAATTATTAAATTATACAACTATGCCAAACGGAAAAAAGCACAAGCGTCATAAGATGGCTACGCACAAGCGTAAGAAGCGTCTTCGCAAGAACCGTCATAAGAAGAAGTAATGGCGGAGCTATTTGATTAGCAAGTAGGTAAGAATAAAAGCTAAAGGGAGTCCAAAGCCCTTTAGCTTTACCTATTTTTAATAAAACACAAATTGGGAAATGAATCGAGAGTTAGTAATAAATGTTACCCAAAGCGAAATCTCTATCGCACTGTGTGAAGACAAGGTGCTGGTGGAGTTGAGCAAGGAGCAGTGTCAGACGGGTTTTGCCGTTGGCGACATCTATCTGGGTAGGGTACGCAAGATTATGCCAGGATTGAATGCGGCATTCGTGAACATAGGACACGAGAAGGACGCCTTCATCCACTATCTCGATTTGGGGAGTCAATTCTCATCGTTGCAGCGAGTAGTCGATAGCCATCAGCCAGGCAAACGCGGAGTGAAGGTTGAGACTATGAAGCTCGAGCCAAGTATTGAGAAGCAGGGCAAGTTGGCATCATACCTTCAGGTCGGTCAGACCATTATGGTGCAGATTGCCAAGGAGGCTATCTCAACCAAGGGTCCCCGACTCACGTCGGATATCTCGCTTGCAGGTCGTAATGTGGTGTTGGTACCCTTCTCGACCAAGATATCAATCTCGCAGAAGATTCGTTCTAACGAGACCAAGAAACGCCTTCGCCGTATTGCGGCGTCAGTTCTTCCCAAAAATTTCGGCGTGATCATACGCACCGCAGCCGCTGAAGCACAAGACCACGATATTGAGCAGGATATACTCTCGCTCATCGAGCGTTGGAACAAGGCTGTGGGTAACATACGCAAAAATCAGGCTCCCGCTCTGTTGATGAGCGAGATGAGTAGAGCCAATACCATAATCCGCGATAGCCTGAACTCAACCTTCTCACAGATTACGGTTGATGATGAGGCGATGTATCGTGAGATTAAAAACTATATAAAAGTTATCGACCCCCAGTTGGAGAAGATTGTGAAACTTTACAATGGCAGTGTGCCAATCTTCGACAACTTTGATATATCAAAACAGATCAAGTCGCTCTTCGCCAAGTATGTGTCGCTCAAGCGAGGTGCATATCTTATCATCGAGCACACCGAGGCGATGAACGTCATTGACGTCAATTCGGGTAACCGCACCAAGGCGGAGGTTAATCAGGAGGAGACAGCCCTGGAGGTGAACCTCGCTGCCGCCAAGGAGATTGCGCGCCAGTTGCGCCTGCGCGATTTGGGAGGTATTGTCATCATTGACTTTATCGACCTTCACAAGGCACAAAATCGTCAGCTTCTGTACGAAGAGATGCGTAAGCTGATGGCAACCGATAAGGCAAAGCATACCATCCTGCCACTTACCAAGTTCGGTCTGATGCAGATTACGCGCCAGCGAGTACGTCCTGTGGCTGTGGAGGATGTGACCGATGTGTGTCCAACGTGCAACGGTACAGGTCGCATAGAGCCTACCGTGTTGCTTGATCGCAAGATTGAAAACCAGGTACAGTTCCTGGCACAGGATAGAGGCGTTAAGTATATACGTCTGCGAGTGAGCCCTTATGTGGCATCCTATCTGAAGCTGGGTCTATGGTCACTGCGAATGCAATGGATGTGGCGATATAAGATTAGAATTGATATTGTCGCAGACCAGAGTATGGGTATGGTCGATGTGAAGTATCTTGACCGCCAGGGTGCAGCCTTGATAGAGGATTAACCTACGCTAAAGCGAGGCGATTGAGAGTGATAAATCTCTAAATTTTGGAGAGTATAGATAATATTTTGCAACGTGTTGAGGGTGCAAAAGCCTTCAAGGGGTTGCTCAAGGAGTTTAAGCGCGAGAGTGCCACCGTCCATCTTGAAAATTTGGTCGGCGGGGCTCTTTCGTTTTATGCGGCAGCGGCGGTGCGTAAACGTGGTGGTGTGCATATCTTTGTCGCCGAGGATCGTGATGCAGCAGCCTACCTGCTCAACGATTTCTATGCTCTGCTCGACGAGGGGCTGGTCAATTTCTTCCCTACATCCTACAAACGCTCCATCATCTATGGCAAGGAGGATGCGCAGGGCGTTGTGCAGCGTACCAATACGCTCAACGCCATACGTCATCGCAAGGGCAATTATCTTGTCATCTGTACCTATCCCGAGGCGCTGGCGGAGCGCGTGGCGGATGAGCAGTCGCTTAATAATAACACCATCCGCCTGAAGGTGGGCGATGAGATTAAGATTGCTGATTTCGAGGATATGCTCATTGAGCAGGGTTTTCAGCACGTAGATTTTGTCTATGAGCCTGGTCAGTACTCACTGCGAGGCGGTATTGTCGATGTCTTTTCATATTCGGAGAGCCGCCCGTTTCGTTTTGATTTCTTTGGCGATGAGATAGACTCCATTCGCCGTTTCAATATCTCGAGCCAGCTCTCACACGAGAAGGCACAGGAGGTGGAGATTATCTCCAATCTCAATGCAACAACTATTGAGAAGGTGTCGCTGGCGCGTTTCGCGAGTGAAGCAACATTCTGGTTTTACGATGCCGATTATGTGTTTCGCCGCATCAACGACCTCCGCAAACGCCTGTTGGGCGAGCTGGAGGAGCCATCGAAGATTGATACTCTGGTGACAAGCCGCCGAGGTTTGCTGGAGGATTTGCAGCATAGCAACCTCTTCCTGCTGAGGGATAATCTCAAGGAGCGCGTTGCCGACAGCATAGTGCTGTTCAATACCGTGCCGCAGCCAAAGTTCAACAAGCAGTATGAGGTGCTGGCGGATGACCTATATGATGCGCAGCTGAAGGGTTATGACCGCTATATTCTCTCGGAGAACAAGGCGCAGATTGAGCGTCTGGAGAATATCCTGCACCAGCTCAAACGTGGCGAGGTGGGTTTCGAGGCGGTAAATATTACTCTGCACGAGGGCTTTGTTGATCACGCGTTGAAGATGTGCCTATACACCGACCATCAAATCTTCGACCGTTATCGCCGCTACCGCATCAATGGCGAGATTAAGCGTGACGAGCAGATGACCGTTGCGGAGCTTAATGCGTTGAAGTTGGGCGATTACGTTGTACATATTGATCACGGCGTGGGGCGCTTTGGAGGTCTGGTTAAGGTTAATGAGGGCGGCAAGGTACACGAGGCGATTAAGTTGGTGTATAAGGATAACGACGTGTTGTTTGTCAATGTCCACTCGTTGCACCGCATATCACGCTATAAGAGTGGCGATGCCGAAGCCCCGAAGATTTACAAACTCGGCAATGGTGCTTGGCAGAAACTCAAAAATGCCACCAAGAAGGCCGTTAAGGATATCTCGCGTGAGCTTATTGCGCTGTATGCCAAACGTAAGGCGAGCGAGGGTTTTGCCTTCTCGACGGATAGCTATCTTCAGAATGAGATGGAGGCTTCGTTCCAGTGGGAGGAGACCCCCGACCAGCAGGCGGCTATTGCGGCGGTGAAGAAGGATATGGAGTCCAACCAGCCGATGGATAGATTGGTATGTGGCGATGTGGGCTTTGGTAAGACCGAGGTGGCTATCCGTGCGGCGTTCAAGGCGGCAGTGGATGGCAAGCAGGTGGCGGTGCTGGTGCCAACGACTATTCTTGCGCTGCAACACTATCGCTCGTTTATGGAGCGTCTGCGTGATTTCCCTATTAGGGTGGAGTACCTCAATCGCTCGAAGACAGCCAAGCAGACCCGTGAGATTGCCGAGGATTTGGCGGCGGGAAAGATTGATATCTTGATTGGTACGCACAAGATGCTCGGCAAGCAGATACGTTTCCGTGATTTGGGTCTGTTGATTATTGACGAGGAGCAGAAGTTCGGCGTTGCGGCGAAGGAGAAGCTGACGCAGATGAGTGTCAATGTCGATACGCTGACGCTGACGGCTACGCCAATCCCTCGCACGCTGCAATTCTCGCTTATGGGTTCGCGCGATTTGTCGGTTATCTCGACAGCTCCCGCCAATCGTCAGCCGATTATTACCGAGTCACACACCTTCTCCGAGGATATTATCCGCGATGCTATCGAGGAGGAGCTGGCGCGAGGTGGTCAGGTCTATTTCGTCAATAATAGAGTTGAGGATTTGATGACCTTGCAGGGTATGATTACCCGCATTTGCCCCAAAGCACGTGTGGCAGTTGGTCACGGCAAGATGCCTGCCGAGCAGTTGGAAAAACTCATTATGGATTTTATCTATGGCGAGTTTGATGTGCTGGTGGCAACGACGATTGTCGAGAGTGGTATTGATATCCCAAATGCCAATACCATTATTATAAATAATGCCCATTACTACGGTTTGAGCGATTTGCATCAGTTGCGTGGTCGTGTGGGACGTTCCGATAGAAAGGCGTACTGCTACCTCATTACGCCTCCCGATGAACTTCTTTCGGATGATGCGCGTC
This sequence comes from Rikenellaceae bacterium, assembly GCA_015059905.1. Classification (GTDB taxonomy): domain Bacteria; phylum Bacteroidota; class Bacteroidia; order Bacteroidales; family Rikenellaceae; genus Alistipes. The sequence goes on from SUZN01000001.1 coordinate 319,003, forward strand.
GTCGCCTGCGAGCTATTGAGGAGTTCTCTGATTTGGGCTCTGGATTTAATATTGCGATGCAGGATTTGGATATCCGAGGCGCAGGAAACCTGCTTGGAGCAGAGCAGAGCGGTTTTATTGCCGACATTGGCTATGAGACCTATCAAAAGATTATGCGCCAGGCGATAGCCGAGCTTCGTGCCGAGGGTCTTGATGTTGAGGGTCTAAGCGAGAAGGAGGCGGAGACGGTACAGAAAGAGGCATTTATTGACGATGCCGTGATTGATATTGAAATGTTGGCAGAGCTGCCCGACAGCTATGTGCGTCAGGCGGCAGAGAAGATAAAACTATATCGTGAGCTGGATTCATTCTCACGCGAAGAGGAACTGGTGGGCTTCGAGTCGCGTCTGGTGGACCGTTTCGGTGCTTTGCCCGAGGCGGCGCAGGAGCTTTTGAACGTGGTGCGTCTGCGTTGGGAGGCTGTGCGATTGGGTATGGAGCGTGTTAAGGTAAAGAATGGATTGATGATTGTTCACTTTGTCGGCGAGGAGAATTCGCCATACTACAAAAGCGAGGTCTTTATGTCGCTTTTGAAGAGTGTAACCGCACAGCCAGACAGATTTGTTCTTCGTCAGCACAATAATCGCCTTGCAATGACCGTTAGAAGAGTAGGAAGCGTGGCGGAAGCAGTTACTGTTTTAAGAAACTTATAGCCCAGTAAAAGATGAATCTTGTAGTAGATATTGGCAATTCATTCATTAAAGTGGCTGTGGTGGAGCAGGACGAGATGCTCACGCTACGTCGTTATCAGTCGGTTGAGGAGTTTGCTGCGAGTAACATCGTTGCAGAGTTCCCTCTTTTACGCCGAGCCATAGTCGCTTCGACGGCGATGCCGACCGAGGCGGTTGCCCAGCTCTTACGCGGTTGGGGACTATGGGTGCTGGAGATGACGCAGCAGACAGCAGTGCCGATTGAAAATGATTACCTTACTCCCGAGACATTGGGCGTGGATCGTCTGGCAGCAGCCGTAGGTGCGGTGAACCAGGTGGGCGGAAGTTGTTTGATAGTTGATTTCGGCTCGGCCATAACGATTGATTTGGTCGAGGATGGAGTATTTCGTGGGGGCAATATTTCGCCAGGTGTGGAGATGCGCCTTCGTGCTTTGCACGATTATACAGAGAGGCTGCCCAAATGTGAGCCGACGGACGAAATTTTGGAACTTGGGCTTACTACCCGTCAGGCGATTGAGCAGGGCGTTATGCAAGGCATAACCAACGAAATTGAGGGCTATATTTCGTATTTTTATGCGAAAAATGTAAAATTATCGCTAATTTTTACGGGTGGAGGCGCAAAATACTTTGTTAAACGAATTAAAAATGCGATATTTGCAAAATATGATTTAGTAATTTGCGGATTGAATAGAATTTTAGAGTATAATGCTAGTGCAGAATAAGAAAAATTTTTACGCGATAATAGCTGTCTTGATGTTGTTGCCACTTGCCGTTAAAGCGCAAACTTTGACGAGCAGTGTCAATACCTACTCGCCATATTCGATGTATGGATTGGGCGAGCTGACAACACCAGGTACAGCCGCACAGCGCTCGATGGGAGGTGTTGGCGTTGCGATGTTCTCAAGTTCTTCGGTGAATATAATGAACCCAGCAGCCTTTGGTTACACCCCTCGACAGAGCTTTTTGTTTAACTTCGGCATTGAGGGCGGTCACTTCCGTAACTCGCAGCAGAAGTATTCCAATGGCACAACATCGAGTGTAAAGACTGCGTATAACTCGCTCAATATTCACGACGTCGCTTTCCAGATGCCACTCACAGGTGGTTTGGGTTTGGGCTTTAGCCTTACACCTTACAGCAACGTCGGCTACACAATGTATCGTGACGATATGTCGGTAGCGGGCAATATGGGTAGTGCACGATATGAGTATTTCGGTGAGGGTGATGTGTCGGAGGTTAAGCTCGGCGTGGGTTGGGCTCCTACGCGTAAGTTCTCGTTCGGTGCTTCGATGATTTACTATTGGGGAAACATCAACCGTAGCTACAAGATGATTCCGACAAATATCATCACAGGTAGTGGCGAGTACTCTACAACAACGGGTCTTGATACCTACGACGTATCTCGCGTTAAGGCACAGTTTGGTGTTATGTGGAACCCAATCTTGAAGAGTTCGGAGATTCTCTCGTTGGGTGCTACTTATGATATTGGTGGCGATCTTAACCCTGATATGGTTAAGTATGTCTATGTTGATAACCTTTTGACATCGACAGTACGCCAGGAGAACGATGCCGCGCTTCCTCTGCGATTGCCAAAGCAGGTGGCTGTGGGTGTTTTTTACCAAAACCTGAAAATTAAGGTAGGTGCCGACTATGTATATCAGAGCTGGGGTGATGACAACGCCTCGCTGATTGAGAACAATGACAACGGAGTGAAGGTGGGTTATACCGACACCCATACCGTTAAGGTGGGCTTCCAATATACTCCACGCCATACCGATGTGAGAAACTATCTGCGTCGTGTGGCTTACCGCGTGGGAGCACGCTATGGCGATTATTACCAGACTTATGGTGGTGAGAAGATTGACCAGCTTGTCCTGACAGCAGGTTTTGGTTTCCCCGTTCAGTTGTTCGGTAATTCGTCGGTTGACGTAGGCGTAGAGTGGGGTATGCGAGGACTCAGCGAGAAGGATATCGTGGTAGATAACGCGAAGGTTGGTCTGGTTCGACAGAACTTCTTTAAGCTCTCTGTTGGCTTGAGCCTCTTCGGTGACCCAGAGTGGTTTGTACAGAGAAAATATCAATAATTAACAAATACATAAACCTTGGATAAAATGAAAAGTTTGAAACTGATTTTGGTAGTTGCATTTGCTGCGATGGGTATCTCAGCAATGGCACAGGAGATCAACTATGACGACCCAAAGTATGCTGTTTGGGGCGAGAATGCTAATGAGCGTCGCGACAATATGCTCAACAACCAGTTCTTGAAGGAGGCTGTTGATAACAAAAACTATCCAGCTGCATCAAAGTATTTGAATATTTTGCTGACAAAGTGTCCTTCTGCATCGCAGAACATCTACACTAACGGCGCGAAGCTTTACAAGAACCTCATCAACAAAGCAGAGGATGAGGAGGGCAAGAAGGTGTATATCGACTCTTTGATGTACCTCTACGATGTTCGTTTGAAGGCATTCGAGAAGCACAAGAAGTATGGTAAGGATTATATCCTCAACCGTAAGGCTCGTGAGTTCTACTCATTCTTCCCAGATGATCGCGAGGGTATCCGTAAGATTTTCCAGGAGGCAGTTGAGGCAAGTAACGAGATGAAGGGTAAGTATGACCTCGAGTTGGTTTCAATCTATTTCGCAGAGCTTTGCGCAGACTACTCTAACGATTTGATTGCAGCCGAGGATTTGATTGCAGCTTACGACCGTTACTCTCCAGCATTTGAGGGCGTTGAGGCAGAGGAGGATATCGAGCTTAAGAACCAGTTCGATTCTGCATTCGGTCAGAGTGGTGCTGCAAGTTGCGAGAATCTGGAGTCTCTCTTTGCAAAGAAGTTGGCTGATGCACCAGAGGATGAGGCATTGCTCAGCCAGGCTGTATCTTTGATGTCACGCGCTAACTGCGACAGCGATTTCTTCTTCGCAACAGCCGAGAAGTACTACTCAATCAAGCCATCATCAGAGACTGCTCTCTTCCTTGCACAGGGCTTCCAGAATCGTAGTGAGTTTGAGAAGGCAATGAAGTATCTGTCAGAGGCTTTGGCTTCAGAGCAGGATGCTGCCGAGAAGGAGAAGTTGTATGTTCGTATCGGTTTGATCAGTGTTCAGACAAAGAACTACGCAGAGGCTGTTAAGGCTGCTAACGAGATTAAGGGTATCAACCCAGAGAATGGTTACGCATACTTCCTTTTGGGTCAGTGCTATGCAGCTTCGGCTAACTGCTCGGAGCTCAAGTGCCAGGCTTGCTACTGGGCTGCTTACGATATGATGAACAAGGCTGTAGGCTTGCTCGCATCAGAGCCAGGTATCCAGGAGAGCGCAAAGAAGATGGCTGCCAGCTTCCGTTCTGCATTCCCAACCAAGGAGGAGTGCTTCTTCAACGAGTTGCAGGCAGGTGCTTCTTACACTATCAAGCACGGCTTTGCTAACGGTGTAAATACAACTGTCCGTTTCAGATAATTCAGCGATGACAATATATTCGCTTGGACGATATTTAGCGGTAGCACTCTCTTTTATGGGGAGTGCTATCTTGCTATTCTCTTGCGAAAAGAAACAGGCGGTAGAGGAGACTCCCAATTATGAGACTCTGATGACAGAGTACAGCGAGAATATGTCGATAGATATGTCGGAGAATGGTAGCAAATCTTACTACTTCGAGACGCCTCTTATCGAAGGTTACGCTATGGCTCGTGACCCTTACCGTGAGTTCCGCAAGGGTATCAAGATTACGATGTATGAGAAGGATTCAGCTCGTACAGCCTCTGTTACGCTTGTCGCAAACTACGCCATCTTCTACGAGGAGCGCAAGTTGTGGGAGGCGAAGGGCGACGTGAAGGTAGTCCAGGCAAATGGTCGTAAGTTGAACACCTCCCAGCTATTCTGGAATCAAGCTACACACACCATTTACTCCAATGTCGATTGCATCATCATCGACCGCGACCAAACCATCTATTGCGAGGGTTTTGAGAGCGACGAGGAGATGAAGGAGTGGAGCTACCGTAAGGTAAAGGGAGTAACCTATTTTGAGGACTCACAGTTGCAAAGTGGTGACGCCGAGTCATCGACAGCAGCTGAAGAGGAAAAGAAATAATAAGAATTGAATTATGCCATCGTCAGAGCTACTTAACTCGCTAATACTTATCTGTATAATGCTGCTTATGTCGGCATTTTTCTCTGGTATGGAGATTGCCTTCTTGAGCAGGAACCGTCTGCGCGAGGAGATTGACCGCAAGCAGAACGGTGTCTTTGATTTTATTGCTCGTATCTTTGAGAAGCATCCAGGACAATATATCACCACCATCTTGGTGGGTAATAATATATGCCTTGTTATCTACTCTCTCTATATGTCGATTATGCTTCATCTGGTCTTTGACCTTATCGGCTGGGAGGGTTTGGCGAAGTCGGGTTCGGTATTGCTTGAGACCATTATTTCGACGGTGATAATTCTCTTTACGAGCGAGTTTTTGCCCAAGTCAATCGTTAAGAACAACCCAAATTTCTATTATCGTTTCTTCTCTCCGTTTCTTTATGTGTTGTATCTGTTGCTTTATCCGATAGCAATCCTTACAACATATATCTCATACGGTATTCTCCGCCTGTTTGGACATAAGCCTGAGGGCGATACGCTCGACTATAGTTTCAATCGCGAGGATTTGATTAACCTTGTGGATGCGAGTGAAGCCACAGATCAGCAGGAAGAGGACGAGGAGATTAAGCTCTTTCAGAATGCACTCGATTTTGCCGACTTGCGCGTGCGTGACTGTATGGTTTCGCGCGTGGATGTCGAGGCTGTGGATGTCAATACATCAATCGAGGAGCTCACTAAGCGTTTTGTAGATACCAAGTTCTCGCGCATCTTCGTTTGGCGCGATAGTATCGACAGCATCCTGGGATATGTCAATTCCAAGAGTCTTTTTACCAACCCCGCCTCTATTGAGCAGGTTATGATGAAGGTGGAGTATGTAGCCGAGACGCTACCTTTGCAGACCCTGTTGCAGAACTTCATCAAGCGCAAGTCGAGTGTTGCGGTGGTTATTGATGAGTTTGGCGGCACGGCGGGAATCATCTCTATTGAGGATGTGCTGGAGCAGATTTTTGGCGAGATTGAGGATGAGCACGATGTGCAGGAGATGGTCGAGAAACAGGTGGGCGAGGACGAGTATGTGCTCTCTTGTCGTCTGGATGTCGATTATCTCAACGAGCGTTACGGTTTTGGTATTGAGGAGAGTGAGGAGTATGATACGCTGGCAGGTTATATAATATATAATTATGAAAGTATCCCTGCGGCGGGAACCTCTTTCTCGACCGATAAACTCGATATCAAGGTGCTTCGAGCAGCTCACACACGCGTAGATTTGGTGCGAGTTAAGCTTCGATAACAAAAATATAATCAATAATATGGTTGTTTAGAATAAATTTACTATCTTTGGTGGCTCAAATCAAGACTTTTGATAGTACATATTATAGATTTGATAAGTAAAACAAATAAATTATGGCAAGTTTACACACATTAAGAACCAAGTACGGCGTCATTTTGTCGGTTATTATCGTATTGGCGCTTTTGGCATTTATTATCTCTTTGGGCCCAGAGATGGGTTTCCTCGGTAACAAGGATCCAAAGGTAGGTGAGATCAATGGTGAGAAGGTAACCTATATGGAGTACCTTAACGAGTATGAGGCGACAAAGGCTAACGCTGGTGGCGACGAGTCAACAGAGGAGTCTTCAGCTATGTTGGCAAATGCCACTTGGCAGTCACTCATTGCAAAGCACTTCTTGACTCCAGGTTTTGAGAAGATTGGTTTGCAGGTTAGCGAGGCAGAGCGTATGGCTATGCTCTCTGGTGAGATTCCAACACAGGTCATCTATCAGGCATTTGCCGACCCACAGACTGGCGAGTACAATGTAGCCGCTGTTTCAAACTTCTTGGCGCAGATGAGCTCTAACCCACAGTATCAGTCAATGTGGTCATTCCTTAACTCACAGGCTATGCTTGAGCGTACAAGCAGCAAGTTTATGGGTTTGATGAAGGCTGGTGCTTATGTGAACAAGTTGGAGGTTGCGCAGGGTGTCAATGGCTCAAACGAGTCTCGTAACGGTCGTTACGTTGCTGTTAATTACAGCACTGTGGCAGACTCATTGGCTGCAGTTAGTGACGAGGAGATTATCGCTTACTACAACGCAAACAAGCACAAGGCTGACTATAAGAAGACTCCACACCGTGTGATTTCATACGTTGTATTCGACGTTGAGCCTACCGAGGCTGATATGGCAGAGGTTGAGAAGAAGGCTCTTGCAATGGGCGAGGAGTTTGCCGCTGCAGAGGATGTTCGCGCATTTGTGCGTAAGAATATGGGTACAATCGGTCAGGGTTATGTCTCTGCGGCACAGCTTTCTGCTGACGAGGCAGTTGTTTTGGATGGTGCACAGTATGGTCCAGTATTGAAGGCTAACGCATGGGTTATGAGCCGTCCTGTTGCAACTGTTATGGCTCCAGATTCAATCGGCTTGAGCCACATTGTATTGGCTCCTACTGCAAAGGCAGAGGCAGACAGCCTTTACAATGCATTGGTTGGCGGTGCTGATTTTGCTGCCGCTGCTGCACAGCACTCACAGTATGCAGAGACTGCACAGGCAGGTGGCGATATGGGCGTTATCCCATTCAACGCTATTGCTGCTGACCTCGCAGAGCAGTTTGTTGACAAGAAGGTTGGTGAGTTGGTAAAGGTTGAGAATGCTGGTGGTATCCAGATTTTCAAGATTACTCGCGCAGACAAGCCTCAGAAGTACGCTTTGCTCGGTACAATCAACGTAGCTGTTGAGGCTTCATCAACAACACGTCGCAACGTACACAACGTAGCAAGCATCTTCTCTGTTGATGGTAAGGGTTCAATCGATAACTTCAATGCTGCTGCAACTGCGGCTGCTGTTACACCACGCGTAGCTCGCGTAATGCAGGGCGACCGCACAGTATCAGGTTTGCTCGACTCTCGCGAGGTTGCTCGCTGGACACACGGCGCAGAGATTGGCGATTTGTCAGAGATTTTCAACTTGGGTAACGCTTACGTTGTTGCAATGCTCACAGAGGAGGACAACTCGGAGTATGTTCCAGTAGCAGAGAAGCAGTATGAGATTTCTCGCGTATTGGCTCGCGATAAGAAGTTCGAGATTTTGAAGGAGAAGCTTGCTGGTGCCTCTATCGAGGAGATTGCACAGAAGTGTGGTGTTGAGGTAGCTACATTCGAGAATGTAAAGTATAACGACTTCGGTGTTGGCTCTAACAGCTTTGAGCCTGCTTTGGTAGGTGCTATTGCCAAGACAAAGACTACAGGTGCAGTTTCAACTCCTGTGAAGGGTTCTTCAGTTGCTGCAGTATTCGTTGTTGATGGCGTAACTGTTGCAGAGGAGCAGACTGCAGAGGCAGAGAAGGTTCGCCGTCAGGCATTCCAGGAGTCTATGGTTCCACAGATGGCAATCTCTGCATTGCAGGGTATGGTTGAGATTGAGGACTTGCGCGGTAAGTATTTCTAATCGATACCTCTGAAATATGAAATATCCGAGCTTCCTATGGAGGCTCGGATATTTTTTTGTCTTGTTATATAGTTGGTTGGCTACAGTTACAGAGGGTCTTTTATATAAGTAGCCTTCTCCCCAGACACCCCAACAAAAAAACAGGTCGCCCGATTGAGCGACCTGCTTGCATATGATATTGACAGTGGATTACTCCTCCATCAAAAGCTCCAACATCTTGATAGATGACTTTGCGATTGGAGTACCAGGGCCGAAGATTGCAGCGGCACCATCCTGATACAACTCCTCGTAGTCCTGTGCTGGGATAACACCACCCACAACAACGATGATATCCTCACGACCAAGCTTCTTGAGCTCGGCGATAATCTGTGGCACCAATGTGAGGTGACCAGCAGCCAATGAAGATACACCTACGATGTGAACGTCGTTCTCAACAGCCTGCTTTGCAGCCTCCTCTGGAGTCTGGAACAAAGGACCCATATCCACGTCGAAACCAACGTCAGCATAACCTGTTGCTACAACCTTTGCACCTCGGTCGTGACCATCCTGACCGAGCTTCGCGATCATAATACGTGGCTGGCGACCCTCCTTCTTGGCAAACTCGGCACACATAGCCTTAGCCTTCTCGAAATCTGCATCCTGCTTCATACCTGATGAATATACTCCAGAAATTGAACGAATAACTGCCTTGTAACGACCTACAACAACCTCGCAAGCGTCTGAAATCTCACCGAGTGTAGCGCGTACCTTTGCAGCCTCAACTGCGAGCTCAAGCAAGTTGCCCTCGCCTGTCTTCACGCACTCTGTGATAGCTGCCAAAGCCTTATCAACGGCTGCCTGATCACGGTTAGCACGCAACTCCTGCAAGCGCTTAACCTGGCTCTCGCGAACGGCTGTGTTATCCACTGCCAAGATATCGATTGGAGCCTCCTTCTCAAGACGGTACTCGTTCAAGCCGATGATCTTCTGCTCGCCAGAGTCGATACGAGCCTGTGTGCGGGCAGCAGCCTCCTCGATACGCATCTTTGGAATACCAGTCTCGATAGCCTTTGCCATACCGCCGAGCTTCTCCACCTCCTCGATGTGAGCCCAAGCCTTGTGAGCGATCTCGTTTGTGAGAGCCTCCACGTAGTATGAACCAGCCCAAGGGTCAACCTGACGGCATACGTTGGTCTCCTCCTGGATGTAGATCTGTGTATTACGAGCAATACGAGCAGAGAAGTCTGTTGGAAGGGCGATAGCCTCGTCCAATGCGTTTGTATGCAATGACTGTGTGTGACCCAATGCTGCACCCATAGCCTCGATAGCTGTACGTGCTACGTTGTTGAATGGATCCTGCTCTGTGAGTGACCAACCAGATGTCTGGCTGTGTGTACGCAAAGCGAGTGACTTTGGATTCTTTGGGTTGAACTGCTTTACGATCTTTGCCCACAACATACGAGCTGCACGCATCTTGGCAATCTCCATAAAGTGGTTCATACCGATAGCCCAGAAGAATGACAAACGTGGAGCAAACGCATCAACTGACATACCTGCGTCGATACCTGCACGCAAGTACTCCAAACCGTCTGCCAAAGTGTAAGCCAACTCGATATCTGCTGTTGCACCTGCCTCCTGCATATGGTAACCAGAGATAGAGATTGAGTTGAACTTAGGCATATTCTTTGATGTGTACTCGAAGATGTCAGCGATAATCTTCATAGAGAACTTTGGAGGATAGATATAGGTGTTACGCACCATAAACTCCTTCAAGATATCGTTCTGGATAGTACCAGCCAACTGATCGAGTGTGCAGCCCTGCTCCAAACCTGTAACGATGTAGAATGCCAATACAGGCAATACAGCACCGTTCATAGTCATTGATACTGACATCTTATCCAATGGAATACCGTTGAACAACACCTTCATATCCTCAACAGAGCAGATTGATACACCTGCCTTACCTACGTCACCTACTACGCGTGGATGGTCAGCGTCGTAGCCACGGTGTGTAGCCAAGTCGAACGCTACTGACAAACCCTTCTGACCTGCAGCCAAGTTACGACGGTAGAATGCGTTTGACTCCTCGGCAGTAGAGAAACCTGCATACTGACGGATAGTCCAAGGACGCATTACATACATTGTTGAGTATGGACCGCGAAGGTTAGGAGCGATACCTGCAGCATAGTTCAGGTGCTCAAGCTCCTCCAAATCTTTAGCCGTGTAGTTAGCCTTAACGGGTATCTGCTCGGCTGTAAGCCAAGGCTCTTTAGCCTCGGTTGCGGCGTTGCAGCACTGTGCTGCCTCGCCTGCGTATGATAAATTCTCAAATTTTGCTCTCATAGTAGCTCTGCTTTTTAGATACCCAACTCCTTAAGATAGAACTTCAGAGTCTCGAGTACGTTACTCTTTACATTGATGAAATTGCTGATGCCCTGTGCCTCAAGCTCTGGAGCGCACGCAGGAGCACCTGCTACAACCAGGATAGCCTTGCCAGCAAGCAACTCCTTAACCTTTGGAGCTACCTCTGCGTAGTCATCATCCGAAGCGCAAACAACTACGATGTCAGCCTTTGCCTCCAAAGCAGCTGCTACACCCTCCTCAACAGAGTGGAAGAATGTATTGTCCTGTACGCGGATACCTGCGCAAGCGAAGAAGTTGCAAGAGAACTGTGCGCGTGCACGAGCCATTGCCAAGTTCCCGCAAGTGAGCATAAATGCCTTTGGCTCCTTGCCGCTGCGGTCAACACCCAGGCGCATAGCCTCGAATGCCATAGCACCTCGGTATGGAGTAAGCACGTTGCCCTCTGCCTCTGGGCGAGTAACTGTCTCTGCTACAACGGCAGCGTCAGCAACCTCTGTGAAGTTAGGATACTGGTTTGCACCGAGCAAAATCTGACGACGTGTAGCGATGTTCTTATCCTTCGCAGCAGCCGAAGCCTTCACGCGCTCAACGATGAAGCCAGCCTTGTAAGCCTCAACGTAGCCACCCTTATCCTCAACCTCGAGGAAGAGCTTCCACGCCTGCTCTGCGATGTTCTTTGTAAGATTCTCGATGTAGTATGAGCCACCCGCTGGATCAACCACCTGGTCGAAGTGTGACTCGTGCTTCAAAAGAAGCTCTACGTTGCGAGCGATACGCTTTGAGAACTCTGTTGGCTGCTCAAATGCGTAATCAAAAGGAAGTACCTCCAAAGAGTGTACGCCAGCAAGTGTAGCCGACATTGCCTCTGTTGTACCACGCAACATATTTACATATGGGTCATAAGCTGTCTGGTTCCAAGTAGATGTAACAGCGTGTGCGAACATCTTGCAAGAGCACTGCTTCTCTGGGTTGTAACCCTTCACGATGTTAGCCCACAACATACGAGCTGCACGGAACTTCGCAATCTCCATAAAGTAGTTTGAAGTAACGGCGAATGTGAAGCGCACCTTGCGAGCAACCAAATCAATTGGCAAGCCCATCTCTGTGAGCTTCACCAGGTAGTCGTGACCAGCTGCCAATGAGAATGCCAACTCCTCAACGATTGTTGAGCCAGCGTTGCTGAATGTAGCACCCGATACGTTCACTACGCGGATGTACTTGTAGTCTGCTGTACGCTTGATCATTGCTGCAACAGCCTCGTAGCACTCTGTACCCTCGGTGTTGCCACAGCAATAGATACCCTTTGTAGAGAGGTCCTTTACGATAGGGTCGAAGATGAAGTTAATCTTCACCTCATCCTTTGCCAAGCCCAAAGACTCTACCTTTGCCATAATCAAATCGGCAGTAGGTACGAAGTTCTTGCCGCAGAATGTGAGCTCAACTGCTGGGATGCAGATGCCCTCCAAAAGAGTGTCGATAGTCTCGGCAGTCACCTCGTCAGCTGCACAGAAGCAGAAACCGAGTGAGTTAATGCCAGAGTTGAGGAGCTTCAAAGCCTCCTCGTTTGCTGCCTTTGGGCACTTTACGCTTACTGTCTGGTGGATAGCCCAGTCGTTAGAGTTGTGAGTGCCGCGAACATAAGGGAACTCGCCAGCCTCTGTACCCAAGAAATCAATGCCTTCGAGATTCTCTGCGCGGTAGTATGGACGCACGTTAAATCCCTCGGCTGTTCTCCATACGAGTTTGCGCTCGTAGTCTGCACCTTTAAGGTCTGTTGTGATTACCGCTTCCCACTGCTCTGTACTTACTGGTGGGAATTCGGCGAACAACTTTGCTTTTTCGGTATTAGCCATAATTGTTGGAAATTTAATTTGTTGTATGTGTTGTATAAATGTTAGTTTCCGTTTTGGTTTACGAGTCTTCGTAATTCACGCAAAGATAATATTTTTTTTATTACCGAGCAACGCCTTATGTTAAGAAAATAACACATCTTGATACTCTTTTTCTAATATAATGTATGGGAGTTGGGGTAGAGCGGAATATGAGAGATTGTTGGTTTGTGGTTTAATAGGTTGAAAATTATCCTAAATAAGAAATAATATCCGATTTGCTGAAAAATGCTAAAATTTGAAATTTGGCAATAATTTTACAATGTTTTTGAGAAAAGGCAGTGTGAAAAATGTTGTTTGATGAAAATTTTACACTGATTTTGCTGAAAAATGCTGCGAAAATGCGCTATTTGTGGGAAAATGACTATTTTTGTGATGTCTGTGTATTTTTAAGGAAATAGACAATTTTGAAAAATTAAAATTCTGCAAATATATGTTGTTACGTTTCAAGATGGTTGAGGCGGCTCTGAATCATCGAGCTGTTGAGGTGAAGGTTCCTTCGTCACGTCCTTCGGAGTATTTTGGCGAGAAGGTTTTTGGTCGTGCCGTGATGCGAAAATATCTGGACAAACCGACCTATGAGGCTCTGCTCAATACGATGGATAACGGTACGCCGTTGTCGCTTGAGCTGGCGGATAGTGTTGCGGCGGGTATGCGTCAGTGGGCGCTGGATAATGGTGCCGACCACTACACCCATTGGTTTCAACCTTTGACGGGTGGAACTGCCGAGAAGCACGACTCATTCTCGGAGCCTGATGGCAAGGGTCTTGTGATTGAGACCTTCTCGGGTAAGGTGCTGGCACAGCAGGAGCCTGATGCTTCGTCGTTCCCCAATGGTGGTATTCGTAACACATTTGAGGCGAGAGGTTACTCGGCGTGGGATCCTACATCGCCTGCATTTATTGTAGATACAACACTCTGTATCCCAACCGTTTTCATTGCCTATACGGGCGAGGCTCTGGACTATAAAGTGCCTCTGTTGCGTTCAATTTCGGCGGTGGATAAGGCGGCAACGGCTGTGTGTCACTACTTCGACAAGAGTGTGAATTGTGTTCACACCTATCTGGGCTGGGAGCAGGAGTATTTCTTGGTGGATGAGAGCCTGTGGGCTGTGCGTCCCGACCTTGTATTGACGGGTCGCACGTTGCATGGTCACGAGTCGGCGAAGAATCAGCAGCTGGAGGATCACTATTTCGGTGCTATCCCTGCGCGCGTTATTAACTTTATGAAGGAGCTTGAGTATGAGAGTCTGAAGCTGGGTATTCCCGTCAAGACCCGACACAACGAGGTTGCGCCTAATCAGTTTGAGCTGGCTCCCGTATATGAGGAGGCAAACCTTGCCAACGACCACAACCAGCTCTTGATGACCATTATGGATAAGATTGCCCGCCGTCATAATTTCCGTGTGTTGCTGCACGAAAAACCTTTCAAGGGTATCAATGGTTCGGGTAAGCATAATAACTGGTCGCTCGGCACAGATACAGGAGTGAACCTCTTTGGACCAGGCAAGACCCCTTCCGAGAATTTGCAGTTTATCACATTCCTTGTCAATGTTATGGCGGCAGTATATAAGCATAATGGTCTGCTGAAAGCCTCAATTATGAGCGCTACGAACTCTCACCGTTTGGGTGCGAACGAGGCTCCGCCAGCAATTATCTCGGCATTTCTTGGCTCGCAGATTTCATCAGTGCTGGATAAGTTGGAGCATAGCAAGGGCGACAACGCCATACGCTTCGATGCCAAGAGTGTGCTGAAGATGAGTGGTGTGTCGCAGATTCCATCCATCCTGCTTGATAATACCGATCGAAACCGCACCTCTCCATTTGCCTTTACAGGTAACCGTTTTGAGTTCCGCGCTGTTGGCTCGTCAGACAACTGCGCCGAGGCGATGATTACCCTCTGCACAGCCGCAGCCGAGCAACTCACAGAGTTCAAACGTGAGGTGGACGAGAAGATTGAGCGTGGCGTGAAGAAGGAGCGCGCTATTTATGAGACGCTGAAGCGACTTATCAAAGAGTGTAAGAATATTCACTTCGATGGCAATGGCTACTCGGATGAGTGGAAGCAGGAGGCTGCACGTCGTGGGCTTGATTGCGAGACCTCTGCGCCGTTGCTCTTTGACCGTTATCTGGATGCTGCGAGCGTGAAGATGTTTGGCGATATGGGTGTCTATAATAAGGTAGAGCTTGAGGCGCGCACCGAGGTTAAGTGGGAGACCTACACCAAGAAAATTCAGATTGAGGCTCGTGTGTTGGGAGATATTACCATGAATAACATCATTCCTGTGGCTTCGAAGTATGAGGCTATGTTGTTAGATAAGGCATACAAGATGAAGGAACTCGGACTGAATTTTAATTTTGATGTCGAGTTGATTAAGGATATTCAGTCGCATACAGCTGAGTTGCAGACACTCGTTCATGATATGATTGAGGCGCGTAAGGTGGCAAACCGTGTGGAGAACCAGCGTCAGCGTGCTATATTGTATCATGATACCGTTGAGGTCTTCTTCGAGCCAATCCGTACACATATCGACCGACTGGAGGAGGTTATTGACGACCAGCTTTGGACTCTGCCAAAGTATCGTGAGCTGTTGTTTATAAAGTAGGAACAGGTAGAGTTTATATAACTGAATAACTTTTTTAATAATTAAAATATTTTTAATAATTAAAATACTTGGTAGCTATGAAAAAGAGAATTTTTGCGATGATCGTTATTTGTATGATGATGACATGTACGTATTGCAGTAAGGGCGAAAGTGAGCCAGATGTAATTATCCCTCCAACAGATGAGCCGCAGCCAGAAGAGCCGCAGGAGTCTCAAATTACACTTACCACAAGCAGAAGTGTAGGTCAGGCTATAGAATTGACATTTAAGAAGGGAAGTATGCCTGCAGAGGTTGTAGGTGCTACCAAGGAGAATGAGTGTGCTGAGGAGTATGATTTGATGGCTGTTACATATCGACTTACTGATCAAACAGTGATCCTTAAAGGCGAAATAGAGTTCTTATATTGCGACGAGAATGATTTAGTAGCATTGGATGTTAGTAAATGTGCAGGGTTGGAGTTGCTTGAGTGTTCTTACAATGAGCAGTTGAAAACTATCGATGTAACAAATAATCGTGCCTTAGAGTGTCTCTCAGCATCTAGTATTGGATTGACCAAGTTAGATCTGAGCAAAAATACTGAGTTGTTGGAACTTCTATGCTTTGATAATAAATTGACAGCAATAGATTTGAGCAAGTGTACGAAGTTATATTATCTCTTGTGTAATAATAGCGATCTTAAAGAGTTGGATGTAAGTAAAAATTTGGCATTAGAGTATCTCTATTGCAGTGATTGTAGCTTGACAGAATTAGATGTGAGTAAGAATGTGGAGTTGCTGGAGGTTGTATGTTATGGTAATAAAATAAAGACATTGGATTTTAGCAAGAATCACAAAATGACGTATCTATACTGTTCCGAAAATGAATTAACATCCTTAATTATTGGAAATTGGGGCGTGTTAGAATATCTTAATTGTGGAAATAATCAACTATCTCATTTGGATTCAAGTGGCGGTAAAGTGCTAAAAACATTACTGTGTCAACGCAATCAATTAACGACCTTGAAGGTTGATAAAAATAATGATAAGTTGGATTATATTTACTGTTGCGCTAATAGATTGGCGGGTGAAAACAGTACGGAATTTGTCAAATCTCTACCAGATAGAACCGGGTTGGAATCAGGAAAATTATACACCATTGCCGATGAGACATATGTTGGCATAGATAATGAGTTCTCTTTGTCTGATATAGAGATAGCTCAAAGAAAGAATTGGATTGTTGATTAAGTATATTGACCTGGGTGGTGAAAATAGGTTAAAAGGAACATTGTGGAATAATAAATAAAGGTGAAGGTTTTTTAATATAAAAAAAAATATTACTTTTGCATCCGAAAAAAAATGATGTGGAAGGATTTGGACTGCTTGCAACCACGAAAAAAATGCTAAACCAGCAATTTAGTTATACGACAGTCAGACTTCCATACGTTAATTGTTTAACACGAAAAAACTATTAAAGTATGGCTTTTTTATTTACATCGGAGTCTGTTTCAGAGGGTCATCCAGATAAGGTGGCGGATCAGATTTCGGACGCAATTTTGGACGAGTTTCTTCGTCACGATTCCAATTCAAAGGTAGCTTGTGAGACGCTCTGCACGACAGGTCTTGTCGTTGTGTCGGGTGAGGTGAAGTCTGACGCCTATGTTGATGTGCAGGGCGTAGCACGCCGCGTAATCGACCGCATTGGTTACAACCGCAGCGAGTATCAGTTCGATGCAGCTTCTTGCGGTATCCTGTCGGCTATTCACGAGCAGTCATCAGATATCAATCAGGGTGTTGAGCGTGAGCAGGACGAGCAGCAGGGTGCTGGTGATCAGGGCATTATGTTCGGTTATGCCTGCAACGAGACCCGCGAGTTTATGCCTGCGACACTCATTCTCTCGCACGTTATCCTGAAGGAGTTGGCGGTAATCCGCCGCGAGGGTATTGTGATGACATACCTGCGTCCCGACTCAAAGAGTCAGGTAACAATGGAGTATGATGAGATTACGGGTAAGCCACTGCGAGTTCACACAATCGTTGTCTCTACACAGCACGATGAGTTTATCTCATCTGATGCAAAGGTGTCGGAGAAGGAGGCAGAGATTTTGATGCAGGAGCAGATTCGCGAGGATGTTCGTACAATCCTTATCCCTCGTGTGAAGGCTCGTTTGGAGCGTGCCAACGACCGTTTGGCAGAGCTTATCGGCGACGATTATATTTTGCATGTAAACCCAACGGGTAAGTTTGTTATCGGTGGTCCTCACGGCGATACAGGTCTTACGGGTCGTAAGATTATCGTTGATACCTACGGAGGTCGTGGCGCTCACGGTGGTGGTGCCTTCTCTGGCAAGGACTCATCGAAGGTTGACCGTTCGGCAGCCTATGCGGCACGTCATATCGCCAAGAATATGGTTGCAGCGGGTGTTGCAGAGCAGGTGCTGGTGCAGCTCAGCTACGCAATCGGTATCGCAGAGCCATTGTCAGTGTATGTTGATACCTACTCATCGAAGCGCCCTGCGGCGTTGGAGGGTATGACCGATGGTGAGATTGCACGCCGCGTAAGCAAGCTCTTCGACCTGCGCCCAGCAGCTATCGTTAAGCGTTATGGTTTGAAGAACCCTATCTTCGAGGCAACAGCTTCGTATGGTCACTTCGGCAATCGCCCTTATGTTAAGCCTGTGAAGGTTTGGGAGAATGGTGTTGAGACACAGCGCGATGTTGAGTTCTTCGGCTGGGAGAAGCTCGATTCTGTTGAGCAGATTAAGGCAGAGTTCGGTTTGTAGTATAACAAACTTATAGAATTGAGGTTGCCCAGCCAAAAAGGTTGGGCAATCTTTTTTGTTGAAAAATACTGAACACATATAATAAAGTGCGAAATTGTTTCGTTATAGTGTTGAATTAAATGAAAAAAGTAAAATTGCCTATGGGGAAATTTGCCTATTTTGAATAATTAACAACTTAAAGAATTTATGTTACTATGAAAAAGACGGCATTTTTGTTATTTGGAGCAGCCGTTATTTCGGCTGCCGCAGGTGGATTGACTGCAATTGGTGTAAATAAATATTTGTCACAGCAGCAGGAGGGCGTTGTTTCGGCTGTCGCTGCATCGTGGAGTGACGAGCAGCCGCAGGCGGGAAATCACTTCGCAGCATATCAGGCTGAACAGTATCCCGACCTTACCTACGCTGCCGAAAATGCAGTGAAGGCTGTTGTAAATATTGAGGCAGTGAAGGAGGTGCAGATGGGTGGTCGCTCTTATGGCTACGACTCATTCTATGAGTTCTTCGGCATCCCTTATGGCGGTCGTGGCGGTTACGGTCAGCCACAGACCCGCGAGCAGAGGTCGGGTGGCTCGGGCGTGATTATCTCACAAGATGGATATATCGTGACTAACAATCATGTTATCGAGGATGCGACCAAGCTCAAGGTAAAGCTCAACGATGGTCGTACCTATGAGGCGAAGTTGATTGGTACAGACCCAACGACCGATGTTGCTCTTATTAAGGTTGAGGGCGAGGATTTGCCTACACTCCCATTTGGAGACTCTGACGCATTGCGTTTGGGCGAGTGGGTGCTGGCTATCGGCTCTCCATTCGATTTGCAATCAACCATCACGGCTGGTATCGTCAGTGCAAAGGCTCGTCACTTGGGTGTTATCACCGAGGATTTTCCTATCGAGTCATTTATCCAGACCGATGCTGTGGTGAACCCAGGTAACTCGGGTGGTGCGTTGGTAAATACACGTGGCGAATTGGTTGGTATCAACACCGTAATCAAGTCATCGACAGGAACATATATGGGTTACTCGTTTGCCGTACCAGAGACTATCGTGCGTAAGGTGGTGATGGACTTGAAGGAGTACGGTGTGGCGCAGCGAGCTATGCTTGGCGTGAGCTATCGCGCTATCGACGAGGAGTTCGTGGAGCAGATGGGCGAAGAACTCGGTATCAAGAAGGCTGGCGGTCTGTATGTGAACGAGGTTGTTGAGGGTAGTGCTGCTGCCGAGGCGGGTCTGCGTAAGGGCGATATTATCACAGCGCTTGATGGCGTTAAGACCGACGATGCATCGGTGCTTGTTGAGAAGATTGCACAGCGTCGCCCAGGCGATAAGGTTACAATCTCTTATGAGCGTAACGGCTCAAACAAGAAGGTGGATGTTGTGTTGAAGAACCGCGTAGGCAAGAGTGAGCCTATCACACGCGAAACAACCGATGTGGCTGCATCACTCGGCGGTAAGTTCTCTGACGTGAGCAAGCAGGCACGTGAGAAGCTGGAGATTCGTGGTGGTGTGCAGGTTACAAGCATCAAGCGTGACGGTCTGTTGGGTCGCTCTGGCGTGAAGGAGGGCTTTGTGATTACCTTCATCAACGACCGTCCTGTGTTGTCGGTAGCCGACTTGCAGCGTATGGATGAGAAGATTTCCACCATTGACGGTGTATATCCTAATGGTCAGGCGGTAAGATACGTCATAGTGGAATAGTATATTCAAGGTTTTATTAAGAGACTCCCCGATTTTCGAAAGAAAGTCGGGGAGTTTTTATTTACCTAAAGAGTTGTCCAAATATTTTTTGCCCTAATGCGTAGCGCACAACGATTGAGCCACGATAGATTGTTCGTGACTCTTGCTTGACGCCCGAGCGTACCGCTTTGCGCTTTGCGTTAAGCTCCTTGTGTCGCAGTATGAACTCCTTGTATGCCTGCCACACGGCTATGGCTAATTCGCGTTCTCCCTTCACCAAATATATCAATGCCGACAGCGCATCCGCCATTGGTCGTGCCACCGCTACCAGACAGCGTTGCCACGTTGGGGCGCACTTGAAGAGCATCATCAGGTTGTTGCGATAGTTCAGGTAGAGCTTGCGTGGTGAGTCGTTGGGCAGCGTGCCGCCACCCAAATGATATACCACGCTGCGTGGCTCAATCATCACCTTATAGCCCGCAAGCTGCATACGCCAGCAGAGGTCAATCTCCTCCATATGTGCAAAGAAGTCAGCATCAAAACCTCCCAATCGGCGGAATAGCTCGGCACGACAACAGAAGGCTGCTCCGCTTGCCCAAAATACCTCGCGCTTGTCGTCGTATTGTCCGTTGTCGCTCTCCACAGTCGATAGTATGCGACCTCGGCAGAAGGGATAACCCAGGATGTCGATATAACCTCCCGCAGCTCCTGCATACTCAAATTTGTCACGATAACCGTAAGAGCGCAACTTTGGTGCAACCGCTCCCACGTTATGCGAGTTGGTAATGGTTGCCACCAGCGGCTCCAGCCACCCCTCGGTAACCTCGATATCGGAATTAAGCAACACGAAACACTCTGCCTCGACCTGCTCCAAGGCGAGGTTATAACCCTTTGCGAAGCCGTAGTTGTGGTTGAGGCAAATTATCTCAATGTCGGGGTAGGTATGGCGCAGAAAATCTACCGAATCATCCGTTGAACCATTATCGGCAACGATGATGCGCACCCCGTGAGGCGTGTGTCTTACCACGCTCGGCAGGAACTGCTCCAGGTGCTGGCGACCATTCCAATTGAGTATTATGACAGCTGTCGAAATCATATCTTTTGCGCTTGCAGTTCTGCGGGTGGAATGTGCTTCCATCGGCGGTGTGTCCACATCCACATCTCGGGATGGGCATTTATCTCTTGCTCCAGCAATCGCACATATCTTTCTGTAATAGTGTACTGCTCGATAGGCTCCTTGCCATCGTGTATGAGGATGAACGTACCCTCGTAATGTCCCGCCTTGATACGGCGCGGAGAGAAGTAATATACAGGTAACTTGTATTTCGTCGCAAGCATTTCGCCACCATCGAAGAAGGCCGTCCACTGATGCAGAAATTTATACCAAGGCATATTTGAACGGAATGCAGGATTTTGGTCTGATATAAGTCCCATAGCCATTGGTCGGTGGTTGCGGTTGTCAATGAAATGGCGCATAGTACGTTTCATATCCACCAGCGTCACGTTTGTGTGTTGGCGTATGCGCTTCATCAGCTCGTCGAAAACTACATTTGTCAGTTTGTGATATACCGCCACAAACTCTTGCTCGGGGAAGACGAGACTAACGGTGCTGCCAGCCTCCCAGGGTCCATAGTGCGCTGTGAGCATTATGACAGAGCCGCCACCTACAGCCTCTCTCGTTTGTTTGTCGTTTGTGAAGGTCATTCGTTTAAGCAGAGTCTTGTCGCTCACACCTGATTGACTTACGGTGTTTATAATCTGCTCGGCAAGGTTGTAGTAAGCCCCATTGCAAATCTTCTTCAGTTCACTCTCGCTCTTCGAGGGAAACGAGCGGCGCAGGTTATCCATCATCACTCGCTGACGATAGCGCAAGGCGCGCAGCAGCGCGTATGTTAGGTTGGTGAATACGCCGTGTCGGATAAAGTGGGGCAACAGTGCGAAGCCTCGGCATAAAATCCAAAGCGCTTCGAGTGTAAATTTTTGAAGTATAGTTAGTTGGGCCTTCTCTTGTGCCATAGTGCTAAAGTTTAATCTTCATCCTCATCGTTGGCATAACGGTTCTTCTTGCGCTCCTTCTCTGGCTTGGGGCATCCCGCCACAACGATAACAAACTCGCCTTTAGGCTCGTGCTCGCGGAAGTGCTCTGTCACCTCGGCTATGGTGCCTCTTACAGTCTGCTCAAACTTCTTTGTCAGCTCACGCGAAACCGATACCTTGCGCTCCTGACCAAAAATTTCTCCAAGCTGCTCCAGGCACTTCACAACGCGGAAGGGCGACTCGTAGAAGATTATCGAGCGGCTCTCCTGGGCAAGTTCCTGCAAACGTTTCGTGCGCCCCTTCTTTTGTGGTAGGAATCCCTCGAAGCAAAAACGGTCGCAAGGAAATCCGCTCTGCACAAGAGCAGGAATAAGAGCCGTAGCGCCAGGCAGTGTCTCCACCTCGATGCCCGCCTCCACGCAGGTGCGTACCAATAAAAATCCTGGGTCGGAGATGCCAGGTGTACCCGCGTCCGACACCAGCGCCACTGTGCGACCCTCGCCGATAGCCTCGGCTACCGAGGCGGCTGTGGCGTGCTCATTGAATTTGTGGTGAGAGTATAGTTTCTTCTCGATACCCAGATGTTTAAGCAGAAACGATGTTGTGCGCGTATCCTCGGCAAGGATATAGTCTGCCGCCTCAAGCGTCTTTATCGCTCGAAGAGTGATATCGTCGAGGTTGCCTATCGGGGTGGGAACAATATAGAGTTTAGACATAGCCGTTTATAGATGTTTGCGCTCCAGGAGCTGCATAATAAACTTTGCCCCCTCCGAGTCGGGATTCCACTCATAATTCTCGGCGATATGTATCATACAATCGTCAAATGACTCACACTCGTCAAGCTCCTCTATCGCCTTGTCGAAGGCGACGTCATCACCATCAAAGAGGTCGCGTGTCATCAGGAATTTGTCGTTTATACCAATCGCCTGACGCAATGATTTGATGTGTGAGTGTGTAATCTCCTCTGCAAGTGCTGCGGGCGCAGCTATCGTGTCGGCAAGTGTTGTCTTTGGCGTAATAGCCTCGGCAAGTATTGTCTTTTCGCCCGATGAGGCGTCGTTTACGGTGCTTGATGCAACAGGCTCTGCTGTGCGAGTATTGCGGCTTACCGAGATTTCAAATCCTTCGTCATCATCCATATCAAATATCTTCGATATATCAACCACCTTCTCCTGCTTCTGCTGTGGCTCGCCATAGATTGCCATCATGCGCTGATGCTTTGAGCGAGGTTTGCGCTGAATCTCGTCAGCACCAAACAGGCTCTCCATCGAAGGCTTGCGGTGAGGTCTTTCGGCTGGCTTCTCTAGCTCTGCTACGGGCTCTGGCTCTAAAGCTGGTGTCGCAACAGGCTCCTGTGCGGGCTCTGGCTCTTGAACGGGTGCAGACTGTGGTGCTGGTGCTGGCTCGCTGGCAACCTCCACCTTTGGCTCTGGCTCGGCAATAACCTCTGCCGCTACGGCGGCAATGGCTGCGGCAGCAGAAACCTCTGCTGTGGAAACCTCTGTTGGGGCAGCCTCCTCCTCGGCGCTCTCCTCGTCCTCTTCGGCAAAGATAAACTCAACCTCTACCTCCTGCTCTGTGGTCTCCTCTTTCTCTACGGCAGGTGCGGCAGGTGTGGGCGTTACCTCTGTGGCAGGCGCTCCGAAGCGTACCAGTTCGTATAGTTTTGTCAATTTCTCAAGTGCCAGACCGCGCTCAATAGCCGACACCTCCTGACCCTGCTCCCACGATGAGAGAAGTGCAGATAGTGTCTCAATCTCTTGTTTTATAAGTTCGATATTCATAATGCTTTAGGTAAATTATTTTTCAAAGATAGTAAATTTTCTCCACAATCTTCTCTTTTTTATAAAAAAAGAGGTTGCCGCACCAATTTGCAACAACCTCAATATGAATGAATATTCAAAATGACCTATTTTGTAAGCAATTTGTCGCTATACACTGCCTTGGGCAAATCGTGCATATTATACTGCGAAGCCATCGAACGACCATAAGCACCTGCCGACTTGATTGAGAGCAAATCACCGCGCTTGCTCTTCTTCAGACTTACGTTCTCGTCAAACACATCTGTCGATTCGCACGCAGTACCCACAACGGTGTACTTCTTGTTTACCTCTTCGGTCGAGGTGATATTCTCGATGTTGTGGTAAGAGCCGTAGAGCATAGGGCGGATAAGTTCGGTCATACTTGCGTCGATGATAAGCAGACGACGACCTGTTGCGGTGGTCTTGTTGAAGAGTACGCTTGTGATAAGCTCGCCGCACTCGCCCACAATAGAGCGACCAAACTCGAAATGTACCTCCTTGCCCTCTACGTTCAGGTACTCGTGAACGATAGCAAAGAGTGATGCAAAGTTTGGAATAGGCTCATTCTCTGGTACATCGTAGTTGATACCCAGACCGCCACCTACGTCCACCATACGGAACGAAAAACCGAGCGACTCCAGCTTCTCGACAATGGCGTTTGCCTTGTTGCACATATTCTCAAAGACGTGCAACTCGCGAATCTGTGAGCCGATATGGATATGGATACCAATGATGTTGATATTCTCCAGCGACTTGATTAAGTCCACATTCTCCAAAATCTCGTCGTAAGAGATACCGAACTTACTATCTGCCTGACCTGTATCGATGCAACGATTTGTCTTTGGGTCGATGTCGGGGTTTACGCGCAGACCAACATCAGCCCTCTTTCCCAGCTCGCCTGCAATCTGGTTTACTACCTGCAACTCCTCGATAGACTCGCAGTTGATAGCCAAAATCTGCTGTTCGATAGCATAACGTATCTCCTTGTCGCGCTTGCCTACGCCAGCATATACTACGCTCTTGGGGTCAAAGCCCGACTCAATAGCCTTACGCACCTCGTTGCCGCTGGCGCAGTCGATGCCGATGCCGTACTCCTTAATAATCGAGAGCAGGTAATCGTCGTTGTTCGCCTTGATTGCGTAGTGAATCTTATAGTTGTATTTGTTTGACTCGTAAGCCACGCTCTCCAACGTCTGACGCAGGAGGTTGATGTCGTAGAGATAGAATGGTGTCTCAATCTCACGCAACTGTGCTGCTACTTTTCTGCTTAACATAACTTGGTAACCTAAATTCCTAACATTAAATAGAGCGCAAATGTAATAAATACTCAACGTTTATGCAAATAAAAAGGCACCCAAAACGCTGGATGCCTCTCGAAATTACTCTATTATGGGCTAATATCCCATTCCTTCGAACTCCTTTGCCATGCGTATAATATCCTGTGCAATGTTGGGTGGGCATATTTTGTAATATACATCCAGCTGACGCTTAAGCTCTCGTGCTTTATTTAGCAGTAGCGAGAGTTTGTGAAGACCTTCCTTCTCTTTGGCGGAGATGTTGTTGGTGATAGTCGAATAAACTACACCAGCGGGGTGCTCTCTTTTGGCGGTAAGCCATTGAGCCCTAATCTTATACTCCTGCTCAACCTCGCGTATGCATTTTTGGTTGTATTGGACTCTTGCATCGGCGATGATGATGGTCTCTTCGATTGCATAGAATGCGTTGTATGCAAGTGTAGCAGCCCCTTTCAGTAGTTCGCTGCGGTCGCCGCTGTAATCCTCCAAATGCTCGCATATAAAGTTCGCCATCTGGTGGCGGAGCATCGCCTTGCGGAGTGGGTTGTGCTCGCCCAAAATCTGTTGTGCAAGATGGCTACACTCAAGTTCAAATACGTAGCGGTAGATTGCCACCTTATCGCCTTTGGTTGAGGCTGCGGGAGCGTAGTAAACAGGGTACTGTGTTGTCTCTTGAATTGCTGTGTTTTTAGTTGTACGATTCATAATTAAATTGTTTGAAGTTAAACATTATTTTGTGTTGAAAATCAGTTGTTTAGTTTTTAATTTTTGCTTCTGGATTTTCGCTCAAATACGTCAAAGAACACCTCTTCGGTCATCGCCCAGCGCGACCGAAAAATTGTTTTGATCAGCAATGTTTAACTTCTGTTTTTGCACCCTAACTTTTAGGGTGGCGATGATGAATCGTACGTCATAAATTTTTTCCTCAAATTATTATCCGCAAACATCGTCTTTGTGGGGCGAAAAAAAACTACCCAACAAAGCACAATCTTTGCTGTCAATTGATCAAATACGTTTTCTGTGAAATTCCAATTCGGATATGATATGCAAATATACGTAATTTTTTCGTTTCTGCAAAATTATCCCGATGAAATCGTGCAAAAGAGAAATTATTGCCGACGAGAAGGTAAAAAATCACGCGAAAAGTGCTCTCATCTTATGAAAAATCACTACATTTGTCAAATAATATATGTATAAACTTTACAAAAGATAATTAAATGGCATTACAATGTGGTATAGTTGGTCTGCCAAATGTCGGTAAATCAACTCTTTTCAACTGCTTGAGCAACGCAAAGGCGCAGGCAGCAAATTTCCCTTTCTGTACAATCGAGCCAAACGTGGGCGTGATCACAGTCCCCGATGAGCGCTTGGTTAAGCTCGCCGAGATTGATAATCCCAAGAAGGTTATCCCTACAACCATCGAAATCGTTGATATTGCAGGTCTGGTGAAGGGTGCATCAAAGGGTGAGGGTCTTGGAAACAAGTTCCTCGGTAATATCCGTAACACAAACGCAATCATTCACGTTTTGCGTTGCTTCGATAATGGCAATATTACTCACGTCGATGGCACTATCGACCCTGTGCGTGATAAGGGTATCATCGACACCGAGCTTCAGCTGAAGGATTTGGAGACCGTTGAGAACAACATCGGCAAGTGTCAGAAGCAGGCTGTGGCAGGCGATAAGAATGCCAAGCGCCGCTATGAGTTGCTCGTGCAGTTCAAGGAGGCTTTGGAGCAGGGTCGCTCGGCGCGTACGGTTGAGACCGACAAGGAGGAGCGCAAGTTGGTTGCCGACCTTAATCTCTTGACCGATAAGCCTGTGCTGTATGTCTGCAACGTAGATGAGGCTTCAGCTGTAACAGGCAATGCACATACCGAGGCTGTTAAGGCGGCTATTGCTGACGAGAATGCCGAAATGCTTATCGTGGCGGCGGCTACTGAGGCAGATATCGCCGAGCTGGAGGATTACGAGGAGCGTCAGATGTTCCTTCAGGATATGGGTTTGGAGGAGTCAGGCGTGGCTCGTCTTATCAAGGCGGCATACAAGTTGCTCAACCTTCAGACATTCTTCACTACAGGTGCTGATGAAAGCCGTGCCTGGACCTTCAGCAAGGGTATGAAGGCTCCACAGACAGCGGGTATCATCCATACCGATTTTGAGCGTGGATTCATCCGTGCCGAGGTTATCAAGTACGACGATTACGTCAAGCTCGGCTCCGAGAAGGCTTGTCGTGATGTGGGTAAGATTGGTATCGAGGGTAAGGAGTACATTGTGCAGGATGGTGATATTATGCACTTCCTCTTCAATGTTTAATGATTGTCTCGTGAGTTCTTTCTGCGTTATGCTTGTTTGCAAAATGCTCATTTACCTCAAGTAAACTCCGCTTTTGCAAACTTCGCAAGCCTTGAAAGCTCCTTACGATACAATCATTAAAGTGATTTGTTAAACATATTTGAATTGTCTGCCTTATGAAAACAAACTTAAAATACATCATTATCGCTTGTGCCATAGTTGTGGCAGCGTGGTCGTTGGGACGTGCCTATACCTATAAATACCGTTCGCAGGATACCATTGTTGTGACTGGTTTGGGCGAGACGGAGTTTGCATCAGACCTTATCGTGTGGAATGGCGAGCTGGTCTATGAGACACAGGATGTTGCTACTGGTTATGCACAGCTTGAGCGAAACAAGCAGAAGGTGCTGGAGTTCATTACTTCGCGTGGCGTGGCAAAGGAACAGGTTGTCTTTAAGTTTGTGAATGTTTATAAGCAGACCGAGCCAGTCTATAATGTCAATGGCAACTATGCGGGACAGCGTTTTACGGGTTACCGTTTGAGTCAGGGCTTTTCAGTGGAGTCGGTAGATGTGGATAAGGTTGAGAATATCTCACGTGAGATATCTGCACTGATAGCGCAGGGTGTTTCGATTGAGGCATACCAGCCATCGTACTACTATACAAAATTGGACGATGTGAAGCTCTCTCTTATTGAGCGTGCCTCGGCAGATGCTCGTGCTCGCGCCGAGAAGATAGCCGAGAATGCGGGCACATCGATTGGTCGTGTTGCATCGGCAAAGATGGGTGTGTTCCAGATTACAGGTGCCAACTCCAACGAAGAGTTTTCGGCTGGCGGCTCGTTCAATACCTCCTCACGCCAAAAGAAAGCACGCATCACGATGCGTGTGGAATACCGAGTTAAATAAACGAATAAACTTAAACTATAAATACTATGTCACAAGAGGTTAGAGTACGTTTCGCCCCAAGTCCTACGGGACCTCTGCATATGGGCGGTGTGCGTACTGCACTTTATAACTATTTGTTTGCCCGTCGTCACGGCGGCAAGATGATTCTCCGCATCGAGGATACCGACTCGCAGCGTTTCGTGCCAGGTGCCGAGGAGTATATTATCGAGTCGCTCAAGTGGTGCGGCATCGAGATTGACGAGGGTGTTGGCGTGGGAGGTCCTCACGCACCATATCGTCAGAGTGAGCGCAAGGAGATATATTTGAAATATGCCAAGCAGCTTGTTGAGGCGGGTTGGGCATACTATGCTTTCGATACATCAGAGGAGCTTGATGCTCTGCGCAAGGAGGCAGAGGCTGCGGGTCAGACCTTTGCCTACAACTACACCGTGCGTGAGAAGTTGCCAACATCGCTCTCGCTTTCAAAGGAGGAGGTTGAGGCTCGTATCGCGCGTGGTGATATATGGGTTGTGCGCTTCAAGATGCCCGAGAATGAGGTTGTCGAGATGGATGACCTGATTCGTGGTCACGTTAAGGTTAATACCTCTACATTGGACGATAAGGTGCTTTATAAGAGTGCCGACCAGCTGCCAACCTATCACTTGGCAAACATCGTCGATGACCATTTGATGGAGATTTCGCACGTTATCCGAGGCGAGGAGTGGTTGCCATCGTTGCCTCTGCACTACCTTTTGTATCGTGCTTTCGGCTGGCAGGATACACAGCCACAGTTTGCTCACTTGCCACTTCTGCTGAAGCCTACGGGTGGCGGTAAGCTCTCGAAGCGTGATGGCGACAAGATGGGTTTCCCTGTATTCCCACTCTTCTGGACATCGCCAACTGGCGAGACTGCTCACGGCTACCGCGAGGATGGTTATTTCGCCGAGGCATTTGTAAATATGCTGGCTCTGCTGGGTTGGAACCCAGGTACCGAGCAGGAGATTTTCTCTATGCAGGAGCTTATTGAGTCATTCTCTCTGGAGCGCGTATCAAAGGCGGGCGCACGCTTCCAGCCCGATAAGGCGAAGTGGTTTAATGCGCAGTATATGCACCGCAAGAGTGACGAAGAGCTTGCCGCTCTGTTCCAGCCAATCCTGAAGGCTCACGGCGTTGAGACATCGGACGAGTTGGCGGGCAAGGCTGCTGGTATTATGAAGGAGCGCGCATCATTCATTACCGACCTCTGGGATTTGACATCATACTTCTTCATTGCTCCCGAGCAGTATGAGGAGAAGCAGATGAAAAAGTATTGGAAGGGCGATAACCCTGCCCGTCTGGCAGAGCTTCGTGAGGTGCTGGCTGCGATAGATGATTTCTCGCTGGAGAATACCGAGGCTGTGGTTGGTGCCTGGATACAGGAGAAGGGCTACGGTATGGGGCAGATTATGAACACCTTGCGTCTTGCTTTGGTTGGCGCGGGTAAGGGTCCTGGTATGTACGATGTTACGGCTTTCCTCGGCAAAGAGGAGTGTCTGAAGCGTATTGATTATGTTTTGACCAACTTAAAACCTTTAGAATAATGGAGATTTTACAGCACATCTGGGGAACAACCCCCGAGGGCGAGGCGATTGTCCTCTATACAATCCGCAACGCCAATGGCTGCGAGGTGCAGCTTTGCAATATTGGAGCATCTATCGTATCGGTTAAGTCGCCTGACCGCGATGGTAAGATGGATGACATCGTTTTGGGTTATAAGGATGCCATGAGCTACTTTGGTGATGGCGCAGCGAGCGGCAAGAGCGTTGGTCGTGTTGCAAACCGTATCGCCAAGGGTAAGATGACGGTTGATGGCGTTGAGTACTCGTTGGAGATTAACAACGGTACTAACCACCTGCACGGCGGCTCAAAGGGTTTTGCAAATCAGTTGTGGGAGGGTCGTGTTGAGACCAACCGTGTGGTATTCTCACGCACTTCGCCCGATGGCGAGCAGAACTATCCAGGCGAGTTGTACGTTGAGGCTGGCTATTTCTTCTCTGACGATAACGAGTTGGAGATTACTTATGTTGCCAAGTCAGACAAGAACACCGTTGTAAACCTCACAAACCACGTTTATTGGAACCTTGCAGGCGAGGGCAGCGGTCAGACAATTCTCGACCACGAGCTTCAGCTCAACTGCTCACGCGTATTGGAGATGGACCCAACACAGATTCCTACGGGTGAGTATCTCGACGTTAAGGGTACACCACAGGACTTCACCTCTTGGCGTAAGTTTGGTGATGAGATTTTGTCAGAGTTCAACCATATGAAGGATTTCAAGGGCTATGACCACTTCTTCGTATTGGATGGCTGGCAGCCAAATATATTGGCAAAGGTTGGCGAGTTGCGTCACGAGGCTACTGGTCGTAAGGTAGAGGTGCTCTCATCACAGGCTGGTGCAATGGTATATACTGGTAACTGGTTGGAGGGTGGCTGCCCTGTGACAAAGTCGGGTGGTCGATATCAGGACTACTCTGGCGTTGCTATCGAGTGCCAGAACTATCCTAACGCAGTGAATGAGCCACGCTTCCCATCAGTGGAGTTGAAGGCGGGCGATACTTACTGCCAGAAGATTGTGTTCAAGTTGGGCACATTCTAAAATTGCCTAAATTGCGCCTCTTCTGCGTTACGCTTGTCGTTTTGATGCTCATAGTGAGGAGGTGATTGAAAATTTGATAAATTAGGGTTCGCGGCAACACAGCTGCGAACCCCTTTATAAAGATTTATGGAAGAGAAGGAACTGGAATTTTTGAACTCGTTTACCGAGAAGCTGGAGAAAACAGTTGTCGATTTATGCTCCACCGATGAACTTTTGGACGGCAAGATGCTCGAGGTCGAGGAGCTTGACGAGAAGTGGCGCACCTCTGCTCCCGAGTATATGGCGGCGGCTGTTCCGCAGATTGCTGACTATCCGCTGGCGGCCATTGCGTGGGCGTGCTATGTAGGTATGGGTGCTGCTGCGTTGTGGGATAAGTCTTGGAACGAGCATAAGGATGTAGAGGATTGGTACTCTATTATGGCTAAACCACGAGGCTTCGACTGCCTGGACGAGTATGTCGTTGAGTGCTTGGTGGGTTATCCATTGGAGGGCGAGGCAGCTACAAAGCTGGAGTCCACTATCCGCAAATGTGCCAATACGGCTCACACGATGATTCGCAAGGAGGGTATTGAGCCACAAAGCGTTATGGCGTTCCATCTGTTTGCCCGTGTGGCGAAGGTGTTCTATCGCTTGGGTGTGTCGCTTGAGTTGCGTCATCGTGGATATAAATATGTCAAGATGAACGTGAACTTTGCGGGCGAGGCTCCCGTATCTTAATGTTTGCGGGCAAAAGATGCAAAAAAGTCGATAAAAATTAAAATTTTTCGCTTTATAGTGAATAATGTTAGAGATTATTCCCTATATTTGCATAAACAAACTACGAAATGACATTTACACTAAACATCCACCATTATCATCATATCTTGCGAAAGATAGGGTAGGTCGTGGTGTATGGCGAAGTGGTGTTCATATAGGCTTACCTTTGGGGTGAGCCTTTTTTTTGTTGATAAGCCATTTCTTAATAATACGGAATTATAAATAAATATACATATAGGTTATGTTGAGAATAGCAATCCAGACCAAGGGTCGTTTGAATGAGCAGAGTATAGCTCTGTTGCGAGAGATAGGTATTGATGTCGATGGCGCGAAGCGTAAGTTCTTGTCGAAGGCTACAAATTTCCCTATCGAGGTGTTGTATCTGCGTGATGATGATATCCCACAGGTGGTGGCAAATGGAACGGCTACGTTGGGCATTGTGGGTATGAACGAGGTGGCAGAGCGCGGCTGTGACGTGGATGTCGTGGCAAAATTGGGCTTTGGTGGTTGTCGTATCTCGCTTGCAGTCCCCAAGAGTGTAGAGTATGAGAGCGTGGATTATTTCAATGGTAAGCGTATTGCTACATCATATCCTAATATTTTGGGGCGCTTCCTTGATGAGTGTGGAGTGAAGGCGCAGCTGGAGGTTATCTCTGGCTCGGTTGAGATTGCCCCTGCGGCGGGTATTGCCGATGCAATATTTGATATTGTCTCTTCGGGCGGTACGTTGGTGTCGAATGGTTTGAAAGAGGTGGAGCGAGTGTTTGAGTCGGAGGCGGTGCTGATTGCCAACCCCAATATCTCGGCAGAGGATAAGGAGTTGCTCGAAGAACTTATGTTCCGCATCGAGTCCGAGCGTGACAGCCGCGATAAGAAATACCTTTTGATGAATATCCCTACGGCGGCGTTGGATGAGGCTGTGAAGATTCTGCCCGCTATGCGAAGCCCTACGGTTATGCCTTTGGCAGCCGAGGGGTGGTGTTCGCTGCACTCGGTGGTGGATGCTGCCGATTTGTGGGACAAGGTGCGCCAGCTGAAGGCAATCGGAGCCGAGGGTATCCTGGTGCTTACGTTGGATAAGATAATCGCTTAAGGTTATGAAGATTTATGTAAATCCACCCCAGACGGAGTGGGCTGCGCTCTGTCGTCGTGCCGAACAGGATAACTCGCTTATTGAGGAGCGTGTGAAGACAATCGTTGAGCGTGTTGAGCGCGAAGGTGATGCGGCAATTCGAGCGTTGGCGCAGGAGATTGATGGCGTAGAGCTGCGGTCACTGAAGGTCGAGGAGCAAGAGTTTAAGCAGGCTGAAGCTAAAGTTAGAAGTGAGGTTAAATCTGCTATCGAGGTGGCAGTTAAAAATATAACATCATTTCATACGGCGCAGTTGCCGCAGGAGGTTAGAGTTGAAACCCAGCCAGGCGTGGTATGCATCCAACGCCCTGTGGCAATTGAGCGAGTTGGTTTGTATATCCCTGGTGGAACGGCTCCCCTGTTCTCTACTGTGCTTATGCTTGCCCTGCCTGCCAAGATTGCAGGTTGTCGTGAGGTGGTGTTGTGTACCCCAACAAACAAGCAGGGCGAGGTAGCTGCCGAGGTGTTGTATGCGGCAAGACGATGTGGAGTGACGAGCGTCTTTAAGGTGGGCGGTGCGCAGGCTGTGGCGGCTATGGCTTATGGTACGGAGAGTGTACCGAAGGTTGGTAAGATTTTCGGACCAGGAAATCGCTATGTAACTCTTGCCAAGCAGTTGGTGAGTGGCAGAAATACCTCGATTGATATGCCTGCAGGACCATCCGAGGTGATGGTTATGGCAGACGAGAGCGCTTCAGCGGAATTTGTTGCGGCGGACTTCCTCTCACAGGCCGAGCACGGCAAGGATAGTCAGGCTATGGTGGTGTGTAGCAGTGTAGCTATTGCCGAGGCTGTCAAGGCGGAGGTGGAGCGGCAGGCGGCGCAGTTGTCGCGTGAGGAGTATGTCAGTGAGTCGCTCAGACATAGCCGCGCGGTGGTCTTTGACGAGCGCGAGCAGATGATTGCCTTCGCCAATGAGTATGCTGCCGAGCACCTTATCGTGGCGATGGAGGATGCTTGGTCGGTGGTGGATAAAATCACGGCGGCAGGCAGTGTCTTTGTGGGTAATTACTCTCCCGAGAGTGCGGGCGATTACGCTTCGGGTACAAATCATACGCTTCCTACGTCTGGTTGGGCGCACTCGTGCAGCGGCGTGAATATAGATAGCTTTATGCGTAAGATGACCATTCAGGAACTTACGCAAGAGGGTTTGCAGGCTTTGGCTCCAACTATTATAGCTATGGCGGATGCCGAGGGCTTGGGGGCGCACGCGGCAGCAGTTAAGGTGAGAATGAAAAATTAGATAGTTATGGTGAAGGATATTGAAAGATATGTTCGTGGTTGCATCGCACGACTTACGCCCTATTCAACCGCCCGTGATGAGTATCAAGGCGAGTTAGGCGTTTTTCTTGATGCTAATGAGAGCCCTTATGAGAATGGTTACAACCGTTATCCCGACCCTCATCAGAAGACCTTGAAGGCACAGGTGGCTGCGTTGAAGGGCGTGGCGGCGGAGAATATCTTTATTGGCAACGGCAGCGACGAGGCGATAGATGTGCTGATGCGAGTATTTTGCGAGCCAAGGGAGGATAACGTCGTGGCGATTGCTCCGAGCTATGGAATGTATAAGGTGGCGGCGGCGATAAACGATGTCGAGATGCGTGAGGTGCAGCTCGGCGAGGAGTTTTCGTTGCCTGTTGAGGAGTTGCTCTCGGCAGTGGATGAGCATACGAAGATGATTTTTCTCTGCTCTCCAAATAACCCCACCGCAAACTCATTCCCACGTGAGAAGATGATGCAGCTCGTTGAGCAGTTTGATGGTGTGGTGGTGGTCGATGAGGCATATATCGACTTTGCCGATGCAGAGAGCCTTAAGAGTGAAATAGCCCAATACCCCAACCTTGTGGTGCTGCAAACTATGTCGAAAGCGTGGGCTATGGCGGGCTTGAGAGTGGGTCTTGCGCTGGCGGCGGAGCGTGTTGTAGAGCTTATGTCGGAGGTTAAATACCCTTATAATATAAATGTGGCGACGATGTCTATTGTCGAGGAGTTGCTACGCCAGCCTATTGATGATAAGGTGGCGGAGATTCGACAGCAGCGGGCGTTGGTCGAGGCGGCTTTGAAGCAGAGCACTGTCGTTGAGAAGATTTACCCTTCGGATGCAAATTTCCTGCTTGTGAAAGTGGCGAATGCTGATGCGATGTATGATTTCTTAATCAGTAAGGGCATAATTGTTCGCAACCGCAACCGCGTGAAGGGATGCGAAGGGTGTCTGCGTATGACAATCGGTACGCCCGAAGAGAATGAGGCGTTGTTAAAATCAATTTCGGAGTATGAAGAGAGCGTTGTTCGTTGATCGTGACGGAACGATTATAGTTGAGCCACCCGTTGATTATCAGGTGGATTCGTTGGAGAAGCTGGAGTTTGTGCCGGGTGCTATTTCTGCGTTAAGGTCAATTGCGGAGCTTGATTTTGAGCTAGTGATGGCTACAAATCAGGATGGTTTGGGTACGGCATCATTTCCAGAGGATACGTTCCACCCAGCGCATAACAAGATGCTCAAGACTCTTGGGGGTGAGGGCGTGGAGTTTAGTGACCAGCTCATCGATCGCAGTTTTCCCGAAGACAATGCCCCAACACGAAAGCCCCGCACGGGGATGTTTGGAAAGTATCTATCGGGCGAGTATGATATGGCGCACAGCTATGTTGTGGGCGACCGCCTGACAGATGTGGAACTTGCCTGGAACCTGGGCGCGCAGGCTATCCTGTTGCGACCAAAGGCAGAAGGCGAGCAGATGTTGCAAGGCAAGGAGTATGCCGCTTGTTGTGTGCTTGTGACAGATAATTGGTGGGATGTGGCGGAGTGGCTGCGTCGCACGGAGCGTCGTGCCGAGGTGGTGCGTTCTACACGCGAAACAGATATCCGCATCGCTATCGACCTTGACGGCAAGGGAGAGTCAAAGATTGATACAGGACTGAAGTTCTTTGACCATATGCTTGATCAGATACCGCACCACTCGGGCATATCGCTGGAGGTTGTGTGTAGGGGCGATTTGGAGGTGGATGAGCACCACACGATGGAGGATGTTGCCATCGCTCTGGGCGAGGCAATTCGCACAGCATTAGGCTCCAAACGAGGCATTGACCGCTATGGCTTTGTGCTGCCTATGGATGAGTGTCAGGCGATGGTGTTGCTCGACTTTGGCGGACGTGCTGACTTTGTGTGGAGTGTGCCGTTTACCCGCGAGAGGGTGGGCGATGTGCCGACCGAGATGTTCAAGCACTTCTTCAAGTCGATGTGCGTGGCTATGCAGTGTAACCTGCACATTGAGGCAAAGGGCGAGAATAATCATCACCTGATTGAGGGCGTCTTTAAGGCGTTCGCAAGGGCTTTGAAGATGGCTGTAAGACGTGATGTGTTTAGTTATGAGTTACCATCAAGCAAAGGAGTGTTATGATAGCGATTATAGATTATAAGATGGGCAACCTGCGCTCGGTGGAGAATGCTTTGAAGCGTTTGGGTGCGGAGTTCGTTGTGACGGCAGAAGCCGATGTGATTAAGCGTGCCGACAAGGTGTTGTTGCCAGGCGTTGGAAATGCTGCCGAGGCGATGGAGAATTTGCGCCAGGCCAATTTGGTGGAGGTAATTCGCTCGTTGCGCCGCCCTGTGCTGGGTATCTGCGTGGGAATGCAGGTTATGTGTTGTCACTCCGAGGAGGGTGATGCCAAATGTTTGGGCATTTTCGATGCGAAGGTGCGTCGCTTTGAGCCGACCGCAGAAGAGAAGGTGCCCCATATGGGTTGGAATAGTATAGGCAATCTTGAGTCGAAGCTGTTTAAGGGTATCAATGGTGGCGAGATGGTCTATTTCGTTCACTCCTACTATCCCGAACTATGCCCCGACACCATTGCCACTACGCGTCACGGTGTGATGTTCAGTGCAGCGCTTAAATATGAGAATTTTTATGGTACGCAGTTCCACCCCGAGAAGAGTGGCGATGTGGGCGAGCGTATCATCGCAAACTTTTTGAAGTTATGAGCCGTGTAGAGATAATCCCAGCAATAGATATCATCGAAGGTCGTTGTGTACGCCTCTCGCAGGGCGATTACGCTCAAACCAAAGTCTATGATGCCAGCCCTGTGGATATGGCGAAGCGTTATGCCGATTGTGGCGTTAAGCGCATCCATGTTGTCGATTTGGACGGTGCGAAGTCCTCTTCGCCACGCAACCTCAAGACCCTTGAGAAGATGGCTGTGGGCGCAGACGTGGAGATAGAGTGGGGTGGCGGTATCAAGAGCGAGGAGTCGCTGCGTGCGTTGTTTGATTATGGCGCGACGTATGCCATCGTGGGCAGCGTGGCGGCGCAAAATCAGATGCTCTTTGCCGAGTGGTTGGCGCGTTATGGTGGCGAGCGAATGGTGCTGGGCGCTGATGTCAGAGATGGCAAGGTGGCTGTGAATGGCTGGCAGCAGGAGGTGGAGCTCACGATTGACGACCTTGTGGGTGAGTTCCTGCCTATGGGATTGAGTCAGGTTATCTGCACCGATATTTCGCGTGATGGAATGTTGCAGGGTCCTTCATTTGAGCTATATACCCGCTTGCAGGAGCAGTATGGTGCGGTTGATTTTACTGTGTCGGGCGGTATTTCGGCGATGAAGGATATCGAGGAGTGCGACCGCCTGGGATTGCGTAAGGTTATCGTCGGTAAGGCGATATATGAGAATCGTATAACACTAAAGGATATTGAGCGATGGTTGCTAAACGAATAATACCCTGTCTCGATGTGAAAGATGGGCGCACGGTAAAGGGCGTTAACTTTGTCGATTTGCGTGATGTGGGCGATGCTGTTGCGTTGGGACAATATTACGCGCGTTGTGGTGCAGATGAGTTGGTATATCTTGATATAAGCGCATCGAAAGAGGGTAGAGCAACATTTACCCAACTTGTGGAGCGCATTTCGGACGGAATAAACATTCCATTTACCGTTGGAGGAGGTATCTCTTCGCTGGAGGATGCGGCTCGCCTGTTGGATGCAGGAGCTGATAAGATTTCGATAAATAGTGCCGCCATAGCCAATCCTTCGCTTATTGACCAGATAGCATCGCGCTATGGTAGCCAGTTTGTTGTTGTGGCGATAGATGCGAGGTGCGGTGACGATGGCGTGTGGCGAGTGACTACTCACGGCGGCAGCCGTCAGAGTGACAAGGAACTATTCTCGTGGGCGAGCGAGGCGGAGCAACGTGGTGCTGGCGAGATACTTTTTACCTCGATGAACCACGATGGCACACGTCAGGGTTATCCTTGTGAAACATTTGCCCGTATGTCGCAGGAGTTATCCATCCCAATCATCGCTTCGGGCGGTGCGGGCTCGGTTAAGGATATTGCCGAGGTGCTGACCGAGGGACGCGCCGATGCAGCCCTGGCGGCAAGTATCTTCCATTTTGGCGAGATTACGGTGGGTGAACTAAAGAGTGAATTGAAAAAAATGAATATATGTGTAAGATGATACCATTTGATGAACTGAATTTGGAGAAGTGTGTCGATGGTCTGTTGCCCGTTGTGGTGCAGGATGCTGCGACACTTAAGGTGCTGATGCTCGGCTATATGAACCGCGAAGCGTATGAAAAGACTCTGGCGGAGGGGCGTGTAACCTTTTATTCTCGCTCAAGACAAAGCCTGTGGACGAAGGGTGAGACAAGTGGGCACTACCTTATGGTGGAGTCGATGTATGTCGATTGCGACAAGGATACGCTGCTTGTGAAGGCAACCCCAATCGGTCCAACCTGCCACCGAGGTACAACGAGCTGCTTCGATACGCCCGATAGCGAAGGCTTTATCCGTAAGCTTCAGACCGTAATCCAGCAACGTCACCGCGATATGCCCGAAGGTTCATATACGACAAAGCTATTCATTAAGGGAGTGAAGAAAATTGCCCAAAAGGTGGGCGAAGAGGCTGTTGAGAGTGTCGTTGAGGCCGTTGATGGCAACCGCGACAGGTTTATCTATGAGGCGTCGGATATGGTCTATCATCTGCTGGTGCTACTTGAACAGATGGGTTGCTCGATAGAGGATCTGGAACGCGAGCTGGAGCTACGACACAAGTAAAAGCGTGGGGTAAAACTCAAAAATTGATAAAATTTGTAGGTATTATTTTGTACTATCAAATATTTTGCCTACATTTGCACCACTCTTTTAGGGGGATCGGTCAGGAAGGATGGGTGAGTGGCTGAAACCACCAGTTTGCTAAACTGACGTACTCGATTAGGGTACCGGGGGTTCGAATCCCCCTCCTTCCGCAA
Source organism: Rikenellaceae bacterium (assembly GCA_015059905.1). Taxonomy (GTDB): domain Bacteria; phylum Bacteroidota; class Bacteroidia; order Bacteroidales; family Rikenellaceae; genus Alistipes. The sequence goes on from SUZN01000001.1 coordinate 357,590, forward strand.
AAGATTATTATGAGCAAGAAGGTGTCGAGCAATCGACACCTTTTGTTTTTGAATGTTGCGCTGCAACCTTGACTTATTGGACTTATTAGGGCTTATTAGTCAAAATAGTCCATAAAAACGAAAAGAGAGATTGGAATTCCAATCTCTCTTTCGCTATTTTTTTGTGGGGAGGATTCGAACGACATTTGACGAAGCGTGGATGCCTTGCAAGCGAAACGAATAAAAATCTTTATATTCCCGCAACCGCTACTCTATAATCCAATCCATCTCGCCATAACAGTGCTATTGTCTAAAACGAAAAAAGCATCCTTTTCGGATGCTTTTCGTTGTGGGAGTTGACGGATTCGAACCGCCGACCCTCTGCTTGTAAGGCAGATGCTCTGAACCAGCTGAGCTAAACTCCCGATGCGCCTGAACAAGGACTTGAACCTAGGACCCCATGATTAACAGTCATGTGCTCTAACCAACTGAGCTATTCAGGCATTATTTTCAGAACGTTTATCTTTCGTTTTGCGAGTGCAAATATAAAGCAGATTTTTTTACTGTGCAAGAAAAATTGAAAAAAAATTGAAAAAAAATTAAAAAAACATAACTTTGTACCCGAAATGAAGCATTTACCTTATTATATAATGGTCGTAGCGCTCCTTGTGATTGGTGGCGCACAGTGTTTGCAGGCGCAGGAGGTTGTGTCGCAAACCAATTTTGTCGAGCAGCAGGAGTCTGCATCGATCAAGTTTGATACTCAAAATTGGAATTTTGGTGATGTGGAGGAGAGTGGCGGTAATGTCACGCATATCTTTACCTTCACCAACATCTCGCAACGCCCTGTTGTCGTGTTGGACGTCTCGGCAAGTTGTGGTTGTACTTCGCCTTCATTTTCGCGCAAGCCTGTGATGCCAGGCGCGAAGGGTGAAATTTCGGTAGTGTTCGACCCTATCAACCGCCCAGGTAAGTTCTCAAAGGGTGTCTCTGTGCGATTGTCATCTAATGAGCGCGTGTCACTCAATATCGAGGGTAATGTAATACCCCGTGAGCGCAGTGTTGATGAGCTATATCCCTTCGAGGTGGGGGCTGGTTTGCGTCTTGACTCTAATTTCCACGCCTTCTCTTATCTTGGTCGTGGCGATGAGGCGAAGGCTACCATTGTCATCTACAACACCTCCGATAAGGATGCGAGCATTGAGTTGCGCCCGACAAAGAGCAGCGGACTATTGCGTGTGGAGGCTCCACAGAGGGTTAAGGCTCAAGCACTTGATAAGATTACTTTGACCTATAAGGTTGAGGAGGGTAGTGACCGTTATGGAATGTTGGACGATGTCTTTGCGGTGGTTGTAAATGGCAAAGAATCAAGGACTTTAATCTCTACGCACGCTATTGCGGTGGATAAATTCCTGCCCATTGTTGATGATATGATAGCGCCAAGTTGCGAGTTATCAAAAAATTTCATTAAATTTGGCGAGTTAAAACACGGGTCACGCATCGAGGATAGCTCTGTTGAGCTTGTAAACGATGGTGAAGTGGAGCTTGTGGTACGTGCTGTGGAGTGGAAATCGTCGGCGCTCACATGTTCGCTCAAGGCGGGTGATAAGCTCAAGGCGGGTGAAAAACGCAAGATAAGATTTGCCTACGACAGTTCGACAAGCGACTATGGCGTGTGGGTCGATAGGGTGAGTATCATCACCAACGATCCCGAGCGACCAATGCTCACGTTGCGTATTACAGCTATTGTTGAGCAGTAGCAGTAGGTGGCTGCGGACGAGCGAGTTTTTGTCGCTGCGGTCAATTATCCAGCATACCGCAATAAATGAAGGAAAGTTAGTTAGGAACAGATAAACTATGTTTAAGATTGTAGAAAAGAGCCTTCTCGCAGAGAATATCTATAAGCTGCGAATCGAGGCACCACGTGTGGCGCATAGTGCGCTGCCTGGTCAGTTTGTTATCGTCCGCGTGGACGAGCAGGGAGAGCGAGTGCCGCTCACTATCGCCGATTTTGATAAGGAGGATGGCACGGTTACCATAGTTATTCAAACAATTGGAGCATCAACCAAGAAGTTGTGTGTCCTGAATGAGGGCGACTCTATTGCCGACTTTGCAGGTCCGTTAGGCAATCCCTCGGAGTTTGTGCATATGTCAGCAGAGGAGCTGGCTTCACGCCGTTACCTCTTTGTTGCGGGTGGCGTAGGTACTGCTCCTGTCTATCCACAGGTTAAGTGGCTTCACGAGCACGGCGTTAAGGCTGATGTTATCATTGGCGCAAAGACTGCTTCGATGCTTATCTATACCGATGAGATGGCGAAGGTTGCCGACAACCTCTATATAGCCACCGATGATGGCTCATACGGCTTCAAGGGTATGGTGACAGCCAAGATAAAGGACCTTATTGACAACGAGGGCAAGCACTACGATGAGTGTGTTGCTATCGGACCTATGATTATGATGAAGTTCGTTACGCTCACCACGCGCGAGTATGAGTTGCCAACCACTGTGTCACTCAACGCCCTGATGGTTGATGGTACGGGTATGTGCGGTGCTTGTCGAGTGAGTGTGGGTGGTAAGATATATTTCACTTGTGTCGATGGTCCAGAGTTTGATGGTCATCAGGTCAATTTTGATGAGGCTATGCGTCGTCAGGCGATGTATCGCTCACAGGAGACGCAGGCAAATGAGAAGCATAACCACAAATGTAATTGTTTTTAGCTATGGCAAATAAGATTCCACGAGTTGCTGTGCGTGAACAGGATGCACAGGTGCGTGCCACCAATTTTGAGGAGGTGTGCTATGGTTATAACCTTGAGGAGGCGCAGCTGGAGGCGTCGCGTTGTTTGAATTGTAAGAATCCACGTTGCGTTGCGGCGTGTCCCGTAAATATCAATATCCCCGCCTTTATCCACCACTTGGTTGAGGGCAATTTGCGTGCTGCTTCGGATGTTATTCTAGAGGATAGCTCGTTGCCAAGCATCTGCGGACGTGTATGTCCACAGGAGACACAGTGCGAGGGCTCTTGTATCTTGGGTATCAAGGGCGAGGCTGTCGCTATTGGTAAGTTGGAGCGTTTTGTTGGAGATTGGTGCCTGGATAACGATGCCGAGAGCGTAGCCAAGGCTACGGCAAATGGTCACAAGGTTGCCGTTATCGGTAGCGGTCCATCGGGTTTGGCTTGTGCCAGCGATTTGGCGAAGATGGGTTACGATGTGACTGTCTTTGAGGCTCTGCATAAGTTGGGTGGTGTGCTGGTATATGGTATTCCAGAGTTCCGTTTGCCCAAGGAGAAGATTGTTGCGCGCGAGATTGACACCCTGCGTAAGTTGGGCGTTAAGTTTGAGACAGATGTTGTGGTGGGTCGTACAATTACCATCGACTCGCTGATGGATGACGAGGGCTTTGAAGCGGTCTTTATTGGCTCGGGCGCAGGTCTGCCACGTTTTATGGGTATCGAGGGCGAGAACCTCAATGGCGTTGTCTCGGCAAATGAGTTCCTTACTCGCGCCAATTTGATGCGAGCTTATGACGAGGAGTATGACACTCCAATCTATGTTGGCAAGCGTGTTGTTGTCGTTGGTGGCGGTAATGTGGCAATGGATGCTGTGCGTACAGCGAAGCGTCTGGGCGCAGAGGCAACGATTGTCTATCGTCGTTCGGAGGCGGAGCTTCCTGCACGTCGCGAGGAGGTGCACCACGCCAAGGAGGAGGGTATCGAGTTTAGGATGCTCACCAATCCTACGCGTGTATTGGGCAGCGATAACGGCTGGGTTACAGGTCTTAACTGCGTTGAGATGGAGTTGGGCGAGCCAGACGAGAGTGGTCGCCGTTCTCCTGTTGAGAAGCCAGGCTCTGACTTTACTATCGAGTGCGATGTTGTCATTATGGCGCTCGGAACTTCGCCAAACCCACTGCTCAAGCAGACAACCAAGGGTTTGGAGACCAATCGTCGCGGCTGTATCGTCGCTTCGGAGGAGGGCGCAACCTCACGCGAGGGCGTATATGCGGGTGGTGATGCCGTTACAGGCGCAGCTACCGTTATCCTCGCTATGGGCGCAGGTCGTAAGGCAGCGAAGGCTATTGACGAGTATATTAAGAGCAAGTAAAAGCGTGATATAACAGATAGTGAGGGATGTCGCAAAAGCGATGTCCCTTTTTTATTTTGTAGTTTGAAATACAATTCGTATATTTGTTAAATACAAATTTAATAGCTGAAAATATGGAACGTACCGTAGCTTTGATATACGATTTCGATGGCACGCTTTCGCCAGGCAATATGCAGGAGTATGACTTCATTCCTGCTGTGGGTAAGAGTAATAAGGAGTTTTGGAATGATGCCAACGTGCTTGCCGAGACGCAGGATGCCGACCCTGTGCTGACCTATATGGCGCGTATGATTCAGGAGGCGCAGAGCAAAGGCTTGTCGCTTCGCCGCGAGGCTTTTCAGGAGTCGGGTCGCCACATTGTCTATTACGATGGTGTTGAGGGGTGGTTTCCCCGTATGAATGCCTATGCCGCCGAGCGTGGTATTCGCCTTCTTCACTATATCAACTCTTCGGGAATGAAGGAGATTATTGAGGGCACATCCATCGCCCACGAGTTCAAGCGTATCTACGCCTGCTCGTTCCTCTATAATGTCGATGGTATCGCCTATTGGCCTGCTGTGGCGGTCAATTACACCAATAAGACACAGTTCATCTTCAAGATTAACAAAGGCGTTGAGCCTGTCTATGATACCTTCCGCGTAAACCAGTATATGGAGGAGAATCAGCGTCCCGTACCTTTCAAGCGTATGATTTACGTTGGCGACGGAACGACCGACATTCCTTGTATGCGCCTTGTGAAGAACTACGGTGGTCACTCTATCGCAGTCTATAACCCCGAGAACAAGAGCAAGCGCCGCGAGATGAACACCCTCATCCGTGATAATCGTGTCAATTACGTCTGCCCAGCCGACTACACTGTAGGCTCCGAGATGGATGTGCTGGTAAAGACCATCATCGATAAGATTGCTGCCGACCTGCGTCTGGAGCAGATGGAGACCCCAAAATTGTAATCCATAAAACAATAGAACATTGAAAAAGATAAAATTAGGACTTCTTCCCCGCGTGCTTATCGCTATCGCAGTCGGTGTGGCGTTGGGCAGTTTTTTGCCCGAGTCGCGCCTGTTACTGACTTTCAACGAGGTCTTTAGCCAGTTTCTGGGTTTCTTTATTCCTATTCTGATTGTAGGTCTGGTCACGCCTTCGATTGCCGAGATAGGCTCTGGTGCGGGTCGTATGCTTGCCTTCACAGCATTGCTTGCATATGGTTCTACGGTTGTGGCAGGTTTTGTCTCCTATTTTACGGGTGCAACCTTCTTTCCCTCGATGATTGATGCCGACACTGCTACGCAACTCGGCTCACAGAGCAGTGCGCTTACGCCATACTTTACAATCAACATTCCTCCACTGATGGATGTGATGACCGCTTTGGTGATGGCGTTTGTCTTTGGTCTTGGTTTGGCTTATCTGAAGGGTGATGTGTTACGCCGTGCATCGTTTGAGGTGCGCGAGATTGTTGAGATGACTATCCGCACGGTTATTATCCCTCTGTTGCCAATCTATATCTTTGGCATATTCTACAATATGACCGCATCGGGCGAGGTGTTCCGTGTGATGAGCGTATTTGTCAAGATTATTGTGGTTATCTTTGTGCTGCACGTTTTGTGGCTTGTGACTCTCTATATCGTAGCAGGTACGGTGTCGGGCAAAAACCCATTCAAGATGCTCTCTACGATGCTTCCCGCATACTTTACGGCTCTCGGAACACAATCTTCGGCAGCTACTATCCCTGTCTCTTTGGCGCAGGCAAAGAAGATGGGGGTGAGCGATGGCGTGGCTGGCTTTGTCATTCCGTTGTGTGCTACGATTCATCTCTCGGGCAGTATGCTTAAGATTGTATCGTGTGCTATGGCACTGATGATGATGCAGGGTATGGAGTACGATTTCTCACTCTTTGCGGGCTTTATCTTTATGTTGGGTATCACTATGGTCGCAGCCCCAGGTGTGCCAGGCGGAGCTATTATGGCAGCACTCGGTGTGCTTACCTCTATGCTTGGTTTCTCTGCGGCCGATCAGGCGCTGATGATATCGCTATATATTGCTATGGATAGCTTCGGTACGGCTTGTAACGTAACGGGCGATGGCGCTCTGGCGCTGATTGTCGATCGTTGTAAAAGTAAATTGATGTAATAACGCTATGAAACTTGTTTTTGCTACAAATAATGCCCATAAGTTGCGCGAGGTTGCACAGGTTGTGGGCGAGGAGTTTGAGTTGGTGTCGCTTAAGGAGTGCGGTATCACAGAGGATATTCCCGAGAATGAGCCTACACTTGAGGCTAATGCCTTGGCAAAGGCGCGATATATCCACTCTCGTACGGGACTAAACTGCTTTGCTGATGATACAGGTCTGGAGGTCGATGCTCTTGGTGGCGAGCCAGGTGTGCGTTCGGCACGTTACGCTACCGATGGTCACGACGATGAGGCAAATAAGCGCCTGCTGCTTGAACGTATGCAGGGCGAGGAGAATCGCGCGGCGCAGTTCCGTACGGCGCTGGTGCTGATTATGGATGGCAAGGAGTATCTTTTCGAGGGTGTTGTGCGCGGTAGAATATTGTGTGCAGAGTGCGGTGAGGGCGGTTTTGGTTACGACCCTTTGTTTGCCCCCGAGGGTGAGGAGCGCTCATTTGCACAGATGAGTGCTGACGAGAAGAATGCCATATCTCATCGAGGTCGTGCAGTGCGTAAACTTGCGGAGTTCCTCAATAAATAGAAGAACATGTCTAATAAGGTGATTTCTGCGTTACGCTTGCCCTCAAATGCTCATTTACAGCCGAGTAAACTCCGCTTTTTCGGGCTTCGCAAGCCTTGAAATCCCACTTCTTATACACGTTCTTAAGGATAAGGCTACTTAACTTTTTACGGTTGGGTAGCTTTCTTTGTGTCAAATGTATCAATCAGCAACGCACTGACTGCATCCGCAGTCTGCCCTCGCACACCACACGCCCCACACAACAAAAAAAGAGAAACCGTTAAAAGTTTCTCTTTCCGTACTCGAAGCCGATGATCGAAGCGCGGCAACTGCAAGTTGCAAGCTCGCGCGGATACCATAATGCGGAGACCCTAAGGTCGAGCAATAAAATCTATATATCCGCGCAACCGCCCATTAGTGAGTATCGCGGCGGAGTCTATAACATTCGAGGGCAAAAGGCGTAGCCTGTGTTGCAGAATGAGACATAGGCAAGCTTGTTTGCGAAATGTATCAATCTGCAACACCTTGACTGCATCCGCAGTCTTGTCCTCGCCAACCATACCACGCCCCACACAACAAAAAAAGAGAAACCGTTAAAAGTTTCTCTTTCCGTACTCGAAGCCGGGATCGAACCGGCACGGACATTACTGTCCACAGGATTTTAAGTCCGGCGTGTCTACCTATTCCACCATTCGAGCAACACTTACTTTAGGTAAGACGTGGCAAAAGTAACAAAATTATTTCAATTCGCAAACCTTTGCATCTATATATTCTATAATCTTCTCTATTTCCGAGGGGTTAAACCAGGCAAACTCCTCATCGCGACGAAACCACGTCAGCTGACGTTTCGCATAGCGGCGTGAGTTGCGTTTGATAAGTTCGATAGCCTCCTCGCGCGTGATTGTGCCATCAAAGTAATCAAACATTTCGCGGTAGCCAACAGTCTGCAACGAGTTCAAGTCTCTCAAGTGATACACTGCGCGAGCCTCCTGCTCCAGCCCTTGCTCAATCATTATATCTACGCGCTTATCGATACGCTCATATAGCCGCGCGCGTTCCATATCGGTCGCAATCTTTACTATGTTGAATGGTCGCCTGCGGCGCTCTCCCGTGCGTAGGGTGGAGTAGGGCTTACCTGTGCCGATGCAGACCTCCAGCGCACGCAGAACGCGGGCAGGATTCTTCCTATCCACCACCTCATAATAGGCGGGGTCAAGCTCTCGCAAACGCTCCGCCATAGCATCCACACCTTGTTGCTTCAGCTCGGCGGCAAGTCTTTCGCGCAGGGTGGGCTCTACCTCTGGCAAGTCATCCATTCCCTCACATAACGCCTTGATATACAAGCCTGAACCACCAACAGCAACCACATAATCGTGCTGCCTAAAAAGCTCTTCAAGGCGTTGCAAGGCTTGCTGCTCGTATGCCCCACAGTTGAAGTCTTGCTTTAAGTCGTGCGATGCAATAAAGTGATGTTCAACCGTTTGCAGTTGCTCATTGTCGGGTTGTGCTGTGCCGATGGGTATGCCACGATAGAATTGGCGCGAATCGGTCGAAATGATTGGCGCAGCATAATGTAGGGCTATCTTTATTGAGAGGTCAGTCTTGCCCGACCCCGTAGCTCCTGCTATGACTATCAATGTTTTACCCATTGTTATCTAATGTTGAATATTAGTATTCGTCGTCGTAATTGTCGTCACCGTCAAAATCGCTGTACTCGCCCATCATCTCATCGAATATTGAACCACTCTCCTCGTTCTCGTCGGGGTCATACTGGTCGGGCGCCTGGGCGTGAGCAAACTGCAAGCGTGGGTACTCCATTCCCTTTTCTGGCTCTTTACCTTCAATCAGCTCGATGTAGTAGGCGCGCTGCGTAAATGGGTCGAAGATGTAAATCAAACGGTCGTGCAGATGTGTAAGTACATCCTCCAGGCGTGCCGTAGCCATCGGCTGTGGCATACCGTTTCCGCCATCGCCCATACCACCGTCCATATCCATATAGGTGTACTCCTGCAGGCGCTCCCAGCGGTCGTCAGCAGTGAAGAACGATGCCATACATTGGTCATAGCGCAGCATCTTGATAATGAAATCGTGCAGGTCGAGCAGTGTGTTTGATGACTCTACCTCAAAGTCGCGAACGAAGTTGTCGTTTTCGTCGCTCAACATTCTAAATCTGAAAATCATATCGCTTTACTATTTAATTTCGTTAATTGCCTCTTTCAGTTGCTCCAGTGCTTGCTTCAGCACGGCGCGTGTCGTTCCCACGTTGAGTCGCATATGCTGCTCGCCCTGCACGCCAAACATCGCACCGTCGTTCATCGCAAGGTGTGCCTTGTTGATGAGCATATCTACCAACGCCTCGTGCTTTAAGCCGAGTGCCGAGAAATCCATCCATACCAGGTATGAAGCCTGTGGCTTGGTAATCTTCACCTCGGGGATGTTTGTCTTGAGATACTCATCCACAAAGTCAATATTGCTCTCGATGTATGAAATCATCTGCTGTCGCCACTCCTCGCCTTGGGTGAAGGCTGCCTCGGTGGCTGTCATTGCGAAGATTGTCGCCATATCGAACTCGTTTGCCTCCAGCCACGCAAAGAGGCGAGAACGTAACTTCTCGTTTGGTACGATGCAGTATGAACTTACAATGCCCGCTATGTTGAAGGTCTTTGACGGAGCTCCAAATGTGATGCTGCAACGTGCGGCATTCTCCGAAACGGTGGCAAAAGGTATGTGGCGGTTGCCATAGAGAGGCATATCGCAATGTATCTCGTCGGAAATAACCACGATGTCGTGCTTCACAGCTATGTCCGCCAATCTTTCGAGTGTCTCACGACTCCACGTTATGCCCACAGGGTTGTGTGGATTAGCGAGAATCAATATTTTGCATTTTGGGTCAATAATCTGCTCCAGCTGCTCGAAGTCCATCTCGTAATATCCGTCAGCGGTTGGTCGCAGAGGATTCAGCACCACCTCACGCCCATTATGTTCTGGCACAAGACGGAAGGGATGATATACGGGAGGCTGGATGATAATCTTGTCGCCTGGGGCTGTGAATGAGTTGATAACCATACCGATACCCTTCACGATGCCTGGGATGTAACGCATCCACTCGCGCTCCACCTCCCAGCCGTGACGCTGTTTGAGCCACGCCTGCACACTCTGCCAATAGCCATCGTACTGAAGCGTGTAACCCAGGATGGGATGCTCCAGTCGCTTGTGCAGGGCATCAATGATAAAATCGGGCGTTGGGAAGTCCATATCCGCCACCCATAGTGGGATTAGGTCATCACGTCCGAAGTTCTCCTTCAGCGCATCGTGCTTGACGCAGTGTGTGCCACGACGCTCAATATAACTGTCAAAATCGTATATCTTCTTCATTATCGTTGAGTTAAAAATTTCATTACATCCACTCCATCTGCCACATCCCACAGCGTAGGGTATTGCGCTCTGCCGAATGCCACTCGGCGGGGGTGGTCGATAGAGTTTGATACTACACATTGTATCTTTTCGTCATTTTGTGCAATCCACTCCTTGACCTCGCTTATAGAGTTATAATAGTAGTAGTTTATTTGGCTTATATTGTCCGAGAAAGTGTTGCTTTCTACTGTGATATATCCACCCAGGTCGGTAAACGCTACGCCGAGCATACTTTTTAATGCTTTGTTTTGCAGGTAGTTGCCTCTCGTCATAGGGTTGATAGTGTCGGGAGGTGTGATATATAATTTCATACCGTGCGGCAGTAGGATAAGCGAAATATTACGGCATCCCAGGCCGTTGTGAGAGAATATATCTCGGCACAAACCCTCAATCTCATCCTTGCTCTCCTTGCCGTCAAGCACCGCCAGCGAGTGGCGTGAGCCGCGAATGATGGTTGGCAGGTTGGCATATCGGGTGCGGAAGTATCGTGCAGCCTCGTCACCGCCTGTGGCGATTGCCATATCTATTGCCGCTTGGTCAGAGTAAGGCTCAATAGCAATAGTGGGCTCTATATCTCGCAATAGTTCAATGATATACTCCGTCAAAATCTTGTCCTTGCTCGAAGGCTTTACAAGGGCTGTATGACCCGCCATCACTACGCATAGCAGGTCGTAAAAACCCACCAGCGGTATATTTCCTGCCATAATTATTGCCACACGCTTTGCTCTGCCTCGGGTGTAAGCAGCTGCCCAGCGTTGCAATTTTTCTTTATCGAGGAACTCTTCGCGGATAGCCTCCACAGCAAGCAAAATATCACGTTCGCAAAACCACTCATTCTGCTCCATAGCACGGTGCATCACCTCCAGCGTGGCGCTATCCTTGCCGAAGTCTTTCAATCGATTGCCGAGTGTGGCGAATATCTCTATTGTGTAGTTCATCGTGGTGTGTGGTGCTTTCTTAATTCACGGGCAAGTTCCTTCTCCCTGCCTTGCAGACACCTATCAGCCAGGGCGTGAAACTGTGCCGAGTGGTTATGGTGAACGGTGTGACAAAGCTCGTGTACTATAACGTAATCCTGCAAGTGGCGAGGCAAAAGCATCAGGTAGAGGCTCAACGAGAGATTGTTCTGCGCTGTGCAACAACCCCACTTTGTGCGTGCGGCACGGATGGTTACCTTGCCGTAGCTGAAGCCTAACGATTGGGCAATCTCTGCTACGCGTTTTGGCAGGAACGCCTTTGCCTCGGCGCGGAGTCTTTCGATATCCTCTGCTGTGAGGGTGGGGAGAGTGGCGTGATTGGCGTACTTTGCCCTTGCCTGCTCGACCCACTCTGTCTTGCTCTCCAGAAACTCCAGCGCACGCCTCTGCGATACATAAGGCGGATGGCTTAACCTCACCTCGCCCGAGGGGCGCACTGCAAGCGATATGCGTGACGAGCGTCGGGTGGAGTAGATGGTTATCTCGCCCAAACGAGGGTGGTGGAGCGTGGTTTTCATCGTTTGTTATCCTATGCGCTGGCGTACAACCTCAAAGAGCATCACGGCGGCTGCTGCTGCTACGTTGAGTGACTCAATAGCTCCAATCATAGGTATTGCCAACTGCTCGTCGCAGAGCTTCAGCACCTCTTTGGAGATACCTGTATCCTCGGCACCCATAATGATTACAGTTGGCTTGGTGAAGTCGGCATCGTAGATTAGCTTTGTGCTCTTCTCTGTTGCTGCAACCGCCTGAAAACCTTCCGCCTGCAATGCCTTGATGGTGTTGCGTATAGAGCCTACGCGGCACACAGGGATGCGGCTCAATGCACCCGCCGATGAGCGCATAGCGTCGGAGTTTACGGGCGCGGAATTCTTAAGCGGAGTAATCAATCCGTGAGCGCCAGCGCACTCTGCCGAGCGGGCAATGCCACCGAAGTTACGCACGTCGGTAACACCATCAAACAAGACAATCAGCGGAGTCTCGTCCTCTGGCACGCGCTCCAGGATGTCGCTTAACTCAACATATTCGATGGGGGCAATCTGTGCCACCACGCCCTGATGGTTGAGCTTTGTGAGGCGGTTGAGCTTCTCTACGGGAACTTCCTGGATGCGTATGCGGTGGCGGAACGCGAGGTCGCGCAACTCGGTCATCAGCTGACCCTCGGCACCCTTGCGGATGTAGAGTCGCTCAATCTGCTTACCTGTCTGTATCGCCTCGGCAACGGGGCGGATACCAAATACTATATCACTCATAATATTATTGATTTTCTGTTATTTCCAATTCGTAGCTTGCTTTCTCCCACTCGTGCATCAGGTGGTCGTATTGCGCTTTCAGCTCGTTGTAGGCGGCGTAGTCTGCCTCGTTGTAGGTGGTTGCAGTGGCGAACTTCTCGTCATAAGCCGCAATCTTTGCCTCCACCTCTGCAAGCCCTGCCTCAATGTTTTCTACCGCCTTGCGGAGTTTGCGGATAAGTTTCTCCTGCTCCTTCTTCTGCTCGTAGGATAGTTTGCCCGATGATGCCTCTTTGGGCGCTGTGGCAGTTGGCGTATCCTTGCGCTCAATCTCCTGCAACGACTCCACTTTGCGCTTCTCGAGGAAGTAGTATATGCCACCCAGGTACTCCTTCACGCCACCGTCACGGAACTCATATACCTTCTCAACCATCCCGTCGAGGAAGTCGCGGTCGTGCGATACGACTATGACCGTGCCGTCGTACTTCTGGATGGCGCGCTTTAGGATATCCTTTGAGCGCATATCCATATGGTTGGTAGGCTCGTCAAGCACCAGCAGGTTGTATGGCTCCAGCATCAGACGCGCCATAGCCAAGCGGCTACGCTCACCGCCCGAGAGCACCTTCACCTTCTTGTCTATATCCTCGCCTCGGAAGAGAAAAGCTCCCAAAATATCACGCAGACGTGTGCGGATGTCACCTACGGCAACACGGTCGAGGGTGTCAAAGACGGTAAACTCGCCATCCATCAAATCATCTTGATTCTGGGCGTAGTAGCCAATGTTTACATTTGCACCCAAACGAATTGAGCCCTCGGTAGAGTCCAGCTCGCCGATAATCATTCGTGCCATAGTGGTCTTGCCCTCGCCATTTCTGCCCACAAGTGCAATCTTCTGACCGCGCTCGATGGTGAAGTTCGCGCCCGAAAAGATATGCTTCTCGCCGAAGGATTTTCCCACCTCCTTAATCTCTGCTACAATCTGACCCGAACGTGGCGCGGGCGGGAACTTGATGTTCAGCGTTGCCAAATCCTCCTCCTCGACCTCTATTCGCTCCAGACGCTCCAACTGTTTGATGCGTGACTGCACCTGATTGCTCTTGGTGGGCTTGTAACGGAACTTCTCGATAAACTCCTCGGTCTTTTCGATTAGCTTTTGCTGGTTTTCGTATGCCGCCATCTGCTGTGCGCGGCGCTCGGCACGCAGCTCAACAAATTTCGAGTAGGGTACTTTGTAATCGTATATATGTCCCAGCGAAAGTTCAACGGTGCGGGTCGTTACGTTATCCAAAAAGGCTCTATCGTGCGAGATAAGCAGCACGGCGCCGTTGTAGCTCTTGAGATACTCCTCCAACCATTGGATACTCTCGATGTCGAGGTGGTTGGTGGGCTCGTCGAGCAGAAATATCGAGGGGCGACGCAGAAGCAGCTTTGCCAACTCAATTCGCATACGCCAGCCACCCGAAAACTCCGATGTGGCGCGGTCGAAGTCTGTGCGCTTGAAGCCAAGACCCAGCAGCGTCTTTTCAATGTCAGCCTCGCGCGTATCGCCACCCAAAATGTGGTAGCGGTCCTGCACATCGTTTAGTCGATGCAAAAGGTCGGCATACTCCTCTGACTCGTAGTCAGTACGCTCGGTGATGGCGCACGTGAGCGATGCAATCTCCGCCTCAAGGCGTAGCACCTCGTCAAATGCCTTCTCGGTCTCCGCCTTGAGTGTAGTGGTATCTGCCACGCGCATCTGTTGCGGCAGGTAACCTATCGAGCACTCTCCGTTGATGGTTACGCACCCCTCGGTAGGCTGCTGCTCGCCTGTGATGATGCGCAGTAGGGTGGTCTTGCCAGCTCCGTTTCTGCCCACCAGACCGATGCGATCCTTCTCGTTGATTAAGAACGATATGCCATCGAAGAGTGTCCATCCGCCATAACTGACGGTTAAGTTATCAAGTGAAATCATTTACGGTTGTTATACAATTACTTAAGGTTACTGCTATTTTACCGTAGTCTTTGTTATTGTCGTAGTCACAGCCTATGGCATTCGCCATTATTCAAGTCTGACCCACCCCCTAATCCCCCGCCTCAGGCAGGGGACTTTGGTCGCTACGCTCCAAGGGTGGAGTAAAACAGCAATTTTGAATTTTGAATTTTGAATTTTGAATTTTGAATTTTGAATTCAAATCATTTACGCCTCCAAAATCTTTACAATCTCTGCCTCGGGGTCTGCTGCGCCAAATACCGCGCTGCCTGCCACCACAGCATCACATCCTGCGGCGAATACCTCGCCAGCGTTTTTTGATGATATGCCGCCGTCAATCTCAATCAGGAAATCAAGCTCCATCTCATCGCGCAATGCCTTCAACTCACGTACCTTGTCCAGCGAAGCGGGCATAAACGACTGACCCCCGAAGCCTGGCTCAACGCTCATCACAAGCACCAGCTCAACCTTTGCGAGTATATCCTTCAGCACCGATGCGGGAGTTGCTGGTTTGATTGAGACGCCAGCCTTTGCGCCTGCGGCGTGTATCAACTCGATACACTCGTCGCACTTCTCGGTAGCCTCGATGTGGAATGTCACATAATCGGCACCAGCCTCCACAAAACGCTTTACATACTTTTCGGGCTCGACAATCATCAAGTGAACATCCAGCACCTTGTCGGTAGCCTTGCGGATAGGCTTCATCACAGGGAAGCCGAACGAGATGTTTGGCACAAATACACCATCCATCACGTCAATGTGTACCCACTCTGCCGCACTGCGGTCAATCATTTTGGTGTCTCGCTCAAGGTTGCCGAAGTCCGCAGACAACATTGAAGGGGAAATAATTCGTGTCATAGTTATATAGTTTTTACTTAATTTCTCGTCATAAGAGACTAAAATAGTTTCTAATATTGCAAAGATAGCATTTTGCTGGTTAAAAATCACATTTTTTTGTGTGTTATGTGCCAACAATCTTGCGAGATTTTGCGAATAAGCGAAATTATGCTATTTTTGTAGTAGGAAAACAATAAAAACAGGAATAATATGAAGAAAATAATTATTGCTTTGGTAGCCGTGATGGCTACTTGCACACTCTCGGCGCAGGAGTTGCGTTGGGGTGCAACAGGTGGTTTGAACTTCGCGTGGTTGAAGTCAAGCGTGTTAAATTCATCAGATTGTTATTTGGGTTTTAACCTCGGTGCGAAGGTTGAGATGGATATGGCTGATGCAATCAAGGATGGTTTCTATGTTGATGCCCGTCTGCTCTATACCCTCAAGGGTGGGCAGTGGCAGAATATGCACCAGAACCTCGGTTATCTGGAACTCCCACTCAACTTCGGTTATCGATATGCCATCAATAATGACATTACATTGTTTAGCGGTTTGGGTCCATACTTCGGGCTTGGTTTGTTGGGTAAGAATGTTGATAAGGCAGGCGACACAAAGGTAAAGACCGATTTGTTTGGTGAGGTGTATAAGAGCTTCGATTTTGGTCTTAATTACAACCTCGGTGTGGAGCTTTGGAACGAGTGGCAGATTTTCCTCGGTTTCGAGCATAGCCTGCTCAATGCGTTAAAGACTGATATTGATGAGGTTAATGTGAAATACAGACCGATGAATTTCTATATTGGAACAGCATATATGTTCTAAAAGAGAGTTTTAGGAGAGTAAAAAAGTGTGTCGCACGAAAAAGTTTGTGCGACACACTTTTTTATTTGCTCCATTTCGCTCCACCACAAGGGTGGTGTTTCACTGCTCACGCTCGGTATGGTGCAAGCAAACTCGGCTCTGCCCTCGCTTACTCGTAGCGGTGAGTTCTGGATTCTGGATTCTGATTTTTGAGTTCTCTCACCTACTTTATCTCCTCGCCAAACAGTGTAGCTGATGAGCAGCCTGTGATGCGGCAACGAACATAGTCGCCAACCTTATGGTCGCCACGGTCGAATACCACCACCTTGTTCTGCGATGTGCGACCGAAGAGTTGTTTGTCGCTGCGCTTCGAAAGACCCTCCACCAATACCTCGAACTCCTTGCCTACATCGCGCTTGTTGCTCGCCTCGGAGAGTTTGTTCTGAAGATTGATAATCTCCGTCAGGCGCGCGGTCTTGACATCTTCGGGAATGTCGTCGCCCAGATTACGCTGTGCAAAGGTGCCTGGTCGCTCCGAGTATTTGAACATAAAGGCAAACTCATAACCTACCTCCTCCATGAGTGATAGCGTCTGCTTGTGGTCCTCCTCTGTTTCTCCCGTAAAACCCGCAATAAGGTCAGTCGTGATGGCGCAGTCGGGCATATGACGACGTATGGCTGCCACACGGTCGAGATACCACTCGCGTGTATATTTGCGGTTCATTCGCTCCAGCATAACCGATGAGCCTGACTGTGCTGGCAGATGTATTGTTCGACAGATGTTAGGCATCGAAGCCATAACCTCCAACAGAGAGTCGCTCATATCTTTAGGGTGTGATGTCGCAAAACGGACACGTAGCAGTGGCGAAATCTCGGCAACGGCCTTCAGCAGTGTAGGGAAATCAACATCGCCCGTGCGGTAGGAGTTCACATTCTGACCAAGCAATGTAACCTCGCGATAACCATTTTCGAAGAGAGAACGCGCCTCTGCAATGATTGTCGAAGCCTCGCGGCTACGCTCACGACCACGAGTGTAGGGCACAACGCAGTATGAGCAGAAGTTGTTGCAACCTCGCATAATGGCGATGTATGCACTTACGCCGTTTTTGTCAAGACGCACAGGTGCAATCTCGGCGTAGGTCTCCTCCTGTGAAAGCAGGGTGTTGATACCCTTGCCGCCACCCTCTGCCTCGCGTACCAAGCGTGGCAGGTCACGATATGTGTCGGGGCCTGCAACAATATCCACCGCAAGCTCGCCCTCGGTGAGCTGCTCCTTCAGTCGCTCTGCCATACAGCCGATTATGCCAATCAATAGCGATGGCTTGTTCTTACGCAGGCGGCGCATCTCGGTGAGTCGTCCCCATATGCGTTGCTCGGCGTTGTCGCGGATTGAGCAGGTGTTGATAAGGATAACGTCTGCCTCCTCAATCTTGTCGGTATAGAAATACCCCTCCTTCTGCATTATGGCAACAACAATCTCGCTATCGCCAACATTCATCTGACAGCCGTAGGTCTCAACGAACAATCGTCTGCCCTCGCCCGTCAAGGGACGTAAAGTGTTTATATTTATCATATTAAGTTCTGCTAATCATTCAAAATAGTGTCTGCCTCGGGGAATGCCTTGAAGCCCTCGCCGTAGGTGTCGTAGGCGTCGGTCACAACCAGGAATGCCTTGGGGTCGATACTCTTTACTTTGCGCTGTACGAGTGCTACCTCACGACGGCTGATAACCAAGAAAATCATCTCCTTGTCCTCCTTTGTGTACATACCCGAAGCCTTTAGGAATGTCGCACCACGCTCCAAGTCGTGGATGATGAAATTGCGCAACTTATCATTTTCGTTGCTGATGATAAAGAGCAACTTGTCGTATGATGCACCGTCAATCACATAGTCAATTACGCGTGATGATACGAAGATACAAATGAGTGAGTAGAGCGACAAGAGCCATCCCCCCGCTTCGCCTCCGTCGATACCGATACCGAAGCCGATAACGAGCAGACCAGCTATCACTACGCAAGAGTCTGCCATAAGTACGCCTCGTGAGAAAGGTATGTGGAGGTATTTGTTAAGCATCATTGCTACGATATCTGTACCTCCTGTTGTGGCATTGCTGCGCACCACCAAACCAAGACCAGAACCGAGAATCGTACCGCCCAGAATGCAGGTTAGCATCAGGTGGTCTGAAAGGTCAATCGCGCCGCCCAACAACTGTGCAGGGTCGAGTGCGTGTAGGGCTTCTTTGGTGGGGTATGCCAGCGATGATATGATATTCATCAAACCTGGAGTGATACAGGCTGCGAAGAGTGTTCGTCCGCCAAACTGCTTACCAAAGATAATTATTGCTGCGATAAGGAGCGGAATATCCATCAGGTAGCCAAATGTACCCACCTGCACCGTTGGGAAGATGTTGTGCAGAACGATACCTGCACCATACACTCCACCAGGTACAATGTTGTAGGGATTGATGAAGAATACAAATCCCGCAGCCACCATCGTACATCCGATGACAATCATAATCATATCGCGCCACCATCCGAGGTTGGCAACTGTCTCTTTCATTGTTTTTTGAATATCCATAACCGTTTTCCGTTTATTTTAACGGTGTAAAGATACGAAAATTTTGCAGATTTACGACTTTTTTTCGTCTGGATGTAGAATGTTTTTCAAAAGTGGAATATTTGTCGCGAAAACTCATTCGTTGGTTACGTGTGACAACGAGTGCTGGAAAAATTTATTTGTCCAAAAAGTATAAAATGCAGGGTAATTTCGCCACAAAATAGACGTTTTGGTCAATTTTATTCGACCTTTACTACAAAAGAAGCCCCTTAACCACATATATTTTGAATATTGCGGATTTTGATAGACTTTTGTCGATAGATTTAGCTCTTTGCGTGTGTGAAAAGCTAAATTTCGAGCGTATTATTCGTTAGTTTGAGGAAAAAAGTATATCTTTGTATGGAATATACTATAATTTATTAACTAACTGATGAGCGTAATACGGCTCGTCGAAAACTTAAATTTTATGGCAGGTTGGGATTTTATTACATATTATTGCGTTGTTACAATGTTGATTTTTGCCTATGTGATGGGCTCAATTCCAAGTGCAGTGTGGATTGGCAAACACTACTATGGTGTCGATATCCGCGAGCACGGCAGTAAGAACGCTGGAACAACAAATATGTTGCGAGTGTTGGGCAAACGTGCGGCAATCCCTGTATTTCTGCTCGACTTCTTCAAGGGCTTCCTGGCGGTTACGCTGGTGGGTATGTTGCGTTACGATGCCGATATCAGTGCTGCGTGGCTTATCAATCTGAAGATTTTGGGTGTGTTCGCGGCAGTGCTGGGTCACATCTTCCCAATATTTGCTAATTTCAAGGGCGGCAAGGGTGTCGCTACGCTGGTGGGTGCCGTGACAGGTATCTATCCATCAATTGTATTCATCTGCTTCGGTGTATGGTTGGTAGTTTTTCTGTTCTCGAATTATGTTTCGCTCGCATCAATGACGGCGGGATGCTGCTTCCCTGTGCTGGTTATTTTCCACGCAACAACCGAGTGGTCACGATATAACGATATATCGGTTACTTTTATCGTCTTCTCGTTTGTGACTGCGGGACTGCTGCTGTGGTCACATCGCAAGAACATCGAACGACTGAAGAATGGAACGGAGTCGAAGATTTATATCTGGCGACGACCGAACCAGACTAAAAAAACGGAAACAAAGGAATAATTATAAGGATATGTTACAGGATAATCTTATTAAAATGTATGAGGCGAGTTTCCGTGAGAATCACGCTCTGCCCGCCTTGTCAGATTTTTTTAGCAAGGAGTCACTCACATATTTCGAGATGGCGGAGAAGGTTGCACGCCTTCACTTACTTTTCGAGAAGTACGGCATTAAGAAGGGTGACAAGATTGCGCTTATCGGTCGAAATAATGTAAATTGGTGTGTTACCTATATCGCTACAATCACCTATGGTGTAACGATTGTGCCAATTCTTCAGGACTTCAACCCTGCCGATGTAGAGAATATCATCACCCATTCAGAGAGCCGTCTGCTCTTTGCTGGTGATATCTATTGGCAGACGCTTGATAGTGACCGTATGCCAATTTTGGAGGCTGCAATCATCGTGAACAACTTTAGCCTTGCCTATGAGAAGAAGGGTGACAAGATGGCAAAGTTGCTTGGCTCGTGGGAGGCTGATTTCAAGACAAAGTATCCAGCGGGTTTCACGGTAAACGATATCAAGTATGCCGATGTGCCTAACGAGCAGATGATTCTCTTGAACTACACATCGGGCACAACAGGCTCATCAAAGGGTGTTATGTTGAGCGTAAATAATCTTACAGGTAATATGGTTTTTGCGCGTGATATGATTAACCCCGAGACAGGCAAGAAATATTTTTACCCAGGCGGTCGTACACTCTCGTTCCTGCCTTTGGCTCACGCCTACGGATGCGCCTTCGACTTTTTGGCGCAGCTGATGTGTGGTGGTCACGTTACACTGCTTGGCAGAATGCCTTCGCCAAAGATTTTGGTTGATGCTATGCAGAGCGTGAAGCCTACTGTGATTTGCTCTGTGCCACTTATCCTTGAGAAGGTATATCGCAAGATGATTATGCCTATGCTCGAGAAGGGCCCTATGAGCATCGCGATGAAGATTCCATTGATAAATACTGCCCTCTACTCAATCATTCGCTCGAAGCTGATGGCTTCGTTTGGTGGCGAGACACAGATTTTCATTGTAGGTGGTGCTGCTATGAATCAGGAGACAGAGTCATTCCTGCGTAAGATTAACTTCCCGCTTACTATCGGTTACGGTATGACCGAGTGTGCGCCACTTATCAGCTTTGCTCACCCTCGTGAGTTCAAGAGTGGCTCGTGCGGTAAGTATTTGCCAGGTCTGATGGATGCCAAGATTTTGTCAAAGGACCCACATAACATCCCTGGCGAGATTGTCGTTAAGGGCGAGAATGTGATGATGGGTTACTATAAGAACGAGGAGGCTACGAAGGCCGTTCTTGAGCCAGATGGATGGTTGCACACGGGCGATATGGGTGTGATGGACGATGACGGCACAATCTATATCAAGGGTCGTTGTAAGACTATGATTTTGACAGGTGCAGGTCAGAACATCTACCCCGAGGAGATTGAGGATAAACTCAACAATCTGCCTTTGGTTATGGAGTCGCTTATCGTCGAGCGCAAGGGAGTGCTTACAGCCCTTATTTTCCCCGATTACGACCAGGCAAAGCAGGAGGGACTTGACGAGGAGCAGCTCGATAAGATGATGGCGGAGAATGTCACCACCCTCAATAAGATGGTTGCCTCATACGAGCGCGTAGGTCGCTACGAATTGATGAAGAGCGAGTTCGAAAAGACCCCAAAACGCTCAATCAAGCGCTTCCTTTATCAGGATAAATAGTCTTGTCGTAATTGAAGTCGTATAAGAATTAAGGGATCATCCAAAAAGGATGGTCCCTATTTTTTGTAATTATTCTGAAGAACTTTGCAGAATTTATTTGCCGAAGACGACTTTCATGATAAGTGGGGTGGCGCCTTGGTTCTTGACGGTGTAGTTTTTGGCGGTGGCGCTGGTCTTTTTGAGGTGCTCCTCGTTGTCGCGCAGAGGCTCAAACCACGCTTTTAGGTCGGTAGCGTTCTCGACCTTTGTGGCAGCACCCAGAGCGACCATATCGCGTGCCTCCTTGAACTTATGGTAGTTAGGTCCAAATGCTATTGGAAGGGCAAATGTAGCCGCCTCCAGCGTGTTGTGGATGCCTACACCAAACCCGCCGCCGATGTATGACCACGTAGCATAGCTATATACTGATGACAAAATGCCGATTGTGTCGAGAATGAGCACTTGCGCTGCACTGAAATCGGTGGTCTCATCACATTGGGTATATCTCACCGCGCCCGCCTTCGTTGCGCTGATGATTTTGCCTATACGACCCTCATCCATCTCGTGCGGAGCAACAACAAACTTTATCTCGGGATTATCGTTGATAAGCTCCTGTAGTATCTCTTCATCGGGTCCCCACGTTGAGCCAGCCACAAACAGACGACTCTCGCACTTAAACTTCTCAACTATTGGAATAGGCTTTACAGCCTGCGCCAACTCCGCTACACGGTCGAAGCGTGTGTCGCCCGCAACAACCACATTATCAAAGCCTATGCTATGAAGTAACTCCTTCGACTCCTCGTTCTGCACAAACATCTGTTCGAAACTCTCCAGCGCTTTACGCCACATTGTGCCGTACCACTTGAAGAAGGTTGAGTTCTTGCGGAAGATAGCCGAGATAACAAATGAGCGAATGTTGCGACGCTTTAACTCATAGAGATAGTTGAGCCAAAACTCATACTTTACAAATATCGCAACCTCGGGGTGAGCAATGTCCAAAAAACGCTTCACATTGCCAGGTGTGTCAGCGGGCAGGTAGAAAATGTAGTCAGCACCGTTGTAGTTCTTGCGAATCTCATATCCCGAGGGGGAGAAGAAGGTGACAAGAATTTTGTAGTCAAGACCCTGCTTGCGTATCTGCTCGATGATGGGGCGCCCCTGCTCAAACTCGCCGAGTGAGGCGACGTGAATCCACACAACCTTATCGTCGGGGTGGATGCTTTGTTGCATCTTTTCGAAGATGCCTTTGCGACCTTCGTGCCACAAGCGAGCCTTCTCGTTCCAGCGAGCAACAAGTGCTACCAGGCGAGCGTACAAGGCTATACTAATATTATATATAAGCATATTGTTTACTATGTTGGGCGGTGTTTATAAATACAAATGTATGAAATTTTATTTAATTTCAACACTATCGCCACCCAAATTCCACAATATTAGGGATAAAGCGGAGGTCGTATGTGCCATCTGGGAACAAATCAATAGCGACTAAATCGAACTCCACATCACCCATTATACGGTGTTGTGCCAAATAGGCTGCCGCAGCTTTTCGCATTGCGGCAGCCTTTGTTGGTGTTATTGTCTCTTCGGGCTTCAGCAGCGAGCCTGCACGGCGTGTCTTTACCTCCACAAGGTGGGTGATGCCAGCCTTCTGGGCAACAATATCAATCTCATATCGCCCCTGTCGCCAGTTTTTGTTGCATATGAGATAGCCGTTTTGTCGCAGATAGGTCGTTGCCGCCTCCTCACCTAAAGAGCCTGTTTGTGAGCGTGAAAACATTACAGCAGGAAACTCAAGTCATCACCTGGATTAACCTCATAAGTGGCAACGCCTTTCTTGAAGATACGCATTGGTCGTTTGCCGATAAGTTCCATCTTGCCATCGTGCAGATGCAACATACAACCCTCGCGCAGACCTACCACCCAGCGGCGTGGGTTTGCTACGATGTACTCGGCAATACGCTGCTCGCGTGTCTCGCCAGCGTGACCTTCGGGGTTGGCATCCAGGTAGTGAGGGTTAATCTGAAACTTCACCGCGCCGATAGCCTTGAATGACTCTGGCTCAACGATAGGCATATCGTTCGTTGTGCAGATAGTGGGACAGCATACGTTGCTACCAGCCGACCAGCCGACGTAAGGCGTTCCTTGCTTGATTTTGCTGAGTATAGCTGTCATCAGACCCTGCTGCTGCATCTTCTTCGCCAAAGCGAATGTGTTACCACCACCCACGCAGATAGCCTCTGCCTCGCGAATCATCTTGCGAGGGTTCTTGGCGCGGTGGATTGAGCGCACCTTCACACCAATCTCGTTGAAACGAGCCTGCACTTTTGCCTCATATTCAGCATATGAGAAGGTAACGGCTGCGTATGGAACGAAAACCACTTCCTTGACGCCTGCGAGGAAATTTCCTATGTTTTTTATTGGATATTGCAGATATGGCTCACCTGCGTTGGTTGAATTTGATATCAATAATAAGTTCATAATTTGTTGGTTTTTAGTTAGTTGTCTTACTTTGTCGGTATGGGCAATGTAAAATAATTGCCTTTCGATGCCAAATTTAATAAAAAAAGTGTTATTTTTGCGCTGAAAGTAATGAAAAGATTGAAACCAATCTAATAATAAATTGTTAAACTTAAAAAATTAAAGTTATGTCAGAAGTACAGGCAAAGGTTGTCGAGATCATCGTTGACAAGTTGGGCGTTAAGGCAGAAGAGGTAGTGCCAGAGGCAAGCTTCACAGCTCACCTTGGTGCAGATTCTTTGGATTCAGTAGAGCTCATTATGGAGTTCGAGAAGGCTTTCGACATCCAGATTCCAGATGAGGATGCCGAGAAGATCACTACTGTAGGCGCTGCTATCGAGTACGTTGAGGCTCACACAAAATAAATAATCTCTTCCTTTACGACGCACAACCCCATTGTGGGTGTGGCGTGTAATAGTGATTATGCCCTCTCCGCCCTTTGGCGAGAGTGAGGGTGTGTGGAATGTTATGTTCTACGAAAAGAGTTAGGGCTATATCGGGGGATTAAACTCCCTCGATTTAGTCCGTTTTTTGTAGTGTTAAACACAGTAAAACGGTCGGCTACAAGGTGCGACCTATCTATTTTTATGTTTGATTTCATTCTTCGTCCCCTGCGCCGTAATTTCGGCAAGGACAAGATGTTTTACAGGGCGGTAGATGATATGTTTGGCTTCATCGCCCACAATATTGAACTCTATAAGCTGGCTTTGATACACAAGTCGGCTTCGGTGGTGTTGGAGGATGGTCAGCACATCAACAACGAGCGTCTGGAGTTTTTGGGAGATGCTGTTATTGAGAGTGTTACGTCGGATTATCTCTTTATTGAGTTCCCCGACAAAAATGAGGGTTTTCTTACGCAATTGCGCTCGAAGATGGTTTCGCGTCAGTCGCTCAATGGCGTAGCAAAACGCATTGGATTAGACGAGCACGTCATCACCAACTCCTCACACAACGTGTCGCAGAAACATATCTATGGTGATGCGTTTGAGGCTATGATGGGAGCGATATATCTTGATCAGGGATACGATTTTGTCAATCGACTGCTGATAAACAAAATATTTGTCAATTATCTTAAACTAGACTCGTTGCTTGAGTCGGAGACCGACTTTAAGAGCCGCCTGATTGAGTGGTGTCAGAAGAATCATCACACAATCGAGTTCTCGACAGCAAACGATAAGACCTACTCTACGGCACATCCATTCTTCTACTCGAAGGTGCTGATTGACGGTATGGAGGTAGGCTATGGCGCGGGCGAGTCAAAGAAGGAGGCGGAGCAGCGTGCTTGCTTCTCTGTGTCGCAGGGATTTAGCGATAACGACTGCACGAAGTTGATGGATAAGCTCGATAATATTGATGCAAAGAAATCGGAGGAGACTCCCGTTGCGGTGTCAGCCCCAGCCCTAGCAAAGCGAACTCGTAAACCTCGTCAAAAGGTTGTAAAGAATGAAGAATCTGCGTGATAAACTGCTCTCGCGAGGCGCTGCATCGTTGAGTGATAAGGAGCTGCTTGCTGTGTTGGTTGATTCGTCAAGCGATGGACGCGATGCGCAGCAGATAGCCGAGGGTTTGCTCTCGGCGTGTGGCTCGTTGCAGGGTGTGGTGCGCTCGGAGTTAAGCCGTTTGCGTATGGTCGAAGGCATTGGAGTGCGTCGTGCTGAGCGATTGGTCGTGGCGGCAGAGATTGGGCGAAGGGTGTCGGCTGTCAGTGATACGGAGGTTACGTGCGTTTCGACCGATGCCGATGTGGTGCGCCTGATGCGTCCGCTGATGGAGTCTATGTCGCACGAGGAGTGTTGGGTGCTGTATCTTACATCGTCTAACAGACTCATTGAACGTCAGCGGGTTAGTCAAGGTGGTGTGCAAGCTACGGTGGTGGACCATCGTTTGATTGTAAAGCGTGCGCTGGAGCTGCTCTCGACGCAGATAATTTTGGTGCATAACCACCCGTCGGGTGCTGCCGAGCCAAGCCCTGCGGATAAGACTTTGACACAGAAGGTGGCGGATGCGGCGGCGTTGTTTGATATCAGGCTGCTCGACCACGTCATCATATCGCGTGAGGGGAATTTCTCGTTCCGCCGCGAACATCTTTTATAGCAAAAATGAGCCGCCACAACGGCTCATTTCTATTTTCAGGCTTTTATCTTTGATAAAATAACACAAAAAAGCCATCATTTTGTGGAAAATAGTTATCTTTGCAAGATAAAATACGAGAAAAACATAAAACATTTGAGATATGACACAAGAGGAGTTGTTCAAGAAGCTTATCGCTCACTGTAAGGAGTATGGTTTTATCTTCCCTTCGAGCGAGATTTATGACGGTCTTGGTGCCGTTTATGATTATGGTCAGAATGGTGTTGAGCTGAAGAATAACATCAAGCGTTATTGGTGGGATTCTATGGTTAAGCTCAACGAGAATATCGTTGGTATCGACGCTGCAATCTTTATGCACCCAAAGACTTGGGAGGCATCAGGTCACGTTGCAGCCTTCAACGACCCACTCATCGACAACAAGGACTCAAAGAAGCGCTATCGTGCCGATGTGCTGATAGAGGATTGGATGGCGAAGCAGGATGAGAAGATTCAGAAGGAGGTTGATAAGGCGAAGAAGCGTTTTGGCGAGGCTTTCGATGAGGCTCAGTACCGTGCAACATCTCCTCGCGTTCTGGATATCGCTGCAAAGCGTGATGCAGTTCACGAGCGTTTTGCAAATGCTCTGAACGACAATAACCTCGAGGAGTTGAAGCAGATTATCCTCGATTGCGAGATTGTTTGCCCTATCTCTGGTACTCGCAACTGGACTGACGTGCGTCAGTTCAACTTGATGTTCTCTACACAGATGGGCTCAACTGCCGAGGGCGCAAACACAATCTACCTTCGCCCAGAGACTGCACAGGGTATCTTCGTAAACTACCTCAATGTGCAGAAGACAGGTCGTATGAAGCTCCCATTCGGTATCGCACAGATTGGTAAGGCGTTCCGTAACGAGATTGTAGCTCGTCAGTTCATCTTCCGTATGCGTGAGTTCGAGCAGATGGAGATGCAGTTCTTCGTACAGCCTGGTACCGAGATGGAGTGGTGGAACAAGTGGAAGAATACACGTATGGCTTGGCACCGTGCTTTGGGCTTCGGTGACGAGAACTATCGTTTCCACGACCACGACAAGTTGGCTCACTATGCCAATGCCGCTACCGACGTAGAGTTTAACTTCCCATTCGGCTTCAAGGAGGTTGAGGGTATCCACTCTCGTACCGACTTCGACCTGGGTCGTCACCAGGAGTACTCTGGTAAGAAGATTCAGTACTTCGACGCAGAGCGAGGTGAGAGCTATGTTCCTTACGTTGTGGAGACATCTATCGGTGTGGATCGTATGTTCTTGCAGATTATGTCGGCAGCATATTGCGAGGAGAAGCTGGAGAGTGGCGAGGAGCGCGTAGTGTTGCGTATCCCTGCTGCATTGGCTCCTACGAAGGTTGCCGTTATGCCACTTGTTAAGAAGGATGGTCTGCCAGATGTTGCTCGCAAGATTATCGACGATTTGAAATACGATTACGTAGTTGCATACGACGAGAAGGACTCTATCGGTAAGCGTTACCGCCGTCAGGATGCTATCGGTACTCCATTCTGTGTGACAGTTGATCACCAGACGCTGGAGGATGGCACAGTGACTGTTCGCCACCGCGACACTATGGCGCAGGAGCGTATCAAGATTGAGGCTCTGCGTGCAATGGTTGATGACGAGGTATCATTCCGCAAGTTATTCCAGAAGATTCAGGCGTAAGCCATAAATATTTATCGGCTATGACTAAAACTAAATACCGCCCAATGTGGGGACGCATAGCTCTTATTATAGCAGCTTGCTTTGCTGTTGGCTACGGTATAGGTAAATTGGTAGCTCTATTATAGTGGGCAGAATATTATCCATAGATTACGGCAAGAAGCGCACAGGGTTGGCAGTGACCGACCCTCTGCGCATTATTGCAAGTGCGCTCACAACGGTTGAGACCAAGGAGCTGGAGAAGTACCTTGCAGACTATTTTTCAAAAAACGACGTTGATATAATAGTTCTGGGCAAGCCTTCGCAGATGAATGGTCAGCCATCGGAGACGATGCGCTATATTGAGCCGCTGGCAGGTCGTCTGCGCCACGCCTATCCCGATAAACAGGTGGTGTTGTATGACGAGCGTTTCACCTCGGTGCTGGCTCACCGCACGATGATAGAAAGTGGCATTGGCAAGATGGCTCGCCGCGATAAGGCTGTGGTGGATCGCATTTCGGCTACAATTATTCTGCAGTCGTATATGGACTCCATTGAGTATAACGCCGATAGGTTTAAGGAGGCTTTTAAGTTGTAGAAATAAAGATTAAGAATATGATATATCCTATTGTAATTTACGGGTCGCAGACTCTGCGTAACAAGTCGGTGGACATCACTCCCGATTATCCCGATTTGAAGAAGCTCATTGACGATATGTTCCTCACTCTGGATGAGGCATCGGGCGTTGGTTTGGCTGCTCCACAGATTGGCAAGAATATTCGCCTCTTCATCGTTGATTGCACCCCTTGGGGTGAGGATGATCCAGCATTGGCTGAATATAAGAGGGTCTTTATCAATGCCGAGATTTACGAGGTGTCGGAGGAGACCGACCTCTTTAACGAGGGTTGCTTGTCACTGCCAGGTCTGCACGAGGATGTGCGCCGCCCTGTGGCTATCAAGATGCGCTATCTGGACGAGAACTTTGTTGAGCACGACGAGTTGTTCGATGGTCTGCCAGCACGCGTTATCCAGCACGAGTACGACCACTTGGAGGGTAAGGTCTTTACCGACAGAGTATCTCCATTGCGCCGCAATCTGCTCAAGGGCAAGATGACCAAGCTCGCCAACGGCAAGTATCGTTGCGCCTATAAGACAAAGTAGAATAACGATAGAATAGTCTTTACCACCGATTTTGTTACCACAACTTTTGGCGTTGAGGAGTTAAAAATGGGTGTTTCTTTTGGATAAAAGAAATAAAAGATTTAATTTTGCACCGCAAATGTCACGATGTGATGTTTTAGCGATGGTTCCGTAGCTCAGTTGGATAGAGCAACAGCCTTCTAAGCTGTGGGTCGTGGGTTCGAATCCCGCCGGAATCACGATTGAAACAAAAAATATAAGGAGTTCGATTGAACTCCTTATATTTTTTATTCATATTAAGGCAATTAGGCGGATTTCAAACCCCGTCAAAAATCCTCAAAAATCACGTTTTTTTACTCAAAAAATACCTCAAAAATTTTTATCGAAATTTTAGTTAGATTTTACAATTCTATTCAAACTCATTTTGACTCCACATCTCGCATTGAGTCATAATAGTTTCGAGTGCGGCTTCCTGCCCCTCGAGCGGATATTTGTATTTTTTGAGTAGGCGTTTCACAATGCGGCGCATACTTCCAAACCCCAAATGGCCTGCTCTCGCCACGAAATAGTAAAAAACGACGATATAATTGCAAATTTTTACTACCTTTATACAAAATTTCAACTACTATGGCTAAACTCAATACAGCAGATATCGGTTTTGAAGATCAGATTTGGAAGGCGGCGGATAAGATGCGCGGCAACCTCGACGCTTCGGAGTATAAATCCGTGGTGCTTGGTCTTATCTTTTTGAAGTATATTTCGGATAAGTTCGAGGCTCGCTACGAGGAACTCATAAACGAGGGCGAGGGCTTCGAGGAGGATAAGGACGAGTACACCGCCGAGAATATTTTTTATGTCCCTTCGGAGGCTCGCTGGTCGGTCATCGCTGCGGCAGCTCATACTCCCGAGATTGGCACTACTATCGACAACGCTATGCGTGCTATCGAGAAGGAGAACCGCCGACTCAAAGATATTCTGCCGAAGAATTTCGCACGTCCCGAGTTGGACAAGCGCCGCTTGGGCGATGTGGTCGATTTGTTCACCAATATCAAGATGCACGAGCACGGCGACTCGAAGGATATCCTCGGTCGTGCCTACGAATACTGCCTCTCGAAGTTTGCCGAGGCGGAGGGCAAGCTGGCGGGCGAATTCTACACCCCTGCTTGCATCGTGAAAACCCTTGTCAATGTCTTGGAACCATACGCAGGTCGTGTCTATGACCCTTGCTGCGGCTCGGGCGGTATGTTTGTGCAGTCGGCGAAGTTTATCGAGAGCCACGCTGGCAATATCAACCAAATCTCGGTCTATGGTCAGGACTCTAACCCTACAACCTGGAAGATGGCGCAGATGAACTTGGCTATTCGTGGCATTGAGGCGGACCTCGGACAGTATAACGCCGACACTTTCTTCAATGACTGCCACCCGACCTTGAAGGCTGATTTTGTGTTGGCAAACCCGCCATTCAACCTCTCCGATTGGGGCGCAGACAAGCTCGCTGACGATGTGCGCTGGAAGTTCGGCACACCGCCTAATGGCAACGCCAACTTCGCGTGGATTCAGCATATCATCCACCACCTCGCACCTGCGGGCAGAGCGGGCGTTGTGCTTGCCAATGGCTCGCTGTCGAGCCAGAGCGGTGGCGAGGGCGATATTCGCCGTAAGTTGGTCGAGGCGGACTTGGTCGATTGCATCGTGGCTATGCCGTCGCAGTTGTTCTACACTACGCAGATACCAGTTTCGATTTGGTTTTTCAATAAGGCGAAGAAGCAGAAGGGCAAGACCTTGTTTATTGATGCTCGCAACCTCGGCACTATGGTTACGCGCAAACTGCGTGAGCTGACTGATGGCGCCCAGGGCGATATTATGCGTATTGCCGACACTTATAAGGCGTTCACCGAGGGCACTCTCGCCGATGAAAAGGGCTTTTGCACTGTGGTCGATATCGCCAAGATTAAGGAGCAGGACTTTATCCTCACGCCTGGGCGCTATGTAGGCATTGCCGAGCAGGAGCAGGACGCCGAGCCATTTGAGGAGAAGATGTCGCGCCTTACGGGCGAACTCGCCACCCTCTTTGAGCAGTCGCACACCCTCGAAGCCGAAATCAAAAAACAACTCGAAAGTATTGGGTATAAATTGTAGAAACGACAAGATGAAGAAACTATGAGATATACAAAGTTTGAAATAAGGAACTTTAAGGGTATTAAGGATTTGACTATTGATTTGTCGAAGCAACCTTATAACCGCATACATACATTTGTGGGTCTCAACGAGAGTGGCAAGACAACTATTTTGGAGGCAATAAACACTATTGTTGAAGGGTGGGTACCAGAGGATATTCATCAATTAATACCAAAACATCTAAAAGCTGCTTTTACAGGGGAAGTGTCAATTACTGCATATGTGAATGTCGATGATGAAGATAATTATAAAATTTTAGAAAAATATAAAGAACTTGGTTATTCTGATTATTTACCTATCGAATATTTTACAATTAATTGTTGTTTAAAATTTAAGAGTTCACAACTTGATGGTCGTCCAATGTCCTATTGGAATTTTGACCCACTTGTAAAAAGAAACAAAGGAAGAAAATATATATCGTTAGGCGGTGAGCACAAGGATTGGCAAACCGTTGTTAGCTATATTCGGAGTTCTTTAATGCCGAGAATAGTTTACTATAAGAATTTGCTATTTGAATTTCCTGATAGAATATATTTACACGGTCCAAACGTCAATAAAAACAATAATGCGCCGTATAAGGATATAATTGAAGATATTATCAGAGAGGTTATTGATAAAGATGGGAGTATAGAGACTTCTTTATATGAGGCTTATAAAAAGCAAGATACAGGCTCAAAAGATATTTTTAGAGCAAGAAAAAATAAATTACAAGAATTTATTTCACAAGAAGTATTCTCGAGTTGGGGAACTTTGTTCAATTCTAAAGAAATATCTGCTAAAATTGAATTAAATTTTGACGTATCCAAAGAAGCGAAAACCGAAGAAGAAAATTTTTATGTAGAAATTAGAATAGAAGAAGGTCCCGATTCCTTTTATATTTCTGAAAGGAGTGTTGGGTTCCGTTGGTTTTTCTCCTTCTTATTCTTCATCCTTTTTAGAAAAAACAGAAAAACCGATTTGGGCGAAACATTGTTTTTGCTGGACGAGCCTGCTTCTAATTTGCACTCTACGGCACAAAAAAGATTATTGGAAACTTTTGAGCGTTTTGTTGAGAATGAAACAAGACCCCTAAAATTGCTTTATACTACACATAGTCACCATTTGATAAATCCCAAATGGTTGGAAGGGGCTTTTGTAGTTAAAAATGAGTCAGTAGATTATAGTGAGCCTTTCGGTAATAGAAGTGTAACAAATATCACAGCTGTACCCTACAAAAGGTTTGTTGCTGAATACCCAGACCAGCAAGATTATTTTCAACCGATTTTAGACACTTTGGAATATCAGCCTGGTTTATTGGAAAAAGTGCCAAGCGTAATTATTACCGAGGGTAAAAATGACTATTATACTTTGCGTTATGCCAACGAGATACTATTGAAAAACAAGTATAAGAAAATTCATTTTATACCAGGTGCAGGTTGTGATAAAAACCACAGCATTATTCAACTATATATTGGTTGGAATAAACCGTTTATGATATTGTTAGATGCAGATAATGCAGGCAGGAAAGCAAAGAAATTATACAAAGATATATTTGGAGATTTGATAGTTGACAACATTAAAACTTATGATGAATTTGTGCCAGAGATAGGTGCAGTAGCAATGGAAGACATTTTCACAGAAGCGGAGAAGTTGGCGATAACACAACGTTTTGATGAGACTGCGACCAAATATAAGAAGAGTGCTTTTAATACAGCAATACAAACGGCTCTAATCAACAAGGAGGTTATGGAGTTGTCGGAAGAAACGCTGCAAAAGTTTGATAGTCTTCTTAAACAACTTAATTCGTATAAATTTGCGTAGGATTATGACCGAGTGGAAAACATATAAATTATCAGAAATTGGAACTGTCGTAGGGGGTGCAACACCTTCAACATCCGTATCATCATACTACGGTGGTGATATTCCTTGGCTTACTCCAAAAGATTTATCCAATTTTCAAGATAGATATATAGAGAAGGGTGAGCGTAATATCACGCAGGAGGGATTGGATAGTTGTTCTGCTCAACTATTACCAGCAAACACTGTGTTGTTTTCTTCTCGCGCGCCAATTGGTTATGTCGCTATTGCAAAAAATCCGATTGCTACAAATCAGGGTTTTAAGAGCATTATTCCAAATGAAAAAGTAGATAGCCTTTTCCTATATTATATATTAAAGTATAATAAGGACAAAATCGAAGCAATGGGTAGCGGTACAACCTTTAAAGAGGTATCAGGTGCTGTGATGAAAAATGTGGAAATTTCTTT
Organism: Rikenellaceae bacterium; assembly: GCA_015059905.1. Taxonomy (GTDB): domain Bacteria; phylum Bacteroidota; class Bacteroidia; order Bacteroidales; family Rikenellaceae; genus Alistipes. Next base: position 390,823 of record SUZN01000001.1, read on the forward strand.
GCCGGGGTTGGAGGAGCAGCGGAGGATTGCGGGGATATTGGGTGCGATAGATGATAAAATCGAAAACAATCGCCGCATAAACACCAACCTCGAACTCCAAGCCCAAGCACTCTATAAACAATGGTTTGTAGATAATCGCAACGATGATTGGGAAGAAAAACAACTTGGAGAGATTGCATTACACATTACCGATGGAGTACATAATACAGTGATAGACTCGCCAAATGGAGAATACTATTTGTTGAGTTGTAAAAATATAAAAAGTGGGCAATTGTTCATAGGTAGCAATGAACGACGAATTGACCAAGAAACATTTGCAAGACTGCGTAAAAGAACGAGATTGTCTCAGGGCGATATTTTGGTGACCTCAGTAGGAACAGTTGGTGAAATGTATCTTGTTAATGAGATTCCAGCAAATTATGAATTTCAACGAAGTGTCGCCATTATTAAACCTAACCAAAGTATTATTAGTTCATACTTTTTGTATTCGGCTTTATTGTATCTGCAGAATGAGATTAAACATCTCGCACACGGAGCGGTACAGCAATGTATATTCATATCAGATTTGAAAGAGTATTCATTGATAGTACCTAATAGAAGTGATATATCAGCCTTTGATGCAGTCGTTGCACCAATGTTTAATAAAATCGGGGTGTTGCAAAAAGAAAATGAAACCCTCGCCACCCTCCGCGATACCTTATTGCCAAAATTGATGAATGGAGAAATAAAATTGTAAGATTATATGTCTAATATAGCAGAAATTGATAATCTTATAGCAAGATGTCATTATTGTGATGATTTAGAAGTGGCTAAATCTATTCAAGCCGATGCTATTTCTGTATTTAAAAAGTTAGGTTGTAGTAACGAAATAATACAAAGTTGTTGCAATCTTGATTTTGGTGAAAATATTGAAATCTTAAGAATTCCAATGGGGCATTTGGGTTATTGCGAGTCTCCAATAAATCAAATAAAGGCTTTTAGTAGTGATTTGAAAGAGTTGCGCGAAATACTCAATGAAGCTCGAACTATAATAGACAGAGAAAATAATCAAAAAACGCAGCGGTGGTCGCTTATTTTGGCGGCAATAGCAGCGGTGGGTACGATAATAACTCTATTATTTACAATTTTTGATTACCTTTGTAACAACTAACCATCAAAATATATGCACTTTACCGAGGCACATTTTGAGAATGCGATATTGGAGTTGATGCGTGATACGCTGGGCTACGATTATATCTACGGCCCAAGTGTGGAGCGCGAATACACCGAGCCGTTGCACATCGACCTTGTGCAGCAGTCGCTCTATGCCATAAACCCTGCGCTCCCAGCCGAGGCGGTGGAGGAGGCAATCGCCAAGATTCGCACCATCGAAAGTGGCTCGCTTGTGCAGCGCAACGAGGTGTTCCACGACTATCTGCAAAATGGTGTCGAGGTAAACTATTTCGACGGCAAAGAACAGCGCGCAACACGCGTAAAACTCATAGACTACGACACGCCCCTACGCAACAACTTCACCGTAGCCAACCAATGGACCGTAGAGGAGCGTTCGGTGCGCAGGGCGGACATTGTGGTATTTGTAAACGGCTTCCCCCTTGTGGTTGTGGAGCTGAAATCGCCATCGCGAGAGAATACCGATGTCTCGGAGGCATACGCCCAGTTGCGAAACTATATGATTGAGATACCGTCGCTCTTTGTCTATAACGCCTTTTGCGTGATGAGCGATATGGCGACCTCCAAAGCGGGCACGATAACCGCCGGCGAGGACCGTTTTATGGAGTGGAAAACCGTTGATGGCACAAGCGAGATAAACCGCTACGCCGCTTTCGATGTGTTGTTCTCTGGAATGTTCGACAAGGCACGCCTGATAGAGATTTTGCGAGGTTTTATCTGCTTCTCGAAGGACGAAAAGCAGAGCGCAAAGATTTTGGCGGGTTATCATCAATTCTTCGCCGTACGCAAGGCGGTAAACTCGGTGGTCGAGGCGACACAAACCGATGGCAAGGGCGGAGTGTTTTGGCACACGCAGGGCTCGGGAAAGTCGCTATCAATGGTATTCTTCGCCAAACGACTGCAAGAGGCGGTGTCGTCGCCCACAATCGTAATTCTCACCGACCGCAACGACCTCGACGGGCAGCTGTATCGTCAGTTTGCAAAGTGTGCCGACTTCCTGCGCCAAACGCCCGTACAGGCCGAGAGCAGAAAGCACCTCGGCGAACTATTGCAGGGGCGAGAGGCAAACGGCATATTCTTTACCACGATGCAGAAGTTCGAGGAGAGCGAAGAGCCCCTCTCGACACGCCGAAATATAGTCGTAATTGCCGACGAGGCACACCGCAGCCAATACGGACTGACTGAGAAAATCGACAGCGAAGGAAGAGTGAAGGTGGGAGCAGCACGCCGAGTGCGTAACTCGCTGCCAAATGCCACCTACATAGGCTTTACGGGCACTCCCATTTCGCAGAAAGATCGCTCGACAAGAGAGGTGTTTGGCGACTATATAGATGTTTACGATATGACGCAAGCGGTGGCAGATGGTGCTACACGCCCTGTGTTTTACGAGAGCCGAGTGATAAATCTCAAGCTCGACGAGGCAACGCTCCGCCGCATAGACGACGAGTATGAGGCAATGGCTGACGAGGCGGAGGAGTACGCAATAGAGAAGAGCAAGCGAGAGTTGGGCCGTCTTGACTCCATACTCGGTGCAGATGAGACGATAGATTCTCTCGTTGGCGACATTCTCGACCACTACGAGAATTACCGCCAATATGAGCAGACGGGTAAGGCAATGATTGTTGCCTACTCACGCCCGATAGCGATGAAAATTTACCGTCGCATCTTGGAGTTGCGACCTGCGTGGACCGAGAAGTTGGCGGTGGTGATGACTTCGGGCAACAAAGACCCCGAGGAGTGGCGCGAGATAATCGGCAATGACGCCCACAAAAAGGAGCTCGAAAAGCGATTTAAGGATAACGACAGCCCGCTGAAAGTGGTGATTGTGGTGGATATGTGGCTCACGGGATTTGATGTGCCGTCGCTCTCGACGATGTATGTCTATAAACCTATGTCGGGGCACAATCTGATGCAGGCCATTGCGCGTGTAAATCGTGTATTTGGCGACAAGCAGGGCGGTTTGGTGGTCGATTATGTGGGCATAGCATCCGCTTTGAAGCAGGCAATGAATGACTACACCATTCGTGACCGCAAGAACTACGGCGATACCGATATTTCTAAGACCGCATATCCCGAATTTCAGAAAAAGTTGGAGGTGTGTCGCGACCTGTTGCACGGCTTCGACTACTCGGTATTCTACGGCGAGTCGGATATGGCACGAGCTGCGGCGATTGCGGGTGGTGTCGATTTCCTGCAAGACCCAGAGCGTGAAGAAACAAAGAAATTATATATCAAGGAGGCGTTGTTGCTCCGTCAGTCGTTGTCGCTGTGTCAGAGTCTTCTGCAACGCGAGGAACGATTGGAGGCTGCTTACTTCGAGGCAGTACGTACACTGCTGACCCGTGTTGAAGGCAAGGGTAAGATTTCGTTTAGAGAGATTAACGAGCACATAAACGAACTGCTCAAACAGAGCATCAAGAGCAAGGGTGTGATAAACCTCTTCTCGGACATCAAAGAGGAGTTCTCGATTTTCGACCCGAAGTTCTTGGAGGAGATAGCGCAGATGAAGCAGAAAAACTTTGCTGTGGAGTTGCTGCGCAAGCTGATTGCCGAGCAGATACGGGTTTATCAGCGCACAAACACCGTGCGTGCCGAGAAGTTCTCCGAGATTTTGGCAAATGCGATGAGCAACTACCTCAAAGGTATGCTTACCAATGAGGAGGTTATCGAGGAGTTGTTGAAGACTGCCCGAGCGATAGTTAGTGGCGAGGAAGAGGGTAAAAAACTCAACCTCTCGACCGAGGAGTTGGCGTTCTACGATGCTATTACCAAGCCCGAGGCTGTGCAGGATTTCTATACAAACGAGCAACTTATCGCTATCACACGCGAACTCACAGACGCGCTCCGAACAAATAAGACCATTGATTGGACGATGAAGGAGAGTGCTCGTGCTGGTATGCGCCGCATTGTGAAACGCCTACTCAAAAAATACAAATATCCACCAGAGGGACAGGAAACAGCACTCGAAACTATTATGACTCAATGCGAGATGTGGAGTGAAAACAATATATAGCTTTTATATGCTAAGATATATGAACTTGCCCTTTTGACCGAGAGAGGGTTGATATTCTACGAGCATTTCAAGGTAGATATATAACTGTCATCGGCTAATGTCTAAATAACGAAGTCTGCAAATCTTGCATATCGTCATAAGTTCTGTTGTGTTCATCTGATTTTTGAGTGCAACCGATGCGCTCACGCCACACTCCCGCTAATGCAGAAGCCGTAAGGTGGTTAATCCATTCTGAGTTCCTACTATATACGAGTGGTGATTTGTGTTGGGTGTCGCAACTTGATGAAAATCTGTTAGAATTAACTCTTTGCCAAGTGCGAATTGTAAACACGAGAAGGTATCACCTTTTTGCATTTTCGAGTTCTCGCAATGCTCCGCCACAAAGCGGTTATTGCCCAGGTAGCGCACCACGCAAAGGCGGTCGGGAAGCCAACCAATTTGCAGACGGGCGCCCACAGAAAGTTCACTCGATGCGATATGTTCCGCATCGAAAAGTTCCGACTCGCACTCAGATTCGGCGTGTATCTGTTCGCAGAAATCCTTCCAATAGCACCCTGCGGCGTACTGCGACAAGACATCAAGTGTACGTTGCGAAATGGTGTCGTAGCCTCGTGTAGAGTAACCCCACACTCGCTCCAAAGTGCTCTCTGAAATGTGTTGTCGTTGCTCCATCTCAATCACAGCAACCAATGCCAAAAAGTCAGCGTGAACAGCCAACCTTTTGCCAAAACGACCTTCCACTCGCTCTCGTAGTGCGATAATTTGCGGTATATCTCTTTGAATGCTCATCGTTACAAAAATAATCATTATCTTTGACAATCAAAAACGATTTGATGGCAGAAGAGAGCAATATATTTGACAAAACGCCCGAGAAGTGTAACAATACGCAAGGCTTTAACGACTTTAAGTTGTTAAAAACCACTGCAAATGCTTCGTTGTACCTCGCCTTCAAGGCTGGCAAGCGCTTTCTTATAAAGACTACAAAAGACAACACCGAGCGACAGAATAAGATGTTGCACCGCGAATATGAGTTGTCTATTGGTTGTGACCATCCACACCTTGTACACATATACACGATAGAGAATTTGCCATTCGGAACAGGTTTGGTTATGGAGTATATTGAGGGGCGGACACTCGATAAATATCTCGTTGAAAACCCTTCGAAGAAGGAGCGTAACCGCATCTTCTCTGAATTACTTTCAGCGGTTGGGTATCTTCACAAGCGAGGTATAATTCACAACGATATAAAACCCGAAAATATACTAATCACGCGCATCGATAACTCGCTGAAACTTATCGATTTCGGTTTGGCAGACAGCGATATCGAGTATGCTATGCGTACCCTTGGTTGTACACCTCGCTATGCATCGCCCGAATTACAATCTCAGAGCCGTGAAATAGATGCTCGTAGCGACATCTATTCGATAGGCGTTTTGATGCGTGAGATATTCGGCAAACGACACCTTCGTATTGCCGAACGCTGTTGTCGTGCAAAAGCCGAGGAGCGATACGAAAATATATCGGTTCTGCAACGTGCCTGGCAACATCGCAATCGCCTGCAATGGGGACTGCTTGGAATAGTGGTAGTTGCTATTTTCGCTCTTCCTTTTATTTTCTTAGCGCAGATAAAACTTGCCGAGCGAAACGAAGCAAGGGAGCGCGGACAGTTGCTCCGACAAATTGAGTGTGATGTAGAGCAAATTTATACAATTATGGCAGATTCTGTTTCTCGGGCAGTATATTACGAATTTGCGAATAATCATATCCTATCGTTCTGCGAAGAGCTTGCGAAGTATCAGAGTGAGCATATTTCAACCATTGCAGATGCCGAGTTGAGCACTCTCGCCACAAATGTCTATACTCATACGCTCAACAAGTATAATGAACAACTATGGAGGCTGACTGAAGCACTGCCAATGATGCACAAAAGCAACCTGCCACCAGCGGAGTATAATTTTTACAATTCACTACTACAAGCTCGCAAGCCATATCGCCCATATCGGGCAGAATAACCGAAAGACAACGAAAGACAACGGTAAAATCCCTTTCGTAACACTTTTATTCATACCTTTGTCATAAGCAACAGCCAATCTCTTAAAGATATCTCTGCAAAAGGATGAGATTTTTTTCGGAGGAGGGGGATTTGTTAGATATTTTTACTATATTTGTACAAATATTCGATTTACACGCAAGTGTTTGTCGTTCTCGCTGATGAACCTAGGAAATTCATTTACGGTAAGAGAAGACGAACCCTGCTGCGAGTTCGTATATGCTATTGGCATATACGGGCATAGCGTGGGCTGTTGCTTTTTCTTCTTACCACGGCTTTCCTAGGGCCTATCAGCGGAGATTAAGTGATTAGTCTGCGCTTCTTTTTTTATACCCCGAAGCGTAGCAATTTTGAACTGAACTTAAACTTGTTATGCAACTTTTCGATAGAGGAAAGATAATATTATTGCTGTGCTATCCCTGTGAGGATTTTGTGTTACCGTGTCGAGAGCAACACAATGGCAATATGGCAATTTAAAATCCATAGTCAAAAATTCTAATACACTATACTATTATGCCAAAAACTATTAACTACAAAAGTTACATTATTACTCGCGAGGACAATGGCGCAGTATCGGTTGTCAAGGACGGCGAGCCACAGTCTAATGCAAAGGCTGCATTAAAGGAGGTCGCATCGGTTGCAGGTTTTCAGGTTGAAGATAAATGGAACACATATCAGATTGGTGCAAAGCTTATCAACTATCTTGAGGATAACAACCTCGTTCCCAAGAGTAAAAATATCGAGAAGATTGTCGAGGGCACATCTTCGGAGATTGCAAATGCCAAGGTGCGTGTCTATGGCAAGGCACAGAATCGCACTGTTCTGGGTATTGCCCACGCCTATATGGTAATGTATCCACAAGCCACATTGGAGGATTTGCGTAAGGCATTCCCCAATGAGCTGAACCCAGCCAAAAATGTTGACGAGTTGTTTGTGTATGCGACAAAACCTGCCGAGAAGGGCGAGTGGAGAGGTTATTTTGACCTTCCAGAGGAGCTTCTCACAATGGGTGATGGCAAGAAGGTTCAGTTAGCGGGTATGTGGACAAAGGAGAGCTTTGAGAAGGCTGTGTTCCACGCTAAACAATATGGTATCATCGTAGCCGACTTCGAGAAAGCAAAGGGCGGTGGTAAAAAAGGTGGTTTCCGCTTGGAGTACCTCAACGGTTATGTGCCACCAGTGCCAGCGCAGAAGAAGTCGTTATGGTGGCTGTGGCTGATTATCATACTTTTGTTAGCTGGTCTGGCTGCATTCTTCGCGTTCAAACCAAAGGAGGTTGTTGAGGTTGAGAAGATTGTGGAAGTAGAGAAGATTGTATATGTTGACCGCGTTGAGGAGATTGAAAAGAATTTCAATGCTGCTACATTCATTCAGGGCAAGGCAGACTTGAGCGACGATGCCAAATTCGTACTTCACGACCTGGAGCAGCTGATGCAGAAGCATCCAGAGTTGAAGCTCAAGCTCGTAGGTCACACATCATCGGAGGGTGATGCCACATTCAACCAGAAGCTTTCGGAGGCACGTGCACAGGCGGCAGTTGATTTTCTGGTGGGTCGTGGTGTTGATGCATCACGCCTCTCTGCCGAGGGTAAGGGCTCAAGTGAGCCTATCGACGAGAACAACCCAGAGGCTAATCGTAGAACAGAATTTATCGTAATAGAATAATTTAATACATTTTATATATGGGAATTTTAAACAATTTGATGGATAAATTCAAGAATGCTGAATTTACCGTAGCTCCACAGAAGAAGCTTAAGACTATTTCTGCTGATTTCAAGAAGGCTTTTGGCGTTTCACTCGTATTCTACAAGGGCGCACAGATTGCCGATGGCGATTTGACATTGGCAGCACTCAATAAGAAGACCACCAAAGATGTTAAATCTACCGCTGACGGTTTGAAGATTAAGGCAAGTATGAAAGTTGGCGATGCCGAGAAGTTGTTTGACTCAAACTTTGGCGTAACCGTACAGATTAAGGATGCAGCGGGCACAAAGCTCGTTCCTAATGGTATCACCATCGGTCAGGCTGCACGAGGCGAGTATTAGAAAATGGCTGCATTTGTTGATATAGTTCGTGCAGATGTCTTTGCGTTCTTGGAGAGCAACAACGAGTTGCTCTTCAATGAGCGCGATTTCCAGATGCACCTTGCTACTTGGTTACGTAACTCCGCCAACCGCTACGATGATGTGGATGTGGAGTATTATGTACCTTGGCAAGAGTTGCAGAAAGTAGGCAAATATGTTTGGGAGAGCGAATTACGCCTCGATATTGTAGTGAAAAAAGATGGCGAGTATTGCCCCGTAGAGTTGAAGTACAAGACCAAAAAGGTGGAGCGTAAAATCGCCCGCTTTGATGAAGATTTAACAGGCGATGTCGTTGTGATGAAGAATCAGGGCGCACAAGATTTGGGTATGTACGACTTCTGGAAGGATGTTCGCCGAGTAGAGTTGGTGCGCAACCGTTTCGAGCGTGTCAAGGGAGGCTTGGCGGTATTTGTAACCAATGACCCGCTTTACACCAAGGCGAGCAGACCTAATTCGAACAACTATCTGCTTAATATGTCCGAGGGCAAACATTCAGTTGTTAAGCATTGGCAAAATCCCGAAAGCACTTGTGCCAAGACACACCCCGATTTCGAGGTTGAAAAGGAGTACACGATCGAGTGGCAAGAGAGAACTATTGATAATGTAGAATTTTATTACTGTTTGGCAACTATTTAACACATTTATATTAACCATTTAAAACTTAAAAATTATGGCAGATTTCAAATTGGATGGCCGTATGAAGGTCAAGTCATTGAAGGAGAACTTCAAGAAGTGTTTTGGCGCATCATTGCGCGTTTACAAGAGCGAGACTTGCAAGGGTGCTTTCGCTGATGACGACGCTACATTGGCTTCTATCCGCGCTGAGGGTAAGAAGGGTGGCGAGCTCGTTGTAGGTGGCAACCTCAAGGTTGGCAACTTCGAGAAGAAGATTGCTGAGCTCTATGGTATCGGTGTTCAGGTAGCTAACGCTGACGACAGCAAGCTCGCTGACAACGACATCACTTTGGTTGCTGCTGGTAAGTAATCTTAATACAGTTGTAAACTATGGAAGAATGGGGAGCAATAGGATTGCTTATTTTATTTTTTGCGCCAGCATTAGGGCGTTTGCAATGGATTCTCGGTTTGCTAACTCTTGCAGCTGGTGTAATCGTTATGCTACTGTCTGGAGCTGATTCGGTTGGTGCATTGGGCATTGCTGGTCTTGTTTGTGTTGCGTCTGGCTTTTGTTACCACAAAATAACAGGAGATATAGTCATAACGGACATTCTTAGTTTTATTACTGGAATTGTATTGATTATCGTGGCTATCGCAACAGCATAAGGCATTCGTAGGCAGCCAATCGAATGCGCATAGGTTGCAATGATAAGTAATTACTCAATTTTAGATATGTAGGGGCTTGATCGCCCCTCATATCACAAATTTAAAATCTTAAATGAGTTATGAAAATTCCTGGACTATCATTTTCGTTGAAGCGTGCCGTTGGCATCAGCGGACTCAAAAACAAGATTGCCAAAAAAGTCGGCATCCCTACTACCAAGCAGGGTCTGGAACGCAAGATTGGTGGTACAATATTGAAAGGTGTGTTTGGTAAGAAGAAATCTAAATAGTAAAGAATTATGCCATTATTAGATAAAAATCGCTCATTCTTGGACAATGTGTCCGATGTGACAGAAAAACATAAAAAGCTGATTACACTCGCAATTGTGTTGAAGTGGATGACGAAAAACAAATGGATTGTGTTTTTCATTCTACTCTCTATCGTTATGCTTATTGAAGCAATCATTACAGGTGTGTTAAATATTTTTGCTTGATAAAATATGGCTTTGAAATTTATAGATAAACTAAAGACTATTGATCTTTCGAAAGCATCGGAGGCTGTTTCGGGGGTGAAATCATCATTCTCCAATTTATTAGACAAAAAGAAGGCGACAGAATCAACTGATACACCGTCAGAAGATCTATTATTAGAGTTGTCAAGCGCAGATTTATCGGAAGATGAGCAAACTTTAGCGCAAGAATATGCTGAGAAATTTGCAGGTAAAATGAATGAGCTACAAGAAAAAGTCCTTCAATATCTTGCCGATAACAGCGAAAAGCTAAAGCAGTGGTACTCTGATAGTCAGATAAACGAAAAGATTGCAAAAGTGGCGAAAAAAGCTGGCGGAATTATCATCTATCCTGTCCTGCTACTTTTCAATCTTATGAAGTCGCCGCAAACAACAGTTCAGAACAAGATGTTTATAGTAGCACCGTTAGCCTACTTCGTATTACCCACTGACCTTATCCCAGATTTTATCGTAGCAGTGGGGTATGCTGATGATGGACTTGCGATTATGAAATGTGTACAATCTCTGTCATCATCCATAACACCCGAAATTAAAGAACAAACAACATTGCAATGTAAGGGTATTTTTGGCGAAGTGGACGAGAAGATGCTGGCACAGATTTCTGACGCAATAAATGATAATCAAGAAGCAATCGTATCTTCGCTAACTGATTTGAGCAATAAATCCAAGACCGCAAGAAAAAATAGCACAAAACCAGACAAGGAAAATAGAAAGAAATAGGAATCTAAAAACCTTTTTTATGAGCAAAGAATATTACAAAAAGAAGATTATTGACCTTCGTGCATCAATAGCTAAGGAAAAGGAGGCCAAGAAACGTGACAATGAGTATTACGCCCGAATGATAAAGAATGCTTCATCACCATCTTCCAAAGCAAGTTATCGCAAAAATAAGATTGATAAGGCGGCATATCACGATCGTCAAGTGGAGTATTACAAACGTCAGATAGAGAGCGCAAAAGATAGTCTGAAACGTTGTAAATAAAGAACAAAAAACACTGCCATTATGAGAAAAATCTGCTGGATATTGGTTGTCGTGCTCCTTTCAAGCTGCACAAGCAAAGTAACAAAAGCTACATTAGAGGAGTATAATCTGGTCTTTGAGAAGGTTATGACACTTGAAAAACTTATTTCTCAAACAGAGTTTAATACACTGTCGGGCGATGAGATAAAGGAGATGAATGCGATTGGTAAAGAGTTATACTATGACTACAATCCAATGGATTTGACTCCCGAGCAGGTGGCACAGTGCGAAGCTCTCAAAGAGCGAGTGAATAAGCTGCGAAATAACCTGATCACATTGACTACTAACGAAATAAACGACTTCAAGATTACGCCCTGGCAGCACGATGAGTTGTTGCTTGAGCAGCCACGTTCGTATCCCGTATATCTGCTGAAGGGAGAGAAACTGCGTTGGACAATAACTGCAGCAAAGCCGATTACTGTTCAGGTGAGTAATGCCGATAGTCGTACTGTGCTTAAAACATACAAGGGAAAAACCACTGTTAAGGATTCGTTGGTTGTGGCAAATAGCGCAATATATCTTGTGAATATAAACCCACAGGGAACACAGTATGTAGGGCTGGATATAAATTACAAGATAAATGACATTTCTCGTTTAGGAAACGCGACACCCATTAAAATAGAGCAAGTAGAGTGCAAGAAAGACGATTTTGGCGCAACAGCTGTTAAGGGTGTCAATATGACCAAATGTTTCGAAGAGCCTCGTAAATTTACATTACGCGGACAATTCAAAGCGGCATTCTCGGGCAGCGCGAAGGCGCTGGTTGCTGTTCAGGTGCCTGCGGGAGCAACCGATATTCTCTACTCAATGCGTATCGATACAAGCGAGAGTGATTGTTCGCAAGATGGAGAGTTTCACGACAACCTTGCATCCTCATACAAGAAGGTTAAATTTCTCGGATTACCTCTCTACGAAAAAGAGAAAAACGGCAAGCTAAACCTGTTTAGCAGTCTGCTTGATGACAATCGTCCTATCCGCGACGAGGATGCCTACTGCAATATGTATGTATTCCGCAATCAGGCGCAGGCAAAACAATTTCAGGATGGTACCAAAGCCGCGTCTATGCTAAACTACGATGTTGATTATTCCACGCTTGGCACACAATCGTGCAATGGTCGAATACCTGTCAAAGGGCTAAGAACCATATATCTTGCTTTTGAGAACGAGCGTATGCGCTACACCAACTACCTTTGGGTTGAGGTTGAGGCGGTCGTGCCGAATACAATCTACTATACGACAAAATACACCCTTGAGGAGTAATAAAAATGCGCGCAGCAGACATTGTGCCGCATTGGGATTATCTCAAAATTCATCGTAGGCAGTTACGAAAAGTAACCGCTTGCGATGTTAAATAGGAGAACTTTGAACGAAAAGACAAAGACAATAATAACCATTATAAATAATTTAAAATCTACATAATATGAAATCAAACATTATCGATATTCCTCGCCAACATACGCAAAAAGATTTATTTGGTATCGAAGCATATCAAAACGCGCTGATTAAGTATATTCGACTCACAGACACTCCTATCACAATAGCTCTCTAGGGCGAATGGGGTAGTGGCAAGACATCGCTGATGAATCTGCTACGATATCATCTTTGTGATGTAGATAACGCACCATTCTATTCCATCTGGATTAACACGCGGCAGAGTGTTGGGCTGTGAGTTTTGGCGTTGCCTGGCAGATCAATACACCCAAAAGGGATTAAGAGTAAGTAAATGGAGATAAAGATGAAATCAGAAAAATTCAAAAAACAATTAGCTCGTGTTTTCGACAACGATCTGCGCACCAAGCAGTGGGAAAACTATGTAGATTATACCATCATTGGTCTTATTGTCATCAGTACCATGTCGGTATTTATTTCTACTTTCAATATCTCGCCCCAATGTGAGCGAGTGTTGCAGATTATCGATATCGTAACGGTTATTACGTTCACTATTGAGGTGTCGCTGCGTATATGGGCAGCTGATGAGCTAGACCCAAAGTACAAGGGTTTCTGGGGTAGAGTACGCTATTGTTGTTCATTCTATGGACTGATTGACATCATCTCAACATACACCTTCTATGTTTCGTTATACCTGCCTCTGCCATACGCAATTCTAAAATCGTTAAGAGTGTTGCGCCTACTGCGAGTCTTTCGCTATATGCATTCATTCCGATTGTTGAAAAAGGCTTTAAGTTCCAAATCAAGGGAGATGTTTATCTCGTTGCAGTTCCTGGTGATTGTGACACTTATGCTCTCATTTGTGCTCTATTTCTATGAACATGCAGCACAACCAGAGGTGTATGACAACGGAATAAAATCGACCTTGTGGGCATTTACCCGATACCTTGGTGATATAGGAAATCTTATCGCCAGCAATCCGCCTATCACTACAGTCGGAAAGATCATTGCTTGTGTCATTGGTATATTAGGTATCGCTCTCTTTGCCGTCCCCGCAGGTTTGGTTGGTGCAGGATTTTCAGAGGCAATGGAGGAAGAGAAATTGGATCAAAAGATTAAGAGTAACATCCGTAGTATTGTTCACGCTTTTAAGTTCGAAAAAGACCAGCAACATTCACAACTCTTTATTGTGCCTCGATACAAGGAGATAAATACAATTATTTCACGAAAGTTTATAGCCTATGATGATATAATCGAAGCCGTCAAGAAGTCAGAGTGTCTGCATCTTTATGATATGGCAAATGCTATGAATTCTGCAGATAAGCCTGAAAGTAAGATTGTTATTATTAACTATAAAAAGAATAGACCGTATGGTTGTTGTATTGATAGAGGGTCGAAGGTAACCATTCTTAGTACTTCAGGATACACAGAACCCATAACAGGGTGGTTCGCATATCATATTGCAAAATTGGGCGGTTTTAACTTCGTAGCCAAAGAAATAGAGACAGATGTTGATAACCCTACATCGTATTATAACATCTCGGATAATGCCAATTGTCCCAACTTGCAACTATTTCTAGACGATATTCGACAGTTCACTTCGCGACCCGATAGTTGGGTTATACCTATTCTCGGAGCGATTGGCCCAAAAAGTCGTCCAACTCAATTCCATTTCTGCTACAACAGCAAGAAGGGGGATAGTAGTTACGATGATCCAGCGAGTCTTGTTAAAGACTATACCGCATTTGATGCAATGTATAAAACAGTTACTTCGGATCTGCTCGATAAGTTTGGCTATCATTCCGACAAGAATGAGTGGTATGCTATAAATAAAAACAATGTGGCTGCTTTTGTTGGTGCTAAAAATGCCTTCACTCTGCGTGTGGAGTGCTTTGTATGGATGTATGACAATCGCTTTATGGCTGTGATTAAAAGCCTTGCCGAAAATCTGCACTCTACGCTGGAACCAGAGCGAGAGTTAATTACACCTCCAGAAATGATTAAGCGACCAGAGGGTAAGGACTTTGGTATGCAAGACTATGTTGATTAAGAATTATATTAAAAGTGAAAATCCTATGAATAAACAACCCAATCATATTAACCTTACCGCTGTGCTATTTATAAATAGCAGTATATCAAATATTTACTGGGGGGGGGTAATTTTTTTCTTTCTTGAAATATCCAAGAAAGTCGGAGCTGTCTATGCATTTGTGTAGATGCTCCGACTTTTATTATTTTAACCAAATAACATTTATAAACTAAAAACCTTCAATTATGGCTAAGTACGAAATTAAAGACGGTGTGGGAATTATCCCTGAAGGAGAGACAACGATTGCCAATATGGCGTTTTATTACTGTGAGGAGCTGACTAAAGTCGTTATCCCCAGCAGCGTAACAACAATCGGAAGAGAGGCATTCAGAGGTTGCAAGAATTTGGAGAGTATCGAGATTCCAAGCAATGTAACTTCTATTTATGCACTTGCTTTTGCAGGTTGTAGGGCTCTTAAAAGTATAACAATCCCCAAAAAACTATCAATGATTGGACTTCAAGCCTTTGATCGTTGTGGTGCATTGACAAGCATCGAGGTAGAGGAGGGGAACTTTATGTATGACTCGCGAAACAGCTGCAATGCCATCATCACCAGTGCTACAAACACCTTGATACGAGGCTGTTGCAATACTACTATACCAGAAGGTGTTGAGAAGATTGATTCTTACGCATTTAGTGGTTGCAAGGGCATGACAAGCATTGTTATTCCCGAAGGTGTGAAGAAGATTGAGAAGTACGCTTTCTTTGAATGTAACGACCTAACAAGTGTTGTAATACCAAAGAGTGTGACAGAGATTAGCAAGGAGGGTGTTTTTTCGCACTGCAAATCATTGACCAGCATCGTCGTGGAAGAGGGTAACAGCATCTACGACTCGCGCGAGAATTGTAATGCTATCATAAAAAACGG
This sequence comes from Rikenellaceae bacterium, assembly GCA_015059905.1. GTDB lineage: Bacteria > Bacteroidota > Bacteroidia > Bacteroidales > Rikenellaceae > Alistipes. The sequence continues at coordinate 406,315 of SUZN01000001.1, forward strand.
CAATACACTTGTCGCAGGTTGTAGCACGAGCGTTATTCCTGATGGTGTGCAGACATTGGGCTATGGTGCCTTTAGCGGATGTGAGAACTTAACAAGCATCGTTATCCCTAACAGCGTAACCGAAATTGGAGCTTATGCCTTCAGTGATTGTACTGCGCTCACAGAGGTAGTTATCCCCGACAGCGTAGAGTACATTTGGGATGGAGCTTTTCGTGATTCTGGACTTACAAGCATCGAGGTGCCAGAGACCGTAAAAGACCTTAACGGCGTCTTTTCTAATTGTAAAAAGCTGAAAACAGCAACTGTAAAGGGTAAGTTGGAGGATTACAGAGCAAACTGCGTTTTCCCATTTATGGATTGCTCTGCACTCGAGACACTCACCTTCCTTGATTGTGTGCGCTATATTAAGGAGGAAAGCTGTCATGGATGTAAGTCTTTGAAAAACATCTTTGTTCCAGCTAAAAAGGGTGACTACTACAAAAAGCGTTTTACAGAGGAGTTGCACCCTCTTATCGTGGAACTTGAGGCTAAAAAGAAGAAATAAATAATCCGTATTTATAACTATAAGCAAACCAGAAATCTCTGGCGATAATGCAATTTAGATCGCCAGAGGTTGCTGGTATTTCAAAGAAGTATATTTGACAACACCAAAGCTTTCTTGAGAGTTTGTTGACCAAATAGACTCCCTTCCGTCTTTCCCACACTGGAACTCGGCAATGTGCAACAAGAAAGCCGTACTCTGGCGGAATTGGCTACTACGCAGACCTCGATCTGCTTTGCTTAACGGATTTTTGTATTCAACATCTTCATTAAAACAATCATCATCCTGTAAAAACATAAAAACACTTATTCGATGTTTATAATTTGTCCGATTTTTTGTAAATTTGTTTCAGAGAATGTTGCGAAGGTGCTAATGGAGGATTGAAGAGGGTGTCGCACGTCAACAGCAGCTGAATAATAACCTAATTTTACATCAATGAAAAGAATTGTAGCTCTTTTGCTGTTTTTAATCTGTGCTTGGGGCGGTGTCAGCGCAAACGGAAGTGCACACGGGAGCGTGAACGCAAACGCAAACGCAAACACAAACGCAAACGTAAACGCAAACGTAAACAAGGACAATGGAACACTTACCGAACATACAATCAAGCACAAAGGCATTGAATACACCTACTATCTTTACACTCCCCAAAATCTGCCGAAGGATGCTCCTCTGGTGATGGTTTTTCACGGTTATGATGGGCGCAATCTGCCTGCGTTAAGTTACGGTTTTAACCCTGTCGCTGACCAGAATGGTTTTGCGGTGTGTTATCCGAGTGGACCAAAAGATTTTCGAGGTGCGGCCTGCTGGGCGGTCGGTTACTCGTTTCATGTTGAGAATGGCTGGGAGCGCGATGATGTGGGCTTTACAATAAAGTTGGTCCGCCATTTGCAAAAAGAGTATGGTTTCTCAAGGCATAATGTTTTTGCCACAGGTCACTCAAACGGTGGCGAGATGAGCTATCTTTTGGCTTACAAGGCGTCGCATATCTTCGCGGCTGTGGCTCCTATTTCGGGCTTGACGATGGAGTGGATGTATCGTGAGTTGAAGGCAAAGCGCCCCATTCCTCTGCTGGAGATACACGGAACGAAGGATGTTGTCTCAAAATGGGAGGGCGACCCCGATAACAAGGATGGTTGGGGTGAGTATATCGCCGTTCCTCGTGCGGTGAGCTATTGGGCAGCGGTAAATCGCTGTACGCACGAGGAGCGAGAGGAGTTGCCACAACGTAATAACAAGGTCATAGCGCACCGATATGTTGATGGTATTGGCGGTAATCAGGTGTGGCTCTATGAGGTGGTTGGCGGCTCGCACTCGTGGGCGGATGGGGATATGAATCCCGCCGCCGAGATTTGGAAATTTTTTAGTCTGTATATCAAGTAAAGAGTTTACATATTATTAACTATCAATTATGAAGCTAAACTCAATTATGAAGAGGAACTTTATCTTATGCTGTGCGCTTGCCTTTGTGTTATCTGCGGCGGCGCAGACCAAAGACAAGGATTGGGCGTGGATGGATTTTGTGCGACCTGTGGGTGTGAATCCAGTGATGTCGCCTACGGTAAACAGCCTGTTCTATTGCCCAATGCAAGGTAGAGCTATGTTGTGGGAGGAAAGTGATACGTTTAACCCTGCTGCAACGGTGCTGAATGGTCGTGTGGTGCTGCTATATCGTGCCGAGGATAACTCTGCTACGGGCATTGGTCAGCGCACTTCGCGCATCGGTTACGCCTCATCGGACGACGGACTCCATTTTGAGCGACACGGTGCTCCTGTGTTGTATCCCAACCCCTCGGATAGTCAGGCGGAGTTTGAGTGCCCTGGTGGATGCGAGGACCCTCGTGTTGCGATGACCGAGGATGGCACCTATGTGATGTTCTACACCCAGTGGAATCGCAAGGTGGCACGCCTGGCAGTTGCTACTTCGCGCGACTTGATTCACTGGATAAAGCACGGCTCGGTATTCGCCCAGGCGTATGGAGGTCGTTTTAAGGATAATTTCTCAAAGTCGGCATCTATTGTGACGAAGATGAAGGGCGGCAAGCAGGTGATTGCCAAAATCAATGGTAAATATTGGCTCTATTGGGGCGAGACCTTTGTAAATGTAGCAACCTCGGATGATTTGGTAAATTGGACTCCTATGCTTGATGCGGAGGGTAATCTGTTGCGTGTGATGGAGCCTCGTGAGGGGTATTTCGATAGTCACCTTACAGAGTGCGGTCCTCCTGCTATCCTCACCAAGAAGGGTATCCTGCTCATCTACAACGGCAAAAATCTGCCAGGCGACAAGGGCGACAGCCGCTACACCGCTAACGCTTATTGTGCTGGTCAGGCTCTGTTCGATGCCAAGAATCCAGCGCGATTTAAGGACCGCCTGGATGAGCCTTTCTTCATCCCCGAGACCGATTTCGAGAAGAGTGGTCAATACCCCGCAGGAACAGTTTTCGTTGAGGGTCTGGTGCCATTCAAAGGTGCGTGGTATCTCTATTACGGTTGCGCCGATTCGCGTGTGAGTGTGGCTGTTAGACAAGAGTAGAAATTAGTGATAGTGCCCGACCTAGTTTAGTTGGGCATTGTTGTTTTAAGCGAGTAGGCAATCTCTCTTACCGTGCGGCATTTCTCGGTGGGGGAGTTGCCCTCGATAAGGTCTGCATCAAGCGGTGAGCCGAATACAATCCTGAAACATCTGCCGCGCTGGCGAAACAACTCATCGGCAAGCAACAGCAGCTCCACATTTAGCCGTATGCCGAGCGCGCGGCGCACCCTGTAAATATTATAAAATCGCCGCGACAGAGTGCCATCTACATATACAGGCACAATCTTTCTGTGGTATCGTTTAGCGTCCTTGATAAAGCGGTTGTGCCACTCGGTGTCCGCCACCTCGCCCTTTGTTATGCGCGAGCAGAAACCCGCAGGAAAGGTCAAAATCTGCTTGCTTTGAGAGTCAAGTGCGGCGTGATATGTCTGGGAATGAAGGCTATGCTGGTTGCCATATTTATTGATTGGAATCCATAGCGGTTTTAGCGGTTCAATATGCATAAGCATATCATTTACAATCGTTCCGACGTCGCTAAATCTGCCTAGCAGAGCATCCGTAATCATCAATCCGTCGGCTCCTCCAAAAGGGTGGTTTGCGACAAAAATATATCTGTCGTCGAGTGGAATTTTAGCGCTTTCTAAAATCTTATATTTGATGTTTAACTCCTTGAGTGCGTGTTTGATAAACTGCGCGGGAGTGAGATGCTCGCCCGAAGATATAATTTGGTTTATCTCTGTTTGATGAATAGCTTTTTCCGCCACTCGAATGAGCCATTTTGGTAGTCTTCGATTGGTGCGTTTGTGAATAATGTTTTCGATATCAATCAGCATAAAATTCCTCGGTTAAATAGCACTCTGCGAAATATGAAAAATGGCATAAATTTTCATTTTGCAACGTTGCTATGAAAAAATCGTTCCACAATAGGAATTTTTGTGGTTTAATTCTACTTCAGCGAAGCGATTATTTCGTATATTTGTAATCAAAGTAAAAAATCACTACCTATGAATTCAAATCGTTTACAATCTTTGGATGCCCTGCGAGGCTTCGATATGTTTTTTATTATGGGTCTTTCGGGCCTGATTACAGCGTTGTGTGCGCTTGCACCTTGTGGTTTTACCGAGGAGCTTGCTCTGCAGATGAAACACGTTGAGTGGGATGGTCTGCGTCATCACGACACCATCTTTCCTCTATTCCTCTTCCTGGCGGGTGTGTCGTTCCCATTCTCTTACGCTCGTCAGCGCGAGATGGGCGCCTCTTCGGCTAAAATCTATTGGAAGATTGTGCGTCGCGGCATAGTTCTCGTCTTGCTTGGAATGGTCTATAATGGTCTGTTTAAGCTCGATTTCGATTCTCTGCGTTGTGCTAGTGTGCTGGGTCGTATAGGTTTGGCGTGGATGTTTGCGGCATTGTTGTTTGTGAGTTGTGGCGTGAAGGCGCGCGTGGCGATAAGTGTTACTATTTTAATTGGTTACGCTCTGCTTATTAAGTTTGTCGGAGCGCCCGATGTCGAAGGTGCTGACCCGCTTTCGATGCAGGGAAATCTGGTGGGATATATTGACCGATTGTTTATGCCTGGTCGTTTGATTTATGATGGTGGCAGATTTGACCCCGAGGGATTGCTCTCTACCTTGCCTGCTGTTGTGACAGCTATGCTTGGTATGTTTACGGGTGAGTTAATACGCCTTCCCGAGCAGCGTCTGTCGGGTAATAGAAAGTGTCACTATATGGTTGGAGCAGCTGTCGTTTTGGCTTTGGTTGCTATTGTTTTCGACGGTTTTGTTCCTGTAAATAAAATGTTGTGGTCGAGCACGTTTGTCTGCGCGGTGGGCGCCTATTCGCTGGCAATGATGGCGCTGTTCTATTATATTGTTGATGTGCGCGGCTGGCGCAGTTGGACTTTGCCATTCAGAGTTGTGGGTATGAACTCCATTACGATCTACCTGGCGCAGCGAATTATCAATTTTGGAGGCATCTCAACCTTTTTTTTTGGTGGTGTGGCGAAGCTCTGTCCCGAGCAGTGGGCTACGGTGGTACACTCCGTAGGTTATCTGCTTGTGAGCTGGCTTTTCCTCTATTTCCTCTACCGAAAGAAGGTATTCTTGAAGGTGTAGTCGTTACATTACTTCAGTAATGTATGGTAAAATTGCATTTTTTTTGTAATTTTGCCACCTATAATTGCATATTATGGCTGAAAAAGAGATAATAGATACTATTGAGGGCGAATACAAATACGGTTTTACGACTGATATTGAGACCGAAACCATCGCCCGAGGCTTGAATGAGGATGTTGTGCGCCTCATTTCAGCCAAGAAACAGGAGCCTGAATGGATGCTTGAGCGTCGATTGAAGGCTTTTCGTCATTGGCAGAAGATGCCACTGCCCGAGTGGGCGCACCTTGATATTCCCGAAATTGATTTTCAGGATATCATCTACTATGCCGCCCCCAAGCAGATTAAAAAACTCGGCTCGATGGACGAGGTTGATCCTGAGCTCAAGCGCACGTTTGACAAGTTGGGTATTCCTCTCGAGGAGCAGATGGCTCTGGCGGGTGTTGCCGTTGATGCTGTGATGGACTCGGTGTCGGTCAAGACCACCTTCCGCGAGACATTGGCTGAAAAGGGCATCATCTTTTGCTCTATTTCGGAGGCTATACGCGAGTATCCCGACCTGGTGCAGAAGTATCTGGGCTCGGTTGTGCCTTATACCGATAACTTCTACGCAGCACTTAATGCCGCAGTCTTTTCTGATGGCTCGTTCTGCTATATCCCCAAGGGAGTACGATGCCCTATGGAGCTTTCGACCTACTTCCGTATCAATGCCGAGAATACGGGTCAGTTCGAGCGTACGTTGCTGGTTGCAGACGAGGACGCTTATGTGAGCTATCTGGAGGGGTGTACTGCGCCACGTCGTGACGAAAATCAGCTCCACGCTGCCGTCGTTGAGATTGTCGTTGAGCGTGATGCCGAGGTTAAGTATTCGACAGTGCAGAATTGGTATCCAGGCGATAAGGATGGCAAGGGCGGCATCTATAACTTTGTGACCAAGCGAGGCTTGTGCCGTGAGAATGCGCGTTTGTCGTGGACACAGGTTGAGACAGGCTCTGCCATCACGTGGAAATATCCGAGCTGTGTGCTGCTGGGTGATAACTCTGTGGGCGAGTTCTACTCGGTTGCTATGACCAATAACTACCAGCAGGCAGATACAGGCACCAAGATGATACACCTGGGTCGCAACACCCGTAGCCGTATCGTGTCGAAGGGTATCTCGGCAGGCAAGAGTCAGAATGCCTATCGTGGTCTGGTGCGTGTGTCGAAGGGCGCGGAAAATGCGCGTAACTACTCGCAGTGTGACTCGCTGCTTATTGGCGATAAGTGCGGAGCGCACACCTTCCCTGTGATTGAGTCGGCCAATGCGTCGGCAGTTGTTGAGCACGAGGCAACAACTTCGAAGATTTCCGAGGAGCAGCTTTTGTATTGCCGTCAGCGAGGTCTTTCGACCGAGGATGCAGTTGGTCTTATCGTGAATGGCTATGCCCGCGAAGTGATTGCCAAGTTGCCTATGGAGTTTGCCGTTGAGGCGCAGAAGCTGCTTGCTATTAACCTTGAGGGCTCGGTTGGATAATATTAGAATTGAGTAAAAAGAAGATATATGTTAAAGATAACAAATTTGCACGCCAGCGTTGAGGATAAGGAGATTCTTCGAGGCATTAACCTTGAAGTACACGCAGGCGAGGTACACGCCATAATGGGACCTAATGGTTCGGGAAAATCTACACTCGCATCTGTTTTGGCGGGCAACGAGAAGTTCACCGTCACCGAGGGCGAGGTTGAGTTTATGGGTCAAAATCTGTTGGAACTCTCGATTGAGGATCGTGCCCGTATGGGTATGTTCCTTGGTTTTCAGTATCCTGTGGAGATTCCAGGTGTTACGATGGCTAACTTTATGAAGATGGCTGTCAATGAGCAGCGTAAGTTTCGTGGTGAGGAGCCTCTCACGGCGGGCGAGTTTTTGCGTATGATGCGCGAGAAGAGTGCCGTTGTGGAGCTTGACTCTAAACTCACCAACCGTGCTGTGAACGAGGGTTTCTCGGGTGGTGAGAAGAAGAAGAACGAGATTTTTCAGATGGCTATGCTTCAGCCAAAGCTCGCTGTGTTGGATGAGACCGATTCAGGTCTTGATATTGACGCTTTGCGTATCGTAGCTACAGGTGTGACGAAGTTGCACACCGAGGAGAATGCAACGGTTGTGATTACTCACTATCAGCGACTGCTTGATTACATTGTACCCGACTATGTTCACGTTCTCTATCACGGTCGCATAATCTACACTGGCGACAAGACTCTTGCGCTGAAGCTTGAGAAGGATGGTTACGATTGGCTTATTAACGAATACGATAAGTAGAATGGGTATTTTGGATAGTTTAGCTTCGTTGTGTGGCGATAATATCGCATCGCAAGAGATTACGCTTGCCGATGGTACGCCTGCGCTTCTGCTTGTAAACCCCACCAAGGTTGAGTGTGGTGTGGCGGAGCAGGGCGAGGAGTATATTATCGTTCTGCATACCCACGAGGGCGAATCGAAGCTTGTGATAGATATGATGCCCCACTCGAAGATTCGTATGGTGCAGGTGGCTTTGTCTGCGGCTGCGTGTCGTTGCGAGTTGCGCCAGCAGACGGGCAGCCAGAGCAGCGTGGTCAGCATCGCTGTGGGCGGTGGAAAGTTGGATTATGTGGTTGATTTGAATGGCTCTTATGCTGTAAGCTCGTTGCGTGCAGCCTTTTTGGCGGGCGATGAGGAGAGCGTAAAGGTTGGCGTAAGGGTAAACCATAACGTGTCGGACTGCAACAGCTTCTCTTTGGTTAAGGGTGTTGCTGGCGGCAAGGCGAAAGGCGAGTTTGAGGGTATGGTATATGTTGCTCCCGATGCACAGCGCACCGATGCCGTGCAGACCTCTCGCAATATCGTCATTGGTAGCGAGGCGCGTATCAATACCAAGCCGCAGCTTGAGATTTATGCCGACGATGTGAAGTGTTCGCACGGCGCAACAGTGGGTCAGCTCGATAGTGAGGCAGTGCTATATATGCGTCAGCGTGGTCTCTCGCTTGAGCAGGCGAAGCGTCTGCAAATAGAGGGCTTCGTGAGCGATATTGTCCTCGGCTCGCAACACTTTGGCGAGGCTCTGGCAGAGGAGCTTAATGCAAAACTTGAGAAGATTTAAGATGTTTGATGTCAATACCATACGCAAAGATTTCCCTATCCTTTCACGTCAGGTGAACGGCAAACCTCTGGTCTACCTCGACAGCGGAGCCACAGCGCAGAAGCCCGAATGTGTGATTGAGGCGGTTAATCGTATGCACCGTGAGCAGAATGCCAATATCCATCGTGGTGTGCATCATCTTTCGGAGGAGGCGACCTCGATGTACGAAGCGGCACGCGAGCGAGTGCGTGAGTTTATCGGAGCTGCGGCGCGTGAGGAGGTTATCTTCACCGCTGGTGCGACAGCCTCGATTAACACCGTTGCCTATGCGTGGGGCGAGGAGTTTTTGCATAGTGGCGACAATATTATAGTGAGCGAGATGGAGCACCACTCCAATATCGTTCCCTGGCAGCTCATAGCCCAGCGTAAGGGAGCCGAGTTGCGTGTGTTGCCGTTTGACGATGAGGGTCGCCTGATGATTGAGAAGCTGGATGAGCTGCTCGATACACGCACCCGTATGGTGGCGGTTACGCAGGCTTCCAATACTCTCGGCACTCGTCCTGACCTGAAGACAATCATCGACAAGGCTCACTCTGTGGATGCTGTTGTGATGGTTGATGGTTGCCAGGGCGTGGTGCACGGTGGGGTAGATGTCCAGGCGTTGGATTGTGATTTCTACGCCTTTTCGGGTCATAAGCTCTATGCCCCAACAGGTATCGGTGTGCTCTATGGCAAGCAGTCGTTGCTTGAGCAGATGCCTCCATTCTTGTGCGGTGGCGATATGGTCGATAGGGTATCGTTCGAGCGTACGACCTATGCCCCTCTGCCACTGAAGTTTGAGGCTGGTACGGCAAATTTTGTCGGCGCCATAGGCTTGGGCGAGGCTGTCGGTTACCTCCAGACACTCGACCTTAAGGCTGTGGAGGAGTATGAGCGCGACCTGACCGCCTATGCTACCGAGTTGCTCTCCGCTATTGACGGCTTGAAGATTTACGGTACGACCGAAGATAAGTGTTCAATAGTGTCGTTTAATGTCGAGGGTGTTCACCCTTATGATATGGGTATGATACTCGATAAATTGGGTATAGCGGTGCGTACGGGTCAGCATTGTGCCGAGCCTGTGATGACGCACTATGGCGTGACGGGTATGTGTCGCGCATCGATGGCGATGTATAATACGCGTGAGGAGATTGAGGCGTTGCATAGAGGTGTGGAGCGCGCTGTGAGAATGTTGAGATAAGCAAGATAAAAACCAAACTAAAGAAGAAATTATGTTTATAGTCCTTGAAGGAGTTGATGGCTCTGGCAAATCTACGCAGATTGCCAACCTGCGACAGTTGTTCGCCGAGCGAGGCATTGAGAGTGAGTATCTTCACTTTCCTCGTTTCGATGCTCCCTATTTTGGCGATTTGATAGCTCGCTTTTTGCGTGGTGAGCTTGGCTCGATAGAGCAGGTTGACCCCTATATCGTGGCGCTGTTATATGCGGGCGATAGGCGTGATGCCGCAACAAAGATAAATGAGTGGCTCTCTGCGGGCAAGGTTGTGCTGGTCGATCGTTATGTCTATTCCAACGTAGGCTATCAGTGCGCGAAGATTGAGGATGCGGCGGAGCGCGAAAAGTTGCGTAAATGGATACTCGACCTTGAATTTGATTACTTCGCCATTCCTCGCCCTGATGTGTCACTTTTCCTGGATGTGCCATTTGCCTTCACCGAGCGTAAACTCAAGGAGCAGCGCGAGGGTGATGACCGCGCCTATTTGCAGGGTAAGCAGGATATCCACGAGCAGTCGATGGATCTTCAGCGCAAGGTGCGTCAGGTATATATCGACGCAGCCGAATATGATGACCATATGCACGTTGTGGATTGCACCTCGGAGGGAGAGATGGCATCGCCAGCGGAGATATTTTCTCGTATAATGAAGGTCGTGGAGCCTTACATCAAATAACGACAGAATGAGCAGAAGCAAAGGATTAAAGATAGCATCAAACATTTGCACCATTATAGTGGGTCTGGTGTTTATCTTCTCGGGCTTTGTCAAGGTCATTGACCCTTGGGGAACGGCTCTGAAGGTGAACGAATACCTATCTATATATGGTATGGAGTGGCTCACGCCCGCCTCAATGACCTTTTCAATATGGTTGTGTGGCGCAGAGCTTATGATGGGATTGATGCTCCTGTTTAGGGTGCGCACGCGCCTTATCTCCATCTTCGCACTGGTGTCGATGTCGTTCTTTACGGTTCTGACATTCTTGAGCGCAACGTGGATACCCGTAGAGGATTGTGGATGTTTTGGCGATGCGCTGAAGCTCACTCCCTGGGAGACCTTCTTCAAGAACCTTATTATTCTGCCGATGGTGGTTGTTATATGGTATCGCTATCGCCCTGATAAGATTTTAGTCTTTAAGCGCATAGAGCTAGTGCTCACCTGCCTCTTTTTTACCATTGCTATGGGTCTGGGTGCTTATTGCTATTACCATAAGCCATTGGTTGATTTCCTTCCATATAAGAAGGGTGCCAACCTCTATGCAATGATTCAGTCACAGCACGACACAGGTAGCGAGGCAGTGTCGGAGGAGGAGTATGTGTTAATTTATCGCAATCGCCGCACAGGCAAGCTGCGCGAGTTCTCCATTGACGACAAGGAGTGGCAGAATGACAAAAAGTGGGAGTGGGTCGAGACCCGAGTGGATAACGAGGCACCCACTGTGCAGACTCTTGTGAGCGAGTTCTCTTTGTCAGACGTTGAGGGTAACGTCACCGAGGAGATTCTCACCCGCCCAGGACGTGTCTATATGATTTGCGTAACCAACTTCAGTAAGTTGAGAAAGCGCTGTGCTGCGCGTCTGCGTAGCGTTGTGGAGCGTGCCGAGGCGGAGGGTGCTTTGGTTGTGTGCCTCACACCACAGCCTTTGCGATATGTCACGCGTTACTCTTTCGATGGGTCCGATGAGGTAAGATGCTATAATATTGATGCTACCGTGATGAAGACTATGCTTCGTGCCGAGAATGGTCTGGTGGTGCTCAACGATGGCGTTATCGAGGAGAAGTATAACTGCCGAAGCATTGATTTTATGGAGTAACGATGCTTACATATTAGTTTGGTATAGAAATTGACTTTCCAGCAAGGGAAGTCAATTTTTTTGTTTTATGTGCAGACCAATACTTTTTCTATTGTTATGTGTAACGCTGCAGGGCTCGTGTGGAAGACGAGTTGAGAATGACCTCGATAGAGTCCGTAGTGTCAAGGTTGTCACGGCGCGTGATGTCGGTTATGTAGATCGTGATTTTGCGGGTATGTCCACCGCTGATGATGCCACAATGCTCGCCTTCAAACTCTCGGGTCAGGTGGCGAGTGTCGATGTAGGCAAGGGCGATTTTGTGCGCCGAGGCGAACTGCTGGCGCAACTTGACCCGCGCGATGTTGAGTTGCAGGTTGCATCCGACCGTTCACAGTTTGAGCGCGCCACCTCGCAGTATGAACGTATGCGTCGTCTGCTGGAGCGCAATGCCGTGTCGCAGCAGGATGTCGAGGCGGCTGAGGCAGCGTATGTGCAGGCTCGCTCGAAGTATGAGAATTCGCGCGATTTGCTTGCCCAGACCAAGCTGCGCGCTCCATTTGATGGCGTTATTGAACGCACCTATGTCGATGCCTACCAGCGTGTAGAGTCGGGGCAGACTATCCTGCGATTGGTAAACCCGATAAGCACCACCGTTGAGTTTACGATGTCGGAGAAGAGTATGTCGGTGCTTGCCGATAGCTCGTCGCGTTACTTCGTGCGTTTTGATAACTATCCCGACCTTCTCTTTTCGGCTCGCCTTGACAGCTATGCCAAGACAGCATCCGATGCATCGGGATTTCCTGTGTCACTCAAGCTCAATAAGGCGGAGTTACAAGGCGTAAGCATATCGCCTGGAATGACTTGTCAGGTGATGATTCGCACCGCCGACAACCTTGCTGGCGAGGTCGAGGTTCCTCTCACCGCCATCTACGCCCCTGCGCAGGGTGGTACATATGTGTGGGTTGTGGATAAGGAGTCGCGTGTGGAGTTGCGCAAGGTCGTGCTTGGCGAACTTTTGGGGCGCGATATGGTGAGCATCAGGCAGGGATTGAACTCTGGCGATGAGGTCGTCACGGCGGGCGTGTATCGTCTGCGTGAGGGCGAGCAAGTGAAAATCTTAAATCCTTAAGTCTATGTCTATTACCGATTACTCGATGCGCCACCGCAGTGTCGTGTGGTTTATCCTTGCTCTTTGTCTTGCAGGGGGCGTGTGGGCGTTTGTCAAGATGGGCAAGAAGGAGGATTCAACCTTTGTGCTGAAGAGCGCTGTTGTTACGTGTGAATATCCTGGTGCTACACCGCTTGAGGTCGAGCAACTCATCACCGAACCTATCGGTCGTGAGCTGCAATCTATGCGTAGGGTTAAGAAACTCACCTCGGAGTCCTATTATGGGCTATCGCGTATAATGGTGGAGTTGGAATCTGGAACGCCTGCGAAAGATATCCCGCAACTATGGGATGAACTGCGCCGCAAGGTGCTTAATATCTCTTCGCAACTGCCCACAGGCGCTGGGACTGTCGTTGTGAATGATGATTTCGGCGATGTCTATGGACTCTATTATGGTTTGGTTGCCGACGATGGCTTTTCGTGGAGCGAGATACATGAGTGGGCGCAGCGCATCAAACGGCAATTAGTCCCCATCGAGGGCGTGCAGAAGGTGGCGCTGATGGGCGAGCAGATGCCTGTGATAAATATCTATATCACGCGCTCAACGCTGGCTAATTTTGCAATCACGCCCGATATGATTGAGGCGATGATATCGCAGCAGAACAGCGTAGTACAGACGGGTGAGATTGTAGCGGGTGAGGAGCGTGTTATTGTGCTCGAAACGGGTGTATATAACACTATCGAAGATATTGCCAATCAGTTGCTTATCGCGCCCAATGGTCAGCAGTTCCGTCTGGGCGATGTGGCTCGCATCGAACAGGGTTATGCCACTCCGCCGCAGACCATTATGAGCGTCAATGGCGAACGTGCGGTGGGCATAGGCGTATCGTCAAGTGCCGAGGCAGATGTTGTGCAGCTTGGTGCTACGGTGAGCGAGCAACTGCAACGGTTGCAGGCACAGATGCCTGTTGGTCTGGAGGTGGTCTCGCTCTATCCCGAGGATGATATTGCCCGCGAGGCGAATTTGAGTTTTATGCTCAACCTGCTTGAGTCGGTCGCTATTGTGATAGTGGTCATTATGTTTGCTATGGGGCTTCGTAGCGGTGTGCTGATTGGCTCGTCGCTGATATTTACCATCGGTGGCACAATGCTCCTTATGTATATGCTGGGCGAGGGTATCAACCGCACCTCACTTGCTGGTTTTATCATCGCTATGGGAATGTTGGTGGATAACGCTATTGTCGTGGCGGATAATGCCCGCCTTGCAGTTTCGGGCGGTATGCCGCCGCAAAAGGCATTCTCGGTGGCTGCCGACCAGCCGAAATGGAGTCTGTTGGGCGCTACCCTGATAGCCATATTCTCATTTCTGCCCCTATACCTCGCACCCTCGGCTGTAGCGGAGATTGTGAAGCCATTGTTTGTGGTTGTAGCCCTTTCGCTCTTGATTAGCTGGGTGTTGGCGCTTACGCAGGTGCCGATGTTTGGTGCAGGAATGATACACTCTGCTGCGTCGCAGCAAAACGAGTCGCAGATGAAGTGGTTTGGACGTTTGCTGGAGCGTGCGATAAACCATCGTTGGTGGGTTGTTGTGGGCGTTGTGGCGATGTTTGTCTGTTCGGTCGTGGTTATGGGTGTTATGCCACAAAACTTCTTTCCACAGCTTGATAAGCCCTATTTCCGTGCCGATGTAATCCTCCCCGAAGGTTATGATATCTCCTCTACGCAGCAGCATCTCGATACAATGAGCGAGTGGCTGGGTCGTCAGGCGGAGGTGGAGCGAGTCTCTACGACGGCAGGGACAACTCCCTTGCGATACTATCTGGCAAGCGGCAGCGTGGCTCTACGCCCCAACTTTGGCAATCTGCTTGTTGAACTCAAACGCAAGAAGGATAGCGAGCCTGTGCGCCAGCGCTTTAGAGCCTATGTCGAGGCTACCTTCCCCGATGTGTGGTTGCGCTCCTCGTTGTTCAAGCTCTCGCCCGTGCCTGATGCAACCATCGAGGTGGGTTTTGTGGGCGAAAATATAGATACTCTGCTGCACCTCACCCATCAGGTCGAGCAGATTATGTGGCAGACAAAAGAGCTGACCAACATTCGCAATAGTTGGGGAAATCGTGTGGCGACGTGGTTGCCTGTATATTCCCAAATCAAGGGTCAGCGCATAGGTGTGGGGCGTAGTCGTATGGCTCAATGGGTCACGCTTGCTACCGAAGGCTATCCGATGGGGCAGTTTCGTCGTGGCGATGAGGTGATGCCTATCTTGCTTAAGGATGATGATATTGCAACTTATAATCTCTCCAATCTGCAATCGCTGCCAATCTTTTCACAAGGCGGCAACGTCTATTCTATCGAGCAGGCGGTGAATCGTTTCGATTTGGATTTCAGGGGCGGTGTGATTAAGCGTTACAACCGCCAGCGAGTAATGAAGGCGCAGTGTGACCCCAGGGAGGGTGTGAATACCATTCGTGCCACCGAGCAACTGCTCAAGCGCGTTAGGCGTGAGGTGACACTCCCCGAGGGGTATGAATTGAAGATTTTTGGCGAGCAGGAGTCGCAGGCGGAGTCGAACGAGGCTCTGGGGAAGAATATGCCGCTTGCGCTGGTGGCGATTTTTATCGTGCTGTTGCTGTTGTTTAACAATTTCCGCGACCCTGTGATAATTCTGCTTATGACTCCGCTGATTTTTATTGGCGTGGTTGTCGGATTGGTGCTGACTGGCAATCAGTTTGATTTTTTCTCTCTGCTGGGGCTGCTGGGATTGGTCGGGATGAATGTCAAGAATGGCGTTATCCTGCTCGATGCTATTCGCTCCAAACTCTCCTTGGGCGTACCTCCCCGTGAGGCTATTGTGGCGGCAGCGCAGAGTCGTCTGTTGCCTGTGTCGCTTGCCTCTATAACGACAATACTTGCACTCATTCCGCTGCTCTTTGACTCTCTGTTCTCGAGTATGGCGGCGACGATTATGGGTGGTTTGTTTGTTGCTACCGCACTTACGATGATGGTACTGCCTGTGGCATATGCCATAGCACACGGAGTGAAAAACGAAAAAAGTAATTCCTAATATGAAGGCAAAAATATTTCTCATCTTTGTGGCGGCTGTGACCTGCCTCAAAGTGCAGGCGCAAATATCCATTGAGGAGTATCGCAGCATAGTCCTCGAGCGTAGCCTTGAACTGCAAAATGCCGAGGCGCAGTCTGAAAAGCTACTCTCCGAGAGTGCCAAGCAGCGCACCGCTTTTCTACCCTCACTCTCGGCAAGTGGAAGTTTTACAACCGACTTCAAGCGTAATGATGGAGCCGATTTGTGGGGTTTCAGCGTGGAGCCTCGCATCGAGCAGACGATATATGCTGGTGGTGGGGTGCGAGCAGCCTATCGTCAGGCGCTGACACGCTACGCTGGCTCATTGCAGGATGGCGAGCAGGTGGCACTTGAGGTGCGTTTTGCGGCAGATAATGCCTATTGGATGGTCTCGGCGATGCAGCTTTACAAGGCGGCAACCGAGGAGTATGTGTCGCTTATTCGTTCTCTGTATGATGTTGTGCAGGAGCGTTACAGCGAGGGCTATGTTGCCAAGGGAGATTTGTTGCAGGTCGAGGCACGTTTGAGTGATGCCGAATTTTCGCTTATAGCTTCACAGAATAACTACGAAGTGGCGCTGCATCGATTTAATAGTCTGCGGCGTGAAGATGATGCGGAAAGCGTGGTGCTAATAAATTCTATAATAGACAGTTTGGTTGTACCACTTCGAGTATCGCTTGAACAGATTGTAGCTCGCCGACCCGATGTGCAGAGTGCCAAATCCTCTATCCTTGCCGCCGAGGCGGGAGTGGATGTTGCGCGCTCCTCGTTTAACCCCTCGCTGAAGGCGGGTGTGAGTGGCTCGTGGCAGACCTATTCGCCCAATCAGTCGGGCAAGACCTATCTCGATGGTGCACTGGTTGTGGGTGTTAGTGTGCCCATCTTCCATTGGCGCGAACGTCGTCACGCGGTGTCGGCGGCAAAGCAGGGTGTCAGGCAGGCAGGGATTGCGCTGGAGCAACTATATGAGGATGTGTCGCTTGAAGAGGCGGATGGCTGGAGTGCCTTGCTAAGCAGTTATTCGCAGATGCAGTCATCGCTCAAGAATGTCGAGATTGCCAGCGAAAACCTCTCTATCTCGACCTACTCCTATCAGGAGGGTCAGGCGACGGTGCTGGATGTCTTGCAGGCGCAGTTGAGCTGGATACAAATCTACACCAACGCCATCACCGCCCGCTATAACTATGCTGTAGCATGGTCCGCCTATCGCCGCATAACAGCTGCCGAATAGTATAAAAATTCTAACAAGAAAATAGGTTGCCCAACAAAAAATGTGCTGGGCAACCTATTTTGCATAAATCAGTTTCTGCGATTTTGCGATTTATACTCCTTTATCATCTCTTTTTCTTTATCCTCAAGTCTTTTCAAAAACTCCTCGGAGGTTGGGTGGAACTCTTTGAACTCTACCTCCGACTTTTTTATTCCGAGTGCTCGGCGTAGGCGAGGGTAGTATTTCATACGTTCTGCTCTGGATGGGAGGTATATGTCAAATTCATACCACGCCAAAGCCTCGATGGCTTTGCAATCCATATAGCTTTGCGAAAGGTTACACCCATTTACCTTGAAATGTCGTTTTACCGCCTCTTCCATTCTGTGGTAAGTCTCAATTGGTATCTTTCGATAAACGGGATGATTTGTTATTTGAAATCCCACCTCATCAATAATTCCATCGCTTCCCCTTACCTTAAGACTTATCATCTTCTGGTTTATGTAGAACTCTCTTAACTGCTCTTTTGAAAATGTTTCAAACAAAACTCTCTCTAATTGTCTATAATTTTGTCGTGTAAAGTAGTAGATAAACATATTTCGATGGAGATATTTGCCGTTCTTAAACTGCATTCTAGAACCGAACTTTTTATTATTCACATTTTCTATGAGAATGCTATAGTATTCTACTCTGTTTGCTTCATATTCACTTCGTAATATTGTGTGTGAAAAGTTGTCGTGTTTGATTGTGTCAATCTTCCCTCCTTGCTCTATAAACCGATTTGCATAATATTCCCTACTTCGGATTGGAACGGATGGCTCTATTATATCTTGCGAGAAAGATTTGGTACATATTGTGGCGAATATCCATAAAATAACAAAAAATCGGTTCATAATTTCATAGTGTTAAATCAATTTTATGGTTTCTGTTGCAAGATAGTGATAAATATTTGTATATGCAAGCGCTTGATTGATAAAATGTTATAAATTTTGAGCGTGGTTATATATTGTAAAATAAATAGGGGGTAGATTACGAAATATAATAAAAAAGCAAGAGGTGATTGCAAATTGTAATCACCTCAAAAAAATAAGTTTTTACTCTGTGCTGACCACCTCGATAACGTGCGAAACGGGGGCAATCTTGCGGAGCATTGCAACCATTCCGCAGGTGCGCTCCTGTGCGCGCTCCACCGCCTGCGAGATAGGCTCCTGGTCCTCCAGTCGGTGACACTCGACATTGTAAATCACCTCGAAGCTCTCATAGACGCTGTCGCCTCGCAGTGTTGGGGTGTTGAGCTGACCCTCGACCGTAATCTCCATACTCTTTGGCTTTGGATTGCCGCGCTTCTCCAGTAGCGCCATAATCGTAAGCCCTGCACATTTTGCCGTTGCACACAACATAAGAGCCTTTGGATTAAGGTCGTCAGCCGACGCCCCACCTGCAAGGCAGAACTTGCCGTCGGCAAGTTTTACCGTCACTTTTTGTAGATTGTTGTTCATAAATGAGTCTTTTAAGTTACGAAATTAAGTGCTGCCGCGTGGGCTTTGCACATTTATCACAATTTTCACAATTTTCTGCCGACAATAATCGTTCCTATGTTGTGTGATTTGTCTAATTTTCGTAACTTTGTCGGATAAATATATTTAGTGAATATGCGAACAAGAATATCAATAATAGTGGCTCTGTTGCTGGCATTTGCGGTGCATTGTGCCAACGCGCAGACCGCGCAGCAGAAGCGCAGCATCGAACGTGCCATATCGCTCTATGATTTCGGTCATTGCATCGAGGCACGCACCGAGCTTCGTAACATTCGTCAGACACTCTCGCCCGTGACCGACAGGGAGGCGATAGAGCGCGTGGATTACTATCTGGCGCTATGTACTACCGAACTGAAGATGGCAGAGGCCGAGGGTCGTCTGAAACGATTTTTGGCGGATTATCAGGGTTCAATCTATGCCAACGAGTTGCAGTTTACGTTGGCTACGCTTGCTATGACCGAGGATAATATCGCCCTCGCCGAGCAGGAGCTGTCGAAGGTAAATTATAAGGCTCTCTCGCCACAGCAGCGCGACAAGTATGACCTGCGTATGGGATATATGTCGTTTATGAGGGGCGACTACGCATCAGCCGAGAAATATTTTTCGCGCATCACGCCCAAGAGTGAGTATTCGCATCACGCAACATATTACAACTCATACATAGCCTACACACGTGCCCAGTATGACGTGGCGCGCAACGGTTTCACATCGCTGCTCAAGAGTCAGCAGTATCGCGACCTGATGCCATTCTACATCCTTCAGATTGATTTCAAGGAGGGTAAGTATCGTGATGTTGTCGAGCGCGGCGATGCACTCATCCCTACGACTACGCGCGAGCAGGCGATGCAGATTGAGCGAATCCTGGCAGAGTCGTGGTTTCAACTTGACGACTACACGAAGGCTGTGACATATATGAATCGCTACAAGGCATCGGGTGGTGTAATGGGTCGTGTCGAGAACTATATTATGGGTTATTCACTACACCGTCAAGCGCTCTATCACGACGCTATTCCATACTTGCGCGAGGCGTGCGGTGCCGATGATATGCTTACGCAGAATGCCTCTTACCATTTGGCAGACAGCTATCTGCGTGAGGGTAACCGCGAGGATGCTATGTATGCCTTTGCTATGGCTTCCAACTCGCAGTTCGACCCCTCGATTGCCGAGGATGCGCTGTTTAACTATGGTAAGTTGCAGTATGAGTTGGGTGGTGGTCGCTTTAACGAGGCCATCAATGTCTTGGGTCGTTATGTGGAGCAGTATCCTTCGTCGGAACGTACAGAGGATGCTCATCGTCTGCTCATTGCAGCATATTACAACTCAAAAAATTACGCCCAGGCTTACGAGGCTATCAAGCAGTTGCCTAATCCCGACAATGAGACCCTGCTGGCTTTGCAGAAGATTGCTTATTTCAATGGCTTGGAGGCGTATTCTTCGGGCGAGCTGGATGTAGCGGAGTCCTCGTTCAAGGAGTCGTTGGGTGCAGGCTCGAACGCAAAATATAGCGCGCTGGCATCGTTCTGGCTTGGCGAGGTTGCCTTTGCTCGTGGCGATAATGGGGTAGCGCTTCAGCGATATAAGAATTTTATCAGCCGCGCTCCTCGAGGCTCTGCGGAGTATGCTATGGCGCAGTATAATTTGGGCTATTGTTACTTCAATGATGGCGATATGGAGCAGGCGGGCAAGGCGTTTGACCTCTTCCTGAACACGTACAGCAAGCGCGACTCATATCTTGCCGATGCAGTGAATCGCCGAGGCGATGTTCACTACTCGCTTAGAGAGTTTGCCCCTGCTTTGGAGTGTTACGCTCGCACCATTGCTATGCGTACGACGGAGAGTTATTATGCCGAGTATCAGCGAGCTATGACTCTTGGTGTGCAGAACAAGCGCGAGCAGAAGATTGAGGCTCTGAAGCGTATCGTGCAAACCGATAGAGGCGATTATGTGGATGATGCGACCTACGAGTTAGGTCACACTTATATCGCCGACGAGCAGTATGATAAAGGCGTGCGTACGCTGGAGGGTTTTGTTCGTGAGTATCCCAACTCAAACTACTACGCGCAGGCGTTGTCGGATTTGGGACTGGCGTATATGAATCTGGGCGAAAAGGATAAGGCTCTGGAGTATTACGATATGGTTGTGAGGGCTGCGCCGAGGTCGTCACAGTCGAAGAGTGCCTTGCAGGGTATTCGTGAGATTTATGTCGATAAGGGCGATGCCGATTCTTACTTCGCCTATGCTGAGAAGATGGGCGTTGAGGGTAATATGAGCCAGATGGCGCGTGACTCATTGTCGTATGCTGCGGCGCAGAAACTCTATCTTGACAACAAGACACAGGAGGCTGCGGCGAGCTTTAACGCTTACCTCAAAAACTACCCTTCGGGACACTATCAGAACGATGCACTCTTCTTCTTGAGTGACTGTTATATCCGCGACGGTAAGGAGGCGGAGGCTATCGAATCGCTCTCGGCGCTTGCCGAGCAGGGTCGCACGCAGTATCAGGAGCGAGTGCTGGAGCGTTTGTCATCTATGTGCTATAAGTCGGAGCGTTGGGAGATGGCTGCCAAATCATACCGTCAGCTCTATGACGTGAGCTCGGAGGCTGCTACGCGCAAGAGTGCCGCATCGGGATATGTGGCATCTACTCTGAAGTATGCCGACGATGATGCTATCGTGGCTATGGCGGATGATATTGAGAAGTTTGATGTTATGACCGAGATAGCTCGCCGCAAGGCACGCCACGCCAAGGCGCAGGTAATGCTTCGTAGGGGCGATGAGCAGGCGGCGATGGATATCTTCAAGGTGTTGAGTGCCGAGGTTAAGAGCGCCGAGGGTGCCGAGGCACGCTACCGTATGATTGAGGCGGAGTATAAGGCAAAGCGATATGATAAGGCGGAGAAGATGGTCTATGAGCTTTCGGATAGCAATACGCCACAGAACTATTGGCTTGCCAAGGCGTTTATCCTGCTCGGTGATATCTATTTCGATAAGGGCGACAGCTTCCAGGCTCGTGCCACATATCAGAGCGTTGCAGATGGTTACTCTCCTGCCGATGATGGCATTATTGAGGAGGCTAAGTCAAGAATTGCTAAACTGAACTAACGATGAGAAGATTTTTATACATAGCGTTGTTGCTTGTGGCTGCGCCTATGATTGCAAGTGCGCAGGTTGCCAAGCAGGTGGAGGTTGAAAAGGACTATATTCCGAGCGTCAATAAGGCACAGAAGCTTGCGATGGTGCCCGATATGACCGATACGGTGATGATGCGTCCTGATATTGATTATTCGTTTATGCCTCGTTCATACGAGACTTCGCTCCTTACCGAGAATTTCAAACCAGCGACAATCTCCTATTGGGATTTTGTGCGTAAGCGTCTGCTCTATGTGAAGGCTGCGGCGGGTGTACCTTTGGCAAGCGAGGCGGATGTCTATGTCTCGACTTACAACAAGGATAGAGGCTACGCTATGGCGTACTTAAACCACGAGGGCGATTATCAGAATCGTTGGGCTTTGGATGGCGTGACCAAAGTTACGGATAATACATCCGAAATGAGCAACCGCCTGGGTGGTCGCGCGGGTTTGAATGTGGGGCGCCATCTGCTTGAAGTGGATATCTACGGCGACCAGCAGATGCGCCACCGTTATCCCACAACGGGAGAGCTTATTCGTTTTGGCGAGGTGCAGGGCGCACTGCGTTTCGGTGATGATTTTGTCGATTTGAGCCGCTGGAATTTCAGTGTTGAGGTGGATGGTGGCTTCTACTATAACAGGGCGTGCAGTGCTTCGGGTGAGAAGTTTAATCAGTCGCAGTTCTCTGTAAAGGCGGCAGTGGGCAGGATGCTGGGACAGCACCAGTTGAAGATACACGCGGGCTATATGGGTGTGTATGGAGGTGGTGCACTCGAGGCTTACAAGAATAACATCTTGATGGCTGGCGCGAGATATGGCGTCAGCGGCAACCGCTTCAACTTCCTGATAGGTGCCGATTACTACCACGACAGAGTGGGCGAGTCGGGCAATTCGCCTCACCATATCTTCCCTTATGTGCGTATGATGTGGAACAATTCCAAGCAGAGCTTTGTGCCTTACGTTGAGGTCGATGGCGAGCTGAAGCAGCACAATTTCGGTGCGTTGTCATATGAAAATCCATTTGTCCTCGCCTCGCAGAGTGTGGTGGATGATGGGGCGGTATTCTCATTGGCAAACGAGACCCTCTATAACGGTCGTGCGGGTATTAGCGGTAATCTGGGTAAGGGTATCTTTTCGTACAATCTCTCGGCGCAGTTTACCATTGCCGATAACCACCTCTATTGGTATAATGTGGGCGCGGATTATCTCTTTACTACGGCATACCAGCATAGCTTTACCGCCAACGGAAACATCGTTTTCCGCCCAGCAGGTTGGTTTGAGGCTACGCTCGATGTGAGTGCCTATATATGGGATAATTATGATGACTATTACAGCTCACGACCCAACTTCGAGCTCGATTTGGGTCTGCGATATACAGGTCGTCGCCTGACTGTTGGCGCAAACCTCGGATATATGGGCGGCATAAAGTGGATGACACTTGCCGAGGTTCTTGGCGAGGGTGGTTTCCCATCGTTCGAGGCTACCAAAACCGACTCTACATTCACCCTGGGTCTTGATGCCGAGTGGCGTATCAATGACAATTGGGCTGTGTTTGCCGAGGGTCGCAACCTCACGGGCAGCAAGGTTTATGAGTGGCTGCATTACTACCGTGATTCGGCGCAGGGTATTGTGGGCGTAAAGTTTAATTTCTAAAATTACCTTATAGGGCGTTTTCTGCGTTACGCTTACCCCTGTTGGAAAATGATAAGGGCTGCAACCGAGAAAGTTGCAGCCCTATTGCTTATCGCTTCTTTTTTGTTGTTGTCTTTCGCTTGCGCGTTGTTGTTGTGCGAGTGCTACCCGTCAGCTTTTTCGCCATCTGTTGTGCTACGGTCTTTGCGAAGTAGGTTACAGCCGTGCCGAGCATACTGCCAATCAAACTCTTCTTGAATGAGCCTGCATAGCTCTTGCGAGCCTTCTCCTCTTCCTTCTCTCGGCGCTCCTGCTCCTTTCTCTCCTCCTCTTCTGCCTTTGCCTCGGCAGCCTCTTTCTCTGCCTGTTCGCGTTGCTTGAGTATCTTCTCGAAGGCAGACTCTCTATCTACCGCAGTATCATATTTGCCCGCTATGCGAGATGAGTTATTCACTGCCGCACGCTGCTCTTCACTTATAGCACCTATCTGGCTCAAGGGGAAGAGTATCTTCGCACGCTCCACCATCGAAGGGGCGCCCTTCTCGTCAAGGAACGACACCAGCGCCTCGCCCGTGCCGAGCTCCAGAATCTCGCGCTCGGTAGAGAAAGCAGGGTTGGGTCGGAATGTCTGCGCTGCCGCCTTTACTGCCGCCTGGTCTTTAGGCGTGAAGGCACGCAGTGCGTGCTGCACACGGTTACCGCACTGACCGAGGATAGCCTCTGGTAGGTCGGATGGCGACTGCGAAATGAAATAGACGCCAATACCCTTCGAACGGATAAGACGTACAATCTGCTCAATCTTGTCAATCAAGGCTTTGGATGTATCCTTAAAGAGCATATGTGCCTCGTCGAAGAAGAATACCAATTTCGGAAGTTCCATATCGCCAATCTCGGGCATCTTGTCGTAAATCTCTGTCAGGAGCCACATCAGGAACGTAGAGTAGAGCTTTGGCTGCAACATCAGCTCATCTGCCGCCAGAATATTCATCACGCCACGTCCACCCTCGGTCTGCAACAGGTCGAAGATGTCGAACGCTGGCTCGCCGAAGAACTTGTCGCCGCCCTGCTCGGCAAGGGTCAGCAATGAGCGCTGTATAGCGCCGATTGAGGCTGCCGAGATATTGCCATAGGTGGTAGAGTAGCGGTCGGCACCCTTTGCCACATAGTCAAGCATAAGGCGCAAATCCTTCATATCAATCAGTGGCAAGCCTTCATCCTCGGCAATACGGAATGTGAGCGACAGAACGCCCGACTGCGTGTCGTTCAGGTCGAGCAGACGTGAAAGCAGCATCGAGCCCATATTCTTTATGGTGGTACGCATAGGGTGTCCCTGCTTACCATACACGTCGAAGAAACGCACGGGACAACCCTCGAACTTAAGCTCCTGAGGGTCGATGCCGAATTCGGCGCATCGCTTCTCGATAAAGCCGCTTAACTTACCCACCTGCGAGATACCCGAAAGGTCGCCCTTCATATCAGCCATAAAGCAAGGCACACCCGCCTGTGAGAATGTCTCGGCAAGCACCTGCAACGTCACAGTCTTACCCGTACCCGTAGCACCAGCGATAAGACCGTGACGGTTAGCCATCTTGCCTATGATGTGAATAGCTCCCTGGGCGGAGTGAGCTACATAGAGTTGATTCTCTTTATACATATTGTGAGGTCTCTAAAATGGGAATTATTTGCAAGCAATCTTCTCCACGCGACGCTGGTGGCGACCACCCTCGAACTCTGATGAGAGGAATGTGCTGACGATAGCCATCGCCTCGTCGTTGGAGATAAAACGTGCTGGCAATACCACTACGTTTGCGTCGTTGTGCTGACGGATGAGAGCCGCCACGTCGGTATTCCAGCACAGACCTGCGCGGATGCCCTGGTGCTTGTTCAGCGTCATCGCCATACCCTCGCCCGAGCCGCATAAGCCTACGCCCTGCTCCATCTCGCCCGCCTCGATAGCCGAAGCCAGCGCGTGACCGAAGTCGGGGTAGTCGATGCTCTCTTCAGAGTCGCAACCGAAATCTACTACTTCATAACCTTTGGTTGAGAGATAACCCACCAAAAACTCCTTCATCTGATAACCTGCGTGGTCGCAAGCGATACCTATTTTTTTCATAATTTGATATTTGTTAGTTCATATTTGTGCAAATGTAACAAATTTTTGTGGCTTAATTGCTATTTACAAGTGAATTATTAACTTTGCGCCCGTGAAAATTGCGTTAATCATATTAGGCTCGCTCTCTTTGGTGCTGGGTGTGGTGGGAATCTTTCTCCCTCTGCTGCCCACTACGCCGTTGTTGCTTTTGTCGGCGTGGGCGT
Organism: Rikenellaceae bacterium; assembly: GCA_015059905.1. Taxonomy (GTDB): domain Bacteria; phylum Bacteroidota; class Bacteroidia; order Bacteroidales; family Rikenellaceae; genus Alistipes. The sequence continues at coordinate 431,660 of SUZN01000001.1, forward strand.
TTTTCCGTAGCTCCGACCGCCTGTATGATTGGCTCATAAACCACCCTTATCTGGGCGAGTATATCCGCAATTTCCGCCAACACCGTGCCATCCCTCTGCGTGTGAAGATAGTGTCGGTCACAATGGTGTGGCTCACAATCGGTTATTGCATCTTCTGCGTGGTCGATAAGTGGTGGTGGGCGCAACTATCGCTCGGTGTATTAGCTACCGCCATTTCGTGGCATATTCTTTCCTATAAGACATTGAAATAGTAGAGCTGCAAGGAGGAAACGCTCTTGCAGTGGGGCGAATTTCACCCAAATCAAAACGTCATTACGAGGAACTTAAGCGACGTGGCAATCTTTTTCCTCTTTCCTCTTTCCTCTTTTTTACTCCCCGTCATTGCGAGGAGGGCAACGCCCGACGTGGCAATCTATTACGTCATCCCCCTACTTGCGTAGCAAGGCGATGGGGATCCTCGGGGAAATAATCACTATTGAGTAAAGAGTGGAGGATTATCCTTTTTGTTATTTGGTCTATATGTACTTAATATTGAACTATACGGTCACCCCCCCCCGCAAAAAATTTCTCATATTATTTGCATATATAATGCAGAATTTATAACTTGCAGTCGATAACTTAATTTACTAACCTATTAAACGTTGCGATTATGAGAAAGATTTTGTTGTTTGCAATTTTCGCAATTGCTGTACTTTGTGGATGTGAAAAAGAAATAGAAGAAGATAACAGCTTGCCACAGGACCCTCAAATCACATTGACCACCAATAAAGAGGTGGGCGAAACAATCGTTTTGAGATTCAATAGAGATAATATACCACCAGAAGTGATCGGTGCAACAAAGATAGACGAAAAAAATAGTGATGCATATGGTGGTATCTTCGAGGCTTTTGTTGTTGATGTTACATACGCTCTGACATCTCAAACCGTAGTCTTAAAAGGGGATATTGTTTGCCTACGTTGTAGGGATAATGAATTAACATCATTAGATATCAGCGGATGCCCAGGATTAAAATTTCTTCAATGTGATAATAATCAATTGACAACTTTTATCGTGAGTGATAATCCAGAATTGGGATTCTTAAGTTGCGCCAAGAATCAATTAACACAGTTGGATGTGAGTAAAAACGCTGAATTGGGCGTATTATTCTGCAACAGCAATAAACTAACTTCATTAGATATAAGCAAAAATAAAAAGTTGGGGGCATTAAACTGCGCCAACAATAAACTAACATCATTGGATGTGAGCAAGAATACAAAGTTGTATGATTTTGGCTGCAGCCTCAATAAAATTAAGTCTGCGGAGATGTCAAAAATAATCAAAGCATTGCCAGATTGGACTGGTAAAACAATTTGGCATGTCGGAGAATACTCATTGAATTACGCCAAGATAAATGTTGTTTCAAATAACAACAATGAAGAGAATGAGATTTCGGAAGCAGATATTAAGATAGCAGAAGCGAAGAATTGGAAGTTTTAATTAGTAAAAACTTGAGCCTGTCTAACAAGTGAAAAAGTTAGGCAGGCTCTATTTTTTTAGTTTTTCATCAATGCCTTAAACTCATCAAGTGGCATCTGTTCAACTTTGCAATCGCCAATCGAGGTGGGCAGCACGATATGTATCGAATCGCCTGCACTCTTTTTATCCTTCTTCACAGCCTTCAGCAAATCTTTAATCTCAACGGGCGACTCAAGCGTAAAGCCTGCGCGCAACAGCAGATTTTCGATACGCGCTCTATCCTCCTCGCTCAATAAACCTCGGCTGGTGGCTGCCGCCGCAATCAGGTGCAGACCTACGGCTACCGCCTCGCCGTGATTTAGCTTCGATGAGCACTTCTCGATGGCGTGCGCCATAGTGTGACCGAGGTTGAGCTTGCGTCTGTCGCCCGTCTCTCGCTCGTCACGCTCCACGATGTCTGCCTTTACCTTTATGGCGCGATAGACCACCTCATCCAGCGTAGCCTTATCACTTGCCAATGAGCCGAAATCACACTCCTCAAGCATCTCAAACAACACCTTGTCGGCAATCACGCCCGCCTTGATTATCTCCGCCAGACCTGTGCGGAACTCACGGCGAGAGAGTGTGTGCAGCATACTTGTGTCGCAGATGACAAAACGTGGCTGGTTGAATGTGCCAATCATATTTTTATAGCCATCCATATTCACGCCGTTCTTGCCGCCCACGCTGGCATCGACCTGTCCGAGCAACGAGGTCGAGACAAAACCAAACTCCACACCTCGCATATATGTCGAGGCGACAAACCCCGCGATGTCGGTCACAATGCCACCGCCAATGCCGAGGATGAAGGTCGTGCGGTCGGCCTCCAGCTCAATCAGGCGGCGATAAATCATATCCAGCGTGTGAATTGTCTTGCTCGTTTCGCCCAATCCAATCAAAATATGGTCGTATTGTTCGATGAGTGAGTGGTAGTGGCGGTCAATATTTGTGTCAGAGATAACCACAACACGCTTCTCGGGAAGCAGGCGTGGCAGCTCCTCGCTCACGTTTCCTACTACGACTTTGCTCTTTTGTTTGATATTTATTTCGTAATTCATAACAACTTTGGATTGAATAGTCGAACAAAAGTAGTACATTTTTGCGATTTTTATTAACTTTGCCGAATAAATTCAATTACTATGCAAAAACTTCGCAATATTGCAATCATTGCACACGTCGATCACGGTAAGACGACGTTGGTGGACAAGATGATCGTCGCAGGACATTTGTTGCGTACCGATACAAATGAGGGCGACCTGATTATGGATAACAATGACCTTGAGCGCGAGCGAGGCATTACCATCCTTTCGAAAAACGTATCCGTTATATATAAGGATTATAAGATTAACATCATCGACACCCCAGGTCACGCCGACTTTGGCGGCGAGGTGGAGCGAGTGCTGAATATGTGTGATGGCGTGCTGCTGCTGGTGGATGCCTTCGAGGGCACAATGCCGCAGACTCGTTTCGTGTTGCAGAAGGCGCTGTCGCTCGGCAAGAAGCCTATTGTGGTGGTAAATAAGGTTGATAAGCCCAACTGCCGCCCCGAGGTGGTAAATGAGCAGGTCTTCGATTTGATGTTCTCGCTCAACGCAACCGAGGAGCAACTCGATTACAAGACCATCTACGGCTCGGCAAAGCAGGGCTGGATGTCACACGTGTGGAACGAGCCTACCGACTCTATTGCTCCGCTGCTGGATGCTATTATCGACGAGATTCCCGAGCCAGAGGTTGTCGAGGGTACTCCGCAGTTGCTTGTCACTTCACTTGAGTACTCGCCATATGTGGGTCGTATTGCAGTGGGTAAGCTCACCCGAGGCGAGCTGCGCGCAGGTCAGAACGTAACCCTTGCAAAGCGTGATGGCGAGACAATGGTCAAGACCCGTATCAAGGAGTTGATGGTCTTTGACGGTCTTGGCAAGAAGAAGGTTGAGAGCGTGGGCTGTGGTGAGATATGTGCGATGGTCGGAATTGAGGGCTTCGAGATTGGCGATACAATCTGCGATTATGAGAATCCAGAGCCGCTGCCACCTATTGCGATAGATGAGCCAACGATGTCTATGTTGTTTACAATCAACAACTCTCCATTCTTTGGTCGTGATGGTAAGTTCGTTACTTCGCGTCACTTGAAGGAGCGCCTTGACCGTGAGCTTGAGCGTAACCTCGCTCTGCGTGTAGCACCTGGTCAGAATGCCGATTCGTTCATCGTATATGGTCGTGGTGTGTTGCACCTCTCGGTGTTGATTGAGACTATGCGTCGTGAGGGTTATGAGTTGCAGGTGGGTCAGCCCAAGGTTATCATCAAGGAGATTGACGGCGTGAAGTGTGAGCCTGTTGAGGAGATGACCGTTGATTGCCCCGACGAGTATGCAGGAACGGTTATCGAGATGGTAACCAAGCGTAAGGGAACGATGACCAATATGGAGTCTGACGGTGAACGCACACGTCTGGAGTTTTTGGTGCCTTCGCGCGGTATTATCGGCTTGCGCTCAAATATGCTGACAGCCACTGCGGGCGAGGCTATTATGACTCACCGCCTGAAGGATTTTGAGCCTTGGATGGGCGAGATTGAGATGCGAACAAACGGCTCGCTGATTGCTTCTGAAACGGGTACTGCCTACGCCTATTCAATTGATAAGTTGCAGGATCGTGGTCGCTTCTTCATCGCTCCGATGGATGAGGTATATTGCGGTCAGGTGGTGGGCGAGAGCACTCGCCAGGGTGATATTACCATCAACGTGACAAAGGCGAAGCAGCTCACAAATATGCGTGCTTCGGGTGCTGACGACAAGGCTGTGATTGTGCCTCCAAAGGTATTCTCATTGGAGGAGGCATTGGAGTATATCAAGGCTGATGAGTATGTGGAGGTTACTCCAAAGTCTATGCGACTCAGAAAGATTCTCCTGAACGAGATTGACCGCAAGCGCGCTGCCAAGCAGGAATAAAAACAATTAACGAAAAACGACTTAAATAATGGGAAAGAGTGAATATGTATCTCCACAGGTAGAGATTATCGAGATAGCGGTGGAGAAGGGTTTTGCCGCAAGTGGCGAGCATAACGGAATAGATGGCTGGGATCAGGGCGTATTTTAATTTTGGATGTTATGAAGAAGATTCTAAAATACGCATTTGGACTGTTGGCGGTTTTGGCTGTCGGATGTAGTGACGAGACGCAGGATGTTCTTTCGCGCAGTGTCACGCTCTATGCAAGTGATGCAGAGTGCTCACGCACTTCGTTTGACTATGATGCAGCGAGTGGTGGATACCATACTTCGTGGAGCGAGGATGACGCTATGCGTGTGCTGATTGCATCGGGTGGTGAGGCAAAGGAGTATCTCTTTACCTTGCAGGATGCCGCTTCGGGGCGTTTTGCGTGTGCCGAGGTGGAGGATGCAACTGTGGCGGTGGATGCTTACGGAGTATATCCCTCTACGGCGCAGGTGGCGGCAGATTTGACTGCCATTGTCAAGGTAGGTGCTGCCGAGCAGAGTCAGGTGGCACTGACATCCAGCCACGTTGCAAAGTATGACCCCTTGTGGGGCGGTGTGCAGTCGGCAGATTTGGATGCTATCCGCTTGCAGATGCACCATACAGCGGCTGTTATGCAGTTCAGTATGAAGAATATGACCGATGCTGCGGTGGATGTGGAGTCGGTTAAGTTGTACGCTCCAACTCCTGTCGCGGGCGAATATTCGCTCAATCTTCAGTCGGGTGAACTGACCGCTACCGAGAACGTAAGCAAGGCGATTGAGTTGAGTCTTGCCGATTGTAATATAGCGGCAGGCGAGGAGGCGAAGGCGTGGGTCGCGATGTCGCCTTTTGTCGTTAATGCGGGCGATGAGCTAAAGTTTGTTGTGACCACCGCCGATGGCAAGCATTACAGCTATACCAAGTCGTTTGCTACCGAGGTTGAGTTCCCTTCGGGCAAGGTTATGACAATGAGCGCACCCATTGTTTTGTCTGCCGAGAGCCTTATGGCGGAGAGTCGCAGCGTTGAGGTCGATTTAACAAAAGAAGCCACATATCCCGAAAATTTCCCAACATCGAAAACATTGTATGAGGGTGTGGAGGATTATCTTTTGGCTGGCTATCCTTTCCAAATCTACTCAACCAAGCCTTATATGCGTTCTGGTTCAAGCAATAATAATTACCGTATGAATTTCTATTTCAATGGCGTAAGCGGTAATGATGTTCCTACGGCAGAGGATTATGCTCTTGTCTATTTGCCATATTATGAGGGGTATAAGATTAGTGAAGTGAACCTCACATTGGCGAGCAAAGACGGCAATGTATTCAAAATGGCGATTGCTAATCCCGATAATTTGGCAGCTTCACACGAAAACTCTAATAGTCCAAAAGATGCAATATTTGAAGCTGACGAGATTGAAGAAATGGGCGCAGATGTAGCAGCACAATGTTGTCTGTATATTCATTTTAATAATGTTACGCAGAGGATTTCTTCATCAAATTGCAACTGCTACATCACAAATATCACAATAGATTACGTTTTGGAATAACTTTTTATGGCACGAGTTGTAGTAGGACTTTCGGGAGGCGTTGATTCCTCGGTGGCGGCATATCTTTTGAAGCAGCAGGGTCACGAGGTGATAGGACTCTTTATGCGAAATTGGCACGACACCACAGGTACGCTTGAGGGCGACTGCCCCTGGTATGACGACCAGGTCTTTGCCGAACTCGTGGCGAAAAAACTGGATATTCCTTTCCGCTTTGTTGATTTGTCGGAGGAGTATCGCCACCGTGTGGTTGATTATATGTTTGCCGAGTATCAGGCGGGTCGCACGCCCAATCCCGATGTGTTATGCAACCGTGAAATTAAGTTTGATGTCTTTCTGAAGGAGGCGTTGAAGATGGGTGCGGAGTATGTCGCTACGGGACACTATTGTCGCAAGCAGACCATCGAGAAGGAGGGTAAGACCATCTACAAGCTGCTGGCGGGTGCAGATAAGAATAAAGACCAGAGCTATTTCCTTTGTCAGCTCACACAAGAGCAGTTGCGATATGCGATGTTTCCGATAGGTGACCTGCTCAAGCCCGAGGTGCGTCGCATTGCCGAGGAGCAGAAGCTGGCGACAGCCAAGCGCAAGGACTCGCAGGGAATATGTTTTGTCGGCAAGGTCGATTTGCCCGTTTTCCTTCAGCAGCAGATAGCCCCCAAGCAGGGAAATATTCACGAGATACTACCTTCGTGGCGAGGCTATGCCACAGAGCCTGCGGAGGAGGATTTGATGGCACTTGCAGCGCCTAAACGCTATACGGTGCGTGATGGAAAGAAGATAGGCGTGCACAACGGCGCGCATTTTTATACCATAGGTCAGCGTAAAGGACTGGGCATCGGAGGCAGAAAGGAGTCGCTGTTTATCATTGCTACCGATGTCAAGGAGAATGTGATATATGTGGGTGAGGGCGATTCCCACCCAGGACTCTATCGCTGCGCATTGCGATTGCAGTCGGAGGCTTTGCATTGGGTAAATCCAGAGGATGCTATGCAGGTGGGCGAACGCAGGGCGTTTGATGTGAGAATTCGTTATCGTCAGCCACTCCAGCGAGCAGAACTTATTTGCCGCGAGGATGGGATGTACATCCTTTTTGAGGAGCCGCAGCGAGGTATTGCCGCAGGTCAGTTTGCAGCGTGGTATAGCGGCGAGGAACTTGTTGGGTCGGGCGTAATCGAAGCGTAGAGATGAGGCGCCTGATAACAATTCTGTTCTTGTTGCTGTGTGTTTCGGTTAATGCACAGGAAATAAAATCTTTTGGAGTCGCTTATTATGACGTGGATAGACTCTACGACACCATCCCTTCGCGCTTTTATGACGATAGTGCCTATACTCCTGAAGGAAGTTTTGCGTGGGACGAGAGTCGTTACCGCCGAAAGGTGGAGCAGGTGGCTGCTGTCGTGGACTCTATGGAATTGCCTGTGGTGGCGTTGTATGGCGTTGAGAACGAGCAGGTGGTGAGAGATATAGTCTCTGCATGTGGCGAGGATTATGCCTACATTCATCGCACATCGAATTCGTATGACGGTCTGGATTTTGCATTGCTCTACTTTGCTGATGTATTTTTTCCTGGTCGAGTGACAGAATATCGCGGAGCTCTGTGTGTCGAGGGCGAAGCGTGTGGAGAGCCACTGACAATTATTGCAACGCATCGCTCAACTTCGCTCGGTGTGTTGATTGAGGAGCGAAATTTGCTCGAAGATAATAATATTATTATTCTCGGCGATGTTGGAAAATTAAAATTTAAGAAATATGGGCTGCGTGATGCCTCGTTTCACATTGAGAAGGCTGCTCGCGGCAACCGTATCTTGCGGGGAATGTGGCACTTACGCGATAGAGTACTGACGAATATTACCTCTTTGAGCCATTGTGATGTCTATATCAAACGGTGGTTGCTCGATGAAACGGGTGTACCAAGACCCACCTTCGATGGGGCAAAATATTGTGCAGGAGGCTCTTCTTGCCTGCCAATATTCATATATTTCGACAAATGATTTGCATTTTAGCAAAAAAGTTTTAATTTTGTACGGTTGAAAGAGCGATAATAAAATAATATATACATAAATTAAAAATTTTAATAAACAACCAAGATTATGGCAGATGTAAAACGTGTCTATACCTTCGGTAACAAAGAGGCCGAGGGTAATGGTAAAATGAGAGAGTTGCTCGGTGGTAAGGGTGCCAATTTGGCAGAGATGAACCTTATCGGTATCCCAGTACCTCCAGGATTCACTATCACAACAGAGGTTTGTGCTGAGTACTACAGCAAGGGTAAGGAGGCTGTTATCGAGATTCTTCGTCCAGAGGTAGAGAAGGCAATGACAAACATTGAGAACCTCACAGGTATGAAGTTTGGCGATAAGGAGATGCCTTTGCTCGTATCAGTACGTTCAGGTGCTCGCGCTTCAATGCCAGGTATGATGGATACAATCCTTAACCTGGGTATGAACGACGAGGCTGTTGAGGCTGTTGCAAAGCGTACAGGTAACCCACGTTTTGCTTGGGATTCATACCGTCGTTTCGTACAGATGTACGGTGACGTAGTGTTGGGTATGAAGCCAGTATCAAAGGAGGATCAGGATCCATTCGAGGAGATCATCGAGGCTCAGAAGGAGAAGCGCGGTGTGAAGATGGATACTGACCTTACAGTTGAGGATTTGAAGGAGCTCGTAGCTGCATTCAAGGCTGCTGTTAAGGAGCAGACAGGCAAGGACTTCCCAGCTTGCCCTTGGAAGCAGTTGTGGGGCGCTGTATGCGCTGTGTTCGGTTCTTGGATGAACGAGCGTGCTATTCTCTATCGTAAGCTCAACAACATCCCAGCTGAGTGGGGTACAGCCGTATCAGTTCAGGCGATGGTATTCGGTAACATGGGCGAGAACTCTGCAACAGGTGTTGCTTTCTCTCGTGACGCTGCGACAGGTGAGAACATCTTCAACGGTGAGTACCTTGTAAACGCACAGGGTGAGGACGTTGTGGCTGGTATCCGCACACCACAGCAGATTACTATCGAGGGTTCACGTCGTTGGGCAAAGGCACAGAACATCTCTGAGGAGGATCGTGCATCGAAGTATCCTTCACTCGAGGAGGTTATGCCAACTGTATATGCAGAGCTTAACGAGATTCAGAACCACTTGGAGGTTTACTTCAAGGATATGCAGGATATCGAGTTCACTATCCAGGATGGTAAGCTTTGGATGTTGCAGTGCCGTAACGGTAAGCGTACAGGTGCAGCGATGGTTAAGATCGCAATGGATATGTTGCGCGAGGGCTTGATCGACGAGAAGACAGCAGTACTCCGTTGTGAGCCAGCGAAGCTCGACGAGCTTTTGCACCCTGTATTCGACAAGACTGCAATCAAGAATGCAAAGGTTATCGTTAAGGGTCTTCCAGCATCTCCAGGTGCTGCGACAGGTCCAGTAGTATTCTTCGCAGAGGATGCCGAGAAGGTATTGGCAGAGACTGGTCAGAAGGCTATCTTGGTTCGTATTGAGACATCTCCAGAGGATTTGAAGGGTATGTTGGACGCTGCTGGTATCTTGACAGCTCGCGGTGGTATGACATCACACGCTGCCGTTGTGGCTCGTGGTATGGGTAAGTGCTGTGTATCAGGTGCTGGTGAGCTCAATATCGACTATAAGACTCGTACAATCAAGGTTAATGGTTACGATATTAAGGAGGGTGACTGGATTTCACTCAACGGCTCAACAGGTGAGGTTTACTTGGGTCAGGTAGCTACACAGGATGCTGACCTCAGCGGTGACTTCGGTCAGTTGATGGAGTTGGCTGGCAAGTATGCAACTATGAAGGTTCGTGCTAACGCCGACACTCCACGCGATGCTGCACAGGCATTCGCATTCGGTGCAGAGGGTATCGGTCTTTGCCGTACAGAGCATATGTTCTTCGAGGGCGAGCGTATCAAGGCTGTTCGCGAGATGATTTTGGCTGATGATGAGGCTGGTCGTCGTGTAGCACTCTCTAAGTTGCTCCCAATGCAGCGTGGTGACTTCGAGGGTCTGTTCAAGGCTATGAAGGGTTATCCAGTAATCGTTCGTTTGCTCGATCCACCATTACACGAGTTTGCGCCTAACACAGAGAAGGAGCAGCGCGAGATGGCAGAGGAGATGGGTATCACATTCGAGGAGGTTGCCGCAAAGGTAGAGTACTTGCACGAGGTTAACCCAATGCTCGGTCACCGTGGTTGCCGTTTGGGTAACACCTATCCAGAGATTACTGAGATGCAGGCACGTGCTATCATCGAGGCTGCAATGAATGTGAAGGCTACAGGTATCGATGTAAAGGTAGAGATTATGGTTCCATTGGTAGGTAACCACAAGGAGCTCCGCTACCAGAAGAATATCATCGACACTGTTGCTAACCAGGTATTCGCAGAGCGTAACGATAAGATTGACTACTTGGTAGGTACAATGATCGAGGTTCCTCGTGCAGCTGTTACAGCTAACCAGATTGCCGAGGTTGCAGAGTTCTTCTCATTCGGTACTAACGACTTGACACAGATGACTCTCGGTTTCTCTCGTGACGATATCGCTAAGTTCTTGCCAACATACCTCGACAAGAATATCTTGAAGGCAGACCCATTCCAGGTTTTGGACCGCAATGGTGTTGGTCAGCTTATTCGTGAGGCTGTTATGAAGGGTCGTGGTACTCGTATGGACTTGAAGTGTGGTATCTGCGGTGAGCACGGCGGTGAGCCATCATCAGTAGAGTTCTGCCACTATGCAGGTCTTAACTACGTAAGTTGCTCTCCATACCGTGTACCTATCGCACGTTTGGCAGCGGCTCACGCTGCTCTTCGAGAAAAATAGGAGGGCGGTCAAAATGAAGAAGTTAGCGGTAAAACCTTAAACAAACGGGTTTTACCGCTTTCTCTTTATAATTACATTCTGCACGATAAATGAGCAGAATGAGCCGAGAAAAAGCAGAATTACTTACATTTTTAGAGGTGGTAACTTACACCGAACTTACACAAATAATATATAGTACAGATTATGGCAACATTCAAAGTATGCGTGAGGAACAAACGCAAAGATGGTTTCTACCCTGTGTACATCGGGGTAACACACCACTCTAAAATCGCCTACATCAAGACTGACAAACTGGCGAATGAAAAAACTCTCGGCAGAAAGCAACAGGTTGAAGACCCCTATGTATTGCGCTATTGCTCTAACAAAATATTGGAGTACGCCGAGCAACTTAACAAAGTGGACATCGCACATTGGACGGTAAACGACATCGTGGCATACCTCCACAATGGCAATGCCGATGTATCATTCAGCGACTATGCCCGAAAGCACCGAAATAGAATGATTGACGCGGGGCAGGAACGCAATGCACGAAACTATGAATTGGCATATCAGCATCTCGAAAGATTTGCAGGTACCACAAAAGTTATGTTCTCGCACCTCACCTCAACATTTATAAATGCGTGGATAAAAAGTTTGGAACATACCAAGCGCGCAAAGGAAATGTACCCTGTATGCATACGGCAGATATTCAAGGCGGCACAGATAGAATACAACGACTACGACAACGGTATTATTCGCATCAACACAAACCCGTGGGTAAAGGTGCAGATACCACAAGCAGAACGCCCCGAAAAACTGGCGATAACACCCGAAGCGTGCCGGGCTTTCTTCTCCGCACCGATACCCGAAAGCAAGTTCAAATCACCGTTGCCTGAACTGGGGCGAGATGTTGCGTTGATGGTGTTGTGCCTCGGCGGAATAAATACGGTAGATTTGTATCATTTGAAGAAGGCAGACTACTATAATGGCATAATACACTATCGCCGTGCGAAAACAAAGAAGTTCCGCACGGATGGAGCATACTTTGAAATGCGAGTACCGCCAATCTTGCAACCCACATTCAACAAGTATCTTGCAGAGCCGAGCGATGAGTATTTATTCAACTTTCACGAGCGACACACAACATCAGATAGTTTCAATGCAAATGCGAATATCGGTATAAAAAGGATTTGCGAGGCAATGGGATTAGCAAAAGAAGATTGGTATTGTGTCTATACCTTTCGCCATACTTGGGGAACAATCGCGCAGAATGACTGCGGAGCAACCATTGCGGAGGTTGCTTTTGCGATGAACCATTCAGCTGGATACAACATTACTCGTGGGTATATCAAAATGGATTTCTCGCCAGCGTGGAAATTGAACGACAGAGTTATCGACCTGATATTCTTTACTGAAACATCTTCGAGTAGAGAGCACCCGTCAGAAGAAAACTCGTTCACTCGGTTCTCGCCAAAGTATATGATACACGGCTCTGCTTTCTTTCGTGGAAAACTCCTCGGAGAGATACAAGATATTGGTTTCAGCAATGTCGATGAAGTTATAACTAAACTCTTTGGCTTTGTTCCTGACCATATCCCAGTACGCTCGATGATACAATTCAAAATAGAGAATGTTGATAAACAACAGATGGCTGTTTACGAGCGTATGAAAACAGCATAATGTTACTTTAAGTCCTAAAAGTAAAACAACGAAAACTATATTAACCGCATCTAAAATAGAGGTATATAGAAGAAAAGTGAGCCTATAATGCTCACTTTTTTTGTTCCCTTTCATATTTTATTGACAAGGATATTAACTTGTCTTCGATAGTCCTATTCTCATCACCACCGCCCAAATCAACAGCAACACTTTGTATTTTCGGCATAACATACTGCATCAACTTCTCTGCTATTGTAATTCTCTCTAACGGTTTGAGCAACATAAAATCGGACTGCAACAAACCGCTTTCGTTGTAGTCTGAAAGAACTTCGGCTATGGCTGCTTTGCTCATAGTTGTTACCTTATTGGGCGTTCCTTTCTGTCGCCCACCTGTCTTTTTACCCTTCATCTGTTAATACTTAAAATGCTACTGCAAAGGTAAGTGGATAAATTGCACTCAAAATTTTAAGTATTAACATAAAACAAATTGACCTATGGGACTGATAGGAAGTATTGTCGGTGGAGCATTGAATATCGGTGCTTCAATTTTCGGAGGAATAAAGCAGGCAAAGGCGGCTAAAAAGGTGAAAGCCAACCTGCAAAATCAGTTAAAAGAGAACCAAGACTGGTATGACCGCAGGTATAACGAGGATGCTACACAGCGTGCAGATGCTCAACGACTCATCACGATGACAGAGGAGAGCATCAAGAACCGCAACAAGCAGGCGGCAGGTGCGGCGGCTGTAATGGGTGGTACAGAGGAGAGTGTGGCAGCTGCCAAAGCCGCTAATAATGGGGCACTGGCAGATACAATGAGCCAAATTGCCGTAAATGCCGAGCAACGCAAAGATGCAATTGAGGGGCAGTATTTAGAGCGAAAGGCTGGCATAAACAATCAACTCAACGATATGGAGATGAAAAAGGCTCAAAACATATCACAAGCAGTACAAGGCGTAGCAAGTGCTGCAGGCGATATTGCTGGAAATTTCTAAAAGATTGATACTATGTGGCAAAACACAAAAGATAGAATTACCAACCCAACTGGTGGCAAGTTGGGTGGTAACCCTTTTGCTGAAAGCGACACGGACAACGGCATTATACCAACTGGCAGTAAGTTGGGTGGCGTTCCCGAAGATGTGTTGAGTCAGCAAAGTACGCAGACAATAGTTCAACAGCCGAGAGTGGAGCAACAAAAGCAAACTCACGAGAACGGAGGCACACAGCCAAAGGCTAATAGTGGTCAGCCACCAGTCAATGACGGTTCTGCCAAAGTTCAGCCAGAACAAGATACAACGCAAAACCAAGTCGGAGCAACCTCTCCCGAAAGCGTTCAGAAGGAGTCAGCGACACCAACCATACAAAAGACTATGACATACGAAGAAATGTTTCGTATGTCAAACCCTTATACGCCACCGACTCCCGAAGAGTTAGAGAAAGAGCGCAAAAAGAAGAAAAGAGAAGCAATCTTTGCGGCTATCAGCGATGGTGTATCAGCCCTTGCCAATCTTTATTTCACATCGCAGGGTGCATTTAACTCATACGACCCCAAAAATAGTATGTCTGCAAAGTTTCAAAAGCGATGGGATAAGATAGAAAAGGAGCGAGAGGGTAAGAACAAAGAGTATTATCAGGGTTATATGCGTGCAAGAATGGCTGATGATGAGGTTGCGCGAGATAACCGAAATTGGGAGTATAAAGTTGGACGAGATAAACTTGCCGATGAACGCTATACTGCCGAGCAAGCGGAGAATAAGCGTAGATATGAGGCTGGTGTAAAGGAAAGAGCCGAGCAACGCAAGGCAGAGGGCGAACGCTGGCAAAAGCAATTTGATGAAAATCAACGACAGTTTAATGCAAATCAGAAAAGACTTACAAATCAAGCAACACAGCAAGCAAACGCACGAATTGCGGCGGCAAAAGCCGCTGGTGCAAGAGGAGTTCGAGGAAAGCAACTGGGATTTGCAGACGGCAACGGCAATCAGGTAAGTATCTATGAAAATGTTTGGAAAGGCTCAATGCCGCAAGTGTTAGATGTGCTAATGCAAGACAAAAGCATTACTGATGGCAATTCGGCGGCAATAAATATCAAAGCAGGAATGGCATCTCACGCTCAAATAGAGGACTTTGTCAAGCAGAATTGGCATCGTTCAGCCGATGCACGAGCAATTATGATGGCTCTTTCAAAGATTGACCCTGCAACAATGACCAGCGAGGTACAAGATGGCGAAGATTATAGCCAGTATCAGCAACAAGACGATGATTTTAGTCAATACGAAGTAAAATAAGCGATTATGCCGAAGTATATTGTAAACGGTAAGACCTACAACATCCCCGATGATAAGGTCGATGGATTTGAGAATAAATATCCTAACGCCACGGTTGAGTACCACAATGGCGACAAAACATATCAAATCCCACTAAACAAACGAGATGGTTTCTTAAAGCAGTTTCCACAAGCAACTACATCTATGCCGACTATGGAGGTTGAGGAACAGCCAATCGCTGTTACTCGCCCTTCACGAGTTGAGCAACCATTGGAACAGCCTCACACGGATAGCATCAGACCGATGCAACAACCACGAGTTATCACATCTACTGCCGCCCCCAACAACGAAGAGTATGTTGAGGGCTTTGGTGCTGGTTTCAAACAAGGCTGGAAGGGACTTAAAGAGGGTGTTCGATACTTTGCAGGAGAAACAGCAAACCTCTTCACTGGTAGTAGTCTTGATGATGCAGGAGCATTGGAGCATTGGGAGCAGCTGGAACAAAATGGGCAAGAAGTTGCGCAACCTCTTTTGTCCAGACGAGAGCGCAAGCACCACGAGTTTATGCAGGGCGATGGTTGGGACACAATCCCTATGACCATTGGAGAAGATGGCAAACCACGAAGATTAACCGAGGAGGAAAAGCAGGCTCATCGAGATACTTTGAAGATTGACGAATACAACCAACTTATTCACGACGCCATTGAGGAGGCTGGCGGTGATTTAACCAAAGCAAAGCAACTTCTTTCATCAAGAGCAGCAGACAAGAGTTGGGGCGACAAGGTAATGGAAAGTGCATCGGAGGAAATGAGCCAAATGAAACCCACAAAGGGTTTCGGTGCTTGGGTTGGTAATCTTGTACCACAGATGATACCTTCGGCAGCTGCTATGGCGTTGAGTTATGCCACAAAGAACCCCAAGTATGCTAAAATGGTTGGTGGTATTGGTATGGGTACTATGACCGTATCAACAGCAGGTCAATCTATGAAGGAAGCGCGTGATGCTGGTGCAAGCACAGGACAAGTGTGGGCTGTTGGTATTGCTGACGGAGCCATTGAGTATGCAACCGAAAAGATACCTTTCGACAATTACACAAAGAGGCTATTTAACGGTACAAAAAAGCAAATGGGCAAAGAGTTGGCAGATGCTGTTGTTGATGCGAATTCGCCCGCAAGAAATGAGTTAGAGAAACTGCTAACCGAGGCTAATAAGAAACTTGGTGGTAAACTTCTTAATGGAAGAAATGTCAAGGATTATGCTACAAGCATACTCGCAGAGGGTGCATCGGAGTTTACAGCCGAGGCATTGCAGACTATTACCCCAATGATATATGAGAACCCCGAAGACTACCCTACAATCAACGAAATACTACAAAATGGCTGGGAGGGTGCTAAGGCAGGTTTGTTTATGGGTGCTGCTCTTGGTGGTGCAAGTAAGAGTATCGAACACCAGCAACAACGCAGCCGCCGCCAACAGCAAGGTTTTGTTGATGTTGCACAAGTAAAAGTTAAAGACGATGGCACAGCCGAGATTGGAGAGGTTGTCGGCGTAAATAGCGACAATGGCAATCTTTCTATGCTTATTGATGGAGAGATAAAGGAGTTTGCACCCGAAAGTGTGATGGAACGACACCGTTTCTCTTTTGAGGAGTTTGATAAAGGCGTTATGCAAATGGAAGAGGACGAGTCTTATGACAACGGTTACTCTCTCGAACAGCCACAAGAGATGAACGATGCCAAGAATGAATACGAGTATCAACAGCAGAATATGCGCCGCATCTTTGGTTTTGCCGAGGATGCAGATGTTGATGCAGAGATTGGCAACCCTATCGAGCGTGCAATGTCAATGAAACAAGCAGGTGTGCAGACCGAGGAAGTGCAGGCTGTGCTGGACTACGCCAATGCAAAAGCAACCTTTGAGGGTATGCTACAACACCAGCGTGATGACATAGAAAGCCGTATCAACGCAAGCAACGAGATGATAGACAGCCGTGTCAGTCAAAATGACGGTATGATACACCCTGCGTTGATGAATGTTGATGACCGCCGTGTCTATGTGGTATCGGGTAATCTCGTTATGAATGATGACAACACGATGATTGACCGAGAAAACTCGGATGAGAGTATTGTTGTGCGCGATGCAGAAACAGGCAAATTGGAGTTTACAGACCCTGCCTCTATTCTGCGTGTAGAGCCATCTATTGACCCAGCATCAGAAAAAGAGGTGTTGAGCCAGCAAATCACAGAAGAGTTTGCACAACAAGCAGCAAATAAGATTGACGGAGTGCTATCTTTCCAGCCTAACGAGCAGTACACGCTGACCGATGAGCAGGGAGTTCAGCACACCGCCACTATCGTTATGGATAATGGCGACAATACCGTTGCTCTTCTTTGGGATAACGAGGCAGAACCTACAATCGCAGAGAAAGAGGTCGTTCAGCAAATGCACGAGGCAACAAACCTTGTGCGCTTACAGCAGTTTGAACAGCAAAGAGCCGCAGAGCGCATCGCTTTCGCCGAGGCGGAGAGAGAGGCACAACGACCAATATATAATCTCAACGACCACATTACCATACGCACTGACAGCGGTATGGTCAGAGGTCAAATCACGAGCAATGCTAACGAGGATGGTATGTACGAAGTATATACCGAGCAACCTATCAGGGGCAAAGCGCGTGTAGCACAGTTCTCTCGTGACGAGTTAGACTCTATGGTCGTAGAGCATAATGGTGGCGTTACCGAAATGGTAGAACAACCGCAACCAACAGCAGAACCAGTACAACAAACGCTACCTATTGAGCAACCTGCACAGGTCGTAGAACAGCAACAGCAAGCGGAACAGCAACAGCAAGTGGAGGAGCCAGTATCGGCACTTGCTCGTATCCCTGTGGATGCGCAAGGTAATCAGGAATTCGAGAAAGCACCAGTGCAGGACTCGTGGGCAGCACTTGTTGAGATGAATGAGGGCGATACTAACGAGGCGTTAGACACCGCACAACAAATGCTCTCCATCGCACAGAAAGAACTCGACAAAGCCCTAAAACAAAAGGCAAAGGGCGGAACTACCGTAGCCGAGATACAGCAGAATAAAGCCATTCAAAAGGCAAAGGTAAAGCATTTGCAGTCAAAGGTGGCTTACTGGACTGGTGTCGCAGGGTTCCAAGCCGAGCAAAAGCGCATAGCAGAGGCTCTCGCAAAAGCAGAGAAAAGGGAGAAGATGCGCCAGGCACGAGCCGCCCAAGAGAAGGTTGGTCGATACTCAAAAGAAGATGCACAACTCGGCGACTATTTAGATTTTCGCGACTATGTTATGCGTGTTATCGCAACTGGTGCAGTAAAATTCAAGTGGGGCGACAACTCAAACGGTACAAAAGGACTTGGCTCACACCTCGGACTCAAAGGCTCTCGCTCGGAGATGAGCCGCCGTATTTGGTTGCTCAATAACGAAAGTGGCGATTATCCCGAAGTTGCAGCAGAAGGTCTATTGCAGGGCTACTCCGAGTTTGTTGGTGGCGAGGGCTATGTAGAGGACATTACCGGTATGACTACAATGGATGCCTTCAATGAGATGTTAGATGTTGTTCAGTCTTATGACTCCCCTCGCTCTATGTTTGAGGCTGCACAAGGACGACACACAGACATCGCCGAGGCGCAGGCAAGCGAGTATGCCGATATGGAGGAATACGCAAGAGCCGAGGCGCAGGCTACTTCTATGGGTATGTCAGTCAATGATTGGCTGATGTATGAAGAAATGATGCAGGAAATTGTACTTCCTGAACTTGATAATGTAACAGATAACGAATTATTGGCTATCTTTGCAGATGCATACGATGCCGTAAACACCGCTAATTATGAACGAGGTAGAGAAAACAATCAAATTCAGTCAGGAGTATCTGAAAGGGAAGGACTTGCTGGCGGAGATGCAGACGGCAATTCAGTATTGCCTAACCAACAGCCTGATTACACAGGAGCAGGTGGACAAAGCAACGCAGGAGGGGCGCACGGCAATGATGTCGCTGGGCAACCAAGCGTTGTCGATGTACCTACGCCAGTTGTATCAGCAACAGAGCCAGCAGTAGCAGATGGAACAGGACTTGAACAAAATAATGATGAGCAACGGCAAGCAGACGGCAGCCGAGTGGTTGAAAGCGCAACCCCAAAAATGGGAGGCGGAATTGACCGAGGCGATATACGAGTGCTTGAAGAGGGGCTGGACGCTACATACGGCAAATATCTATCCGATAGCGAGAGAACTCGACGCGATAAGGAATCCGAAAGGCTGGTAGCAGTTGCCAAGCAAAATGGATTGTTTATCCCATTAGAGCAAACTAAAACACTCGGTACCAAGTACGCCAAGCGTACTGGCGAGAGTGCTGTTTATGTCAATGAGGAGGCAGGCAAGGTGTTCAAAGTTAAGAACCCCTATGCCAAGTCTGCTATGAAAAGTGGTGTACAGCCCGAAGATGCCATCTTTGAACATACTATCCATAACCTTTTATTCCCTGAAACCGCATATACCTTTGAGGGTATTAGCGAGGATTTGGGCGATGTTCGTTTTGTACTTTCTCAACAACTTATAAGAACAACAAAACAACCTACCCAACAGCAGATTGTTGATGCGCTTGCCTCTCGTGGTTTAGTTGCCGAGGATAAATACTCTTTCGGCAATGACCTTGTGTCTGTTACCGATGTAGAGGGCGATAATGTTCTGCTGGGCGAGAATGGCGAGTTGTACTTCATTGACCCTATCATCAAGTTCAAGAAACCTGCGCGTGAGATTGTAGATGCCCTCACAACTCAATCACAGCCGTCTATCTCGCAACAAATTGAGCAGGCGGAGCAAGATACTAACATTGAGCCGACAGAGGCTCAAAAGGAGGCTGGCAACTACAAGAAGGGACACATTAAGATTGACGGATTTGACATCACTATTGAAACTCCCAAAGGCGTAGAGCGTAGTGGCGTAGATGAGCAAGGCAACAAGTGGAGCGTTAAGATGAATAACACCTATGGCTATATTCGTGGCACAGAGGGTGTCGATGGCGACCATATTGACCTATTCCTCTCTGATAATATCGACAACTGGAATGGTAGCGTTTATGTAATCGACCAAGTAAAACCTGATGGCTCATTTGATGAGCATAAGGTTATGTATGGTTTCAACTCTATTGAGGAGGCACAGCAAGCATATCTCGCGAACTACTCCATCGGTTGGCAGGGACTGGGTGCCATTACAGGTACAACCAAAGAGGAGTTCCAAAAGTGGGTTGCCTCTTCACATCGCAAGACCAAGCCTTTTGCGGAGTACAAGAGTGTTAAGGCTACCGAGGGACAAAGTGTAGAGCAGCCTAAATACGGTAAGTATCAGCAATTCCACGATGAATTTATTGAGGGACTTAACGCAAAAAAGTTTATCCCTAATATCTCTCAAATACGCACCAATATCCGCCAACTCAAAAAGAAGATTAAGGCTCTTGAAAGTGGTATGGCTATGAATGTGTCGTCAGACGAGGAGTTTGCAAAGGTTCAGGCAGCTGTTGATGATGCAACAGACCAACTCAATGCGTACAATGACATTCTGGACTCCATTAACAAGCAGATGAGGGAGGCAGAGCGTCAAGCAGCTATTGACAGAATAGACGATGCAATCAAACGCATTGATGAATATCAAGCAAAGCAACACGATGACAACGCCCCTATCTCTATGGCTGAGATGATTGAGCATCATTCGGAGGAGCGCAACGACATTGAAACGCTTTCAAAACGATATGAGGACGCATATAGAGAGTATTACAAGTATCCAGTGCAAGGCAGTGGTGCAAACGCATCAACAGCACCTATCGTCGTTATAGAGCGCGTGAGATACTACGGTAGTCGTTTGCAAGATGCGCTGAAAGAGCAATTCAAGTCAGAACACAAAGGACTTGTAGAGCGTTCAAATGCAGTTAAGAAACATTTGAGCGATATTCGTAGCAATATCCAAGCACAGACCGTATTTGCATCATTCGGCAAAGACCTTGTTAGTGAAGATGGAAAGTATAATATCCGCATCAGCAAGATTGATGGCGCAAGGCGTGTAGTTACAGCAGACCTCAACACCGAGAGTATTGGAGGTGAAGGTTTAGAGTTGTCATTCGATGAAATGGCAAATATCCTGCATCACAATAATTGGGTAGAGGCACAACCTAATCAGGAGGAGTCTGCCAAGCCACAAAGTGGCAACAAACTCGTTACAGATGAGCGATACGAAGAATTAAAAGCCCGAATGAAGTCCAAATTGTCTGGACAAATGAATATGGGCATAGACCCTGAAATACTCGCCATTGGCACTGAAATGGCAGTGTATCACATTGAAAAGGGTGCGCGTAAGTTCATCGAGTATGCCAAGGCTATGATTGGGGATATGGGCGATGCAATTCGTCCATACCTCAAAGCATTCTACAATGGCGCACGAGAGTTGCCCGAAGTAGATGCGGCTGGTTACACCTCTGAAATGACACCTTATGACGAGGTTCGCGCATTTGATGTAGCCAACTTTGACAAGAGTTCGCACGATGCAATGGCGACTGCCGAAATCGTTGTCAAAGAGCAAGAAGTAGCACATCAGGCAGAGCAGGCAACGCAAAGCATTAAAAATAACCGTAATAACGCTCGTAAAAACAGAAAAAAAGTTGTACCTTCGCAACAAGTGATGGCAGACCTATTCGGTTCGCCTATTGCTGACGAGCAACAAACATCAACTGACTATGACACGCAACGAGGAAGTGAAACAGAGGATACTCCAATGGGAGGAGAGGAACGGCAAGACACTGCAATCGCTGAACCGCAACGAGTGGATAGAGGCGATGATGGAGATAATGTCAATGACGAGAGCCGAAACCGAGGAGTATCTGGCACAAAGGCAGTAGAGCGTAAGAATACACGCAACAATCGTAATGCAAAGGGTACGGATTATGCTCCGACTACCCCGAAGGCTCGTTATGATGCCAATGTAGCGGCAATTCGTCTTATGCACGAGTTGCTTGATAGTGGCAAATCTGCAACAAAGGCACAAATGGAAACACTCCGCCAATATAGTGGCTGGGGTGGTCTTGGCACATTCTTTAACAATGAATTTACTGCCGAGAATAAGCAATTGCGCGAACTCTTATCAGCAGAAGAGTATGATGCAGCTGTTCAGAGTATCAACTCTGCCTACTACACCCCATCTACTATCATTGACACCCTTTGGGATGTTGCCACAAAACTCGGCTTCGAGGGTGGTAAAATACTCGAAGGTAGTGCTGGTATCGGCAATATTATAGGCTCTATGCCTCGCAACATCAGTGAGCAGTCAGATATTCAGGCGGTAGAGATTGACGAGGTAAGTGGTAATATCTTGAAGTTGCTGTATCCTGATGCAACGGTTAATGTTCAAGGTTTTGAGGATACCAATATACGCAATGGTAGCATAGACCTTGCCATTACCAATGTGCCATTCGTAACTGGTCTGCGAGTGTTTGATAAGGTCGATAAAGATTTGTCGAAAAAGTTCGGCGATATTCACGACTTTTGTATCGCAAAAAATGTCCGCAAACTGCGTGAGGGTGGTTTGGGTATCTTCATCACATCTAACGGTACGCTTGACAAGAGTAAGAAACTTCGAGAGTGGCTAAATGACCCCAAAGGCGGTAGTGCAGATGTTATAGGAGCATTCAGACTTAACAATGATACTTTCGGAGGTACAACCGTAACAAGCGATATTATCATTGTTCGTAAGCGTGTAGGTGGTATGGTATCGCCTTTGGCTATTGATGTGCAGAATGCATCGTTTGTCCGTGAGGGAGTATTCAAGACAGGCGAAAGCAGCTGGGATAGCAAGAGCCGCCAGTGGGTGGACGAGGTCAAAAGACCACAGATGTACTACAACGACTATTTCCAACAGCACCCTGAATTTATGGCTGGCGAAATGTTGTTTGCATACGAGAAAGGAGAAACATTCCGTCCCGGCAGTACTGGTCTGTATGCTACCGAGAAAACCAATCAAACCAAGCAACTCAAAGCGTGGGTAAACACTATGCAACGCCTTGATAACGAGCGCACGGACACTCCGCAAGAGCAGACCACAGAAAGCACAACCGCAAAAGAGGGTTCTTTGGTTGTTAATAGTAAGGGTGAAATTTGCGTCAGTCAGCAGGGCGAGGCTGTTTCTATTGGTATCAACAACAATAAGGTTAATGGTCATTCAAAGGTTGATTGCTTAAAGGCGTACAACCGCATCAAGACAGCTCTTGACGATGTGTTAAAACAACAGATTGAGAGCCAAGATGACGACAAGTTACAGCCAGCTATTAAAGAGTTGAACAATGCCTACGATGACTTCTTCAACAAGTTTGGTCGTCTTAACCGCAATGTCGCAATTAGTTTTTTGCGCAACGATGTGGACTATCCTTCCATTGCCGCCATTGAGAAGTATAGCGAGAAGAAGGATATGGACGGTAAGGTACAAATCACTACCGAGAAGACCAATGTGTTCAAAGGTCGTGTGATTGGTTTCCAGTCCGAACCTCAACCTACTACGGTTAAAGATGGTGTTATTGCCAGCATTTATAAGCACGGATATATCGACCTCGCATACATAAGTGGCAAACTTGGTGTGCCGACTGATGAGGTTAGAGAAACCATACTCAAAGAAGGATTAGGTTTTGAGAACCCAATTAGTGGTTCTATTGAGGTGCGTTACGAATACCTGTCTGGTAATGTGCGCGAGAAGATAGAGCAGGCATTGAACAACAATGATGATGGTAGATACGATGCCAACATCAAAGCATTGGAAGAGGTTACTCCTATGGATATTCCAGCGCACCTTATCGAGTTCCAAATAGGTTCTTCGTGGATTGAGCCATCTTTGTATGTTGATTTCTTCGAAGATAGATTTGGTGTAACCATTGATGCGCCTATGCTTGTAAACGGAGTGTGGATATTCCAAAGGTCTGTAGGTAATTCGAGGAATGACAAGAATAGAACCGCAGGTATTTATAGTGAGAAGTTGCAGAAGCGTGTTACTGGACACGAGTTAGCAATAGCCGCTATGAACAATGCGCCTATTGTAATGCAGGTTGTAAAAACTCACAAGGATAGTGCTGGCAACAAGTATTCAGAAACCATAACAGACAAGGAGGCTACATCTGCTTGTGCTGTGCGTATTGCCGAGATTAAGGACGATTTTAGGGAGTGGGCAAGAGCGAAGATGCAGTCGGACGAGGCATTAGCAGCGCACTTTACAAAGGTATATAACGACAAGTTTAATGCCATCGTTCCGAAACGCATTGATGAAATGTTCCTTCCTGAACATTTTGGCGGTGCGGCAAATGATGTCAATCTATATTTGCACCAAAAGCAAGCAGTAGTGCGCGGTACTACGGAGCCTCTTATGTTAGCGCACGAGGTTGGTACTGGAAAAACCTTTACGCTCATTTCCACAGCGATGGAGATGCGCCGACTTGGTACTGCAAAAAAACCAATGATTGTTGTACAGAATGCCACAACTGGGCAGTTCGTTAGTGAGGCAAAGCGTTTGTATCCTAATGCAAAGGTACTGACCATTGAACCCAAAGACCGCAATCCCGAAGGTCGTAGAGCATTTTACGGTAAGATTAAGTATAACGACTGGGACTTGATTATCATTCCGCAGAGCGTATTTAATAAGATACCTGATAGCATAGAGCGTCAGTTAGGATTTATCCAAGAGCGAATTGACGAGAAGGTATATGCTATGCAGGCAGCGCAAGCCATTGAGGGCGAAACCTCTCGTGATTTACAGAAAGAGTTAGAGCGAGAGATTGAGCAACTTGAAGAAAGTATGGCAGAGGTTGCAAGTGGTGGTAAGTTCACAATGAACCCATCTACAAAGGGCAAAAAGAAAGATGCCAAACGCGAGGCAGCTGCCAAAGAAAACGCCGCAGTAAGAGCAAAAAAACAACTTGACCGTAGGACTGACGATGTGCAGACCTTTGACGAGCTCGGAGTTGATGCACTTCTTATTGACGAGGCACATAGTTATAAACGACTGGGAATTGCAACAAGTATCAAGCGAACAAAGGGTATCGACACAACTGGTAGCACAAATGCCGCAAGCCTTTTCTTGAAGACTCGCGCCGTATTTGACAAATGTGGCTGGAAAAATGTCGTATTTGCCACTGGTACGCCTATCAGTAATACTGCGGCAGAGATATACACTTTTATGAAGTATCTATTGCCAAAAGAGGTAATGATGGCTAACGATATGTACTACTTCGATGACTTTGTACGCAACTTTGGTAATATCAGCCAATCGTTGGAGTTTACCACAAGCGGAAAGTTTAAGGAGAATACTCGTTTTGCATCGTACATCAATCTACCTGAATTGGTGCGTATTTGGGCTTCGTGTTGCGATACCGTATTGACCAAAGAGGTGGACTATGTAAATGACAAAGTGCCTGAATTGGAGAAGCACCAACATCAAGACATCTTCTTACCTCAAACAGACGGACTTGTAGATATTATGCGCGCTGTTCGCAATACTCTTGCCGAGTATGAGCAAATGTCGGGCAAAGAGAAAAAAGCGAATAGCCATATTCCTCTTGTTATGTTTGGAGTTGCCAAACTTGCGGCTATCGACCCTCGACTGGTAAATGCCAATGCACAAGACGAGGCAGGTAGCAAAACCAACAAGGCTGTTGAAGAGGTGATGCGTTCACTTAAAGAAACAGAGCGATATAAAGGTACGGTTGCAATTTTCAGCGATAACTACCGAAATATTATCAATGGTGTAGAAGACTTTAACCTCTTTGAGGACATTAAACAGAAACTGGTAGCAAAAGGAGTTCCTGCCGACCAAATCGTAATAATGCAGTCAGGAATGAATGATGCAAAGAAAGCAAAGACCTTTGATGCAGTAAATGCGGGTGAGGTTCGCGTTATCATTGGCACAACCGCATCACTCGGTACTGGCGTAAACATTCAAGAGAGATTGCATACCGTTATCCATATGGACGCACCTAATCGACCTATGGACTACACCCAGCGTAATGGTCGTATCTTGCGACAAGGAAACCTACACAAAGAGTGGGGAATACCTGTGCGAGTATTGCGTTTCGGTGTTGAGGACTCGTTAGATGTTACTGCATATCAGCGACTGAAAACAAAGGCAGCGTTCATAGATAGTGTAATGGATGGCAAGGGTTTGTTGACGAATAATCAAGACAACCGAACTCTCGAAGAGGAAGAGGAGGGATTGTTTGACAATCCAGTTGCCGCTCTTTCAGGTAGCCAATATGCACTGCTAAAACAGCAAGCAGAGCGAGAGGCGCGAAAGTACCGCAATAAGAAACAGCAACACGAGGCTGACCAAGTGTATATTCACAACACATTGCGCCAACACGCAGGGCAGACCAAGCAGGCGTTAGCCGACATAGAAGAGCATAAGGCTCGTTTGGCAAAGATTAAGGAGTTGTTCCCTGACGGCATAGCAAAGGTTATTACTATTCAGGGCAAGAAATGTAAAACTGATGCAGATGTTGAGGTTGCACTAAAAGACCTTGTAAACAAGCCTATCAACGAGCAAGTAGAGGCGGCACGCAAGAACCCTAACTATCGTAATAGTTTCGTAAATATGACTATGGCGATAGATGGCGTAGATGTTAATATCTCCGTGTTTATTAAGCGAGATACCTCATACGACAATAAAGTCAAGGCAATGCGCATTATGATGCACAAAGATATTACCTTCTCCGTGCCTGCCCTCGACCTGATGGATGTTCCTGTAATGGGAGGATATGTGCGAGGTGTATTAGATATGCTCCGAGAGGAAATAATCACTGGTAAAGAAGATACCGATTTCATAGAGGCGTTGGAGCGTGGCATAGAGAAGCGAGCTGCCGAAGATGAGGCTATGCGCCAGCGAGAGGGCAAACCTTTTGCTTTCGATAAGGAATTGCGTGATGCAGAGGCGAAGGTTGCTGAATATACCGACTTGATGAAGAAAGAACTTGCTGAAAAGGAGGCAAAGTATGCGGAGCGTGGCACCGAAGAGGAAATTGACTTGTCTGAAATCTCGTCTGATGATGTAGATACAGATGAAGACAAAGACCGACATAGAATGAACGATGATGACAATAACGCTCGTGAGCGTGTGTCATTATCTGCTCTACACGAGTTTAGCCGTGAATTGGGTGTATCTCCCCTTGTTGTATTCAACCTCAACGATATTGAGGATGCGAAGAAACGCAATTCAAAGGGCTGGTATGACACCAAAACTGGTGAGGTAGTCATTGTATTGCCCAACGCAACGAGCGATGCAGACATTAAAGAAACTATCCTCCACGAGGTTGTTGCACATAAAGGTTTACGCAAACTGGTAGGCAAAGACCATTTCGAGGAGTTCCTCGACAAGGTTTTCCGAGGTGCAGACAAAGATACTCGTGCCAAGATTGTTGCATTGGCAACAAAGAACGGCTGGAATTTCCGAGTTGCAACAGAGGAGTATATGGCTGGGCTTGCCGAGCAGGGTTTTGACAGCAAGAGTAGTTTTTGGAGCAAGGTTCGTAAATTCTTTGTTGATATGTTCCGCAGGGCTAAAATATCCATTGGTACAAAACTCAATGATAACGACCTACGATATATGTTGTGGCGCAGTTATCAAATGCAGAAGAGCAAGGGTGCTATGGCTGTTGCGGAGGATGTTGATATGCAACGCAGGTTGGGTGTCGGAAATTTCCGCGCTCGTCAAGTTAGCGAGGAGGAGCATATTGTAGCATTGGCAAAGAAGAACGGTAGTTATCTCAAAGCCCCAAATGGCAAGCCGACCAACCTTTCGCCAAAGCAATGGGCGCAAGTACGCACCAAAGCATTTAAGGAGTGGTTTGGAGATTGGGAGAACGACCCGAAAAACGCATCGAAGGTTGTTGATGAGAACGGAGAACCAAAAGTTGTTTATAATGGCTCAAAGGTTCAGCACTACCAATACGATGGACGATTGCGCACAAAAGGGCAATCTGCCACCAATAGTAAAGTGTCGTTCTTTACAGACAGCAAAGCCGTAGCCGAGCGATATGGAAAGTTTGTAAACGAAGTGTTCCTGAATATCCGCAACCCTTACGAGGTCGATTATAAAGGTGCAGGCTGGCAAGGTTGGAGCGGTGCAGATGATGGTATGCAGAGAATGTCCACAGACTCTTATGCAGACCTATTGGCAAATGGTTCCGTGGACTCCACATTAGAGCGCATCATTGAGAACTATGGTCGTGCAGAGGCTGACCACCTCGCATCGGGCAGTGTACGCAATGACAACATTGCTCCTGATGGCGTTATTGCCTACGAGGTAGCAGACCCAATGCGCTCTACACTCTATATAGTACGAAATGCCGAGGCAAAAGATATGTCGCGCAATTCAGTTACTCCAAAGGGTGTGGAAACATTTACTAAACTTGGGAAAGCATCATTGTTGTTCGACTCACAAATTAAGTCGGCAACGGATAATGTTGGATTATTCGGCAAAGACAATGACGATATTCGCTATCGCCGAGGAAGTGTTGCACCTCCATCATCGGGAGTTGCGCGCCATAAGTACAATGAGGCAGTAAGAACGCCTAATAAGAGTGGAAGTGTTAAGAAATTAGACAATATGGCTCATAGACTGCAAGAGGCATACCAAGATAGTATGTTGTCTTTGCGCGAGTTGTATAGTGCTATTCTCGAAGAAACAGGTAACGACCTACACGATTTTGAGGACGCATACAAAGCGGAGAACCGTATGAGTTCCGAGAATAAGGCGCAAGCAGAAATCTATATGCGTGATTACTACAAGCCGTTGCAGGATG
Source organism: Rikenellaceae bacterium (assembly GCA_015059905.1). Lineage (GTDB taxonomy): Bacteria > Bacteroidota > Bacteroidia > Bacteroidales > Rikenellaceae > Alistipes. Next base: position 460,231 of record SUZN01000001.1, read on the forward strand.
CGGTACGAGGTCTTATTGAGGAGGGCGCAGAATATAACGACATTGTTCGCTATATGATTGCTAAACACGGTTTGGAGCGTAACGAGGTATTCTCAAAGCGTGATGCAGAAAAAGATGGTGGCACTTGGGACGGAGAGGTAAAGCGCGACTATTCGGGCTTAACCGAACTAACACAAGACCCCGATAACTTTACCGACCTTGCACAAGAAATGGTCGATGAGTTTGAGAAAGTACACGACACCTATGTATTTTGGGATAGAGTGAACGCTGCCACAAAGGAAACATTGCGTAAGAGTTACGAAAGTGGACTTATGCAGAAAGACACATACGAGAAGGTGCGCGATATGTTTGAGTATTACATTCCTCTTCGTGGTTGGGATGCAAATGTTGCCGCAAACGAGTATGAGTATCTAACAAGCAATAGGTTAATGCTATCGCCTACGCTCAAAACAGCGCAAGGTCGTAGCAGTATTGCCGATGACCCATTGGCGACTATCGGATATATGGCAGAGAGTGCCATCGCACAAGGTAACAGAAATCTAATGAAACAGAAATTCTTGAACTTTGTATTGAACAATCCGACAAGTCTTGCCACCGTAAGTGAGCAATGGTATGTAAAGAACGCTATGGGCGTATGGGAGCCTAACAACCCTATTATTCCCGAAGATGCGACAGCTGATGAAGTAGCGGCTATCGTTGAGCAACACGAGAAAGATATGGAGGCTTTGGGTAACAATGCGACAAAAGAGCGCACAGGTCTTAAACTGGGATTGCACGCTACAAAATGGGAGGGGCAAGAGCATACGGTTCGAGTTAGCCGAAACGGTAAGGAGTATTTGATTTTTATAAACGGTAACCCTATCGCAGCGCAAGCGATAAACGGACTGACAAATCCTAACTCTGACCCAAGCAACTTATACAAAGCGGCTATGTCTGTCAAGAATTTTATGGCTCGTATGTTTACATCACAAAACCCTGCGTTCATCTTTACTAACCTTTCGCGCGATGTGATATGGGCTGGCACCGCAGTTGCCATCAAGGAGGATAAGAAATATACAGCACAATACACCAAGAACATTTCAGGTGCATTGCTCAAAGGTATGCTACCTCGTTTGATACATAAGTTCCAAAAAGGCACACTGGACACCAATGTAGAGATTGAGCGTTACTTCGAGGAGTTTATACGCAATGGCGGAGAAACTGGTTTTACTCAAATAAACACCGTTGAGGACTATAAACGCAATATGAAACGCTTTATCGAGGAAGCGCAAGGTGGCAAGGTTACAATTGCCAAGAAAGCGTGGAGAGGTTTGTGGGATAGCGTAGAGTTCTTGAACCGCAGTGCGGAGGATACCACGCGCTTTATGGTGTATATGACATCAAGACAAATGGGGCGCAGTGTATCGCAGAGCGTATGGGATGCAAAAGAGGTAACGGTAAACTTTAATAAGAAGGGGCGCGGTACTCTCGGTGCAAGCGTTATGAATTTTGCCTACATCTTCTTTAATGCTACCATACAAGGCTTAACGAACTTTGGACGACTGATGTACAAGCACCCAGTAAAAACGACATTAGCACTATCTTCGTTCACAACAGCAGGCTTTATCGCACCTATGCTGGCGGTAGCAATGCAGGCAATGTTGGGAGATGATGACGATGAGCGTAATGGCTACTGGGATTTACCTGAATGGGTAAGGCGCAACAACATCGTACTATATTTGCCGTGGTCGGATAATGGATTTATCACTATTCCATTGCCTCACGAGGTTAGACCATTCTATGGTATGGGAGAGTTGGCGTATTCGTGCCTAATGGGCAAAGAAACCGTAGAAAATGCCTTATCAAAGGCTGTTCAGGGTTTTGCGAGTCTGCTACCATTGGACTATACTGGTAACGCTGGTAATATGGCGGTGAACTTTACGCCTACTATTGCTCAACCTTTTGCTCAACTTGTTGTTAATAAAGACTATTTTGGCAAACCTATTTACCGAAAGAACGATTACAACAAACTTGACCCTGAATGGACAAAGGCATATAAGGGTACAAATGGGTTCCTTGTGTCGGGTGCAAAATGGCTCAATGAAACAACTGGTGGCGACAATGTAAAGAGTGGTATGATTGACATTAATCCTGCCGTAGTAGAACATCTTTTTGAGAGTTATCTCGGTGGTGTAGGCAAGACCGTCAATAAAACTATCAAAACATTCTCAATGCTTTGGGACAAAGATGCTCGTGAGTGGCGAAATGTGCCAGTAGTAAGCAGTTTCTATCAAGAAGCAGATGAACGCACATCTGGTAGCCAACTTAACAGAGAGTACTTTGAGGCGTTAGACGATGCAAAAGAAACGGAACACCTTTTTAGTGGATACAAAAAGCAACTTAAAATGGGTTCTATGGAGTATGCAGAGAAATTGGATAGCCTTATATCTTCGCCTATATTCCAGCGTTACAAAACGGTTAATGGCTACCAAAAGGCTATTACTAAACTCAACAATGCCTTGAAGATGACAACTCCCGAAGAGCGTGAAGAGTTAGAAACTACTATTATGGAGTTAAAGGCTGAAATGCTCGATGAACTCAAAAGACAGGACGAAAGTAACAAATAAAAAGCGGTAGATGTTTGTGGTGGTTATCTTTGCGTGAGATAATCACTACAAGCGTCAAACGCACAATCAGCAAAGCAATGGCAGAAGAAAGATTGATACCGTTAAGCAGAGTTCGTCCTGATATTGAGATGGACTCTATCGCCGCATCTAAACAATGGGGTGACCGCCGTGCGTTCAGCGTATTGATGGAGGCACAGCAATACTGGGATAATATGAGCCGCTTTCGACTCGACAGAGAGCGTAACAAACGGTACGCATACGGCGACCAATGGAAAGATGTTATCACGGTAGATGGAAAGCAAATGACAGAGGAGGAGTACATCAAGACACAAGGCAATGTACCCCTTAAAAATAACCTTATACGCCGTTTGGTGCGTAATGTGTTGGGCGTATATCGTAGCCAAGCCAAAGAGCCTACCTGTACGGCTCGTGACCGTGATGAGCAGAAGTTGGGCGAAACTATGAGTACAATTCTGCAATGCAATATGCAGATGAACCGTATGTCAGAGGTGTATGCCCGTAGTATGGAGGAGTTTTTGATTAGCGGTATGATAGTCCACCGTAAGTGGTTCGGCTGGCGCAATGACAAAAGCGACTGCTGGACAGACTATGTAAACCCTAACAATTTCTTCATCGATAACAATATGCGCGATTTTCGTGGCTGGGATGTAGGGTGCATCGGTGAGGTACACGATGTAAGTTTTGAAACGCTATGTGGGCAGTTCGCAGAGTCGCCCGAAGACTATACGAAACTATCACAGATTTATGCGATGGCAAGGCAAAAGCACTATCTTTCTCTCAACTGTGAAAAATTTGGGTATTCTCGTATCAAGAATTACGACTTCTTGTTTACAAGCGACCCAAGCCGTTGCCGTGTAATCGAGGTGTGGCGCAAGGAAAGCAAACCGCGTTACCGATGCCACGACTATAACAATGGCGATGTGTTCAAAATTGAGATTGAGGATTACGAAGAGTTGGTAGGCTCTGTTAATAAATCTCGTATTCAGAAAGGTGTCGCAGCTGGAATGCCAATAGATGACATTCCTCTCATTGAGGCAAAATGGTTTATGGATGACTATTGGTATTTCTACTATTTGACACCATTTGGACATATCTTGCGAGAGGGTGAAACACCATACGAACACAAGAGCCACCCTTATGTATTCAAGATTTATCCATTCCTTGATGGTGAAACTCATTCGTTTGTTGCCGATGTTATCGACCAACAGCGATACACTAACCGCCTGATTACCCTTTATGACTGGATTATGAGGGCAAGCGCAAAGGGCGTACTTCTATTTCCCGAAGAGTGTCTGCCGAAGGGTATGGATATTAACGACATTGCAGATGAGTGGAGCAGATTTAACGGTGTTATTGCGATTAAGACCAAGGGTACTGCACAAATACCTCAACAGATTGCCAACAACTCAACTAATATCGGCATCTCGGAGTTGCTGAATATCCAGTTGAAGTTCTTTGAGGATATATCAGGTGTCAATGGAGCATTGCAAGGCAAGCCGGGTTTCTCAGGTATGAGTGCAAGTCTATACAATCAACAGTCGCAAAACGCAACCACATCGTTACTTGATTTGCTTGATAGTTTCTCTATGTTCATCATTGATGCAGCATATAAGGATGTCAAGAATATGCAGCAGTATTACGATAGCAAGCGCGTGTTCAATATCGCTGGCAAGAACGGCGCACAAATTGAGTATGACCCGAAGAAGATACGAGATGTGGAGTTTGATTTGAGCATTGTAGAGAGTACTGCAACACCTGCATATCGACAGATGGCTAACGAATTCCTTATGGAGATTTGGCGTAATGGTCAGATTTCATTGCAACACCTCCTGCAACACGGAGATTTCCCATTTGCAGACGAGTTATTGCAAAGTTTACAAAGCCAGCAAGAGCAACTCGAAAGAGGAGAGCAGGTCGATGGTATTTCTCCGCAACTTATGGCGCAAGTACAACAAGGCGCAAATATGGGTGCAGTAAACAAAGCACATCAGATGTTGCGACATCCGCAGATGGCAGCATAAAACAATGGGGAGAGGCGATGCCTCTCCCTTGTCATTTCTCCTGTTTCTTCAAATACTTAATGTAGTCATTGAATTTCTCTCGGAGATATTCAGGTAACACACCTCCTAATCCTCGCGCATCGCCTGTGTGGTAAATGCTATGCGTAGATAGTTCGGGCACCTTCGCATCGCGCGATATGTAGCCTTTGCGCCTTAACCCTCGAAAGTTCTTTCTATCCGTAACAACCAGTTTACCGTCCTTGGTTGGCAATACATAAAACCGATGGTGGTTCTTTGCGTGTGCTTGGTCTGCCAGTTTTACCGCCTCGCGGAAACGCAGAAATGCTCTAAATTTCTTAAAAATATTCATACATCTACTATTTATAGGTTATACTTAAATTGTTGCAGCTGATATAATTCTGCCTGCTCTTGGTCTATTTGTATTGTGAATGCGCTTCTTTTCTGTTGGCAACTCCATTTCATTGTAGCAAATATGTAAACCTATGGCACGAGTCATTAACAAGTCATCGTGTTTGCCTGAAATAGCACCGTACTGCGAACCAACTTTTTCGTATGTCAGATACTCATCAAGACATCTTTCATCGCGTTCTACATACAAAGTTTCACGGATAACCTTAACGAGTGTCGATATAACCATTGGTTTAGTTGCTATATTAGTATGGAAACCAATCTTTTTAGGCACCTTGTTAATGATGTCGTCCTCGCTCTGCTTACGAGCGTAAAGGTTATTGTAAACGCCCTTTACTCGATTGAGGATATATTGCGACTGGTCGCCATCAACATTACGCTCCTTATCTTTTGTTTCTGCCGTATTACTCTCAATTACGAGCAATGCCTCATCATAGAAAGCAGCTATCTGTGCAGATTTCCACGCCAACAAGTCCATATCTATATGACCATACCATTGTGCAACGATAGACGGCAAACCTCCGTCCATCATAAACAAACGGTCAATTACGGTAATTACAGACCAGTCTGCATCTTTTGAGCGACCACCAATATCCACAACAACCAAATATCGGTCTGTAATTTCTATGTCGTCATCTATTTCGGGCAATGCCCATATCCAAAACTGCCCCTGATGGTCTTCTGCAAACCGTAGATTGAGTAGGGCATCTTCGCCCTCATCACCATCGCCATAAACATCTCCAATATATCGCGGAGGTTTACACATAGGTCGCAACAATTCAACCTTATATTTATCAAAGACTCGTGCGCCTGAATGCACAAACGCCTCAACATCATCAGACGGATACTCTGATGCCATTTGTCCGTGGTCAGTATATTTTGAGCGTTCCTGAATATACCAGTTTATAGCCTCCAATGTTGCACCACGCTCCCACAGCCACCATAGATATTTGCCACTCTCCTCACGGTTAGAGTTTGCATTATCATTATTTCTATTGAGGTAAAGCCAGTTTGCAAATGCCTCTATATCCTCAATAGGAGCAGAGTATTGGTCAATGTCAAACCACGAAATAAACATAGCCTCAAACTGCGATTGCTTTTTCTTGGCTGCATCATATTCTCGCTGGAAGAAATTACCAGTACCATTAGCAGTGGACTCATACACAATCATTGTATATGGTTTCAAGAGAATGCCAGAGCAGGCTGAGCGCACAATATCTTCGGGACGCTTTCCGTCAGTTTTCTTCCATATACCGACCTCGGAGCAATGCACAAGGTTATAATCACCACCACGACACGAGTCGGGGCGTTCAGCAGTACCAAGTTTAATCTTGCAATTTCGCTGTGGCACTCGATGAATTGCGCCCGATTTACCAACACCTACCAACTTTGGTTCATTCTCGTTGTAAGCCTCGCCAATATCGTGTAATAGTTCGACAGGATATGCTTTAATCATTCGGTCAAACATATCCTTAATTTCATCGGATGCAGTACCCTGATGCGCAATGATAAGAGAGTTCAAACCAGTTTGATGCACAAGTTGCAACCACGCCATATACAACTGCGATGTGGTAGAACCACCCCATTGTCTTGCTTTAAGCAATACTAATCGTATCGGCTTACCTGCTCTGCGCAGTTTCTCTAACTTGCGAACAAAACGCCTTTGAGGACGAGTTAGGACGAATAAGACATCTTCGCCACCACCTTTATTTTTGATATATACATAGGTAGCAGCCCAAAAGCAGAAATCCTCCTTGATACGAATGCGAACAAACGCATCAATCGTTTTCAACCTATCCTCCTCGGTGTTTTCTACTTTGAGTTCTTTTTCAAGGAACTCTTGCACAGAGCCATATTTGATAAGTTTCTTAACGAGAGGGTATTCCAACATCTCATTGGGTAGCCATTGTACTGGGATTGGGAAATCCTTAATGACAACCTTTGTGCGCTCTCCTACTGCGCCCTCACCTGTGTATGGATTGAACGGAGCATTGATAACGGCAAGACGCCTCGCATTTTCGGCAAGGATATTTTTTACCGCATCTAACATTTGATAGGCTTATTTAGGTACCCGACTGCAAGACCTACTATGTAGCAATAAAGGTGTATCCAGCCGTTCACATTAGGGATAATAAAACCAATGGCGATGTAAAACGCTAACCACGAGTGGTAATATACTTTGCGTTGCACCATAAATGCAATGTAGCCCATAAGAGCATAACATACGCCTGATAGTCCGATAGTGGGGATTGAAAAGCAGTCGTTTGGAAATATGCTGTGCAATGTATCTATGGGGAATAGTGTTGCCACCGCAAATGCCGTAAGCAAAGTCCATAAAGACACATCAAACTTAAAAACCACACACAGCAAGCACCATATATTCATTAAAGCGTGAAGGAATGATGCGTGAGCAAAATGATACAACAATCTATGATGCCACGGTGCGCCAGCATACAATCCGACATTTGAGGCATCGACATCAAGTAGATATATAATAAAGACTACCGCTGACAGTGCAAGCGTTGCAATCTTTGCATTCTTCTCTCGTACCATCGTTTTTTAGTTCTATGAATAATAACCTTTGCAGAGCCAGCAGTTAAGTAGAATTTAGGAGCAGGTTCCAATACCACCTGACAAGTAAGTTCGTAAATAGACCTCGTTGGATATTTTTCTTTGAGTTCTACAACACGACGATATATTTCATAAAACATCTCTTTGCGTGTGGAGTATGACATCGAAGTCAGTCTATTGCCACGCATCATACTTGATACTACTATTGCAGCTCTTTCGGCACTTACCCAAAAACGCTTTGACGGCTTATTGACAATGCGGCTGAATACTTGCGGCAATACTATATTATCGCAAGACTCGATTTCTTCTATGTACGCACGCATAAGGTCATTATTTCGCTCTTCTGCGTACTCGCATTTGCAACCGCGATGTTTCATAACTTTCAATAAATGAGCAAGTAACTCTTCTGTAAATTTATGAATTACGCGAGTTAATAAATAAAAGATTGGAGCAGTTTTTAACGCCTATATTTGCCAATAAAGAAATTCTAAAAACTATCGCAGAATGGAAAAGACTGATAACAACCCCGTTAAAACAAAACGCGATTTAGCGTTGGAGAGAATGAAGGGAAAATATCCCGATAAAGTTTTTGAGGACGACGATGCGCTTTTCGGTCAAATCAACGATGATTACGATGATTACGACAAGCAACTTGCAGAGTATAAGGAGCGAGAGCGCACTTTCTCCGATATGTTTACAGCCGACCCTCGTGCCGCATCTTTCTTGATGAACTGGCGCAATGGTGAAGACCCTACAATCGGTCTTATTCGTCAGTTCGGCACAGAGATTAAAGAGGCTATTGACGACCCTGAACGCCAAGAGGAGATTGCAGCTGCTCAAAAGGAATTTGTTGAGCGTGTTGCAAAGGAGAAGGAGTATGAGGAGGCATACCAAACTAATCTCGCCGCATCGCTTTCTTATCTCGAAGAGATGCAGGAGAAACAGGGCGTGAGCGATGATGAGATAGACAAGATTATGCAGTTCATCATTACTATTGTACGCGATGGTGTGATGGGTAAGTTTGCTCCTGAAACAATTGAGATGGCACGCAAAGCACTAAACCACGATGCCGATGTTGCACAAGCATCGCACGAGGGCGAGGTTAAGGGACGCAACACCAAGATTGAGGAGAAACTGCGCAAGAAGAAAAGCGGAGATGGCACTGCATCGCTTGACGGCAAGAGCAGTAAGCCTAAACATCAAAGCGCACCTTCCCTCGGTGTTCTTGACCAGTTGGGCGACAACAACAAGACTATTTGGGAGCGTGGTAACGAGAAGCGCATTAAAGCAAGCAATTAACATAAAGTCAAACCAAAAAAAAGAGTAAACTATGAAGAAGTTGAAGAATGCATCTTTTAAGATGTTGGGCTTAATGCTCACGCTCCTTGCAATTGTATTTGGAGCAACTTCGGGTGTGATGATGGCTAACGCCTCTGAACTGCCTGATGCTGGTAAGACCGCCGCTGGCGCAAGTGTTGGCGATGGTGCAGGCAACGATGGTATCGCAACCGAGTCGGCTGGTCGTGAGAACGGCGACCCCGAATTTTACACAAAGGACATTGACCAGCGCATTACCAAGATTAGACCTATGGCAACGCCTGTCGACCAGATTAGCCGACACGCAAAGGCGCAACATAGCGACTCTTTCGAGGTTAAGTATTACAGCGTGGGTACCCGTCCTATTTCGTGCAAGACCACTGGCGATATTTCCGCACAGGCATCGGGCGCAAGTGTTGCATTGGAGGTCGATGACCCTAATATGTTCACGCTTGATGATACCATTCGTGTTGTAGGTGTTAAGGGTAAGTATGACGAGAAGGGCAACGCTTACGATGCAGATGATGAGAATGCTCCTGACCTCGTATTGTGTGTATGCGGACGAAACGACAGCACCTCAATGCCTACTGTCTATGCTGTAAATGGCAACTTGGACAGCAAGAAACAGGCAATTTGGCTTCCTGCTATCCCTGCTGGTACCACATTGGTGCGTATGGGTAAGGCGTGCGGTGAGTTGGATGTACAGACTGGTCGTTTTAATAACATTCCTACCGCTGAAATCCAGTACTGCCAAAACTTTATGATTCAGGTTGAGCAGTCCACTTTCGACAAGATTGCCGCAAAAGAGGTTGATTGGTCGTTCAGCGATATTGAGGAGGACGGCATCTACGATATGCGACTCTCGCAGGAGAACACCTACTTGTTTGGAGTGAAGAATAAGATTTACCACACCACAAAGAATGGTATGGCAACTTGGTTCACTGGCGGTATTTGGTATATGGCTGGTAAGGACATCGAGGTTGGCGACTGGGATGCAGAGAAGAAGTGTGCCGTTATCTCGGACGAGAACCTTGTTGATATTACCAAAGACCTCTTTGTTGGTACGGGTATCGGTAATAAGCGCAAGATTATGTTCTGTGGTTCGGATATGCTCTCGGCATTCTCGAAGATTAAGTCTGAGAAATTCCGCTTGAAGGACACCGTAGAGGTTTGGAACTTGAAGTTCAAGAGCTGGGATACCGACTTTGGCGAGGTTCTTACTATCCACCACGAGTTGTTCGATGCTAATGGAATGTCTGATTGCGGTTTCGCAATGGACCCTGAGTATCTTACCAAGAAGACACACCTCTCGTGGAGCCGTAATATCCTCGATTTGAAGAAGGCAGGTGTACGCAATACCGATGCCGTAGTTATTCAGGAGGTTGCTTGCTTGTACCTCCGCTACGCAAAGGCACACGCTCGTATGCGACTCGCCAAGGCAGCATAATCGGATAACAGACCACCTATTCCTATTGAGCATTGCACCTTTTCACACACCTCCTTTTGATGTGATGTTCATAGGTTATCCGTAGGGGGCGGGCAAAACGCCTGCCCCCATTTTTATAGAACAAATTAAAAATACCAATAATATGGCAAAGAAAAAATACATCGCAAAATCGCACATCAGCCTCTCGGTAAGAGTTTCCGATAAGGCAAGCGCGCACATCACATTCTCTGCGCTGACTGGTGGTGGTAGTGTCTTTTACACAGATGACGAGAACCTGCAACAGGCTCTTGAAAAGCACCACAAATTCGGCAAACTCTTTAAGGAGGATAAGACTTTTACAGAACAGACCGCTGTCAAGAAGGCAAAGGCTGCTACACCTGTGAAAGTAGAGGCTACCACAAAGCCTGCTACGCCCCCTAACCCTACCGAGGACAACAATGCCGAGGACAACAATGCCGAGGATAAGAAGGCGGACGACAACACTCCTATCAATCCTACGGAGAGTGATATGGACGACTCTAATGCCGAGGAGGATAACACCACCGAGGCAGAGGGTAATGTTACAAAGATTACCATCACTTGCTTGGACG
>SUZN01000001.1:471311-486527 GCA_015059905.1 Rikenellaceae bacterium
AAGAAGGCGGACGACAACACTCCTATCAATCCTACGGAGAGTGATATGGACGACTCTAATGCCGAGGAGGATAACACCACCGAGGCAGAGGGTAATGTTACAAAGATTACCATCACTTGCTTGGACGATGCAAAAGATTATCTGAGTGAGAAGTTTGGCATTAGCCGTACCAAGTTGCGTAGCAAGAAAGCAATTGAGGAGGCAGCTGCCGATAATGGAATTGAGTTCGTGGGTATCTAATACTGATTGCTATGGTATATGAGGTAAGAGAAATAATGAAAGATATTCGTATTGCTCTCGACCAAAATATGACCAGCACTCAACTACTTGACACGGGCGACATCGACACACTCTCTTTGGACGAACTCATTGAGAGTAAAATCGCCGATGCCGCCCGTATTGTTGAGAGCAGTGCCCCTCTCCACTTATTGGAGGGAGGCAAGGATATAGAGCATAGCGTGGGGTGGAATGAGCGTGTCGGATTAGGCGGAGGGTATATTCATCTCCCCGATGATTTTATGCGCCTTGTAAGTTTTCAGATGAGTGATTGGGACAGGGCTGTTTCTATTGCCATCACAGAAGACGACCCATTATATGCAAGACAACAGAGCCGCTTTCCCGGTGCTCGTGGTTGTCCGCAGAAACCTGTCATAGCCATTGTAACAAGACCTATCGGGCAAGTACTCGAATTTTATTCTTGTGCTGCTGGCGATAAGGTATATGTTAAGAGAGCAAGATATATCCCAATCCCTAAAATCGAGGATGGCAACATAGAACTATGTCATAAGTTAAAACCTGCCATAGTGTACTATACGGCGTACCTCGTAGCCCTAACTATTGGGCAGGCGGATTTAGCAACTATTTTGTTAAACATCAGTAATGAATTACAGAAATGAGCGACTTGAATAATTTAGGTTCATTCAGCAGTATTGATGCTGTATGGGCGAGATACCCCGAAGGTGGCAAGGAGGGCGACTACCTTACCATCGGGAGTGTGAAGTATCGCTGGAATAAATATGACCGAATTTGGGAAAACGCTGCAACCATTACCGAAACGACCACAAAGGAGAATAAAACCTTTGAGGGCGATGTTGATATTCACAAAAATCTACATATCGGGAAAGATGCTACTATTGAGGGCGATGCAAGAGTAAAAGGCGACCTTGATATAGATGGTATGTTGCGAGCCAAAGGTATCAAACAGCCTAACTGCGGTCTGTTTGAGTCTTTGGAGGCATTGCAGACTGCAATTCCAAACCCCGAAGTAGGTCAATGGGCAGCGGTTGGTAATACTATCCCTGCACCATTGTATCGTTGTGTAACGGCTGGTGTATGGACAGCCACAGGCGAGAGTGGAGGTGCTGGCAACTTCGACCTCACCTCATACGATACTCGTATTAAGGAGGCTTTGCAAGAGGCGCAAACAGCACAATCCTCCGCTAACGAGAATGCTGCCACTATCGGATTGAATAAAGACGAGGAGATAGCGCACCGTACGGTGAGGTTTTCGGGATTTATTGCTGATGAAGTGGAAACAATCGTAGCACCAGATACACTTATAGTACCTGTACCATTAGAAGATGATAGTAGAGAAGTATTATACGATACAACCAACAATAGATTTCTTCTTCATCCCTTTGGTACTGATATATACTATCACGATTGGAATGGTAGAAGTTATTTTGCCGATACCGATGGTAAACCATATAAAGATAAAATTTATGTATATATGGTTAGCGGTATGGATGAAATCTATATGTACAATGGGATTAATAATCTTAACTCATTAAATACAAAATTAGGCTCAAACGCAGGTCAGGCATTTCCTGGCACAGAAGGTAGTCAATTAAAGAAAGATTTTACCAATTTTCAAAGCAAAATTACCGAACGACTCAATAGTCGGATATTTAATGTAAACCAATTTCTAAATGAAGATATTGTATTTGAGGATTTATCCGCCGTTCTCAACCACTCTGTTATTGGCAACCATTACACAATAGCCGCTGTTTTACAGGGGTATGAAAATGCAAGAGGCGTTATCCTTACTTACCTAACTTCGGGAGGCTGGGAGAGCAAGCAGTATCAAGGTGGAGAGATTTCCGATGTCGCTAACTGGAAAAACTTCGGTAATGGCGGTGGTGCCGTAACTGGTAATATCGTCAATGTAAACGAGATTGCGCCAAAGGCAGAGGGATACTACAACCGAGGCACTGCGGCAATGGCTATCCCCGAAGAATTGCGCACATCAGGTCGTAAGATTACCTTTATGAGTGCCGCTAACAAGTGGCAGACTTGGCAATTCGTAGGAACGAAGATTGAGGATTGGGCGGATGAAACCTGTTGGTTCCCCGAAATACAGGCAATCTCATTTAATGGTAGCGACCCAATTGCTCCTAATAGAGAAGGTACGGTAGAACTTGAATACGAAGTAACCGTAGATAAGCAACTCGACAAGGAGAGCCAAAATCCCATTGCTAACCAAACGGTAACAGAGGAGTTTGAGAACATTCAGAAAGGTCTTGCCGCAGGTTTGGTCGTAGATGCCTCAACACGCCAGTTGTCGCTAACAGACGCAGAGGGTGAGATTATGAGTTCTGTAACACTCCCCGAAGGCGGTGGTGGTAACACCAACCCTACTGCTATCGAATTGGTAATTGACAGCGGTATGTCGGGCACTCTCAAAGAGAATGACCCCTATGCGGTAGAATTTACTTGGCGACACTACAATATCAACACCAATGTAGATACCCAGTATGGTGGTCGTGCTGAACTTATTGTTAATGGTTCAAGTGTAGAGAGCAAAGATATTATTCAGGGCATCAACTCTTTTGATGTTGGCAGTTGGTTAAGTGTTGGAACAAACTCTGTGCGTGTAAAGATAACCGCTGACGATGGTATTATCGCACAATCAGCGTACATCAAACTGACGGTGGTAACATTGAATATCACATCAAGTTACTCGCTGGCGACTATCACTGAGAAAGGCACCGCTATCCCATTCCGCTATGTGGTAACTGGTAGCGGAACGAAAGTAGTGAACTTTTTGTTGGATGGCGCACCACTGGACACCGAAACAATCACATCTTCGGGAGCAACAAGCGTTAAAACAATCGACACCAACGCATTGTCGCACGGTGCACACAGCCTTGAAGTATATGCCGAGCGAGAGATTTCGGACGGAGTAATGCTGACATCAAATGTGCTATACTTCGACCTTATGGTTACACAAAGTGGCAATAGCACTATTCTTATTGCTACCGAGTGGAATGCAAAGAAAGTGGAGCAGTACAAAACTATCACTATTCCATTTGCAGTGTATGACCCTAATAGTGTAACATCGGCTGTTGAAATCTACATCAATGATGTGTTAAACACCTCGATGGAGATTGACCGCAGTCGCCAAACTTGGAGTTTCCGAGCAAAGGCAGCTGACGAATACACCTTCTCTATCCGTTGCGGTGTTGCAAGGCGCGACCTTATTGTTACCGTAACTGAGGCAGAAACACAAATCAACGCCGAGAGTGATGCCCTCGCACTCTATTTGAGTTCATCGGGTAGAAGTAATGCGGCGACAAACAAAGATGATTGGAGTTTCACTGACGAGGCTGGCAATCTTGTTAAGGCGGAGTTTATCAACTGCGGTTTTGACGACCAAAGCGGATGGAAACCCGACGACAACGGACTGGTGTCGTTACACCTCGCAAAGGGTGCACAGGTACATATACCATATATGCCGTTTGCCTCGGACTGCAAAAACACGGGTAAGACCATAGAGATTGAGTTCAGTAGTAGCAACTGCTACGACCAAGATGCAGTTCTTATTAGTTGCTTGCAGGGTGTTGTTGGTTTCGCTATCAACGCCCAAGAGTGCTATATGCAATCTGCACTCAAAAAGAAGGTAAGCACCAAGTTCAAGCAGAATGAGCGTATTCGTGTAGGATTTGTAATACAGAGCGTAGCGGAGCAACGCTTTATATTCTTATTCCTTAACGGAATTATGAGTAATGTCATTCAGTATGACACCAGCGACTACTTTGTGCAGAACCCTCCTGTTGGTATAACATTCGGTAACGAGGACTGCGAACTCGACATCTACAATATCCGTGTGTATGACAATGCACTCGCATATCGACAGATGATAGACAACTACATTGCCGATATGGACGATACTGATGTTATGTTCCAAAAGTTGGAGGAAAACAATATCCTTAACGAGGATAGTGCTGACACGGAGATTGAGTATGACAAGGTAGTAGAGAAAATCCCTTGCATCACATTTATTGGTGCTTTGCCTTCTTATAAAGGCGACAAGAAGAAGGATACAAAGATTATCTATGAAGATAGATTGCATCCTGAATTCTCCTTTACTTGTGGTAAGGCGCAGAATGATGTGCAGGGTACATCTTCGCAATACTATCCTCGTAAGAACTGGAAATTCAAGTTCCTCGAAGATATTGTTTACACCCAGTCAGGAGCGACTGCAAGCAAGTATGCATTGCGAGGACTTGACGGATTGGGTAATACCGTACCACAAAAGGCTGTGAAGACATTTTGTCTTAAAGCGGACTTTGCCGAGAGTTCGGGTACCCACAACACGGGTGCGGCAAACTTCATCAACGAGGTGCTTGTAAAGAGCGATATCAAAACGCCACCGCAAAAGGTAGATAGCACCGTGAGAACTACCATCAACGGTTTCCCTATCCTTATGTTCCACCAAGAGAGCGAAACCAGTCCTCGTGTATTTATAGGTAAATACAACTTCAATAATGACAAGAGTACGCAAGATACTTTTGGATTTGAGAAGATTTCGGGCTACAACAAGGGTATGATTAACCGCGATGATTACCTATTGTATGGTGGCACTCTTGCGCAATTGCAAGCGGATGCCGATGCGCTTAAAGAGGCAGATGATGATGGTGAGTACCTTATGTATCTTATTGACGATGATACAGACGACAACTATTATCGCCACCTCGTTGAGTATGACACAGCAGCTGGCTCGTGGATTGACAAGGGCGAATTGTGGTTGTGGGATGCATACAACAAGAACTGGACAAACCGCGACAATCTTTCGTTTACCGATGGTCTTGCAAAGGTTGCAGAGGGATACCTCGTGGAGAACAATGTAGAGTGTTGGGAGTTTACCAATAATGGTAACGCAATGTGCCTATTCCATACCAGCGACTTTGAAACGCAGGTATATGGCGATGATATTCCCGATTGGTTTGACAATGATTGGTTGCCTACCGATGCAGAGGGTAAGAAACACGCGCCATACTGGGCTACTGCTTTTGAACCTCGTTATCCCGACAATGACAACATGTTCAAGCACTATGCACAAGGCAGAGTACCTAAACAGCTCAAACGCATTTGCGATTGGCTGTCTTCGCTTAACATCTTGAACGAGAACTTGACCGAGGAGGAAAAGGCGGCTATGGACGCGCGCTTTGTTGCGGAGTACCAGCAGTATTTCCACAAGGAGGCGTTGTTAAGTTATGACCTTATTCGTGAAGGTTTGCTTTGTGCCGACCAAGGCGCAAAGAATATGATGTGGGCTTTCTTTGATGGTTTGTGTTATCCGATATTCTACGATAACGATACTATCCTCGGACTCAACAACGAGGGTAGAAACCAGTTCCACCCTTATGTAGAGCCACACGATAAGGACTCTCTTGGCAAGTTTGTGTTCAATGGCGAGAGTAGCGTGATATGGAACCTCATAGAGCGCAACCTTGAAGCAGACAAGAATGTGCTTTACGAGCGTATGGTGTCGCAGGGCGGTTTTACCTACGAGCGCGCTTTGTACTGGTTTAACACCCAGCAAAGTGATATGTGGAGTGAAACCGTGTATAACGAGGACGGCAAATATAAGTACATTGATAGTTATGGTGATGCATCGGAAGAGGACGGCAGTGCACAAGACTATCTTGAAATTGCACAAGGTAGTCGAGAGGAGCACCGCAAGTGGATGTTGTACGAGCGTTTTGCTTACCTCAACTCTAAACGATGCACTGGCACATACCGAGAGAGCAGTGTTTACCTTCGTGCAAATACTAATGGAGATAGTAGTGTGCCTTACAATGTATCTGTCAATGTTACGGCAGCGCAAGATTGGTACTTCGGTTTCCGATTTAGTGGCAATGCAGGTTATAGTAGCCGCTTGATGCGCGAGGGAGAAAGCCACACTTTTACCGCCCCAGCCAATAGTGTGCCTAACGACACCGAAACATACATCTATCAGGCAGACCGCATTCGCAGTCTTGGCGATTTGTCGCCATTGTATCCGACCACACTGGTTGTGGGAGCGTGCAAACTGCTTGAAGAGTTGGTTGTTGGTAACGAAACCGAGGGTTACATTGGTAAGTTGGCAACTCTTACGCTCGGCACTCACCCGTTGTTGCGTAGCATAAATGTTGTAAACTGCCCGACCTTGCAGAGTTCTTTGGGCTTGACTGGATGTAGCGCATTGGAGCGATTGTATGCACAAGGTTCAAAGATTACGGCTGTTAATCTTCCTGTCGGCTCGATTGTCAAGTATATGCATTTGCCTGAAACACTTGTGCAGTTGCTGTTCGACAGATTGCCAAACCTCAATTATGCAAACCTCGTTATTGACGGCTATGCTAATATCCAAACGGTGAACATTGTAAGTTGCCCGAAACTCGATGCGATGAAGGTATTGGAGGATATTATGAATACTCCTAACAACTCATTGCAATATGTTCGTGTAACCGATATAGACCTCGAAGGCGATGGTCAAGTATTGTTGGATATGATGCATCTCAAAGGCGCAGAGAATAAGAACGGTGCACCCGAACTTATCGGCAAGTACACCCTTACTCGCTATATGGCAGAGGAGGATTACAACAAGATTGTTGAGTGCTATCCTTACCTCCAAATTATCAACCAGCAATTTACACTACTTTGCTTTGATGACACCGAGGAGAACGATGCAAATGTCAGCAATATGGATAACAAAACAGGTTATCTGTTCTCTGATGAAACGCACGAAGTTCCTTTTGAGCCGAGTGGCTACATTCTCGAAATCCTCAAAAAGCGACACGCTGTACTCGCAAAGTATCAGGGCAACAAGACGATGCTTGTATGCCAACTTGACGATACTAATCGTGCAAAATACTATGATGGTACTGATGCGAACTTGAAAGGCGATAGAGATGAAACAAAAGCCGATGAGGGCGATGTTTTTATGTATGAGCCTGAATACTGGTATAAGGGTATCAACGATTACCTCAACAACTTAAAGTATCACGCTTACTCTTCGCTTGCCACAGAGCCACAGGATGCAGGTCAGCAGTCAGTAAAGGTTGCTTTGGCAGACCTCGACAAGCACGATGGTATGGGACTGGCTATGACGAACCTTGTTGAAGGTGGAAATGTTGAGGACGGATTGAAGACTTATGACACCTACAATGTTTACAAGATAAATGTTGAGGGGTTAAAGATAATCCGTTGGGTAGGTATTGCATCTGGTACTTATTGTTCTGCGTTTGCTGATGAAGATGGCAAGGTTATCAGCATTATAAAGATGACAAGTAACAACGGTTTTGTTAATGGCGACTACTTGTTTACCGAAGTGCCCGAAGGTGCTGTTTGGTTCTACTTTACTGCACCGAAGGAGATTGATACTAATCTCTATGCCGATTACTGCGTAAAGTGCTACTCGACAAGTGTTGCTGCCGTAGAACCCGACTGGGTATTCCACGAAGAATTCTTGGGCGCAATCTACGAGGCAAACTACGAGAACGATGTTATGCGCTCAATTAGCGGAGTAAAAGCGACCAATGGACTCACAGCAGGAGAGTATATTGAGTATGCGGCTGCACGAGGCGAGGGTTTTCAAACTATCGACTACGAGATGCACAAAGATGTCGCCAACCTGTTCTACGCCAAATATGGTCGCCGAGATAGCCAAAAGCAATGTGGTTATGGCACTGGCAATACCGCATCTACCTGCGGTTACACCGATATGCTTGGTATGACAGACACTATCAACCCTAACAATGAAGCCTATGGTGGTTTCTATTACAAAGACAAGTCATTAACAAAATGCACTTCTGTCAATGTTATGGGCTACGAGAACTGGCAGGGCGATAGTGGCGAGTGGATGAGCCGAGTAGGCATTGGTAACGGAGCAATCGTAACCGACAGCCTCGGCACTAACCGCAAGACCAAAACGGCTGTATGGCAGATTATGATGCCTGATGGTACCACACGCGAAGTTCAAGGCATTACAGCCAGCGACAAATACATTATACGAGTGCGTAATGGTAGGTTTATGGATGTTATTGCCTCACATTGTGGTGGTTCTTCCTCTACTTACTATTGCGACTATCAATGGTTCAGTAGTTCTGCCTCCCGTGTGGTGCTCCGTTCGAGCTACAACGCGAGTGCGTATGGCGGTGTTGCGTATGCGGGTGCGATCTACGGCTCGTCGCATGCGAGCACGAGCCTCGGTTCTCGCCTTGCCTTCAGAGGAACAATCCAATGGGCAAAGAGCGTGAGTGAATTCAAGGAGGCTGGAATGTTTGCATAACCCAGCCAAAAATAAGCGATATGCGTGGTGCGAGGGCGAACGCAGTTTGCCCTCCACCGCCCATAAAGCAAATGGCGGACTCTCCCCGGCTCCCGTGTGGTGCTCCGTTCGAACAACAACGCGAATGCGAATGGCGGTGTTGCGTATGCGAATGCGAACAACGACTCGTCGAATGCGAACACGAACTACGGTTCTCGCCTTGCAGTCAATTAACAGATAAAAGTGTTTTTACGCTTTCGGTAGATACTTTTGCATATAAAGAGTATAACTACAACATATTTGCCTACTACATCGGGTACGAGTACCCTCCGTAGCGCAAAGGGAGATGAGCCACAGTAACAGCGCAGAATTGCGGAAAACTGAAAGATAAACCACGGAGTAGAGTTTGGTAGGGGCGTTATCGTCAGCCGAAGAAGTCGGACTCCAAAAAATTGAAGGCGTACAATGAAAAGAATTGGCAAAAATCAAGGTCTTATAGACGAGATAATTGCCGATGAAAATCTCGAAAACTCAATTAAAACGGTGCTTCGAGGTTCGGACAGAAAAAGGACTCCTATTGGTAGGTATATCCTCAATAATAAGGAGCAGGTAAAACAACAACTGACGCACGAGATTAGAACAGGCACATTCCGTCTTGCTGGTTATTATGAACGAGAGATAACCGAAAGAGGAAAGGTGAGGCGCATACAGAGCGTAGATATATATAGGCGCATCGGTTGCCACGCCATTATGAATATTGTAGAGCAGTATGTATATGCTAAATATATTCGCACTACTGGCGCAAGCATCAAAAACCGAGGTATGCACGACCTCCTAAACTATATCCGCAGGGATATTAAGGAAAACCCTGAAAAGATGCGATACATCTACAAGGGTGATGTGCGGAAGTTCTATGAAAACATCGGGCAAGAATTTATGATGTTCTGCTTGCGCAGAATGTTTAAGGATAAAATCTTGCTTACAATGTTAGAGCGATTTGTTAGGATGACACCTAATGGATTGAGTATTGGTTTGAGGTCTTCACAGGCTTTTGGTAATATCCTCTTGTCTATGTTCCTCGACCACTACATCAAGGATAAAGTGGGAGTAGAGAATTATTACAGATATTGTGATGATATAGACGCTCACTTTGCTACAAAGAAAGAGTGCTGGGAAGCACGCAACATTATTCACGAGCGAGTGAAGATGATAGACTTGGAGATAAAACCCAATGAGCGTGTATTTCCGATAGAAAGCGGTCTTGATTTCTTGGGTTATGTGATTTATCCTACACATACCCTATTGCGTAAACGCAACAAACAGAATGCTGCTCGAAAACTACATAAAGTAAAGAGCGCAAAACGAAGGATACAACTCATTGCCTCACTATATGGGCAATGTAAACACGGTAATTGCCGAAACTTATTTAAGACACTTACAGGAATAAGTATGGAAGAGTATAAACGACTGAAAAGTTTGGGTATTAAACCCAAGTACCTCGATGGCAAAAAGCGTTTTGCTTGTGGAGAGATTAACATTAGTGAGTTAGAGGGCGAGGAGTTCCTCGTATTGGACTTTGAAACCGATATTATTACCTCTCCACAGATGAAAGACTTTGAGCGTAAAGTTGAGAATGCAACGCGAAGATTACAGAACTATGCGGATAGAGGCGAAACACCGCCTCCAACTTTCACATATCCCGAAGACATTACAAAGCCAAAGGGAAAGTATGTCGTTCATATTCGCCGCAAGAATGGTAGAGAGTGTAAATTCTTTACAGGCGACTCGGAGAATTATAGCATTCTTGACCAGATGCGTGCCGAGGGTTTGCCTATATATGCAAGTGTTGAGGCTATAAAGGGGCGCAGCTTTACTCGCTACCGCCTTTGTTAAACTATAAGCAGACGACCTATGAACAGAGTAGAGGGAGCAGAACAGAACTATATCCGTTGCGCAAATAGGCGCAGGGGGTATTATGCCATTTGCTGGGACTTCTCACAGAATGAGGAGTCAGGCAATTTCTCGTATATGGAACACATATTCAACCATCTGCCTACTATCGCCGAGATAAAGCAGACCGTCATCGGTTGGTACAATAAGCAGATAGACGAGAAGATTTTATCGGGCTTTAAGTGGAATGGTATGTCGGTGTGGTTATCATCGGAAAACCAGTTCAACTATAAAGCCGCATACGACTTGGCGGTACAGACCAATGGTAAGACACTGCCTGTAACATTTAAGTTTGGCAGTGATGACGAGCCACTATACCACAAGTTTACAGACTTGGAGGAGTTCTCGGACTTCTACACGAAGGCAATGCTGTATATCCAAACCACATTGTCAGAAGGCTGGGCGAAGAAAGACAGTGTTGATTGGAATAAATATGATATGTAGCGATGGATGAAGTACAAGGAGTTATAGATGTTGCCAAAGGCATTAGTGATGTAGGGGCAATAGTAATGACAGGTGCGGCATTTATCGTATTGTCGTTACTTATGTGGGTTGTCATTTTTAGGTGGTTCAAAAGTATTATCGACAATATGATAACTAAAAACGCCAAAGTGATGGACGACCTGTTGGCTACTACCAATGCTCAGAATGAACTCTTGAACGATATTGCCGATGGTATGCGTCCTACAACGCTCTTACAGATAAAAAGCATCTCTAACACCTGCTTTGATTTGTCTGTGGAGCGTGTTTGTCGCATCATCAAGAAGGTGCGCGAGGAGAATAACATCATAAATAAGGAGGCAACCAAACAAAAGATACGCACTTTGCTGTGTAACCTCCACGAAGATAGAAACAGCCGCTTTGATACCACTCGATACAGAGGCAAAACATTAACGCACTTCACATCGTCTGAATGGATTGATTGGGTAGCGGAGGTTGTTGAGCGCGAGGTGTATTCCGAAAACCCGAATAATGCACGAGCCTTCACCAATGTAGAGGCTGTATATGCAAGGATAAGACTTGATTTTTACCACAAACTAAACGACTAATATGAAACTGCAACTTAAACGCATCGCTCTCAAACCAAACTACACCATCGGCAGACTATATGTCAATGGAGAGCGATTTTGCGACACTTTGGAGGATAAGGTGCGCGATATAAACAAAGATGGCGACTTGTTGGACGAGGGCGAACAGAAAGTATTTGCGCAAACAGCAATCCCTTATGGCACTTATTATATCACACTTTCGGTTCAGTCGCCCAAGTTCAAAACTTGCAAGCAGTATAATTTCTGCAAAGGATACCTTCCTCGTCTTTTGAATGTGCCTCATTTTGATGGCATCTTAATTCACATCGGCAATACTGCCGAGGATAGCGGAGGGTGCATATTGGTTGGAGAGAATAAGAGTGTAGGCAAGTTAGTGAACTCTACCGCCACCTTCAAGCGATTGTATGCATTACTGAAAGAGGCAAGCGACAAGAAAGAACCCATACAAATAGATGTAGTATGAGAAAGATAGGGCAGATTTTAGTGTGTGTGCTTATTGGGGTACTATTGTGTCTTAACATCTTTCAAGGTGTACGGTACAATAATGCTGTACGAAAAGGAGATATTCTATCGACTGACACCCTAAAAGTATATGACACCGTGCGAGTGGAAATACCTGTCCCCAAGGAGGAAAAACCACTGGGTAGCGTAGCCGTAAAGTTACCAGTAAGCGCACCTAAAACGCTCAAAAGCGAGCCTAAAAGTCCTAAAACCCACGAAATTGAAAAGGATAGTGTAGCAAATTTCAGCAAAAGTGTTCCCGGCATAGATGATAAGGAAGATAACTTCCCGAACAAAACGACAGAGAACACGAGCGAGAACATTGCTCCTGATAGTGTAGTTGTAGAGGTTCCTATAACCCAAAAGAGATACGAGGGCGAGGGATATACAGCGTATGTGAGTGGATACAAGCAATCGCTGGATAGCCTTAATTTCAACCGTACTACAAATATCGTGTACAAAGAACCGAGCAGATGGAGTATTGGTTTACAAGTGGGTGTAGGAGTAACACGAGATATGAAATTTTCCCCGTATGTTGGGATAGGCGTTTCTTATAGGCTTTTTGACATCAAGAAACGAGAACAACGGAGGCGCAATAGATTAACAAATAAAGCGCAGTAGATAATCTGTTAGATATATTTGTGATATGGTAAACATTACATTGAATGTAAATAAGGTATATGTGTATGATGAGGTAGCAAAGACCACTACATACGCAGGTATCAAGATGCAGGGTGATGAGAGTGCCTACGAGCGCATATTTACCACCGATGCAGACCGTATGATGTTGGAACGCTTTTGGGCAGAGGCGTGTAGTGCTACTACCGAGCAACTCAAACAATTCATAGTAAAAGTCAGTAGCCACCCCGAAAGCCACGGTGTAGAATTAGGCAACAACTATGTGGCTGAATTGGAGATGTCTTCATCTTTTGACACATCTTTGACGGACAGCATACAATCCTCGTTGTTTAGTTTCTTCGTGTCTTACATCGTAAGCAAGTGGTATAAATTCACAAACAAGACCGAGGCGGATAGTTACGCATTAGAGGCTACTAATATGATGGACGATGTGATGCGTAAAATTTACCACCGTAAAAAACCTCGCAGAGTAGCAGTTTAACAAGTATAATATAATAAGAAACACTATGGCAAAGAAAACACTTACCGTTACGCTGTACCTCTCGGAGTTACTCTATGATGTACAGAACAAAACTTACCTCACAGGGCGTAGTCGTCAAACTGGCAACAACCACGAGGAGGTCGCTCATATGCAGGCGAACGAGGACGAGGAGAACGAGAACCAAATCTTGCGCTCATTAGGCAACGCCTTTGCGAACCTCAAAACCAAATTGAGCGAGTATATCGAGGAGTCGGGAACCACCGCAACCAACAAGTTGCTCTCCAAGAATGGCACAATCCAGTTGGCATTGGTTATGCCTTCCAATTTCAATCAGGCAACCAGCGAAACCATTTCTGCGGCATTGCACCAATACCTTGTAAACACGGCTATTGGAGATTGGTTTACCATTACCAACAAGAACGATGCAACAGACTATGTAACGCTGGCAGCTGCTAACCTTGAAGAGTTGCGCGAGGCGGTCAATAAACGAGTACGCCCGACACGCACAACCGTTGCTTAAAATTTAGTAGGATGATAGCGAAAAGGACAAAGATAGTCGAACTAACCTTTACAAGGCAGAATTTACTCTATGACATAGAGAACTATGCCTTTGTGGAGGGAGATGTAATGCGCACAGATAATGAACACGCAAAACATCAAGTGTTCGATATTGCACAGGACGGCAATATAGACCGAGTAAACCGAATACTCGACCTCGCTCACGCAGAGTGCGTAGAGATGATGTATCCATACACCAAAGAGCCGTGTGATAGCGAGGAGGTGCAGGATAATAGTCTTTCGGTCAAAGAGCAGTATCAGATTAGTATGCTTGTGCCTGATGATTTTTCCAAATCCACCGTATCGCTAATTACTAAACTGGTACACGAGTATATGGTCTGTCGAGTTTTGGCGGACTGGATGAGCATCACAAATCCCAGCAGTCAATCAAATTGGCAGAGCAAATTGGATAGCATAGAGGAACAGATACGCAACCATCTTAATGCTCGATGTGGAAGAGTAAGGCGCGCACAAACGCCTTTTTAGGTTAATGAATGTTGTTGAAAGAGGGGACTCGTTTTGAAGTCCCCTCTTTGTTATCTCGGTTGATTTATCAACCTTGGTGTATATTGTATGGTACAGCCGTAAACACTCTCATCGTGGTCTAATTCGCACAAAAGCGCAAGGCGGAAGTACTTGTATGGCGTGCCTCTAAAACCTCGTAAATAGTGGTCTATTGACGATGAAATCAAGAACCAATCATAAAGGTTGCGTGAGCCATATAGAGCCACCTTAATATGCCCTTTTCGGAAATGCCCTCGCTGAATAATAGTGTCTATCGTCTTGTGCAAGTCAGGTGCACCCAGTTTGAATGGGCGTGTTACCAATACACCTTTCAAGCCTTGCGTTACATCGCTATGCGAAAAGTCCACCAATTCGCCTGCGTGTGTCATCGCCAATGCTTCGGGGTATGAATTAACGCTCGATGCTATATCACTATGTGTCATACCCCACGCCTTGCTTTCCAACGAATACACATAAGCGTAGGTGTGGTTTGGATTATAGACGATAATATGTTGATGCGTATAGTCATAAAGCATACGACACCCAGCAAGAAACTCTCGGAAAGGCACGATATTGAAGTCTGTTTTCGCTAATCCCGATTTACCTACGAGTTGTTCTCCCCACGGCAGGTCTGTAATGGCAAAGCCCTCTTTGCTGTCAAGAATATCCGATATACACATACTCTCCGAGCCTTGCAATAACATAATACCTCTATCCGTTGCAAATAGCACTGCGCTATCAATCTGCGTAATGCTATCCGCATTGATACACACATCACGAGTAATCGGCTGTCGTGCCGAGTATGAGCCAGTATTCGACACCTCCAATGCCCATACGCCATCCGTTGTAAAGGCGTACAATGGGAACTGACCAAACTGACCTTCTGACAGAGCCTTTGCCGCCGTACTAATGCCGAGTATATCACCAGTGCCAATAGTATTAATACCCAGCAAAGGAAAGTAAAACGGATTGTTTACCTCCGATGTGTATATTTTGTTAGG
>SUZN01000002.1 GCA_015059905.1 Rikenellaceae bacterium
ATTGTATGAAGAAGCTTTGATGAAAGTAAAGAAATAGCTGACAATAGTCAAACTCAAAACCCGATGCCGTCAATCCTTTCTTCCTAGATTGGCGGATTTTTCTTATATGACGCGATAGATATAACCTTAAGTTGTCATCTCTATAAGAAAATAATCAAAATTACTCAACGATATGATACTTATAACAACTTGTATTCTGATTCTTGCCTATATGGTTATGGGGAAGGATGTAAAACCGCTATTAGAGCGAGTGAAAAATGTTGATTGGCGTGGTAAGATTAATGCTCTTATGGATAAGTTACGACCTTGGGCATTGAAGGCTGGTCGTGCGGCTACTCGTCCTCTGTTGCAGTTCTACTATGTGATGGACGATGACAATACATCAACCCTTGACCGTGTACTCATCTATGCAGCCATTATCTATACTATTCTGCCTATGGACTTCATACCAAGTGTTATCTATAAGTTCTTGGGCATCCTGGATGATGGCGTAGCAATGCTCTATGTCTATAAGAAAATCAAAGATAAGATCACTCCTGAAATTAATGCAAAGGTTGAGGAGACGCTCAATGAGTGGTTTGGTGTTGAGTATGAACTTATAGAAGGATAATATTTTAACAAATAACGATAAACTTATGAAGACAAGAATTTTCAATCTCATTATCATTGATGAGAGTGGCTCTATGCAGAGCATCAAAAAGGCTGCCATTGACAGCGTGAACGAAACGATTCAGTCAATCCGTGCTGCTGCAGAGAAGTACGAGGACCAGGAGCACATTGTGAGCCTTGTTACATTTCATGACGATGTAAAGACCGTCTATGAGTGTGTACCAGTTAAGGAGGTAAAGGAACTCACTGCCGAGACTTACCGACCCAAGTGCTGCACTGCACTTTACGATGCAATGGGCATGTCGCTCAACGCTCTTCTTCCAAAGGTTGCCGAGGATGATAAAGTGCTTGTAACGGTTGTAACCGACGGCTACGAGAACGCTTCGAAGGAGTACAGCGGGAAGGCTATCAAGGCTCTTGTTGACGAGCTCAAGGCCAAAGGTTGGGTATTTGCCTATATGGGGGCAAATCAGGATGTAGAGGCTGTGGCTGCTACAATTTCGATTACTAATGTGATGCACTTTGAGGCTTCGGATTGCGGGATGAAAAAACTGAGTGGCACACTTGGTAAATCACGCTCTCGTTGGTTCAGTAAGATTGCTCAAGGTATGTCATCAGCAGTTGAGGATAATTGTGATTTCTTTAATGAAGATGACGAGTATTAATATACGCTAACAAGATATTGCTATGGAAACAAAAGTAAACTCAAACGCAAAACGCACAGCGATAAAAGTCAGCCTTGTTGCAGCTATTTCACTTCTATTGCTTATCCCTTTGGCGATGATTAAGGGGGTGATTGAAGATCGCGAACAGACAAAAGATTCTGTTACAATGGAGGTGGCAAACTCTTATGCCAAACCTCAAACCGTTTCTGCTCCTTATTTGGAGTCGTATGTAGTAGAGACAAAAACGGTAGACAAGAAGATTGAGCCAAGCGGCAAACAGACCTATGTGGAGGATTATGATTCATATTGCTCACAGGTGGATTACACGGCAGATGTTGAAACCGATGTGTTGCATCGCTCGATTTATGATGTGATTGTTTACAACTCCAAGGTTAAGATCTCCGGCAAGCTACCAATCACTGAGAAATCAGTTGTTGCAAGGGATAATGAGTTCCGCTTTAAGGTGGCTGACATTAAGGGGTTCAGCAACCCTTCGCTGCTGACTTTTGGCGGAGGGTCCTTTGAACTTCGCCGTCAGTCGGAAGAGTTTGTTGCCAATGTTGTATTTCCAAAGGGTGCGAAGGCTGGTGATATCATTGATTTTGCATTTACCTTTGACCTAAAAGGTACAGAGTCACTCTTCTTTAACCCTTCAAGAGATGGAAATACCACGGTGGCTATAAGTTCATCTTATCCGCACCCAAGTTTCCAGGGGGCAATGCTGCCAAATACCAGAGAGGTTAAGGACGATGGATTCAATGCCACTTGGAGCGTGTCAAGCTTCAATAGCTCGAGCTACGATGATATGGGTGTCAAGTTCGTGGATCCTGCTAACCCTTATCAGCAGTCTATGCGTTCGGCAAAGTATGGAATGCTCATCATCATTCTTGTTTTCGTAGCAGGCTTGTTCGTGGAGTTCCTGACTCGCAAGGAGATTAATCCTATACAGTATGCTGTAATAGGGCTGTCGCTCGTGTTGTTCTACTCGTTGTTAGTAGCATTCTCCGAGTTTATGACCTTTGGCGTGGCGTACATAATTGCCGCCTTGATGACAA
The DNA here is from genome assembly GCA_015059905.1 of Rikenellaceae bacterium. GTDB lineage: Bacteria > Bacteroidota > Bacteroidia > Bacteroidales > Rikenellaceae > Alistipes. Next base: position 2,330 of record SUZN01000002.1, read on the forward strand.
CAAGTGCACTGATGTTCTACTTCAGAGCCATCTTGAAGAGCCGTAGTGCTTATGTCCTTGGAGGATTTGTAGCAGTAGTCTATGCGTTGAACTATATGCTGCTTCAAATGGAGACTTATGCACTGCTCGCTGGCTCAGTGGTGTTGTTCCTGCTCCTCTGCGTTGTAATGTATCTTACAGCCAATATGAACAATAACAAAGAACTTGCAAAATCAGAATAACGATGAAACGACTGACTCAAATTTTTCAGGCACTGCTTGGTGTGGTAGCCTTGATTTTCACAGCAATTTTTGCTTTTGGTCGCCTTACTTGGCGTACAATTCGTAACTGGTGGAAGAATCGCTCGAAGTGGTTTCGCTATTTATTGATAGCTATTGGAGGTGTTACCTGTATTGGGTACATTTACTCAATAGCATATGATATTTATGACAATAAATATGGGCGTAATTATTGGAATGATAGATCATTGACCGACGATATAGAAGTGCATGCTTTTAATGATCAGACTGTTAGGTTATATGACTCTCGTAGAAACAAATACACTACGGACAAGATTTATTGGGTAGCCGAGACCCCTAAACGTGATTATTTAGTAGCCTACGCTATGCCAAATAGTCGTGGATATATAGACATTAATAATGGTAGAATATGCTTTGAGGCTCGTGATGAGTGGGATGGAGCCTGGAACTTTTCCGAGGGTAAAGGTGCGGTATTATCGGACGGTTGGGTGTTTTTTATAGATCATAATGGACGAAGAATATTTGAGCATGGTTTCCTGAATGGGGGACGTAGAAAATGTGTAATAAAAATTGAATACCAGTTTATCAATGATTTATGCGTAATACCTAATCTGGAGGGCAAGTGTGGCCTAATCGATACATTGGGTCGGTGGGTGGTTGAGCCAAAATATGACGCTATCTATGAGCCTGAAACAAGTGGTTATCGATATTGTAGCAGCGGAGATAAGATAGGAGTAATATCACCCCAAGGAAAGGAGCTGTATCCTGCCGAGTATGACGATATAAATATTGTTAAAGATAGAGGCTTTGTTCTGAAAAATGAAGGACGTATGTGGCAGGTGGACTTTGATGGTAACATCGTACAACAATTTATGTATGATTCCACCGAAGAGTCATTCTGTTATCCAATTGCATATGGCGATGATAGTGCTGAGTTTGATTATGAATTATCGGACTTTGTGAAGTACGAGGTGATGAATAGTTACGGTATTATGAACCGTATCACAGGCGAACCTATCACGCCTGCAATCTACTCGGATATCAATATGCTCTCAAAAGATTTGTTTGAGGTGCAAGATCCTGAATGTTACGATTGGTACTTGGTAGATACACAAGGTAATGTGGTTTCAAAAAGGTAATATTCAAATAAACTAAACCCTTAATGAAAATGTCGGTAGCCAATTATTGGTTATCGACATTTTGACTAATAAATTACATCCATTTCAAAATAAATAGTTACCTTAGTACTCTGAAAAAAGCGTTCTTTTCAATATTGCAAAATCAAACAGATAAAGGAACTTCGCTTGTTTCTAAATTGTTACCTATCGCGAATTCAAATTCTGTTAATATTTTGTTTTCAGCGAGAAAGAAGAGATGTTATGTCTTGCAAGGTGGAGTGACAAACTAAATGGCAAATTCATCTTCACACCAACCGAATGCAAACTTGTTTGAATGATTCGATTTTTCGATGCAATCTTTTTGAACACATAATCTCGGTTATTGAAATCAACATCTTCGTTCATCAAGTCAAATACAAATCGTTGATTGCGGTTATATCTTTTCCACTGATTGAGGATATCCATTGCTAGTTTGTTCAAATGGATTTCAATAATCTCTTTTGTCTTAACCATATTCTTTTTGAGAATCTTCTTTGCAAAATCGATATGATTCCATTCGAGTGTTACAATATCACTAACTCGCAATCCCGTATTTACCGAAAACAAAAACATCTGCATTATCTCGTATGTTCGTTGTCGTTTCATATTGTGATAAATGTTCACAAACTCATTCAACTGTTCAGGGGTTAGATATCGAATTTGTTTATCCTCAACAATGGGGTTATATGCAGTTTTCTTCGTTGATAGGTACTTACCATACACACTTGCATATACCAATGAATCTATCAATCCGTTTTCATACAATGATTTGACACCATCAAACAACGGTGATAAACATTTGTTGATGGATTCTGGACTGTTACCCCTTATAGTAATTCGATATGATTTGTAATCCTCAAACAACTTTGAATTGATATCGCAAATCGAAATTATACTTCTACCATATTTTGATTTGAAAAACTCCTTGAATTGCTTGATTGCCAATGTCTTGTTATACAAATACGAATATGACACCTTGCCTTGATTGTATTTGTTCTGACAAACCTCTTTGCAGTACTCAATAAAATCTATCTCTTTGATTCTACTATTCTTTGTTTTTAAGTTACCACCGAGAATTTGACTCACAACCTCGTATGTTAACAATCCCTCATAACTACTAATTTGCTGATCAATGTTGTTCTTAAACTCTTGCAACATTAAGTTCTTGTTATTCACTACATTGTTGATGCGAGGATTTGTTGAACTCTTAATCTTCTGTCCTTTGTCATCCCACATCTTTGTGTCAATTTCGATACCTGTTGACTTTTTTGCATATCGACCTCTGACAAAGTATCGAATACCGATGTAACCTTTGCCGTCTTTACCACCTCTACAAAAAAACTACCCACAGGAAATTGAGATTGCATTTTACCCATAATATATACTGATTAAATTGTTATTTTTCACCAACTTAATTATACAATTGCGTATATTTATATATAACAAAAAAGGGTGAAAACTACAGTAAAATCGGCAAAAAAAATCACAAAAAAATGTATATATTCTTTGGAACTTTTGCGAATAGCGGGTGAGTAACTAATGAGTAACTAATAGTGAAATTTGATACCGAAAAATGTATAAAAAAAGCAGATTTGAATAATGTGAGTTATCCAAATCTGCTAATTTAATCAAATGATAATCAGCTATTTATGCTGATAGTCTTGTCTAATATTCCTCCTCGTTAAAGAAGAAATCATCCTTTGATGGATAGTCGGGCCAGATGTCCTCGATTGACTCGTAGATGTCACCCTCGTCCTCAATCTCCTGCAAGTTCTCCAATACCTCCAATGGCGCACCTGAACGGATAGCGTAGTCAATCAACTCCTCTTTTGTTGCTGGCCAAGGTGCATCCTCCAACTTTGAGGCTAACTCTAATGTCCAATACATACTTTTCGCTTTTATTTAATAATTATTGTTTCCGATTGGTAGCCTATCTGGCTTTTTGCGGCGCAAAGATACAGAAAAATTGTAAATTGCAAACACTTTGCGATATAATCTTTATCGAAAACGCTAAATTGCTGATAAGTAGGTCAAAAAAGTACTTTTATTGGACACATTATGGTCGCCATTCTATCTCCTCGGTCGCGGTGAGTTGTGTCAGTGTGCGACTCAGCAGGTAAAAGTAATCCGACAAACGATTTAGGTACGTTGTGGCGTTGCAATCCACCTCGAACGATGCTCCAGCACATATTGCAGCACGCTCGGTGCGGCGGCAAATAGTACGGCAGACGTGACAGAGCGATATGCGCTCATCGCCGCCAGGAATGGTAAACTTGGTGATTGCTGGCAGTTGCTCCTGCATAGCGTCAATATGCTTCTCAAGCTCCTCGGTGGCAGCGCAGTTCAATCCCGCAACCTTGTCCTTGCCACCCTTGCCCACAGCAAGCAGAGCAGCTACGGTCATCAGCTGACATTCAATCTGTCGCAGTTGTGCCTCGTAGGTCGAAAATTTCTCCTCGCCCATCAGCTTGTCGGCAAGTAGGGCGGTGAAGGCCATCAGTTCATCCACACAACCGTACGCCTCCACGCGTAGGTCAAATTTCTCGACACGCTCGCCGCCGATGAGTGATGTGCGACCCTTGTCGCCCGATTTAGTATATACTTTCATAGTCTGAATTTTTGTCGTGGAAGATGGTTGTTGAATAGTAGCAGATAGCCTCGGTTATCGACGCTTGTGCATTGGTGCTCCTCCGCCAGCGCCTTGCAGCACTCGTCACGTTCGCGGTCGTAGGCAGGCGTGAGGATGCAGAGCGTAGTGCGCAGCTCGGTGGCTTTGGCTGCCATCTGTCGTAGCTGCTCATCACCACATTTGAGAGTTGCGATGACCATATCTTTGCCCTCCATCTGCTCCGCCGTGCAATCTATGGCGAAGGTGGAGTAGTGGCAATGCTCAAGCAAGTTTTGCAGCTCGATGGCGCGTCGCTTGGGGGTTTGCAGAGCAATCAACTCATCGTAAAGTTCTCGTTGCTCACTCTTTAATTTGCGGCACATAAACACCTCGCGCACAATAGCATAGACAAACGGAGAGTGTACCCCGTGCCCACGCCAGTAACGTCCGCGTTTCAGGTTGCTTGTGAGGTTGCGTAAGCCATACAAGCGGCGTTTTATGTTTCGCCCTGTGATTTTCATCTGCTATTTCTTTAGTTGTCCCGCCAGGCGACCTGTCGAGAATGCAATCTGCATATTGTATCCGCCCGTGTTGGCATCCAGGTCGAGCACCTCGCCAGCGAAGTATAGACCCTTGACCTTGAGCGACTCCATCGTGTATTTGTTCACCTCGTCACACTTCACGCCGCCCGCCGTCACCACAGCATACTCAAACGGAGCGTAGTCGGTAATTGGGAATACCATTCCCTTCAACACCTTTATCAAGCGATGTATCTCGGTGTCGGTTAGCTTGCGAATGTAGTTCTTCGAGTGAATATCCAGCTCGTGAGCAATAGGAATAACAAAGTGTTTTGGCACCAGCTTGCGCAACAACTCCGAGAAGAATTCGTCGGGCTGCATCTCGGCTATCTCGCGCTTGATACGCTCAAAGAGCACCTCCTCGATGAGAGCAGGTTTCATATCAACCACAATCTTCACTCGCTTCTCGTCAATCAACGCATCTACCGCATCACGGCTCAAACGCAGTGCCACAGCACCCTCAATGCCTCGGTCTGAGAAGCTAATCTCGCCAAACTCCTCCTTCACAAGCTCGTTATCAACGTATAGCTTTGCGTTGATGTTTTTGAGCAACAATCCGTCAAGGAACTTGCGCTGTGGGTGCGAGGTGCGGAGTGGGGTGAGCGAGGGGCGTAGCTCCTCGATTGTGTGCCCCATCTTGTTGGCAAAGATGTAGCCGTCGCCCGTAGAGCCTGTGCCTGGGTAGCTCACGCCGCCTGTGGCGATGATGATATTCTCTGCCTCCTCCTTGCGCAAAAAACCGCGCTTGTTTTCAAACATCACGCCATATACCTTGCCCTCCAGAGCGAGTATCTCGGTCACTTTGGTGTTATATACAATCTCCACCTCGTTGTCAAGGCAGTAGTCCACCAGCGCATTGGCAATATCCCACGCCTTGCCGCTTTTGGGGAATACGCGCTGACCGCGCTCAATCTCGAGCTTCACGCCGATGCGCTCGAAGAAACGAATTGTAGCCTTGTTGTTAAACTCGGCGAAGGCTACCTCGAAGAAGTCGGCATTGGTGCGTATCGCCTCCTTGAACTCCTCGGGTGGGCGAGCATTTGTGAGGTTGCAGCGACCCTTTCCCGTGATACGGATTTTGCGACCTGCCTTCTCCATCTTCTCCATCAGCAGCACCTTCTTGCCGCTTCGTGCAGCTGTGGCAGCCGCCATCAAACCCGCTGCGCCAGCACCTATAACTATAACGTCGTACATCTTATGTCTAAATTTTCCACAAATGTACAAAATTGTAGTTAGAATATGCGGTTTTTGGATTAGGAAAAAGATATTTTGTGCTAATTTTTCTATCTTTGTTCTGTGAACAAATAATTTTATTATGGAGAAAAAGTTGATTTATCCCACTCGTGGGGTCTGCTCGCAGGCAATCGAGATACGTTTGGAAGATGATGTTGTCAGGAGCGTGGAGTTCTTCGGTGGTTGTCACGGCAATACGCAGGGCATAGCGCAGCTTGTGCGCGGAATGAAGGCGGAGGAGGTCATCGCCCGCCTCGAAGGCATAAACTGTCACGGTAAGGGTACATCGTGCCCCGACCAGCTTGCGCGTGCATTGCGACAGATGATTGATAAATAAAAACGAAAATCCAACTTAAATATGAAAAAACTAATCTCTTTTTTGGCTCTTGCAGCGCTGCTGTGGTGTGGTGCGGCAGCGGTTTCGTGTGGCGAGCAGAATGGTATGCTGCCCAATAAAAAGCAACTTGCCCGCAAGTTCGATTCAAAAGACCGCAAACTCTTTGTTTCGCCCGAAAAGGTGCATTATCCCCAGACGTGGTTCCATTTTATTGGTGGTAACGTATCGTATGAGGGAATAACCGCCGACCTTGAGGCTATCGCCGAGGCTGGTATCTCGGGTGTGCATTTCTTTCACGGTCAGCAAGGCGGTAAGTGGCCTGCTACGGGTGAGGATATAGAGTGTATGAGCGAGAAGTGGGAGGATGCTGTGAAGTTTGTAGCCGAGGAGTGCGAGCGCTTGGGACTTAATTTCACCATTCAGAACTGCCCAGGCTGGGCTATGTCGGGCGGACCTTGGATTAAGCCCGAGAATGCTATGCGTATCCTTGTCTCAAGCACCCAGATTGTCAAGGGTGGCGAGAAGGTAAGCACCGAACTTAAACAACCACAACCCAGCCGCGAGGAGTGGCGCGATTATCGCGACATTGCTGTTTTGGCGTTCCCAACCCCAGCTGGTGCGGCCGACTCTCGCCCCCAGCCAAAGAAGATTGTGGGCTGCGGCAATTATGAGTGGCAGAAACCAATTCTTCAGAATAAGCAGATTAGACTCTCGCCTGCATCAGATGGTGCTAATTGGGTCGAGGTAAGTTACGACAAACCTACGGCAATCCGTACCTTGCAACTATCGTCTGTGCAGCGATTTAATCACAATATGTGCTATGACCCAGGTGTGACAGTCAAAGTATTTGCATATGATAGGAAGGGTGATTGTACAAAGATACTTGACGCCCCTATGCCTCAATCAAATTGGCAGGATGGTTCGACGATGAGCCTTGCGTGTGAGGTTGTGGAGGATGCAGTGAAGTACCGCGTTGAGATTGAGAATCTCTATAATATGAATATCAGCCGCCTTAATTTGCTAACTATGGCTATGAAGAATAGTTGGGAGTCGGAGGCTTGCTGGACACTGCGAGGCTTTGAGCGCACGGCAGATGATTTGGTGCAGCCAGCCGAGGCGTATCTGAAGTATGACCAGATTGTCGATGTGACGGAGTATTTCTCTAAAGATGGTCGTTTCGAGTGGACTCCTCCAACCGAGGGTGATTGGACAATTTTGCGACTCGGTCATGTGAATGCAGGACGAAAGAATGCCCCTGCGCCACCATCAGGCACAGGTTGGGAGTGTGACAAGCTCTCGACCGAGGGTCCCGAGGCTCACTTTGCAGGCTATGTCGGCAAATTGTCAGATGGTGTATTAAGCGATGGCTTGCTCAATGGTATGTTGCTCGATAGCTGGGAGTGCAATACCCAGACCTGGACACTAAAGATGGAGGAGGAGTTTGAGCGCGTGTCGGGTTATGAGTTGCGTCGCTGGTTGCCAGCCGTTATCGGTTATGTAGTTGATGACCCACAGACAACATCACGCTTCCTGCTTGATTGGCGCACAACGATTGGCGACCTCTATTCAAACAAATTCTATCGCCGTATGGCGGAGCTTGGTCGTGAGAAGGGTTTGATAGTCACATATGAGACTGCTGCGGGTGATGTTTTCCCTGCCGATATTATGGAGTACTTCAAGTATGCCGATATCCCTATGTGTGAGTTCTGGCATCCATTCTCTTTCGGTTATGTGGGTGATATCAACTTCAAACCTATTATGCCTACTGCCTCGGCGGCACGCCTTTATGGCAAGCCTCGTGTGGCGGCAGAGTCATTTACATCATTCAACCTGACTTGGGATGAGCAGTTCTCAATGCTTAAGGAGGTTGCCGACTATCACTATGTCGAGGGTGTGACATACAACGTATTCCATACCTACACCCACAACCCACAGATTGACTACAAGCAGCCAGGAACATCCTTTGGCGCACGTATCGGTACTCCATTCCTGCGCGGTCAGACTTGGTGGAAGCATATGCGTGAGCTTACTACCTATCTTGCTCGATGTTCATATATGTTGGAGCGTGGTCAGAGTACTTCTGATGTGCTTTGGTATTTGGGCGACGAGATAGGTCACAAACCGAGCCAGAAGTTCCAATTCCCAGCAGGATATAAGTACGATTACTGCAACCCCGATGTGTTGCTTAATCGCCTGTCGGTAGAGAATGGCGAGATTGTAACTCCCGAGGGTCTGCGCTATCGTATGATGTGGATTCCCGACACCAAGCGAATGTTGCCAGAGACTTTGGAGAAGTTGCAGCAGATGATAGAGCAGGGCGCAGTTGTAGTAGCCGATGCTCCAAAGAGTGTCGCGACATTGCGTGATGCAGCAAATGCCGAGAAGCGTTTTGCTGCGGCAGTCGATGCTATCTGGGGTAATGCGAAGGCAGGTGAAATCACATCCGTTGGTGATGGCAAAGTGCTGTCAGGTGTAACCATTGACAAGGCTCTTACAATGCTCGAAATGGAGGCTGATGTCGTAGGCAATATCCGTTGGCTGCATCGTCAGACCGAGGGCGCTGATTGGTATTTTGTAACACCAGAGAAGGAGTCATCATTCAAGGGTGATGTTAAGTTCCACGCCACAGGTCGCGTAGAACTTTGGAATCCAGCAACGGGCGAGATGTTGCCTGTGGCTTCTACAACTGATGGCGAATACACAACTATCAACCTCGATTTACCACGTTACAGCTCTTATTTCGTTGTCTTTGAGACCAACAAGAAGTCTCACAACGTAGAAGCACCAGCCGAGCTTAAGAATTCAATCGCTCTTAACAACGAATGGACGGTTGAGTTCCCCGAGGGTTGGGGAGCCCCAGCGAAGATGACAACCTCGCTGCTTAAGTCTTGGCAGGATCTCATTGAGGACGAGGAGGGTCGCTCATTCTCTGGTACGGCAACCTATACAACCACCTTTAACCTCGATAATGTATCACGTGGTCAGCGCATAGAGCTTGACTTGGGCAAGGTAAGTATGATAGCGGTTGTTAAGCTCAATGGCGAAGAGGTCGCTACGCTGTGGTATCCTCCTTACAAGGTTGATATTGCCGATTACGTTCAGCAGGGCGAGAATACCCTCAGCGTAGAGGTTACAAGCACTTGGTATAATCGTTTGGTTTACGATGCAGGACGTCCCGAGGCGGAGCGCAAGACGTGGACAATCGCAGGTCCTGGTGCAAACTCGGGCTACCATTATAGTGGTTTGATGGGTGAAGTGTATATTCGATATTAAAATTGAAAAAATATTAGTGCAATGAAAAGACTAATTCCCATATCTACACTTGCGGCGTTGCTGTGGTGTGGTACAATGCTGGTGTCGTGTGGTGGCGAAGAGAGTAGTATGCTGCCCGATAAAAAGCAACTTGCCCGCAAGTTCGATTCAAAAGACCGTAAACTCTTTGTTTCGCCTGAAAAGGTGCATTACCCCGAGACGTGGTTTCATTTCATTGGTGGAAATGTGTCGCTGGAGGGTATTACTGCCGACTTGGAGGCTATTGCAGATGCTGGTATTTCGGGTGTTCATCTCTTTCATGGTCAGTTTGGTGGAAAGTGGCCCGAGACAGGCGAAGATATCACTTGCTTGAGCGAGAAGTGGGATGATGCCGTAAAATACACCGCCGAAGAGTGTAAGCGTTTGGGCTTATCGTTTACTATGCAGAATTGCCCAGGCTGGGCAATGTCGGGCGGACCTTGGATTAAGCCCGAGAATGCTATGCGCGATTTGGTGCACTCTCGCACCGATGTGCAGGGTGGCGAGGTAAATGTCAAACTGCCTGTTGGCGAGCCAAGTGCTGAGGATTGGCGTGATTATCGTGATATCGCCGTTGTTGCTTTCCCTACGCCAAAGAATGATACTGGAAAACCTCTTGTTCCAAAGAGTGTCAAGGGTAGTGGCGACCACGCGTGGGAGGGTTTGTTCGTAGGAAAAAATATTATTTTCCCTCGTGGTGGCGAGACTCATTGGGCAGAGCTTACTTTTGAGAAGCCTGTGGTCGTTCGTGGTGTTGAGTTTCCTCCACTTGCTCCTTATGACCAGCAGTGGTGCTACGAGCCCGATATCCATTTCTCGGTCTATGCTATTATGAATGACGGCTCACGTCAGGCGATAGTTGATGCCGATATACCTCAAACCAATTGGCAGGATTACCGTCACCTTACATTTGCCTGTTCGGAGGTTGCTCCAACAGCCAAGTTCAGAATTGAGGTTCAGACGGCACACGATATTCCACTCGGAAACATCTACTTCTACACGGGTGCTCGCAAAAATAATTGGGAGGCGGAGACTGCGTGGACTCTGCGAGCATATGAGCGTACGGGCGATGATGTTGTTCACCCCAAGGAGAGCTGTATTCAGGGCGATGAGGTGATAGATATCTCGCAGTATATGGACTCGGAGGGCAATCTGAAGTGGACTGCGCCCAATAATAATGGTTGGACCATTCTGCGTATGGGTCACGTAAATAAGGGCGCAAGAAATGCTCCCGCTCCACCCGAGGGCACAGGATGGGAGTGCGATAAGCTCTCGACCGAAGGTCCCGAGGCTCACTTTGCGGGATATATTGGACGTTTGGCAAGTGGCGCTCTGCAAGGCGGCTTATTGCAGAGTATGCTGCTCGATAGCTGGGAGTGCTATTCGCAGACCTGGACTCCAAAGATGGAGGAGGAGTTCAAAGAGTATTCTGGTTACGACCTTCGCCGTTGGATACCAGCCTTGTGGGGTTATGTTGTGGATGATGTTGAGACTACTTCTCGTTTCTTGCTCGATTGGCGTAATAATATAGGTCGTCTGTTTGTGGATAAGTTCTACAAGCGAATGGCGGATTTGGGTCACGAGCAGGGTCTGTTGATTAGATACGAAACCTCTGCGGGCGATGTATTTCCTGCCGATTGTATGGAGTATTATAAATATGCTGACATCCCTATGTGCGAGTTTTGGCAGCCATTCAAACCCTCTTATGTAGGTGCGCTGGAGTTTAAGCCTATTAGACCCACAGCCTCTGCGGCTCGCATTTATGGCAAGCCCCGCGTTGCGGCGGAGTCGCTCACGTCGTTTGATTTAACGTGGGACGAGCACTGGGATATGCTGAAGGAGGTTGCCGATTTCAACGCAATGGAGGGTGTAACCCATACCGTATTCCACACCTATACCCACAACCCACAGATTGACTACAAGCAGCCAGGAACATCCTTTGGCGCACGTATCGGTACTCCATTCCTGCGTGGTCAGACTTGGTGGAAGCATATGAAGGAGTTTACAACCTATCTCGCTCGTTGCTCTTATATGCTGGAGCGTGGTAACCATGTGGCGGATGTGTTGTGGTATTTGGGTGATGAGGTTGCTCATCGTCCCGACCAGGACCATCCATTCCCAGCAGGATATAAGTACGATTACTGCAACCCCGATGTTTTGCTCAATCGCCTGTCGGTAGAGAATGGCGAGATTGTAACTCCCGAGGGCCTGCGCTATCGTATGATGTGGATTCCCGACACCAAGCGAATGTTGCCAGAGACTTTGGAGAAGTTGCAGCAGATGATAGAGCAGGGCGCAGTGGTTGTTGCCGATGCGCCAAAGAGTGTTGCGACATTGCGTGATGCAGCAAATGCCGAGAAGCGCTTTGCTGCGGCAGTCGATGCTATCTGGGGTAATGCGAAGGCAGGCGAAATCACAGCAGTAGGCGCGGGTAAGGTGCTGTCGGGCGTAACCATTGACAAGGCTCTTGCAATGCTTGAAATGGAGGCAGATGTCGAAGGCGATATCCGCTGGCTGCACCGCCAGACCGAGGGTGCTGATTGGTATTTCGTAACTCCAGAGAAGGAGTCATCATTCAATGGTGATGTTAAATTCCACGCCACAGGTCGCGTAGAGCTTTGGAATCCAGCAACGGGCGAGATGTTGCCTGTGGCTTCTACAACCGATGGCGAATATACAACTATCAATCTCGATTTACCACGTTACAGCTCATACTTTGTTGTGTTTGAAACAAATAAGAAACCTCACAACGTAGAGGCACCAGCCGAGCTTAAGAATTCAATCGCTCTTAACGACGAATGGACGGTTGAGTTCCCCGAGGGTTGGGGCGCACCAGCGAAGATGACAACCTCGCTGCTTAAGTCATGGCAGGATTTGATTGAGGACGAGGAGGGTCGCTCATTCTCTGGTACGGCAACCTATACAACCACCTTTAACCTCGATAATGTATCACGTGGTCAGCGTGTAGAACTTGACTTGGGCAAGGTAAGTATGATAGCGGTTGTTAAGCTCAATGGCGAAGAGGTCGCTACGCTGTGGTATCCTCCTTATAAGGTTGATATTGCCGATTACGTTCAGCAGGGCGAGAATACCCTTACAGTAGAGGTTACAAGCACTTGGTATAATCGTTTGGTTTACGATGCAGGACGTCCCGAGGCGGAGCGCAAGACGTGGACTCTTGAAGGTCCTGCGGCAAATGCTGGTTATCATCATAGCGGTCTGATGGGTGATGTGATTATAAAGTATTAAATTATGAAGAAGATTATCAACCCCTGGGCGGGCGAGCCTACATACCATTGCTACGGTTGCGACCCCAACTCCCATCACGGCTTACGAATGGAGTTCTTTGAGGATGGCGAGGATATAGTGAGCCATTGGCATCCACGTGAGGAGTTTCAGGGGTGGCGTAACACCCTGCACGGAGGCATCCAGGCGACGCTTGCCGACGAGATAGCGAGCTGGGTCGTGTTCCGTAAGTTCCAGACAAGCGGTGTGACTTCGCGAATGGAGGTAAAGTATAAAAAGCCAATTTTGATTAGCGATGGCGCAATCTCGTTGCGTGCGCGTGTTGTGAAGCAGATGCGTAATGTGATAGAGATTGGGGTGGAGATATTCGATGCGCACGGCGAGCTATGCACTACGGCAACGTGCATCTATTTCCTCTTTCCGAAGGATAGGGCGCGCGACGAATTTGGGTTTATGGAGTTTAAGACAGAAGATGAATTGTAGTTATGCGTAAATTATTTCTAACCATTGTTTTGTTGTGCGCATGCGGTAATCTACACGCGCAGCGTGCGCTCTCTTTTTCTCGCTGTGCTGATGTGGCGAAAAAGATAGAGGCGGATTGGCTCGATAAGATACGAACGGAACACAAGCAAGCTGTTGATAACGAGTGTTTTGAGTCGGGCGACCTCAAGTTGAAGATTAAGTCGTTTGTATATGGCGAGAAGCCCTATGATGGTCGTAGTCTCTATATCTCATTGCACGGCGGTGGTGGCACAACAGAGGAGATAAATAACCAGCAATGGCGCAATCAGATGTATCTCTACAAACCCAAGGAGGGTGTCTATGTTGCTCCTCGCGCACCCTGGGATGCGTGGAATATGTGGTTTCAGGAGGGTATTGACGAACTCTATGAAAAACTGATTCAGGCGGCGGTAGCGCTGTGGGATGTCAATCCCGACAAGGTCTATATTATGGGCTACTCGGCTGGTGGCGATGGCGTGTGGCGTATGGCTCCGCGTATGGCTGATAGGTGGGCGGCATCCTCGATGATGGCGGGACACCCTGGCGAGGCTTCGCAGGTAAATCTGCGTAATACACCTTATATGATATGGATGGGCGAGCACGATGCAGCATACGACAGAAATCGCTTGGCTGTGAAGCACGGCGCTATAATGGACTCATTGCAGCAGGGCGATAAGGCGGGGTATATCCACGAGACCCATATCATCAAAGGCAAGGGTCATTGGATGGAGCGCATTGATACTCTCGCAGTCCCCTGGATAGCGCAATTTCGCCGCAACCCATACCCCGAAAAGGTTGTTTGGCGACAGGAACTTGTTGTGCGCGATGCGATGTATTGGCTCTCAGCTCCCAAGGATGAGTGCCAGCACGGCAAGAGGGTAGTTGTGTCACGCGAGGGCAATGTGATTGATATCGAGGAGTGCGACTATACCCGCCTGACGATTTATCTTAACGACAAGATGTGTAATCTCGACAAGCCTGTCGAGGTGCGTTACAAGGGCGAGCAACTGTTTAAGGGCAGGCTTCGCCGCACCCGCGCGATGATGCAGCATACACTCTCTGCGCGAGGCGATTTGCGTTATATGTTCCCCACAGCAGTGGAGGTGGAGTTGCCAAAAAAAATAATATAAATTATAGCACTATATGTATTTAATGCGCTGAAAATTTGGAGGTTTAATTTTTTTTTTAATTTTGTAGTGAGTATTAACCTTAAACATTGGGCTTTATGAGAAATATTTATTTGCTGATGGCTTTATGCCTTTCGTTTGCGATTACATCGTGTGGTGATAAAAATGAAGATGAGATTTTATTTGTTGATTATGCCCCAGTGGAGTTTTATATCTCTGTGGAGAATGCCAAGGGTGTTGATTTGCTTAATGTGGAGAATGAAGGCGCGCTTGATTTGGATGCTATCACTCTCTATTACGATGAAAAGACCTATGTGCTAAACCCTAAAACGGAGCCACAAGCTACACGCGTCTATATGCCGCACTTTGAAGGTATGGAGTTGCAGAAAATCGATGGCAAATACCGCATTTATGTCGGTGAGTTTGAGGGTGGTCCTTGGGTAGAGTCTGATTCCTTTGGGATAGAGTGGGGTGATGGAACGCGGAATACCTTCACTTATACGAATACGAAGGTTGGACAACACGGCGTGGAGCATAGCTTCTTCCTAAATGACCATCCTGTTAAGTCGGGTGCTTATCCTTATGTCTCTATCACGGTTATCAAATAATATTGCAGTCAAATAATTAACCGCAAGTAAAATAAAACTGCCGACCACGAAGAGTAGTCGGCAGTTGTTTTTGCAGTATGCCAAAAATTACTTCTGCAACTGTGTTTTACCACGATTCTCCGATTTGTGATAAACTGTTTTTTGCATCTTGATGTCCTTGTCTAGCAGCTTTTCTGAATAATTTAATAGCTCCCTCTTTATCTTGAGGACCTCCATAACCCTTGTAATAGCATAAGGCTAAATTGTGTTGAGCCTGTGCATAATTTTGTGCGGCAGCTTTCTCATACCATTTGCGTGCCTCTGTATAGCTTTGGTTAACGCCCAAACCTCTAGTATAACAAAATCCTAAATTGTTTTGGGCCAATGCATTACCTTGTGCTGCTGCTTTGCGAAACCATTTTATGGCTTCTGCGTAATCTCTATTGACACCAACCCCATTTAAATAGCAGTCTCCAATATTATTTTGCCCATTCGGGTCACCTTGCGCTGCGGCTTTACGAAATAGTTTTAATGCTTCGCTGATATTTTTGCTAACTCCTCTGCCTTTTAGATAACAAACTCCAAGACCATTGATGGCCTTAATGCTACCCATCTCTATTGCTTCGAGGAATTTCTCAACGGCTTCATCATCCATTCTAACGTTATAAAGACTCTTTCCTTCTTCAAAAATCTCGTCAGCTTTACCTAAATTTTCAATCTTATTAATTCCTGATTTTGCGTCATTAACGTGTATTCCATTAGGGAATTGAGATATGTATTGTTCATACTGCTCTTTGGTTGTGTTACCCTCTTTGATTTTATTCCATAGAGCGTTATCGGATGCAATATGTTTAAGTTGTCTTATTTTTGCATCGCAAGCACTTATTCGTTTTTTAGAGTAAGAATCATTGGTATTTATAGCCAAAATTTGTTGATAGGTACTTTTAGCTTTCAAATATTTTTCAATATTGTTAGCTGTGTTATAATATAAGTTAGCACTTTCCATTAATTTAACACATTTTTCTGTCCTAACAATTAAACGCTGAATCTCACTATAGTTTCGGTCTGCTTCAGATACGTCTTGGCTTTGTAAAACGGCTAATGCAGCTTTGTATTTAGTTAATGCATCTGAATATTCTCCTTTGTTATACAATTCGTGTCCATTTAATAGATAGTCTTGTGAATAGCTATATGTGGAGAGAAAACTAAAAACTATGAAAATAATAGTTGCGTAAATTCGTTTCATTGTGTTTGTGTTTTATAAAACCTTATTGCCGTTTTTGTCAATATTGAATGCAATGGAGTATAAGTCTCTTCTAAAAGATAGAGCCTGCCTAACAAATGAAAAATAGTTAGGTAGGCTCCATTTGAGTGCGAGAAGCAAAGATTACTTCTGCAACTGTGAGTTGTCGGCAACAACCATATTCTTATCTACGCGGAGGGTTACATTGCCATCGACCTCGATAAGGATTGTAGGCTCGTTTGGCTTAACCTCCTTCACTACGCCGTAGATACCGCCAGCTGTGATAATCTTATCGCCCTTCTTCAAACCCTCGCGGAACTTTGCCATCTCCTTGCGACGCTTTGACTCTGGACGCCACATAAAAAAGTACATTACAACAATCATAAGCAGCATCATAACCCAGAAGCTGCCCATACCTGGCTGCTGTGGTGCAGCCTCGGCTGCCTGAAGTAAATTCATCATAATCTTTCTGTTTTATTTGTTATCAATTTTGTTTCTTGTTATCTGCAAATGTAGCCACAAATTCGTTATTCCACCTCTGCCTCGATATAAATCTTCATTGGAGTGCCTTTATCGGCGAAATAAAACTCCATAAGTTTCATTTGCCACCCCTGCAAACTCTTCGAGTCCAGCTCAAACTCAATCACAGCGCTCTCGCCAGGTGCTACGGGCTTACGGTCGTAAAGCACGCTGACACATCCGCACGTTGTGACGTGGCGCAACAGAACCATTGGTCGCTGACCCTCGTTCTTTACCTCCAGCTTCTTGGCGATAATCTCGCCCTGGCGCATCTTGCCGAAGTCGAGTGTGTCACGCAGCCCCTGCTCCAATGCCTCCTCGCTGTACTTTACACTCTGCATCTCCACGCTCTGCGATGGCTCCAGACGCTTCACTTCCCCTTTGGGCTTGCATCCCACAATAAGGAGCGCAAGCAACGCGATGAGTAGTGTGAGGTATCTTCTCATTGCTTACTGAATCAAGCCGCGACCACTCTTCTTAATCTTGCCGTTCTCGGTGAGTGTTGCCACCACCTTGTCCAGCACGCCGTTGATGAAGGTGCTGCTGCCTGGGGTAGAGTAGTACTTCGCAATCTCGATATACTCGTCAAGCGTAACCTTCACAGGAATAGAAGGGCAGTTGATAAGCTCCGCCAATGCTGTAACCATAATCACGTTATCCATATATGCGATACGCTCCACATCCCAGTTGCGTGTGAAGACCTCGATTTGCTCCAGATACTCGTCAAAGTGTACCGCAGCCTTCTCGAACAATTCGCGCGCAAAATCCAAATCTTCGATGCTCTTGAATTTTGGCAATACCTTGATGTCGGTGTGCGATGGACGCATATTCGAGAGTGTGCGGGTAACCATAATGAGCGCGAAGCCGAGGTCATCGTTCCAGAGGATAGACTGCTCGTCGAGCGCATCCTCCAACTCCTCCGATTCCTCCAATTCGTTGGTGTAGAATGTTGTTACAAGTTCCATATCCTCGCGCCACGAAGACTCCTGGCTTGTCATATAACGCTGATAGTAGTCGGTCTGCTCAAGCTGCGTAAAAAGAGTTTTGATTAACTCTGGCGAGCCCGCCCACGAGAGCTTGTGCGAAGCGAGGTAGTCGTTCACTGAGTCGCTGTTGGCGATGAGGCGAATAACTGCGTTATCAACAAATTTGCGATTTGGATTTAAGTCCTCGAATGTAGGGAGTTTCTTCTGCTTGGCAGCCTCCTGTCGAGCCTCGGCATAGCGCGCGAGTTCGACGATGAGCGACATCATCTGGAAGTAGAGGTCGTAGGTCTTGTCAATAGAGGCTACGAGCGTCTTCTCTGAACCCATCAGCGAGTCAGACTCTGACTTCAGATGAGCATACAGGCTCTTGAGAACCTTAATTCGGAGCAATCTTCTGCTTATCATATAAAATGAACCTTATTTCGTCAATTAACGGTGCAAATATACACAATATAAATTCAATATTCAAATTTCTCTTTGCCGAGAGATAAATTTTTATCCTTTGCTTGAGTGTAGAATATAATTTGTATATTTGCATTTAGATATATTTTTTTGCAAGTGCAGAGTCAGGATTACATAATTGCGTCACGTAGGGTACGAATTTCGGGCGCATCAAGTCGAGAATTGGTTGCGTTGCTACACTCCTTTGATGGATTTAGTGTGGTATGTGATGATTCTACTATACCGTTGGTGGAGATTGTAATGGGCGAGAAAGTGGAGTTTGATGCCTCTTATTTTCGTAGTCTAACGCGGTTTGAGCTGGAGGATGGTCTTGGTGAGTGCGCGTTTTATTATGGCGAGGATGGTTATGCTCTACTAATCGAGGGTGATGGGAGTCGCACCATGTTTGTCAGTGATAAGCAAGTGCGTAGTGTAAAGTGTGATTTGGTGGTTGCGCAAACGATGAAACAAGTTTCATATGTGCGTTTCGGTCTGTGGTTTGTTTTTAATATGGCGTTTGTTCTCAATGGTTGTTCGGCTGTGCATAGTTCTGTGGTTGCGTGTCGAGGTGGTGCGGTGATGTTTTTGGGAGAGTCGGGAACAGGTAAGAGTACTCATACTCGTTTGTGGCTTGAGAATATCGAGGGCGCAGCGTTGCTTAATGATGATAGCCCATTTATGGCATGTGAGCAAAATGTGGTTTGTGTGTATGGCTCACCATGGAGTGGAAAGATGCCCTGCTATAAGAATTTGAGTTATCCGCTGAAAGCTGTTGTGAGATTGAGTCAGGCTCCGCATAATAAAATATACAAGTTGAATAAGGTGCAGGCAATAGGGGCTTTGCTGCCCTCGTTGCCACCTGCTTTTGTTTTCGATAAAGTGTTGGAAGATGCACTTTTGCAAATATTATCTAATGTGATTGTGCAGGTTGATGTGTACCACCTTGAATGTTTGCCTAATGCTGAGGCTGCACATCTATCTTATAAAACAATTTATGGCGATGATTAACCTGGCGGATAATTTGGAGATTCTTGTTGGCGATTCCGAGCGTTTTGAGATGGTCGTGACGGGACGCAGTATGCTGCCACTGCTCGGCTTCGGGCGTGATAGCATAGTGATGCGGCGAGTGGGCATAGAGGAGCCAATTCTGAACCGTATTGCGATGTTTCGCGTGCCCAGCGGAAAGATAATTGTTCATCGCGTGATTGATGTTGCGAATGATGTTGTCTCGCTGCGTGGCGATGGGAATCTTTATCAGATTGAGAAGTGCCGCCGCGATGAGATAATAGCTGTTCTGGAGCAGGTTGTGCGCCACAGCGGCAAGCGAGTTAGTTGCACCACACGCCTATGGCGTTTCCGAGAGCGAATGTGGCTCTGTCAGCCGCTTATTGTTCGCCGTTACGCGTTGGCGGTAATGCACCGATGGTTGAATTTTAGAGATAAAAAGCGATAGATATGAAGGATATTAGAATTGGTCACGGCTATGATGTTCACGCTCTTGCCGAGGGCTTGAGATTGGTTATTGGTGGAGTGGAGATTGAGCACACGAAGGGGTGTGTGGCGCACTCTGATGGCGATGTGGCTATCCATGCCATCTGCGATGCTATGCTTGGCGCGTTGGCGTTGGGCGATATAGGCAAGCTCTTTCCCGACACCTCGGCAGAGTTCAAGGGTATTGACTCGAAGATATTGTTGCGCCGCGTGTGCGATGTGGTAACCGAGAAGGGTTATAAGGTGTCAAACGTAGATTGCACCATCGCAATGCAACGTCCCAAACTGCGCCCCCATATCGACACTATGCGCTCCACACTCGCTGCGGTAATGGGCTTGGATGTAGATAGGGTATCGGTCAAGGCAACCACGACCGAGCGCCTCGGCTTCGAAGGCAGAGAGGAGGGCGTGTCGGTACACTCGGTAGTGTTGCTGTATAAAGAATAAATGCCGCCACTCGGGCGGCATTTACCTTAATATATCTGCGAAATCGTTCCCGTATATTGCACATCGTTGTACCAATTGTTCGAGATGGTGAGCGTTGCGCCGCTATGGTCGTTAATTTCCAGCGTGAAGGTGTAATCAATCTCGGCATAGAGCACTGCGTTGAACGACACTATCCAGCCGTTGTCGGTCTGCACCGTCTTGTAATTCTGCATATTGTTTGTGCCTGTGTTGAGCAGTACACGGCGGTAGGGTGGTGTGATGCCCGCAATGTATGGCAGGCATATATCCATCGCATCGCGCCAAATGGTGAAGGTGTAATTTATGTTCGAGAGGAAGACCATCTGACCCGCAGGCATCTGTTGCATAGTCATCGGATTGAATTCGAAATTACGCGCAACCACAATCGAGTCGATAATCTTTTTATCCTCCTCCAATCGCGCGGCTCGTCTTGCGGCGCGCTCCTCGTGCGTAGAGTTGTGGTAGTCGTGTTGTTTTGTCTGCGCCGAAGCCTCGTTTACATACGGTCCGCAGAAGGTGCAAGCTGTTATGCACGCCAGAAAAAGTAGAAGTCGTTTCATAGCCAAAAGGTTTTGTTATGAAACGACTTCAAAATTCTTGCCTAAACGCCCATTTTTCGTAGAAATTCTCCTGTGGCACTGCGCTCCACCTGTGCGATTTGATGAGGCGTGCCTGTGGCGATTATCTCGCCGCCGCCTGCACCGCCCTCCTCGCCGATGTCGATGATGTGGTCGGCAACCTTTATCACGTCGAGGTTGTGCTCTATCACAATCGCTGTATTGCCTCTGTCAACCAGCTTGTTAATCACTCCGAGCAACTGTCGTATATCCTCAAAGTGGAGTCCTGTGGTCGGCTCGTCAAGGATATAGAGTGTGCGCCCTGTGTCGCTCTTCGAAAGCTCGGCAGCCAGCTTTATGCGCTGACTCTCACCGCCCGATAGTGTTGTGCAAGGCTGACCCAGCGTGAGGTATCCCAAGCCTACATCCTGTATGGCTTTGAGCTTCTGATATATTGACGGTATGTTGGCGAAAAACTCAACGGCAATGTTTACCGTCATATTAAGCACCTCGTTGATGTTCTTTCCCTTATATTTTACCTCCAGCGTATCGCGGTTGTAGCGGTTGCCACCGCAACTCTTACAACGCACATATACATCGGGCAGGAAGTTCATCTCTATGGTCTGTACTCCCGCACCGCGACACTCCTCGCATCTGCCACCCTTCACATTGAACGAGAAACGACCCGCCTTGAAGCCTCTGACCTGTGCATCGGGCGTAGCCTCAAAGAGCTTGCGGATGTCGGAAAAGACATTTGAATATGTCGCAGGGTTGCTGCGTGGTGTGCGCCCAATAGGCGATTGGTCAACCACAACCAATTTGTCAATATGCTCCAATCCCTCGATGCTGTCGTACTCCAGCGGCTGGTCAAATGAGCGATATAGCTTTCGGCTCAAAATTGGGCGCAGGGTCTCGTTTATAAGCGTAGATTTGCCCGAGCCACTCACTCCCGTCACGCAGATGAATTTGCCCAATGGGAACTCCGCTGTGACGTTTTTAAGGTTGTTGCCTCGTGCGCCACGAATGATTATCTTCTCGCCTGTGCCCTCGCGCAACTTTTCGGGTATCTCGATGCGTCTGCGACCACATAGGTAGTCGGCGGTAATGCTGTCGGATTTCATTATATCCTCAATCGTTCCCGCAGCTACAATGTGCCCACCTCGGCGACCCGCTTTGGGACCTACGTCCACTATGTAGTCCGCCGCGCGCATCATATCCTCGTCGTGCTCCACCACGATGACCGAGTTGCCCGCATCGCGAAGCTCCTTCAGCGTGTTTATCAGTCGCTGGTTATCGCGCTGATGCAGTCCGATGCTTGGCTCGTCGAGGATGTATAGCACATTCACGAGCTTCGAGCCAATCTGCGTTGCAAGGCGTATGCGCTGACTCTCGCCACCCGAGAGCGAACGAGCAGAACGGTTCAGTGAGAGGTAACCCAATCCCACCTCCACCAAAAAGTGCAGCCTTTCGCGTATCTCCTTGATAATCTCCTGCGCAATTTTCTGCTCCTTGGAATTGAGATGTTCTTCGATGGTGGACATCCACGCCGAGAACTCCAGAATAGACATTGCCGACACCTCGGCAATATTCTTGCCGCCGATGCGGAACTGCAATGCCTCCTTCTTCAGGCGTGAGCCGCCACATACACTGCAAGGACGATACATCAGGAACTGCTCTCTCCATTTCTGCCCCTTCTTTGACTCCTCGTCATCGCTCTGCTGAACATATTCGGCTATGCCTTCCCAGGGTATCATTCTTCTGCCAGATACGGATGTGAACTCCGACAAATCTACCGTCAGCGGTTTGGGGTCGCCATATAGTATGGCGTTCATACCTTCCTCCGAGATGGTGTTTATCGGGTCATCAAGCGTAAAGTCGTAACGCCTGCCTAGGAGCGTTAGCAGTGTAAAAATCTTGTTGTTTTTATACTTTCCGATAGGCTCAATCGCGCCTTCGTTTAATGAGCGATTGTCGTCGGGGATAATCTTTGTGATGTCAAACACTGCCTCCACGCCCAGTCCGCTACATCGTGGGCAGGCGCCTTGTGGTGAGTTGAATGAGAACGAGTGTGGTGCAGGGTCCTCGAAAGCAACACCTGTCGAGGGGCACATCAAATGGCGTGAGTAGTAGCGCAATCCCTCTGCTTCGTAGTCATATATCGCCATCGTGCCTTTGCCCTGACGCATAGCCTCTTTGAGTGATGCCATCACGCGCTCCTCGGCATTCTCGGCAATACGCATCCTGTCCACTACCAAATCAATGGTGTGTATCTTGTAGCGGTCGAGCTTCATTCCTGCCGTAATCTCGCGTATCTCGCCGTCAATGCGGGCGTAGATATAGCCCTTCTTCGCAAGTGACTCAAATAATTCACGATAGTGACCCTTGCGACCTTTGACTATGGGCGCCATAAATGCCACCTTGCGCGAGTCGAACCCCTCGATTATGAGCCTGCATATCTGCTCGTCGGTGTAGTGAATCATCTCCTCGCCTGTGATGGGGGAGTAGGCGCGTGCTGCGCGCGCATATAGAAGTCGCAGGAAGTCGTTAATCTCGGTAACAGTGCCGACGGTTGAACGAGGGTTTTTGTTTGTCGTCTTTTGCTCGATGGCAACCACAGGGCTCAATCCCGTGATTTTATCCACATCGGGACGCTCCATCGTGCCGACAAATTGACGCGCGTAGGTCGATAGAGTCTCCATATAACGACGCTGACCCTCTGCATATATAGTGTCGAAAGCGAGTGATGATTTGCCCGAGCCCGAAAGTCCCGTAACCACCACCAGCGAATAACGAGGTATCTCGACATCCACATTCTTTAGGTTGTGGACTCTTGCTCCCGTTACTACAATCTTATCTTCTTCGTGAAATTTCATTTAGCAAACAATACAGTGGTGACCAAAATAGCTCAAGATGGTGTGCATCCACTCGTGTAGCGAGATAAGCCCAATCAAATCGGCGAAGCAGAGCACCAGAATAGCCATTGTAAACCACCTCACGAACTTCACACCCCAATTTATCGCAAAGTGCGATGCAAAGGCTGCGCCAATCACATTGCCAATGCCGTGCCACAGACCGAAAGCGTAATCCACCTGGTCGTTCATGATAAATACAATGAGTGAGAATGGGGTGGCAAGGAATATGATGAAACCCTTGATTACGTTGGCTGTGATGATGTCGAGTTTCATTGACCATATCGTAACCGCCAGGATAACATATCCCAGACCGATGTAGATATAGCCGCCGTAGAAACCCAGCATCAAGAACCAGATGTAGTGCCACCAGCGGATAACAAGCGGACGACCGCCGTGTATCTGCGGCATTTTGTGGCTCTGGTCGAAAATCATATACAGTAGCACGATTGTCAGTACCACCGCCATACAGATGGTGAATATCGTGTCGCTGATTTTTGTCGCAACGAGCGAGCCTGCGATGTTGCCTATGACGGCAGGGATGGCGAGCTTTAAGCCTCCCTTGATATCAAGCATTCGTTTGCGGATAAAGGTGATTGTTGCGGTGAAATTTTGCAGAATAACGGCTATTCGGTTTGTTCCGTTAGCCACACCAATAGGTAGTCCCAAAACGGTAAAGAGTGTCATCGTAATGATAGCACCACCTCCAGCCAGCGTGTTGATTATACCGACCAGAATACCCGAAATTACCAAAAAAATCTCAACTATATATTCTCCCATTGTATGCTTATAATATTCAACTTACGAAAATACAAAAAATCGGTAAAAGAAAAAAGCCTCTTACCGATTTTTTTTGGTTTATAATGACTATTCTACTTCGTTGCTATGAAATAGAGGTCGAAACTCTCTCTACAAATCTCGCCAATGGAGTAATCCTCCATTTTGATTGAACGTGTAAGCTCGTCATTCTTTTCAAGCAGGCGACGACGATTTAAGCGGTTCA
Organism: Rikenellaceae bacterium; assembly: GCA_015059905.1. Classification (GTDB taxonomy): domain Bacteria; phylum Bacteroidota; class Bacteroidia; order Bacteroidales; family Rikenellaceae; genus Alistipes. Next base: position 26,848 of record SUZN01000002.1, read on the forward strand.
TAACATCGTATGGCAACTGCAAAACCTCGCGTGGCAAGCGGTGCTGAAGGTCGAAGATGTCAAAACGCATAATTCGCTCAACGCTCTTGCGATTCTGCTCGTAATACTGCATAATCTTCTCGTTGCCATTCACGCCATACGCCTCGATATGTGTGAAACCCGCTGCGAGTAGCTGGCATAGTTGTGACTCGGTATATTCCCTGATGTGCCAAGGGTTGCGTGTGAGTGACATCGGTGCGTTGGGTGTCGAAACGATGAACTTGCCACCCTTGCGCAAAACTCGACTTATCTCCTTGATAAACTTCCTGTCGCGCTTAATGTGCTCGATGACCTGAAACGAAATCACATAGTCAAAACTCTCTGCCTCAAAGTCGATGGGAGGCACCTCCATCTTGCGAAACTCCACATTATGTGGTAGCGTTGCATCGTATGCCTTGTTCTTGTCGATGGTGGTGTAGTGTTTGGCGGCGGGAGCAATCAACTCAATGCCATAACCCATACCTGTGCCAATCTCCAGCACATCGCCGCTGACAAGTCCCGCTGCGTGATGATAGGCGAGGATGGAGCGCTGAAAGACATAGTTGTCTGACGCATCGGTGCGAGATACTCGCTCTGCTGTGTGCATCTTTGCCATCGTTATTTGAGCTTTATGCTTTCGCCATCGGTTGTGATGTCGCCTCGCTTTAACAGGATGCCCACCGCACGCTTAAAGACCTTCTTGCTCATTTGTGTGAGGGCGTGTACCTTCTCTGGTGTAGAGTTGTCGCCAATAGGCATCTCGCCACCATTTTCTTTGATTAACTTGAGCAAATCCTCTGCCGAGTTTGCAACTCCGTCATACCCCTCCTGACGCAGTGTGAGGTCGATGCGGTTGTCGTCTGTTATGCGACGTACATAGCCCTCCAGACGGTCACCAACCTTCACTGGCTTGAATATCTGATTCTTGTAGAGCATACCCCAATGGCGCGAGTCGATGATTGCGCGATAACCGATAGGGCTCTCCGAGGCGAGCAGAATATCCACCTTCTGGCGAGGCTTTATGGTGATGATGTCGTTGTCGACAAAAGGTTTAAGCTTCATTGTCGCAACGCAACGACCTGTGATGTTGTCCACATACAGCCACACGACATAGCTCTTGCCTGCAATCACGCCGCCCTGCTGGTTACGGTTGGGAAGAAACAAATCCTTACCCGCCAAGCCCCAATCGAGGAAGGCGCCGTGAATATTCTTATCCACAACCTTCAGGTATGCCGCCTTTCCCTCGGTGATGAGTGGACGGTCGGTAGTGGCAACCAATCTGTCTTCCGAATCGTGATAGACAAAAACCTCAATCTCGTCACCTACCTTGTTCTCCAGCGAAACGTAGCGGTTTGGCAACAAAACCTCCTGCTCTTCGTCATTGATGAGATACAATCCGAAATCCGAGATGCGGTTTACCTTTAATGTTTGTATATGACCTACTTTCATTTCCTAAACTTAATTTTGTGCAAAGATACTGAATAATTCAAAATTAAAAATTCAAAGTCTAAAATTTTGCAACAAGATATGCTTTGGCGGTATTGATAAAACATCTACTCAACCTTTAGAATTTCTCCAATCGAGAGATACCATATGTAGCCCTCAATCTCGGTGTAGCCCATCTGTGACAGCAGTGACATATAATTCTCGATTTGTCGTTTGTGCGATGGGAGCTTCTCTGCACCGAACTTGTAATCCACCACAACGGCTCTCGAGCCCTTAATCATAACCCTGTCGGGACGGCGTGTGCCGATGATGTGGCTGGAGATGATGTCGTTCTCGTTACGTACCATATCCCAATCGGAGAACCACTCCTTGACCTGCTCGCGTTCAAACTCGCGCTCGATTATCTGGCGAAGCTCGGTGCGTTGTTGCTCGTCAATCTTGCCAGCATTGAAAGCCTTGTCGATGCGCACAGCGATATCCTCGGCATTGGTTGCCTCGTTGAGTATTGAGTGCATCATAATGCCTATGCTGCGAGGTGATGGCGTTGCGCTCTCATCCTCGAAATAGCGATTTTCGGGCAGACGTAATGCCTGTTTGGAGAGAGTTGTAGGGTACTCGTTGAGCAATATGTTGTTGCCGAGTTTCTTGTCCGTTGATACCTTCGTGATGGGTGAGCCATACTCCACATAGGTGCAACCCTCATCGTCGGTTTTTGCTCCTGCATTTATTCTCTCCCACACCATTTTGCCAACGGTGTTCTCCTTGAACTTCTCATCTTTGTTTTTAGAATCTTTCTTGTAACTTGGAATGAAAAGATATAACTCCTCCTGTGCGCGGGTTAAAGCAACATACAGAAGATTGATATTATCAACGCAGGAATATACCAACTCACGATAATACTCATCCCCGAAGATGGTTACCGCCATATCGCTCTTATACATCAGTGGAAACCGACCCACCTGCGCCAATTGGTCATCATCTGCCAGCGTTGGCTTTGCCCACACTAAATCGTTGGCGTGTGGCGTTACACTCCAGTTGCAAGGCAGGATTACCACCTTGCGTTCCAGACCCTTTGCTTTGTGGATTGTCGAGAGCTCTATCGTGTTGTCGTTCATCTCTACGCTCAACGAACTGTCGGCACCCTCCTCATCCCAATACTTCAGAAAGAGCTGTATGTCCGCCACCTTTGATGAGCAGAAGGTAATCACCTGCTCGTGCAATGCTTGCAGGTAGGCAATCTCCTTCTTGTGTGAGTATAGCTCATAGCGTTGTACAATGCGCTCAAATGCCTCCTCGGGCGTAAGCTGGCTAATCTCGGAGAGGAACGACTGCTCCTCATCGGAGAACGTCGTGCTGTAATCCCGTTGCAGGAAACGGTTTGTAATCGCGCGACATACGTTGTCCGAAGGATTTTGCGACAGACGCATAACGGCAATTATAAATTGGTTAATCACAGCCTTGCCGACAATCAGCGCATCCTGTGTCATTATGTTGAACGAATCGTTTTGCTTCTTGTACTCCAAAAGCAAATCGGCAATATCCTTGATGCTATCCTTGCTGCGGCAGAGAATGAGTATATCCTTATAGGCATAACCTCGCTCAATAGCCGATTCAATACATTTTATAATCGGCAATTCACTCTTGTTATCGTAAAACTCCACGCGAACATAACCCTCCTCGTCGCCACTCTTGCTTGGTGTTTGAGAGTGCGATGCGTAAGCATTCAGGAGTGTGTCGGTCAGCTCCTCCTTTGCTCCCGCAGTCAAGCGTCCCTGCTTGGCGGCTGTTTCCAACTCATTGTTAAGTGTTGAGTTGGCGTTTTCTATCACTTGACCGATTATATTGTTGTTAAAATTTACCACTTCGGGCAGACTGCGGTAGTTGAATTTCAAATATTCTGTGATGGTGTTATCCTTGCCTAAAGATTTCTCTACACCTCGATGCAGGATGCGCCAGTCGCCACCTCGCCAGCGATAGATTGATTGCTTCACATCGCCTACAATCAGCACCGACTCATCCTCTGCCTGCGACATCGCATTTTGCAACAGAGGTACAAAGTTATACCACTCCTTCGCTGATGTATCCTGGAACTCGTCAATCATATATCGCTCAAAGCGATTGCCCATCTTCTCGTATATGAAAGGTGCATCATTGCCTGCCACAAAACGCGAAAGAATGTATTTTGTCTCGGGCAGCAACATCACACCTTCGCTGTTACATTGGTCATTCACCTTGCGGTAGATATCTTGCAGTAGAGCATAACTTCTGTATGTCTGCTTAATCATCGAGAGTGATGTTCGTAACTTTAAGCTCTCGTCGTATAGCTTGCAGTACGCCTCTGCCAAGGGCTGTAACCTGGGTGCGATAGCATTGACCTGACATCTTTGAGCCTTGGTAAGTCCCGATGCCTCCCAACCCTCGCAAGTGGAACTCTTTTCGCGGAGCGTCTTGCCTGGCTCGACGAGGTCTCCCTGAGCGATTTTGCTGAAAATAACACCAACTCCCGATGATTTTCCAACCAGATTTTCTGGCACAAGTCCCGCATCAGTGATTATGGCTATCGCCTCGTTACCTATCTTCTTTGCCTTCTCCTTGATGGCGTTTGTTTTCGCTTCTGCGGATGAGATAATATTGCGTAACTCCTCTTTAGGTACCGATTCGAGTATAGTTTGCTTGTTATCCTCCTTGAAAATCTCTTTGCCCAACTTGTTTATTGAGCTTCGGATATCCCAAGCCTTGCCTTCGCTGATTTGCTCCTCGGCAAACGCCATAATCCACTCCTCAAGCTTGCTGTCGTTTGGTATATCCTCAATCAGTGAGTCGGTACTCAATGAGAGGATGTTGTTTGTTTCGAGCTCAATATTGTAATTGAGGTCAATACCCAACTCCTTGATGAAGGCTCGCAGTATTCGCTGGAAGAATTTATCAATCGTGAGGATTGTAAATCGCGAATAATCGTGCAGTATGCTTGTCTGGATATGCTTTGCTCGGCGTGAAATCTCCTCCTGTGAGAGGCGGGTGTGTTGGAGCAAATCCTTCATATAGTTGCTCTTGTCGGGCTGTGTGATGAGCATATTTATCTCCTTCAGTATGCGGCTTTTCATCTCCTCGGTCGCCTTGTTTGTGAAGGTCACAGCGAGAATTGCGCGATAAAGATATGGCTTGGTGGAGTAGTAGCTTATCACATCGTGCACAAACTTGTATGCCAATCGATATGTCTTGCCTGCGCCTGCGCTGGCACTTAATATTCTTGCTCTCATAACCTCTTATCGTTTACAGATAGTCTTGAAATCGCAGTATGTGCATATTGCTTTAGCCTCCTGCTCTGGGCATCGCTCAAATGGAATTGCGGGATCGAACAACTCGTCGAGCTTCGCTCTCAATGCCAAAGAAAACTCCTCCCGCACATCATTGTAGTCAATTTCTGTTTTTTGGTTGCGTACTCCCATACGTAGTCGTGGCGAGAAGTTGGGCTTTTGAATATCACGTGCATAATATAGTACAGGCTGCACGTTGCGTTGATATTTGTCGCTCAATACCATCGAATATATGAGTGTCTGGAGAATATTCGCTGTCTCGCTGCGGGTGCCGCTGTTGAATAAGGCTTCTAGCGAAGCAAAATCGAGATGCTGCTTTCCTGTCTTGTAGTCCACAACCTTCAATGCTCCATTGTCGAGTGAATCGATACGGTCGGCACGACCACCAATCTTTATCTCCTTGTCGTTGCTGAGTTTAAACGTAGTTTCGATATTCTCCTCAAGACTCATTATTGTGAAGTTGTTGTGTTTGATGTCGTAAGGTATGATTCCCTTGCTGATGTACTCCACGATGATGCGTTTAATTAGCTTCAGATTGCCCATATGTCCCGATGCATCGCTGCTCTTTTTGAGAAAATTCTCCTTAATCGCCAAATCCACAGCCTCCTCAATTCTCTTTTGTGAGATTTGTTTCAAATGCTCGGCGGGGTTTGCGGTGTTGATATAATCGGTGTAGAGGGTCTGCATTGCATCGTGCAGGATAGTTCCGAACATAGGGCTGTCCACCTCCTCGGTCAATTCGTCGGGTGTCTTTAGTGAGATGATTGACGAAAAGTAGAACTTCATTGGGCAGGCAACATAGTTGGATAGTACTGATGGCGCAAGTATCTTCTTCTCCTCTGTAGATGTATATCGCTCCAACGCCTTTAGTACGTTGCCACTTTTTCCGATTTTGTCCTCCTGTGGCTCGCTCAGTGCTACATCGACACCTACGTTTGTGCGCTTGATGGGGTAGGGTGACTCAAAATTGAGCTGATAGATATATCGGCTCTGTTCGCCTGTACTCTTCTCGTCGGCGTGTGAGCAATAGAGCATATCGACACGCTTTGCGCGCTGAATGAGTCGATAGAAGTAATAGGCATAGACACCCTCGTGATGTTCGGGTGTTGGTATGCCGTATGCGGCGCGCAGGTTATATGGAATAAATGATGACGAGCCACTCATATTTCCAGGGAAGTTATCATCATTCATCGACAGAATTATCACATTGTCAAAGTCAAGGTTTCTAGTCTCCAGAATACCCATAATCTGCAAGCCGTGCAGGGGCTCGCCGCTGAAAGGCACTCTTAGACCTTGCAAGTGGCGGCGCAGAAGTGAAACGTAGGTTGAGGTGCTAATCTCAATATCGCACTTTTTCAGGCAGTTGTCAAGCTCTGCAATGGTCTGCGCTAGTATGGTCAGGTAGGATAGCTTTAGCGAGCTGTCGTCGCTCTTTTGGTCGGCGCTTGAAAGTTTCGAGATTACATTAAGTATATATTTAGATAACCCACCATAATTATCTGCTGGTGAGAAGATAACACTTAATAGTCCATCATCCTCGAAAAGTGATTTCTCGACACGTATAATGCGCTCCTTGATAATCTCTTTATAAGTCTTGCGAGCCGTGTCACCGAGAATTTCGATGATGTATGGGTGTGATAGTATGCCTGTTACATCGACGTGATAGAATGTGCAGTTTGTATTTGTTGTACGGCTGTTCTTCTGCAACTCAATCAATCTTTCGATGAATGAGTAGGCGGTTGTTGGGCGCATAGGGTAACCCATAGTGACGTTTACATTCTGTTGCAACTCCTCTGGTAACGAGTGCAGCAGAGGAGTGAGAAGTGACTCGTCTGTTAGTACGATTGCGGTGCGTTTGTCAAATTGCAACGCAGGTGAAATCTCGCGCAAAAGAGTGTTCACATACTTGCACTGAACGGCATTTGATACAGTCGATATAGATTGTATTTTCTTTTTGATTTCTATGAAGTTATTATGTGTTATCTCATCCTTTGGTGGAAATAACTTCAAGTTCTCGCGCAGGAACATTCCTGCCTCCTGCTCTTTTTGCGAAGTGTAGTAATTGTCATAATCCCAATAGAAGTCGCATTCGCAGTTGTTGCTTAAATATTTAAGCACCTTCTTCTCGCACTCCGACAGAGCGTTGAAGCCTATAAATACATAGTGGCGCGAGGTGTCGGGATAGGCGACCCCCTCCTCAATATTCTTCACCGCTGAGCGATAAATCTTGCCCGCGTAACCAATCTTCATCTGCTCCATTCTCTGCTGGAAAGAGTCGTAGATTGCGCCGAGCGAGAGCCATATCTTCAGGAATTCACGTTTCTCGTCAGATAGCGCAGCTTTATCGGAAAAATTATTCCAGAAGGAGCTGATAATCTGACGCATCTCGGGTGTGAGGTACGACAGGTCTGCCTCCAGCTCTTTCAGGTCGTAGATATTGCTGAAGAGCATCGAAGCGTCAATCATATATTTGTCGATAAGGTCGAAGTCGCCGAGCAACATCTCGCCCCAGAAGTAGAATTTGTCGAAGCTCTCCTGGTGGTATTGTGAATAAATCTTGTATAATTCTGTGATTAGCAGCACCTTTTCGCCAACTTCAAGCGATGATGCCTCCTTCATTACATCATCCATCGAGATGTATTGAGGTTGCCATATTGGCTTGTTGATAATCTGCGCCAAAGCATCCGAAAAGAATAGGCGCGCACGACGTGATGGAAAGACCAATGTCAATGATGATATCTCATCTCCATACCGCCCATAAAGTTTATGGGCTACCTCAGCAAGGAATGATTGTTGCATAGGGAAAGTAAATTTAGGCTACGAATGTAGCAAAAATTTATGAGATTTGCAAGTGTTCGCTCGGCTTTTAGTCGAAGGACTGCATACCCGATTGTGCTATGCGTATAATGCGCTGATACTCGTCGGGCGAAAGCTCCATGAAGAAGTAGTGAATAGGGTCGATGCGCAGATCGTTGTATCGCACCTCATAGTGAAGGTGTGGCGCGAGCGAAAGACCTGAATTGCCCGATAGGGCGATGATGTCACCTCGCTGAACACGTTGTCCGCGACGCACTCCCACACTCAGGAGGTGGCTGTATGAGGTCTGATAACCATTGCCATGATCAATAACGATAGTCTTTCCGAGGGTGGAGTTCTTGTCCGAAATCTCCTTTACAACACCATCGGCAGTGGCAAATATGCTTGAACCCTCGCCTACGGTGTAGTCCACGCCCTGATGTGATTTCAGGGTGCGATAGAATGGGTTAAGTATCGTTCCATAACCTGCGGTAAGCAGTGTAAGCTGCTTGTTTAGAACGGGTTGGATTGAGGGGATGGAGTTAATGTTCTCTCCAATTTTCTCACCCAAATCGTTGATTTTATGCCACGATGCTTCCAATTTGTCAGCCTGCTTGCCAAGCTCGTCAATGCGTACCGATAATTCGCTGTTGAGCTGTTTCTGTGTTTTTGAGATATTCTTTTCGTGGATAGCCAGACGCTCCTCCTGACGCTCGATATCGAGGTCATAGGGGTCGGTCTCGAAGAGTATGCGGAATACGCTCTGGTCGCGCTGTGTGATATTGTCGAGTATCATCTCCAGCGAGTCGTAGCGGTTGCTCAACATTTCATACTCTTCGTTTAAGCGTTTGGTCTGCTCGCGCATACGATGCTCCTCGGGAGTGTCAAAGAGCAGTGCGAAACATACATAGTAGAGTAGCGCAGCTCCTATCCACGCAAGTGACGTGAAAAGGAAACTGATAGCCCTCTGCTTGGGTGTACGTCGTTTTATGTTCTGCTGCTTCTGCTCCATACTATTCAGCCTCGTAGTTTGCCTCCTGGATTTGGTTCATCAGACTCTTGTATGCCTCTGCCGACATATTGCGGTCGAAGTAGTTGATGGGATTGACGTGTGAGCGTTTGTATATTACCTCATAATGAAGGTGAGGCGAGGTCGATACTCCCGTATTTCCCATATCTCCAATAAGTTGTCCACGTGTGATAGTGTCGCCCTTTGCAACGTGCAACTTGTTCAGGTGAGCATATCGTGTCTTATATCCAAATCCGTGATTGATAAGTATTTGTGTGCCATAACCATGACGTGCGCGACTGCGCTCCACAAGCTCCACTACACCATCGCCCGTAGCATATACAGGGTCGCCTATTCTGCCTGGCATATCCACACCGCTGTGGAATTTCCAGCGACGATATACGGGGTGCATACGGTAGCCGAATGCGCCAATCTTGTTGCGCATCTTCGAACGGTCGATAGGCCAGATGGCGGGTATGGCGGTGGAGAATTTCTCTTTGTCTTTTGAGAGCTGCTGCAACTCGTCTAATGACTTTGATTGCAGATAAAGACTGCGCGCCAATTGGTCAATCTCCTCCCACGTAGCGCGAATTGTCGGGGTATAGCTGCCGCCGTTGATGTCGGCATATTTCTCCTCCTCGTATGGGTCATATATGCCCTCGATTGAGAGCGTGTCGGTGGAGAAGAGTGGGCGATAGACATAGTTGTCACGATGTTTGATCTGATTGAGTTTGCTCTGCGATGTGCGGATGCGGTTTTTCAACACCTCATACTTTAGTTTCAGGTCACGACTCTCGTCTGCCATACGGAACATCTTGGGGGTGTAGAATAGTGACGAGAATATCAGATTGACAATCGAGACAAGTATAAACCCGATGATAAGGTTTCTTGTCAGGCGGTATGAGCGCAGGCGATGAATGAGGCTTTTCTCCTCATTCTTTACTCGTTTTATCTCCTTTTTTTTGCTCATACTATATAAAATAACCCTTTTATGGTGCAAATTTAGCGTAAAATGTGTAAATTTGCAATCTGTATTCGAGTTAATAACGAAATAAGAAGCAAAAATAATATACAATGGAATCAAACAAAATCAGACAAGCATTTTTGGATTTCTTCCAGAGCAAGGAGCACGCTATCGTTAAGTCGGCTCCAATGGTAGTGAAGAATGACCCCACATTGATGTTTACCAATGCGGGTATGAACCAGTTTAAGGATATATTTTTGGGTAACTCACCCCGCAAGTATGCGCGCGTTGCCGATACGCAGAAGTGTCTGCGTGTGTCGGGTAAGCATAATGACCTGGAGGAGGTAGGTCACGACACCTATCACCACACAATGTTTGAGATGCTCGGTAACTGGTCTTTTGGCGATTACTTCAAGAAGGAGGCTATCGCTTGGGCGTGGGAACTCTTGACCGAGGTTTATGGTCTGGACAAGAGCCGTATGTATGCTACCGTTTTTGAGGGCTCTGAGGAGGATGGTGTGCCATTTGACGAGGAGGCTTACGATTACTGGAAGCAGTACTTACCCGAGGATCATATCATCCGAGGCAACAAGCACGACAACTTCTGGGAGATGGGTGAGACAGGTCCTTGCGGTCCTTGTAGCGAGATTCACATCGACCTGCGTGACGAGGAGGAGATTGCTGCAAAGCCAGGTCGTGAGATGGTAAATATGGGTCACCACCTCGTAATCGAGATTTGGAACCTTGTCTTCATGCAGTTCAACCGCAAGGCTAACGGTGAGTTGGAGCCACTTCCAGCAAAGCATGTTGATACAGGTATGGGCTTCGAGCGTTTGTGTATGGCTATGCAGGGCAAGAAGTCAAACTATGATACAGATGTGTTCCAGCCAACAATTGCTCGCATCGCAGCTATGGCAGGCAAGAAGTATGGCGAGGATGAGAAGGCAGATATAGCTATGCGTGTAATCGCTGACCACTTGCGCGCCATTGCGTTCTCTATCGCTGACGGTCAGCTGCCAGCCAACGCCAAGGCAGGTTATGTTATTCGTCGTATTTTGCGTCGTGCTGTTCGTTATGGTTATACTTACCTCGGCTTCAGCGAGCCTACATTGTGTAAGTTGGTTGCAGGCTTGGCTGATCAGATGGGTCATCAGTTCCCAGAGCTTAGGCAGCAACAGACACTCATCGAGCGAGTTATCGAGGAGGAAGAGGCATCATTCTTGCGTACATTGGCTACTGGTATCAATCTCCTGGAGCGCGAGATTGCAAAGGTTGGTAAGGGTGGCGTTATCGCTGGTAAGAATGCCTTTGAGCTTTATGATACATTTGGTTTCCCAATCGACCTTACAGAGCTTATCGCTCGCGAGCAGGGCGTAACAATCGACCTTGAGGGCTTCGAGAAGGAGCTTCAGGCGCAGAAGGAGCGTTCGCGCAATGCTGCAGCACAGGATATTGACGATTGGCAGGAGTTGCGTCAGGTGGCGCAGTGCGAGTTCGTGGGTTACGACACTTTGACTGCACCTATCCGCATCGCTCGTTACCGTCGTGTGACATCAAAGGGTAAGACAACATATCAGCTCGTGTTCGACCAGACTCCATTCTATGGTAATTCAGGCGGTCAGATTGGCGATACAGGTTATATTGATAATGGCGAGGAGCGAATTGATATCATCGCTACCGAGAAGGAGAATGGTTTGATTATCCACGTTGCAACAAAGCTCCCAGAGAACCTTGAGGCGGAGTTTACTGCCGTTGTAAATGCCGATAAGCGTCAGGCAGCAGCAAACAATCACACTGCAACTCACCTTCTTGACCAGGCGTTGCGTGCAGTGCTTGGTACACACGTTGAGCAGAAGGGTTCGATGGTTACACCACAGAGCCTGCGTTTTGACTTCTCTCACTTCCAGAAGGTTACCCCAGAGCAGTTGCGTGAGGTGGAGAAGCTGGTGAATAAGGCTATCCGTAGCAACTACCCATTGGAGGAGAACCGCGAGGCTACAATGGAGGAGGCAAACGCTATGGGCGCTATCGCATTGTTCGGCGAGAAGTATGGCGACAAGGTGCGTGTTGTGAAGTTCGGCGACTCGGTTGAGTTGTGTGGTGGTACTCACACATCTGCTACGGGTACAATCGGAGTGTTTAAGATTGTCAGCGAGAGCGCCATTTCGGCTGGTGTGCGCCGTATCGAGGCTGTTACATCGGAGCGTGCCGAGGAGATGCTCTATGCAGTGGAGGACCAGATTCGCACCGTTGCCGAATTGGTGAATAATCCAAAGGTGGAGGTTGCCATCAAGAAGATGATTGAGTCAAACGAGGCGTTGCAGCACGAGATTGACCAGCTTCACAAGGAGCAGGTGGATGCTATCGTTGAGAAGATTATGGCGAAGCGTGACCCCGAGGCGAAATACTTTGTTGTTGCTCGCCAGATGCCTTATGCTTCAAATATGATTAAGGATTTGGCTTATGCTTTGCGTGCAAAGGTCGCAGATATTATTTTGGTACTCGGTAACGTGACAAACTACAAGCCTACGCTCACAATTATGCTCGGTGATGAGATCGTTGCAAAGGGCGTGGATGCAGGTGCTGTGGTACGCGAGGCTGCCAAGGTAATGAATGGCGGCGGTGGCGGTCAGAAGTTCTTCGCTACGGCAGGTGGTAAGAATCCTGATGCATTGCAGGCAGCAATAGAAAAGGCTGTAGAGATTATTTTGGCAAAGATTAACGAATAAATTATAGAAAAATGGACAAGAAAGTTTTATTGATGATTCTCGATGGTTGGGGAATCGGTAACGGAACAAAGTCAGATGTTATCTCTACGATACATCCAGCCTATATCTCGGCTATGACCGAGAAGTACCCTCACGCGCAGTTGCGTACCGATGGTGAGAACGTAGGTTTGCCAAACGGTCAGATGGGTAACTCGGAGGTGGGTCACCTCAATATCGGTGCTGGTCGTGTTGTGTATCAGGATTTGGTGAAGATTAACCGTGCTTGTGCCGACAACTCAATCTATGAGAACGAGGAGATTGTAAAGGCGTTTGAGTATGCAAAGACAAATGGCGTGAATGTTCACTTTATGGGTCTTACATCTGACGGTGGTGTTCACTCTTCAATCGAGCACCTCTACAAGTTGGCTGAGATTGCAAAGCACTACGGCATTGAGAATACATTTGTTCACTGCTTTATGGATGGTCGTGATACCGATCCAAAGAGTGGTAAGGGCTTTATCGCTGACGTAGAGGCAAACCTCGCAAAGACAACAGGTAAGATTGCATCTATCATCGGTCGTTACTACGCTATGGATCGTGACAAGCGTTGGGAGCGTGTGAAGATTGCTTACGACTGCTTGGTTAATGGTGTTGGCGATGCTTCATCTGATATGGTGGAGGCTATGCAGCGTTCTTACGACGAGGGCGTGACCGACGAGTTCGTTAAGCCAATCGTTCGCATTGACGAGAATGGTGAGGTTATCGGTCGCATCAAGCCAAACGACTTGGTTATCTTCTACAACTACCGTAACGACCGTGCAAAGGAGATTACAATCGTTCTCACACAGCAGGATATGCCAGAGGAGGGTATGCACACAATGCCTTTGTACTACTGCTGTATGACTCCATATGATGCCAAGTTCGAGGGCTTGCACATCCTCTTCGATAAGGAGAACGTGCGCAATACAATCGGTGAGTATGTATCTTCACTCGGTCTTTCACAGTTGCGTATTGCTGAGACTGAGAAGTATGCTCACGTGACATTCTTCCTCAATGGTGGTCGTGAGACAGAGTTCGAGAACGAGTCACGTATTCTGGTTGCATCGCCAAAGGTTGCAACTTATGACCTCCAGCCAGAGATGAGTGCTTACGAGGTTAAGGATAAGTTGGTGGAGGCTTTGGGTACGCAGAAGTTCGACTTCATCTGCTTGAACTTCGCTAATGGCGATATGGTTGGTCACACAGGTATCTACGAGGCTATCGAGAAGGCTGTGAAGGCTGTTGATGAGTGCGTGGCGGAGGTTGTTGAGACAGCCAAGGCTAATGGCTACGAGGTTGTGATGATTGCCGATCACGGTAACGCTGACAACGCAGTGAATGAGGATGGCTCACCAAACACAGCTCACTCATTGAACCCTGTGCCAATCGTAGTGGTTTCTGACCGCGTAGCGAAGGTAGAGGATGGTATCCTGGCAGATGTTGCTCCAACCGTGTTGAAGCTTATGGGTCTGCCACAGCCAGCCGAGATGTCGGGTAAGGCATTGGTTGAGTTGAAGTAGTACAACACCTTATTATATATAGAAGAGTCCGCCTTTCGAGCGGACTCTTTTTGTTATTCAACTTGAGGATCTTCCTCTATCGGAATTAATCCCGAATTTGTGACGGAGTGATTTTCTACGTCTGCCTTTACCTCATACTTCTTACCATTCAGTATGGCGTATTTCAACCCGCTGATATACATATGCTCAAGGGCATAGGTGTGAAACAGTGGCGGTTGTTTGAGTGTTATGTGCAGGGTCTCGCCTGAAATTTTTATCATATCGGGAAGACGGTTTAATGACATCCATCCGTGGTTGCTGTTGGAGGGGGATATCACTATATCCTGAAGCTCTACTCCTTCCAGGTTTACGGTTGTGATATTAGTCTGTGAGAGCTGTTCCATAGTTTGCTCTATGTCGTATGGCAGGTTTTTAACCTTGAGCCACGAAGAGCCGACTATAAGTAGTGGTACGATAAGATATATAGCAACCGCTATAATGCCTATTTTATTACTTGTTTTCATTGTTTTTGCTGTTATAAAGTTTTGTAATATCTTCGGGTGTGATACCCAAAAGTTGCATCTGCTCGATAAACGAGGGTAGTGTGGTGGCGAAAAACTCCTCGCGGCGGCGTGTTTGGATATTCTCTAATGCACCTGTGGCAACAAACAATCCAACGCCCTTTGTGCTGTATGCCGTACCCTCCATTGTCAGGCGTTCGTAGGTGCGTGCTACGGTGTTTGGGTTTACCCCAAAGGTGGCCGCCAGCTCTCTTACCGAGGGTAGCTGCTCGCCCTGCTGCCACTCACCACGCAGGATATGATCCTCAATCCACGCCTTAATTTGCAGGAATACAGGCTTATTGTCATTTAGTGTTATCATATCGTACGCTCCTTAAATCTATAATATGCCCAGGTGTATAGTGCCAGCGGTGCTGTCCACACCCATAATCTAATTAACCATATTAAAGCCTCATTAATGCTTACAGCATTTGTACATACTCTAATTGATTGATATAATTTGTGATAATAGTGTACGAGTACAATAGCTTCGTTGGTAAAACTCTCTACATGTGGAATAATCATTGTAAATAGAGCCGCACACATCAATATGCCTGTGATTGCAATTTTCCAATTCAAAGAGGATTTCATAAGTGCCATAAAGCTATTGAATAGGATAATTAAGTAAGGAATAGCTGGGATAATAAACACATTGCCGTTTTCCATTAGCTTCTCAACCAAAATGTTCGGAACACCTGTGTATGCTATAACTATCTGATATATTATAGCGTATATGCTAAATAAATATATTGGAAAAATTACAGCAGTACATAAAATTTCCGATGCGAATTTTAAGCCGTTGGTCGTTGGTAATAACAGTGTCGAGTGTACCATCGTGCGGCGTTTGTAGATGTTGAATATCGCTAATACAGAGTAGATTATACACCCGAAAACAAATGCACCTATCAAATCGTCAGCAATCGAGATGTGCAACGTGCTGTTGCTTGTTAGGGTGTCTTGGCGACGTATTAACTCAATCACATCGGGGATTGTTATTGCAGCCATAAATGGGATTATAGCTATAATTTTCCAATTGTGGCTAACGTGTAACTTGATGAGCGTGAAAAACTCTTTTGCCGTTTGTTTTATGTTTAGCATAACTCCTCCTTTCCCGACAGGATGTCGATAATTGATTGTTGTGATGTGGGGTTGTGTAGTGCGAGATATAGAAGCTCCAAATCTACATTTGAGTAGTCGCCCTCGCCCTTGCCGACTGCACGCAGACCCTCGCTAAAGAGTGGTTGCGAGATTGATGCCGTAGCTCCGAATGTCAATCGCTCGGCTACGGTGTCCATCGATGCTTGAACGACAATCTGCTTATCCTTGATGACAATGATGGATGAGAGCAGCTGCTCGATGTCGCTCACAAGGTGGGTGGAGATAATAAACAACCTCTCGTCGTTAATCTCCTCTGCCAGCACCTGACGGAATGTGACCTTCGACGTGATGTCAAGACCATTAGTTGGCTCGTCAAAAAGAACAATTTTAGCGTTGCTGGCAAGCGCAAAGGCTATAAAAAACTTTTTGCGATTGCCAAGTGATAACTTGTTGAGCTTAAGATTGTGCGTGAAGTCGAAACGCTCCAAAATCCTCTGGAATTTCTCTCGGTCGAAGCGTGGACGAAACGTGGAGTAGTCTTTGACGAATGACTCTGCGCTGATAGCTGGTAGCTCCACCTCGTCAGGCATAAAGATTAGCTCCTGAAGCATCTCACGTGAGCGAGATGATGGAGTTGCACCAAGCACCTCGACTTCTCCCGTAAGTGGCGTAATACACCCCGAAATGGTGTAGAGTAGGGTGGTCTTGCCACTGCCGTTTGCCCCGAGCAGACCGTAAATCTGCCCTGTGCGTAGCTCTGTGTTGAGCTTCGTTAGTACGGGTTTGCGCCTTGCGTAACCCGCCGTTAGGTCTTTTAGTTTAATCATATATATTATAGTTAAGAGTTTTGTACTACCGAACGATGTTTTTTGTTGTGACTATTTTAGTGTATTAGTTAGGTAGTACACTGCAAAGGTAGAGAAAATTTTATTTGATGCAAATTTTTTGTAAAGAATTTTTCGGAATAAAAAAACACCCACTAAAAGTGGGTGATGTAAATGGATTGTGCGATGTGAATTCTAAAATTTATAACTAACACTCTTTGCTTTTCGTTTTACTACTCCTTCTCGTATAGCTTTTTCAGGTTGCAGTTAAGTAGGCTGCCGTTGTTGTCGCGCAGGTGCATTCCGTTGCCCTGGCAGTAGCGGAACATATTACAATCGGCGCAGATGCCTGTGCGTTTCCACTCGCGGTCACGGTACACCTCGTATCGGTTTTGCCACACCTCCCAAAAGTCATCCTTGTAAATATTACCCTGATTGTAGTTGGCACGGATGCTGGGGCAGGCACCTATCGAGCCGTCGATAAGCACCGAGCCTACGCTTACGCCTGCCTGACAACTGTAAAAATGGTTGCGAATATCTCCCTCATAGTCGCCCATAAATCCTTCGCAGCAGTAACTTAGCTCGATGCGTGTCTCCTCCTTGCGGTTGCGCTTGATGTACTCCATAAGGTAGCGATGCTCCTCGCTCGTTAGTTGCAGGTCGGCATCTTGTGCGGCACGACCAACGGGAAATATAGTGAAGAGTCGCCATTTTGTCACACCTGCTCCAATGAGCAACTCCTTTATCGCATCCAGATTCTTTATACTGCGTCGGTTTACGCAGGTCACTACATCCGAAATGATGCGTTTCTCTGCCGATATCATCTTTATCGCCTCCAGCGCGCGCTTGAAGCTCTGGCTGTTACCGCGCATATAGTTATGCTCCTCCTCCAATCCGTCGAGGCTCACCGTTACGGTGTGCAGACCCGATGCAAGCAACGATTGCAGTCGTTTAGCGGTCATTGCCAAACCGTTGGTAACCATTCCCCATGGAAAACCACGCTTGTATATCTCACGCCCGCACTCCTCAAGGTCCTGTCGCATCAGTGGCTCGCCACCCGTCAGGATGACAAACACCTTGTTGGGATTTGTCTTTGCTGCAATGCCATCCAGCACGCGCAGAAAATCCTCCTTGGGCATATCGGGGCGTGTGGACTCCATCTTGCAGTCGCTACCGCAGTGGCGACAATTCAGATTACATCGCAACGTACACTCCCAAAATAGCTGGCGCAGTTCGTGCTTCTCGATACGAATATTCTCGTGCACTCTCCACGCCTCCAGCGCAAGCCTGCGACGTAGCGATAGGGGATATCTATTCATTATTGGTCTCTTTCTTGGTTAGTTTGATTTGAAGATTGCTGTATTTGTTTGTACCCCAATACCATTCATCTTGAATTGATTGGTCAAAGATGGGTTTCATCGTTGTGAGGTCAATCTCTGTGGGCGCAAAATCTCCGCCGCGCTTTCTTCCATCCTTATCAACCACTGATAATGAGATAATTGGGTTGTCTTCGTAGGCGGGCGTCTGGAATTTTCCATTCTTATCGCTGTGGATTATCTTTGTCTCCAAGGGGTTGTTCTCACGCTCCAGTTTTACCTCAATACGAATTCCTTTGATTGGTTTACACTCCTCATCCATCACACGCCCATCTGCTTGGTAGCCCCAAGTGGGGGAGCCATACATCACTCTAATATCCTCCAAAGGTCTTTCGACTTCATCGACCTCGGGCACGTCTGTCTTGGTGGCTTTGGATGTGGCAGCACAAGCCGAAAACCCGAGCAGGGAAATCGTGGCTGAAATCAACCAATATGTGAATTTTGTGAGTCGGGCTTTCATAGTTGCTATATTTTGTGGCTATACTAATTATATAACGTCGTGACGCAGAAAATTATTCTTCGATTTTCTCTGCTGGGGTTACTGCAAAATCTGCACCCTCCTCTGCGGCAGGAATATCTGCTCGATAATCAGACGTAGGAGTACCGTACATCAGTTCTTCATCTGGCTTACACGCAGAAAATCCGAGGAGCGATATTGTGGCAATAATCAACCATTGTGTTGCCTTTGATAATTTAGCTTTCATAGTAGTTTTTTTTGAGGTTATTATTCGTCTGTTCTCTTTTCGGTTAGTTTAATCTCTACGTTCTTAAATAAATTCAAACTGTACCATTCATTCTTTTTTGACTTCTGTATATCGGGCTTCATCTTCGTAAGATCAATCTCTTTGGTCTCGAATTCGCCGCCATTTTTCTCTCCGTCAATGTCGGTTGCTGTGAGTGATACGATATATCGGTCTCTGTATTTGTCTGTTATGAATGCACCATCTTCATCGCTATAAACGGCAGGGGTGTCTGATGTCTCTCCGTCGCTAAATTTCGCTTTTACCTCAATACCCTTGATGGGATAACCCTCCTGGTCGGTAATGCGCCCTTCAGCCTGATAGTCCGATGTGGGACATCCGTATGCAGCAGTAAAACAAGAGGTCGATGTGAAGCCGAGTAGTGTAATTATAGCAGAGAATAACCACTGCGAAAATCTCGATAATTTATCTTTCATAGCATTAGGGCGTTTGTTCTACTATGCAAATATAATAAAGATGCACCGACAAAGCAAGCTATACATATAAAATGTATAGAAATATATTATTTTGCCGCAAATTGCTTTATATTTTGCGTGATGCACTCCACCAGACGGTCGATAGCCTCCACCGATGACCACGCATTGTGAGGTGAGGCGAGCAGACGGTATGGCTCCTTGAGGTTGTAGAGCGGCGATTCGCGCAGAGGCTCCGATGTGAATACATCAAGCGCCGCACCTCTGATTGTGCCCTCGTTCAGCGCATCTGCCAAATCCTGCTCGTTCACTATTCCGCCGCGTGCTACATTGATTAAAATTGCAGAACTTTTCATCTTTTTGAGCTCCTCATTTGCAATGAGATTATGTGTGCGCTCATTCAGCGGACAATGCACCGAAACGATGTCAGATGTGGAGAGCAACTCGTTGAGTGACAATGCAGAATATTGTTCATCTCTTGTAACGCCTGAAGTGGAATGATAGTTCACTTCGCATCCAAAAGCCTCTGCCAAACGAGCCACCTCACGCCCGATATTTCCCATTCCCACGATACCCCAGCGCTTGCCGCGAAGCTGTGCCGTAGGGCGGTCGAAATTGAATATTCGCTCTGCGGCGGCATACTCTCCCGACTTGAAATAGTTATCATAATATGTTACTTCACGCAGGAGTGCGAGAGCCGAACAGAGTGTGGTCTCGGCAACGGCAAAAGTGGAGTAGCCAACGGCATTTTTCACCTCGATACCTCGCTCGGCAGCAGCTTCCAAATCGACATTGTTCATACCCGTAGCCGCTACGCATATTAGCTTGAGCTTTGGCAATGAGGCGATTATCTCTGCATCCAGCACCACCTTGTTTGAGATGACAACCTCTGCATCCTTGCATCGCTCAATCACCTCGTCGGGTGTGGTAGTCTGGTAGCCAACATAGTCGCCCAACGACTTAATCTCACTCAAATCGCGGTTGCAGATTGAGTACTCATCTAAAAATACAATTTTCATATCTTGTTGCTTTATAATTCGTTAATAAGTCCGCGTATCACAACCGAGGCACACCCGATACCAAACAACGCGGGGATGTAGGATATTGTGCCTGTATTCGATTTCTTATTCTGCTCCTCGCATAGTATCATCGCTCCCTCGCGTACAGGCTCGGGCGAATAGACCGCCTTGAAGCCACTGCGGATGCCAATTTTATGCAGTCGCTTACGCAGCATATGTGCCAAAGGGCAGTGGTGAGTCTTGGCGATGTCGCAAATATCCATCTTTGTGGGGTCGGTCTTTGCTCCTGCTCCCATTGAGCTTACGAGTGGAATGTTGCGGTCAAGGCAACCCTTGATAAGAGCCAGCTTTGGTGAGAGCGTATCTATCGCATCTACCACATAATCAAACTTTTGACTGTCGAGCAGAGCGTCGGTCTCGTCATCCTTTATAAAACGGTGTACGATAATGAGCTCAATCTCTGGGTTTATATCTCGCAATCGCTCCGCCATCAGCTCCGCCTTCTGCTTGCCAATGGTGGAGTGAAGGGCTATAAGCTGGCGGTTGATGTTTGTTGCCGATACGGTGTCGGCATCAGCTATGGTCATACGACCTACGCCTGAGCGTGCAATCATCTCGGCGGCGTATGCTCCGACACCTCCCAACCCCACGACCAAAACATTTGCCTGGCGTAACGTTTCCAACTTTTCATCGCCCAGCAGAAGTGCTGTTCGCTCTAACCATTCTTTGCTCATCTTATTGTTGAAATAATCGTTTGTAATTCTCTGTAATTGAATTTATTATTGTTTCTAAATCCTCGCCTCGCATCTCGGCTGCCATACGGTATATCTCCTCTATTGATACATCGCTTATGTCGGTCTCTAAAAAGAGATTTTCAAGCGGCGTGTGGCGCAATGCTTCGATGGTTTTTGGAGAGCGTTTTGTGCCTTCGCCAAACGAAAGAAAATATCCTCTTTTGACCGCCTCCATAGCCTGCTCCTTTGAGCCGATAAAGCCGTGAAAAATCACCCCTTTAAGATTATACCCTTGCAAAATGGCAAGTGTGGGGGCAAAGGCTCTGACGCAGTGCAGGAGTACGGGCAAACCCCTCTTTTCAGCAATGGCGAGTTGTGATTGAAAAATCTCCTCTTGCTTTGCTCGGCTAACCTTGCAGGCGTAGTCCAGCCCAATCTCTCCAATGGCTTGTGCACCCTCGAAAATCGACTCGTCGAGTGTTGCCCTTTCGGCATCCCAAGGATGAATTCCTGCCGCCCGTAACTCGATGTGACGGGTGGTGAAATTGTGGGTGTGTATGTTGATATAGCGGCTCACAAGGCTTGTTTTGGATACAAATTTATGTAAAAATGCGAAAAAATGCACCAAAATGCAAATAATAACACAAATAGTGATGAAAACTGCAAAAAAAATCGTATCTTCGTGCGCGTTTTTAAGGATGTGAGATTTTTGTGTGAAAAGAATAACGCAAACTCTGTAACGAAATTTTTTAGTACACACAAGATATAACTAAAATAATTTATTCATTTAATTACAAACTTTATGTCGGAAATCATTAAACTACGGAAAGGTCTCGACATCAATCTTCAGGGAAAGGCTGCCGAGTCATTGGTCGATGCACCATTGGCAAAGGAGTATGCCGTTTCGCCTCTGGATTATGAGAACGTGACTCCGAAGCTCTTGGTTAAGGTCGGCGACAAGGTGAAGGCAGGTACGCCATTGTTCTTCGATAAGAACAACCAGCGCGTATTGTTCTGCTCGCCTGTCAGCGGTGAGGTTGCGGCAGTAAATCGTGGCGAGAAGCGTAAGATTCTCAACGTGGTTGTTGCAGCTGATGCAAAGCAAGAGTCAGAGGAGTTTGCAGTTCTCGATCTGAAGAAGGCGAGCCGCGAAGATGTTATCGAGCAGTTGCTCAAGTCGGGTTTGTGGACCACGATTTTGCAGCGTCCTTACGGAATTGTTGCTAATCCAGCAGATCAGCCTAAGGCTGTGTTTGTGTCAGCATTTGACTCTGCTCCATTGGCGCCAAATTTCAACTTCGCGTTGAAGGGCGAGAAGGCTGCTTTGCAGAAGGGTATGGATGTGTTGGCTGTGTTGGCTGGTGGTAAGCCTCACGTATCTGTATTGGCTAATGCAGAGGGTGAGATGGCATCGCTTAACGGCGTAGAACTCCACACATTTGCAGGTAAGCACCCTGTGGGTAATGTGGGTGTTCAGATTCACCACATCGACCCAATCGCAAAGGGTGACATTGTGTGGACTGTAAACATCCAGGATGTTGCGGCTATCGGTCGTCTGTTCCTCACTGGTAAGGTTGATTTGACAAAGGTCGTTGCCCTCACAGGTAGCGAGGTTGAGAAGCCACACTACGTGCGTGTTATCAGCGGTGCACCTATCTCATCAATCGTTGCAGGTCAGATTAAGCAGCAGGCTGAAGGTGACTCTGTTCGTATCATCTCGGGTAACGTACTCACAGGTAAGAAAGTTGCGGCTGACGGCTTCTTGACAGCTACTGCACATCAGGTGACTGTTATCCCTGAGGGTGACAAGTATGAGATGCTTGGCTGGATTGCTCCACGCTTTAACAAGTTCTCTGTATCTCGCTCATACTTCTCTTGGCTCTGCCCAAAGAAGGAGTACAAGCTCGATACAAACCTCAATGGTGGTGTTCGCCCATTCGTTGTGACAGGTCTTTTCGAGGAGTATCTTCCAATGGATATCTACCCAATGTATCTGTTTAAGGCAATTATTGCTAACGATATCGACAAGATGGAGAACCTCGGTATCTACGAGGTAGTGGAGGAGGATGTAGCTCTTTGCGAGTTCGTTGACCCTTCAAAGACTGAAATCCAGCAGTTGGTTCGTGACGGTATTAACTTAATGATTAAGGAGTGCTAATTATGGGATTGAGAAAAATAGTTGATGATTTGAAGCCTACCTTCACAGAGGGTAAGCTCAGTTTCTTGGCATCTACGTTTGATGCTATCGAGACATTCCTTTTCGTCCCCAACACCACTACCAAGAAGGGCGCGCACGTGCGTGACTCTATTGATATGAAGCGTACTATGTTCTTCGTAGTATTGGCTCTCATCCCAGCTTTCTTGTTCGGTTGCTACAACACTGGTTCGCAGGTTGGTTTGGAGGGCTTTACAGCTTTCTGGTATGGTTTGGTACGCGTGCTTCCTATGGTTGCCGTATCTTACATCGTTGGTTTGGGTATCGAGATTATCTACGCACAAATCCGTAAGGAGGAGGTTGCCGAGGGTTACTTTGTAACAGGTTTCCTTATCCCTATGATTATGCCTGTAAGCACTCCACTCTGGATGGTTGCTTTGGGTGTTGCGTTTGCCGTTATCTTCGGTAAGGAGGTATTCGGTGGTACAGGTATGAACGTATTTAACCCTGCGCTCGTTGCTCGTGCATTCGTATTCTTCGCCTTCACTCCACAGATGTCGGGTGAGAAGGTATGGTTCTCTGACTGGAAGATGATGGGTGCTACTGATGCAACAACAGGTGCAACAGCCTTGGAGCAGTTGGCTACAAAGGGCGAGATGCAGTGGAGCGCAATGGATGCATTCTTGGGCTTTATCCCAGGTTCATTCGGTGAGACATCTACACTCTGCATCCTTTTGGGTGGTGCATTGCTCCTTTACACAGGTATCGCTTCTTGGCGTACAATGTTGAGCGTGTTTGTAGGTGGCTTGGCAATGGGTTACTTGTTCCAGGCAGTTGGTTTGACAGAGTATCCTGCTTACTATCACCTTTTGGTTGGTGGTTTCGCATTCGGTGCCGTGTTTATGGCTACTGACCCTGTTACATCAGCGCAGACTAACGTGGGTAAGTATATCGTAGGTTTTATGACAGGTGCTTTGGCTGTGATGGTTCGCGTTGTGAACCCTGCATATCCAGAGGGTATGATGCTCGCTATCTTGTTTATGAATGCACTTGCTCCAACGGTAGATTACTTCGTAGTGGAGGCAAATATCAATCGTCGTAAGAATCGTGTTAAAACTGTTAAATAACGAGAGGGTATGGCAAAGTTTAATGTAAATAGCAATACATATATCATTATCTACTCGGTAGTAATGGTAGTTATAGTAGCTGTTCTGTTGGCTGTTACTTCGCTCTCGTTGCAGGAGCGTCAGGGTGAGAACATCCTGAACGAAAAGAAGCAGCAGATTGTTAAGGCACTCGGCGAGAATCCAGCAACGGCTTCTTATGCCGATGTTGTGGCTGAGGCTGCAATGCTCGACAATAACGGCAATAAGATTGAGGGTAAGAGCGACGCTGACATCTTCGAGGCTTTGGGCGATTTGACTGCTTCTTTCGAGGCAGGCGAGTATCCTGTGTTCAAGGCGCAGAATGGTTGCGTTGTAATCCCTGTATATGGTGCAGGTTTGTGGGGTCCAATTTGGGGCTATATCGCTTTGGAGCCAGATATGAATACCGTTAAGGGTATCGTAATGGACCACTCTGGCGAGACTCCAGGTCTGGGTGCCGAGATCACAACCGATAAGGTACAGTCTGCATTTGTTGGCAAGACAATCTTTGAAGGTGATAATCTTGTATCTGTTTCAATGAAGAAGGGTGGTGCTACAAACAACCACGAGGTTGATGCAATCTCGGGAGGTACAAAGACATGCGAGGGTGTTAATGCAATGCTTAAGTCGGGTCTTGAGGGCTACCTTAAATATTTGAACGCTAATAAGTCTAACAAATAAAAACAAGCGGAATTATGAGTAATATGAAAAGTTTAACTTCACCGCTGAGTTCAAACAACCCTGTTATCGTTCAGATTTTGGGTATTTGTTCGGCTTTGGCGGTGACCGTAAAGATGGAGCCAGCATTCGTGATGGGTCTTTCGGTTATAGCTGTTACAGCGTTTGCTAACTTGGTGATGTCGCTTTTGCGTAATGGTATTCCATCACGTATCCGTATCATTGTCCAGTTGGTTGTTATCGCTGCATTGGTAATCTTGGTGGATCAGTTCCTGAAGGCATTTGTTTACGATGTGTCGAAGCAGTTGTCGGTGTATGTGGGTCTGATTATCACCAACTGTATCATCATGGGTCGTGTGGAGGCTTACGCTTTGGGTAACAAGCCTTGGGATTCTTTCCTTGATGGCGTCGGCAACGGTTTGGGTTATGCTGCTATTCTGTTGATTGTAGCATTCTTCCGTGAGTTGTTTGGCTCGGGTACGTTGTTCGGAATGCGTGTAATTCCAGAGAGCTGGTATATCGCCAATGGCGGTTTCTACTCAAACGTAGGTATTATGCTCTTCCCTCCAATGGCTCTTATCATTGTTGGTGTAATCATTTGGGTACATCGTTCGTTTAACAAGGATTTGCAGGAAAAATAGGAGGTAGAGTATGGAAACATTGAATCTTTTTATACGTTCGATTTTTATCGACAACATGGTCTTCGCCTTCTTCTTCGGTATGTGTTCTTACATCGCCGTTTCGAAGAGCGTAAAGACTGCACTCGGTTTGGGTGCTGCCGTAACATTCGTTATGACTATGACAGTGCCTTTGAACTACCTCTTGAATGAGTATGTGTTGGCTCCTAATGCCTTGGTAGAGGGTGTTGATTTGAGTTTCTTGACATTTATCGTTTTCATCGCCGTGATTGCATCATTCGTGCAGTTGGTGGAGATGGTGGTTGAGAAATTCTCACCTTCGCTTTACAATCAGCTCGGTATTTTCTTGCCACTTATCGCTGTGAACTGCGCCATCATGGGTGGTTCTCTGTTTATGCAGCAGAAGGTCGTATCGGGTGAGATTGATGGTTTGTGGCAGAGCATCGTTTACGGTGTCGGCTCTGGTTTGGGCTGGTGGTTGGCTATTGTTATGATGGCTGCTATCCGTGAGCGTTTGCAGTACTCTCACATTCCAGCAGGCTTGAAGGGTCCAGGTATCGCATTCATCATCACAGGTTTGATGGGTATTGCGTTCATGATCTTCTCTGGTATTAAGTTGTAACCTTTAATAAGAGATAAGAAATGGATATTTTAACAATTGTAGTTGCGATAGTTGCCTTTCTTGCGGTGACACTGCTTTTGGTAGCGTTGCTTCTCTTTGCAAAGGCTAAATTGACATCATCGGGTGATGTCACTATCGATATTAACGATGGTAACAAGGTGCTGACCGTCGAGGCGGGCTCAACCTTGTTGAACACCTTGACTGCGCAGGGTATCTTCCTCCCATCAGCTTGTGGTGGTAAGGGTGCTTGCGGTCAGTGCAAGTGCCAGGTATTGGAGGGCGGCGGCGAGATTCTGCCTACCGAGACTGGTTTCTTCAACCGTAAGCAGATCCAGCAGAAGTGGCGCTTGGGCTGCCAGGTTAAGGTTAAGGAGAATATGAAGATTGCTGTTCCTGCATCGGTTCTTTCTATCAAGAAGTGGGAGTGCGAGGTCGTATCAAACAACAATGTGGCTACCTTTATCAAGGAGTTCGTTGTTAAGTTGCCAGAGGGCGAGGATCTGAACTTCCGCAGTGGTGGTTACATCCAGATTGACGTGCCTGCAATCACTGTTGATTACAAGGATATCGACGTTGATCCAGAGTACCGCGAAGATTGGGAGAAGATGCACGTATTCGATTTGAAGATGGTTAATCCAGAGCCACAGGTTCGCGCATACTCTTGCGCTACATACCCAGCCGAGGGTAACGTCATCAAGTTGAACGTTCGTATCGCTACACCTCCATTTGACCGTGCAACAGGCGGCTTTATGAATGTAAATCCTGGTGTATGTTCTTCATACATCTACTCACTTAAGCCAGGTGATAAGATTACTATCTCTGGTCCTTATGGTGAGTTCTTCTTGCCAGATGGTTTGCCCGATACACAGGAGTTGGTATTTATCGGTGGTGGTGCTGGTATGGCTCCTATGCGTAGCCACTTGATGCACTTGTTCAAGACCGAGAAGACAAAGCGTCCTGTTACATTCTGGTATGGTGCTCGTTCATTGAAGGAGGCATTCTATTTGGAGGATTTCGCTGCTATCGAGAAGGAGTTCCCTAACTTCAAGTTCCACTTGGCGTTGGACCGTCCAGATCCAGCAGCTGATGCAGCAGGTGTAGAGTATAAGGTTGGTTTCGTACACAACGTATTGTATGAGAACTACCTGAAGAATCACGACGAGCCAGAGGGTTGCATCTACCTGATGTGTGGACCTCCAATGATGGCTTCTTCTGTTGTGAATATGCTCGATAATTTGGGCGTTCCAGCAGAGAACATTCTCTTCGATAACTTCGGTGCTTAATGCCGATTATCATATGCAAAAAGCCTGCTCTAAAAGGAGCAGGCTTTTTCGTATTTGTTGATGGGGTTATTCGTGTTGCTTCACGATACCCTTCTTCGACTGACCATCTACATATATATATAATGGCTCCTTGAACTCCACGCAACGCAGATACTCGCCTTCAATCAAGGCTGGCATAGCATCAAGCTGCTGGGTGTCGAGTATGCCTTCGCCTTGTGATGGATTGAGTGAGAGGTAGCCCACGCCAAGCGATGTCACATTCTGGAAGAAGTGAGTTCCCTGACTCGCCTCGATGTTGAAGTTTGGCAGGGCAGACTCTACGATAACTCGCGCCTCCGATATGTGTGACCACTTCACGGGAACGCCTAAATTTGGGTCTGATGAGCCCCAACGACCTGTGCCGATAAGCACATATTCACAACCATCTTCGCGCATACGCTTGTTGATTGAGTGGAGCTCGTCGGCTATCTGCTGTGTCTTGAGCGATGAGAAAGCATCAAACTTCATATATACCACGCGTTTGATGTCACGCATCAGTCCCACACCCAATGCGCTTTCAGAATATACTATCGCATCATCGGTAGCCATCTTCGACCAGTCGAGTTTTGCGCTCTCCTCATTGCGGATGATAGGACGTATCTGCAAAAGGTTGAATATCTGCATCTCGCCCACAGGGACATCCATATTCACAGCGAACTCAATCTCCACAGGACAACGCATCTCCTCCTCACCCATACGTAACATATCGCGCACGATGTCGGCAAGCGGGAAGGCTCCATATTTGAGTATTCTGTTGAATGTAATCACGCGGAAGTAACGCGAAAGGGTAGGGCTCTCGCTGATACGGTTGTTCTGGTAGTCGAAATATGAGCAGGCATACTTTGCATTGCGATACTCATTCATTCGTGATACTGGTATCTTGTCGATGTTTATTGCATCATCAACCGATTGACGGAAGTTATCGGGGTTAAGGTTTAGTGCCATAACCTCGGTCTGCGCATCCTGCACGGTAAGCTCCACCGTAGAGGTCTGCAATGCCTTGTCGGGGTAGGCGGGAGAGAAGCGCAGGCTCTTACCTCCATCCACAACAGCCTTACCCAATCCCATCACGATGTTGCAGACGCCATCTTCAGCCTTCTCATAGCCCAGCGGATAGAGGTTTTGTGAACGTGCCACACCCGCCAGGGTTGGGAAGAAATAACCGTTCTGCTCCGTCCCGCATACCTCTTGGATGAGTACCGCCATCTTCTCCTCCGAAAGTAGGTTTTGCGATGATTGGATGTATGCTCTCGATGATGAGAAATATACCGACGCATAGACACTCTTGATGGCGCGTACCAACATTCGTAGCATCTGGTCATCATCCTCGCAGCGAGGAATCATATATGTTGAGTAAATACCCGCAAATGGCTGATAATGTGAGTCTTCGAGCTTTGATGAAGAGCGTATTGCAAGCGGTCTTGTGCAGGTTTTGACAAACACCTTCAGCTTCTGGTGAAGCTCGATTGGAAGCACCGAATTGAGGAACTCGGAGAGGATGCTCTCATCGTCAAGCTCGCGTGAGATTACATATTTTAGTCCATTCATCTTGATAAACTCGTCGAAATAGTCGGTTGCCACTACCAGACTGCGTGGAATCATAATTCGCACATTAGGGTATTTGTAGTAGTGGTTGTACTTGGCGAGCATACTATTCATAAACGCCAGACCTCGCGCCTTGCCACCGATAGAGCCTTCGCCCAGACGTGCAAAGCCGATGGCGTCGCTGTATGTCTCCTCGTCGAACTGCGCCACCAAACCCTGACCGAGCATTGTTCTATAATCTTTGAACAGCGATACGAGGGCTGCACGGTGTTCGGCAGTGGAGTTGAAATGTCCGCTATTTATATTACGCAAGACCTTTGCCAATGGGAACATACCGCGTGAGTAGAGCCATTTCGAGAGGTGCATCTGCGAGAGGTGATACTCCAATACTTCGTCCGATACGGTGGCGATAAGTTCCTGCATCTGCATCAAGTCGCGGGCACGACCCACCACTTCGCCTGTCGAGAGGTCACGGAACAGAAACTCGCCGAAGCCAAACTCGCGAAGAATAACATCCTGCAACTCCTGCAGCAGGGTCTTTGATGATTTAGAGATAAAACCTACGCCAAGACGTGCCGCCTCCTCCTTGAACTCCTTTTGTGAGGATTGCAGAATGACAGGCATCCAAGGGGTCTCACCCTTAATCATCTTACATATCTCAAGACCTGCATCAGTCTTTTCGTTGTCTGACCTGTCGCCAGCCTCCACAACCAGACCAATGTCGGAAATAACACCCAAAAGATTGGTCTTATAGCGGTTGTAGATATCTATTGCATCGTTGTAGTTGGTGGCAAGTAACACCTTGGGACGCGCGCGTTTACGGTTAATCTGCTGCTGCTCGTTGTAGGCATCCTTCAGAAACTCGCTGTTCTGCACCAGGATAATCTTGTAAAGCTCGGGTAGGTAAGTTGAGTAGAAACGCACCGAGTCCTCCACCAATAGGATTGCCTGCACGCCGCCGTCCAGAATGTCGGACTCGGCATTGAGCTTATCCTCCATCAGCTTGATGATGGCGATGATAAGGTCGGTGTTGCCGTGCCAGCAGAAAATGTTGTCGATGGCGGTGCAGTTCTGCTCGTCAATCTGACGATAAATCTCCTTCGAGAAGCTCGTCAGCAACACTACGGGCAGCTCGGGGTCAATCTTCTTCACCTCGCGGGCAAAGTCGAACACGTTTGGCTCGCCTACGTTGTACATCGTCAGCACAAAGTCAAAATCGCTTCGATGCGCCAATAGCTCCAGCGCATCCTTGGTCGATTCAACACGCGTGAGCGAGGGCGGATTGCTCATATTGAGCTCCATATACTCGCGGTTAATCTGCGACTCGATGTGTCCATCCTCCTCCAGAATATACCCGTCATAGGTGCAGCACACCAAAAGAATCTTGTGAATACGGTGCTGCATAAAACGATGTTGCTGGTTGTCTATGCTCAAATATGCGTGGTCGTGCATTGATGTATGTATTTAGTTCAACAATACCCCTTGTGGAGCTAATAATTATACAAATATAGTGAAATCTTGCAGAAAAAAATTATCTTTGTAAAAACTTATGTTATTATTGCATCAATATGTATTACCAAATTCTCATTACAGCGCTTTTGCCTGTGGCGATTTTGTTGTTTTACATCTATCGCAAGGATAAGAACTCGCCAGAGCCAACCTCTCAATTGGTCAAAGCGTTCTTGATGGGTATATTGTCTATCCCGTTGTCGCTCTGTCTCTCGGTGCCATTTGAGGCGATGGGGTTGTATAGCTCGATTGTGACGACAGTGGGCGAGAGCATTAAGATGGCATTCTTCGGTGCAGCAATTCCCGAGGAGGCTGCGAAGCTCTTTATCCTGTGGCTCGTGCTGCGAAAGAATCCATATTTTGATGAGAAGATGGACGGCATCGTCTATGCGGTGTGCGTGTCGCTGGGCTTTGCGGCGGTTGAGAATGTGATGTATCTCTTTATGAATGCCGAGGAGTTCCTGTCGGTGGGTATTGCGCGCGCCATTTTTGCTGTGCCAGGGCACTTCTGCTTTGGAATATTGATGGGTTATTATTACTCGCTGGCTAAATTCTACCCTCACAGCCCCAAGCAGAACAAGACGCTTGTTCTTGTTGCTCCAGTCATCGCGCACGGTGTGTATGATGCAATCTTGTTTGCTACGGATGTGGCAGTGGGGTGGAGCGCGATATTGACGATGGTATTCCTCTATTTCTGCTACAAGATGTGGAGGCGCGCCAGCCGCAGCATTGAGGAGCATTTGCAGCGTGATAAAGAGATAGTGGAAAATATTTAGCTGCAAAAATATTAAGTGATAGATTTTGGAGGCGAATTTGTTCTATATGGTGAACTTAAACTAAAAAAGAAAAAGATGAAACAAAATTATGTGCCACAGCCTGTGGATACAACAGATATCCAGCTGTCAGAGGATTTGAGTGTGCTTGTAGAGCAAATGGCAAAGAACGTTCACGAGGTGTGGGCGCAGAGCCGTATGGAACAGGGTTGGACTTACGGCGAACAACGTAACGATGAACTGAAACATCACCCTTGTCTGGTTGCGTATGAGGATTTGCCCGAGGTTGAGAAAGCGTATGACCGCGACACTGCTGTCGGCACGCTGAAACTAATTACAAAGTTGGGCTTCAAGATTAGTAAGGAGTAATTTTTTCTGCCGTGCCGTTGGTCGCTGTGCGGAAATTGTTTATATTTGTGTAAACCAAAATATAGCTTATGAAAGTAGATGTAGAGCAGCGGGCAAAGCAGGCGCGCGAGTTGTTTCTTGCAGGATATAATTGTGCGCAGTCGGTATTTATTGCCTATCGTGATGTGGCGCAGATGAGCGAGGAGATGGCAGCAATGGTGGCTGCTCCTTTTGGAGGCGGTATGGGTCGCCTGCGTGAGGTGTGCGGCGCGGTGAGTGGTATGACGATGGTGGCGGGATTTCTCTCGCCCAATTCATTGCCGAATGATGGCGAGAATAAAAAACGTCTTTATTCGTTGGTGCAGTCGCTTGCCGAGGAGTTTCGCCAGGAGAACGGCGCTATTGTATGCCGTGAGCTGTTGGGGCTTGCGCAGCAGAAGGATGACCCAACGCCTTCGCCTCGTACGGGCGAGTATTACAAGCGTCGTCCCTGTGCCGATTATGTCGAGATAGCCGCCCGCATAGTGGGGGAGAAGATAAATGCTATGGAATAACAAAGAGGTTGTCCTTCATGCTTGATGGACAACCTCTTTAGCTTTAATTTGATAGGAGATTACTTGCGCTCCTTCAAAAGGTCGCGAATCTCAGTCAGGAGCAACTCCTCCTTTGATGGCTCTGGCTCTGGAGCTGGTGCTGGCGCAGGTGCTGGAGCCTCCTTCTTCTTGTTCAGCGAGTTGATTGCCTTCACCAGGATGAATACGCAGAATGCGAGAATGGCAAAATCAACAACTTGCTGGATGAACGCACCGTAGTTCCACGTAACGGCAGGGGTAACAACCTCGCCCGCAGCGTTCAATACAGCCTCCTTCATTGTGAGCTTCATATCAGAGAAGTCCACACCGCCGATAAGCAGACCCACAGGAGGCATAATGATGTCGTTCACAACCGATGTCACAATCTTACCAAATGCGCCACCGATGATAACACCGACTGCCATATCCATCACGTTACCCTTAACGGCAAACTCCTTAAATTCTTTCAAAAATCCCATAGTTGTATTGTTTATTTATTTTCGGTTGCAAAAATAGTAATTTATTGTGAATTACCAAAACGACAGATTGATAATTGATTACAAAAGTATTTTGCGAAGTTTCTGGCAACTGCCTTCGTAGTCGTTGCGGTCGAAGTGGAAGCCCGTAATGCCCTTCTTCTCGGCAGCCTTGATATTCTCCTCTCTATCGTCAATGAATATTGTCTCCGCAGGGTTGAGCTCAAAGCGCTCCAATAACAAATCATATATCTCAGGCATAGGTTTCACTACGCCAACCTCGCACGACACCATATCGCCATCGAAGTTTTGGTAAACCTCCTGCTTACGCAAGAAGTCGATAAACTCGCGTGACATATTCGACAATACATATAATTTATATCCTGCCGCCTTCAGCTCTCCGATTAACTTTGCTGTGGGTCGGATGCTCTCCTGCTTGCCGATGGCGAGCGAAATCATATTGCGCGTAAACTCCTTCTCTACGCCGCGATACTCGGCAAGCGCCTCTGCCACCTGGTCGAATGTGAGAATGCCCATATCGTAGTCGGTCCAAAACTGCGGCATCGGCGTGAGCGAAACGTATGAAAAGAATTGCTTGAATTCTGCGGTGCTTTTCGTGGGGTCCTGTGCGAATACTACGCGCCCCAAATCAAATACTACATTTTTCATATAACAAATATACGAAATTGCTGAAAAATACACAAAAAACGAAGAATTTTTAATTGTTTCGAAATAAATAGTAGTTGCTTTTCTGCCGCAGATGTAGCGATTGTTTATTTCCTGATTTTTTTGCGCCCGTGCAAAAAGTTTCGTGGCAAAGTATTCCACATATAATATTTTGAGTATATTTGCGTTTGAAAATTGAAGAAAATTAAAAAGAATTATATGAAAAGAGCGTTTTTATCCCTTTTTGTGGCATTGTCTGCGGTGTTGATGAGTGTATCTTGTCTTAACACATCCAAGTATGATGCCGAGCAGCCCGACTATGCCGAGATTGTTACAATCGTTGATGGCTCATACAACTCTCCATTCTATGTGGAGTTCGATAGCGGTAAGACTGCAAGCGTAACATCAAGCCCTGGCGGCTCAATTACCTTCCCATCAGAGCCAGCACCTATGCGTGGCGAGGTGCGTAAACTTATCTGGTACAAGGAGGAGGGAACTCCCGACCCAGGTTTTGACAAGAGCGTGAACATTATCTCGATGGAGAATGTGGCTACACATCTCATCTACAACACCGAGGATGAGGAGGTTGAGAAGGTTTTGGGTACTCACGATGACAATGTTGCAGTCAATGTGGCAGTATTTGCACCATATCGCAACTATCTCACACTCGAGATGTATTTCCACCAGTCTTCAGAAATCTCTTACAAACATTCAATCTTCGTAGCCTACAACCCAAGCCGCGAGGGTATGTATAAGGAGGTGTATGAGGCGCAGAAGGATCAGAATGATGGTTACCTCTGGTTGGAGCTTTATCACGATGCAGCGGGTGACGTTACAACAAATAATATGGTTGGCGTCTATTCGTGCGTGAAGCTTGATGCCGAGACGATGGGTGTTGAGAGCCTCAAGAACTACAAGGGTATAAAGATTATTTACAAGGAGCTTGAGAAGGGTACTCCACAGATTTACACCATCGACTTTTAATAGGCAATACAATTAAAAAATAGGCTACCACATCTGCGGTAGCCTATTTTTTTATGCTGTAATAAGTTTACTCCATCTCGACAATCTTTCCTTTGGCGGTCCAGATGCCTCCTGGCTCCATACCGCCTACCGACATCACCGCAATAACGGTCTCGTCGTCAATTTGGGTGATGGAGTTCCACAGCGCATTGCCGTCTGCAGGAAGCTTCGGCATTGGGGTAGAGCGATTGCAGAAGTTACGCGCATCCTTATCACCCACATACACCTGCATATTGGCAAAACGCTCGTTGTGACCCTTTCTGTCCTCGGTTGATTGGATGGATAGGAGTGTGTGCTTTTCGCCCAATCGGATAAGATATGGCGCACCTGCATATATCGTGTCGTGAACTGCATATTCAGGCGTGAGCGCCTCCTCGCGTCGTGCGTCACGGGCTGCGACAAAGCCATCCTTCCAATTATCTGCCGTGCGGACAATTACAGGCTTGAATCTGCCGCGAATGCCATTATCCTCAATCGCTACGGCTATCTCTTTTGAGTGGGGCAGGTAGATTGGTACAGCCATTCCATCGCGCGAACCTGCACGGAACGATACTTTTTCCGCCTCGCTCCAGCTCTCGCAGTCATCCTTCGAACGCATCAGCGTAATCTCCTGCTCTGTGCTCTCGGTGTAAGGCGCTTCGTTGGCGAAATATATCTGCACCTCGCCATCGGGGAGCTGCAAAGCTATCGGCTCCCAGCAACCATTCTGAAATTCGCAGTGTGCAACATAGAGGTCGCGCGCTTCGCTCCAACTTTTGCCGCCATCGGTGGATGTGGCGTACATAATCTTATATGGCAGACCTGTGTCACGGCGTGGGCGTGCATTCCACATATATAGCAGCTTGCCGCTCTGGAGCTGTAATAGCTCGCTGTTTGTGAAGCCATAACCCTCGGCGCGTGCCACCTCGATTGGCTCGCCCCAGCTCTCGCAACAGTCGTCGCTGAAGCGCAGTAGGGCGGGAGCTCCAGAGTTATAGACCAGCGCGTGGCGGTTGTCCACCTTCTTGATGCGGGCATAGCCACCCGAAGTGACAAAGTGGCAACTGCTTTCATCCCACTCGATTGTTATGTTTTTTGGTGCGCAACCCGCTAACATAGAGATTGCGAATAGGGTTGTAAAGAGTCTAAATATCTTCATCGCTAATAGTTTTTACATCCAAAATTACAAAAAATATCTTGTTAATTCCATAATTGGCATAATTATATGAGAGAAAAGGAATAATTTACTAATAATATGTGTTGCAATTTTTCCATTCGATTGTTATCTTTGCCTAAAGAATAAATCTAAATAATATATCTATGAAAAAGTTAATTAAAATAGTGGGTGGCACGCTTGTCGTGCTTGTCTTGCTGCTTATGATTTTACCGATGGTATTCAAGGGTAAAATCGAAGGCATCGTGAAGAGTGAGGGTAATAAATTGCTCAATGCACAATTCGATTTCGAGAGCCTCGATATCAGTTTGTTGCGTAATTTCCCACAAGCATCTGTTTCGCTCAACGACTTTTGGTTGAAGGGCGTTGATGTTTTCGAGAACGATACGCTTGTCTATGCGGGCGAGCTGACTGCGGCTGTAAATGTGATGTCGCTCTTTGGTGATGGCGGTTTCGAGGTGTCAAAAATCATTGTTGATGACACTCGTCTGCACGCTATCGTGCTGGAGGATGGCAAGGTTAATTGGGATGTAATGAAGCCTTCGGAGCCTAAGGTCGAAGAGGTGGAGGAGCAGAGCGAGGAGTCTTCGTCACTTAGCATATCACTAAAGAAGTTATCGGTTGATGACCTTACACTTATCTATGACGACCGTCAGGGCGGAATGTATGCCGAGGTTAAGGATTTGGATGCAGCCTGCTCGGGCGATATGACGAGCGACAACACCACAATTCGTCTGAAGGCAGAGACTCCATCCGTTACATTCAAGATGGGTGGCGTGCCATTCTTGAGCCGCGCGAAGGTGGGTGCAAAGATGGATGTGGATGCCGACCTGAAGAATATGAAGTTCACGTTGCGTGACAATGCTTTGTCGCTGAATGCTATTGAGGCGGCTATCGATGGCTGGCTGGCAATGGGCGAGGAGAGTATGGATATGGACCTTAAGCTCAATACCAACGAGATTGGATTTAAGGAGATTTTGTCACTCATCCCTGCAATCTATGCCAAGGATTTTGCTGGTCTTAAGACCGACGGCGTGGCTACGCTCAATGCCTATGCCAAGGGCAAGATGGAGGGTGAGAAGCTGCCAGAGTTCAATGTTGATTTGAACGTGAAGAATGCTATGTTCCGTTACCCATCACTTCCTGCAGGTGTGGATGGTATCAACATCGTGGCAAATGTGAAGAACCCAGGCGGTACGGCTGATGCAACTACCGTTGTTGTCAATCCATTTAACTTTACATTGGCAGGCAACCCATTCTCAATCCTGGCAAATGTCAAGACACCAATCAGTGACCTTAACTTCAACGCTGCTGCAAAGGGTAAACTCGATTTGGGTAAGATTAAGGATGTCTATCCATTGGAGGATATGAACCTGAATGGTGTTGTAGATGCCGATATGAGTGTTGCGGGTGCTATGTCGATGATTGATAAGGGAGAGTATGATAGAGTGCAGGCGGCAGGAAATATTAAATTGAGCGATATGCAGCTTGAGCTGAAGGATATACCCAAAGTTGATATCAAGCAATCTACATTCAGCTTCGAGCCTCGTTATATGGAGTTGAGCCAGACTCGCATCCTTGTGGGCGATAATGATGTTACGCTCGATAGCCGTTTTGAGAACTATCTGGGCTTTGTATTCAAGGGCTCTACACTCAAGGGTACGCTTAACGTAAGCAGCCAGAAGATGAATCTTAACGACTTTATGAGTGAGGGCGAAGCCGAGGAGGCAGCCCCTGCCGAGCAGGAGCAGACAACAGAGGAACAGGCAGAGGAGGCTATGGGCGTTATCCGTGTGCCAGAGAATATCGACTTCCGTATGCAGGCTGATTTCAAGCAGGTGCTGTTCGGCAAGATGAACCTTACCGACGTGAAGGGTCTTTTGATTGTGAAGGATAGCAAGGTAGATATGCAAAACCTCTCGCTTAATGCTATGGGCGGTAGCGTAGTTGTAAATGGTGCTTATGCTACGCCAGCGGCTAAAAATCCACGTCTTAATGCAGGTTTTGCTCTTAATAATATTGGTTTCGCACAGGCATATAAGGAGCTTGATATGGTGCGCTCGCTCGCTCCAATCTTCTCTAATCTGAACGGCAACTTCTCGGGTAGTGTGAAGGTTGATACCGAGCTTGATGAGCAGATGAGCCCTGTGATGAATACCCTTAACGGTAGCGGTAGCCTCTCAACAAAGGATTTGGGCTTGGGTAATGTTCAAATCATCAATCTGGTTGCTGACATCGTGAAGAAGCCAGCGTTGAAGGATACAAAGGTCAAGAACCTTAATCTCGACTTTACTATCAATAACGGACGCGTGACAACCAAACCATTTGAGGTTAAGTTGGGTGATTATGTGATGAACCTATCGGGTACGACAGGTCTTGACCAGACTATCGACTATAAGGGTAAGATTACTTTGCCAGCATCGGCAGGTGCAGTTGCAAAGCTCGGCACGGTTGATATGACCATCGGCGGCACATTTACCTCTCCAAAAGTTGGTATCGATATGGAGTCGTTGGCAAAGCAGGCGGCACAGCAGGCCGCTTCGGGTCTGGTCGATAAGCTGCTTGGCGGTAAGAAGGAGAACGCAAGCGGCGAGGCTGCAGATTCAACCGCAGCACCATCAAAGGCGGAGCAGACCAAAGATGCAATTAAGGCAATTGGAAGTCTTTTCAAGAAAAAGAGCGAGTAATTACCTTATTTCTTTATAATTTCTTAACATCCGAGCATAAATTGTTCGGATGTTTTTTGTTATATTTGCCCCCGAAATTTGCAATTTTGTTGTTGAAAATCAGCGTAAATTGCGAAAGTGGCAGAAATAACCTAAATAGACCAATAAACAAATTCTTATAGTATGAAAAAGTACGCTTTGCTGACAATCTTGTCTGCATTTATTATTATCCTTTTCAACTCGTGCGGTGGCGGTGGAGAGTTCAGCGCTGCATCAATCTCTGTTTCAGAGAGCTCTATTTCGGCAGAGGTAGAGGGTATCGAGAAGAAGATTACCGTCGAGGCTTCGGAGAGTTGGACTGCCGTATCTTCAGAGAAATCGTGGCTGTCGGCAAGCCCTGCATCGGGTAATGCTGGTACAACCGAAGTGAAAATCAAGGTTAAGCCATACGCTAACGAGGACGACGACAGCGACCGTAGCGGCTCTATTACATTCTCGGCAGGCGAGGCAACAGCAAGCGTCAAGGTTAAGCAAAGCTGGTCGCTTTCGTTTACGTTGCCTTGTAACGAGTATATCATCGGTCACTCGGGTGGCGAGATAAAGGTGTGTGGTCTGCCAGATCGAGGCTTCACAATCTCGGTGCCTGTGACTGCACAGCCTTGGTTGCGTACGCGAGGTAATGTGCTGGATGTGGCTTACAACGAGAATGAGTTGGGCCGTAGCGCCACGTTGACAATCATCGACAGCAATAGTGGTATCACTTATCAGGTATTCCTGATTCAGCTCGGCTCAAAGGGTGAGGCAAATGTGCTTCCATTGAGCACTTTCAAGATAGATGGTTACGATTGCCCATCGGATAGCTTTACCGAGAAGCCCGACTTTATGTATTCGGTAGATGACGATGCTACAACCACATCAAAGACAGCGAAGGTGGAGTTCAAGGGCAACGGTGTGCAGTGGATTACCATTGGCGACGACACCAAGAAGGTCTATTCGGGCGACACATACACCTTCCCCGAGATGTTGCCTAACACGCCAATCAAGATTCACACTCACAGCTCGACAACAACCCTCACGGGCGAATCGGAGCTTATCATAACAAGCCTTCCTATCGTGAGAATTCTCACCAAGGGTGCTATTCAGGATGATCCAAAGGTTGATTGTACAATTCAGCTCTTTGACCCCAAGGCTCGCACCGATGATGGCGACAACAAGAATCTTGTTCTGTTCGAGAGCCAGGCTGGTATCGAGTATCGTGGTGCGGGCGCGATGCGTTACCCCAAGAAGCCATACAACTTCAAGCTCAAGACCGACACGGGCGAGAAGCGCGAGGCGGAGCTACTGAATATCCGTAACGACAACTCGTGGATTTTGGATGCGATGTATCTCGATATGGCTCGTATGCGTAACCGCGTATGTTTCGATTTGTGGAACACCTTTAATAAGCCATACTATGTGGACGAGAAGCCAAAGGCGATGAGTGGTACTCGTGGCGACTATGTCGAGGTGTTTATCAATGGCGAGTATATGGGCTTGTTTATCTTGAGCGACCGTATCGACCGCAAGCAGTACCAGATTGAGCCAAACGGCGGCTTTATCTATAAGGCAAAGGGTTGGACAGCGGCCTGCTTGTTGCAGGGCTACTCGGCGCGAAGTAGCAATGACGACTACTATTGGAACTCTGCCGATATTGAGCAGGAGTATCCTGATGCAGATGACGGACAGAAACCAAACTTTAACCATATGGCTGACTTTATTGACTTTGTGAGCAAGACTTCAAAGTCTAACTTCAGTGCGAACTTCTCAAGCCGCGTGGATGAGAACAGCGTGATTGACACATTTATCTTCCTGAACTTGATTTTGGGATATGACAATGCTGGTCGTAATACATTCTGGATTTTCCGCAATGTAAATGAGTCAAAGAAAGTTATGCACGGTCTGTGGGACTTGGACGGCGTACTGGGTCGTGATTGGAACCGTGTGGTTACCGATGCTAACCGCGGCTGGTACCAAGACAACAACAATGGCTCTATCTTCTGGCTCTTCAAGCGTATCATCAACGGTGATGTGGATGGTCTTCAGCAGAAGATTTACGACCGTTGGGTTGAACTGAAGGATAAGCAGCTCGCTCCTGCCGAGTTCAACAAGCTGGTAGATTACTATGCCGAGAAGCAAATTTCATCTGGCGCTCGTGACCGCGAGGTGGCTCGCTGGCGTGAGCTTGAGACCAAGGATGCTGTGACGGGTACAAACGGTTGGGTGCACTACTCTGGCAACTACGGCGATGTAGAGTGGGAGGTTAAGTATATGAAGTCGTGGTACAGCGACCGTATGAAGAAACTCGACAAGCTGATGGCTACATTCAACGGTAAGTAAAGAAACATTGCTGCCAAACTAAAACATCCAAGTCTTTCGGGACTTGGATGTTTTGGTTTATATGCTTGCTACTTACTTCATTACTTCGTCAATTTTCTTATGGTCGATGTCTGAAAACCAGGTCGCGAGCTTCGCCTTTGCGCGTGCCTTGATTTCGGGTGTTACATTCTTCGCTACGGCATGCAGGGCAATGAGTAGAGCCGCCAAATCGTCGCTATAACCAGCCAAAGGGATAAAGTCGAGGATAAGGTCGGTGGGCAGGATGAAATAACCCAGTGCGCCCCAAATCTTGCTCTTGTCGGTTGAAGATACATTGGGGCTCTGCAATACGTAGTAGAGTAGTAGTACTGCATACACAACTTTTGCTCCCGCCCAACGGGCAACGCGTGGAAGTTTCCCCAGGAGCTTTGACTCGGAGTAGTTGCCCTGGTATTTTTCGATGTCGGTAGGTTTTCTCATTGTTGTTGGTTTTTATATTAACGTATGCTGCTGTCGTTTTATTTTATTTTGGCTGTCGGAATTTCTCCCCACTGTGTTGTGTAGCAGGGCGAGCGATGCTCGTTTGCCATTCGTATGCGTCCACTGCCTTGTATGCCGAAACGTATTGAGTTATAGCCTGCTTTGGCTGTTATATCATCCAATGCTTTAGTTAAGTTCAACTCCTTTTCCCTGTCGCGATTATTGCCGAAAAGGTCATATGCGATACCCTCCTGGGGTTGTATCTTGAGCGCCGTCACGCCCGCTTTTTTGTAGCTGTACCCTGCAACAAAAATCTCTCTTGCTGCAGTTACTGCTGCCGTAATTATCTGTCGCGAACTGTTGGTCGGCTCGCTGAAATGGACTATCGTGCTGGCGTAGGATTGCGGCTGGTCGTCGCGAAAGCGATTTGTT
The DNA here is from genome assembly GCA_015059905.1 of Rikenellaceae bacterium. Classification (GTDB taxonomy): domain Bacteria; phylum Bacteroidota; class Bacteroidia; order Bacteroidales; family Rikenellaceae; genus Alistipes. The sequence continues at coordinate 67,987 of SUZN01000002.1, forward strand.
ACGGCGAAGATATGCAATTCACCGCATACAGACCTCTGCTTGCGCAATTTTTCGGCTGTCATAGCTGCGAAGTTTGCCACCTGCTCGGCAAGCATCTCTCGCTGGGTAATCTCCTGCGAGAAGCTGCGAGTGTTGCTTATTGACTGCCGCGTGTCGGTGGTGGCGGCAATCTCAATACAAGCTTCTCCGCGCAATTCGCGCCAGGTGCGTAACCCCGTTACACCAAACATCTTCTGCACAATGTATTGCGGCATCTGCGTGAAGTCGTAGGCTGTGTTTATGCCTCTGTCCTGCAATTTGGCGAACATCTTGCGCCCTACGCCCCACACATTGTTTATGGGGAATTTGCGTAACACCTTTTCTATATCCTCCGCGCGGTGCATATAACAACCACCACGCAGTTTGGGGTATTGCTTGCATAGCTTCGATGCAATCTTTGCCAGCGTGCGTGTGGGCGCTATGCCGACCGATACAGGTATGCCTGTGTTCTTCTTGCAACGGGCTGATATGCGTTTGGCTAACGCATCGAAATCCTCGCTCTCCATACCTCGTAGGTCGAGAAATGCCTCGTCTATGGAATATACTTCAACGTGCGGAGCAAACTCCGCCAGCGTCATCCTTATGCGGCGCGACATATCGCCATAGAGCGAGTGGTTGCCCGAAAATACCGCTACGTTGTTGCGTTCAATAATCTCCTTGATTTTGAAGTAGGGTGCACCCATACCTATGCCCAACGCTTTTGCTTCGTTGCTGCGTGCAACAGCACATCCGTCATTGTTTGAGAGTACAATGACAGGCTTTCCTTCGAGGTCGGGACGAAATACTCTTTCGCACGACACGAAGAAGTTGTTGCAGTCGGCAAGGGCGTACATCACTACACTTTTTTAATCACAAAGGTCACAATGCCCCACACGATAAAATTATTCTCTGCGCTGATACGTATGGGCTTGTATCTGCGGTTGGCAGGCATAAGGCTTACGCCTTCACTGTCGATGGCGACACGCTTTACGGTGAACTCGCCGTCGATGTAGCAAACAGCTATGCAGCCGTCATAGGGGTCAAGGCTCTTATCAACGATGATTATATCGCCCTCGTCGAGCGATGCATCCACCATCGAGGTGCCACTGATGCGAAAGAAGAATGTCGATGCGGGGTGCTTGACGAGCATTCGCACCAAATCCAACTTCTCGTGCATATCATCTGCTGGCGAAGGAAATCCTGCCTTCACCTCGCCACAAAGCTCAAATTCTGCCACCGATTGCTCATTGTCAATCGGGTAGGGTATCATCTTTTCCATAATTGTAGCAAAGTTAATCAAAATAGCGACCAATCTAACAAATACTAAAGATAAAATGCGCTGTCATTGTTATGCTAAATAATTTTTTATATCTTTGTTGCCGTAATAGTGCTAATAACATAAATATATATACAATGGAAGCAATCGTAAAGACAAATTTCAATTTCAAGGGTCAGCAGAGCCACTATGTTGGCAAGGTGCGTGACGTTTACAGCATTGATGGCGAGTATTTGGTAATGGTAGTATCAGACCGTATCTCGGCATTCGACGTGGTGTTGCCAAAGGGTATTCCTTTCAAGGGTCAGGTGTTAAATCAGATTGCAGCGAAGTTCCTGGATGCAACAACCGACATCCTGCCAAACTGGAAGATTGCTGTGCCAGATCCAATGGTGACTGTTGGTCACAAGTGTGAGCCTTTCAAGGTGGAGATGGTTATTCGTGGCTATCTCTCTGGTCACGCTTGGCGTGAGTACAAGGCGGGCAAGCGCGAGATTTGCGGCGTAGCTATGCCTGATGGTATGGTTGAGAACCAGAAGTTCCCAGAGCCAATCATTACCCCAACAACAAAGGCTGATGCAGGTCACGACGAGGATATCTCAAAGGAGGAGATTATCGCTCAGGGTATCGTGAGCCGTGAGGATTACGAGCAGCTGGAGGCTTACACACGCGCTATCTTCCAGCGTGGTACCGAGATCGCAGCAAAGATGGGCTTGATTTTGGTTGATACAAAGTATGAGTTCGGTAAGAAGGATGGCGTTATCTACCTTATGGACGAGATCCACACTCCCGACTCATCTCGTTACTTCTACGCAGAGGGCTATGAGGAGCGTCTTGCAGCTGGCGAGAAGCAGAAGCAACTCTCAAAGGAGTTTGTTCGTGAGTGGTTGATGGCAAACGGGTTCCAGGGTCAGGATGGTCAGCAGGTACCAGAGATGACCGAGGATATCGTAAACAGCATCACCGACCGTTACGTTGAGCTTTACGAGAATATCGTGGGCGAGAAGTTCGAGAAGGCAGAGTCTAACGATGTTATGGCTCGCATCGAGAAGAATGTATCAGAGTGCTTGGCTTCGTTGAAGAAGTAATCTAAGCGACTTATAAATCATTTGCGCCGCAGGAGTTTTCTTGCGGCGTTTTTTTTGTTATATATTGTTATTGATGGCAATACTGTAAAAAAATATGTAAATTGTACTGAATTGATAATCAGTTACTTAGGCTTACCCCCCCCCTGTGTCTCAAAAAATGCAAAAAACAATCATATTATTCGAAAAGTTTTACTAAATTTGCTAAACAAACCATATCGGCGGTGGTCTTATAGAGTTATGATTACTCGCTGATAAAGAACCTTAACAAATATAAAAAAATCAAAATGGTGAAAAGATTATTTACAGCACTTGCTTTAATCTGCTCCGCCACTTTTGCCACAGCGCAGAATTACGATGAGAGCAAAATCCCACCGTATGAGTTGCAAGACCCATTGGTCTTTGCCGACGGTCGTAAAGTAAAAAGCAAGAAGCAATGGAAAGAGAGACGACTGGAGATTCTTGATATTTTCCAGTCAGAGATGTATGGTCGAATGCCTGCGGCTCCCGAGACGCTTGAACTGGAAACTATTGAGCAGGGAACAACCATTGGCGGTTACGCAACGAGAAGGCAGGTTAGAATGTATTTCTCAAAAGATAAGTCGGGCCCAAATATCGACTGGCTTATCGTAACGCCTAATCATATCAAGACCCCAGCTCCTGTCGTAATTCTTCTTAATTATTATGGTAATCACACCGTACTCAATGACGAGGCGATTATAGTCACCGACGGCTGGATGCGAAATGACAAGGATTTCAATGTGGAGAATAATTCAGCCAGCGCAGAGAGCCGAGGAAAGATGATTAACCCCGACTTGAGGAGTATCATTCCTGTCGATATGCTTGTAGCCAAAGGTTATGCTGTGGTGACTGCCTGCTATGCCGACATCTCACCCGACCCCGACTCTTGGGTTAAGACCGATGATGGCAAGTTACTCCAGGACGAACTCGCATACAGTGGAATTTTTGACCTTTGGGGTGAAAGAGATAACTCTCGCAGCGACAACACTTCTGCTTTGACAGCGTGGGGCTGGGCTCTTATGCGAGGTATGGATCTCATCTGCGAAGACCCTGCTTTGGACGAAAATAAGGTTATTCTCACTGGCTCTTCACGACTCGGAAAGGCTGCCCTGATCGCTGCTGCTTTCGATGAGCGTTTCCCTCTGCTTGCTGTTAATCAGACTGGTGGTGGCGGTGTGCCTTTGGCAAAGCACTACTACGGTGAGAATGTCCAGACTATGACCACAGCCTTTACACATTGGTATTGTAAAGCATTTGCCAAATATGCTAATAAGGAGTTGGAAATGCCATTTGATCAGCATATGTTCCTCTCTTGCATTGCGCCTCGTGCGCTTATGGTGCAGGGCTTTAACAACGGTTGGTTTGACACCAAAGGTGAGTATCTTGCTCTAAAGGCTGCAAGCCCAGTGTGGAAGTTCCTCGGCGAAGAGGGAATGCCAGATGTAGATTATCCCGAAATCTACGACAAGAGTGCTGTGGGAAACACCGTTGCCTATTATCGTAGAGATAACGACCACGGAATATCTGCTATAGACTGGGTGTGGATGCTGGAGTTTGCTGAAAAATATTTTAATAAGAAATAAATAGAACAATATGAAAAAACTGTTTTTTATCTGTTTTGCGGTTTTGTGCTTTCATTATGTTTCTGCGCAGAACCCGCCTATCACCCCAGCGTGGGCTTTTGAGCATATCGTGTGGGAGGATAGTCTGAATACAAGGGCTGGTGCAACAAAGCTCATTGATTTGTATTTCGAGCATAAGATACCAGTGGGCGGTATTATCATTGATAGCCCTTGGACAACAACCTACAATGATTTCAACTGGGATCAGGCAAAATATCCCAATCATCAAGAGATGATATCATACTTCAAGCAGAAGGATGTGAAGATTATCTTGTGGATGACAGGAGCGGTTAATTACAAGTGTCTGGATACTCCACAGCAGAAGAGCGAGAGCTACGATGAGGCGGTGGCTAATAAATTGGGTATTAATGACACTAAACCTACACCTTGGTGGAAGGGCGAGGGAATCTTTATTGACTTCACCAACCCTAAAGCAGTAGAGTGGTGGCATACACAACTCGATAAGGTCTTTGTGGATGGCGTCTATGGCTGGAAAGTGGATAATGCAGACTCCTATTTCGGCAACATTGTTAAGACCTCAAAGGGTGAGATGAGTAATGAGCAGTTCCGCCCATACTACTACTCTGCGATGTATGACTATACCACCAAGCGTAATCCAAAGGGTATTATCCTCTCTCGTCCATACTCATTCCAGGGTGGCTATTATGCTAACACCGAAAAGATGAGTCTGGGTTGGTGTGGCGATTTCGATGGCGACTGGAAGGGCTTGAAGATGCAGATTAAGGATATTTACATCTCTGCAAAGCGTGGTTACGGAGCTGTTGGATGTGAGGTAGGTGGCTTCTGGGGTCGTCGTTCAACCAAGCAGCAGCTGATACGATATGCTCAATTTGGTAGTATGAATGCAACGATGATTAACGGTGGAATGAATGGTGCCTTCACCAACCATCTGCCTTGGTGGCACGATGAGGAGACTACCGACATCTATCGTTATTGCGTGGAGCTTCACCATCAGCTTATCCCTTATATGTTCTCAACTGTGGTGGATGCACATCTGAGAGGTGGTGCGCTGCTCAAGAACGCATCATTTGAGGAGGAGAGCCATCAGGTGGGTGACTACATCTTCACAAAGGCGATAACCTCGGAGAATAACGATGTGGAGTTCCACCTGCCTTTGGACGGAGAGTGGATTGACTTCTTTACAGGCGAGAAGTATAGTGCAGGTGAATTGGTTAAACGCAATTATCCTCTAAATCAGTTCCCATTGTTTGTTAAATCGGGCGCGATTATACCAATGAATATATCAAGCGATATCACAGGCATAGGAGATGAGTCGATGAAGGGTCGCCGCACAATTCTGATATATCCAAACGGTGTTTCTCATAGAGTACTTCATCTCCCTTGTGGCGAAGGCATAGAGTATGAGGATTGTGAAGTAAAATACGATGAGAAGAGTGGTGAGTTGTATGTCAAGGGCGAGTCAGTACAAGGCTATACCTTTATAATTAGAGGTGTCCCTGCTGTAAAAAACGTGAAGGGGGTAAAGACCTGGAAGTATGATAAGACAAAGCAAGAGTTGCGTATCGACTGCGATGGTCAGAATATTGAAGTTAAGATACGCTGAAGAAGTAAAATATAACAAATAAATGTAAACGCCGCAAGACAGACTCTTGCGGCGTTTGTTATTATATGGGTAAAAAAAAGAAAACCTTAATAATCTGTTGATTATCAAGGTTTTGTAAATCAGTCGGGATGACTGGATTCGAACCAGCGACAACACGCCCCCCAGACGTGTACTCTAACCGGGCTGAGCTACATCCCGAGGGTAACTGGACTCTGGTCGTCCTTGTAGCGAGAGAGAGACTTGAACTCTCGACCTCATGATTATGAATCATGCGCTCTAACCAGCTGAGCTATCTCGCCATTGCCTGATTGCGAGTGCAAAGATAAGCCAATTTTTTATCTATGCAAAATATTTTTGAAAATTTTTACATATTTTTTTCATTTTCTCGGCACACCTTTTGCCCTGACGAGTGTAAAATCTTGAAAATATGAAGAATGATAACACTTTTGCCCGTTTGATAAATTTAATCGCGGGTGTAGCGCTTCTGGTTGGCATCTCTATCGAAGTGCTTACAGGCGACCACCAGAGCTATTCGGCGTGGTATATGTGGTTGCAACTTGCCGTCTGTATCATCTTTATGATTGACTTTGCGGCGGCGATGATGGCAACGGACAATAATTCGCGCCGTTGGTTTTGGCTTAATCTGCTATTTTTTCTCATTTCCATTCCATATCTTAATATCCTCTCGTGGCTCAATGTGGTGCCACATCGTGGCGTGGCGATAGCTGTTGCAGCACTACCATTACTACGCTCGTTTGTAGCAATGGGCGTTGTGGTGTGGTGGTTTATCGCAGGCAAAGTGTCGCGTATCTTTGTGGCATACCTCTTTACGGTGGTCTGCTTTACTTATCTGGCGGCACTCATATTTTATGATTACGAGGTGCTGGTAAACGAGAAACTGCACGGTTTCGGCAACGCATTCTGGTGGGCGTGGATGAATACAACTACTGTCGGTGCGGCTATCTTCCCCGTAACAACCATCGGTAAGGTGTTGGCAGTCTTGTTGCCGAGTCTGGGTATGATGTTCTTCCCGATATTTACCATCTACGTCACAAATATATATAATGTAAAAGCAGGTAAAAATAAAAAGTAGTTTGCTTTTCGGTTTCTTTTCTATTATTTTTGTCTTTACAAATTAGGAACCGAATGAAGAAGATATTTATCATATTGGCTATGTTGCTCTGTGCGACTGCCTTGCGAGCGCAGGAGACGGAACGTGAGGAGATTGATGCCCGATGGTTTAAGGCGCATTATCAGAAGTCGGAGCAGATGATTCCGATGCGAGATGGAACAAAACTATATACAGCAATATTTACCCCCAAAAACAAGAAATCACTCCACCCCATACTGCTAAACCGCACACAGAACGGTTGCGAGCCTTATAGCAAGAAGAGTGCTACATTTTGGCAGGAGGCAATCTTTGCGGAGTATCTCTACGCCGAGTATATCATCGTCTTTCAGGATGTGAGAGGTTTCGGGCATAGCGCAGGCGATAGCTCTACAGAGAAGGGTGCATCGGATGCCTATGACACTGCCGAGTGGTTGCTACGCAAAGCAAAAAAGAACAATGGCAACATAGGCGTTTGGGGTATTGCCGAAGATGCAAATTGGGCTTTGCAGGCGGCAGCGTGTGGTCATCGTGCAATAAAAGCAGTATCGGCACAAGCCCCTGTGGGCGAAAGCGTTGGCGCGACAAAAGTTTTAGCTCCCACACTCTTTGTGGGTGGTGCATTTGATGACAAGAGTGAGGCGCAATTATGGAATGGCTACAACTCCACACTCGCTGCAAATCCTTCAGTTGATTGCCGTTTGGTGGTTGGTCCCTGGACTCACGCCGCCTGGCGCAAGAATAGACAGGCGGAGCAGGAGTGTGATGATGATAGCGTATTTTATCACGCGGAGGTTGAGTTTCCTTTTTTTGACCACTATTTGAGAGGTGCGGAGTCAAGCGGTGCTTCAGCGGCAGGTGCGTTAATCTACTTTACGGGAGAAAATTGCTGGCGCGAATTAGAACGCTGGGGTGATGAACAGCACGAAGAGAGACTCTATTTTGGCGAGAATGGTGCTTTATGTGAGTTGCAGCAGCAGCCTTCATCTTCTTCGTCAAGCTATACTGTCAATCCTGAAAATCCTGTATCATCCGACGTAATGCAAACCACTGAAAATCGTGAAGATATATTGATGTTCACCTCACCAATTCTGGAGCGCGATATGAGTGTTGCGGGTGCTATTGATGTTGAACTGAATGTAAAGGCTTCGCAGCCTGTGGCGGATTTTGTTGTAAGGATTATTGATGTGGCTGACAATGCCGAGAGTGAGATGCAAGTGCGTTCGGTGATTGCTACCAAATGCCAGATTACCCAAGAGGACGTAACGAAAATCACACTCAAGACGCCTGATGTGGCACACACCTTTATGGCTGGTCACAGAATCAAAGTTCTGTTGCACAGCACCTGGGGCAATAAGCTCAAAAGCACCCTTAACTCGAAGTGCGACATAACACTCCTTCACGATAAGTCACACCCATCTCACGTTTCTTTTCAATTGCAATAACGAAAAAAGGTTGTCGCAACGTTTGTTGGACAACCTTTCTGTTGTTGGGGTGGGTGGTTATTCCACCTCGATGATGTCACCACCAGCTGGGATGGCTTCGCCTATCTCGACCAAAATCTGCTTTACAGTTCCAGCAAAATCGGTTGGAATGTTGTTCTCCATCTTCATAGCCTCAAGGACAGCGATTGTCTGACCACGCGAAACTTTGTCGCCAACCTTTACGCAGATGTCGATGATGCGACCTGGCAGCGGAGCCTCTACAGTCTTGCCTGTGATAGGCTTAACCTTCTGTGCTGCAATAGCAGCGCGAGCCTCTGCGGCATTCTTCGCCTCTTTTGCCTCCTTCTCGGCGGCCTTTGCAGCCTTTTCAGCCTCGGCGGCTTCGTAAGCGCGCTTCTTTGTAGTGGTGAGGTAGTTCTTCGCAACGAGTGGGAACAACTCAAGCAATAAAAGTTCCTTCTCATTCTCGGCAAGCTTTACTCCACCAGCCTCTGGGAGCTCTGGGTTTGGCTGCATCTTATATTTAGATGTGTCGTAAGGAATCTCTTCGCTGAAGCCACATATCTTCATACGGAACTCTGGGTCAATCTTAACAGGAGTGTGACCATAATCGCCCTTTACCAAACCGATGAACTGTGAGCTCTTGTTTGTGTACATTGCACGACCCGCCTTCTCGTCCATAGCGCAGTTTACAGCCTGTGCGCCTACAATCTGTGATGTAGGTGTCACGAGTGGTGGCAGACCTGCCGCCAGACGAACTGTTGGGATGAGCTCCATTGCGCGGGGCAGGATATCCTCCGACTTGAGCTGCTTGAGCTGTGCTACCATATTTGAGTACATACCGCCAGGAATCTCCGCCTTCTGAACAAGCTCGTTTGGCGCTGGGAAGCCGAAGTAAGCCTCAATCTTCTGGCTGATAGTGAGCAATGTGTCGAAATCCTCCGCCTTTGCAGCTGCCACAGCCTCGTTGAAAAGCTGGTCGGCAGTGTCAGAGAATGCGTAGCGGTTTGGCTTTGGCTTCTCGGTACCGAATACCGACAACTCAAGCTCCTTACGGATAACCTTCAGCTGCTCGTTAATCTTCGCCACAGCCTCCATATTCACGCCGATGTCGATACCCATCTTCTGACAGAATACATATACAAGTTCCAACGCGGGTGCACCTGTGCCACCTGCAAACCACCAACAGTTGGTGTCCACAACATCAACACCAGCTGCAATAGCTGCAAATACCGATGCCAAACCGTAGCCTGGGGTAGAGTGGGTGTGGAAGTCGATTGGAATCTTAATGTGCTCCTTGAAGAGCTTAATCAGGCGACTCACGCGTGCTGGTGGGATAAGACCCGACATATCCTTGATAGTAATCATATCAGCACCCAATGCTGCCATCTGCTTTGCCTTTGAGAGGAAATACTCATCGGTAAATACAGGCTGTGGAGCCTTCTTGCCGAACAAACGCTGCAAGAATGTTGGCTGTGGGTATTTTGGATCTACGGTGTAGCAAACAGCGCAGTCGGCGATACCGCCATAACGCTTTACATATTTGATAGTGGATTTTACGTTATCCACATCATTCAACGCATCGAAGATACGCATAATGCCCAAGCCACTCTGGATGGCATTGCGGCTGAAACCGTCGATAATTTCATCGGTGTAGGGTGCATAGCCAAAGAGGTTACGACCACGCGAGAGCGCTGTGAGCTTTGATACATCGCCAATCTCCTGATGAATCTTCTCCAGACGAGTCCAGGGGTTTTCGCCCAAGTAACGCATCACAGAATCGGGTACTGCGCCGCCCCATACCTCCATAGCGAAGAAACCAGCATCCTTATAATATGGCAGACAGCGGTCTATCTGCTCTTGCGTCATACGGGTAGCAAACGATGACTGCTGACCGTCACGCAAAGTTAAATCTCTAATCTTTAATGATTTAGCCATAGTAGTAAATGATTCCTATATAATTAAACTAACCTATATTTCGTCATAATTAAAACACTATGCAAAGATATTAAACATATTTTAATATGCAATTTTTTTGTGGCGAATTATTGTTTTTATGCGGCAAATATTCAATCTTTGTGGCAAAATTTATATATATTATTTGAGAATGTCGCCATACATCATCCTCTTGACCCTTGCGGTTTATATCTTCGTATTGTTTTTGCTCTCCTATTTTTCGGGCAGGAGAGCTGATAATGCGGGGTTCTTCATCGGTGGTCGTCGCACATCGTGGTATGTTGCCACGCTTGCGATGATAGGGGCGGCTATGTCGGGCGTTACATACATCTCGGTGCCTGGTTCGGTGGCGGCTGACAGCTTTTCATATATGCAGATGGTTGTCGGTTTTACCATTGGTCAGGCAGTGCTGGCTTTGTGGCTTGTGCCGATGTTCTATCGTCGTGGTGTGGTCTCGTTGTATGAGTATCTCGACCAGCGTTTCGGGCAACAGGCACACCGTGTGGGTGCGTGGTGTTTTCTGTTGGCCAAGCTCATCGGTGCTGCTCTGAAGATATATGTGGTATGTGCTGTTATGCAGATACTTGTATTTGATTATTTCAAGTTAAACATTATATATAATATCATTCTCACGATGCTCCTCGTATGGCTCTATACACGCCGAGGAGGAGTGCGTTCGTTGATTGTGACCGATGTGTTGCAATCTCTGTGCCTTGTTGTGAGTCTGGTAGTTGTGATTTATTATCTCTGCAAGGCGATGGGACTCTCGGCGGCGAGTGCTGTTGAGTGTGTTGCCAGCTCGCCTTATTCGCAGATGTGGTTCTTTGATGACCCTGCTTCACCACGTTATTTCTGGAAGATGGTGGCTGGAGGAGCGCTCTGCCTTATTGCGATGACAGGGCTTGACCAGGATATGATGCAGCGCAACTTGAGTTGCCGCACAAAGCGAGATTCGCAGATAAATATTTTCCTCACAGCATTGTGCCAGATAGGTGTTATCCTGCTGTTTCTGGTTTTGGGCGTTTTGTTATACAAATATATTGACTTTGCCAATTTGCCACATCCGACGTCGGGCGATGATGTATTTGCTATGGTAGCCGTGCATGGTGGTTTGCCTTATGTGGTTGGGGTTATGTTTGTTATAGGACTTATATCAAGTACTTATTCAGCTGCTGGCTCTGCTTTGACATCGCTTACCACAGCCTTTACTATTGATGTGATGGATGGTCGCAAACTTTTTGGCGAGAAGCAACTCTCTACTATACGCCACAGGGCACATGCGACAATGGCGGTGATGATGGCTGCACTGATAATGCTCTTTTATCATTTGGGCGAGGATAGCGTGATAAATACAGTCTTTAAGATAGCTGGTTATACCTATGGTCCGATACTCGGAATGTTTGTTTTTGGATTGTGTTCTAAAAGAGAAGTTAGAGGAAAATATATCCCGTTGGTGGCTCTCTTGTCGCCCGTTTTGAGTTATCTTTTGCAGTGGGTGGCGGCTGAACGGTTCCAATATTTTATTGGCTTCGAATTGTTGGGTTATAACGCTTTATTTACTATCTTTGGACTCATTTTAATTTCAAAATCAATCGAAAATGAGAAGAAATAATATATTACTTATTGTTTGTTTGGTAGTTGCGTTGTTTACTTCAACCTTCGCTTCAGCTCAAGCTTTATCATCGTCTGCGAGAACCGATGTGGCGGATGTGCTGACACGTATCGTCGCTCGCGAGATTTTGGGAGGATATGTGAAGGTGGACCGCACCAAGTTGTCGGGCGATAAGCTGGAGATTTATGCCTCTATAGGGCTCTCTTATTATCCTTTCCGCGAGGATAATGTGCAGGCTATGTATGACTCTGTGCGATTGGCGTTGCCCGAAAAGTATGCTAAATATAAACTCTCGATAATCACTGACAAGCACCGTATTGAGGAGCTTGTGCCGCTATATCATCGCACTTCTCACAAAGGTGCTGTGAGGTTTACCAACAAGAGTAATGCCCCGCTGGTTACGCCTTTTTCGAAGCAGTATAAGCCTACACAGGGCTTGGCAAATCGCCATATAGCCCTTTGGCAGAGTCACGGCAGATATTTCGAGCAGGATGAAAACTTGTGGCGCTGGCAGCGCTCTCGCCTGTGGGAGACGGTGGAGGACCTCTTTACGCAGAGTTTTGTATTGCCATATCTTGTGCCGATGCTTGAGAATGCAGGTGCAAATGTCGTGCTGCCACGCGAGCGAGATACCCAAATAGAGGAGATTATAATTGATAATGACGAAGGCATCGACCAAACCACATATTCGGAGCAGAATGGCGCGAAAACATTTGCCGAAGGAGGCGTGGGCTTTGCCCATAAGCGTGATGTCTATCTGACGGGGCAGAATCCATTCCGAGAGGGTACTACACGCGTGGTAGAGAGTATTTCGTCGGGCAAGGAGAGTCGTGCCGAGTGGCGTGCTACGGTGGAGCAGGCAGGTGAGTATGCTGTGTATGTATCATATGAGAGTTTCGGCGATGACAGTGCCGAGGATGTTCGTTATACGGTATATCACAATGGCGGCGAGAGTGAGTTTTCGGTAAACCAGACTATGGGAGGTGGAATGTGGATATACCTGGGTCACTTCACTTTGGCGGCGGGTGAGGAGCAGCTGATTGTTTCGATGAGCAATAAGTGCGAAAAAGCAGGGCGTAAGGTGTCTGCTGACGGAGTGAAGGTCGGTGGCGGCTGGGGCAATGTGGCTCGCACAGTAGAGAAGGAGTTTCAGGATGAGGATATAACCTATGAGCCTATGGTGAGCGAATATCCACGTTTCTGCGAGGGCGCGCGCTATTGGTTGCAGTGGTCGGGTTTCGACGAGGAGGTATATACCCCCAAGGAGAACAAGGATGATTATCGTGACGACTATATGTCGCGTGCACATTGGGTGAATGCACTTACGGGAGGCTCGGAGCGTCTGCCCAAAGAGAAGGGTAAACGCATTCCGCTCGACTTGGCGCTGGCGTTTCACTCGGATGCGGGCGTGCGCTTGAATGATGATATAATTGGTACGCTCGGCATCTTCTACACCAAGGATAATAAGGGTCGTTTCGAGGGTGGTGCGGACCGTTACCTCTCGCGCGAGCTGACCGACCTTGTAATGTCGCAGATTGTGGGCGATGTGCGCTCGGCATTTGAACCAGCCTGGAGCCGTCGAGGTATGTGGAACCGCTCATATTATGAGGCTCGCGTGCCAGCCGTGCCAACGATGTTGCTGGAGCTTCTATCGCACCAGAATTTTGCCGATATGCGTTATGGTCACGATCCGAAGTTTAAGTTTGTCGTGAGCCGTGCGATATACAAGGGAATCTTGCGATACCTTTCAAGCCAATACAACTGTCAATATACCGTGCAGCCTCTGCCTGTCGAGGAGCTTAAGGCTACGTTTGTGGATGATACGTCTGCCGATGTCGAGCTGAAGTGGCAGGCGGTGGAGGATAGTTTGGAGTTAAGTGCAACGCCCGATTATTATATTGTCTATACACGCCGTGATGATGGTGCTTTTGATAATGGTGTGAAGGTGACTGATACCCACATCAGAATGAAGCAGGAGGCTGGACATACATATAGTTACAAAGTGACAGCCGTAAACAAGGGCGGCGAGAGCTTTCCAAGTGAGGTATTGTCGGCACATCGTGTAGCGGCGGAGCGCGGTCGTGTACTTGTTGTGAATGGCTTTGACAGAGTAAGCGCACCGATGAGTATTCAGGGTGATTCGATAGCTGGATTTTACAATAATTACGATTCGGGTGTGGCGTATCTGAAGAACATAGATTTTACGGGCGAGCAGCGCAATTTCGACCGTAGCCTTTCGCGCTCGGAGAATGACAACAATGCCCTTGGCTCATCATACAGCGACTACGAAACAGAGGTCATTGCAGGCAATACATTCGACTATACCGTAATGCACGGAGCTTCGATTGTCGAGGCAGGCTTCTCCTACTGCTCTGCAAGCGTTAAGGCGGTGGAGAGTGGGGCGGTCGAGCTGGAGGAGTATCCTGTGGTTGATTTCATCTTCGGCAAGCAGCGTTCCTGCCAGGTGGGGCGTGGTGTGCGCGAGGTGGAGCATAGTGTATTCTCGGATGAGTTACAGACTCTTATGCGCGCTTACACTCGCCAGGGTGGAGCCTTCTTCGCTTCGGGATGTTATGTGGTGAGCGATTTATGGAACGGCATAGAATCAACAGGCGAGGATAGAGAGTTCGCACGTAATGTGCTGCACGCTTCATTCAACGGAGATATGGCTACACGACGTGGCGTGGCGAGGGTTGTTGCTTCGCCTATGCGAATGGCGCGTCAGACGATAAACTTCAACCGAGAGCCTTCGGCGGAGTGTTATGGTGTAGAGTCGCCAGGATGTGTTGCACCCTCGGGACGTAACTCATACATCGCTATGCGTTATGCGACAAACAACCAGTCGGCAGCTGTTGCATACAACGGCTCGGACTATCGCTCGGTGGTGATGGGCTTCCCGTTTGAAACCATTCTTGATGCCGAGCAGCGTCATTCGTTGATGAAGGGTGTGCTGGATTTCTTGAGCAGTAAAAAGGAGAAGAAATAATGAAACTTTCGTCACATACTATGCGTACAATAGCAATGCCCTTGGGCATGGTTGTGGGTGCGTTGTTGTGTCGTGAAGTGGCGTGGTTGGATGCTCTGATGCAGGGGTTACTGACACCTGCGTTTATCTTTATGATGTTGTTTTTTACCTACTGTCGTGTGGATGCCCGCAAAATACGTCTTTCGTGGATGCATCTGTGGCTGCTGCTGTTGCAGATGGTGGGTAGTGTGGCTATCTATTTCGCATTGGCGTGGTATGATGTCGTTGTGGCTCAAGGTGCGATGGTCTGCATCCTGACCCCCGTAGCTATGGCAGCGGTGGTTATTGGTGGTATGCTGGGTGCTAATGTGGAGACTATGGCGGCATATAGTCTGCTGTGTAATCTTGTGATAGCCCTGTTTGCTCCCATATTGCTGCACGAATTTGGCAATGGCGAGTGCGATATATGGCAGATTCTGCGACGTGTAGCGCCTCTGCTTATCGCTCCGTTTGTGGTGGGACAATTGTGCCGCTATGGCACGCCGAGAGTGGCAGGCTGGGTAGAACGACACAGCATTATCTCGTTTTATATATGGCTTGCTTCGCTTGTCGTGATTATTGGTCGCACAACCTGCTTCCTGATTGATTATGAGGCAGACCGAGGCGTGGAGATTGCACTGGCTGTGGTGGCGCTGGTGATATGTTTGTTGCAATTTAAGGTGGGGCGCACGATAGGTCGCCGATATGGCGATGCGGCGGCAGGCGGTCAGTCGTTGGGACAGAAAAATACGGTGCTGGCAGTGTGGCTTTCACAGGCGTTTCTTGACCCTATATCGTGCGTAGCGCCAACGGCATATATCGTGTGGCAGAATCTTGTCAATTCCTACCAAATCTACCGCGCAGGGCGCAAATCATCGTAGCTGAGATGCCAAAGCGTGCGCAAATTCTTATTTTGAGCAATGTCGGAGGGTAATATCAACTGTTCACGCACAAGCGGCAGTGTGCGTCGTCTGCCCTCGGACAGTGAAATGCCCACCTCTGAATAGATGTTCTCCACAAGTTCGGTGCAATACATCCGAGTGGAGTCGGAGAGCAGATAATCGTGATCAAACAAAATTCTGGAGCCTAATAATCCCTGTGTTTTTATTGCGATGCGGTCGCGTTGAGTAGGGGAGAGTGCTTCGTAACTCATAACACACCCTGACAAGGCTACATCCGAAGAGAAAAAACGCTCGACTGGCTCACATAAAATCTCATCCACCTCACGTTTATCCTTTGGCTCGATATGTACAACGCAGCAACTATCGCCGCGAAACAAAATTATGCCTATATGTGAGTAGTGGGTCAGGCTGTCGCCCGATGATGCTATTAGTTCGCTCTGGAGCGTGCGCCCAAGTCGCAGGACAATATCACCCGAAGAGAATTTTTCTGTTGGCGGAGTGGGTAGAATTACAGATTGTAACGTGCGCCCACAGCCACAAAACGACAAAAGTAAGATGAATGTAATCAGCCATTTACAGCAGTTACTTCGTGTTGAGATTGACATCTATCTTCCAGCGGTTATCTATCTTTACCATCTCGCACACCTCCTCGTGAGTTGTGCCGTTGCCATAGGTCAGAAGGGTAGTGATGGTCGCACGATTTTCATCCTCCATCGAGGGATTTACCGAGAGTATTTCAACCTTTGCGATGCCGCCCTTCTCGGCTATTGACTTGCGCTCCTTGTCCATTATGGCGCAGTAGAGTTCGGTGTCGCCCTCGTCGCCGAGAGTGGTCAGCTCCAGCGCCTCCACATATTCGCCCGCCTCGATTGCGCGAAAGAATGACATTGTCGTGGACTTGGGTGTGCGACCCACGCCGCACGAGATAAGCGCGAGGCACAGCGCCAAAGAAAGTATGGTAAAAATTCGTTTCATATGAGCAAAGATAGTAAATTTTTGTAAATTTGCGATAACAAATTCGATTTATGGCAAAGCAGAAGATTGAAAAGACCAATGCGGCACGATTGCTCGACAGGGCGAAGATACGATATGAGTTGATACCATACCTGGTTGATGAGAACGACCTTGCGGCAACGCACGTTGCGGAACAGCTGGGTGAAGATATTGCAACGGTGTTCAAGACGCTGGTGCTGGAGGGTGACCGCACAGGGTATCTGGTGTGCGTAGTGCCTGGCAATCACGAGGTTAATCTGAAGGCGGCGGCGCGAGTGTCGGGCAATAAGAAGGTGGAGATGCTTGCGATGAAGGAGTTGCTGCCCACAACGGGTTATATTCGTGGCGGTTGCTCGCCCATCGGGATGAAGAAGCGTTTTCCGACCTATATCCACTCATCGGCTCTTGATTGCGAGTTTATCTACATCAGCGCAGGCGTTCGCGGCCTGCAGATAAAGATTGCCCCCACCGATTTGATTTCATTTGTAGGCGCCGAGGTCGCCGAAATTAGCGAAGTGATGGGGTAGATGATACATTTTATATAAATATTTTTAGAAAGCGACAAAAAATTTTGATAAACCAAAAATTATCCCTACATTTGCACCACCAAAAATCGGGGTCTTGATTTTAAGACGTCATTTTGGCGAGCGTTGATCCTGTAGCTCAGCAGGTAGAGCACAACACTTTTAATGTTGGGGTCCCGGGTTCGAGCCCCGGCGGGATCACGGAAAAGGCGGCAATCTTTTGAGATTGTCGTTTTTTTTGAACGACAGCCGAAGCGATTTGCTTCGGTTGTTTTTTTATGTTTGTCAATCGGCGTGCAAGCTCGCCATTGCCTACACAAAAAAAATCATCTGCTTCGCAGCTTGTCGTTCCGTCCGTAATTCCGTCAGGCATTTGTATTTGGGTTGCGCGAATAACATAATATTTATTTTCAAAGGTATTCGCGCTTCGGCTTCGCCGTTCGAGCCCCATTGCAAGAGAGTGAACGACAACAAGCAATTTGCTTCGGTCATTTTTTTTATGTTTGCCAATCGTCGTGCAAGTCCGCCATTGCCCACACAAAAAAATCATCTGCTTCGCAGCCTGTCGTTCCGTCCGTAATTCCGTCAGGCATTTGTATTTGGGTTGCGCGAATAACATAATATTTATTTTCAAGGGTATTCGCGCTTCGGCTACGCCGTTCGAGCCCCTTTGTAAGAATGTGAACGACAACGAGCATTTTGCTTCGGCTGTTTTTTTTTTATGTTTGACAATTGGCGTGCAAGCTCGATTAAACCTAAATATTATTCTCGAAAATCACACATTTTCCGCAGAAATGAATATATTTGTAAAAATATTCAACCAAAAATGAAACCAACAACTACATCTGCGGCACATTTTGCCGATACGAAACCTCATTATGAACTGCTCGATGGATTGCGCGGCGTGGCGGCACTGCTGGTAATTGTATATCACATCTTCGAGGGCTTTGCCTTCGCTGCCTCGCAGAATGGCGAGGGTAGTGGACTAATCGAAACATTCAATCATGGTCACACCGCTGTCGATTTCTTCTTTATCCTCTCGGGATTTGTGATTAGCTATGCCTACGACGACCGTTGGCAAAAGATGTCGCTCGGTGGCTTCTTTAAGCGTCGTCTGATACGCCTTCAGCCTATGCTCGTGATGGGCGCTGTGCTGGGAGCTTTGTCGTTCCTCGTTAGCGGCTGCGAGCGTTGGGATGGTACAACTACGCCCGTAAGCTGGGTGATGGTGGCATTGCTGCTTACGATGTGTATGATACCCTCGGTGCAGGGCGCACGAAGTGATGTGAGAGGTTTCAACGAGATGTTCTCGCTCAATGGTCCTGCGTGGTCGCTCTTCTTTGAATATATAGGAAATATTTTTTACGCGCTTTTTATTCGCCACCTATCGACAAAGATGTTGAAGGTGCTCGTAGCTCTGTTGGCGGCGTTGCACGTTTGTTTTTTTGTCGGAAATGTGTCGGAATATAATAGTGTGGGCGTGGGTTGGACGCTGGATACACTGAACTTCTGGGGCGGTATGTTGCGTATGATGTTCCCATTTACGGTGGGTATGTTGCTTGCGCGCACGTTTAAGCCCCGCAAGGTAAAGGGCGCTTTCTGGATTTGTTCGCTGATGCTTGTTGCGGCATTTGCTGTGCCTTATGTGGGAGATGCCGACGGTGTGAGCCTGAATAGCCTGTATGAGGTGTTCTGCATCGCTGTGATATATCCATTTATTGTGTGGCTGGGTGCGTGCGGAAGCAGTGAGAATAAAGTGACGGAAAAGACAAATAAGTTCCTGGGTGAAATTTCATATCCAATATATATTATTCACTATCCGATGATGTATTTGTTCTATATGTGGATAATGAAGAACAAATACTACGGCTTTGAGGATACTATTTTCGTTCCGATAGCGTTGATTATATTGAGTATGTTGCTTGCCTACGCCTGTCTGAAACTATATGATGAGCCTCTGCGCAGATGGCTGGCAAAGAAGTTTGTAAACAAACAATAGCGCTTTATGAGATTTTGGGGTTTGTTGTTGGTATTGTTGCCATTATTGACTGCGCCGCAGGCTGTCGATGCGCAGCAAAAAGATAAGGCTCGCAAACAAAAGAGCAAGGATGCCGATGCTGACATTACGGCGGCGGAAGCGGAGATACTTGGTTATGAATATTACAATGGCGAGAACGGTAAGAAAGTGGACTATGCGAGTGCGGTCTATTTCTACAATATTGCGGCAAAGAAAAACAGCGCTGTGGCGCAGAACAATCTCGGTAATTGTTATTTTTATGGTCACGGTGTAGAGAAGAATTATGAGGTAGCCCTGGAGTGGTATCGTAAGGCTGCACGTCAGAATTACGGCTCGGCACTAAATAATATTGGCAATTGTTACAAACAGGGTTTGGGTGTTGAACAAAACTATGAGGAGGCTGCAAAGTGGTATGATCGTGCCGCCGAACGCAATGACCCAGCTGGGTTGAACAACCTTGCCATTTGCTATTATTACGGTCACGGAGTAGAGCAGAATTACATCGAGGCGGCGGCTCTCTATCGCAGGGCGGCAGCGCGAGGCAATGCTGTGGCGCAGTTGAACTTGGCGAACTGCTATTTCAAGGGTCACGGCGTGGAGAAAAACCGCTACGAAGCCATCGAGTGGTATCGCAAAGCAGCGATGGCAGGGTTGGAGACAGCACAATATAACCTGGGGTATTGCTACTATCAGGGTCACGGCGTAGATCGCGACTTTGACCAGGCTGTGGAGTGGTATCGTAAAGCGGCAAATCGTGGAAATGCGTGGGCGCAGAACAACCTCGGTATATGTTATAAAAATGGCACGGGCGTAAAGCGCGATTATAGCGAAGCTGTGAAGTGGTTTATGAAAGCGGCTGGGCAGGGACACGCCTTCGCTCAAAACAATATGGGTGTGTGCTATTTCTATGGTCAGGGCGTAGAGAAGAGTGAGAGCAAGGCTGTCAAGTTGTTTGAAGCAGCTGCTGGGCAAGGTTACAGCTGGGCACAGAACAATTTGGCGAATTGTTATTTTCACGGCAAGGGCGTGGAGCAAAACCGTGCCAAGGCGATGGAGATATACAACAAATTAGCCCAAGAGGGTAATGCCGAGGCAAAAGACCGCCTTGAGCGTATAAAGAATAACGACTTCGATTGGGAGTTGGGCGAAGCCGCAGCTGCTGATATTGAGTAATCGGGTTAGAAACTATACTTTACCATCATACATACTCGCAGATTATCCACCGTGCGGAGTGCATCGGTGCGACCGTTGATTGCTACATCGCCATAGCCTACGGCGGTGTAGTCAAGCTCCAGCGCGAGGGCGAGATTTTTCGCAACGTAGCTTATTGAAGGGCTGATGCGGTAGAGATAATCGGTGTTTTTTGCACCACGCATCCAGAAATCATCTGTCGAGATAAAATACTCCTTTGCACCCAGTCCCTTTGAATATCCGAGCATAATACCCGCAATCCAGCGCGAGCCGTAGGTGGCATTAAGCCACGATGTGAGTGAACGGATAGGGGCGTAGTCGTAGCTGCCCGTTACAGGGTCATAGCTTGTTGCACCATAACCACTTACCATCGTTAAGTGTGAGGTGTTCTCGCCGTAGATAACCTTTCCTTTAAGGTTGAACTTGCCACTCTTGTAATCAGCAAAAATCTCTGATGAAACGCCCGTTACGCGGTCGTTTGCCCTGACGTGCACCTCCTGCTCGGTTCTTGTGCCATTTTCATCTGTTACGCTACGCAGGGCGATGCTGCTCTTGCGTGGCATAAGGCTCAAAATATCGACACCTGCGCCGAGCGTAAAGTGCTCGCCCGAGTGCTTCCACGAGAGATATATTTCTGGAATTTTGCTCCAGCGCGAGTAGTCATAGCTTGTGCCGTCGGGTCCCGCCGAGACATTTGGGAATTGATACAATGCAGCAGCCGTAAAGTTCCAGCCGCGTCCTACGTTAAGACTCATATTGAGCTGCGGAGAGCGGTTGAAGGGGGCAAAGGGTGAGCCTGTCGCCAATCCCGCCACAGTCGGCATAACCTGAATAACCATAGGGTGCCAGGTCTGTCCGCAAGTGAGGGTCAGGCGCTCCCATTGCAGTCGCACAAATGCCTGACGTATGCGGAAGAGGGTATTGTTTGAGCCATATCCACAGAAGTCGGCCTCAATCTTTGCCGAGCTGCTTGCCTTGCCGATTGTGGGACCTGCCACATCCACACCCAAACGAGTGGTGAAGGCAACAAACGACAATTCATCAACAGCGTTCAAATCCTCCGAGCCATCTTCGTTGAGCTTTTCGTCGAGTGGCATCACGTTAAACGTCTCACCCATAAGGTTCAGACATTGGCGTGAGTCGTAGCTGATATAGTTGCGGACAAAGCCATAAGGTTTGAATTTAATGTTGTTCTTATCCTGGGCTGCGGCATTTATCGACACAAGCAACAAAAGCGCAACAAGCAATCTCTTCATAATTGAAATGTTTATCTGTTTTTTGAAATCTGCACAAAAATACAAAATTTAAGTCTAAAAGCGACTTTATTTGGAAAAGTGTTAGTGGTTTGAGATAAAATTTGTAATTTTGTCACGATTGGCGTATCCCTTTTGGAATGGTTGGAATTATGAAGCGACAAATCATATTGGTAGTATTGGTGTTGTTGATTGGTGGCGTTATCTATCTTGAGCGCATCCTCTCGACTGATAAGGTTGTGGAGGTTGCCAAGGAGGAAGATTATGGTTACCGATTGAATGACTCGCTTTGTAATGCCATCTCTGATTTACCCACAACTGAGACAATGGAGCGTTATATCAAGCGCTGGATGGCTCGCTACAACATCAAGGGAGCATCGCTGGCTGTGATGCGTGATGAGCACCTTATCTACTGCAAGGGCTTCGGCTGGGCGGATAAGGAGTGCGAGCGCGAGGCAGAGGTGGGCGACATCTATCGCATTGCATCGGCATCGAAGTTGGTGACTGCGGTGGGTGTTATGAAACTATGCGACCAGGGTAAGTTGCGCCTTGATGATAAGGTTTTTGGCGAGCAGGGTATTCTTAAACAGTTCACAGAGTATAGGGATAAGCGTGTGGCAAATATCACCGTGCGCCATCTGCTCAACCACACGGCTGGTTTCAGCCGCCAGAAAGGCGATTTGATGTTCCGTGTGGCTGATGTAATGGAGTGGGAGAATATGGACACTACACCTACGGCAGATGAACTCATCGCTTGTCAGCTTGCAATGCGTCTGCGTTGCGCACCAGGTGGCTCGGCGCAATACTCCAATGTGGGTTATCTGGTGCTTTCGCGTGTGATAGAGCAGGTGTCAGGAATGGGATACGAGGAGTACTTGCAGACAAATGTGCTTTGGCCTGCGGGGTGTTACGATATGCACATCGCACGCAACTATTATGAGCAGCGTTACCCAGGCGAGGTGAAATATTATGGTCACGACGAGGAGCGTATCGTATCGTATGACGGCTCGGGCGAGTTGCGTCTGCGCGAGTATGGCGGTAACAACATCCGAGGCTTGCAGGGTGCAGGCGCGTGGGTGGCTTCGTCGGTTGAGTTGATGCGTCTGGTGGCTTCGATTGACGGCAAGCCAGGTGTGCCCGATATTATCTCGCCAGAGAGCGTGGCAGAGATGAAACGCATAACGCGCAAGGGCGATTATGCATTAGGCTGGGCGAAGTATCACGCGAATGTAGGCTCGCTGGTACGTACAGGAACGATGTCGGGAACGTGTGCTTACATCGATCATCGCGAGAATGGCATATCGTATGTATTCCTCACAAACACAAGCCATTATCGTGGTGCAGGCTTTACCAATTCGATTGGTCAGATGATTCGCAATGCAATGACACGAGTGACTGATTGGCCTACCGACAGAGATATGTTTGTCGAGGTGCCACATCCCGAAAAGGAGCAGGCTGACACGACCGCAATGGCGGATGATGTATCATAGTTTTACCGATGCAAAAGGCTGTAAAAAGCCGAAATGAGAGAAAAGCGAATAAAAATATGAAATTTCACCTCAATGGTGATTGCATATTAAATATTTTTTATATTTTTGTCCTATTATTGCGGTTGTAAGTTCGTTGATGCGAACCTGTGACCGCAATTTTTACCTAAAAAGCAAACTTAAGTTTAACAAAAAAACATACTCTTATGTAATTTAACTATTTTACTGCTTAATGAAGAAACTCTTTACCTTTTTGGGGGTCATACTTGTTATGGCTGGCTCTGCACTCCGTGCGCAGGAAGTTTATAGTAGTGCGCCGCAGCAGACCTCTGCATCTGAAACGGATGCAACTTTGGAAGATGGGGAGGATTGGATTCCTTCGATTTCGCTCAATTCACGATATAGTTATGATCGTGTGGCTGGTGGTGATTTAGCTGGTTTTGGTGGCGATGGATTCTATCTTGAAATTGACGGTAAAATAAGTAAAAACTTCTCTTACTCGTTGTGTCAAAAGCTCTTTTCACAGCACGGCGAGGATGATTCTGTTTTCGATAATACCGATTGGCTGACGCTCTCGTATAACGTGGGCAGCTTTGGCTTCACAGCAGGTAAGGATGTGCTGATGGTGGGAAGCTATGAATACGATGCCTATGATATTGATTCTTACTTTGATATGAACTCTCACTTCTACAATAGCTTTAGCTGCTATCAGTGGGGTTTGAAAGGTGAGTGGACCAATCGTAAGGAGACCTCGACAATCGCTTTTCAGGTGACAAATTCTCCATTCGCTTATGCTCCCAGAGAGGAGAATATGTACTCGTACAACCTCGGCTGGTATGGTGCGTGGGATTGGTATGAGAGTATTTGGACCGTAAATCTTTTGGAGTATGCACCAGGCGAGTTTGTGAAGATGGTTGCGCTGGGTAATATGTTCTACATCGGCGATTTCTCCATCGGCGTGGATTATATCGTTAGAGGCGACAGCTGGAAGGATTCGTTGGATGAGGATTTTACACTCAACATAATGCCATCGTACAACTTTAACGATAAGGTGCGCCTGTTTGGCAAGTTCGGTTGGGAGAAGACGTCGGATGATTTGGAGTACGATTTTTGGGGCGAGTATCTTGGTCGTGAGGATAAACTCGCGGCTAACGAGGAGTGCGGCACAACGCAGCCCGCTTATTTGGTAGGTGGCAAGGACTACCTTTACTATGGCGTGGGTGTGGAGTACTTCCCTACGGAGAGTGTTCGTCTGCACGCTGTGTGGGCATCGAACAACTACACATCACGCCACACGATAAATGTCGGTGTAACGTGGCGTTTCGATATTACAAAGGCAATTAAGCGCATTGCAGCAAAGCGCAATTAACAGAAATATTTATCATAAAACAGAAATAGAAAATGAATGAGTCAAATTTCATCATCGAGTTGAGCCATATCTCAAAGTGCTTTGGCGATAAAGTCGTATTGGATGATGTTAGTTTGTATGTGAAGAAGGGTGAGTTTGTCACTATTCTGGGTCCTTCGGGATGCGGCAAGACTACGTTGCTGCGTATCCTGGCAGGCTTCGGTAAGGCTGACGAGGGAGAGATTAAGATTGCGGGAGTGGATATTACCGATGTGCCACCACACGAGCGACCTGTAAATACCGTTTTCCAGCGTTACGCGTTGTTCCCTC
Source organism: Rikenellaceae bacterium (assembly GCA_015059905.1). GTDB lineage: Bacteria > Bacteroidota > Bacteroidia > Bacteroidales > Rikenellaceae > Alistipes. The sequence continues at coordinate 92,764 of SUZN01000002.1, forward strand.
ACCTGAATGTCTATGATAATATCGCATTTGGACTTAAACTCAAGAAGGTAAAGGAGGACGAGATAGAGGCGCGAGTGAGAAAGGCGCTGAAGATGGTGGGTATGACCGATTATGAGTGGCGAGATGTGAATTCGCTGTCGGGTGGTCAGCAGCAGCGTGTGGCTATCGCGCGCGCCATCATCAACCGCCCGCAGGTGCTTTTGCTGGATGAGCCTTTGGCGGCACTCGACCTAAAGATGCGTAAAGATATGCAGATGGAGCTTAAGGAGATGCACAAAACGCTGGGTATCACGTTTATATATGTAACACACGACCAGGAGGAGGCTCTGACGTTGAGTGATACTATCGTCGTGATGAGCGAGGGTAAGGTGCAGCAGATTGGCACTCCAATCGACATCTATAACGAGCCTACAAACTCTTTCGTTGCTGACTTTATCGGCGAGAGTAACATTCTCAATGGTACGATGGTCAAGGATAAGGTCGTGAGATTTATGGGGCGTGACTTCGAGTGTGTTGATAAGGGTTTTGGCGAGAATGTCCCTGTTGATGTGGTTATACGACCAGAGGACCTCTACATTATGGCAAAGACCGATTCGGGCATGTTTGATGGTGTGGTGCAGTCTTGCATCTTCAAGGGCGTGCATTACGAGATGACAGTCACAACAGCCGATGGCTATGAGGTGATGATTCAGGACTACAATGCCTTTGAAGTGGGGCAGGAGGTAAGTATGATTATCAAACCTTCCGACATCCACGTTATGAAGAAGGAGCGCATCTGCAATACTATCGAGGGAGAGATGGTGGATGCTACCCACGTCAAGATTATGGATACTGAGTTTGTCTGCAACGAGCAGTCAGGTGTCGAGGGTGGCGAGAAGGTTGAAGTTGAGATAGATTTCGACAAGATTGAACTGATGGATAACAAAGAAGATGGTATGATGGTAGGCGATGTGAGATTTATTCTCTACAAAGGCGACCATTACCACCTCACCATCCGCACCGAGAGTGGCGATAACCTCTACGTTGATACACACGATGTGTGGGATGATAGAGATATTGTCGGCATCAATATTCAACCCGATGATTTGAAGATTAAGAGAGTGTAACCTATTGCAAGACAAGTGATATGAAGTGGTTATCTAACGTATTTATGAAGCGTAGCAATTGGAGTATTCCATACTTCATTTTCTTGCTCGTATTCGTGGTGCTGCCGCTGGTGTTGATTTTTCTCTATGCGTTTCAGGATGCAGAGGGCAACTTCACGCTAAAGAACTTCTCGAAGTTTATTTCAAGCCCCGAGGCGGCAAACACGTTTGTCTATTCGATAGGTGTGGCTATTGTGACAACTGTGTTGTGTATCCTGTTGGGCTATCCTGCGGCATACATCTTGAGCAATTCGGAGCTTTGCCGTTCGAAGGTTACGGTGGTGCTTTTTATCCTGCCTATGTGGATTAACATCCTGGTGCGTACGCTGGCTACGGTGGCTTTGTTTGACTTTATGAAGTTGCCGCTGGGCGAAGGTGCGCTGATATTCGGTATGGTCTATAACTTCTTGCCATTTATGATTTATCCAATCTACAATACGATGCAGAAGATGGACCACAGCTATATCGAGGCGGCGCAGGATTTGGGTGCAAGTCCAATGAAGGTATTCACGAAGGTGGTAGCTCCGCTGTCGATGCCTGGCGTGATGAGTGGTGTGATGATGGTTTTTATGCCAACAATCTCGACATTCGCTATCGCCGAGCTGCTTACGATGAACAATATCAAGTTGTTTGGTACAACCATTCAGGAGAATATAAATAACGGAATGTGGAACTATGGCGCAGCTCTGTCGCTGATTATGTTGGTCATCATCTTTGCGACCAACCTCTTCAGTGACGAGGAGGAGCAAGCCGCAAATGAGGGTATTATCTGATGAAGAAGTTTTTTGCACAGGCATACCTCTGGCTACTGCTGGCTATGTTGTATGCGCCAATTTTGATTATCGCCATCTTCTCCTTTACCGAGGCGAAGGTGCTGGGGAACTGGACAGGCTTTTCGACAAAACTCTACACTTCGCTCTTCTCGGGCGGTGTGCATCACTCGCTGTTGAGTGCCATCGAGAACACCTTTATCATTGCTATCGTTGCGGCAGCCATCTCGACCTTGCTGGGTAGTGTGGCAGCAATAGGTATCTTCAACCTTCGCAACCGCAAGAAGATGATAATGAACACACTGAATAATATCCCGATGCTTAATCCCGATATTATCACAGGTATCTCGTTGTTTTTGCTGTTCGTTAGCTTCGGCGTTACGCAGGGTTACACGACTGTTATTCTTGCACACGTCGCATTCTGTACCCCTTATGTGGTGCTGTGTGTAATTCCACGTTTGCAGCAGATGAACCCCAACATCTACGAGGCAGCTCTTGACCTGGGTGCTACACCTTGGCAGGCTCTGCGTAAGGTGCTTATCCCAGAAATCAAGCCTGGTATGATTTCGGGCTTTATCTTGGCATTCACACTCTCGATTGATGACTTTGCCGTGACGATATTTACCATCGGTACGGGCGGTCTGGAGACCCTCTCGACATACATCTATGCCGATGCCCGCAAGGGTGGTCTTACACCAGAGTTGCGTCCGCTATCGACCATTATCTTTGTGACGGTGCTGTTGCTTTTGATTATCATTAACGTGCGCTCACAACGCGCCCAAAAAGCAAAGGAGGAGAAAAAATGAGAAAGATATTTCAATGTATAACTATCGTTTTGTTGATGTTGGTCGGCGTTGGTTGTTCGCACGATGATAGTCGCAAATCAATTCTGAAAGTATATAACTGGGCAGATTATATTGACGAGGAGTTGCTGGGCGAGTTTGAAGAGTGGTACCAGGAACAGACAGGCGAGGAGGTTACGGTTATATACCAGCTTTTCGACATCAACGAGATTATGCTCGCCAAGATTGAGCGCGGCAAGGAGGATTTCGATGTGGTATGCCCCTCGGAGTATATCATCGAGCGTATGCTGGAGAATGATTTGTTGCTGCCGCTGGATATGAATTTCGGCTCTACACCAAACTATATCAAAAATATCTCGCCTTATATTAAGGAGGTATTCTCTCGCATCGATGGCAATGGCAAAAATGCCAACGATTACGCTGTGGGATATATGTGGGGAACGACGGGTTTCCTCTATAACCCCAAATATGTAAGCCGTGAGGAGGTTAGCTCGTGGAGCGCATTGTGGAACCCCAAGTTCAACAAGAAACTCCTTGTGAAGGATGCATTCCGCGATGTATATAGTCCGCTGCTGATCTACGCCAACCACGATAAGATTCTGAGTGGTGAGGTTAAGATGGATGATTTGATGCACGACTCGTCGGATGAGTCTATCGCTGTGGTGGAGGCTCTGCTGAAAAAGACCAAACCGCACGTAGCAGGCTGGGAGGCTGACTTCGGTAAGGAGATTATGACCAAGGAGAAGGCGTGGCTGAACCTCTCGTGGAGTGGTGATGCTGTGTGGGCTATCGAGGAGGCAAGAGATGTAAATGTGGAGCTTGACTATGTTGTGCCCGACGAGGGTAGTATCGTATGGTTTGACGGCTGGGTAATTCCAAAGTATGCCAAGAACATTAAGGCTGCATCGTACTTCATTAACTTTATGTGCAAGCCCGAGAATGCTATCCGCAATATGGATGCATCGGGTTATGTGAGTGTCATTGGTGGCGAGGAGGTTATGGAGTATATGTCGGAGGCAGCTGTGGAGTCGGGTTATGAGGAGGCTCAAGACTTGAGCTATTTCTTTGGTGAGGAGGCAGACAGTGTGGTCATCAACCCTGTGCTTTACCCCGACAGAAGCGTGATTGAACGATGCACCATGATGCACGATAGTGGTGCGCGCACCGAGGCTCTGCTTGAGATGTGGTCGAGAGTGAAGGGCGACAACCTCAATAACTGGATGGTGATTGTTATTCTACTTTCGTTTGTGGTGCTCTTGATAGTGGGCGTGATGCGAAAACTCAAACAACGCCGTCAGCGCCGCAGAAGATGGTAATAAAAATCCCGAGGTCAAACGCCTCGGGATTTTTTTGTTATCTAATTGCTAAAATTACTTTGCTGTGTGAGGAATTGGCTTGTACTGCTTCTTCTTTGGGGTCTTCAAAACCTTGTTCAAAGCCTCACAAACCATAGGCTCCATCACTGTGCGGTAGCACTCAAGATTTGGGTGGCAAGTGTCGTTAGACCACTTCTTTGGAAGACCCAAAACCTCGTCAGCGAGTGAAGAGTGGTAGTCGAGGTAGTAAACCTTATTCTCGTCAGCCCAAGCCTTAATGAGCTTGTTGAGCTCAACGATTGTTGGACCTGGCTTGAGGTCACGACGCCAGCCGAATACTGATGTTGGAGGTACAGAGCAGAGGATAACCTTGATGTCGTTAGCCTGCGCCAGCTCAACCATCGAGATGATGTTGTTCAGGATGTTCTCGTGAGAGATAGCACCGTTGTTCTCGGCTACATCGTTTGTGCCCGCCATAATCACAACACACTTTGGCTTGTGAGCCAACACGTCAGGACGGAAACGGCACAACATCTGTGCTGATGTCTGACCGCTGATACCGCGACCGATAAAGTTGTTCTGCTTGAAGAACTCTGGGTCCTGATAAGCCCAACCCTCGGTGATAGAGTTACCCATAAATACAGCATCAGGACGTACTGTTACCTGTGCATTCTCCTTTGCGAAGCGACCGAAACCAGCCCAGTCGTGCTTCTGTGCCATACCGTTCAACGCGAACAGACATACAGCAAGTGTAAAAATTAGTTTTTTCATTATCAAATAAATTTTAATTAAAGTAGTATAAAATTGTAAAAAAATTCTATAATAATCAATAATCCAAAGCCACACAAAAATATAGCAAATATTTCACCTCCTAAGCTAAAAAAAATCATAACGACTGCAAAATAAACGACTAAACATAATCCCAATAATAGTTTTTCTTTAAATGTCATCTCTGCAAAAAACATCTGAACGGTTTTAAATATTTTTTGGCTACCTCTTTTATTTATAACATAATCGCGATTCACTATTGCTACATCTTTACTGAAATCTTCCACATAATCATATTTTAAAGGAATATTCTCTCCCCCCGTTTTATCTACAAAGCCCCATCTATCATTTAATCTAACCGCAGCTAAACCTTCACTGAAAGCACGTGCAAAATCATACTTCAAAGAAATAACTTCTTTGCCCGTTTTGTCTATAAAGCCGTATTTACCATTTAATTTAACCCATGCCATGCCTTCATTGAATGACCCAATAGAATCATATTTTGCAGGAACAATAACATTTCTAGTGGATTTTAAACGAAACCCATAATTCTCGTTACCCTTAAAGATTTCAAATTCGTTATCAGGCAAGGTTGATAGATACTCATCAAGTTTTGCTTTCAGTTCTACGACAACTCGTTTTTGAGAATCTCTTTCAAGTCTTACAATTTGAGTATTCGAAATGTGAGGAAAATTTGATACAACAAATTTTAATTCGTTCTCACCAATGGGCAAATTAAACTCTGTATATTCGGTAGCCTTAGCAAGACCTAACTCTTGTTCAAAATTATAAACTAAACAATCACAATCACTTTTAACCAATACTTTGGCAATTACTTGTCCTGCTTGATATTTAGACATAGAAAAATCTTTGCAAGGAACTATTGGTCGAATATATTTTTCGACGATATGATCTATATCAACTTCGAACTTTTGCCCCGAACGAATTTCAAGACTATTTTGAGTTTTTATAATTTCCAACTCTTTTGGAAAATTATTTGGTAAAAGGTTATGATTAAACTCGTTATCAGGGTTTAAGAATATGATATTCAACCCCGACTCTTTAGCTTGGCAAATTTCACGACGCACCCAGTCACCTTCATTTACACAATTATCCATTGCGTTCTTTGTAAGAACACAAAGAAATACTTTTGCCTGCTTGATTGCACCCAAGATTTTTTTCTCAAAATCTTCAGCACCTATTTGATTGTGGTCAAAGAATACTCGCCCCTTATATCCTCTTTCTTCCAACGCTTGCTCTATATTGCGAGCAATGGATGTTCCCCATTCTTTTCCATTCTCATCTTTTCGACGATAACTGATAAATATATCGTATTTCTCTTGTGTCATAGTTTGGATAGTGGTGTAATATCATTACAAATATACAAAAAATAGCGTTGCAACGCCATAGTTCCCCAAATTTTTGTTATTTTTGCTCATTGAAATAAACTAAACAACTATAATGAAGAATTTTGAAGCAACTGCCTACACGCTGAAATGTGTAGCTACTGATCACGAGTTTGAGGATGCGGGTTGGACTCTGGAGGATAAGGAGTGCGGCGAGCCATCGCTGGTGCGCGCAATCTACGCGAAGAAAAAGTTGGAGCTCAAGGGTGATGATTACGGTCTTTATACATTCTGCGACTGGCTGCCTGTGAAGCGTATGCTCAAAGGCTCGGCTGCCCCCGTTACATTCAAGAGCGAGGCGCTGGCGAAGCACCTCGGATTGAAAAATCTCTATATCACATTGAACGGTTACTCGCCCAAGCACGGTGCGAAGATGACCACAGGCTCATTCAAGGAGACCGAGGCGTACAGCGTATGCGGTCGTATGGGCGAGGAGGAGAAGCGCATCCTGGTGGTGGCATCAGCAGGAAACACAGCACGTGCCTTTGCGAAGGTATGCTCTGAGAACAATATTCCTTTGCTCTTGTCGGTGCCTGCCGACAACCTCTCGGCAATGTGGTTTGAGAAGCCTATCAACCCTTGTGTGAAGCTCATCTGCTGCGAGAAGGGTGGCGATTACTTCGATGCAATCCATTTGAGCGACCTTGCGCTAAAGTCGCCAATGTTCTACGCCGAGGGTGGCGCAAAGAATGTGGCACGTCGTGACGGTATGGCAACAACAGTGCTTTCAGCCGTTACAACAATCGGTCGTATTCCAGATTACTATTTCCAGGCGGTAGGTAGCGGTACAGGCGCAATCGCTGCGTGGGAGGCAAATATGCGACTTGTGGAGGATGGCTCTTACGGAGACAATGTAATGAAGCTGATGGTATCGCAGAATGCTCCATTTGTGCCTATGTTCGATGCGTGGAGAGTTGATTCACGCGCTATGCTCCCATACGATGCTGACAAGGCTCGCCGTGATGTGGAGATTATTGACGCAAAGGTGTTGTCTAACCGCAAGCCACCATACGGCATTACGGGCGGTCTGTATGATGCTCTGAAGGCTACCAACGGTGAGGTTTTGGTTGCAACAAATGCACAGGCTCGCAAGGCTGCCAAGTTGTTCCAGCAGTTGGAGGGTGTGGATATTCATCCAGCGGCAGCGGTGGCTACGGCTACACTTATCAAGGCTGTGCAGGATGGTAAGATTGACGCAGAGGCAACCGTTATGCTCAACATCACAGGTGCTGGTGAGGAGCGTTTCAAGTCGGAGCACGAGGTTTATACGCTTGAGCCATCGAAGGTATTCCCACTTGATGTGGAGGCTGACGCTGTTATCGAGGCTGTGGAGGCTTTGTTCGCAGAGAAGGAGAACGAATAATCAATTAAACAATAGAGAAAGATGTTATACCCAATTAAATTTATCCCTCGCCTTAAGGAGCGTTTGTGGGGAGGAAAAGAGTTGCTCGCAACGGTTAAGGCGGGCAAGGGTGCGAAGATTGACCCCGAGAAGGCTTATGGCGAGAGCTGGGAGCTGTCGGCTGTCGAGGGCGACGAGTCGGTTGTAGCCAATGGCTTTTTGAAGAAGAACAACATCGAGGAGATTACAGAGGTATATATGGGTAACCTGGTGGGAGAGAAGAACTACGACCGCTTTGGTCTTACCTTCCCATTGCTTATCAAGAGCCTCGACTGCAATGATGTGTTGTCAGTTCAGGTGCACCCTGACGATGAGCTGGCGCAGGAGCGTCACAACTCTTACGGTAAGACCGAGATGTGGTATGTGTCGGGCTGCAAGCCAGGTGCGGCGTTGTATGTAGGTTTCAAGGATACTTCGCTTACTCGTGAGGCATACTTGCAGGCACTCAATGAAGACCGTCTGCCCGAGATTATGAATAGAGTAGAGGTGAAGGTTGGCGATGTATTCTTCATCCCTGCTGGTACTGTTCACGCGCTGGGTCGCGGTATTGAGGTTGTGGAGATTCAGCAGACTTCGGATATCACATATCGCATTTATGACTGGAATCGTGTGGATGACAAGGGTAATGCCCGCGAGTTGCACACTGCGTTGGCTGTCGATGCTATTGACTTTAGCAAGGACGGCGACTCTTGCCACATTAAGTATGAAAAGCAAGCGAACAAGTCTGTAAAGATGGTTGATTGCCCATACTTCACAACAAATGTGATTGCGCTCGATGGCGAGAAGGAGTTTGATTATATGTCGCTCGATTCGTTTGTGCTCTACATCTGCACCGAGGGCGAGGCAGAGGTCAAGATGGGCGAGCATTGCGAGAAGCTCACCCCTTATGAGCTTGTGATGATTCCTGCCGAGGCTGACACCGTAACACTTTCGGGTAAGGCTACTTTGCTTGAGGTATATATCAAGTAATAGGACAACAACAAAATATTAAAGCGGGCGACTTTTTCGAAGTTGCCCGCTTTTGTTATGCTTTGCGCCGAATTATTTTCTTCTTGCCGTAGCGCCCACCTTGATGCCTGGATAGCTCTGGATAACGCTTGCCATCATCTGGAGCGTAGAGTTCTCCTTGTAGGTCTTTGTCTGCGATAAAATCGCAATAAGCTCATTTGCATCGAAGAGAACGGTCACCTGACCATCCTTGATGGTGGCGTAACCCGTAACGATAATTTTCTTGCCGTTATGCTCGCCCGTGATGATAGCCTTGCCCGCCGATGGGATGTAGGTGTAGGTGGCGTTTGCCTTCTTGCCAGCACTTACAGCTAAAATCTTCGACTTCTTGATTGTCACATAGTCCTGACCTGGCACTACGCCAAACTTCTGCGCTAAGCCTGGGATTTGACCCTTGATAGTAGAGATTGCGAGTGAAGCCAATGCATCGTTGCCCTCATACACAATCTGTGGCTCGGTGTAAATCCAAGTACCGAGAACCTCCTTCTCGGTTGGATATACAGGCTTCTCCTCTGCCTGCTGGGTAGTGGTAGAACCAAACAGACCACTCAAACCCTTGAGCAGGTCGCCAAACGACTGCGCCTGCACGTTGCCCACAGAGAGTGTAGCCAAAGCAAAAATCGCTATATATATAACTCTTTTCATCTGCTGTTATTTTGAGAATTCGAAACCAATCTTAATGCTGTTGTAGCTTTTCAAAAGCTCGGTGATTGTTGAGAGTGAATCAACTGATGAGCCGAGGGCTGTAACGATATTGAGCAACTTATCCATTGGGAATACAATCTGCAAGTTTGTGCCGTTCATATAGGCATAGGCAGGAATTGCACCAATGTTTACAAGGCTTGCACCCTGTGTGTTGCCGCCATACTTGAGCGATAGCGCATTTGTCTTTGCATCGAATGTGTATGTGCCAGAGAATGTGCGCTGACCGAATGTTGATGAGAATGTGCCATCCTCGTTCAAAACGAATTTGCATACGCCTGGCTTAATACCAACCTTCTCGTAGAAAGGGGCAATCTTGCCCTGAATAGATGTTGTCGCAGCGGCAGCGGTCAATTCTGAAAGTGTGTTGTCAGATGAGAGCTTCACGCCTGGCTGTGAGTAGTTCCAGGTGCCGATAATGGTCTTTGCAGTGAGCTCGCCACCTGTGAGTTTGTTGATAGCAGTTGATGCTACGCCCTTCAGAGCGTTCAACCAGTTCTGTGCCTGTGCCTGCGACGCTGACAAACAGATAGCCGCAAGCGAGAGAATAATAAGTTTCTTCATAATATTAACTATTTATAATTTATTACATTCATTTAACCATATCTGTGCTGATGCATCCGACGGCATCTGCCAATCGCCACGAGGTGACAATCCTACGCTACCGACCTTCACACCGTCGGGAGAAGCAGAGCGCTTGAACTGTTGCGTAAAGAAACGACGGAAGAAGGTCTTTATCCACTTGATGATTGTATCGCGGTCGTACCTCTTATCAAACGCGCGTTCTGCCAAAAATAGTATCTTTGCTGGCGAGAAACCGTTGTGAATGAAGTTGTAGAGGAAGAAATCGTGCAACTCATAAGGACCCACCAAATCCTCCGTTTTCTGCTTTATCTCGCCTTCATCGCTTGCAGGAAGGAGCTCGGGACTAACGGGCGTAGCGACAACATCGTGCAACGCGTGGCTTACCTTCGCGTTTGGCTCGTTCTCTGCCGCCCACGTTACAACCTCTCTTACCAACGTCTTTGGGACGGTGCAGTTTACGCCATACATCGACATCTGGTCACCGTTGTATGTTGCCCAGCCTAGAGCCAACTCGCTCAAATCGCCTGTGCCGATGACCATACCGCCACATTGGTTTGCGACATCCATCAATATCTGCGTGCGCTCGCGCGCCTGTGCATTCTCAAACGTCACAGACCTGTCACCCTCGGCAAGACCTATGTCAGCAAAGTGCTGACGACATGCTGCCGCGATAGATATCTCACGGAAAGTGATACCCAACTCCTTGATGAGCGTCACAGCGTTGTTATATGTGCGGTCGGTAGTGCCGAAGCCAGGCATTGTAACACCTACAATTCCCTTGCGGTCGAGACCCAGTTTGTCAAAAGCACTAACCGTCACAAGCAGAGCCAGAGTAGAGTCCAAACCGCCCGAGATACCCACCACCGCACTGCGGCACGAGGTGTGCTGAAGGCGTTTTGCAAGACCCAAAGTCTGCGTCTCGAAGATGTCAAGACAACGCTTGTTACGTTTTTGCTCATCGCTCGGGATAAATGGCATTGCATCAACCTCACGATCGAGCAGATACTCATTGCCATTATCATTATATAGCGTTATGTCGCTTATTGTGAATTCATCACTTGAATAAGTGTCGATGATTGTATTGCGTATCTTTCGCTGATGACCGATTAACTCTACATCTACATCGGCAACAATCAACTGCTCCTCAAACGAAAAATGTGTTGCAGCGTTAATTAACTTGCCGCACTCCGCTACAATCGCATCTCCAGCATATACGCAGTCGGTCGTGGATTCGCCAAAGCCAGCAGAAGAATAGACACAAGCTGCCTTTAGACTTCTTGAGTGGGCTAATATAAGCTCTTGTGTCTGCTCATACTCTCCTGCAGTGTGGATAGTTGCTGCGAGGTTACAGATAACCTTTGCGCCATTCTCTACGGCTAAGACTGATGGTGGCAGCAGGGCGCTGAAATCTTCACCTATCTCTACTCCAAACTTCACTCCATTAACCTCAAAGAGTTGGTTTGTGCCAAAGAGAACATCCTGACTTGCGAAGCCATTTATTATGCGACCCTCGACACCCATTCCAGAGGTAAACCAGCGGCTCTCTGCCTTTGAGATATGCTGTTTGGGGACAATGCCCATCACTGCGCCATTGGCAACCACCGCTGCACAGTTATATATGTTGTCGCCAACCGCTACGGGCAATCCGACAACTGCTGCGATATCAATATCGTGGCTTGCCAATATGATGCGCTTCAATGCGCGCTCGGCAGCCTCCAACAAGATTGGCTGCTGAATGATGTCACCACACGTTGCCGATGTGATTGACAACTCTGGAAAGACCACCACGCGCACACTGCGTTTGGCAGCCTGCTCCATCATAGCAATGATGCGCTCACTATTGTAGTCGCAGTCGGCAACGCGCACCGAAGGCACGGCGGCAGCGACCTTAATAAATCCCAAATTTTTCATTACTCTTTTTTAATATATGCGTTCTCTATCTCCAACACATAGACTTTATGGTAGTCGCCATTGGCGTACCAGTTGTCTATGATATCCTTCTGAAGAAAATTCTCTTCCTTGAGCATATCGGTGTAGAGTTTGCGGCACTCCAGCACCAGGCGCGCCTCCCTAAACGTAGGCGTTCCCTGCTTGGTAAATACAGTGGTAAGTCCTGCGTTTAAGATTTTATCCTCATCCTTGCCAGAGTGTGTGCCGCAATAGGCGAGGGCTGGACGGTGCTCCTCTTCAAAGAATGAGAGTGTCATTCGCTCCTGCTGCTCTGTAAAGGCGAAGGTGTGACGCTGTGGGCGAATGTATGCTATTGCCACAGGCTTGTTCCATAGATAACCTACGCCACCCCAAGAGGCAGTCATCGTGTTGCACTCCGACTCATCGCCCGCCGTGACAAGCATCCAATCAGCACCAATCAGCTTGATAAAGTTGTCGCTAATCTCCGCTGGGATAATCTTCTTGAATTCTTTCATATGAGAGTTATTTCGCCCAAAGTTGAGCCAAGTTGATAATCACCTGCGTAGCCTTCTGCATTGTCTGCAATGAGCAATACTCAAACTTGCCGTGAAAGTTCATACCACCTGTGAAGATGTTTGGACAAGGCAGACCCATAAACGACAGACGAGCGCCATCCGTACCGCCACGAATAGGCTTGATTGTAGGCTCAACATCTGCCTGACGCATAGCCTCCATAGCCTTCTCGATAACCTGTGGATGTGGAGCAACCATCTTGCGCATATTGAAATACTGGTCCTTCAGAACAAGCTTCAGTACATTCTCGCCATAACGCTTCTGCAACAAATCCACACAGCTCCACATCAATACCTTCTTCTGCTCGAACTTCTCGCTGTCGTGATCGCGGATGATGTATGAGAGCTTCGCATTCTCCACCGTACCATTGAAGCCTACGCAGTGGAAGAAACCCTCGTAGCCAGTGGTATATTCTGGACGCTGCACCGCAGGCAACAATGCGTTCAACTCGCAAGCCACCTGGATAGCGTTAATCATCTTGTCCTTTGCATAGCCTGGGTGTACATTACGACCCTGAATCTCGATTGTTGCCGCAGCTGCATTGAAGTTCTCATACTCCAACTCGCCCTCGGCACTGCCATCCATCGTGTAGGCAAAGTCGGCACCAAATGCCGCTACATCGAAGTAATCCACACCTCGACCAATCTCCTCGTCTGGCGTGAAGCCTATGCGAATCTTACCGTGCTGAATTTCGGGGTGCGACATCAGGTACTCTGCTGCTGTCATAATCTCGGCACAGCCCGCCTTGTCGTCAGCACCCAAAAGGGTAGTACCATCGGTGTGAATAAGGGTGTGACCCACAAAGCCCTTCAGCTCGGGGAACTCCTCTACCTTCATCGTCAGTGCAGCGTTGAGCTGAATATCTTCGCCATCGTAGCACTCGATGATGCGTGGCTTAACATCCTTGCCACTCATATCGGGCGATGTATCAACGTGAGAGATAAAACCAATCACAGGAGCATTCTCATAGCCCTTTGTTGCGGGTATTGTACCCATTGCATAGCCATACATATCAACCGTCACGTCCACCATACCGAGCGAGCGCATCTCGTCAGCCAGATAATTCAGCAGTACGAGTTGCTTGTCAGTTGATGGGAATGTGTTGCTGTTCTCGTCTGACTGTGTATCAAACGAAACATATTTCAAAAATCTATCTTTCAGTTCCATAATATTATGTTTTCAAAGTGTTTTTACTCCTCCTTCTTTGCGCGCATAGTGTGCCAGGTCATATAAACGATAAGCACGATATACATCACCAGACCCAACCACTCGGCATCCTTCGTAGCTGCCCACTCGGTCATATACCACTCTGCACCAGCAAACTTAAGCACAGCCGATATAACACCCATCAACGCACCACCTGCGATAAAGCCCGATGCGATAAGTGTACCCTGGTCGAAACGAGCCTTGTTTAGCTTCTCATCCTTTGAGCGAGATGATACAAACCAAGCAATCAAACCACCCACAACCAGCGGAGCATTCAGATACATTGGTATGAACATGCCCAGCGAGAATGCCAACGCAGGAACACCGATAGCTGTCAAAACAAGTGCCAACGCTGCGCCCATAAAGTAGAGTATCCAAGGTGTTGAGCCACCCGTCATCAAAGGCTGAATTACTGCCGCCATAGCATTTGCCTGTGGAGCTACGAGGGCGTTCTCGCCTGTAAAGCCATAAGTATCATTCAACACAAGCATTACACCTGCAACGGTAGCTGCCGAAACGAATGTACCGAGGAACTTCCATCCCTCCTGCTTGCGAGGTGTTGTTCCCAACCAGTAACCAATTTTAAGGTCGGTAATAAAACCACCTGCCATAGAGAGCGCTGTGCAGACAACACCACCGATAATCAGGGCAGCTGTCATACCCTCTGCGCCATTCAAGCCTACGCTAACCAATACCAATGAGCTTAAAATCAAGGTCATCAGAGTCATACCCGATACAGGGTTTGTACCCACGATGGCAATAGCATTTGCCGCAACTGTGGTAAAGAGGAATGCAATCACAAAAACGATAAGCAATGCTACAATGCTCTGTGTGAAATTGCCCAGCAGACCAAAGTGGAAGAATACCCAGCAAGAGATAAGAGCCGCTATTAAGACTGACAAAATCAGCTTCATAGGTAAATCCTGCTGTGTGCGCTCGATGATAACCGACTTCACATCTTTCTTTGCCGAGAGCTCGCTCACAGCCAAACCAACAGCCTGACGAATGATGCCAGCCTGACGGATGATACCAATCAAACCAGCCATCGCGATACCACCGATACCGATAGGACGACCATAGTCGGTAAAGATTGACTCTGGAGTAAGTGCCGCTGCATCAGGTGCGATAGAACCAATGAGTGGCACAATCAAAAACCACACAAGGCAAGAACCTGCTGTGATGATTACGGCATACTTCAAACCGATGATATAACCCAAACCCAATACGGCTGCGCCTGTATTAAGTGAGAATACAACCTTAAACTTATCGGCACACATCGCACCAAATGCTGTCAGACGGGTTGATACAACCTCTGTCCAGGCGCCGAATGTGCTCACCGCAAAGTCATACAAACCACCAATCAAACCAGCCACAGCAAGTAACTTTGCCTGGTTGCCGCCCTTCTCGCCCGAAACGAGCACCTCGGTAGTGGCAGTTGCCTCTGGGAATGGATATTTACCGTGCATCTCCTTCACGAAATACTTTCTAAATGGAATCAAAAGCACGATACCAAGCACACCTCCCAACAATGAAGAAAGGAAAATCTGATAGAAAGCAGCATCCAGACCGAGGATGTAGAGTGCTGGCAATGTGAAGATTGCACCCGCCACAATCACGCCCGAAGATGCTCCGATAGACTGAATAATAATATTCTGACCCAGCATATTCTTCTTGCCAAGTGCTGTACCCATACCCACTGCGATGATTGCGATAGGAATGGCAGCCTCAAATACCTGTCCAACCTTCAGACCGAGGAAGGCAGCCGCAGCCGAGAAAATGATTGCCATCAATACGCCCATACCCACAGAGTAGGGTGTAACCTCGGCAGGGGTAGATTCAGCCGACATCAAAGGCTTGTACTCCTCGCCAGCCTTCAACTCGCGATAGGCGTTATCGGGGAGTGAGATGTTTGTTTTGTTTTGTTCCATTTTTATAATTGTTTTTGTTAATAATTTTCACTTTCGTGCGAATTTCTCTCCTTTGGAGAGAGTTACATACCAATCCAATATACAAAAGTATGAAAAAAAGTGAAAAAAGAAAATATTTGCTAAAGAAATCTATTTGCAACTACGACCGAAAAAAACGTATATTTGTAAAAACCTAACAAACTGCTTTATTATGAGAGGAGTATTTGCTACGCTGTTTGTTGCCGCTTTGTTGGCAGTTGCTACACCAAGTCACGCATCACTTAAGCGCGATTTGAAAAGGGCTTTGAAGTGTTCTGTTGAGCAGAAACGCGCCCAAGCCGAGTATATTATACCCCAAGAGGGTAAAATCGTGGTATCATACAAAGATGGAGCAATAAAAACCGCAAATATCCATAATTGGGTGAGTGGTTTTCTGCCCGCCACATTGTGGTTGCTGTATGATTTCTCGCACGATGAGCAGATAAAAGAGTATGCCGAGATATTGACTCGTCGGCAAGAGGGTGTGAAAAACTATGCTCGCACTCACGACTTGGGATTTATGGTCTATTGTCCATTCGGCAATGCTTATCGCATAACACAAGAGCTTTATTATAAGGATGTTATCAAACAAACAGCCGCTACACTTGCCACTCGTTTTACGCCAGCAGTCGGAGCAATTCGCTCGTGGGATACGGGTCGCAAAAGTAATAGAGAGAACGATTATATGGTTATCATTGACAATATGATGAATCTTGAGATGCTGGAGTGGTGTGGCTATCATTCAATAGCAAGAAAACACGCCGACACCACGCTGAAAAACCACTTCCGCGAGGATGGAAGCGCCTATCATATTGTGGTCTATAATGAGAATACGGGCAAGATAGTAGAGACACGTTCGGGACAAGGCGAATCAACCACATCAGCGTGGGCGCGAGGTCAGTCGTGGGGGTTGTATGGCTTTACGATGATGTACAGAATGAGTGGCGATGAACGTTATTTGCAGCAGGCAGAGCGAATTGCTAACTACTTGATTTCAAGGATTGAGGGCGATTATATTCCAAATTGGGACTACGACTCTATAATCAAACAAAAAGACTCATCAGCAGGTGCAATTATGGCTTCGGCATTGCTGGAACTATATTCAATCACGGGAAATAAAACTTATCGCCGCACAGCCGAGCGCCAGCTGAAGGCGCTGATTTCGGATGAGTATATGGCAAAGCTGGGCGAGAATGGTAATTTTATTCTGAAGCACGGCGTGGGTAATCTTCCAGGAAATTCAGAGGTGGATGTGCCCTTATCGTATGGAGATTACTATTTTGTTGAAGCTGCACTGCGTTATTTGAGTATGTAAATAGTTTGCTGTAAAAATGGGGGCGTCCTTTTGTACAAAAGTGACACCCCCATTTTTTGTTACCAGGTTAGCTTAAATAAACTTTTCGCCATTCTCAAAACGCACATCGTCGATGTAATTTTTGATGCTCTGCTCTTCGCTGCGAGGGCATATCAAAAGTGCGTCAGGTGTATCAACTATAATGTAGTCTTTCAGACCATTAACCACCGCTATCTTACCTTTTGGTAGAGATATGAAAGTGCGCTCGGTGGAGTAGGTGTAGCACGCCTCGGCAACCACTGCATTTTCGTACTTATCCTTCTCTGAAAGTTGATAAACCGAGCCCCAGGTTCCAACATCACTCCAACCGAAATCTCCGCAACGGACATACACATTGTCTGCCTTCTCCATTACACCGTAATCAATAGAAATGGCCTTGCACTCCGAAAAGACCTGTTCAATGGCTGTTTTTTCACGCTCGGTGCCATAGTCATTCAATATAGAACTAAAGAGCGCGTGATGCTCTGGCAGGTGGTGCTGAAACGCCTCCACTATCGCTTTAACTGACCAAATGAAAATGCCTGAATTCCAGAAGAATTCGCCACACTCTACAAATGTCTGCGCAAGCTCCAGATTAGGTTTCTCGGTGAAGCATTTTACACGGCTGATTCGCTCATTGTTTGACTTCTGAATATAACCATATCCTGTCTCGGGACGTGTGGGCTGAATACCCACAGTCATCAATGCCCCCTCGGCTGTCGCAAACTCCAGACATTCATTGATAATTGATTGGAAATCAGGCTCATTCAAGACCAAATGGTCTGATGGAGTTACAATCATACGCGCATCAGGGTCTTGTTTTAGCAGCGAGTAGGCTGCGTAAGCAATGCAGGGGGCTGTATTACGACCTATTGGCTCACACAAAACCTGCTTGTCAGTCAGTTCTGGCAAATGTTCCAGAACAAGCTCCTTGTAGCTTTGATTTGTAACCACCAAAAAATTCTCCTTAGGGACAATCGGCAGGAAGCGCTCAAATGTAGAACGGATAAACGACTTGCCTGTTCCAAGAATATCGAGGAACTGCTTTGGCATAGTTTTACGGCTTTTGGGCCAAAATCGGGCACCAACACCACCCGCCATAATGACGCAATATGTGTTTTTTACCATATATATTAAAAAGATTTTTTAAGAATTATACAAATATAAAAAATTATTCGTATTTTTGCCAATTATTAGAGCAATATTTTGTAGAAAAGATGAAGATTAGACTTTTTACGATACCTAACCTGCTCACACTCGGCAACTTGGTGTGTGGTGCAAGTGCAGCTATTGCCATTCTCACAAATGGCGATTTTAAGTTGGCTTTCTGGTTGATTGTTGCATCGGCTGTATTTGACTTTTTCGATGGTTTCGCTGCCCGATTATTGAAGAGTTCTTCGGCTATCGGTGTGGAGCTTGACTCGCTTGCCGATATGGTATCTTTCGGTCTGGTGCCTGCGGTGGCTATGTTTAGCTGGTATAAGGAGGCGGTGCAGATTTCACAACTCTCTGATTGTGTGATGGGTTGGGGCGCTTACCTCACGCTGATTATCGTTGCATTCTCGGCATTGCGATTGGCTAAATTCAATGTCGATGACACACAGAGCACCGAGTTCTGCGGCCTGCCAACTCCTGCAAACGGTCTATTCTGTCTCTCGCTGGCGATGCTTGCCCAGATGGGTGAAATTGTTGTAGCCAAGGAGATTATCCTGCTTATCTCGGTTGTGATGGCATATCTGCTTATCAGTCCAATCAGAATGTTCGCTCTGAAATTCAAGGGCTTTGGCTGGAAGGGAAATGAGCTACGTTACTCATTTATCGTAGCTTGCGTAGTGCTGATTGCAGCATTTACCAAGTTCGCGGTGCCTGCAATAATCTTGATTTATATCGTTATTTCCTTATTGCGCTGGATAATAAATTCCCGCAAAGCGTAGTTATTATAGACGACACAGAGCGTAAAAGAATGAAACGAGCGATTTACATAGCGACATTGGTGGTAGCAATCCTGTTGGGTGTGCTGCTTCCCGACATCGCATATGCTCAAATCGATGCAGCCGCTCTGGCTCGCGCACAACGTCGTGGCGAGAATACATCGCTGGGTGGTGCCAACCCATTCGCTACGGGCGAGGAGGGGGATGGTGAGCAGGGCGACAGCACCAAGACTCGCCGCTTGCGCAAACCGCTTGAGTCTTACTATTTTAACGACTCAATCCGTGCGCTGACCAACTTTATGTGGACGGTGGACAGGGATATGAATAACGCCAAGGTTATGCCTCTTGACACCACGTTGATGAATTGGCGAATTGACTATCCTTACTTCCTCAAGGGTGTGGGTGATATGACTTTAGGTGGTTTGGGTCAATCTACGCTACCATTCAACTACTTTGACCGTTCTCAAAATCCTGATTTCTCATTCTCTCGTTCATACGATGCCTACACCTATCGTATGGATAACATTCCGTTCTACAACTCTAAGACTCCATATTTGCATTTTACCTATTTGGAGTCGGGTCAGAAGCGTTATAAGGAGGAGCATTTTGAGATTACAACGACCCACAACGTGTCGCCATCGACCAGCTTTAATGTGAATTACAAAGCGCGAGGCACAAAGGGTCTTTATGATTGGCAACGCACATCAAACCACAATCTCTCGGTAGCCTTTGCTCATACAGGCAAGCGTTACTCTCTGCACGCAGCATTTATCAACAACCGCATCAAGCAGCGCGAGAATGGTGGTGCAGTGGGTGTGTGGGCTGTGGCAGATACCACATATGAGCACCCCTCGGGTGTGCCAATGAAGCTGGCGGATGCCGAGGCACATAACTCATATCGCAACAATTCGTTCTTTGTCAAGCAAGCATATGTGATACCTCTGCAACGTGTTACAGATTACGACTTCTCGCTGGCTGATTTGTCAGCAATTTATGTCGGTCACGTTTTTGAATATAACGCCTGGAGTAAGTTATATACCGACCGTTACGCAAAGTTCACCAACGAACGTGGTGAGATTGATGAGAATGGCGAGTATGTACCTACCGAGGGCGAGTATTATAGGGATTGGTATATATCTCCCACAGAGTCGCGCGATTCAATCCGTGAGAGGGTAGTTTCGAACCGAATATTCATCGACGCGCAACCTTGGGACCGTGATGGTGCCGTAGGTCGTTTGGGCGGCGGTGTAGGTTTGGATATGTATGCCTATTCGCAGTTCCGCTTGGAAGATTATATCTCGGGTAAGTACAACGTCGATAAGAAGAGCGCGTGGTATGCCTATGGTGCAGTCAGCGGAAAAGTTAAGCAATTTGCCGATTGGGGAGCTGACATTAAGTTCTACCCATCAGGCTATCGTGGCGGAGACCTTTACCTCAATGCGCACATTGCGTTGCAGGCTAAAATCCGCAATCATCCCGTTATCCTCCGAGGTGAGTTCTCGCAGACGCGACAATCAGCCTCATATTGGGAGGAGAACCTATTCTCGAACCACTTTGTGTGGTTCAACTCCTTCAGTAAGGAGAATGAGACTCGTTTCAAGGTATCGTTTGAAATTCCTGACCGAGCTCTTGAGTTGAGCTTGTGGCAGGGCGTGGTGTCGGATAAAATATACTATGACGCCAACAGCATTGTCGCGCAGGAGAGTGATGCGATAAGCCTGACGAGTCTGTATGCTCGCAAAGATTTCCGCATTGGCGGATTTCACCTTGACCACAGGGTATTGATGCAATGGAGCACGAATCAAGAAGTTATTCCCGTTCCACTTTGTAGTGCTTACCTCTCTTACTACTACGAATTTTGGGTAGAGAAGAAGAAGGTGTTGCGTATGCAGATTGGTATCGATGGCAGGTTTAATACCAAGTATTACGCCCCATCCTACAACCCCGCACTCGCAGAGTTCTACAACCAACGCGATTATGAGATTGGAGGTTATCCCTATCTCGATGCTTTCGTGACGGCAAAATGGAAAAGAATGCGTATCTTCCTTAAATACCAGCACGCAAACTTCGGTTTGCTGGGTAATGGCGAGTATTTCACTGTCGCTGGTTATCCTCAAAATCCTGGTATGTTTAAGATGGGTATCTCGTGGGGGTTCTATGATTAGCGTGTTGTAATGCACAGTGTAAGCTGCCCGCAATACAAACATTTATGTCAAAAAAGACAATTATTTTTTCGATCGTTCTTATTTTAATTGGAGTAACAATTTTTGAGTCGCGCATCTTGAACGAGGAGTTGGTGCAAGCCGAGACGGTGGCAACAATTTCTGAGGCGCAGACAGAGGTAGTCGCTGTGACAGCGGCGCAGGACAGTGTAGAGGTGCAGGAGTGGGTCATATCAGTATGGGATGATATGATGCAGCGCATCAGCGAAGAGGAGGGGCAGGATTGGGTGCTTATGAGCGCCATTGCCTACAACGAGTCACGTTTCAAGTCAAACCTTGTTTCGAAGCAGGGTGCTATTGGTTTGATGCAGGTGATGCCTATCGTTGGTAAACAGTTCAATGTGGCAAAGGAGAATATTGCCGACCCAGAGACAAACATCCGTCTGGCAAGCAAGCTCCTGAAGCAGATTGACAAGACGCTGAAGATTTCGCCCTCGGCATCTGCGGACGATCGTATGAGTATTATTCTTGCTTGCTACAATGGCGGTATCGGACACGTTTCTGATGCACGTCGCTTAGCAAAGAGCAATGGAGAGGACTACAACTCATGGGAGGTGGTAGCACGCTACCTCCAGCAGAAGGCTGACCCAGCTGTCTATGAGAGCGAGTTGGTACGTCACGGTAAATTTACAGGTAGCCGCCAGACTGAAGCATATGTGCGTGAGGTTATGAAGCGTTACGATGTTTACCAGAAGATGATTGACAAGCAGATTTAGTTCTGCCTATGTTGCGTTGGATTTGGGCATTGTGGCCCGCGCGCTGCAAGTAGCCTAAATCACAAACGCCGAGAGAATTTTGCTCGAGCACGATTAAAAATCAGAGCCGCACCTTTTGGGGATGCGGCTCTGATTTTTTTGCGATGAAGCAACTATTTCTTTGCTGACTTATTATCACGTTTGGTATAGAGGAAGCGGCGAATCTTCTTCGATGGAGTCTTCTCAAACTCCTTGTCCTCCTCAATTACTTCAGAGATGCGAGAGAAGCGGTTTACCTTTGAGTTTACATACTTCAAAACCTCTTGCTTTACCTCCTCCATTCGCTTGCTCCACTCATCCTTCTTCTGGTTCCACTCGTCACGAGTAATCTCCCATTTTGTCATAAACTCATCCTTGAGTCTTTCGATAGCCTCGCTGTCGAAGTGAACAAGGGCAATGAGCTGACCATCCTGCTCAGTCACAACAGACTCCGAAACAAAGACGTGAGAGTTCAATACGGTCTCAATCTCCTCGGGGTAGATGTTCTCGCCACTAGGACCCAATATCATATTCTTCAGACGACCCTTGATGAAGATGTAGCCATCCTCGTCAATATAGCCCAGGTCGCCTGTGCGGAACCAGCCATCAGCAGTGAATACATCAGCCGTAGCCTCCTCGTTCTTGTAGTAACCCTGCATAACAGATGGAGAGTTCACAACAATCTCACCGTGACCTGTCTCTGGATTTACATTGTCAAGACGCACCTTCACACCGTTCATCTGTGGACCTGTTGCGCCGACCTTTGTCGCTGGCGAAATCTGACCTGCAACCAATGGGGCTGTCTCGGTCAAACCATAGCCGATAGCATAAGGAATCTTTGCCTCGACCAGGAACTGCTCAACACGCTCATCGAGCTTCGCACCACCGATAAACAAACGAGCCTTGCCGCCAAATGCCTGGTTAAGTTTCTTACCTGCTATGCGATGCAGGAGCTTTCTGAAGCAACCAATGCCGTAGATTGACTTAATGAACTTGTTAGAAGTAAACTTGGCAACAATCTGCGAATTGTAAATCTTCTCGATGATAAGTGGCACAATCAGGAAGCAGGTTGGGCGCACCTTACGCAATGCTGGCAACAGAATTGATGGGGTAGGTGGCTTCTCAAGATATGTAGTGCTTGAACCCGTTGCAAATACATAGAGCATACCGAGCGAGCACTCGTAGGTGTGCGACAGAGGCAACACCGACAACATAGAATCCTCCACACCGATAGGATACAAGCCGTAAATCATATTGATCTGCTGCGCCAGATTGCCGTGAGTAAGCATCACACCCTTGGGCTTTGACGTTGTGCCCGATGTGTAGATGATAACCGCCAAATCCTCTGGCTTGGGTACGACTGCCTCGCCTGCACCAGTAACCATCTGCGAAACCACGCTGAAGTTCTTTGTGCGGATGACGATGTTAAGCGATGAAACAGTCTCCTTTGGAACTTTTGTAAAGAGCTTATCCGAAACCAACAGAGCTTTTGCTTCGGAATGCTTGATAAGCATATCAATCTCTTCGCCTGTAAAATCAGGCATAATAGGCACTGCAATCATACCTGCTGTGGTAATGGCAAAGTAACATACGCCCCAGTTAGGCATACTGCTACTCAACAAAGCCACTTTATCGCCAGCCGTAACGCCTGCACCAAACAAAAGTTCCTGCACCTGCTTAACGCGGCGACCCACCTCGTTATAACTTACGTCCTCGCTACCAAGCATCGAGAAGGCTGTCTTGTCGCCAAATTTCTCAACGCTTTGATGCAAAAGATCGTAAAGAGTAGTCAAATTCATAACAAAAAAGGTTATATTAGTAATAATTTGTGACGAAGATAATAAAAAAATATTAAATTTCACTAATTTTGTGTTGAAAATGGTAATTATCAAAGCAAAACATATTAAAAATGCAGCTTTTAGGGCAGGCTTTGACCTTTGCGGCATAGCCAAGTGCAGTGAGTTCGCAAAAAACCGAGCAGCCTTTACGGATTGGCTGGCGAAGGGTTATGACTCATCGCTTGAGTATATGCGCCGCAATGTAGAGGTGCGTTTTGATGTGGAGCAGCTGGTAGAGGGCGCTCGTACGGTAGTGGTGTGTGCCGTAAGCTACAAGTCCGACATAAGTGGGGGATATGGTGCTGATGACAAATGCAAAATCGCCTCCTATGCCTGCAACCGAGATTACCACAAGACATTAAAGAAGATGCTCAAGGGCGTACTGCGAGAGTTGCAGGATATTTACCCTGCGATTGAAGGACGTGCCTTTGTTGATTCTGCCCCTCTGCTTGAAAAGCAATATGCTGTGGAGGCGGGTCTGGGCTGGATAGGGCGGCAGTCGTTGCTTGTAACGCCCGAGTATGGCAGTTATGTCTTGCTTGGAGAGTTGGTGCTCAACGCCGAGACGGATGAGTATAACAAACCTATGGAGTCAGCAGGATGTGGTGAGTGCCGCCGTTGCATAGATGCCTGCCCAACGGGAGCGATTGTTGAGCCAATGGTAATCAACACCTCGCGTTGTATATCGTGTCACACCATAGAGTCACAGCCTGCGGCAGATGTAACGCTCAACGGCTGGATATTTGGTTGTGACGAGTGTCAAAACATCTGTCCATATAACAAAAAGGCGAAGCCACACAGCTCCGCCGCATTTAATCCTCTGTTTGACCCTCGCGAGATTAGCCCCAAAGAGTGGCTTGCGATGAGCGAGGAGGAGTTCTCCGCCCGTTTTGGCTCAACACCGCTAAAGCGTAGCGGTCTGGAACGAATAAAGGAGAACATCAACCGAGGTTAGTCTATAAACTCGCCAAAGAGATTTATATGTTTGTATCCATCCTCTGTCTGCACCATAGCACAACCAGCGGAGAATGGAAAGGCATTCTCAAACTGAAGCTCAATAACGAATTCCCCCAAATGGTTGATATAGCCCCACTTGTCGGCAACACTTACAGCCGCCAAGCCTTCGCTAAATGGTAATGCTTCATCATATCTCGGCTCCACAGCCCACTCGCCCGCGTGATTGATATAACCGCAGCGACCATCACACTTGACCAAAGCAACCCCTTCGGTGAAATCCCACGCATCATCATAAAGGCAGGGTATCGCCAGCTCCTCGCGGCGATTGATAAAGCCCCATTTCTCACCAATCTTCACTGCGGCTAAGCCTTCGTAAAAATCGCCATTGTCGTCATACTTGAAATCAATGACAACATTGTTGTTAAAATCGATAAATCCATATTTGCCATTCTTGCCTGCTGCCGCCACGCCACTACTGAAATTCAGACTCAAACTCTCATATTCTGCGGGGATGACCTCGTTGAAATCATAATCAAGAATACCCATCTTTCCGTCACGCTCAACAATGTAGAATGTTCGCTGGTGTGGGTCAAAATCAAAGCTCACGCAATCAAAAGGCTCGTCATAAACGATATCCAAAACGACCTCACCCGCCTTGTTGATAATGCCCCATTTATCGCCCTTACGCACCTCGATGCGCTCACCAAACCATACATTCTCATTTATATAGTCATACTCGGCGGCAATAAGTACCTCGCCCTGTGTGTCGCGAAATCCCCACTTGCCATTCTCCTTAAAACGCACAAACTCCTCATCGGGAAGCTTCAGCAGATACTCTTGTCGTGTCATAAGCCAAATTATTTTAGACAAATATAGCAAAAAAAGCGAGATTGCTCACGCTGAGCAACCTCGCTTGGTCAAAAATATAACTCTACTATTTATAGAAAAGCGAGCTAATCTCCTTGTAGTTGTGAACGTGCTCGATAACCTCTGCGAAGATGTCGGCAACAGACAACACAGTAAACTTGCTCAAATCCTTCTCTGGATTCAATGGAATAGTATCGGTAACGATAACCTCCTGCAACTGGCTCTCGTTGATACGCTCGTAAGCAGCTCCAGACAATACAGGGTGAGTGATAACGGCACGAACGCTCTTTGCTCCCTTCTCCATAAGCATATTGGCAGCCATACAGATTGTACCAGCAGTATCAATCATATCATCAACGATAATGATGTTACGACCCTCTACCTCGCCGATAGCAGTCATACTACCAACCACGTTAGCCTTTGCACGCTCCTTGTGAGAGATGATGATTGGAGCGTGAAGGTGCTTTGCGTATGAGTGAGCACGCTTTGCGCCACCCATATCAGGTGAAGCGATTGAGAGGTTCTCAATGCCGAGATTTTTGATATATGGAACGAAGATACCACTTGCATACAATGCATCAACAGGAACATCGAAGAAACCCTGAATCTGGTCTGCGTGCAAGTCCATAGTCATAATACGATCCACACCAGCAGCAACCAACAAGTTTGCAACGAGCTTTGCTCCAATTGGTACACGTGGACGATCCTTGCGGTCCTGACGAGCCCAACCGAAGTAAGGGATAACAGCGATAACCTTGTAAGCCGACGCACGACGAGCAGCGTCAATCATCATCAAAAGCTCCATCAGGTTGTCAGATGAAGGGAATGTAGATTGAATTACAAATACGGTGCAACCACGAATTGACTCGTTGTAGTAGGGTTGGAACTCACCGTCGCTGAACTGCAACACCTCTGCGTCTCCCAACTCTGAGCCGTAGCTCTTAACGATTTTCTCTGCAAGATAACGCGATGCGCGTCCTGTGAAAAATTTAATTTTATGAACAGCCATTTTGTTTGTATTTTAATAATTTTTAGTTTTTCTTACTCCACAACCTCTTCAGGCTCTACCTGCTGCTTCAGGCACTCATCAATAAAGTCAAGCACCTCCTCACGTCCAGCGCCCTTCTCGCTCGATGTGCAAATCATCGGTGGCAGCTCCTCCCACTGCTCCGAGAGAGTCTTTGAGAAACGCTCCACGCTACGCTTGAGCTGGCTCGCCGAGAGCTTGTCGGTTTTGGTGAATATAATACCAAAAGGGACACCATTCTCGCCCAACATCTCAATAAAACGCAAATCAATCGCCTGTGGCTCAAGGCGTGAATCAACCAGCACAAACAAAAAGTGCATCTTGCGGCACTTGAGAACATAATCGAGAATAATCTTCGAAAACTCGCCACGCTGCGACTTCGACACACGCGCATAGCCATAACCTGGCAAATCAACCAGATACCAGGAGTTATTTATGCAGAAGTGATTGATTAAACGTGTCTTGCCTGGGGTAGCAGATACCTTTGCCAAGCCCTTGCGCCCAGTGAGCATATTGATAAGCGACGACTTGCCCACATTACTACGACCAATAAAGGCAACATCACGCAAGTTATCCTTTGGAACTTGCGAGATTTTTTCCGAGCTACACTTGAATTCAGCTTTTGTGATCTGCATAACGCTTGTTGTGCCTAATAGGTCGCTTACTGTGTCACAAAAGTATATAAAAAAAACCAAACAACATAATTTCACGCAGAGAATTATTCATTTCATCTCACACAATAATGGCTGCCCACTCGGAGCAGCCATTAAAATCATTTATTCCTCTTTCATCATCTTGCGCCAGCGAAGGTAACCAGCCACCGCCATTGTCGAATA
The DNA here is from genome assembly GCA_015059905.1 of Rikenellaceae bacterium. GTDB lineage: Bacteria > Bacteroidota > Bacteroidia > Bacteroidales > Rikenellaceae > Alistipes. The sequence goes on from SUZN01000002.1 coordinate 120,050, forward strand.
TAGCGCGTAGAGCCCCGCCGTTAGAGGAATATCCTTATATATATAAAGTCCCACAGTCACAACATCCACCGCAAGCCAGACAAGCCACTGCTCGACATATTTGCGTGAAAGCATCCAATATGCCACAATGCAAAGCGCGGTGGTGAGTGAATCCCAGAATGGTACGCTGCTGTCGGTGAACTTTACAAGGAAGAGATAAATAGCTCCGTGCAGCAAAGCATACATACCCGCAATCGCCACCCATACGGCAAGTGGGGTAGAGCTAATCTTCAGCTCACTCTTTTCACCTCGTTTCTTTGCTCCGCGACCCCATACTATCAAGCCGTAAACTCCCGCAGCAATGTAATAGAGCTGCATAGAGAAGTCGGCATAGAGTCCCGACTGAAAATAGAGCGTACCGTGAACAATGGGCATAATCAAGCCGACAACCCATAGCCATATATTCGCCTTATACTCCAGCCACAGGTAGAGCAGACCGAGCACAACGCCCACAATTTGAAGAGTGAGTTTTAGATCCATATCTTTAGAATTTTATAGTTACATTTGCCAGGAAATGCAGAGGTGCCTGAGGGAAATAATAAGCCTCGTCATAACGCTCGCCATCCCACATATATGAGTAGCCATAGCCATTGCTGCAATACTTTGAGTTGAGCAGATTGTAGATGCTTACGCCCAATCGCACACTCTTTACCGCTTTAGTTCGCAGAGTGTAGGCAAGGTCAAGATTTGTGACGCAGTAGGCATCAAGGGTCAAAGCCTCAATCTCGTTGTTGGTGAAATATTGCTTACCGACATACTGCGTGCGCAGAACTGCCTCAAAGCCCTTGACGTGGAAATCAGCATATGCCGAAGCAACCACATCTGGAGAGTAGGCGATGGTCATAGTACCCAAATTTTTGCCATAAGTAGGGCTATCGGCGAGCATATCCACATAGTCCAAAATCTTATTGCGGCTAAAGGTTGCATTACCACCCAAAGTGAGCCAACGAGCCACACTCCACGCTGCCGTAAGCTCCACGCCACAACGGTAGCTGTCGGGGACATTCACATTCAGCGCATCGGAGCTATCGTTCACCATACCTGTGGGGATAAGCTGATCCTTATAACGCATATAATAGAGGTTCAAGCCCAGCTGCAGACGTGGCGCAGTGTACTGATAACCAAGCTCATAGTCAATCAATCGTTCGGGTGATGGCTGCGTCTGGTCAGCAGCGAACATATAACGGTCGGTGAAATCAGAGCGGGTAGGCTCCTTATGAGCAACAGCCGCCGAAGCATAGAGGTTGTGACGCTCTGCAAAGGCATAGCTCACACCCAGGCGAGGGTTGAAGAAGTTGTACTCCTTATCAACATTGATAGGCTGCATCTGCATTGTGTTCCAGTCGAAGTTATCATTCACACCCCAAGCCTTGTACGACACATAGCGATACTGCAAATCGGCATAGAGATTAAGACCCGTTGCCACACTCCACATACCCTTCACAAAAAGGTTTGCATCCTGCTTATCGACATCATTATCGTACCATTTGCCACCAATCGCACTCTGCTCAAAGCCATCAACCCACTCCAGATCGCCCCAGTGAGGGCAGGTGTAGTAGCTCCACGCACCACCCATCAGCAGCTGCAATCGCTCGGTAGAGTAGGCAGCTGTGGCGTTCAAACCCGTAGTGTGGTTACGCATAATCTTGCGACGGATCATATCAGCCTCGACGCTTGCATCGGTGATGCCGAGGTTACCATATTCGAGCAATGTGCGGGCATCCTTATACTGCTTATAATAGCCGTAGCCATAGGTATAGAAGCCCATCAGCGACAACGACCACGCATCCGTAAAGCGATGATTCAATATCAACTGATTATTCAGCTGAAGATAGTTATCTGTCTGATCATCATAGTAATCGACGTGCGTACCATCCGCCAGAACATAAGGACCGTGAGAGGTCTCATACTGACCCTCGGTGTGGTAGCGTCTGCCATATAGCTCCATCTCCTCCTTGGTAACACCAGTGTAGGTAAGATAGGTCTTTGCTTTACCACCAAACGAGAGGAATTTAACACTTGTGCGAGGGGAGTAGTGTGCCGCCTGCAACATATATGACTTCAGGTCGGTCATACCTCTATCAACATATCCATCCGAGCCGATATGTGTTGCGCGAGCATCCACTGCCCAGCCATTATTCAACAGACCAGAGCTGATGGCAACAGCCTGCTTGTTGGTGTTATATGAGCCGTAAGAGAACGACGCCTCACCCATAAATTCCGCCTTTGGGGCAGCTGTGGTCATACTCACCGCACCACCAAACGCTCCCGTTCCGTTGGTTGATGTACCCGCACCTCGCTGCACCTGAATATCACCAACCGCCGAAATCAAGTCGGGCGTGTCGTACCAGTATGTAGAGTGGGAGTCGGGGTTATTGAGCGACATTCCGTTTACGGTAACGTTCAATCGTGTAGCATCTGTACCACGCAGGCGGATAGATGTACCACCAATGCCGATACCAGTCTCGTTTGTTGCAATCATCGAAGGTGTGAGTGCAAGCAACGAGGGGATATCCAAGCCATAATTGTTGCGAGCAATGGTCTCGTGATTTAAGTTTGTGTGTGCTACGGGTGTTGATTTTGTGGCACGTGTTGCCACCACCTGAATCTGCTGCAAGTCACCCTCCATCGAGATTGTGTCCTGCTCGAAGGCTTCATTGAGGCTCGGTGAGCCATCCTGCGCCCTTGCTACGCCCAGCGATAATATCGCTACGGCGAGAGTCAAAATTTTCCTTTTCATCGCTTTTAAGTTTATAAAGTTAAAAACACAGAAAAGGGGTATTTTTGTCGATTACGCTACTCCCGGTCTCGGCATTACCCGTATCCGGTACAATGGGTATAATCTCAGCCTGATAGTAAGGCACCCCTTATGAATGTTTGTATATTCCTACAAAAAAAGCAGTCAATCTGACTGCTTTTCTGCGGTGCGTAGGGGACTCGAACCCCTGACCCCGTGCGTGACAGGCACGTATTCTAACCAGCTGAACTAACGCACCAATTGCTGATTGCGAGTGCAAAGATAGTGCAAAAATATTATTCTGCAAATTTTTTCTTAAAAAAATTACTTCTCAAAAATAGAAAATTGCACACTGCCATAGCTTCGCGTCTGCTTGTAATGAGGGTAGTGGCTGACATCCACCGACTTAGAGTGCTCAAAGATAAGAATACCTCCCTCCTTCAGCAAATTATTCTTCCACACTGCCTCAATCACCTTTTCGCTCCCCTCAAGATCGTATGGTGCATCCGAGAAGATAACATCAAACTTCTTCACACAACTCTTCAGATACAAAAAGACATTAGCCTTCACCGGGTGGAGGTTTGAAAAACCGAACTGCTGGGCTGTCTGGCGGATGAAGTTATAGTGTACGGCATTAATCTCAACCGATGTTACCGCCACTGCACCACGCGACGCAAACTCATAACTTATGGAGCCTGTGCCAGAAAACAAATCGAGCACCTCGACCTCCTCGAAGTCGATCATATTACCCAGCACATTAAACAGGTTCTCCTTGGCAAAATCGGTAGTGGGGCGTGCTCTAAGATTTTTAGGCGGGTTGATCATACGACCGCCACATCTGCCACTGATAATTCTCATAATCGCAAATTTGTTCTCTTATATAAATATAAGGTAAAAAATATCCGCCCCATAAAGAGGCGGATTTTAATTGTAGGGGAAAAACACCCTCTGGCCGTTGGATTAGTCCTCCCAGTTACCAGCCTCGTTGTTGCTACCCTCCATAGAACCGAACTTCAAACCAGCATACTGACCAAAGTTATTAACCTTGTCGTCAATGAGGTTGATTACGTTCTGACGGAACTCTACAGTGTCGAGGTAAGCCTTGTAAGGTGCGCGGCACTCTACAACAGGAACCTTCACGTTACCCTTATCTACCTCACCAGACTCAAGGATAAACTCCATATTGTTTGTGTGAGGGATAAAGCGCAAATTCTCGATCTGCTCCTTTGAAAGCTTGCGTGGGTTGAAGATTGTGTCGATAACAGCGAGGTTGTACTTCTCGATGTTCTGCTTCTTCTGCTTCTTCAACTGTGCCATAGCAACAGAATCGTCCTCATCAACGAGCTTACGCTCCATCTCCAAAGAGTCGTTCAAGATGAAATTGATAAGTGAATCAAAATCGTTAGTGAAGCGCTGGTACTTGCTCTTGTAAGCACGCTCCGCAGCACGGATGTCCTTCAACTTAACGATTACTTCAGCATTACGCTCCTTCAACTGCTGCTCAAACTTCAGCGGCGTGTGGATCATGTCGGCAATAACGTAAATGAGTGCTACGATTACCAATCCCAGAAAAATTTGTATTCCCTTTTTCATTTTTTATTATTTGTTATTATGTTTGTATCAAATTAGTGGTTAAAACACAATAAAAATGCTTAACACTTATATTGCACGCCAAATTTACGCAAAAATTTCCTTTGAAACAACAGTTAGTCAGAAAAAAGTTGTTGAAAAGTTGTCGGAATACCTTTCTTCGCCCGATTATTCACGAATTTTCGTGTTAAACGGCTACGCGGGCACAGGAAAGACGACTTTAATCTCGGCTTTGGTGGAGGTCTTGGACTATATGGGCATCAAGTCGATTTTGCTTGCTCCGACAGGGCGTGCAGCAAAGGTGCTGACACGTTATTCGGGTAAGAGTGCGCTCACTATCCACAAACGTATCTATCGCCAGCGCACCAATGCAGCCTACGAATCGAAATTTTCGTTGGACTACAACAAAGAAAAGGATGCAGTGTTTATCATTGATGAGGCTTCGATGCTCTCCGATGTTGCGGGCGAGGGACAGATTTTCGGAAGTGGGTCATTGCTCGAAGACCTTATTAAATATGTACGCAGTGGCGAGCGTTGCCGATTGATTCTTGTTGGCGACAACGCACAGTTGCCTCCCGTTGGCGCGGACTTCAGCCCAGCGCTTGACGAGAGCGTGATGCAGGGCTATGGCGAGGTGGATTACGCCTCGATGGATGATGTGGTACGACAGAGTGCCGAGTCGGGTATATTGTTTAATGCCACTATGGTTAGGTGTATGCTTGAGAATGGGCTGTATGAGATACCACGTTTTGAGATGAACTTTCCAGATATTGAGGCAATTCAGGGAAATGAGATAATGGAGAAGATTGACGAGTGTTATTGTCGCTATGGTCGTGACGAGACAATCGTAATAACGCGCTCGAACCGCCGTGCGAACCGCTACAACGAGGGCATACGACGTTATAATCTCTCTGCCGAGGAGGCTATCGAGAGTGGCGATATGCTGATGGTGGTAAAGAACAACTACCACTACACCGAGCGCATCGAGGGTTGCCCCGTAAGCTTCATCGCCAACGGAGATATCGCCCGACTGAAGAAAATACGCCGCTTTGAGGAGTTGTATGGTTTCAACTTCGCTGAGGCGGTGCTGGAATTTGGCGATTATGGCGATATGGAGCTTGAGTGTAAGATTTTGCTTGACACCATCTCCTCGGAGTCACCTTCGCTCACCAGAGAGCAGAGTCTGCAACTCTTTACCGAGGTGGAGAAAGATTACCTCGATATAAAGAGTAAAATCAAGCGATTCAAGGAGATACGCGAAAACCCGCACTTCAACGCCATGCAGGTCAAGTTCGCCTATGCTGTGACGTGTCACAAAGCGCAGGGTGGTCAGTGGAAAGCGGTGTTTGTCGATAGGTGTCTGTTTGGCGACGAGCCTATGACGCGCGATATGCTGCGCTGGCTCTACACAGCCCTCACACGAGCTACCGATAAGCTCTATTTAGTCAATTTTGATGAGCGTTTCTTTGAATAATATATCAAAATAAGTTATCTTTGTCATCTAATTCAACTTCAGATGGCAATTGAGAAAAAATATGTGGAGACCCCTCTGATGAAGCAATATTATCAGATTAAGGCGGTACATCCCGACGCTATCCTACTCTTTAGGGTGGGTGACTTTTACGAAACATTTGGTGACGACGCCATCAAGGCGAGCTCCATCCTGGGTATCACGCTTACCAAGCGTGCCAATGGTGCTGCCTCAAGCGTAGAGCTGGCGGGTTTCCCACATCACGCCGTCGATGCCTACCTACCAAAGCTGGTACGTGCTGGCGAGCGTGTAGCTATCTGCGAGCAGTTGGAGGACCCCAAATTGGTCAAGGGTCTGGTCAAGCGAGGCGTGATAGAGCTGGTAACGCCAGGCGTTGTTTTGGGCGATAATATTCTACCAAACAAAGAGAATTCTTTCCTTGCATCAATCTATTTCGGCAAGAATCATACAGGCGTAGCTTTTCTTGACATCTCTACGGGCGAGTTCTTTATGGCGCAGGGCGACGACCGCTATGTGGACAAACTTATGGCGAGCCTACAACCCAAGGAGGTACTTTATCAGCGAGGTATGGAGGATAGGTTCGAATCATCGTTTGGTGGCAAGCATTACACATATCGTCTTGACGAGTGGATATTCTCATCCGATTTGAATTACGACAAGCTCTGCAAGCAGTTCGGCACACAGTCACTCAAGGGCTTTGGCGTGGAGAGTATGACCGAGGGTATTGCTGCTGCAGGAGCTATTCTCTACTATTTGGAGTTTACCGAGCATCGCGAGATTTCGCATATCGCCTCTATTTCACGCATCGACCAGCACGACTCGGTGTGGATTGACAAATTCACCATCCGCAACCTTGAGCTCTTCTCATCCTCGTCGGGCGAGGCAAAGACAGGCTTTGCCGATGTGATTGACCGCACGCTGACCTCGATGGGTGGACGTATGTTGAAGCGCTGGGTAGCGATGCCGCTATTGGATGTTAAACGCATCGAGGAGCGCCAGGATGTTGTCGAGGCTATAGCCAATGATGCAGATTTGGCGGCGGCTCTGCGCGAGCAGGTGGCAGCAATAGGCGACCTGGAACGTCTGTCGTCACGCATTGCGGCGGGCAGAATTCTACCACGCGAGTTGGTACAACTGAAGAACTCACTGACCTCGGTCGAAATGTTGAAGGCGCTATTGGAATCAACCGACAAGAGTTGCCTGCACAAGATTGCCGAGAGTATAGACCCATTGACCGTTGTGCGCGACCGCTTGGCGCGTGACATATATCCCGATCCTGCGAACAACCAGATACAGAAGGGTGGTGTGATTGCCGATGGCGTATCGGCAGAGCTTGACGACCTGCGCCGCATAGCTCTACACGGCAAGGATGTATTGCAGCAGATACAGCAACGCGAGAGTGAGCTGACAGGCATTCCATCGCTGAAGATTAGCTATAACAATGTCTTTGGCTACTATATCGAGGTGCGTAACACCCACAAAGACAAAGTTCCCGAGACGTGGATTCGCAAGCAGACACTCACAGCTGCCGAACGTTACATCACCGAGGAGCTGAAGGAGTACGAGGAGAAAATCCTCGGTGCACAGGAGCGCATCCTTCAGATTGAGCAGGATATATATCTGCAAATTATAGCCGACATCTCGCAACACCTGCGTGCAATCTTGCGCGATGGAGCTATCGTGGCTCGCATCGACTGCTTGCAATCATTCGCCCGTATGGCGTGCGAGTGTCGTTACGTGCGCCCTACACTTGACGAGGGCAAGGTCATTGATATTCGCGCGGGTCGTCATCCTGTGATTGAGCGACTGATGGGTGTGGGCGAGGAGTATATCCCCAACGATGTATTGCTCAACGACAGCGACCAGCAGATTATGATGATTACGGGACCCAATATGTCGGGTAAGTCGGCTTTGCTGCGACAAACAGCGCTCATTATACTGATGGCACAGATGGGTTCATTTGTCCCTGCCGAGAAGGCTCACATCGGCGTGGTGGATAAGATTTTCACTCGTGTTGGAGCCTCGGACAACATCTCGCAGGGCGAATCAACGTTTATGGTCGAGATGTTGGAGTCGGCAAGTATTCTCAACAACCTATCGGAGCGCAGCCTTATCCTGCTTGACGAGATTGGTCGAGGCACAAGTACATACGACGGTATCTCCATTGCGTGGGCGATGGTGGAGTATATTCACAACTACCCAACAGCACGCGCCAAGACTATGTTTGCCACTCACTACCACGAGTTGAACGAGATGGAGCAACTCTTTGAGCGCATCAAGAATTACCACGTATCCGTTCGTGAGGTGGACAACACAATTGTATTCCTGCGCAAGCTGGCGCGTGGCGGCACAGAGCACTCATTCGGTATCCACGTTGCGCGTATGGCAGGTATGCCCGCTTCGATTGTGAGCCGTGCAACAGATATTCTTTCCAATCTCGAAACCGTATATGGCAACAACGAAATAGCAGACCCAGGCGCAGAGAAAACAGAAGTGCCCACAGCACCTTCGCGCCGCAAGAAGCGTCAGCCATCAGCACGCCAGGTGGCAGATGTGGCGCAGCAGGGTAGTATGCAACTTCAAATGTTCCAGCTGGACGACCCTGTGCTCATTCAGGTGCGCGACCAGATTAAGGGGTTGGATATCAACTCTCTAACACCGCTTGAAGCACTCAACAAGCTCAACGAAATAAAGAAGATTACAGGTCTATAATGGAGTACGCAACGCTCATAATAATTGCAGTCGGTCTGGCTATGGATGCCTTTGCGGTATCTATCGGCAAGGGTTTGTCGGTAAGGCGCATTGAGCCTCGTCACACCATCAGTGTGGGGTTGTGGTTTGGAGGCTTTCAGGCATTGATGCCACTGGTGGGTTACTATCTCGGCGTGAGCTTCGCATCTTTTGTACAGAGTATCGACCACTGGATTGCCTTTGCGTTGCTTGGTGTCATAGGCGTTAATATGATTCGTGAAGCGTCATCGAAAGATGAGTGCGAGTGCCACAATAGTAATGCAGATTTCTCATCACGTAAGATGTTGCTATTCGCCATCGCAACAAGTATTGATGCGCTGGCAGTAGGAGTGTCGTTTGCCTTTCTGGGAGTAAACATCTGGCGCGCCGTAATGCTGATTGGTGTGATAACGATGATATTGTCGATGATTGGTCTGCGCATAGGAAACGTATTCGGTTGCAGATACAAATCTAAAGCCGAGCTGTTTGGCGGCTGTGTGCTGATAGTTATGGGGTGTAAGATTTTAGTCGAACATCTTCAGGAAATGTAAAAATAAAAAATGTGCTAACCCTTTCTGATGAGTTAGCACATTTTTTTGCGTATTCAGCTCTTAATACTTCGCCACCGCTGTTAGGCTTTTGCCTGCTCCGAGCTTTACCTTGCACGATGAAATCACATTGCCGAACGTATCCTTGCGCTCCTCGGCAGGGTATGACTTTCCATCAACCTCGATTGTCGCACAGTCACCAATAAACTCTACCTCCCAAGTAAGTGAGCGTGTGGTGTTGTTCACAATCTCCGATTTGTCATCTTCGTGCTTGAGCGAGATATAACCATCTGCCAAAGGCACATTCTTAACCTCGGCAGTAGTGCCTCTCTTTAGACGTGAGCAAGTAGCAATAACGCCCTCACTCAATCGTGGTTCCACACCCATTGCACCAGCAATAACACCCTCTATAACGCCATAGCTAACCTCGGGATACTCCGAGCGGCGCATTGTAGGGAGTTGCAACGTGATGCGATAAGCATCCTCGTTGTATCCGTTGCGATAGAGGATAGCAGGGAAAGCAGAGAGATTCTCTACATTCCACTCGTCCGCCAAAATATCCTTTATAGCCGCCTGCTTATGCTCCACATTCTCGGTCACATCAAACCACAAGATAAATGGCACGCCCTCGCCACGACGGAACACCATATCCTGCGTCCAGAATGTGTTGTATCGCACGCTGTCTGCATCCCAAAACCTCTCCTCAATAATCTGCTGGTACGCCTCGGCTCGCTCCATATACTCCTCACAGTCAGCTACGTTGTTCATCTTCAAAATCTTTGCATACGCCTTGTTTGCCGCATACATCGAAGAGAGCAAATCAATACTCATAGTAATACCAGGGAAAGTCTCGGCATACGACGAGAGACCACGACAAACGTGGAACGAGTTGCCATAATCAAAATTCGCCGCCTTGTTCATATATCGCTCACGCTTAAATGCGTTCTCGGGCTTGAGGTTCCAACGCTCGACATACTCGTTGAGCGACTTCTCGTAAAAATTAAGCATTGTAGCATCGCTCACATAATCCTCGTCCGCCGTCCACTCATACAATCGCAGGCAAGCCTGCGTAACATCGAAGTTTGCAGGCAGGTTGTACCAGAATGTGCTGTCGTTATCATAATCAGCAGGGGCGGGCTTGTTATAACGGTTAATCTCCCAATAAGAACACCAATCCTTCTCTTCGGTGATGTTCTCCGCAAAGCGCATCATCATATTCTTGTTATGCGCCTGCAAACCCAGAATATGTGCACCGATGGTCTGATGCGATACATCACGCATACAGAAAGCCTCGCGGTTAGGCAGTGCAGCCTCATACCAATAGCCAACAGGGTCGTGGTCTGTGTGAGCATATGAATATGCCATATTACGCGCCCAGGTATAGCTCTGCTCCAAAGCCTTGTCGCTTGACGAAAAGAGCGATTGCTCGTTTGCTGGCACTATCTCAACCGTTTTATGACAAGCACAGAAGATAGTTGCCAATAGTGTAATTAGAAATAGGTGTGTTCTCATTATTAAAACATTAAGGTTAGATAAAAATAAAGGGTGTTACCTTGCTAAAGCTAACACCCCAATATTAGGCTTGATTATCTTTTATGCATCGATATCAGCATAGCAAGCATTCTTCTCGATGAACTCGCGGCGTGGTGGCACGTCATCGCCCATCAACATTGAGAAGATACGGTCAGCCTCGGCAGCATTCTCAATACTAACCTGACGCAAGATACGAGTCTCTGGGTTCATTGTAGTATCCCACAACTGCTGTGCGTTCATCTCACCCAAACCTTTGTAACGCTGGATATGAATACCCTTAACACCCATCTCCTCAATCAAGGCATCACGCTCACCCTCTGTCCAGCAGTAACGCTCGCGGTTACCCTTCTTCACAAGATAGAGTGGTGGGGTAGCGATATATACGTGACCATTCTCGATAAGCTCCTTCATCTTGCGGAAGAAGAATGTAAGCATCAATGTTGCGATATGGGCACCATCGACATCGGCATCGGTCATAATGATAATCTTATCGTAACGAAGCTTCTCAAGGTTAAGAGCCTTGCTATCCTCTGCCGTACCAATTGATACACCCAGAGCGATAAACATATTCTTAATCTCCTCATTTTCCCACATACGGTGCTCCAAAGCCTTCTCGACATTCAAAATCTTACCACGCAATGGCATAATCGCCTGGAAGTTACGATCACGACCCTGCTTTGCAGTACCACCCGCAGAGTCTCCCTCGACGAAGAAAATCTCGGCGATAGAGCGGTCGCGGCTTGAGCAGTCAGCCAACTTACCTGGCAAACCTGCACCCGACAGAGGTGTCTTACGCTGAACAGCCTCACGTGCATTACGCGCAGCGTGACGAGCCGTAGCCGCCAGGATAACCTTCTGTACAATAGCCTTCGCATCCTTTGGATGCTCCTCAAGATAGAGTGCCAAAGCAGCTGCAACAGCGCCATTCACAGCACCCGCGACCTCATCATTACCGAGCTTGGTCTTGGTCTGACCCTCAAACTGTGGCTCGGCTACCTTAACCGACACAACAGCTGTCAAACCCTCGCGGAAATCATCGCCCGAAATCTCAAACTTAATCTTCGCAAGCATACCCGACTCATCGGCATACTTCTTCAAGGTACGGGTAAGTGCCGAACGGAAACCTGTGAGGTGAGTACCACCCTCGATAGTGTTGATATTATTTACATAAGAGTGAACATTCTCAGAGAATGAGTTGTTATACTGCATAGCAACCTCCACAGGAACGCCATTCTTCTCGGTATCAATATAGATAATGTTCTCAATAATTGGCTCGCCGCGTGTAGAGTCAAGATACTGAACAAACTCTTTCAAACCCTCCTTTGAGTAGAAGTGCTCACTCTGGTACTCGCCACTCTCCTCGTCCTGCTTGCGCTTGTCGGTGAGTGTAAGGTGAATACCTTTGTTTAGGAATGCCAGCTCGCGCAGACGGTTTGCCAGAATCTCATACTTGTATTCTGTTGTGTGAGTAAAGATTGTTGCATCTGGCTTGAATGTAACCGATGTACCACGATCCTCGCAATCGCCCAAAATCTCAACCTTCGATGTTGGTACACCCTGACTGTATGTCTGCTTGTAAATCTTGCCGCCACGATGAATCTCCGCAACGAGCAGGGTAGAGAGCGCATTCACACACGACACACCCACTCCGTGCAGACCACCTGACACCTTATAGCTTCCCTTATCGAACTTACCACCAGCGTGCAAAACGGTCAATACAACCTCCAAGGCAGACTTACCCTCCTTCTCGTGAAAGTCGGTAGGGATACCACGACCATTATCCTTTACTGTGATAGAGTTATCCTCGTTGATAGTCACCTCGATGTTGTCGCAGTAACCTGCCAATGCCTCGTCGATAGAGTTATCAACAACCTCATACACCAAGTGGTGCAAACCCTTCTCACCGATATCACCGATATACATCGCTGGGCGCTTACGCACAGCCTCCAAACCCTCAAGGACTTGAATATTCGACGCCGAATACTCCTCTTCGTTCCTCTTGATTATTTCCTGTTCAGTACTCATTATTTAATTTTTATCAATTCCTGTGTTAAAACGTACAAAAATAGGGAATTTAATTGAGTTTTGCAAATCGCAGAGCCCCAAAATTTCTATTTTTTACTCTGTAAAACTCTTCTCGATATCAATCTCCGAGATATGACCTTTGGCAAACATCACCGTGCGGGCGGGATACTGCTCTATGAGTGCCGTGTTGTGGGTGGACATAATGATAGCACACCCCTTCGCGGTAATCTGCTTAAAGAGTTTCATAATCTCATCTGCAGTCACAGGGTCAAGATTTCCCGTAGGCTCATCAGCCAACAACAGTCGTGGAGAATTCAACAACGCACGCGCAATAACCAATCGTTGCTGCTCGCCGCCCGATAGCTCGTGAGGCATCTTGTAAGCCTTATTCTCCAGCCCGACAAGCTTCAGCACCTCGCCAATACGACGGCGGATATCCACCTCTTTTTTCCAGCCTGTAGCCTTCATCACATCGTAGAGATTGAAGAACACATTGCGGTCATCGAGCAACTGATAATCCTGAAAGACAATGCCCATCTTGCGGCGCAGATAAGGTATATCCTTACGGCGCAGGTTGCGCAAATTAACGCCTACCACACGCCCCTCACCCTGAAGCAGTTGCACCTCGGCATATAAAGTTTTAAGTAAGGTACTTTTGCCACTACCGACACGTCCTATAAAATAGACCATTTCGCCCGCATTGACCCTAAGATTTACATCCGACAACACCAGCTCGTCGTCCTTATTCGGACGCACCCCCTCGCCATCAGTGTGATAAATCGAAACACCTTTCAGCTCAACTACGCAACTATTCTTTTCCATACATTTGCTTAATTTCTACAACTTACAAATATAATAAATATTTGTATAATTTCACAGAATCTGCAAGGATTTTGTATTCTTTGCATATAATTTTGAATTTTGAACAATTATTGTGTATCTTTGCACTTGTCAAACGGGGGCGACCGGTTTTGACAGCTTGCAGAGTTTGATTGTAAGCACGTCGAGCATTGTGTGGTGGCTCGTAAATATCAACACTCAAACTACAAATGGCAATAATAGCTATGCACTCGCTGCCTAATTTTCGAGGAAAATTAGCTTAATCCGCGAGCCCAAGGAGGCTTGCAGACGAGTATCCCGAATGGCGGCTGCGCCCTTTAGTTGCTGTTCATATGGGGTATCATCTTTTAAGGGATAGTGCGTTATGTGTCTCGGTTAGCGTGCGAAATTTTAGAGACTGCGGCAAAAGGTTAGGCTGTCTGTGGCCATCCTGCGCAAGAGGAGTAATCGCAGAATAAGCGTGTAGAAAGCTTTTGGGTTCCAGGTTTGGACGCGGGTTCGACTCCCGCCGCCTCCACTTTTTGATGGGGACTTTATCGACAAAAGACTTTCGAAATCGTAGATTTCGCCATCAAAAAGTCTTTATTCGATCACCCCTCCTAAAGATCCTCCCCTAACCGTAGGGGAGGATTTTTTTATTTTATTGACAACATTTCAACCTCGTCTCTAAAAAATTAACGTCATTCCGAGCGAATTAAATGAGCGTGGGAATCTCATTATTATCATTCGCTCATTATAGATTGCCACGTCGCTTACAGCTCCTCGCAATGACGGAACGACATATTTTCAATATTCAAAAAAAAGATGCGCCCGAAAGCGCATCCTTAATATCAATTTTCCATAGAGATTATTTCTCGCCGATTCTGCCTGTGTAGGCATCTACGCCAGATTTTTCAAATGGCTGAGCAAAAAACTTCTCTGCCGCAGCATTCACCTTGCTACCCCAAGGCTGTGGACCTCCAGCACTCTGAACAACCCACAACTTCAGCTGCTTCTTGTGCCAATTAACTGAACAATTAGTACCCCAAGCGCCACCGTGACCAAACCATGCACCCTCGTTATCAACAACAGGCGCAGACAAACCAAGAGAATAACCGCCCATATTTTTGGGTCGTGTTGAGCAAGCAAGAATAGACTTCACAGTCTCCTCCTTCAAGATACGTACACCATTCTCGCCAACACCCAGATTCATCAACATCTTGTAGAACTTAAGCTGATCTGCCGCAGTTGTCCACAAGCCTGCACCAGCCGATGCAAAGACGTGAGAATCGTTGTATGGGCGCTGTTGCCAAGCCATCTCTTCTACCCACTCTGCGGGCGCATTATCCTTGTAAGCGTAAAGCTCAACCTTCTTCTTGAGTTGCTTGTCAGTAGGCCAGAACCATGTTGATTTCATTCCAAGTGGGTCCAGAACCTCCTGCTTGAGATAATTCTCCCACTTCATACCTGTAACAACCTCCACGATTGCGGCACCGATGTCAATACCTGTGTTAGAGTACAAATCGCGTGTACCAGGCTCAAACATAATTGGCGACTCGGCAGCCACAGCAGCCACCTGACGCAGAGGAGCACCACCACTCCAGCCGCCACCACGAACATCATTACGTTTTACGCTTGCCTCAAATGGAAAACCACCTGTGTGATTGAGCACCATACGAACTGTAAGCGTATTCTTTGCCTTACGAAGCGTCTTTACGCCATCTTTGTTTGACTCCTGCACCCACAACTCTCTAAACTCTGGCAGATACTTTGCGACAGGGTCATCGAGTGAAATCTTACCCTCTTCAACCAACTTGGCGATTGTAACACCACAAAAACCCTTTGTCTGCGAACACTGCATAAAGACGTTATCCATCTTGATGGGGCGTTTCTTCGCAACATCGGCATAACCTATGCAGCAGGTCTCCTGTACGCCATCCTTGTAAAAGACGCTAATTGCTCCAGCCAACTGACCATTATCCACATAAGGTTGCAACACCTCTTGTGCATAAGTAGTCTTTGAATCTTTTGCCTTCTTCTGCGCGGTAGCTGTCAAACAGAACGACACAACCACAACAAGGGCGCACGCAAATTTCATTACTCTTTTCATAGCTAAAATATTTAATGTTTTGTATATGCAATCGAGTTAGGTCTAACAAAATTAGTAATTTTTCGTTACATTTGCAACATATTTTCAGATTCTGTTATGACAGGCATACTAATCATACTTATATGCTGGGCTGTGGGAAACTTTATCTCTATGCTCGTTGGGGGATATGTGTCGGGCAATATCATTGGAATGCTGCTATTATATGTAGCACTACATTTCAAAGTTGTAAAACCCGAAACGGTAGCCCCCACAGCAAAATTTCTACTTGCCACAATGGCACTATTTTTCGTTCCGTTTGGTGTTGGTTTGATGGAGTCTTACGGAGTGATTTCGCAGCATTGGATAGCCATCACAATTGCAGCTGTGGTTAGCACGCTTGCCGTTATTGCAGTTACAGCATTTGTTTATATAAAACTACGTAAATAATTATGCTTCACGATTATATATCTTCGCCGCTTGCGTTGCTTACGCTCACCATTGTGCTCTACTGCACGGCAATGGCTGTCTATCGTCGTGTACGTATTGCATTGCTACATCCTGTATTGATTACATTCCTTGCGATGATAGGTTTTCTGGTGGCGTTCAACATACCTTACGCGACCTATCGTGAGGCAACTTCGGTGCTTGATTTTTGTTTGGGTATGTCTGTCGTGGCGTTGGGGTATCTGCTATATGAACAAGAGGAGCGTATGCGGGGACAACTAACAGCAATACTCTCCTCAGTTACTATCGGCTCGATTGTGGGCATATTGAGTGTGGTATATATTGCGCGTCTTTTCGGCGCAACACAACTCATCGAAAACTCGATAGCTATGAAATCTGTCACAGTTCCCATTGCTGTGGGTATCAGCGAGAGGGTAGGCGGTGATCTGTCTATCACTTCAGTCGTGGTCTTTCTAACGGGAATATTCGGAGCAGTGGTAGGTCTGCGATTTTTGCGACTGCTGCGCATAAACGACCCCTCGGCAAAAGGGTTGGCAATGGGTGCTGCTGCACACGGAATCGGCACAGCGCGCTCAATCGAGGAGGGAGCCACAGAAGGTGCTTTAAGCGGTTTGGCGATGGCACTGATGGGCGTGATTACTGCTCTTTTGACACCGATTGCAGAACGCTGGCTATTCTAAACTGCAAATAAAATGAATAAATTCACCAAAAAAGTGTAAAAAAGAGCAGAAAGAGTTTTTAAATAAATTTAATAATATTACCTTTGCGCTCGGTTAGGAAAAATTAAGGTTAAATTAAATCACTATGGACTGGTTATACACCCTATTTATGGGCGAGGGTATTGCACACACATTGCTTGTACTCTCATTGGTCATTACCGTCGGTATTATGTTGAGCAAGGTGAAGATTTGCGGCATCTCGCTCGGCGTAACGTGGATTCTCTTTGTTGGCATCGCAGCAGGACACTTCGGAATGACGGTAGATCACAACACACTTCATTTTATCAAAGAATTTGGTTTGGTCTTGTTTGTCTTCTCAATCGGATTGCAGGTAGGACCGGGTTTCTTCTCTTCGTTCAAGGAAGGCGGAATAAAGATGGTAAGTTGCGCAGCAGCCGTTGTGTTGCTGGGTGCGCTGACCACCTATATTATACATGTCGCAACAGGAACACCAATGCCTACAATGGTGGGTATTATGTCGGGTGCTGTGACTAACACTCCTGGTTTGGGAGCTGCACAGCAGGCTTACACCGACTCTACAGGT
The DNA here is from genome assembly GCA_015059905.1 of Rikenellaceae bacterium. Taxonomy (GTDB): domain Bacteria; phylum Bacteroidota; class Bacteroidia; order Bacteroidales; family Rikenellaceae; genus Alistipes. Next base: position 137,380 of record SUZN01000002.1, read on the forward strand.
ATCAACGACCCAACAATCGCATTGGGTTATGCCGTAGCCTATCCGCTGGGTGTTGTGGGTATTATTCTTTCGATTATCGCTGTGCGATTCCTTACAAGAGTAAACTTCGCGGAGGAGAACAAGGCGCTGGAGGCAATCAACAACGACCACTCAAACGTTGAGCGTCACTCTGTCGAGTTTACAAACGGAGCATTGGAGGGACACACCATTGCCCATTTGCGTGAACTTATCAATCGTTCGTTTGTCATATCACGCATTATGCACAAAGATGGGACAATCGCCATCGCCGACGGCACAAGTACACTCCTCATTGGCGAGAAGTTGCGCGTAATATGCTCTCCAGAGGATAGCGAGGCAGTGATTGCATTCCTTGGTCAGCCCATCGAGATGAGCAAGGAGGAGTGGGGCACAAATGCCGATTCGCCTACGCAGCTCGTTTCACGACGTATCGTCATCACCAAACACACAATCAACGGAAAGAAGCTTTCCGACTTACGTCTGCGTACAAAATACAACATCAACATCACACGCATCAACCGTGCAGGTATCGACCTTATTCCTTATCAGGGTATGGAGTTGCAGATGGGTGACCGCGTGATGGTTGTGGGTCAAGAGAAGGCTATCGAGCAGGTGGCAAACGTGCTGGGTAACTCATTGAAGAAGCTCAACGAGCCACAGTTGCTCACCATCTTCTTCGGCATCGCGCTCGGCGTGTTGTTCGGCTCTATTCCACTTATGAGTATTCCACAACCCGTGAAGCTCGGTCTGGCGGGTGGTCCACTTATCATTGCATTGCTGATTGGTCGTTTCGGTCCACACTTCCACCTTGTAACATATACCACAATGAGTGCAAACCTGATGTTGCGCGAGGTGGGTCTTGCTATGTTCCTGGCGGGCGTTGGAATTGGCGCGGGTGACGGTTTTATTGATGCTATCGTGGGCGGCGGTTATCGCTGGATAGGATACGGTTTTATTATCACGGTGTTACCATTGCTTATAGTGGGATTGTTCGCTCGCCTGAAGCTCAAGATGAATTACTACACATTGATGGGTCTTATGGCAGGTAGTGTCACCGACCCACCAGCCCTGGGTTATGCAAATGCTACGGCTGGCAACGATATGCCTGCGGTAGGTTATGCAACGGTCTATCCTGTGGTAATGTTCTTGCGAGTTCTGACAGCGCAGTTGCTTATACTTATGGTGGCGTAAATAAAAGATAAGGTTGATTTTAACAATCAACCTTATCTTTTTTCTCATCCTTTTTGCGATAGGGGCACGTAGCATCGTCGCACGTTCCACACTGCGAATAACGGCGTGTAGCAATGGCTCTCAATATGGCTCTAATGAGCCACACCACCACCGCAACGAGGATAAATCCCACTACAATATTTTGCCAATCAATCATATCTTCAGCAAAAGTAAGAATTATTTTTCATTCTGCAACTCCATCTGCTGCCAATCTCCTAAAGCCATAGCCAATGCAGCATAGTTGATATATTGCTGCGCCACAAGCCCAACGAGTTCAAGCTGCGACTCATACCAGGATTGCTCGGTGGATATCACATCGAGATAATCATCCAAGCCACGCTCATATAACGCCCGCGTAAGACGTGCTATGCGATGATTTGACGCAACAAACTCCTCATAATGGGCTATCTGTTCCTTATATGTAGAGATAGCTATCAGCGCAGACTCAACCTCCTCCAGCGCCTCCAGCACCTGCTGTTCATATCCAAGTACAGCCTCCTCATAGGCAGAGCGGGCTATCTGCTCGGCACGCTTCAACCTCCCAAACGAAAACAACGTCTGCGCCACACCTGCTGATGCGCCCCACGCCCAATAGCCTTGCGCAAAGAGATTTTTCACCGAGTTGCTCATCACACCTCCCTCGCCCATAATAGAAAGCGACGGAAAGCGATTACTATGCGCCACACCAACCCTTGCGGCTGCCGCCTGCAACTCATAATATGACTCCATAATATCGGGTCGGCGCGTAAGCAGGGTGATGGGCAAGCCCACCTCAATACCTTGCGGCAAAGCCTCCACCGACAAGGAGTCATTCACCGCAAGCTCCACATCAGGAGTCTCACCGAGCAACGTAGCAAGCGATAGTTTACTCTGCACCACAGCACGCCTATATTGCGCCACATCCGCCTCCGCAGAATAGACAAGACTACGAGCTTGCTCTAAATCAAGCCCCGTAGAGAATCCCTGTTCAGACATTTTCTCCACCAAATGAGCCTGCTCACGTCGCAGCATCAAGCTATGGCTTGCAATTTCAAGACTTTGGCTATATTGCCGCAATGTAAAGTAAGCCTTTGCCACCTCGTTGGTAAGCGAGAGCTGCACACCACGATATGCCCACTCGGTGGAGAGAATATTGGCTTGCGCCTCACGCCGCGTATGGCGCAACGCTCCAAACAACGACACATTCCACGACACCGTAGGCTGCAAGGCGAATTCGTACTCTCGCTCCTTCCTTGCGCCATTAACCTCGCCACGCGCCTCAGCGCCCAATTCAGGCAGAAACTCGGCGCGCGCCTGCGAGAGTGCATACCGCGCAGACTCTATCTTCGATGCAGCAGCGGCAAGGTTGCGATTTCGCGCCAGTGCGTGACATATAAGCGAGTCGAGCATAGGGTCATCGTACATCTGCCACCACTCGCCCTGGAGCTCCTCGCCACTCTCCACTACAGCATCCCGAAAAAGATAACTCTGCGGCACATCCACCTCTGCCTTATCAAGCGGCGCGGCACACGAGCCAAGTAAGGATGCAACCACCACAGCCACCATCATCGCAGACTTTCTACGCTCGGCACCGCCCCATTTGGCTACCAACAGAAAGGCGGCAGGGTAGAGGAATATACCAACGAGTGTAGCCAACAACATTCCGCCAACCAATGCCACGCCCATAATATTTCGCGCCGTAGAATATATACCCGAAGCAAAAATCAACGGCATAACGCCCAAAATAAATGCAAACGCAGTCATAATAATGGGTCGCACACGCTCGCGCGCCGCCACCATCGCCGCCTCCTTTAGCGAGATGTTAGGCGAGGAGTGATAGGTGGTATCGGCATACTCTACAACCAAGATTGCGTTTTTGGCGGCCAAGCCTATAAGCATAACGATTGAAATCTGCATAAAGACATTATTTACATAGTTCGCATTGACCAAATGCGCTCCAACGGTTGCAACCAACGCGCCCACAACAGCCACAGGCACACTCATCAGAATAGCCAACGGCAAACCCCAACTATTATATAGTGCCGCCAAAGCCAAAAAGACAAACGCCAAAGCAAGCAGATAGACCATTACACCGCTACGCGATGCCGTAGCCTCTTGATATGATGTACCACTCCAGGCATAACCCACATCATCGGGCAATGTCTCGCCAGCGATGTGCGCTATTTGCTTCATCGTATCTCCCGTAGAGCTCTTTGCCGATGGGGTAACGGTGAGCGAGATAGACTCATAGAGGTTGAATTGCGTGATGTAGTCCACTCCGACCGTATCCTTCACCTCGACAAAAGCTGCAAGCGGAACACTTTCGCCCTTGCCATTTGTCACGAAATAGCTATTCAGCGACTTCTCATCTATTCTGCGGTCGGCAGCTGCTTGCACATAGGTTTGATAGAGTCTGCCAAAGCGATTAAACTGCCCGACATAATCGCCGCCCAGATATGTCGAGAGCACGTTGTATATCTCCCGAAGCTCGACACCCTCGCTCATCGCCTGACGTTTGCGTATCTCAATCTTTCGCTGTGGCGTGTCGGCACTAAACTGCGTTGAGACCGAGGCGATGGAGTTATCTTTTTTCAACGCCTCCATCAGACGTGAGGTCTGCTCCCACAGATAAGCCGTTCCACGCCCCTCCAGGTCCTGCACCTCGAGCGTTATGCCCGACGTTGTACCAAGACCAGGTATCGAGGGCGGAATAAAGGCGTAACACTCCGCCTCGGGCACAGCCACATATAACTCCTCGGTGAGTTGCGCAGCTATCTGCATAGCCGAGAGCTTACGGTCGGAAAAATCCTTCAACATAGCGAAGATTATTCCACTCGATGTAGAGCTGATGCCTGCCATCATATTAAATCCTGCGGCGAGCGCCGTATATTGGACATCATCCCTTGCCGCCACAATCTGCTCGGTGTGTTGCATAGCCTGCAACGTCGTCTCAAGCGACGAGGCTTCGGGCGTAGAGACCATAACCATAACATAGCCCTGGTCCTCCTCGGGCAAGAATCCCGACGGCAGCATACGCCACACCAGCACCACAACCACCAACATAGCCGCAACAAACAGGGCGGTGCGGGTGGCGTGGGTGATGAGTGTTGAGGTAAAGCTATCGTATCGCTTCATCATCCCATCAAACCAACTATTAAATCGCGCAAACAGACCACGCGCCGCCTTGCGTTGCGGGCGCAAAAGCAGCGAAGCAAGGGCTGGTGACAACGTAAGCGCATTGATTGCCGAGAATACTATCGCCACAGCAATCGTAATGGCAAACTGCTGAAACAAAAGCCCCGTAATACCACCTGTGAACGACACAGGAATAAAGACTGCAAGCAGAACGATTGTTGTTGCGATAATAGGCGATGAGACCTTACGCATAGCGTTGATGGTAGCCTCTCGCGCCTCCATACCCGCCTCAATATTTGCCTGTACTGCCTCCACCACAACAATGGCATCATCCACCACCAATCCAATCGCCAGCACCATACCCAGCAACGAGATAACATTGAGCGAAAAACCGAGCAACGGAAAGACCGTAAAAGCGCCAATGAGCGAAACAGGTATAGCGATGAGTGGGATGAGCGTTGCACGCCAATTCTGAAGAAAAAGATATATGATTACTATCACAAGTACAAGAGCGATGATGAGCGTTGTGATGATATCCTTCACTCCTCCTTGAATATTTGCCGTAGAATCGACAATGGTATAAATCTCCACACCATCGGGGAAACGCTCCTTAAGCGAGGCTATCTCGCTCTTGACCTTATCACCCACATTCACAGCGTTGCTGCCTGGCGACTGATATATCACAATCATCGTTGAGGGCTTCTCTCCAAAGAGCGACTTCACGTTGTACGCCTCACTACCAAGCTCCACATCAGCCACATCCGACAAACGCACCTCCTCGCCCGAGGAGGACAGAGCAACGATAATCTCACCAAACTCCTCTGCTGTCGATATTTGTGGTGGCAAGATAGCGGTATAGGTATATACAACATCCTGCGCAGCTGGCTCTGCACCAAATTTTCCTACGGGATACAACGCACTCTGCGTACGCACAGCCGCCACAACCTCGTCAAGCGAAAGCGAGTAGTAGTGCAGTCTGTCGGGTTTTATCCATATTCGCATAGCATACTCGCCCGCGCCCATAATCTCGACCTTACCCACGCCGTTAATCTTCGCCAATCTGTCCTGCATATTGATTGAGGCGTAGTTCGACAGAAAGACATCATCATAACGCCCATCACTCGCCAACGAATAGACCATCAGAAAGCCCGTGTCGCTCTTGCGTGTTGTCACGCCCTGCTCAACCACAGCCTGTGGCAACTGCGAGGTGGAAGAGGCAACGTTGTTCTGCGTAAAGATAGCATCCATATCAGGCGAGGAGCCTATGTCGAAAGTGACCTGCATATTCATCGTGCCGTCGCTAGCGCTGGTAGTCTGCATATATAGCATATCGTTCACTCCCATCACGCCCTCGGCAAGTGGTGTCGCCACCGAATTGTTCACAGTCAGAGCATCTGCTCCGACATAGCTTGCCGTAACCTGCACCACAGGAGGCGTAATCTGGGGATATTGTTCAATTGAGAGGTCAAACAACGCCACAATGCCCATCAAAGTCATAGCGATAGCCATCGAGATAGCAAAGACAGGTCGCCGAATAAAATACTCACCCATAGTTATCTATTTTTAACTGGTATAACCTTCATTCCATCGTGGAGCTTCCCTCCGCCAACCAAAGCGACAATCTCGCCCTCATAAAGACCCTTTTCGACAATGTAATTCTTGCCAAGTGTCGCGCCCACTTCTATGGGGCGATAGTGCGCCACGCTATCACTATCAATCACCCACACCGACCTCACACCCTGAATACTCTGCACCGCCTGCTGTGGCACAAGCACTTGCCGCTTGCGACCACCCAAGTCACACCTTATTCGAGCATACTCACCCGCCTTGAGCCGATATTCGGGGTTGGGGAATTGCACTACAAGAGTTATTGTGCCAGCCGTAGGGGATATATTCTGCTGTGTATAATCATATGTGCCCGCATACTCATACTCTTCACCGCTTGTAAGGTAGAGTCTTATATTTGAAAGCAAATCTCGATTATCCCACATTGCTCGCTCGTCGCCCGCCACACTTAGATATATCGCCGTTGGCAGCGACAGTTCAGCTTTGAGCGAATCCATATTCGAGATGGTGGTAAGCGTAGAGAATGGTGTTCCCACACCAACATAATCGCCTTCGTTTGCCGAGGAGGCTGCCGCCACACCATCGATTGGAGCATATATGCGTGCATAACCAACCTGCAACCTCGCATTCTGGAGCTGCTGACGAGCCGACTCCACCGACTGCTGCGCGGCGAGGTAGGTGGTACGATACTGCTCTATCTGCGTCTGGCTTATAGCATTGAGTTCAGCCAGAGGTTTTGCTCGCTCATAATTGCTTCGCGCCTCCGCCTCCTGCGCTTGAGCCGATAGGAGTTGTGCCTCCGCCGAGCGTAGGGTAGTATTGAGCAGGTTGGCATCTATCACAAAGAGTAGCTCTCCTTTTTTAACCACACGCCCAGAGTGTAGCGTCGAGCGTTGCAGATAACCATTCACGCGGGGTTGCAGAGAAGTGACATTTCCACTTTCGAGGTGGGTCACAAACTCATAACTCATAGCCACAGAATCTGACACAACTTCCGCCACTTCAATCTTCATAGGTGGCATTGAAGTACTCTTTTTCTTGTGGTGACATCCCATAAAGAGCAGGGATAGAAGAAGCTGGAAAGCGAATAGGTATCGTTGCATAGCGAAAAGATTTTTTATCCTTTGAAAAGTCAAAAAATATGCCATATACACATTTATTAAGCCTTTGACCCACTCTAAATCAAAATTTTATACACTTTTTTTTGCCGAAATTATTTGGTTAATAGAAAATTTCATATATTTGCACAAATACAAACCAATAAAACTTTACGATATGAAAAATTTAGTTGATCAGATCAATGCACAGATTGAGGTTTTCTCTGTAAATGCCGCTGCACAGGTAGAGAAGAACAACAAGGCTGCGGGCACTCGCGCACGTAAGGCTGCTTTGGAGCTTACAAAGCTCTTGAAGGAGTTCCGCAAGGTATCTGTTGAGGAGGCAAAGAAATAATTTGCTTACCTTAAATAACAAAGGGCTGCACCGATGGGTGTAGCCCTTTGTTGTTATTGTTAGGTTTATGATTACAACTCTATCCCGTGACGAGCAAAGAATTCGCGTTCCTCCTGGTCAATACCAATCTCACTATCGAGCTTCACGGCGCGGTTGTGGTCGTCGAGATAATAACGCACAGCACCGTAATCGAAATATCGGTTCAGCAATGAGGCTTTCTCTTCGACATAGGGCGAGCTGATTGATGCCATATCCGCCATAGTGTGGAACACGGAGTGAGTTGTGGCAGGAGCCGAGCAATTCATTCGAGCCGCCTCCACCTTATCGGAAAACAACTCGCAATAGCGGGGCGAGAACCACGCCAGCGAGGCAACGTGCAACTGATGATATGTAACAGTAGGCGAGGCGTGGAGAAAACGCTTCTTTCTGCCGTCAAACAAATCTTCACCGTGATCGGCACAATAATACATTGCAGATGACACCCCCTCCATTTGCTCAAGTGTAGAGATAACCTCATTGAGGAAATAATCGGTATAGAGGATTGAGTTGTCGTAAGCGTTACGAATGAGTTCTATATTTCTGCGGTTGATAGCCACATCATCATCGGGCATAAAACAAGCAAATTCGCGAGGATAACGCTGATGATAGCTAAAGTGCGAACCGTAGGTGTGCAGGATAAACAGAATCTTCTGCGACTTATCCTCCTCGAGCGCACGACGCATAGCCTCGACAAGCTGCATATCAAGGCGTGGCGCATCCATATACTCCACACTGTGGGCATCGTGCGCCAGGTTGTCAATCATTGCGCCCTGGGGTGACTGGTTTGAGATAAAGTAGGTCTTAAAGCCCGCCTCGTTAAACAGGGCAGGGATGCCTGAACGACGATATAGCTCCTTATGTTGCGATGTATGCACCGACGAGAGTATCATAGGCACACTCTTATGTGTGGTGTTGCTCTGTGTGACAACATTGCGAAACAGGGTTATATCCTCACGCGCCGAAAGCAGAGGGTTTGTCTTACGCTCATATCCATACATCTGCCACGAAGCAGCTCGCGACGCCTCGCCAATAACAAGCACATATACCTCACGCTCGGCAACATCGACCTTGCGCGTGGCGTTATAGTGAAAGTGACGAGATGTATTGTGGAAGTTCTCTGTTCTATTCGACTCCGAGATAGCAACGCCCATATTATAGATTACGTTTATGGGGAACAACTCATCCCTCACAACGTGTTTTACATTATGTCCGTCACTATCCACAAGTACCAGACAGCCTATCAGAAAAGTAGCTACGCCTGCCGCCGCCATCTTCACACGCGCCTCATTACGTAGCAACACGCGGCGACGAATGTGCATCGCAGCAACATATAGCAATGGCACATATAACAATACGACCAAGATAACTGCAGGGTAGATATTTGCCAGCAACTCGCCAGCTTCGCCAGGGTTGGTCGTTGTAAGATTAAGAAACATATCGGCCGCTACAACCGAGTTGCCGAACAGATACGACAACACCACCTGAAAGGCGCTAAAGAATATAAATGGGAAACCAAGCCACACCATCCATCCCGAACGGCGTGCAAGCGATGCAAAGAGGGTATATCCACCCAAAGGCATCATCACACAAGCCACCGAAGTCCAGAATGGGTTATGCTCGGTAATTATCAATATCAATACAGGCAGCATCAGCGAGGCAACGAAAGCCATAGCGAGCGTCACAGCATTGATTCTCTTTATCCATCCAAACATTAGAATGCTTCATTTACATTTATTACAAGTCCGTTGGAGTGGCGACCGAAACCATAGTCTATTCGCAGCGATGTCCTGCCACCAGCAGCGAAACGCACTCCTACGCCATAATTTGGGAGCAACCTATCCACATCGAAGAGTTTATGCGACGAGAAAACACTACCAACACCGCCCCACACTACACATCCTATCGGACCGTACATGCGCTGACGCAGTTCAAGTTGAGCCGTTGCCATCTTTCTGTCGGTATATCGACCGTAATAATATCCTCTCATACGGTTTTCACCACCTACCTTCGCCCAAAAGAGCCAGGGAGTATTCCACGACCACATATCGGCGTATAGGTCAAGCGCCGCCACAGCACCGCTCCACAAAGGCTGATAGTAATTGGCGACCGCCTCAATGTGCCATATATTTGTCGAGTGCGAGCCAAGTGCTTTAGGATGAAACCCTCCCGCCAGGCACAGATAATATCCACTCACAACATCCTCCGTCTGTATCTTGCCATCATACTTGACCATCAGGTTAATACCCGTAGTATGAGCCGAGCCCGCTTTCAAGCCTGCCTGCTGGAGATAATCTTCCGCCATTGGCTCCAACTCACCAGCCGTTGCGTAGCGAAAATTGACACCCGCACCCAAAGACAAGCCCGCCACGATGTGCCGCACATAACCAAGTGAGAAATCTACGCCACCGCGAGTATATTTCGTGCGAGAGTTATTATCGGCTGCCTCATACCCTAAACCCCAAAATCTTACGGGCATCTCGCCGCCGCCTATGCTATATTCAATCTTGTCACTCTGCGACAGATGCGCCTCGCCCGCAGCGTGCAGGCGATAAAAGCCATTCACCGACACCATCGCAGAGAGCGAAGTGAATGATTGTGACAATTCAGGCTGCAAACGATACTGCGCCGTACCCGTTGCGGTAAACATCGCATTGGTGAGCTGTGTATAACCTACGCCGAGATTTCCCGAGAGAGAGATTTTTCGCTCCTGCGCGTTTGACTTTCGCTGCGATGCAGCACCCGTCAGACGTTGCCATAGGGTAGGGCGTGAGGCTCGCTCCAACTCACGCATCAGAGCTGAATAATCGATTGGGGTATAGTGTGTCACACCACCTATAGAGTCACGATATGAAACAGCTTGCGCGGCGACATCCATCACCGCGAAGCATATCAAAACAGATATCAGCCAGACCCTTTTCCCCATCGAAAACAATTAACGATACTTATCTATTATATTATAGAAATCCTTTTTATCTTGCTCGGTAAACTCGCCCTTGCGGCAGAACACAAGTTCGCCCTCTTTAGAGACAAGCATCAGCACAAACTTATTATTACAATCTCCCAAACCCCATTGCGTAGCCACTATACGGTCGGGGTCTGCCACCACCGTAGCACCATTCTTTTCGGTACGCTTACGAGCCATAGAACGCACAATACCACCAGGGAACATTGTGTCTTTGAGATTAAGAATACCAAAACCCTCGATATTCTCGCCCGCAGCACGATGATTCTCCTCCATATCGGTAACAAAATCATCATTCTGTTTCGCTCTGTCAGGATCGACATAAAATATCAAGACATTCTTTTTGCCGAAATATGGCATCATCGCAGGATTACCTTTCAAATCAAGTAGCTCAAGGTTTTCCACTTGGTGAGGTAATGGCTGCATTTCGTCCTGCTTCTGCGCCATCGCTGACGATGACATCGCCACACAAGCGATTACTGCAAACAATGACAAGATTCTCTTTTTCATAACTAAAACCTTTAATCGTCAATAATACTAACGTACTTTCGACTTGCAAATTTAGAAAAAAAAACTGCACCGATTGCAATTATTCTTAAATAGACCGACAATCTAACTATTTGGGACACTTTTACCTCCCATACGCGGCACATTAAAGCCATAAACACCGCTGCCCGAGATTAGCAGAGTGGTGTAGATACCCAGATAGAGGAAGTTTATCTTCAGCACAAAGATTGTCATTCCGTCCACTTGCATCATCCTGACAATCGTCAGCAACGTGAGAATCATCATTGCCAGCGAGACAAAGCGAGTAGCCACGCCAACCATTATCATTGCAGCAAATGCTGCTTGAAAAATCATCGACAACGCAAGCGATGTAGCAGGCGAAAATCCCAAAATAGAGGGATACTCAAGCACCAGATTGTCATAGGTCTGCATCTTGCCTATGATGTGCAGTAACATCACTGCCCCGATAAAGAGGCGCAAGAAGAGAATAGCCATTGCACAACTACGCATCTGCGAGTATGACTGGCTTACAAGATTTTGTTCTGATTTTTGTTCCATACATCACCTAGAGCAATTTGTATGCCGCAAAGTGGTGTTACACAATATTGTATTGAATATTTTTTCATATATTTGCAGATATAAACCCTTAAAGCTATTGAAAATATGAAAAAACTATCGTTAATAACCAGCAAAATAATATTGATGTCATTGATATTAGTATTTTGCACCAGCTTCTCGACTTCGTGCACAGAGAGTCCTGTTGACAATCCTACAAATAACGAGAACGGAGGGGAAAACAACGAAGATAACAAGAACGAAAGCATTGACGTGATTGAAACGGGAGCAAACCTGCGTTTTACAAAGAATACTGACGGCACATTTGGTTTTGAGATTGAAGATGCCACCAGCGGACTCATCGCATCACAACCCAAGCCTGCCATCATCCGCATTAAGGATAACCAGGGCAGCGGTCGCTTGCTTCAGTCGGGATACAAGAAAGTCTCAAAATCAAACTCCGCTTATACGGGTCAAGTGACAATCACATCTTCAAACGGCTCTAAATTTTCGGTAACGGATATATATAAAGTAATTGACGAAAAACTTTACACCGTAACACGAACCGTAAAAGTAACCAAAGCCGAGGAGGACGACAAGGGTTTCTCGTCAGAATTCACACTGATATCGGCAGCCACAGGCAGTGCTTTCGACCGCTTCGACCTCTTCGCCCCAGGCTTCCTCTACCGTAACAACACATACAACAACCCTTACCAGTCAAATCCCAACCTCAAAAGCGGCTCATTCAGCTTCAAGGAGATGCAATACGGTTTGCCTCTATTTATGGCATTCTCACCCACGACAAATAAAACCATATCTCTTTCTCACATCAACCCCAAAATCGAGTCGGGTCTGATTGAGAAGGATTGCCACGACAAATGGTATGTAACATCAACCGTTCAGTATGGTTCACTCGGCGCAGAGGTCAAGAATAGCCACCTTCGAATAAATTACACCTATCCATCCAATGCCAGCTCGGCTCCTCGCAGCCATCCCGTTAAGGAGAACCAGAGTCATACCTATTCGCTCGCCTTGGGTGCAATGGCTAATGACTCTTACACCGATGCAACCATAGAGAGCTACAAGCAGCACTATGCGCTCAACAAGATTGACCTTTTCAAGGTTGATATCAAGGACGCCTACACAGCACAGATGGATATGTTTGCCGCGCTGGCTGCCCCAATCGTTGGCAACAGCGGCAAGGTCGCCTACGGTCTGCCTTGGTCGATAAGTATTCCCGATGGCAAGCCTCATGCCTTCGAGTTGCAGAATGGGTTTGTCGGCAGACAGACTTCGATTGCCTATCAGTTGATGCGCTACGGCAAGGAGCAGGGCAGTGACGAGATTTTCCAGAAAGGTTTTGAGATGGCGAAGTTCTGGTTTGCGGATGAGCAGCTGGTGGAGTACGGTCTGCCTCGCTCGTGGTGGATACAGACCAAGAAGATAGATGGTTACAACAACGAATACATCGGTGATTTCTGGACATACCCATCCTTTACTCGCTGCTTCACCGATGGTATGGAGGGACTCCTGGACTGCGTGCGCCTGGCCGAAGCATACTCTTTGCCACAAGCTGAGGAGTGGGGTAAGATAGTGAAGAAATTTGGCGAGTTTATCCTCTCTGCCGAGACCGCAGGCGATGGTTCATTCTATCGTGCCTATCAAAAGGATGGTCAATATTTGAGGGATGTCAATGCAATCGGACCTTGGGAGGACGAGCAGAAGAAGATACAGGCAAACGCCAAGACCAACACGCTCATACCTGTGCGTCTGCTTATTCGTATGTGGGAGTGGAGCGGCGACAAACGCTATCTTGACCGCGCTATCGCGGCAGGAGAGTTTGGCTACAACAAATATTTCAAGGAGCTGGGCACATTCATCGGTGGCACACCCGACAATGCCAACGTAGTGGACAAGGAGGCGGGCGTATATGCGATGTATGCCTTCACGGCGCTCTATCAGGCTACGGGCGATAAGAAGTGGCTCTCGGCTGCCGAGTATGCTGCTGTGTTTGCATTCTCTTACACCTACTGCTACGACTTTGCAATACAAGGCAACGACAAAGCCAACATCTTCAAGGAGGGCGGCATCACGGGTTATAGTCTCATTTCGGCGGGCGCAAAGGGAACGGATAACTTCAACGCCAATATCTATTACGAATTGTTCAAGCTCTCGGTGCTTACCAATGATAAGTTCTACGCCAACGCCGCCAAGCAGTTGGAGCGCAACACCAAGCAGCCTATGGACCTTGACGGCACGAAGGGTTACGCCCACAAGGCGCTGCTGCTGGAGGCTACGACACTGTGCGATTTGACATTCTCATCGGTAAGCGCGTGGTTGCCTTGGTGCGGTGTAGCAAATGGCGAGCCTATGGTTAATTTCTACCAGACCTTTGGAGCATACAATATCTCCGATGTTGAAAGCCGCAGCAACCAATCGCTGCTTGAGGATATAAACGCCATTGGAGCAGGTGGCAAAGAATTTGTTATAAGACAATAAACATATGAGAAACAACAAGATAACGTGCATCCTTTTTGTATGTTTAGGAAACATCTGTCGTTCGGCAGCAGCAAATGGTGTAATGGAAGATTTTGTCACAAAGGCGGGTCTATCCGACAAGATTTTAATTGACTCGGCTGGCACATACGGCGGTCACGCGGGCGACCTGCCCGATATGCGAATGAGAATAGCTGCAGCACGCCGTGGCTACAACCTCACGCATCGCGCCCGCAAGGTGAGGGAGGATGACTTTTACGATTTTGATATGATTATCGTAATGGACGACAGCAATTATGAGAATGTTGCTCGTCTTGCCCCCGAACGCAAATATCTTGATAAGGTATATCGTTTTGTGGAGTTCTCGAAGAACCACCCCGAGTGGAGCTATGTCCCCGACCCATATTATGAGGGGCACGAGGGTTTTGAACTTGTGCTCGACCTTTTGGAAGATGGTTGTCAGGAGTTGCTAAATCAATTGAAATAAAAAAGCAGGTGTTTAACCGAAAGGTCAAACACCTACTTTTTATTAAAATTGTATAACAAGAGTATTTTCAAGGCTTGCGAAGCTCAAGAAACCGCAGTTTACTTGGCGTAAATGAGGATTTCGAGAGCGAGCGTAACGCAGAAAATGCCTTGTTAGGCAATTTTATTTAGGCAGGTTAAACGCCACTGTCATCTCCCGCATCTGCTCCTGACTCATACCATCGGGCGTGAAGCCCATAGCGCAGGCATTGATATAGATTTGCGCCGACTTATTCAGCACATCCACCTGGTCAAAAGCCTCCATAATATCGGGTGCTACGGCACAAACACCGTGCTTCTCCCACAGTGTCACATCGTAGTCATCTAACTGCTCTAAAGTAGCCTCCGCCAAACGCTGCGAGCCAGGCAACTGATATGGCACAATACCCAAACCTCGAGGGCAGAAAGCCTTTGTCTCGGGTATCATACTCCACAACAGATTTGTCAAGACATCCTTCTGCAAGAACTTATCGGTGTGCGACATCGCCACCAGCTCAATAGGATGTGTATGCAACGCCGCCTTACAGTTCTGACCCTTACCAAGCAGATAGTTGTGCATAGCAAGATGCGATGGCAGTTCCGATGTTGGCTTTACGGGATTGTCTGCTATAATCTCATAGTGGGCACAATCGTCTGTAATGCGAATAATAGAGCCATTCTCCATTGGGCGACGCGCCAAGTCGCGCATACGTTTGTTAGTACCCTTGCAGAAGAAGTAACAACCCTTCAGGTTAGGCAACACCGCACCCATCTCTACCGCAGGAGCAATGGCTGGCATCTGACGTATCTCGTCATCCACACAATGTGTCACATTCACCGTTATGTTTCCACCATTACGCTCTGCCCAGCCCTTCTGCCATAAGTAGCCAGCCACCTCGGCAACCTGCTCAACTTCATACTGAAGTTCAGGGCGATTTTCAAGTATAGATTTCATAGAGTTACTTTAATATTTCGGGCAGGAACGAACTGATTACCAAGATAACCAATCCCGCCACCAAAACAACAATAGTCTTTCGTGAGCAACCTTTCCACTCCTTCAAGATAATGCCCCACACATTCGAGAACACCACGTTAAGCGCCATCAAGATACACCAGCTGAACGCCAATAGAGTAGGGGAGTCGCCCAAATATGCCTTACCCAAGCTCAAGCCAAAGAATTGGCTATACCACAGCACACCCGCCAGGGCGCAGAACAGGATATTATTGAGCCACAACGAGCCTTTGCCGTAATCCGCGAAGCTCTTGTTACGCATATTCTGCCACAAGCAATATACTGCGTTTGTAAGGAAACCACCAATGGTTACAAACATCGTAGCGGGCAGAGTCTTATACATTGCATCTGTTGCATCGCCGAAGTTCAGGCCACCGCCAAACTCCAGACCAATATTGAAACAAGCACTCATAAAACCTGCCAACAAGGCTATAACGATACCCTTTGGGAAGTTAAAATCCTTCACTGCTGCCTTGCGCTGCTCCTCGTCAAGCGACTGCGACTTCAGATGACCCGCATAGCCGATAACCGAGATACCAACAAGCGTAACCACCACGCCGATAATCACCGCCAACGTGAGCTTACTCAAGTGGTCAGCCTCGGGGTAAAACACATTCAAAAAGACAGGGCCCAAAATCGTTCCCAGCGCTGCACACGTTCCCAAAGCAATCGACTGACCGAGCGCTACACCCAGGTAACGCATTGACAAACCGAAGGTCAAGCCACCAACGCCCCACAACACACCGAAGAAGATAGTCATCCATATATTAAAACTATTCTCCGCCGTTACAAGCTCCATCAGCGAGTGACCCTCGGGCACTGCGAGTTGCGCACCAAGCACAGGAAACACCAGCCACGCAAAGACTCCCTGCACAAGCCAATATGACTCCCAGCTCCAGCTCTTTATTTTGTTGATGGGCACATAGCTACTCGACTGGCAGAATGAGCCCACCGCAATAATCAACAGACCAAAAAGAATCTCCATCCTATGCGCGCTTTGAAGTTACCTCCGCCTCATACTGCTGGATGTCAGCGATAAACTCCTCGCCAACAGGCACACCATTACGCAAGCAGAACATATCCCACACTGCGTTCCAAGGCATATTCTTTGCCTCCTCAAGCAGAGCCAAACGCTCGAAGCCCTTATCCGCTGCCTCATACTCACGCAACTTTGCGAGTGGCTCCAGCAAAGCCTGCAACAGACACTTCTGCGTTGCGCGTGAGCCGATTACATAGGCACCGATACGATTGATTGAAGCATCGAAGTAATCCAGACCGATGTGTACTCTATCGAGTGCATCGCAACGGATAATCTCCTTCGCCAAATCGAGCGTGTCGTCATTTACGATAACCACGTGGTCAGAGTCCCAACGGATTGGACGGCTGACGTGGAGCATAATCTCTGGAGTAAAGAGAAGCAGAGCCGATACCTTGTCGGCGATAGACTCTGTGAGGTGGAAGTGACCTGTGTCGAGTGTCACGATCTTACCGTTCTTTGCGCCATAACCCAGATAGAAGTCATAAGAGCCTACGGTGTAGCTCTCTGCACCGATACCAAACAACTTAGCCTCGATGCAATCCTTCATATTCTCATACTTTGTCTCGAAGATCTCATCCAACGACTCCTTCAACAGCTCACGATACTTCAAACGGTTTACGGTCATATCCTTTGAGCCGTCGTGTACCCATATATTCAAGATAGCTGGGTCGCCCTGACGTCGTCCCATCTCCTCGGCGATAGCACGGCAACGCTTTGTGTGCTCTACCCAGAACTCACGAATTTCAGGGTCGGGGTTAGCCAACGTCAAAGAGCCACTCTTTGGGTGAGAGAACGATGTAGAGTTGAAGTCGAGCTTCATACCATTCTCCGCAGCCCACTGCATCCAGCTCTCAAAGTGCTTTGGCTCAAGCTCATTACGGTCAGCAACGCCTGTGGCGCGGAAGTCGGCATAGCTTGCGTGGAGGCTCAAGCGGTGCTTGCCAGGAATCATCGAAGTAGCCTTCAAAATATCAGCCTGCAACTCTTCAATTGTGCGAGCACGACCAGGGTAGTTACCCGTAGTCTGAATACCGCCTGTCAACTCACCGTCAGGGTTCTCAAAACCACGCACATCATCCGCCTGCCAGCAGTGGAGTGAAAGCTGAATCTTCTGCAACTTCTCCATTGCAGCCTCTGTGTCAATACCGATTGCCGCATAACGCTCCTTGGTAATCTCATAAGCCTTTTCAATAAGTTCTTTTTTCATTGTTTTATAGTTTTAAGTTTAAATCTCTTTATACACGCTCAAATATTTCTCATATCCCTGCTGCCACAGCCCCTTATCTTGTGGCTCATAGCGTTTGCTCTCCAGCAGAGGGCTGCACATCTGCATAATCTCCACAAAACCGCCCAACTGCTTTGTACTCTCTGCCTGCACAGCTATGTTTCCCCAGGCAGTAGCCTCCGAAGCACCTGTCACAACAGGCACACCGAGAGCATTTGCCGAGAATTGGTTAAGCATATCGTTCTTCGCACCGCCACCGATGATATACAACTGCTCAACCTTAACACCCGTAAGAGAGCCCAGCATCTCCACCACCTGACGGTAGCGCAATGCCAGCGACTCAAATATTGCACGCACATACTCGCCTACACAGGTTGGCACAGGCTGTGCTGTCGCCTTACAATATTCATCTATTGCCACCACCATCGACTCTGGATTGGCAAAGCAGAGCGCATCGGGGTTGATAAGCGAACGGAAAGGCTCTGCCTTTTCAGCCTCGGCTATCAGCTCGCCATAGCTCCAATTATCCCACTCCGCACGGCAGCGCTCCAGAAGCCACATACCGCATATATTCTTCAGCACACGGATAGTACCACCCACGCCACCTTCGTTAGTGAAGTTGAGTTGCTGACTGCGCTCGGTGATAACAGGCTCGGGCGACACAACACCCATCAGCGACCACGTTCCCGAACTCAAATATGCCATCGACATATCCTCGGCGGGCACCGTTGCCACCGCCGAGCCTGTGTCGTGACTCGCCACAGCCACCACATCCACAGCGCTCAGACCTGTCTGACGACGCACCTCGTCGGTTAGTGACCCAATCTTCTCGCCAGGCATAACCTGACGACCGAACTTGTCAGCATCCAAACCCAACATCTCCAAAAGTTTCTCGTCCCACTTGCGGGTGCGAGGGTCAATCATATGCGATGTTGAGGCAATGGTGTATTCTGTTACCATTTCGCCCGTCAAGAGATAAGCCAACGCATCGGGGATAAAGAGAATCTTCTTCGCCGCAGCCAAAGCCGAACAATCGTTGCGACGCATAGTATCAAGCTGGAACAGAGTATTGAAGTTCATCACCTGAATACCTGTGCGCTCATACAGTTCCTCGCGTGGCATACGCTTAAAGAACTCCTCGGGCGCACCAACCGTATGGGGGTCACGGTAGCAGTAGGGCAGACGCAACAACTCGCCATCCTCGCCAAACATCGCAACATCCACACCCCATGTATCAATACCGATTGATTGAACGGCAACGCCTCGCTCGGCAACCATCTTCAAGCCTTTCAGCACCGATTGATATATTGCAGGAAGATCCCAATAGAAATGTCCACTCATCTGGATAATAGGCGATGGGAAGCGATAAACCTCCTCCATCTTTACATCAGCATCATGAAAAGACGCTAAAATCACACGACCGCTGGTAGCACCCAGATCGACCGCCACGAAGTTATATTCTGCCATTGTTTTAGGTTGTTGGTTATAAATCATACAAATTTACATTTTTTATTTGAATTCACACAACTATCGGCAATATTTTTCGGAATTCTCTACTTTAGGCTTGAATACTCCGTCATTCCGAGCATTTGTTTTGAGATTACCACGTCGGCTACGCCTCCTCGCAATGACGCACCAAAACAAATGCGTGGGAATCTCCACCTTATAATGCAGCAAGCCGAAAGTAGATGTTTCCGAAATTTTTTATACTTTTGTATAAATTTTACACCTATGAAAAAGACTATATTTTTACTTTTTGCAATAATTTCGTTCAGTCACAGCTATTCGCAACAAACAACTGATCTGGACGCACTTTTGCGCAACCTCGGCAAGCAGGATCAGGAGGTGCGCCTCAATCTCAATCGCGTTGTTCAGCAGGGCATAGCAGACAGCATTCTTCACTATGCTGAAGTGATGGCTACAACCGACCAAACGAATCAGCTCCAGGTGAAGCAAATTCTTAAAAACGGAGTTCCCGCCAATCTCTCCGCCGAGGCTTACAAAGCGATATTTTTAATTGTGGACCACGCCGATGTAAAGTATCAAAAACGATATTTCACTCCACTCAACAAACTGTCAAAACAGGGATTAATAAAACCCTACGACATCGCCACGCTCCGCGATAGAATATTAATGCACAGCAACAAGAAACAGATTTTCGGCACACAGACCATTGCCAAGCCAATCGTCATTACCGACAATAGCTCCTCCCCACAACTCACCAGTTATGTATGGGCAGTGAAAAATCCTGCAAAATTGGAAGCTCGCCGTGCCGAGGTGGGACTATCTTCAATCCAGGAGCAGATTAAGGCGCACGCATCACACGGCTATCAACTCATCTACGATCCCACGCTCTCAAAACGCGACATACTCGCCTTAACCAAAAGCCCCAACAAATAAATATTTGTTTTAGCCAATAATTATATTTGATTTCTCTGAAACTTTCACTACCTTTGCGCGTGAATAAAATGGCAGAGAAAAAGTGTAATAAGTCCAAGGTCGAGCAGGAGAAGAAAATCGTTGCCGATATGATTGCTCTCTATTGCCGCAAAGTGCATCGTAGCAGGGAGTTATGCCCAGAGTACAAGGCACTCACCGAGTATGCGATGCGTCGCAGCGAGCTTTGTCCGCAAAAGGAGGATAAGACCTTCTGCTCGCAATGCACTACCCACTGTTACTCACCGCAGATGCGGGAGCAGATACGCAGGGTGATGCGTTTTTCGGGTCCGAGAATGTTGTTTTACCACCCGATAGCGGCTCTCCGCCATCTCTATTACAGCAAGATTAAAAGTTAAATTATAATATTTCAAAGCAATGACACAGGACAATCAGATTTTCGAGCTTATAGGCGAGGAGCGCGCACGTCAGATGCGCGGCATTGAGCTTATTGCATCAGAGAACTTCGTGAGCGAGCAGGTTATGGCTGCTATGGGCTCTGTTCTCACAAACAAGTACGCAGAGGGCTATCCAGCAGCACGTTACTATGGCGGATGTGAAGTAGTAGATAAGGTAGAGCGTTTGGCACAGGAGCGTCTTTGCGAGCTTTACGGTGCAGAGTACGCAAACGTACAGCCACACTCTGGTGCGCAGGCAAATATGGCGGTATTCTTCGCTGTTTTGCAGCCAGGTGACACATTTATGGGTCTTGACCTTGCACACGGCGGTCACCTCTCACACGGTTCGCCAGTGAATATGTCGGGCAAGTATTTCAACGCCGTAGGCTATCAGCTGAGCGAGGCGACAGGCACAATCGACTACGAGGATATGGAGCGCAAGGCATTGGAGTACAAGCCAAAGCTTATCGTGGGCGGTGCATCGGCTTACTCTCGCGAGTGGGATTACAAGCGTATGCGCGAGATTGCCGACAAGGTTGGCGCACTCCTGATGGTCGATATGGCTCACACAGCGGGTCTTATCGCTGCTGGCGTATTGGATAACCCTGTGAAGTATGCCCACATCGTAACATCTACAACTCACAAGACTCTACGTGGTCCTCGTGGCGGTATCATCCTTATGGGTAAGGACTTCGAGAATCCTTGGGGCTTGACAACTCCAAAGGGTGTTGTGAAGATGATGTCACAGATTTTGAACTCGGCTGTATTTCCAGGTATCCAGGGTGGTCCATTGGAGCACGTTATCGCAGCGAAGGCTGTTGCTTTCGGCGAGGCGTTGCAGCCAGAGTATAAGGAGTACCAGAAGCAGGTGCAGAAGAACGCCACAGCTATGGCGGAGGCATTTGCAAAGCGCGGCTACAAGGTTGTATCGGAGGGTACCGACAACCACCTGATGCTTATCGACCTTCGCACCAAGTTCCCAGAGCTGACAGGTAAGCTTGCGGAGCGTTGCCTGGTTGCTGCTGACATCACTACAAATAAGAATATGGTACCATTCGACTCACGCTCACCATTCCTCACATCGGGCTTGCGCTTCGGTACGCCAGCCATCACCACTCGTGGCGTGAAGGAGGATAAGATGGACTACATCGTTGAGCTTATCGACCGTGTACTGCACGACCCAGAGAACGAGGAGAACATCGCAGCAGTCCGCAAGGATGTTAATGCTATGATGGAGCAGTATCCTCTGTTTGCGTGGTAGTAGCAACTGCTCATAAATATCAATGGAGGCTATTCATAGGGATTAGCCTCCATTCTTATTTGTGTGGGGAGGGTAAAGCAAAAACAAAGTCAGATTGCCACATCGAACTAAAGTTCTACTTGCAATGACTAATATATTCAAATTCCAATCACAATTTTCTTTCACTTGGCTCGTTATCTATTCGGCTTGAGTGAAAATATTTGAAATAATTTTCAAAAAGTGAAACAAAAGGGTTTCGATTTGCGTAATAGTGAGAAAAGCGCATCAGCGCGAACATCCAACTCAAGCAGAAGAAATTAAAATATTAGGAATATGCGTCAATTAAAAATCACGAAATCAATCACCAACCGCGAAAGCGCGTCACTCGATAAGTATTTGCAGGAGATCGGTAAGGAGGACCTTATCACCGTAGAGGAGGAGGTTGAATTGGCTCAACGCATCCGCAAGGGCGACCAGGAGGCATTGGACAAGCTCACAAAGGCAAACCTGCGCTTCGTGGTGTCAGTAGCAAAGCAGTATCAGAATCAGGGATTGAGCCTTCCAGACCTTATCAACGAGGGTAACCTGGGTCTTATCAAGGCTGCCGAGAAGTTCGACGAGACTCGTGGTTTTAAGTTTATCTCTTACGCTGTGTGGTGGATTCGTCAGTCAATCCTTCAGGCGCTGGCAGAGCAGAGCCGTATCGTGCGCTTGCCACTGAACCAGGTTGGCTCACTGAACAAGATTAACAAAGCGTTTGCACGCTTTGAGCAGCAGCACGAGCGCACACCATCGCCCGAGGAGCTGGCTTCGGAGCTGGCATTGCCCAAGGAGAAGGTGTCGGACACTCTGCGTGTAGCGGGTCGTCACATCTCGGTGGATGCACCATTTGCTGATGGCGAGGACAACAGTCTGCTGGATGTATTGGTAAACACCGACTCTCCAAATGCCGACCGAGGCTTGATTAACGAGTCGTTGGCAACAGAGGTTGACCGCGCGCTGGAGACCCTCACAGAGCGTGAGCGCGACATCATCAAGTATTTCTTCGGCATCGGTTGCTCGGAGATGACGCTGGAGGAGATTGGCGAAAAGTTCGACCTCACACGCGAGCGCGTACGTCAGATTAAGGAGAAGGCTATCCGCCGCCTGCGCCAGTCATCACGCAGCAAGCTCTTGAAATCTTATCTTGGATAGGGCAGTAATTAAAATAACAAAGGGTGTCAAGCTTATCGCTTGGCACCCTTTATTTATTTCCCCAAATGAGTATTTCAAAGACGAGTATAACGCAGAAAATGCCTTTTATACACATTTTTATACGTCGTACTCCATAATATAATCATCCATCACAAAGCCGCAACCAATATCCGCCACAGCCTCCTCGGCGATGCGGAAGCCCTTGTGCAGATAGACCTCGCAGGCGTGATGGTTGTTGCGGTTTACCGTGAGATAAATCGTATCGAGCTGCTGCTCACGACACAACTCACTCATATAGTCAAGCCCCAACGAGAAGATTCCCTTACCGCGATGCTCCTTCAGGATGTAGAACTTACTCAAGAACAGACGCTCACCCCGCGGCTGCACACCGAAATATGCCAATATCTCGCCATCTTCCTCGACAACGAAATAGCGATAACCGTGTACCAGCTGCCCCGACACAGCCTCGAAGCTCTGGAACATCTCAATCATATACTCGACCTGCTCGGGAGTGCAGAACGACATATTTGCCTCACGCCACACCACCTCGGCAACCTTTGTCATACGGCGGATATCCGCCTCGCTGAAAATCTCTCTAATAATCATATCTACCACTGAATTGGAGTTTTACCTACGCTCTGCAAATAGGCATTAGCCTGCGAAAAATGCTTACACCCGAAGAAGCCTCTGTAAACCGACAGGGGAGAGGGGTGAACGCTTTTAAGGATAAGGTTACGTCGTGGGTCGGCAATCTGACCCTTGCGTTGTGCGTAGTTACCCCACAACATATATACAACACCCTCCTTGCGCTCGGCTATTGCCTTCACCACCGCATCGGTAAACTGCTCCCAGCCTCTGCCCGCGTGCGATGCCGCCTGGTGCGCCCTGACGGTAAGCACCGAGTTCAGCAGCAACACGCCCTGCTCTGCCCAACGGTCAAGGTTACCCGACGTAGGCATCACTCCGCCCACATCTTCGCACACCTCCTTGAATATATTTTGTAGCGAGGGAGGAAATTGCACACCGTCATCCACCGAGAAACACAAGCCATTTGCCTGACCCACACCGTGATATGGGTCCTGACCGATGATGACCACTTTCAACGATTCCAGCGGACACTTATCGAAGGCTCGAAAGATATTTTTCCCCGCTGGATAGATAGTCGTAGAGGCATACTCCGCCTTCACAAAGTTTACCAGCTCGCCAAAATAGGGCTTTTCAAACTCACTTTGTAACAATTCGCCCCAATCTGGTGCTATTTTTACATTCATAAATCAATATTTTTACGATTTTTGCTTTGTAAAAATAGTAAAAAACCGTAAATTTGATGCAGTAAATATAAAAAAAATGAAAAAGCTATTTTTATTGATGGCTCTCGTCTGTATGGCAGCGCAACCATCGGAGGCAAAAAAACCAAAACAACCTAAAATCAACAACATTATCTATATGATTGGTGACGGTATGGGTCTTACCCACGTATCGATGCTTGAACTTGAGAACAAATACGCTCCAACGTCGTTTGACCGTGCCGAGAACATCGCCCTCACGCGCACCTATTCTGCCAACAACCGCGTGACCGACTCTGCCGCATCAGGCACAGCTCTGGCTACGGGCTACAAAACAAACAACAGCTGGCTCGGTATGACTCCCGACGGCAAACCCGTTGAGTCAATCATCGCCAAGGCGGAGAAGCAGAACTACGCAACGGGATTGGTTGCCACATACGCTATCCAGCACGCGACACCCGCTTCGTTCTACGCTCACGTGAAGAATCGCGGCGACTACACCAACATCACCAAACAGTTTATGGAGAGCAACATCGACCTCGCGTTGGGTGGTGGTATCCAGCACTTCAAACACGTCTATGAGGCTATGGGCAAGGATTATCTAAAGGAGTTCTCGTCACGCGGCTATAAGGTTTGCAACAGCTGGGAGGAGGTTTCGCAGCAGAGCGCTGGTCAGGTTATCGGTTTGCTCTCTGGCGACAATATGCCCGCCATTGAGAAGCGTCAGCCTAACTTCCTCGCCGATGCCACAGCGAAGGCGCTGGAGATTTTGACCAACAACGTAAAGAACGAGAAGCGCAAGGGCTTTGTGCTGATGGTCGAGGGCTCACAGATTGACGGTCGCAGTCACGGTCGCGATGTAGCTGGTATCCTGGGCGAGATGCGCGATTTCGACAAGGCTATCAAGGTTGCTATGGATTATGCCGACAACCACCCAGGCACGCTGGTAGTTGTTGTTGCCGACCACGAGACAGGCGGCTTGTCAATACCAAGTAGCAAGACCGACTTCACTCTCCCCGAGAGTGGTATCGGCTATAACTTCGGCACAAGCAGCCACACCGCAGCGCTTATCCCCGTATATCTCTACGGCGCAGGTGCCGAGCAGATAAACGGCATTATGGAGAACATCGACCTTTCGTGGAAGTTGCAGGAGCTCCTGGGCGTAGGCAAGAAGGAATAGGATAGTAAGATACTTAAAAAAAAATATAGGGTTGCTCCGCAAAAGAACAACCCTATATTTTTACCCTTAATCAAACTACTTTGACTCTGCAAAGTGCTTATAGAAATAAGGAATTGTGCGGACACCCTTGTCGAACTGCTCCAGGCCGTAGCTCTCGTTTGGCGAGTGGATAGCATCCTCGCTCAAGCCGAAGCCAATCAGCAACGACTTAATGCCCAGAATACGCTCAAAACCACTGATGATTGGAATAGAGCCGCCCGAATAGAATGGCAATGGTTTCTTGCCAAATGTATCAACGATAGCCTGCTCCGCAGCCTTGTATGCCGCCATATCGGTTGGCGAAACATAAGGCGCACCGCCGTGCAGGAACTTAACATCTACCTTCACCGACTTTGGCGCAATAGCACGGAAGTGCTTCTCAAACAGCACCGCAATCTTCTCAAAGTCCTGATTTGGCACCAATCGCATAGAGATTTTTGCCGACGCCTTCGATGGGATAACGGTCTTTGTTCCCTCCTCGATGTAACCGCCCCAGATGCCATTCACATCAAGCGATGGACGCACACCCGTACGCTCGATAGTGGTGTAGCCAGCCTCGCCCTCCACATCGTCAATATCCAACGCCTTCTTGTACTCCTCCAGGCAGAATGGAGCCTCGTTGAACGCCTTACGCTCCTCCTCCGAAAGCTCACGCACATCGTCATAGAAGCCAGGAATAGTCACTCGACCATTCTCATCCACCAACGATGCCACCAGACGTGTCAGCACGTTAGCTGGGTTTGCCACAGCACCGCCAAACAAGCCAGAGTGCAAATCCTTGTTTGGACCCGTAACCTCCACCTCCATATAGGTAAGACCACGCAGACCGCAGGTGATTGATGGGGTATCCATCGAAATCATCGAAGTATCTGACACAAGGATGATATCAGCCTTCAGCAGCTCCTTGTTATCCTCGCAGAACTTATAGAGGCTTGGCGAGCCAATCTCCTCCTCGCCCTCAAGCATAAACTTCACGTTGCAAGGCAGCGAGTCGGTTTCACACATAGCCTCGAAAGCTTTGGCGTGCATAAAGAGCTGACCCTTGTCATCGTCAGCACCACGACCCCAGATGCGACCATCCTTAATCTCTGGCTCAAATGGGTTTGTCTTCCACAAATTGCGTGGATCAACAGGCATCACATCGTAGTGACCATACACCAGCACGGTCTTTGCCGCAGGGTCAATAATCTTCTCGGCATAAACCACTGGATTACCATCCGTAGGCATAACCTCAGCACGGTCAGCACCCGCCTTTACCAACGCCGCTGCCAGCCACTCTGCGCACTTAACCATATCGGGCTTATGCTCCGACTGTGCGCTGATTGAAGGAATACGCAAAAGCTCGAATAACTCCGTAAGGAAACGCTCCTTGTTCTCGGTGATATAATTTTGTACTTTTTCCATTTTTTATAGTTATATAGTTTTATTATGTCCCTCTATTTAACGACTACTCCAAGCCACATATTGCCTTCATCTCGGCAATAAATTTCTGCGCCAGTGAGTCAGCCTCCTCTGGCGATTTAGCCTCGGTGTAGATGCGTACGATAGGCTCGGTGTTCGACTTGCGAAGGTGTACCCAGCTCTCGGCAAAGTCAATCTTCACGCCATCAATATCTGTCACTCGTTCAGCGGCATAACGACGCTTCATCTCAAGTAAAAGATTATCTACATCAATGGCTGGTGTAAGCTGAATCTTATTCTTTGATGCGTAGTATGCTGGGTATGTCGCACGAAGCTCTGTCATCGAGCAACCCTTCTTCACGAGGTATGTGAGGAACAACGCCACACCAACCAACGCATCACGACCATAGTGAAGCTCTGGGTAGATTACTCCGCCGTTACCCTCGCCACCGATGATAGCACCCGTTTCCTTCATCTTCGCTACTACATTTACCTCGCCGACAGCCGCTGCATTATACTCGCCACCGTGAGCTACCGTAACATCGTGCAGAGCGCGCGAAGAGCTCAAATTAGAGACTGTATTACCCACCTTCTGCGAGAGGATATAGTCAGCCACAGCCACCAAAGTGTACTCCTCGCCAAACATTGTGCCATCCTCGTTTACAAGCGCCAGACGATCCACATCGGGATCAACAACAACACCCAAATCTGCCTTCTCGCGGCGGATGACATCCGAAATCTCGGTAAGGTTCTCTGGCAGTGGCTCTGGATTGTGTGCAAACTCACCGTTTGGAGTGCAGTTAAGCTCCACAACCTCACAACCCAACTCCTTCAATAGGGCAGGAATTACAACACCACCGATAGAGTTCACAGCATCAACTACCACCTTGAATTTGCGTGCTTTAACAGCCTCTACATCAACCAATGGTAGAGCTAAAACCTGCTGGATGTGGGTAGGGTTGAAGTCCTCCTGCTTAACAACCTTGCCGATAGCATCCACCTCGGGGAATGTAAAGCTCTCATCCTCTGCCAAAGCAAGCACTCGCTTACCCTCGGCATCGTTGAGGAACTCGCCCTTCTCGTTAAGAAGTTTAAGTGCGTTCCACTGCTTTGGGTTGTGCGAAGCGGTGATGATAATACCACCATCAGCCTTGTATGTAATAACAGCCATCTCCGTTCCTGGGGTGGTGCAAAGACCTACGTTAATCACATCCACGCCGCAACCGAGCAGAGTACCCTCGATGATATCGTTCACCATACCGCCCGAGATACGTGCATCGCGACCAACAACAATAGTCAGACGCTTGCCGCCGTGCTTCTCGCTCATAAAACGAGCATAGGCAGTTGTAAATTTTACGATATCAATTGGAGTGAGGTTGTCGCCCTGTGATCCACCAATTGTACCACGAATGCCTGAAATAGATTTGATAAGTGTCATCTTATATTGGTTTTAAGTTATACTCTATATAAAAAAAAGCGAATATTTTTTTTGTAATTCGATGTAAATATATTACTTTTATGCCATATAAAAAAGTTAATTGGAGAAAATTTACAATACACCATCCCGAATTATTGCGCCTTCGGAGTTGATAATCAACGCCGATGGCTCGATTTTTCATCTTCATCTGCGCCCAGAGCAACTCGCCGACACAGTGATTTTGGTGGGCGATCCTGCGCGTGTGGAGATGATTGTGAAGTACCTCGACAATGTGGAGCACCGCGCCTCAAGTCGCGAATTCAACTCCGCTACGGGCTACTACAAGGGCAAGCGTATGACCATTCTCTCAACGGGTATCGGCATCGGCAATATCGACATCGCAATGACCGAGCTGGATGCGTTGGCAAATATTGATTTCGCCACCCGCACCGTCAAGCAGGAACTTCGCCAATTAACAATCCTCCGCCTCGGCACTTCGGGAGCATTGCAGCCCGACATTGAGGTGGGTGATGTGGTATTTGCCCGCACCTCGGTTGGTTTTGACGGCTTGTTAAGCTACTATGCAGGGCGTAACGATGTTTGCGACCTTGAGCTGGAGCAGGCATTTGTGGAGCACACCGAGTGGGACAGCCTTATGCCTCGCCCATATTTCGTGGATGCAAGCCAGGAGCTTTGGGAATTGTTCCGTAACGCCGCCATAGAGGGCATCACCATAGCCTCGCCAGGCTTCTATGCTCCACAGGGCAGATGGGTAAGGCTGAAGCCCGCCGACGAGCAGATGAACGCAAAGATTGAAGCATTCCGCTATGGGTCGCGCCGAATTACCAATTATGAGATGGAGGGCTCGGCAATAGCAGGTCTGGCAGCCCTGATGGGTCATCGGGCAGCTACAATGTGTACCATCATAGCCCAGCGAGTAAACAAGAATGCCAATACCGACTACAAGCCATTCGTTGAGCGTATGATTCAGCTGGCGCTCGACAGGCTGGCAACAATGCAGTAGAGTTTAATTGAAAAAATAATAAAAATATATTTAACAATGAAATTTACAATATCAAGTTCAGCACTTTTGTCGCTCTTGGCGACCACAGGTAAGGTTATCAGCAACAAGAGCTCACTCCCAATCCTCGAGTACTTCCTTATGGATTTGAAGGATGGCGTATTGACCGTTACAACATCAGATTTGGAGACAACACTCATAGGCTCAATCTCGGTTGAGAACGTAGAGCAGGAGGGTACTATCGCAGCACCTGCAAAGTTGATGCTCGACTCATTGAAGGAGTTTGCCGAGATGCCTCTTACAATCGAGGTTAATGACACAACTTGGGAGATTAAAATCACTTGGACAAGCGGCCACCTCTCAATTCCTGGTGCAAGTGCCGTAAGCTACCCATCAGTGCAGGCTATGGGTGCCGAGAGCAAGGTTATCTCATTGGACGTTGATACACTTATCAACGGTATCAGCCACACAATCTTCGCCACAGCTGACGACGAGCTTCGTCCTGTGATGAATGGCGTATATTTCGACTTCCAGCCAGAGACACTCACATTCGTAGCGACCGACGCTCACAAGCTCGTTAAGTGCACAGCCGAGCAGAGCAACGATTTCGCTGCTTCGTTCATCTTGCCAAAGAAGCCATCGAACCTGCTGCGCAACCTTCTGGCAAAGGAGGAGGAGCCTGTGGAGGTTACATTCGACGCAAAGAACGTGACTTTTGCGCTGAAGAACTTCAAGTTGGTATGCCGTCTTATCGAGGGTAACTATCCTAACTACAACGCCGTTATCCCAACAGCCAACCCCAACAAGGTTTTGGTCGATAGAGTAGAGTTCCTGAACGGCATCAAGCGCGTAGCGGTATGTTCTAACCCAACTACCAACCTTATCCGTATGGATATTGCCGACAACCGCGTGAACCTCACAGCACAGGATATTGACTTCTCAGTATCAGCTAACGAGACTATCTCTTGCAGCTACGAGGGTCAGAACGTAACAATCGGCTTCAAATCAACATTCCTGGTTGAGATTCTCTCAAACATCGACACACCAACCGTTGTTGTCGAGCTGGCAGACTCAACCCGTGCAGGTGTATTCAAGCCTGTATATGATGACAAGCAGTCAAGCGAGTCGCTGATGCTTTTGATGCCTATGATGATTAACGCTTAAAGTTAAGAGATGAAACTAAATCTTAAACGCCCGCTTGTCTTCTTTGACCTGGAGACAACGGGCGTTGATACCGCTAAAGACCGCATTGTCGAGATTTCGATGGTGAAGGTTATGCCCGACGGGGAGGAGATTGTGCGTACACGCCTTATCAATCCCCAGATGCACATCCCCGAGGATGCCACAGCCGTTCACGGCATAACAGACGAGGATGTGAAGGACCAGCCCACATTCGCACAGATTGCCAAGTCGCTCTACAAGTTCATCGAGGGTTGCGACTTCGGTGGCTTTAACTCCAATCGCTTCGATTTGCCTATGCTGGTCGAGGAGTTTTTGCGCGCGGGCGTGGATGTGGATTTCAAGAGCCGTAAGTTTATTGATGTGCAGAACATCTTCCACAAGATGGAGCAACGCACGCTGGTGGCGGCGTATAAGTTCTACTGCGACAAGGACCTTACCGACGCGCACTCTGCCGAGGCGGATACACGCGCAACGTATGAGGTACTGAAGGCACAGCTTGACCGATACGCAGAGCTTCAGAATGACGTGACAGCCCTTGCCGAGTTCTCGGCACGTGGTGAGACAGCCGACTATGCGGGTCGCATTGGCTTTAACGAGAAGGGCGAGGAGGTCTTTAACTTCGGAAAATACAAGGGTGTAAAGGTGAGCGAGGTGTTTCAGCGCGAGCCAAGCTATTATGATTGGATGATGAAGGGCGACTTCCCGCTCTACACCAAGAAGGTCATCACCGAGATACGCCTGCGAGAGAAGAAATTTTAGAGTACAATAAAGCAATTTGCAAGAGGCAAAATGAGATTTTTTCAGCGAATAATTACCATCGGACTTATGCTTTCATCGCTTGAGGTGGCGGCAACAGAACTTATGCCAGACATCGAGCAGTCGAAGGTGATAGTCTTTATCAGTGGCAAGAAATATTATATCCACACCGTAACACAGGGCAATACGCTCTACTCAATAGCGAAGGCCTATGGCGTGAGCGAGCAGGAGATTAAGGAGCATAACCCCAACCTGACCGCAGGCTTGAAGATTGGTCAGACAATCAAGGTTCCCGTAACAGAGAAGAGTCAGGCGCAGGTGGAGAAGAAGCGCAAGAAGGAGTACATCCAACATAAGGTGAAGGCGGGGCAGACGCTTTACAGCATCGCACGCGACTACAACATCTCGGTGGCTACGTTGCGCGAGGATAATCCCTCGATTAACCCACAGTCGCTCTCTGTAGGCTCTACACTTTGGGTGCGCCGCGCCGCCGTAGGCTCTTCATCCGAGCAGCAGGCACAAAAGGAGATGTCGGAGTATGCCGAAAATCTCAACAAGGCGACAGACGACGGCTTTGAATACATCGTGGTGAAGCCAGGCGAAACAATCTATTCGCTCTCGCGCAAGTACGGGCTCACCGAGGCGGAGTTTGCCTCTATCAACGACATAAGCAACGGCTTGAAAGCGGGCGCAGTAATCCGCATCCCAAAGTCGAAAGAGGATAGCGTGGAGCAGATTGACAAGGCTGCTGACGAGGAGCTTCAGGGTGAAATGACCAAGACACTCTCGGCAGACGAAAACATAGTATTCCGCGCTGTGGCGGCAACAGAGGAGCTCAACGTAGCACTTATGTTGCCTATGAGCGTCAATTCAAAGACCAACGCAAGCTATGTGGAGTTCTACCAGGGCTTCCTGCTGGGTCTTGAGAAGCTGAAGGAGCAGGGTGGTGGCAAAACAAAACTCTCGGTATATAACACCCAGCACGATGCACAGAAGGTGGAGCAGATAGTGAAGAGCCCAGCATTTGAGGGCACTAACCTTATCGTTGGTCCCGTATATGAGGATGAGCTAAAGCCTGTGATTGAGTATGCGCACACCAACTCGGTGCCTGTGGTATCGCCTTTGGCTAACATTGCAGCAACAAAGAGCCCAGCCATCTACCAGCTCTCGCCCGATGCAGCCAACAAATATGACAAGATTGCCGACCTGCTTGATGGCAGCCGCGACATCTACACCATCTACGCTGCATCCTTCGACAAAGAGTTCGAACAGGAGGTGACAAAGCAGTTGGAGGGCAAGAGCTATGCAGCATACACTTACTCATTCAACCAGAAGTCTATCCTCACACCCAAAAATGCCGCAGCGCAGAGCATTGAGGACGTAGAGGAGCTGCTCAAGAAAGAGAAGCCTGCGCTGTTCATCGTCCTTGCAAACAACGAGACCGACGTTGACCGCATACTCGGCACATTGGCATCGGCAAAGGTAGCCATTACCGAACGTAGCGAGAGTTGCGCCGACTATGTTGTGCTCGGCACATCACGCTGGAGTCGCTTTAACAACATCGACCACACGTCATATTTCAACAACAATGTGGTTATGATTTCGACCTACCACGCCAAGCGCGATTCAGCACTCGTGCGTGAGTTCGACAGCCGTTACATCGAGTCATATAAGATGTTGCCTTCGCTCTACGCTTACAGAGGTTACGACACAGCAATGATTTTCTGTGGCGGTATGCGTTCCGACATCGAGTATAAGATGCTCGACAAGCGCTACACTCCATTGCAGACAGGATATAAGTTCTTCCAGACAGAGCTGGGAGGCAAGTATATAAACCGTGAGTGGGTGCGTATCAACTACAACAACAACTACTCAATCACACTTGAATAAGATGCCTACACGCACAACAAACATACCCGAAAAGACCATTGAGCGACTGAGCGAGTATCGTCGTTCGTTGCTCTCGTGCCACAACCAGGGAATCACACACATCTTCTCCCACGTTTTGGCAGGTATGCACGGCATTACAGCCGTACAAGTAAGACGCGATTTGATGCTTATCGGGTTCTCGAGTGATACGAAGAAGGGCTACGAGGTAAAGACCCTCATTGAGTTCATCAACTCAATCCTCGACAGCGAGAATGTGATGAACATTGCAATCATTGGTATGGGTCACCTGGGTCAGGCAATCACAAAATACTTCAACGGCAAGCGTCGCAAACTGCGTATCGTCACAGCTTTTGACGTTGACCCCGAGAAGGTGGGCTCCGTAATCGACGACATCCCTTGCTACCATATGGACCAGTTTGAGGAGGTGGTGTCAAGCCTCGATGTGAGTATTGCCGTAATATCATCTCCCACACGTGTAGCACCATCGCTTGTCGTGCCAATCATCAACGCAGGCATAAAGGGCGTGCTGAACTTCACATCAGCACCGCTTAACTTTCCACAAGGTATCGTGTCGGAGAACTACGACATCACCACCATTCTGGAGAAGGTGGCATACTTTGTCAAGGAACAGGAGGAACATAACGATTAGAGGATGAGAGTATTTCGTGGTATAGAGTCACTTCCGAGACTACATAACGCCGTAGCTACAATGGGCTCGTTCGATGGGCTGCATTGTGGTCACAGGGTGTTGCTTGAACGAGTCAAGCGACGCGCCGAAGAGCTTAAGGGCGAAAGTGTAGTTATTACCTTCGACCCACATCCGCGCTATGTGCTTGGCACGGGCGAGGGGATGCAGCTGCTCTCTACCATCGAGGAGAAGTGCTGGCTGCTGGAGCAGGCGGGCATCGACAATCTAATCATCATCCCATTCACAATAGAGTTCAGCCGCACCTCGCCAAGCGAATTCATCAAGAGCCTCGCCTCGTTGGGCATACGCTCGATGGTGGTGGGCTATAACCACCGCTTTGGTCATAAGAAGGAGGGCGACTATAACTATCTGTCGGCTCACGGCGGCGACCTCGAAATCACGATGGTGGAGCAGCAGCAGGTAGCAAGCGGCAAGGTCAGCTCGACCATTATCCGTCAGAACATAGCACGCGGAGTGATGGAGCGCGCCACGCAGATGCTCTCAAGACCTTATATTATATTAGGCACTACATCGGACGGCACAACCATCAACGACATACCTGAATTCAAGATGCTGCCACCCGTTGGCACATATTCTGCAAAGGTAAACGGCGACGATAATGAAATTCGTATCAACTCACAACGCGAAATCACATTAGCAAAGCCTTGTGCAGAGGCTAATGTATTGATTGAGGTAATTTAACTTAACACATTGAAACAATGGCAATTCTATCATACGAATATAAGACACGAGTGCGCTATAAGGATACCGACCAGATGGGCATTATGCACCACTCAAACTACATCGTCATCTACGAAATGGCACGCACCGAATGGCTGCGAGATATGGGATTACCTTACGCCGAATTTGAGCGTCGTGGCGTTATGTCGCCCATCATCGAGGTGAAGTCCAAATATCGTTACCCAGCATTTTACGATGAGGTGCTGACCGTGAAGCTCACTATGGAGGAGTTGCCTGCGGCACGCCTTGTAATCGGCAGCGAGGTATATAACGAGCAGGGTAAACTCATCAATACAGGCGAGGTTACGCTCGGCTTTATGCACGCCGACACACGCCGTCCTTGTCGTGCGCCAGAGTGGTTTATCGAGAAGTTGAACGAAGAGATAGCAAAGCAGGGTGAGTAGGCGAAATTACATACTCATGGCTCTCTACGCCATCCTTGCAACCCTCTTTTTCTACGTCAGAGGGTGCGACTGCGAGTGGCTTATATGCCGCCGCCTTGTCGCCATTCCGACACTCTTCGCCACACTTGCCACAGCCATAAACTCCAAGCGGGGTGGCTGGCTTATTCCGCTTGCATTGCTCGCCTCGGCGGCAGGCGACTGGGCAGGAGCAATGGGGGAGTTCATCTTCCAGATTGCCTTCTTCGCCGTTGCCCACATCTTCTACATCGCCGACTTCGCACCAAAGTGCCGATTCACGCGTCATCGCACGTTAACATTGGTACTTTTCAGCGCAATAGTATTGCCATTCCTGGGTTATGTAATGCTGCATATCACTAACAATGTGGAGCTTATAGCCGTAGGCATATATGGTATGATAATCTATTCAATGGGCTTTACAGCCCTTATCCAAAACCGCCGCCACAGCATCCTCTACGCCATTGCGGCGCTACTATTTATCTATTCGGACTCGTGTATCGCCTACAACAAGTTCGTGGAGCATATTCCCAACGCCAACACCTGGATTATGACCACCTACTACGCCGCACAGGGCATCTTCTGTGCGCTGCATCTAATGCGCGAAAGCCGAAAATAATCTGCCACACAAACCGTTTTTCTGCCATCCAACGTCGCCCGCTATGCCAATTTGGCACACACAGCGCGGTGGCACACTGTTTGTTACTCTTATGCCACAGAAAATAACAACAAAAACACTATAATTATGAAAAACGGAAAAATTGGAGTAACAACGGAGAACATATTCCCCGTAATCAAGAAATTCCTCTACTCAGACCACGAGATTTTCTTGCGCGAGCTGGTATCAAATGCTGTGGATGCAACACAGAAACTCAAAACCCTCGCTGCAAAAAATGAGTTTCAGGGCGAGCTGGGCGATTTGAAGATTAGCGTGAGCATCGATACAGAGAAAAAGACTCTTACTGTCACCGACCGAGGCATCGGTATGAATGCCGAGGAGATTGACCGCTACATCAACCAGATAGCCTTCTCGGGTGCCGAGGAGTTTTTGGCAAAATATAAGGACCAGGCTATAATCGGTCATTTTGGATTGGGATTCTACTCATCGTTTATGGTTGCCGACCGCGTGGAGATATTCACACAGTCATACAAGGCTGACGCAAAACCTGTACATTGGGTGTGCGACGGCTCGCCAGAGTATGAGATGGAGGAGCTTGACCAGAGCCGCGAGCGTGGTACATCTATCGTGCTGCACCTTTCGGACGATTGCAAGGAGTATTGCGAGGAGCAGAAAGTGGGCGATTTGCTGAAAAAATATTGCCACTTCCTGCCTATTGAGATTGCCTTTGGTAAGGTTAAGGAGTGGAAAGATGGCAAATATGTCGATACCGAAAAGGATAACATCATCAACGACGTGAAGCCTTTATGGACATTGAAGCCTGCCGATATTACCGAGGAGCAGTACAAGGCTTTTTACAGCGAATTGTACCCAACAAGCGACGAGCCATTGTTCTACATCCATATGAACATCGACTATCCGTTCAACCTCACGGGTATTCTCTATTTCCCAAAAATCAACAATAACTTCGAGATTCAGAAGAACAAGATACAACTCTACTGCAATCAGGTATTCGTTACCGACCAGGTGGAGGGTATCGTACCAGAGTACCTCACGCTGTTGCACGGTGTGATTGACTCGCCCGATATTCCGCTGAACGTATCGCGTAGCTACCTCCAGAGCGACTCTAACGTGAAGAAGATTTCATCTTACATCACGCGCAAGGTTGCCGACCGTCTGAAAGAGTTGTTCAACACTATGCGCCCCGACTATGAGCAGAAGTGGGATGACCTGAAGATTTTCATCCAGTATGGTATGCTCACCGATGAGAAGTTCGCCGAGAAGGCGCAGGATTTTATGCTTCTGAAATCTACCGAGGGCAAGTACTTCACAACCAAGGAGTATATTGATTTTGTGAAGGAGAACCAGACCGACAAGAACGACAATATCATTCTCTTGTATGTGGATGACCCCGTTGATAAGCACCCATTTGTGGAGGCAGCGAAAAACAAGGGCTACGATGTGCTTGAGATGAACGGTCAGCTCGACAGCCACTACATCAACTACTTCGAGTCAAAGAACGAGAAGGTACGCTTCGTGCGTGTTGATAGCGACGTGGTTGATAAGCTCATCCAGAAGAAGGAGCATATGTCGATGTCACTCACCGAGGCACAGCAGGAGCTTATGCGCCCTGTATTTGAGAGTCAGATGCCAAAGGATGACAAAATTAAGTACGACATCTCGTTTGAGCCAATGGCGGCGGAGGATGCCCCTGTGGTTATCACACAGAACGAGTTTATGCGTCGTATGAAGGATATGGCGAAGATGGGCGGTGGCGGAATGAGCCAGTTCTATGGTCAGATGCCTGACAACTTCACAATCACGGTGAACGGCAACCACCCAATCGTCATCGACATCCTGGGCGATGTGGAGCGCTCATATGGCGACAAACTCAAGTCAATCACCAAAAAGATTGATGCTGCCGTAGCCGAGGAGCAGCGTTTCGACGAGACGGTGAAGGGCAAGAAGCACGAGGATTTCACCCCAGAGGAGAAGGAGATGAGCGAGCAGCTCTCGAAGAAGATTATCACGCTGCGTGACGAGCGCAACGAGCGCCTGAAGGAGATTGGTAGCGAGAATAAGTTGGTGCGCCAGATTATCGACCTCGCGCTTTTGTCAAACGGTATGCTCAAGGGTAAGAATCTCTCGGACTTTATCCAGCGCAGTATCTCGCTGATTGAGAAATAAAGAAGAGGATTCAAAATTAAATTACAATATTGGAGTTGGCGAAAGCTGACTCCTTTTTGTTTTACCCATACGTCATTGCGAGCGAATAAAATGAGCGTGGCAATCTCCCTCCAAAAAAAATCAGATTGCCACGTCGGACTAAAGTCCTCCTCGCAATGACCTTTATTTATTTTCCTCTTGCAATCTTGAAAATTATTGTTTAATTTTGATAAAACTTTTTCCATTCACTTTATTTCATCTAAAATAAAATATTATGACTATTTCAAAGACACTACTTGATTACTTAAAATCAAACGGAGAGCTACACAATGGCATTGTGGTAAAGACAGTCGGAGATCTTATTCAATTTGAAATCATCGGATTTTTTCCAATACAATCTGACACCTATTTTTCAGAATTAGTTGGCATCGGGGTTTCGCAAGTATGTATCAAAGATACGTCATCTATGGAAATACCATTTTCACACTATCCAATTGCTGACAAATTGTCTATTGATATCATCAATACATTTGAGATAAAAAATGAACATCCAATCTTTTTAGACAATAAAAATTTCAGAAATATTATAATCAATAAATGGGAGGATTATACAAGAAACGCTACTCGTTTACGCTCTAAATATCCAGACTATTTCGAACAAGAACCACCTTTTCGCTACAGAATACAAGAATCAGATATTATTTTTAAAAGAAATAACAACATCATTGGCATTGCAACTGATTTTCTCTGCATATGCTCATACATAAGCCCCATAACTGGCAAAGCAGAATACACAGTTAAATTTCCTTCCGAATTAATTCCTACTATACCCCCAATAGAATAAAATCGGTTATGCAATATTATTTCGATTCCATAGAAGATATTTTTGAATTTGGAAAACATAAGAATTATTCATTAGAAGAGGTGTTAGTTTTTAATCCCTCATATCTTGATTTTTGCATATTAAACATTCCTGATTTCTATATTTCGGAAAATGCAATCAAACAAATACAAGAATTATTTCCTGATTATATAATTCCAAAAGCAATAGAAAGCCACATTTTTAATTTAGAATATATAGATGATGACTTTTTAGATGATGATTCTTTTGATCCAGCCGATTTATTATAACAACCATACAACAAAGCCGAGACTCCCGAAAGGAATCTCGGCTTTACTTTTGACCAAAGGCAGGTATTACAACAACGCATCCACCTTTGCCTTCAGGGTCTCCTTGCTGGTGGCGCCAACAACCTTATCGACAACCTCACCGCCCTTCAGAAAGACAATAGTAGGGATGTTACGCACGCGATACTGCGCTACGATATCGTCGCAAGAATCAACATCGCACTTGCCGATAACAACTTTGTCAGCATACTCCTCTGCCAACTCGTCAATGATTGGACCTACCATACGGCAAGGACCACACCACTCTGCCCAAAAGTCAATAACAACAGGTTTGCCCGATGCCATCAACGACTCATAATTCTCATTTGTAATTGCTAAAGCCATAATTGTTTAATTTTTAATTGTTTATGATAATGTATATTTAAGTTCCTGACTATCAAAATAATCCACCAAGTCGCGTGTCAGCTCAACCTTATACTTGCGCGAGTACATATTCAGCGTCACGCCCATCTTGCGATCGACAATCGCCACACGCAGCGTCGCAAAACTCTTCTCCTTCTGCTCCGACTTGCGTCGCTTGCCCTGCGCCGAGATAATCTTCTCCGAGAACTCCTGCACAAAGCTTGCCGTAAGTTCCTCCACAGGGATGGTCAGATGCACCTCCTTAATCATCTTGTCGCGCACCTCGTCGAGCTGCATCATATGCTGAATCTTAAACTCCAGCTCGGGGTTGTCGCCATAAGGGCGTGGCTGCACCTTACCCTTCACAAAGAGGAAATAGTCCTTATAGAGGTATTGGCGGAACTTCTCATAATCCTTGCCAAAGAGCGCAAACTCGTGCGTTCCCTGATAATCCTCAATAGTAAAACGTCCCCACGGACGACCCGTCTTGGTTGTGAGCGCCTGCACCGAGGTGACAACACCCGACACAGCTATCTCCTGACCATTGAAGCGCTCCAAATCCGCGAGGTCGGAGAGTTGCGCCTTACACATATGGTCGATGATGACCTTATACTCATCCAGCGGGTGCGCCGAGAGGTAAAGACCAATCACCTCGCGCTCCTTGTTCAAGAGCTGCAACTGATTCCACTCATCCGCCACAGGCACGCTGGGTCGCTGGATATCCACCGCCGAACCACCACCAAAGAGGCTCTGCTGGGCATTCGCCTTCTCCTGCTGCACACGCTGACCATAGCGCGCAAGCTGCTCAAGCAGAGATATTGCGTTCTTGTCATCCACAGCGAAGAACTTACTGCGGCTGAACTCAGTAATTGAGTCAAAGCCACCCGCATAGGCAATATTCTCCAGGCACTTTCTATTCACAAGCGTGTAGTTCACGCGCTCCATAAAGTCGTAGATATCCTTATATGCGCCATTTTTCTCACGCTCATCAATAATCGACTTCACAGCCGCCTCGCCAACACCCTTGATTGCTGCCATACCGAAGCGAATATCGCCCGCCTTGTTTGCCGAGAAGTTCTGCTCCGACTCGTTAATATCGGGACCGAGTACATTGATACCCATATGCTTACACTCGGTCATATATTGCGTGATGGTCTTGATATCCGCCAGATTTCGGCTCAACACCGCCGCCATATACTCCGAAGGGTAGTTTGCTTTCAGATAGGCAGTCTGGTAAGCCACCCACGAGTAGCAGGTCGCGTGCGATTTGTTGAAGGCGTAGGATGCAAACTTCTCCCAGTCAGCCCAAATCTTCTCCAGCACATCGGGGTCGTGACCATTATCCTGACCGCCCTTGATAAACTTGGGCTTCAGCTCGTCCAGCTTCGATTTAATCTTCTTACCCATCGCCTTACGCAGCGTATCACTCTCGCCTCGTGTGAAGTTACCCAACAGACGCGACAGAAGCATCACCTGCTCCTGATAGACCGTAATACCGTAGGTATCCTTCAGATACTTCTCCATCACGGGAATATCATAGACGATAGGCTTGCGACCGTGTTTACGGTCGATAAAGTCGGGGATATAATCCATTGGACCTGGACGATACAAGGCGTTCATCGCAATCAAATCCTCGAACGTCGAGGGCTGCAACTCACGCAGATACTTCTGCATACCAGGTGACTCAAACTGGAACGTACCGACGGTACGACCTGCGCAGTAGAGCTTATATGTAACGGGGTCGTCAATATCAATCGTATCAATATCAACCTCAATGCCTCGTGTATGCTTGACATTAGCCACAGCATCCTTGATGATAGAGAGGGTCTTCAGTCCCAGGAAGTCCATCTTGATAAGACCTGTATCCTCAATCACAGCACCCTCATACTGCGTCACA
The DNA here is from genome assembly GCA_015059905.1 of Rikenellaceae bacterium. Classification (GTDB taxonomy): domain Bacteria; phylum Bacteroidota; class Bacteroidia; order Bacteroidales; family Rikenellaceae; genus Alistipes. The sequence goes on from SUZN01000002.1 coordinate 178,599, forward strand.
AGCATCTTCTCGCCCGTCTCCTTATCCTCGGCAGTGCTCACAGGCACCCAATCGGTGATATCGTCACGGCAGATAATCGTACCGCAGGCGTGCACACCCGTACCTCGCACGTTACCCTCCAACATCTTGGCATACTTGATGGTATCGTGCATAATAGGGTCCTCCGACTGCTCGGCAGCCTTCAGTTCGGGCACATATTCGATGGCATTTTTTAGGTTTATCTTCTTGTCGGGGATACGGTCGGGCACCAGCTTACACAATCTGTCTGACTCGGGCAGAGGCAGCTTCTGCACACGCGCAACATCCTTCAGCGCCATCTTGGTCGCCATAGTACCATAGGTAATGATGTGCGCCACCTTCTCCTTACCATACTTCTGCGTCACCCAATTAAGCACCCTGCCACGACCATCATCATCGAAGTCGATATCAATATCGGGCAGCGAGATACGGTCGGGGTTAAGGAAACGCTCAAACAGCAGGTCGTACTTCACAGGGTCAATCTGCGTGATACCCAGACAGTAAGCTACCGCCGAACCCGCCGCCGAGCCACGACCAGGACCTACCGACACATCCAACTCCTCGCGCGCCGCGCGGATAAAGTCCTGCACGATAAGGAAGTAACCAGGGAAACCCATCGTCTTCATAATGTGCAGCTCGAACTTCAGCAACTCGCGCACCTCGTCCGACAGAGGGTCGCCATAACGCTTCTTCGCGCCTATCATCGTAAGGTGAGCCAGATAATCCGCCTCCAGCTTGATACGATAGAGTTTATCGTAACCGCCCAGCTTATCAATTTTCTTGTGAGCCGCATCCTCTTCCATCACCACGTTACCATTCTCGTCACGTGTAAATTCGTTGAACAAATCCTGCTCACTATACTTCGCACGATACCCCTCCTCGGTGCCGAACTCCTCGGGGATTTCGAAGGTAGGCATAATAGGGGCGTGGTCGATAGAGTAGCTCTCCACCTGGTCACATATCTTCACCGTATTGGTCAGCGACTCGGGCACATCCTCAAAGATGGCGTTCATCTCCTGACGTGTCTTCATCCACTCCTGCTTCGAGTAGAGCATACGCTTGGGGTCATCCAAATCTCGACCCGTCGAAAGGCATATCAGACGGTCGTGCGCCTCGGCATTCTCCTCGTCCACAAAGTGAACATCGTTGGTGCAGACCAACTTTACGCCATATTTATCCGAGAGCTCCAGCAGCTTCTCGTTTACCACCTTCTGCAACTCATAAGCCTCGTGGTTGGCGCGTTCAACGGTCGCTTTATGTAGCTGAAGCTCCAAATAATAGTCCTCGCCAAAGATGCTCTTATACCACTGCACAGCCTCCTCGGCAGCCTCCATATCGCCATTCGTGACACGTTTGGGCACCTCGCCACCCAAGCACGCCGAGCAGCAAATCAAGCCTTCGTGATACTTCTCAATATCGCTACGGTCGGTACGCGGACGCATATAATATCCTTCGGTCCACGCGCGCGACACAATCTTAATCAGGTTATGGTAGCCGACCTTGTTTTTCGCCAAAAGGATGAGGTGATAACCGCTCTGATCCTGCTTCTCCTCCTTCAGGTGCATAGCGCGGCGCGCCACATAGACCTCGCAACCGATGATTGCCTTGAAATCCTCTTTGGGTATAGAGTCCAGCTCCGCCTTCATCTTCGCAAGTTCGGCGCTCTGTTCCGTAGTAGGGGAGTCCGCACTCTCAAGCTCCGCCTGCAAAGCCTCAATCTTCGACTTCAGCTCCTTGATTTTATCCTTGCGCGCACCGTTCTTCTTCTTCACATAGTTCCAGAACTCCTTGATAGCAAACATATTGCCATGATCGGTAATGGCGATACCGCGCATACCGTCAGCAATAGCCTTATCCACCAGACGAGGGATGCTCGCCTGACCGTCAAGAAGCGAATATTGAGAGTGAACGTGAAGATGAACAAAGTCTTGCATATCTATATCCAAATTATTTTATTGCCGAACTAATTATGTTTGTAACCAACGCGCGTGTGCGACCCACCGAGCCATCATCCAGCGGATGCACTCTGTTGGTGAGCAAAATCACAGCTATGCCCGTGTCGAGATTCATCTGAATGGATGTTCCCGTGTAGCCTGTGTGGTTTATCACACGCTCATAATCATCCAAATCGCCAAACGAACCCGTATCCCAACCGAGCGTTCTACCGTGTGAGCGGCACTCATCGGTAAGCTCAAAGAATGTATCAACCGAGTGTTGTGAATAGAGCCTAATTTTCTGCTTAAAGCCCAACTTGCCCCACACATCATCACGCTCTACACTCACCACACCGCCATTCATCAGCATTGACGCCACCACAGCCAAATCCTCCGCCGTAGAATACAAACCCGCATTGCCCGACACACCTCGGTTTACCACTCTTGCCGTAGGGTCGTGCACCTCGCCGACAAGCAACCTGCCACCTTCGACCGAAGTAGGCACAATGGGCGTATCGGCAGCAAATGGCTTTTCGCGCTCGTCAATAGGGTTGTACCAGGTATTTTTCAGTTGCAATGGCTCAAACACATTTCGGCGTGCATAGTGGTCCAATCGTTCTCCCGACGTGCGCTCGATGATTGCCTGCAACGTGATGAAATTCAAACAACTATATCGCATATTTTCGCCTGGGCGAGTGTTACGCGCAGCATCCTTCGCAAGATACGTAATAAGCGAATCGCGCAAGTTTTGCTGCATTGGGTCTCCCCACACCTCATATCGCTTCAGAAAAGACGGAACATATATGCCTGGCGCCAAGCCAGATGTATGATTGAGCAGATGACGCACCGTTATAACCTCACGCTCAACCTCCTCGCCACGCTTTTCGGGCTTACTCTCCCAGGGCTTGAAATCCTCTATATAACGCGCCACAGGGTCGTCAATTCTCACCTTTCCATCCTCCACCAATCGCATAAACGAGAGGGTAGTGCCCACACACTTACTCACCGACGCCAAATCAAACACCGCATCCTCGGTCATTTCAATGGTGTCAGCCACAAACTTTCCCTCTGCATCACAACCCGAGGTGACCTGACGATTGCCATATGACTTGAGATAGAGCACGTCGCCCATTGACTCACCATCGGCAGCACGCCCCACAACGCACAACACAGCGCCAGGAAAATCGCCCCTTGCGATTGCACTCCCAATAACGCTATCCGCCAACGACATTCGCTCCTCGGACAGAGCCAAACCTTTGGGTGTGTGTACCTTCCATAGCGCCACACACACCAAAGCACAAGCCACAAAAGCTAATATTTTGCCTGCATATTTCATCGTCAATCCACTCTGGTCAAAACACAAAAAGTCATATATAGAGATAATCGCGAGATTTCCCCACACAAATATAATAATAAAAAAGAGAATTATTTTGGTTTAATGATTGCAAGTTATTAACAAAATCTGTAACTTTGTTAAAGAGGCTTAAAACCAGTTGAATATGAGCGAGAAAAATCTTATCGTCATTCGAGAGTACGACTCTGTAAACGACGCAGAATGGGACAAGTCAATTTTGGAAGGTGAAGGTATCTGGGCGACAATCCAAAATGAGATTATGTCGGCACTATACCCAACAGGCGTAATGCCAGCGCAGCTTGTTATCCAGGCAAAGGATAAGCAGAGAGCAGAAGAGGTGCTGGAAGCATACTCCAGCTAAAGCTAACACTCGTTACTCGTTCCAAATCCGCCACGCCGACTCGGCTTGAGCATAGAGCATATCTATGCCAGAGAGGGTCTTTGCGCCCTGCGCGGCACCAAGCTCCATAAAGCGCGTAACGAGCGGATTATAGACCAAATCAAACAGATAGTGCGAGCCTGAAAGCATCGCATAGGGGATGGCTGGGGCATCATCACAAGCAGGGAACATTCCTACTGGAGAGGCGTTTATAATCAAGCGGTGAGCCGACAGAACATCTTGCGTAAGGTCATCATAGGCCAAATCGCCACGACTCTTATCGCGCGACACAACCTTGAGTTCAATCCCTCGCTCACGCAACACATAATCCACCGCCTGCGCCGCACCGCCCGTACCAAGAATCAACGCTGATTCAACTTTATCCCCACCGAGCAATTTATTGAGCGACACACGAACGCCATCCACATCGGTATTATAGCCAATCTTCCTGCCGTCTGGCAAAATCTGCACACAGTTCACAGCACCAACCTCCGCCGCTTGTGGATGCAAATCATCGAGATAGGGGATAACCTGTTGTTTATAGGGGATAGTGACGTTAAAACCGACAAGGTTAGGCTTTAGCATAAATTCCTTGACACACTCAATCTCGGGCAACTCATACAACGAATAGTCGCAGTCCTGCAAACCTTCACGCTCAAACTTCTCGGCAAAATATCGTGCAGAGAAAGAGTGTCCCAACTTCTTTCCAATCAAACCAAAACGTCTCATATCCTAATAATATCTCTCTAAAATTCCACCACCTAAAACTCTGTCGCCACGATAAAAGACCACAGGTTGCCCCACAGCAGGCGCCCACGCAGGGTCATCCAACGTAACGCGATAAGCACCATCTATTCGTTCAATCGCACGTGCAAAGCCTTCGGGATTACGACCAAAACCGCGCACTACGACCTGAACATCATCTGCCGAAAGCAGCTCCTCCTCGCAAACAATGTTGCAATTCTCCACCTCAAGTATTGAATGAAATAAATCTTTATTCTCTCCTACAATCAAGAGGTTACGTTCAGCATCTATCCTCACAACCGAGCCGCCCGTAACGCCTCGCTTTTGACCAATAGTGTAAAATGCAATTCCCTCGTGCCGCCCAACGACCTTACCCGAAAGCGTCACAATTTCACCACTTCGAACAGCCATCGGCAAATGCTCGGCTATAAAATCGCCATACCCTTTGCCACGCAGAAAACAGACACCCATACTCTCCTTTCTTGGCGCAGTAGAGACCGCAATGTCACTCTTAATCTTCTGCCCCATAGGAGTCACTACACGCTCAAGCACACGTTGTGACAAACCCCACAAATAGTATGATTGGTCCTTACGACGGTCGGCAGCTCGCGCAACATAATAGTTGCCATCAACCTGCTCCACATTGAAATAATGACCCGTTGCAATCTTTTCCACACCCAGACGGTCAGCCTCCAGCAAGAGATGATGCCATTTAATCAACGGATTGCACAATGTGCAGGGTGCAGGGGTACGCCCCTCGGCATAGCTTGATATAAAATAGGAAATTATCTTTTGCTGAAAATCATCCTTCACACTCTTGACGTAATGTTCAACAGAAAGCTGCGCAGCCTGCTTTCGGGCTGTGGCAACCAACTCCTCGTCTCCCGTAGTATCCAACGTGAGCGCAACAACCCGATAACCATCTTGTCGCAACACTCCTACGGCAGCCGAACTATCAATACCGCCACTAAAACCCAACAGCACACTGCGCAGCTCATTCATATTCTCCCACACTATTTATGACCCAGAAAGGTCTATCCCACCAAAGGGATTACTTGCGAATAAGTTCCTCGTCAATAGGACAACCCAACGTCTGGACATAATCCAAGACCTCTCGCAAGCCACTCACAAACTTACCAAAATCCTCCTGATAAACAAAGACCTTATTACGCTCATTCACAAAGCCATCGGCTGTAATCTTCTTGCGTAATTCAGTGATACTTATAAAGTGGTCATTCTGACGTGTTGTCTTAACATCTATGAAATAGGTGCGATGACCTGCTTTAACCATTTTGGCATACACCGTGTCACCATACTCGGTGACATCTTTCTTTTCGGTTAAAAATTCAGATTCCATAATAATTAAGTTGTTATTTCAGATGTTAAAATTACGAAACATTTTCCAAACAGGCAAATATTTTCGAATTATTATGGAAAAAAGTCTTTTATTTCAAAGGATTTTTCAAGATTGGCACAGCCAAAGCACTCCAATCTTCAACGATTTCGACAGCCTTACGATAAATATCATTCAAGCGAGGGTTGATGTATCGATAAAACTCCGACGAAGTGAACAAACGCTGGGCAATCATCGCCGAGAGTTGCGTACGCATCAACTCGCGCGACTGCTCATAGCCCGCCTCGTCATACTCCACACCCTTCGTCTTTGCGCGCTCAACAAGCTGCTGCAAATCTTCATCCGAGAGGTAAAAATCACTTTCAAACTTTTCATAAGTGGGGTAGTCCGCCTCTAACCTCGCACGATTGCGGTCAAGATAATCGAGCAAAAAATCATTATATACTCCCTGCGCCACAACACGCATCATATATTTGCTAATCATCGTCGTATCGCTCTCGACAATCACATCGGGACGAATACCGCCACCACCATAGACCTCGCGCTGCGACATCAGGGTCTTAAATTTAGGGAGTTCACGCTTCAAACTATCGCTCTGCGTCGAGCGCATACGGTCAGCGTGAGCCTTTAGGTATTCATCACGATGACCCATCTCGTAAGGACGCTGAATGACACGACCCGATGGAGTATGATAACGCGCCACAGTCAGTCGCATAGCCGAGCCATCACCCAAAGGTATCTGACTCTGCACCAACCCCTTACCAAAGCTCTCACGACCAACAATCACGCCTCTATCCCAGTCCTGCACAGCACCTGCAACAATCTCGCTGCCCGACGCCGACGACTCGTTTATCATCACAACCAGGCGACCATCAAACACACCGCCATCCTTGGCAAAATAGTACCGAGGCTCCACCGCACGACCCTCGGTATATACCACCAAGCTATCGCGCGGAATGAAATAACCCGACAACCCGACAGCCTGGTCGAGCAATCCGCCGCCATTATCATTCAAATCCAAAATCAAGGCATCCAACTCACCCAAACGAGCCACCGCTTCACCAAACTCACTCATCGTGGTGCGACCAAAACGATTTACCTTAATGTATCCCACCTTATCCTTAACAAGATAGGCAGCATCGACAGTTGTGATAGGAATCTTATCGCGCGTAATGGAAAAATTGAGCATCTCCTCCACGCCCTTGCGGCGCACGCCAATCTTTACAACCGTACCACGCTCGCCACGCAACCTTGGTGGCACATCGCTACGCTCTACGCCAACGACATTTTCGCCGTCAATCTCCACAATTCTGTCATTTGCCATAACACCCACACTCTCGGCTGGACCCTGCACGACAGTATTAACCACTATAATCGTGTCGTTCAACACATTATACTCCACACCAATACCGCTGAACTCACCCTCAAAGACCTCCTGCGAAGCCTTCATCTCCTTCTTATCTAGATAGACCGAGTGGGGGTCAAGCTCCTCCAGCATTGCACGGATACCACCCTCGACCAGCTGCTCCATATTGACACTATCGACATATGCGTTGTAGAGGTGGCGATAGACACGATTGAGCTTCTGGAGCTGCATCACAGCATCATCAGTGCGTTGAGCCTGCACCACACAAGGCAGCAGGCTCAACACTAACAAGATGATATATGTAACTACTCTTCTCAATCTATAAATATGCCAAATCAGACACCTCACAAAAATCAACCGACATCTGCTCTCCCGTACGCATATTCTTAACCGTAGCCTTTCGCTCCTGCAACTCGTTGCTACCGATGATAACAACGTAAGGGATGTTTCGACGGTTAGCGTACTCCATCTGCTTCTTCATCTTCGCAGGCTCGGGATAAATCTCGGTTGCCGCACCCGCCAGACGCAACTTACGCATAATCTTGAGCGACTCCAGCACCTCCTCCTTACCGAGGTTTACAAACATCACCTTCGTAGTGAAATCAACCTCCTCGGGGAACAAATCCAAACCTACCATCACATCGTAGATACGGTCGGCACCAAACGAGATACCCACACCCGAAGTGTTTGGCAAGCCGAAGATACCTGTAAGGTCATCGTAACGACCACCGCCACAGATTGAGCCGATAGCGAAATCCTCCGCCTTAACCTCGAAGATTGCACCTGTGTAGTAGTTCAAGCCGCGTGCCAAAGAGAGGTCAAGCTCGATGCGAAGATTGATGTCAGCATCCTCCACATAGCCGAAAATCTCGGTCATCTCTTCAATACCCTTCATACCCGTTTCAGAGCAGCTGATAACATCCGCGAGCTTCTGCAACTTCTCAGCATTTGTACCCGAGAGCTCAAGGATAGGCTGCAACTTCGCGATTGCCTCCTCATCAAGACCACGCTCGGCAAGCTCCGCCTTCACGTTGTCAAGACCTATCTTCTCCAGCTTATCAATTGCGACAGTGATATCCATCATCTTGTCAGCGTGACCGATAGCCTCGGCGATACCGTACAAAATCTTACGGTTGTTCATCTTCAACGTCACGCCAATACCGAGCAGCGCGAATACACGCTCCACAATCTCAATCAGCTCAACCTCATTCAGAAGTGAACGAGAGCCGATAACATCCACGTCACACTGATAAAACTCGCGGTAGCGACCCTTCTGTGGACGGTCGGCACGCCACACGGGCTGCACCTGATAACGCTTGAATGGGAATGTAATCTCGCTCTGATGCTGCACAACGTAACGAGCGAAAGGAACTGTCAAATCGTAACGCAGACCCTTCTCACAAATCTTCGATGCCTGACGTATCTGCTCGTCATTCAAGCCAGCAGCGTAGTCGCCCGAGTTGAGAATCTTAAAGAGGAGCTTGTCTCCCTCATCGCCATACTTACCCAGCAGCGTTGAGAGATTCTCCATCGAAGGTGTCTCCAACGGCGCATAGCCATAGGTGCGGAACACCCTCTTGATTGTCTCGAAAATATATGTACGGCGCATCATCTCGGCTGGAGAAAAATCGCGCGTACCCTTTGGAATTGATGGTTTCTGTGCCATATATTATAATTCAAAATTCAAAATTAAGGCGTAACGCCTTTATAAATTATTCTAATGCTGATTACTCCATCAGCTTCTTATACTTCACACGCTTTGGGGCAGTATCCATTCCCTGCAACTTCTTCCACTCCTCGTACTCCGAGTATGAGCCCTCGTAGAATACAACCTTCGAGTCACCCTCAAACGAAAGGATGTGGGTTGCAATACGATCCAAGAACCAACGGTCGTGAGAGATAACCACAGCACAACCCGCGAAGTTCTCCAGACCCTCCTCCAACGCACGCAGTGTATTAACATCAATATCGTTGGTAGGCTCATCAAGCAACAGCACGTTACCCTCCTCCTTGAGTGCAAGGGCGAGGTGCAGACGGTTACGCTCACCACCCGACAACATACCGCACTTTTTCTCCTGATCAGCACCGCTGAAGTTAAAGCGAGCCACATAGGCGCGTGATGGGATCTGACGGTTACCCAATGTGATAAGGTCGCTATTCTGCGAGATAACCTCATACACACTCTTCTCTGGGTCGATAGACTTGTGCTGCTGATCAACATACGCTAACTTCACGGTCTGACCTACGGTGAATGTACCCTCGGTAGGCTTCTCCAGATCCATAATCATACGGAATAGGGTAGTCTTACCCGTACCATTAGCACCAATCACACCCACGATACCTGCTGGTGGCAGCGAGAAGTTCAAGCCCTCGTACAAGATGCGGTCGCCAAAGACCTTCTTCACATCGTGAGCCTCGATAACCACATCGCCCAAACGTGGTCCGTTAGGGATGAAGATTTCGAGCTTCTCCTCCTTCTGCTTTGTATCCTCGTTCATCAACTTATCGTAGGCCGACAGACGAGCCTTGCTCTTGGCACGGCGACCCGATGGCGACATACGCACCCACTCAAGCTCGCGCTCAAGGGTCTTGCGGCGCTTCGACTCCTGCTTCTCCTCCTGTGCCAGACGCTTTGACTTCTGGTCGAGCCAGCCCGAGTAGTTACCCTTCCAAGGAATACCCTCGCCTCGGTCAAGCTCCAAAATCCAGCCTGCTACGTTATCGAGGAAGTAACGGTCGTGGGTAACAGCGATAACCGTACCCTTATACTGCTGCAAGTGCTGCTCCAGCCAGTCGATAGACTCTGCATCGAGGTGGTTGGTAGGCTCATCAAGCAACAGCACATCTGGCTGCTGCAAAAGCAGACGGCAAAGAGCCACACGGCGACGCTCACCACCCGACAAAACAGCCACACTCTGGTCAGGGTCGGGACAACGCAGGGCATCCATAGCACGCTCCAGCACGCTGTCAAGCTCCCAGCCATTGACGTGGTCAATCTGCTCGTAAAGCTCGCCCTGACGCTCGATGAGAGCATTCATCTCGTCGTCCGACATAGGCTCACAGAGCTTCATATTGATATCCTCGTACTCTTTGAGCAGGGCAACCGTTGCGGCGCAACCCTCCTCGACAACCTCCTTAACGGTCTTACTGTCGTCGAGCTTTGGCTCCTGCTCAAGATAACCAACAGAGTAGCCTGGTGCAAACACCACCTCGCCCTGATAGTTCTTGTCGATACCTGCGATAATCTTCATCAGAGTAGATTTACCCGAACCGTTCAAACCGATGATACCGATTTTAGCGCCGTAGAAGAACGACAGATAGATGTTGTTCAACACCTTTTTCTGGTTGGTGAAGGTCTTTGAGACACCCACCATCGAAAAGATAATTTTCTCGTCTGACATATATTGTTAGTTTTATATTTTTCCAAATTTTGGGTAATTCATGCAAAAATAATAAAAATTCCCCGCATAACAAAAAAGTGCCGAGCAAAACCCGACACTTCAATGTTTTTATTTGTTTTATTCTATGCGATTTCCGTTTTTGTCGATATAAAACCTTTCGTCATTTAAATAAACTTCAGCTTTGCCATTAAAGAAATTCCGAGCATAATCATATTTCAATGGAATAACCACTTTACCTGTTTTATCAATAAAGCCATATTTGTCATTTAATTCAACCCTCGCCAAGCCTTCACTGAAATACCAAGCACCATCATATTTCAAAGAAATAACCTCTTTACCTGTTTTATCTATAAAACCCCATTTACCATTTAATTTAACACTCGCCAAGCCTTCCCTGAAATTATCAGCATAATCATATTTCAATGGAATAACCTCTTTACCTGTTTTATCAATAAAGCCATATTTGTCATTTAATTTAACACTCGCCAAGCCTTCACTGAAATCATCAGCACCATCATATTTCAAAGGAATTACCTCTTTACCTGTTTTATCTATAAAACCCCATTTACCATTTAATTTAACCTTCGCCAAGCCTTCGCTGAAACCCCAAGCATCATCATATATCAAAGGAATTATTATTTCACCCGTAGATGCTACTTTGAATCCATATTTATCATTTTCCTTAAAACACTTAAATTCATCATCGGGTAAACCTAATAAATAAACCTGCCGTTCCGCTTCTTCTCTCGCCTTTCGTTCCGCCTCCTCCTTTGCTCTGCGAGCATTATATTTATCAAGAAGTTTTACCTCAATATAGTCTTCATATTCAAGATCTTCTACCGACAACAAACACTCATAGCTATCAGCGCTGTTTTCCAACCCTACAAACTGCAGTTTATGCTTACCCTTTGGGAGTTTTATCTCCGCGATATCGCCACTCTGTGCCAAACCAATCTCCTTACCAAAACGCAAAATACGACAATCGAGATCTGCCTCAATACGCACAATAGCACCTCTTGAAGAAGCGGCATTAACACGACCCCATTCCGTCAAAACAGGGCGAATACGATCTTTTATAAGTTCGTTAATTGACGCATTGAAAAGTTGTCCAAACATCACATCGGTAAACTGATGCTGCCCCAAGCCCTCCTTGATTTTGTCTGACAGGTTGTCGGGAAGCGACATAAATGTGCAGTCGGGATTGATGGGAATAAAGTGTTTGCGATTATCCACCGCATACTCTATCTCTCTACGCACCCAATCATCCTCATTTATACATCGTTCCAACGAATTAGGCGTAAGCAGAAACATAAAGATAGGCGAAGAGTCGATAGCATCCATAATACGTTTATCAAAAACTCCATCTTTCAACTCATCGTAATCTAAAAAAACCTTGTATCCTCGTGCCTCAAGTTCAGTTTTCAGAATTCGCGCTTTGTCAGCGCCTCCCACACGGCGATAACTGATAAAAATATCATACTCCTTTTGAGCCATAATTCGTTAGTAGTTTTATAATAAATACAAATATATAAAATTATATTCTCACATCCAACTTCCACGCACCTTTTTATATAAAAGGGCGCACTTTTATTGCCCCGAGGGGCGGGTGGATTGGTCGCGGCAGGCAACTATAAGACATTTTTATAGCACTATAAATTTTTATTCTTGATTTTGTGTTGCAGATGATAAAAAATTTTCTATTTTTGCACTGGATAAAGAAATTAACAACAAACCATAAAACAACAGAAATTTATGAGCATCAAAGGCACATTGACAGAGAAGAATCTCTTGAAGTCATTCGCAGGCGAGAGCCAGGCACGCAACCGTTACACATTCTTCGCAAGTGTAGCAAAGAAGGAGGGTTTTGAGCAGATTGCAGGCGTTTTCGCCGAGACTGCTGACCAGGAGAAGGAGCACGCAAAGAGATTTTTTAAGTATTTGGAGGGTGGCGATTTGGAGATTACAGCCACTTACCCAGCTGGCAAGATTGGCACAACCAAGGAGAACCTGTTGGCTGCTGCTATGGGCGAGCACGAGGAGTGGGAGGTACTCTACTCAAGTTTCGCAGAGGTTGCTGACCAGGAGGGTTTTGCAGAGATTGCAGAGACATTCCGTCAGATTGCAAAGGTAGAGGCAGAGCACGAGCGTCGTTATCTGAAGCTCTTGGAGCGCGTTACAGAGGGTACAGTATTTGTTCGCGACAACGAGATTTGGTGGCAGTGCCGTAACTGCGGTTACATCATTCTGGCAAAGGAGGCTCCTATAAAGTGTCCAGCTTGCGCACACGCTCAGGCATACTTCGAGCCAAAGAAGGAGAATTATTAAAACACTTTATACAACGATTTTTCTTCGCTGCCGATTCCGTTTTGGGTCGGCAGTTTTTATACACCCTTGTCAAGCAACAGGCGGGTATCACTCCGAAAGACGTTGTATGCCTCGCGCGAGGCGGCATCAAGGCGAATGGTGTCACCAACTTCGGGTGGCAGGAGGGTATAACGAGGACGATGGACCCAAACAGGTATGCACCTAATGTAATACTTTAGTTTGCCCGATGTATCTTCCTCAATATCAATCACAGCCATCAAGCCACCATCGGTATATCTTTTACGCTGATTTGAGACAAAATTACCAAGCGAATAGACCACAATCCGTCCCGCCTCATCTTGCTCATAGGGTTGCACAACGTGAGGGTGCGAGCCGACAATAATATCCACACCATTACGTTTCAGAAACTCCGCCATCCGTCGTTGGCTGCGGTTGGGTTGGCGCTCATACTCATTGCCCCAATGCAGAAAAGCCACCACGCAATCAACCTTATCTCGCTCAATCATCTGCAAATCGCGCCCCATAGCCACCGTATCAAGCAAATTGACGACCACACCCTTTGGCACAGGTATGCCATTTGTTCCGTAGGTGTAGTTCAGCATCGCCAGACGCACACCGCCACGCTTGATGTATTTTATGTTATTTTGCCGAAAATCTGCGCTATCGCGGAACACTCCCATACGTTCAATAGCCAAAGAATCAAGCACATCTGCCGTTCTGCGAACACCCACAGCACCTCTATCCAGGCAGTGGTTATTCGCCAGCAGAGCCACGTCCACACCCATATCCCGCATCGCCACAGCAACCTCCGACGGAGAGCAGAAGCAGGGATAACCCGTATATTCGCCACCGCGCGAGAGGGTTGTTTCGAGATTTACAACAGCGAGGTCGGCATCACGAAAATAGTTTGCCACATATCGAAACGACTCGGTGTAATCATAGCTACCATCCGCCTGACGTGCCGCCGTAAGCTGTGGCGTGTGCTGCATCAAGTCGCCCGCCACGACCATACGCAGACGTTTGGGCGGAAGCTCCACCTGTGGTGGCTCCTGACAAAGGTCATAGTGCGACACAAAGCATAGCGGCAAAAGTGCCGCTGCAAACATCAAGACTATGGGAATTATCTGTTTCACAATGCCAAAAATAAGAAAAAATCCCCATACAAACAACAAAAGGGTCTCCGATAGCAAAATCGGAAACCCTCATCTCATTTCGCAAGTTAGAGCGAGAGGTTAAAAATTATACTGCACCATAATACTCAAGCGGTTGGCATCGCCCTTCAGTCCATCCATATTCTTGCGTCCTCCGTGCAAATACTCCGCCGCGAGGGTAAAGTTATCGGTGAGCTTGTAGAATACGTTTCCGAAGATGTAAGTTCCTCGGCGATACTCACTTGCAGCATAGTAACCATTATGTTGCTCCACACGAGCCACCGAGTATCCGCCCGAAAACCAAAAGACCTCGGGGATGATATTCACCTGCGCCGAGCCCTGCACTGCCCACATAGGCATAGTCTGTATCTGATTGAGATTTTCGGGATTTGGAGTGAAATCGAGTCCGCTGCCTGTCAAGTCCTGAATATATGGCGTAATACCCTTGCCGTAGATACCGTTGAAATAGAGCGTAAACATATCACACAGAGCCAAGCGACCACTCGCCTGAACACCCCAGCCAAAGAGGCTTGTATTCTCGCCCGTTGTGGCATTATGCAGATACATATTTCTTAACACCGCCGAGGCTCTCACGTGGCTGCGACACTCTCGACCCCACGAATACTCGACATACATAGGCACATCGGGTACACGTTGTGAGATAGGGCGGAAATGTTCGCCATAGGTGCCACTGACGACAGGCATCTCCAGCGCAAGACCCATCGTCAGATGATTTTGCAACACCGAGAGTTCATAGCGTAACATCGTGGCAAAGTTGAAGTTATAGGCGTTAGGACCTCGATGGTCGATTGTCTCAGGCACAGCACGAAGGTCACAGAAGGTAGTCACATCACGACCAGCCGTAAAGCCCAACATTGAGACATAAGCCGAGCGCAGGTGAGGGGTATAAGAAAACTCCTCGCCACCACGAAAATCCATATCAACATAGGCAACCACAGGACCCAGCTTGCGCGACTTAATCACCGCCTTGGTAAAGAGGCGTGACGCTGTCGCATCCATCATCACACGCTGACGGTTGGCATAGGTTGCTGTCATAGGGATGGCGTAAGGCACAAAGTCGATATCATCCACCGCACCCTTAAAATCGTAGCTTGTTCGCAGATTGATATAACCGCCAATACCCAACGCAAAGCGGTTGTTGCGCGTAGAGAAGATAAACTGCGGATTAGGAGTCTGCTGAAAGCCCTCACGCGAGGTCATCTCAAACATCTCAATCACATCATTTGCACCCCTCTGCTGCTCTGCCACAAGCTCATAGGCACCACCATGATGACCTCTGCCGCCTCGCTCCGAGAGCATCATAAACACCGTCGGCTGATACTCCTCGCTCGACGATTGAGCCGACACGCCACCCACCGAGAGCAGCAGCGCAGCCAACAAAACAAAATGTCGAATTGTCTTCATAACTGTTAGATTTTGAAATTATTATACCTTCAATAGTTATCCCGAGCAAAGTCAAGAGTTTCAAAAGCACATTATTAAAATAAAATCCGTAACTTTGTCCAAGATATAACTCACGCCCTCAAAATCGCAACTAATATGCCAAATGGTTGCGCCTGGGGCACGGCAACACGACACACTATGGCTTGGATATTTACATTTTGCTCGCTGCTTTCGCTTCTGCTGGACTACCTGATGCTCAGCAGGCTCTGCCACAACCCGAAACGTCAGAGGGGCTGGATGATAACACTCGCCATTCTCGACACATTACCCACCATTATCAACCTGCCGCTATATCTATTCTCGTTCGACAACCACATACCGATGAGTGCGCTGGCTTGCTGGACAAACTACCTCTTTATGGTGGGCGTGGTGGCGCGTTTGCCATTTAGTTTCTTCTACGTCATCAGCCGCAACAAGTGGGTGAGGGCAGTGGGCGCTGCGTGTAGCCTTGTGGCAGTGGCGCTGTTCCTCTACGGAATGGCTGTTACTCGTACCGATTATGTTGTAAATGAGGTTACAATACAATCCTCACGTCTGCCGCAGGCGTTCGATGGTTACCGCATAGTACAGATAAGTGACATCCACGCTGGCAACCTCGTCGATGCAGAAAAGGAGATTGCCGAGGTGGTTGAGTTGAGCAACTCGCTAGATGCCAATATGGTGGCATTTTGCGGCGATATGATAGACATCCGCCACAGCGAGATTACACCGCAAATAGTTAATATACTGAAGCGTCTGAAGGCAACAGATGGTGTATATTCCATCACAGGCAACCACGACATCGGAGTATATATTCGCGACTCTATACGCCTAACACTCAAAGAGAACACACGCCAGCTGATGGAGAAGCAGCGGCAGATGGGATGGCGCACGCTTGACAACCAAACCGAATACATCCATCGCGGCAAGGACTCCATCTCGCTCACAGGAATATCCTTCTCGCAGTCGTTGCAGGAGAAGCGTCACTCATCAAATATGTCGCAGGTGACGCTTGACAGTATATATATCAACACACCACGCGAGGTATTCAACATCACGCTCGTACACCTGCCGCAGCTATGGGATAATATCCGCGAGGCGTACCCTGCCGACCTGACACTCTCGGGGCACGTTCACGCAATGCAGATTGCCGCCAAAGTGGGGCAGTGGCGACTATCGCCATCGATGCTACTCTACAAACGATGGAGTGGGCTGTATGAGGAGCAAGGGCGATACTTATATATAAATGATGGCGTAGGCTACGGATTATACCCAATGAGAATAGGGGCACGACCCGAAATAACCCTGTTAGAGCTAAAGTGCAGTCAAAAACAGCAATAGCAAAGCAGTAGCGAGCTCACAAAACGCACGTTGAAAATCAACACATTACAACAACAGCACATTTTTTAGACTAAAATTATTAAAAAATTTTGCTCAAAAATTTGCAGAATAACATTTTTGTACTACCTTTGCAATCGCAATCAGCAAATGGTGCGTTAGTTCAGCTGGTTAGAATACGTGCCTGTCACGCACGGGGTCAGGGGTTCGAGTCCCCTACGCACCGCAAACAAGATGGCGAGCGACTGAATATTATCAGTCGCTTTTTTTATGCCTTTATTTTACGTGAGTAAACTCCCGTAAGTTTAGCATCCCAAACTTCAACAACCTTTCTCAACTCATTCATTTCGACCTACCTATATTATATTTGAGAATTTATGCTATCTTTGCAAAAAGCAACAAACAAGTGTAACTACAAACTTTAATCACTAATAATATGAAAAAGAATTTTTTGCTTTGCATTGTGGCTCTGTGTGTGAGTGCTGTTGCGGTGTTCGCCCAGCAGGCAAAACGACCCATTGATTATGTCAATCCGATGATTGGCACCGACGGTATGGGACACACATTCCCTGGTGCGTGCGCTCCTTTCGGCATCGTGCAGTTGAGCCCCGACACCGACACTATTCCTCACAACATCAACGGTCAGTATCAACCCAAGACTTATGAGTATTGTGCTGGCTATCAATACAAGGACAAGACAATAGTCGGCTTCAGTCATACCCACTTCAGCGGTACAGGTCACTCCGACCTGGGCGACATTCTCATTATGCCTACCACAGGCGAGCTAAAGCTTAATCCAGGCACCGCCGACAATCCCGATGCGGGCTACCGTTCACGTTTTTCGCACGAGAGCGAGAAGGCGACACCTGGCTATTATGAGGTGACGCTTGATGACTACAAGGTGAAGGCACAGCTCACCGCAACACCTCGTGTGGGCGTGCATCGTTACACATTCCCCAAGGATGAGCAGGGTCGTATCATTCTTGACCTCAATCACGGCATATACAACTACGACGGCAAGACGCTGTGGGCATCCATCCGCGTCGAGAACGACCATCTGCTGACAGGTTACCGTATCACAAACGGCTGGGCGAGAACAAATTACACATATTTCGCAATCTCATTCTCGCAGCCAATCAAGAACTACGGCTACCGCGATATGCAGCGCATACTCTACAACGGCTGGTGGCGCAAGTTCCCCGTAAACAAGAATTTTCCCGAGATGGCGGGTCGCAAGGTGGTCTCATATTTTGAGTTTGACACACAGGCTAACCCCGAGCTTGTGGTGAAGGTTGCACTCTCTGCCACAAGCACCGAGGGTGCGATAAAGAACCTTGAGGCGGAGGCTGCCGACAAGAGCTTTGAGCAGATAGCAGTCCAGACAGCACAGAGCTGGAACAAGGAGCTTTCGACAATCGAGGTGGAGGGCACAGAGGACCAGAAGGCGATGTTCTACACATCGTACTACCACACGATGATTAACCCATCAATCTATATGGATGTCGATGGCAAATATCGCGGTCTGGACCAGAACATACACTCTGCCGACGGCTTCAAGAACTACACGATATTCTCATTGTGGGACACTTACCGCGCCGAGCACCCATTCTTGATGCTGATGAAACCACAGCAAGCGCGCGATATGGCAATGTCGATGATTCGCCACCAGCAGCAGAGCGTTCACGGTTTGTTGCCTGTGTGGAGTCATATGGCAAACGACAACTGGTGTATGAGTGGTTATCACGCCACATCGGTGTTGGCTGACGCGATAGCAAAGGGTGCAGACATCAACAGCGACGAGGCGCTGAAGGCGATGGTGACAACCTCAAATGTGGGCTACCTCGAAGGTCTTGGCGAGTATGTTGAGCTGGGTTATGTGCCGCTGGAGGCTTCGGGCACTGCGGCATCTACTACGCTGGAGTATTGCTACGACGACTGGGCAATCTACAACACAGCCCTCAAGACGGGCAACAACGAGGTAGCAGAGCGTTATCGTGAGCGTGCGCTGAATTACCGCCGCCTGTACGACAAGGAGATTGGCTTTGCGCGTCCACGCTTCCGCAATGGCGAGTTCAAACCCGAGTTTGATGTATTGCAGACTCACGGCGAGGGTTTCATCGAGGGCAACTCTTGGAACTTCTCATTCCACGTTCCACACGATGTCTTTGGCGTTATCAAACATATGGGTGGCGAGAAGGAGTTTGTGCGTAAGCTCGACGAGTTGTTCGGTATGCACCTGCCAGAGAAGTACTACGAGGCAAACGAGGATATCACAGCCGACTGCCTCATTGGCGGCTATGTGCACGGCAACGAGCCAAGTCACCACATCCCTTATCTCTACGCCTGGACTTCGCAGCCCTGGAAGACTCAATATTGGGTGCGCGAGGTGATGAACAAGATGTATAAGAATCATATTCGCGGCTTGGGCGGCAATGACGACTGCGGACAGATGTCAGCGTGGTATATCTTCACAGCTATGGGCTTCTATCCCGTATGCCCTGGCACTGACCAATATGTTTTGGGTGCGCCATACCTGCCTTATATGAAACTCACACTCCCAAACGGCAAGATGTTGGAGATTAAGGCAGAGGGTGCAAGCGACACAAACCGCTACGTCAAGAGCGTCACTCTCAACGGCAAGCTATACACAAAGACTTACCTCACCCACGCCGACCTCACAGCAGGCGGCACGCTGGAGTTTGTGATGAGCTCAAAGCCCAACAAGCGTCGCGGCACAGCTCCCGCCGACAAGCCTTATTCACTCACCCAGGGCGAGTAACGAGGGGAATTCAAAATTCAAAATTCAAAATTCAAAATTCAAAATTACCGCAAATGAAAATAGAGCAGACTTTCCAAGTCTGCTCTATTCTTTTATAAAATTGTATAACAAGAGGTATTTTCAGGAACGCGAAACCAGAAAAACCGCAGTTTACTTATTGCAAATGAGGATTTTGAGGGCAAGCGTGACGCAAAAACAACCTTGTTAGACGGTTTTAGTCATTAGGGTAGGCAGCGATAAACACATCACGCTTACGCAACTCATCCTGCACCTTGTGTAGTTCACCCAGCGATACGCGACCCACAACATACTTATAGTCGTCAGAGATGTAGTTCTCACTAACCGACTCAAACTTCAACAAATCGAGGTCAGCATAATCCTGATAGCGGTAATAGACGCGGAACGAGTGGTCGGTGGTGTATTCAGGCAACTGCGAATCATTACGCTTCTTGTACTCATACTTGTAGTCATACAAGCAAGCTGTAATATCACTCAACACAGCCGAGCCCGTAGGGTAGCCACCTGCGCCACGACCGAACATAAACTGCTTGTCGTAGAAAAGACCCTTGATAACCACTCCGTTGAACTCATCCTCGACACTGTAAATGTATTTATTACGTGAGATAAGCTGTGGCATAACGCACATAATGAGCTTGTTACCTGCAATCTTCTCAACGTGTGCCACCAGCTTGAAGCGACGCTCCTTCTCATTAGCGAAGCGGATGTCGGCATCGTTCATATTGGAGATACCGTAGGTAAAAATCTTCTCTGGAGCGACATACAGACCAAAGGCGTGGATGGTGATGATGATAAGCTTGAAGAGCGAGTCCCAGCCATCAATATCGAGCGTTGGGTTGCTCTCGGCAAAGCCCAAGTCCTGCGCCAGCTTCAGAGCGTCGGTGTATGACATCTTCTCGTTGAAAATCTTTGAGAGGATGAAGTTTGACGAGCCATTCAGGATACCCTTAACCGAGGTGAGAAGGTCGTTGTCGTAGTACTCCTCAAGGTTGCGGATAACAGGGATACTACCACACGCTGAAGCATCGTACAGCAAAGCCACATTATAACGCGCCTGCAACTCGATAAGCTCCTCGATGTGGTGTGCCAGCATCTTCTTATTACCCGACACAACAGGCAACTCCATCTGCAACGCACGCTTTACGATTGTGTAAGCCGCATCGGCATCGTCAATAAGCTCCACGATAAAGTTGATATCAGGGTCGTTAAAGATGTCGTCAGCGTTGTCGGTAAACTCCGCCTCGATAGCTCGTTTCTTGCTCAAATCACGCACACAGATGCGCTTAATCTCAACATTCTTCGAGCCTATGCGCTTGAGCACATCATACAGACCGCTGCCCACAGTACCGAAGCCGAACAATCCAATGTTTAATTTCTTTCCGTTCATAGTTTATCTTGTTTTCGTTCTAATCTTTCAAAAAATTGAGAATAATATCGTTCAACTGCTCGTGCTCCACAAGGAAGCCATCGTGACCGAAGTCAGAATCAATCAAGTGATACTCCACGTTGGGGATGTTCTCCACCAGGATGGTGTGGTCCGATGGTGGAAACAATATATCCGACGTGATAGCCACCACAAGGCTCTTCGAGCGTATCTTCTTTAGCTGCTCCTCCACCTCTCCTCTGCCGCGACCCAGGTTGTGAGAGTCCACCGCCTGCGACAGACGATAGTAGGAGTAGGCATTAAATCGGCGACGCAACTTCTCGCCCTGATAACGCTGATAGGAGAGCACACGGCGCTCAAAGCTCGCCTCGTTGGGGTTGGCATCCTCCTGTGTCTTATCATATGCCATACCGCCGCGATAGCTTAGTAGCGCAATGCTTCGTGCCGTAGCCATACCCGCAGCACCTGCATCGTCGGAGCGACTGCCAAACGTTGGGTCGCCCTCGATAGCCATACGCTGGCTCTCGTTGAAAGCCGAAGCCCAAGGCTTGGTACGTGGGGTGGTGGCGATGAAGGCTGTACGCTCGGCAAAGTCGGGCTGCATAACACTCCATTCCAGGCACTGAAAACCACCTATCGAGCTACCAATCAATAGCTTAACACGCTTAATCCCTAAATGCTCCGCCAACAGCTGATGACAACGCACCATATCCCTCACGGTGATGCGTGGGAAGTCGCCATACCACTTCTCGCCCGTCAAGGGGTTAATCGAGTGGGGTCCCGTAGTGCCATAGTGTGAGCCGAGGAAGTTGGCGCAGATGGTGTAGTACTTCGCAGGGTCGAGAAAGCATCCCTCCTCCACCGTGTGAGGCCACCAATCTGCCACGTCGGAGTTAGCCGTCAGGGCGTGACACACCCACACCACATTGGATGAGTCAGCATTGCGCTCACCGAAGGTGTCGTAGGCTATCTCAAGCGAGGGCAGCACCTCGCCCGACTCCAGGCAGAACTCTTTATCGTATTTATAGATTTGTGCCATTTCGTTACTCTATACTCGCTATTCTCACTTGCCGCGTTTACTCTGCCGCCGCGAAAGCCTGCTCGAAATCATCAATTATATCCTCCACATTCTCCAGTCCGAGCGAGATACGCAGCAGGGTAGGAGTAACACCCGCAGCCTTCAAATCAGATGCCGAGAGCTGTTTGTGGGTGGTAGAGGCGGGGTGAGTGACAACCGTAATCGAGTCACCAATCATAGTCATATTACCAGCCAACTTCAGAGCCTCCACAAAGCGCACGGTGCTGTCCAGAGAGCCCTTCAGCTCGATGGTAAAGACTGCCGATGAGCCGTAGCGGTAATACTTCTGCGCGTTCTTATAGCCCGCGTGGTCCTCAAAGCCCACGAAACTCACGCGCTCCACCTTGGGGTGCTGACGACAATACTCCGCCAACTTCCACGTTGATTCCACCTGATGCTTAACACGTAGCGAGAGGGTCTCCAGACCAATCATCATCAGGTAAGAGTCAAACGACGAAGGACAGCAACCGAAGTCGCGCAAGCCATCCACACGACACTTCACAACAAATGCTGCCGCGCCAAATGCCTCGTAGAGGTTAAGACCGTGATAACCCTCCGAAGGACCATCAATCTGTGGGAACTTGCCATTTGCCCAATTATAGTTACCGCCATCGACGATAATACCGCCCATAGCTGTACCGTGACCGTTAATCCACTTCGTAGCCGAGTCCACTACGATATTTGCGCCCCACTCAAATGGGTTGCACAGATAGCCCGCAGCGCCGAAGGTGTTATCCACCACAAATGGCACATCCTTGCGCTTTGCTACCTCTGCCAACGCCTCCAAATCGGGCACATCGCAGGTGGGGTTACCCATACTCTCGGCATAGATACACTTGGTTCTCTCGTCAATCAGTGCCTCAAAATCCTCGGCACGCTCGCTCTTTGCTATGCGGCAGTCGATACCCAGCTTACGCAACGAGATACGGAACTGATTGTATGTTCCACCATAGAGGAAAGGCGATGCCACGATATTATCTCCCGCCTCAGCTAAAGCCGTAACGGTCAGCAGGATAGCCGACATACCCGACGACACTGCCAATGCACCCACAGCGTTGTAGAGTGCCGCCACACGCTCCTCATAGGCAGCCGTTGTGGGGTTGTGCAGACGAGTGTAGATATTGCCGCCCTCGCTCAACTCAAAGAGTTTGGCAGCGTAGTCGCAGCTCTTGAAGTGGTAGGCTGCGGTGGGGTAGATGGCAACGCCGCGCGAGCCTGTCGCATCGACGTGATAACCGCCGTGTATCTGTTTTGTCTCAAAACGAAGTTTCTTGTCAGTCATAGTCCTGGAAATGTTTAATTCTCATTTGCCCGTTTCTGCATTGCTTGCTTTGGTCTTGCTTACCTCCGCCCTGCTTGTTTTGGCTTGCTTGCCTTACCAAGCCGCAGTTTGGGCTCTCACTTATTTATAATAAGTGCAAATATAGCATATATTTTTTCTTTTTTGCAGAATTGGGAGAAAAAAAGATAAAAGATAAAAGAGGAAAGAGGAAAGATGAAAGAGGAATATATATAATTACGTCATTACCCGACACGAGCAGAGCGAGTGACGAAGGTAATCCTCCAGTAAAAATAAAGCGCAATAGCGATAAAATAAATGGTAGATCCCCATCGCCTTGCTACGCAAGTCGGGGGATGACGTAGAGTAAAAAGGAGCAAAGAAAAATCTTTTATCTTTCATCTTTACTCTCGCGTTACATCCGTTACACTCGTTACACCCCTGTAACGCTGTAACGTTTGTAACGTTTGTAACGCTTGTAACGTTTGTAACGCGCGTAACAGCCGCACACTTACTACCGAAAAACCCTATACATCAATCAACCCATTCAGCATCGCATAGACCGTAAGACCTGCCACCGACTTAATACCCGTCTTGTGGGTTATGTTCTTACGGTGGGAGATAACCGTATGGACAGATATATTCAACTTGTCGGCTATCTCCTTGTTTGCCAACCCTTTAGCCACCAACACAAGCACCGCTTGCTCACGCTCCGAGAGCTCGTGGCTATCGTTATATGGGTTGGTCTCACTCTGCTCCACAGCACGGCGCAGGTGCTGCACTATCTGGTGCTGGTCGTCGTATATATTCACCACGCCATCAGCCTGGCGCAGCCACTCCTCCTCCCTGACGGTTGTCTGCAACACTACGAGCGCCACAGCGTGCCAATCCACAGCGCTGGAACGCAGCGTAGAGCCACAATCCGTCTGCGTGCCTACCACCACAACATCGGGGCGTACAACACCCCAACGCTCCTCCATAGTGCGCCACGACGAAGTGGTAAAGACAACCTCAAACTCTGCCCCTGCGGCGAGTATCGTCTTTAAGCCTTCTGTAATAATATATGAAGGCTCTACAATAGCTACTCTATACCTCTTCATCGTCGTAATATTTGCTCTTGGCGTGCGGCTACGGGAGCCAATATCTTAACCTCGATGAGGGTATGACGTGCCAAATCCTCACTCATCGCATAGACATCACGCAACAGCTCATAGCGCTGCTGCAAGGTACACTCCTCGGGGAGGTACTTTATAAGGATACTCTTTATATCATCTATCTTCTCGCATATGTCGGTATGGTGCTCCATAGCCTGCGAGATAGAGGCTGCGGGCTGCATCTTGCACTCCAGCAGACTCTCTACATAAGGGAACATATTTTGTTCCTCATATTCGAGGTGTGCCCTGACCTCCTCGCAGTAGCCCTGATAGAAGTTGCTCACTATATCTCGCTGACGCTTCTCGCAGCACTCCAGCACGCGCTCCACACCACGCCCGATGGAGGGCAGCAGCTCGCCCAGGTAGAGGCGATGAGAGGCTCTTAAGTACTTAATCACATACTTTAAGTCATTAGCCTTTAATGACTCTACATCAGGCAGATAGTCAGCCGTAGAATATACCTGACATATCATCAGGAATAGCTCTACACTAATGCCATAGCGGCGACATAACTCCTCCACCGAGAGGTCGCCAAATGGCAGCTGCATATCCATACGCAGGAGTATCGAAAGCAGCGAGTAGTCGGCATCGACAAGCTCCGCAACTTTCATATCCTTGGAGAATATAACACGGTTTTGACCGTCAGTTTTATAGGTTTTCATTTGATATGTATTATATTTATCTACTGCTGGAAGTGTGTTACCGTCATCACGCTTAACAATGTCGGCACAACCTATGGCTTACGCCATTATACAATTCAAAATTCAAAATTCAAAATTGAATTTCTTGTTTTGAATAATAACTTACGTCATTGCGAGGAACGAAGTGACGCGGCAATCTATATTTGTTACAAACGTTACAAACGTTACAGCGTTACAAGCGTTACAGCGTTACAAGCGTTACAAGCGTTACAGCGTTACAGGGGTGTAACAAGTGTAACGGATGTAACGTGAGAGGAAAGAGCAAAGAGAATATATATAATCACGTCATTACCCGACACCAAAGGTGGCGAAGGTAATCCTCCAGTAAAAATCAAACGCGAGAGCAAAGAAAAATCTTTTATCTTTACCCCACCACAAGGGTGGTGTTTCCTCCTTGCGGCTCGGCAAAGTGCAAATAAATTTGCCCTCTGCTCTCGCTCCGCAGCGTCGGTTCCTCTCGCCTTACACCATCATCGCCACATTATACACCACCCACGCTACCAACCACGCAATCAGCGTGTTATACACTACCGAGAAGGCAGCCCAGCGCCAGCCTCCAGCCTCCTGGGCAATGGCGGCTATGGTAGCCACGCAGGGGAAATATAACATCACAAATATCATCATCGCCAGCGCCGCCGCGCGCGAGTAATTATGCGAAGCGATAAGCTGTTCCGAGAGCGTTGTGCTATTCTCGTGGGCATCCTCGACCGAGTACAATACGCCGAGTGTCGATACCACAATCTCCTTCGCTGCCGCGCCCGACAACATCGCCACGCTCGCCCTCCAATCCAAGCCCAAAGGCTCCATCACGGGCTCACAGAACTTGCCTATACGACCCAAATAACTATTCTCCGACTGCATCTGTTCCTGCTGCACGCCACTCATCTGCGGCGATACATCCACACGGGGATAGTAGCTCAAGAACCAGATGATAACAGCCGATACAAGTATCAGACCACCAATCTTTTTCAGGTACTGCTCACTGCGCTCCCACATATGTCGCAGCGTAGCCTTTAGCGTAGGCACACGATAGGGTGGCAACTCCATCACAAATGGGGTCTCGTCCTCGCCAAAGAAGAAACGACGCAGCACTCGTGCCGTCACAAACGCCATCAGACACCCAAACAGATACAATCCAAACAGCACCACACCCGCACATTCAGGGAAGAAAGTACCCGCCAAAAGTATGAATACGGGAAGTCTTGCACTACATGACATAAAGGGGTTTATCAGTATGGTAATCAGCCTACTACTGCGGCTCTCGATGGTGCGAGTGGCCATAATGGCAGGCACGTTGCAACCGAAGCCCATCACAAGCGGAATGAACGACTTGCCGTGCAGACCCGCGATGTGCATCACCTTATCCATAATAAACGCCGCACGTGCCATATAACCCGAGTCCTCCATCAACGAGATAAAGAGGTACAATATCAAGATATTAGGCAGGAAAACAGCCACCGAGCCAACACCGCCAATAATACCATCGACAATCAAATCCTTTAGCGCACCCTCGCTCATCATCGCTCCGACCGCATCACCCAACCAACCAAAGCCCAGCTCAATCCACTCTTGAGGATATGCGCCGAGGGTAAACGTCGTCCAGAACATCACAAACATCAGCACCAGGAATAACGGAATACCCAGCCATTTATGCGTCACGATGCGGTCAATCATCGATGTGGGAGCCTCGTGCGCCTGTTTCTCGATGTGCAGCGTCTCCGCCAAAGCACCCTCGATAAAACCATATTTCTCGCTGGTGATAGCGCTCTCGACATCCTCGTCAAGCTCCTCTCTTACGCGTGCCGCGCCCCTTGCAGCATACCGTTGCCACTCCTCGAAGTGGGGCGCTGCGGAGAGTATCCCAATAACGGATTTATCCCCCTCGAGCATCTTCAGCGCGCAGTAACGCGGTGGAAAATACTTCGGCAGCTCGTCCAGATGGCGCTTCATCACCGCCGACAAACCTCTCACCTCTGCCTCAAGCGTCGAGGAGTAGTTGATATGGATATGTCGCACCTTGGGATTTTCATTTTCGAAGGTGAGGATAACCTCGTCGAGCAGCTGCTCCAAGCCCTTGCCCTCACGCGCTACCACAGGCACCATAGGCACACCAATCATACGTCCCAGCTGCTCATAATCAAGCCTTGCGCCCGACTGCTCAAGCTCGTCGTACATATTCAGCGCAACGACCATCTTGGGATTGAGGTCGATAAGCTCTGTTGTGAGGTATAGGTTACGCTCAAGATTTGACGCCACCACAGCATTTATCACCACATCGGGGAGCGCCCTGACCAAATGCTCACGCACATACAACTCCTCGGGCGTATAAGCCGACAGAGCATACGTTCCAGGCAGGTCGGTTATGTTGATTGTGTAACCCTTATATTTTAGGCTTCCGCGCTGGGCATCAACGGTCACGCCGCTGTAATTCCCAACGTGGGCGTGCCCGCCTGTCAAGGCGTTGAAAATCGAGCTTTTACCCGAATTGGGATTACCCACCAACGCGACGTTAATCTCTCTAATTCGGGCATTTATAGCCTCCTCCATACGCTCCTCGTTGGGCGATGTAGAGAGGTCACTGCGCTGCTGGCGCAGCTCGTAGGGGGTGAGTATCTCAACCATCGCAGCCTCACTACGTCTGAGCGACACCTCATAACCCATAATGCGATATTTGATAGGGTCACGCAGTGGGGCGTTCAGCACCGCCTCGACCTGCTGACCACGAACGAAGCCCATCTCAAGGATGCGACGGCGGAAACCTCCGTGTCCCATCACCTTGATAATCACTGCACTTTCGCCGCTCTTTAATTCCGATAGAAACATACATTAGAATTTTGCACTGCAAAATTAGTGATTTTTTCTCATATATGCCAATCATTACTTTTAGTGATAGGCACGCGGCTTTTCCCAAAATATTGGTATTGTGTGGAAAAGTTCAATTTTAGACCTTTGCAGTAGAAGAAAAGACTTTATGCCGAATAGATTATTTCAGTTAATGTAAAAATGTAAGACGAGTTTATTTTGTTTGTTTTATGGATAATTTCGCTGCTTCACCGTCGTGAGATAGCGGAGCAGGAAAGCACCCGAGAATGGGTGCTTTTTTCATATAGAGAGCAAGGCGGAAACACCACACTTGTGGTGGGGTAAAGATGAAAGAAAAACCGACGCTGCGGAGCAAGAACAGAAGTTTCTCTCACATTTTGCCTAACTACAAAGTGGAAACGAGAATTTATTCTCGTAATTTTGAATTTTGCATTTTGAATTTCATATTTATATATGTATATTTGCACCTATGATTAAACCATTAAAATCAAGATAAATTATGAAAGTAGCAGTTATTATGGGTTCAACAAGCGATTGGGGCGTTATGTCAGCCGCTTGCGAGACTTTGGATGAGTTGGGTATCGAGTACGAGAAGCGTGTCATCAGCGCACACCGCACACCTCACCTTATGGTGGAGTATGCAGAGTCTGCCAAATCACGTGGTATTGGCGCTATCATCGCTGGCGCAGGCGGTGCAGCACACGTTGCAGGCGTTACAGCAGCCCTCACAACCGTTCCCGTTATCGGTGTACCAATCAAGACATCGGCTCTCGGAGGTTTGGACTCATTGCTCTCGATAGTACAGATGCCTGGCGGTATTCCTGTATCAACAACAGCCATCAACGGCGCAAAGAATGCTGCCCTCATCGCAGCCTCAATCTTCGCCCTGACCGACCCCGAGTTGGAGGCGCGCTTACTTGCCTTCCGCAAGGCACAGACCGAGAAGGTATTGGAGGCAGAGCTGTAAAAGATAAAAGAGGGAAGAGTAAAGAGTAAAGAGTAAAGAGTAAAGAGTAAAGAGTAAAGAGCAAAGAGCAAAGAGAATTCAAAATTATTTTGGTTTTCATTTGCAATTCTTTTACAACAAATAATATTGCAAAATGCTCCAACCTTTCACTTGTAATACTATCGATTTTGAATTCACAAGCTTGACAAGAAGATATTTTTATAAATTTTCCCTTTGCGTCAGCCCAATTTTTGAATTTTGAATTTTGAATTAAATAATATGAAGAACTACCGTATTTTTGTTGAGAAATACCCCCGCTTTCAGGTCGAGGCAGAGACTCTACGCCGCGAGCTGAACAACAACCTGGGTCTAAAGATGCAATCGCTGCGTCTGCTGAACGTATATGACCTGTTCGGTTTTAGCGAGGAGCTTTTGGAGAAGAGCCGCTACGCTGTGTTCGGTGAGATTGTGACCGACTGCGTGAGCGACGAATGCCCATTGGAGGGCAAGAAATATCTGGCGGTTGAGTACCTGCCAGGTCAGTTCGACCAGCGTGCTAGCTCGGCTGTGGACTGCGTACGACTGATTGAGCCTACTGCCGATGTGAAGATTAAGTCATCGAAGCTCCTGATTTTCGATGAGAGCCTCACCGACGAGGAGCTTGCCCGCATCGAGCATTACTACATCAACGCTGTGGAGTCACGCCGCAAGGATTTGAGCGTTCTTTCTGATATGGAGAATGCCGAGGTGAAGCCTGTACCCGTATTGCACGGCTTGACAGCACTCAAGGATGAGGAGCTTGCTCCCTACTGCAAGCAGATGGGATTGGCGATGAATGCCGACGACCTGCGTGAGGTGGTGAACTATTACAAGGAGGAGGGTCGTGACCCATCGGAGACCGAGCTTCGCATCCTTGACACATATTGGTCTGACCACTGCCGTCACACAACATTCACTACCGAGATTGAGGAGATTACAATAGACGATTCGTTCCTCTCGGCAGAGCTGGATGCTACGCTGGAGGAGCTTCGCAAGATTCGTGCAGAGCTTGGACGTGAGCAGAAGAGCCTCTGCCTGATGGAGCTTGCTACAATTGGCGCACGCTACCTGAAAAAGACAGGCGTGCTGGACAATATGGAGCAGAGTGAGGAGAATAACGCCTGCTCAATCTTTGTAAACGTAGATGTCGATGGCGAGTGGCAGAAGTGGTTGCTTCAGTTCAAGAACGAGACCCACAACCACCCAACCGAGATTGAGCCATTCGGTGGCGCTTCAACTTGTTTGGGCGGTGCTATCCGTGACCCATTGTCAGGTCGTAGCTATGTCTATCAGGCTATGCGCGTAACGGGTGCGGGCGATATCTACAAGCCTGTTGCCGAGACTATGGCGGGTAAGTTGCCACAGCGCATCATCACCACAAAGGCTGCCGCAGGCTACTCAAGCTATGGTAACCAGATTGGTTTGGCGACTACTCACGTTCGTGAGATTTACCACCCCGACTATGTAGCAAAGCGTTTGGAGGTGGGTGCCGTAGTAGGTGCTGTTAAGGCGGAGAATGTACGCCGCGAGTCACCTGCTGCGGGCGATGTAATCCTTATGCTCGGCGGTCGCACAGGTCGTGACGGTATCGGTGGTGCTACGGGTTCATCGAAGGAGCACAATGTGAAGTCTATCGAGGAGTGTTCATCAGAGGTGCAAAAGGGTAACGCCCCCGAGGAGCGTAAATTGGAGCGCCTGTTCCGTCGCCCAGAGGTTACAAAGCTCATCAAGAAGTCAAACGACTTCGGTGCGGGTGGTGTGAGTGTTGCTATCGGCGAGTTGGCTCCAGGTCTGGACATCTATCTTGACCGTGTACCTACAAAGTATAGCGGTTTGAACTCTACCGAGCTTGCCATCAGCGAGTCGCAGGAGCGTATGTCGGTGGTTATCGAGCCTAAAGATGTGGATAAGTTCATCGAGTACTGCCACGAGGAGTCTATCGAGGTAACACACGTTGCCAACGTAACAGATACCAACCGCCTAAAGATGTTCTATGGTGGCGAGATTATCGTAAACCTGAAGCGCGAGTTCATCGACTCGGCAGGTGCAAAGCACTACACCAAGATTCGTATCGCCGAGGTGGAGGAGCGCGACCCATTCGTGCGCGAGCTAAAGGGCGCCACACTCGAAGAGAAGGTTGCAGAGAACTTGCAGGACGACAATGTGGTATCACAGCGTGGTATGATTGAGATGTTCGACTCTACAATCGGTGCTTCAACCGTTTTGATGCCTTTCGGTGGTAAGACACAGAACACCGAGACACAGGTATCAGTGCAGAAGCTCCCTGTCGGCACAGGCTACACCAACACAGCCAGCATTATGGCATTTGGTTACAACCCATTCATCACCTCATGGAGTCCATATCACGGTGCGGCGTATGCCGTTGTAGAGGCTGCTGCGAAGGTTGTTGCTGCGGGTGCGCGTTACGACAAGATGCGTTACTCTTATCAGGAGTATTTCGAGCGTATGAACAGCGACTCATCGTGGGGTAAGCCTTTGGCAGCTCTGCTTGGCGCACTAAAGATGCAGCTTGAGCTTGGCTTGCCATCTATCGGCGGTAAGGACTCAATGAGTGGTACATTCCAGGATATAAACGTACCACCAATGCTTATGGCATTTGGTATCACCACAGTTGATGCCCGCACCGTAATCAGCCCAGAGTTGAAGGCTGCGGGTCACAAGCTCTACCTTGTAAAGCACACTCCGCTGGCTAACTATATGCCTGACACAGAGTGTCTGAAGGCTAACTTCGACTTCGTTTCATCAGCTATCGAGCAGGGTAAGGTCGTTGCAGGCTACGCCGTAGGCTTCGGTGGTGTGCAGGAGGCTATCTCGAAGATGTCGTTTGGTAATAAGGTGGGCGCTAACATCACAATGGATGAGCAGGCTCTCTTTAACTACTCTTACGGCTCTATCGTTGTGGAGGCTGTGGAGGAGTTGGAGTTCCCAGCAGCCGAGCTTATCGGTGAGACAATCGCAAAGGAGGAGGTTATCTTCAATGGCGTATCATTCAATATTGACTCATTGCAGAAGCTCAACGCTGAGAAGTTCTGTCAGATTTATCCCGATCGTGGTATCGAGGGCGGCTCAACACGCAAGAGCGAGCCAGCGAAGAAGGAGGTAGAGTATAAGGGCGAGGCTATCGAGCAGCCTGTGGCTTACTTCCCAGTCTTTGCTGGTACAAACTGCGACTACGACACAAGCAAGGCATTTGAGCGTGCAGGCGCAAAGATTACAACAAGCGTCTTCTGCGACCTCACAGCCGAGGATATCTTTGCCTCAATCGAGAAGATGAAGAAGCACATCGACGAGTGTAACATCTTCGTCTTGAGTGGTGGTTTCTCGGCTGGTGACGAGCCTGACGGTAGCGGTAAGTTCATCGCAAACGTGCTGAACAACAAGGTTATCACCGACGCTATCCACTCATTGCTCGATCGTGGTGGTTTGATTTTGGGTATCTGCAACGGCTTCCAGGCATTGGTTAAGTCGGGTCTGCTGCCTTATGGTCGTCTGGGTCAGGTGGTGAAGGAGTCACCAACACTGTTCCGCAACGACATCAACCGTCACATCTCGCAGATTGTTACCACACGCGTAGCCACTACCAACTCTCCTTGGCTTTCATCGTTCGAGCTGGGCGAGGAGCACGCTATCGCTGTGAGTCACGGCGAGGGTAAGTTCGTTGTGAGCGAGCAGATGGCAGAGGAGTTGTTTGCTAATGGTCAGGTAGCGTTCCAGTATGTCGATCCAGCAGGCGAGGCTACTCTCTGCGCACCATACAACCCTAACGGTTCAAGCTATGGTATCGAGGGTATCATCTCGGCAAATGGTCAGATTTTGGGTAAGATGGGTCACACCGAGCGTTGGGAGGAGAACCTCTTCAAGAATATTCACGGCAACAAGCAGCAGAGCATCTTCGCAAACGCTGTAAACTACTTCAGAAAAACAAAATAAATTAAAATTATATAAAGATGGCTAAAAGTTATGAAAATGCGGGTGTGAACCTCGAGGCAGGTTACGAGGTAGTTCGCAGAATTAAGTCACACGTTAAATCAACCTCACGTCCAGGCGTGATGGGTAACATCGGAGCCTTTGGTGGTATGTTCGACCTGGCTTCGCTGGGCGTCAAGGAGCCTGTGCTGGTCAGCGGTACTGACGGCGTGGGTACAAAGCTCAAGTTGGCGTTCGAGATGGACAAGCACGACACAATCGGTATCGACGCAGTAGCTATGTGCGTGAATGATGTGTTGGCACAGGGTGCCGAGCCTCTGTTCTTCCTTGACTATGTAGCTGTGGGTCACAACGAGCCAGCAAAGATTGAGGCTATCGTTGCTTCGGTTGCCGAGGGTTGCCGTCAGGCGGGTTGCGCCTTGATTGGTGGCGAGACAGCCGAGATGCCAGGCATGTATGGCGGTGGCGAGTACGACATCGCAGGCTTCACTTGCGGTGTTGTTGAGCGCGCGAAGCTCATCGACGGCACAAAGGTCAAGGTGGGTGACGTGCTGGTAGGTATCGCCTCAAGCGGTGTTCACTCAAACGGTTTCTCATTGGTGCGTAAGGTTGTTGCTGACAACGGTTTCGACCTTCACCAGCCACACGAGGATTTGGGCGAGAAGCCACTTGGCGAGGTATTGCTTACTCCTACACGCATCTACGTTAAGCAGGTGCTGGATGTAATCCGCCAGTGCGACGTTCACGGCATCAGCCACATCACAGGCGGTGGTTTCGACGAGAACATCCCACGTATCCTTTCAGAGGGTCAGGGTGTAGAGGTTACCGAGGGCAGCTGGGAGATTCTGCCTGTATTCCGCTTCCTGGAGAAGTGGGGTGGCATCGCTCACCGCGAGATGTTCAACATCTTCAATATGGGTGTTGGTATGGTCATCGCACTCGACGAGAAGGAGGCTGCGAAGGCTATCGAGATTCTTGCGTCACACGGCGAGAAGGCATCGGTTATCGGTCGCATCGTAGAGGGTGAGGGCGTAACTATTAAATAAGGTGAACAAGCCAAAACTCAAGATTGCCGTCTTCGCCAGCGGCTACGGCTCCAACTTCGAGGCTATCGCCAAGGCGTGCCAGAGTGGGGAGATTAAAGCCCAGGTGGTTTTGATGGTGTGCGATAAGCCCACGGCGAGGGTTAATTCTCTCGCCGATGAGCTGGGCGTGGAGCGTATGACATTCAGCGCAAAGGATTATGCCTCAAAAGCAGAATACGAAGCGGAGATTGTTGAGCGTTGCAAGGCTCTGGGCGTAGAGCTTATCTGTCTGGCGGGATATATGCGTCTGGTGGGTGAGACTCTGATGGAAGCCTATGAGGGCAGGATGATAAATATCCACCCCTCGCTGTTGCCCTCGTTTGCTGGCAAGGATGCCGTCGAGCGGGCTATGGAGTGGGGCGTGAAGGTCTATGGAGCAACCATCCACTATGTGGACTCCACCCTTGACGGCGGTAAGATTATCGCACAGCAAGCCATCCCTTACGAGGGCGACTCAATCGACGAGCTAATGGCTGTGATACACCCTTTGGAACACCAATTATATATTGACACAATCAAGAAACTAACAAAACAAACGAAATAGAAATGAGAGCATTAGTATCAGTCAGCGACAAGACAGGCGTTGTGGAGTTTGCACAGCAGCTTCGTTCTTTGGGCTGGGAGATTATCGCCACAGGCGGTACAATGAAGCTTCTGCGTGACAGCGGCGTAGAGGTAATCAACATCAGCGACGTAACAGGTTTCCCTGAGATTTGTGACGGTCGTGTAAAGACTCTGCACCCAAAGGTGCACGGTGGTCTGCTGGCACGTCGTGACGACGAGAGCCACTTGGCAGCCCTGAAGGAGAACAACATCGAGTTCATCGATATGGTTTGCGTAAACCTCTACCCATTCCGTCAGACTATCGCAAAGCCTGATGTAACGATGGAGGACGCTATCGAGAATATCGACATCGGTGGTCCATCAATGTTGCGTTCAGCAGCAAAGAACTACAAGGATGTAACCGTTGTCTGCAACCCCGAGAACTACGCTAAGATTATCGAGGAGATTAAGGCTAACGGCAACACCACACTTGAGACTCGTTTGCAGCTCTCTGCCGAGGCTTACACTCACACAGCAGAGTATGACTCAATGATTGCTACCTATATGCGTAAGGCTGCAGGTTTGAACGAAAAGCTCTTCCTTGAGTTTGACCTCGTGCAGGGCTTGCGCTATGGCGAGAACCCACACCAGCAGGCGAAGTTCTACGGCTCTGCGGAGGCAGGTTCATATTCACTCGCCAACGCAAAGCAGCTTAACGGTAAGGAGCTTTCATACAACAACATTCAGGACGCTAACGCAGCTCTCTGCATCGTTCGCGAGTTCGACGAGCCATTCTGCGTAGGTCTTAAGCATATGAACCCTTGTGGTGCTGCTATCGGTACAGACGTTGTGGATGCGTGGACAAAGGCTTATGAGGCTGACAAGGTGAGCATCTTCGGCGGTATCGTAGCCGTAAACCGTGAGGTGACAAAGGAGGCTGCCGAGCTTATGAAGCCTATCTTCCTGGAGATTATTATGGCTCCATCGTTCTCTGCAGAGGCTTTGGAGGTTCTCTCTACAAAGAAGAACTTGCGTCTGTTGCAGGTAGATATGACCAAGGACGAGAGCGTAGTAAACCAGTACGTGAGCGTAAATGGCGGCTTGCTCGTTCAGGACTTGGACAAGACAACTGCCGAGGTTACAGCCGAGATGTGCGTTACAGAGGCAAAGCCAACAGCAGAGCAGGTTACAGACCTTAACTTCGGCTGGAGAATTGTTAAGCACGTTAAGTCTAACGCTATCGTTGTAGTGAAGGATGGTCACACAGTGGGTGTGGGTGCTGGTCAGATGAACCGTGTAGGCTCTGCCGAGATTGCACTCAAGCAGGCACAGGCAGCAGGCTTTAGCGAGGGCTTGGTATTGGCTTCTGACGGCTTCTTCCCATTCGACGACACAGTTACTTTGGCTTCGCAGTATGGCGTAACAGCTATCGTACAGCCAGGCGGCAGCGTACGTGACGAGGACTCAGTAAAGAAGGCTAACGAGTGCGGCATCACAATGCTCTGCACAGGTATGCGTCACTTCAAGCACTAATCGAAAGCAAATATGAAGGTATTAGTAGTAGGTTCGGGTGGTCGTTGCCACGCCATTGTGGAGGCGTTGAGCAAGTCTGCCCAGGTAGATAAGATTTTCTGCGCACCAGGCAATGCGGGTATCGCCGCATTGGCCGAGTGCGTGGCAATCAAAGAGACCAAAGTCGAGGAGCTGAAGGCTTTTGCATTGGAGCAGGGCGTGGAGCTTACCGTTGTAGGTCCCGAGGTAGCTTTGGAAGCAGGTATCGCCGACGCGTTCAAGGCGGCTGGTCTGCGTATCTTCGGTCCCACAAAGGCTGCGGCACAGATTGAGTGCAGCAAGCAGTTTGCCAAGGACCTGATGAAGAAGTATGACATTCCAACAGCAGGTTACGAGACTTTCGAGGACTTCGACGCTGCATTTGAGTATGTCAAGGCAGGCTCATTGCCAACAGTGTTGAAGTACGACGGCTTGGCAGCAGGTAAGGGTGTAGTCATCGCCGAGACTTTGGAGCAGGCAGAGGAGGCTTTGCGTGATATGTTGCAGGACGAGAAGTTCGGCAAAGGCAAGGTTGTTATCGAGGAGTACCTTGAGGGCCCAGAGTTCTCACTTCTGTGCTTCGTGAATGGCAAGGATGTATATCCAATGCCAGTTGCGCAGGATCACAAGCGTGCTTTCGACGGCGACAAGGGTCCTAACACTGGCGGTATGGGTGCCTATACAGAGCTTCCATTCATCACCGACGAGGACTTGCAGTATGCTATGGAGAAGATTATGCGCCCAACAGCTGCGGCTATGGTCGAGGAGGGTTGCGCGTTCTGTGGTGTGTTGTACGGCGGTCTGATGAAGACCCAGAACGGTATCAAGGTCATCGAATTCAACGCTCGTTTTGGTGACCCCGAGACAGAGGTTATCCTGCCACGCCTCACAAGCGATATGTGTCAGGTATTCTGCGATGTAGCCGACGGCAAGACCCCTGTAATTGAGTGGGACGACCAGGCTACATTGGGCGTTGTGCTGGCATCGAAGGGCTACCCAGGCTCTTACGACAAGGGCTTTGTGATTGAGGGCACAGAGGCTGTGGATGGCTCAATCTATCATATGGGTACTGCGCTCAAGGATGGCAAGTATGTCACTTCGGGTGGTCGTGTGATGATTGTTGTCTGCAAGGCTCCAACGCTCCGCGAGGCACAGCAGAAGGCACAGGCAGAGGTTGAGAAGATCAAGTGCGAGAACTTGTTCCACCGCACCGACATTGGCGACAAGGCGTTTAAGTACTAATTCAAAAATCAAAATTCAAAATGGGCGTTGCCTCCACCCGTCATTGCGAGGAGGATTTATCCGACGTGGCAATCTCTAAATTGAATTTGGGTTATTAAAGTTGATTACAGATTATGAGTTATATTATAAATGGTAAGGAGTTGGCACTCTCACTCAAGCAGGAGATGGCAGCCAACGTAGCTACCTTTACCGAAAAGTATGGTCGTGTGCCTCATCTGGTTGTAATCCTCGTTGGTGAGGACCCAGGTAGCGTGTCGTACGTTACAGGCAAGGCGAAGGCTTCGGCAGAGGTGGGTATCAAGAATACCACTATCCGCAAGGATGCCTCAATCTCGGAGGCGGAGTTGCTGGGCATCATCGACGAGTTGAATGCCGACGAGAGCGTGGACGGTATCCTCGTTCAGTTGCCACTTCCAAAGCACATCGACTCTGACAAGGTTATCGCAGCCATCAGCGCCGAGAAGGATGTGGATGGTTTCCACCCTATGAATGTGGCTAACCTCTGGCTCAAGCAGCCTTGCACATTGCCTTGCACACCAAAGGGCATCATCAAGCTCCTGAAGCGTGCCAATGTGGAGATTGCGGGTAAGGATGTAGTGGTAATTGGTCGTAGCAACATCGTGGGTCTTCCAGTATCGAAGCTGCTGCTCAATGAGAACGCAACGGTGACTATCACTCACAGCCGCACAAAGAACTTGGCAGAGGTGACACGCCGTGCCGACATTCTGGTTGTAGCCATCGGTCGTCCAAAGTTCGTGACCGAGGATATGGTTAAGGAGGGTGCTGTGGTAATTGACGTGGGTGTGAACCGCGACCCAGAGACAAAGAAACTCTGCGGTGATGTTGATTTCGCAGCTATCGAGCCAAAGGTATCGGCTATCACTCCTGTACCAGGCGGCGTAGGTCCTATGACCATCACTTGCCTGATGGAAAACACCATCGAGTGCTTCCTCCGCAAGATGGAGAAGTAGGCGAAGAGAAAATTAGAATAGCAACAACCTGTCTATCCAATGAGGATGGGCAGGTTGTTTTGTAAATAAAATAAATACGTCATCCCACATTTGCGCAAATAGAGAGTTTTGCAAATGTGATTAGGTCGTAGGCGCAAATGATTGGGATCTATCTTTGGAAATAGTAGGGTTGCAAAAGCGATCATAAGTGGTAGATTAATCCACCACAAGGGTGGCTTTTCACCGCCTCGGCTCGGCAAAATATGCAAGCATACTTTGCTCTCGCCTTAATGGCGGCGTTCCCATCGTCAGCTACGCCTCCGGGGAATGACGTTATTTTACAAAACTCAAAAAAATTTCACCCCGTTGTAATTTTTCACTATCTTTTTGCGACTAATAGGGTAAACAATAGAAACAAAATGAAATCCCGAACAAAAGAACAAGAGTTTACGGACATAATACTTCAGCACAAAAGTATTATATATAAGGTATGCTACATCTACGCACCCAAAGGTATGATAGAGGATTACTATCAGGAGGTGTTGTGCAACCTATGGCAAAGTTTCGACACCTTCGATGGTCGCAGCAAGCGTTCAACTTGGATTTACCGTATAGCACTCTACACCTGCATATCGTTCATACGACGCAAGCAGCCTGCAACAATCTCGCTGGCAGTTGATTTATCAACCGAAGATGATGAACCACTAAAAGAGCAGTTAGAGGAGTTGCACTCTGTAATCAGCCGACTAAACAACATTGACAGAGCGTTGATAATACTATGGTTGGAGGGACACTCCTACAACGACATTGCAGAAATCACAGGTCTCACCGCAGCGAATGTTTCTGTAAAATTGATGCGCGCAAAGAGTAAAATTAAAGAGATGTTTAACGCTTAAAAACTATTACAATTATGGAACTTGAAAAATTACAGCAATCATGGGAAAAACTCTCTTCTCGCTTGGAGCGACAAGGGACTCTGCATCGAAATGAGTTACACGCCATTTTCGAGAATAAGACGACATCATACGCTCGCCAAACATTGAGAAACAGATATTTATCTTACTTGGTATATCTGTTTACCCTCGTGATGATTATTGTCACCGACCTGCACACCAAACCATTATGTTGGTATATCGTCGCAGGGGCGCTCGTCATCGACATTCTCCTGGCAATACCGATGTATAATCTTTTGAAACGTATCGCACGCTTTGAGGAGAATATTGCCGAGCAGGAGCGTATGATTTTGAGTTACAAAAAGATGTTCATACGCAACTCCATTCTCATGGGATGTTTTATTGCGAGCATCTTTGTAGCAATAATAATCATCAACACGACAAACAAACCTTTAGAGGTATCAAGCTATTGGTGGTTATGGTTAGGAGCGACAATACTATTAAGCATTGTCATCGGCAAGGTGAGATTTGCACAAGAGAAAGAGCAGATTGACGAGATACAACAGCGACTAACTCAACTCAAAGAGTGGGAGAGTGAAATGAAATAACAAAGAAACGGCGGTCAAAAATGACTGCCGTTTTCTTTTGCATTAGACTTTGTAAATTGTATAACAAGAGGGTTTTTAAGGCTTGCGAAGCTCGAAAAAGCGGAGTTTAGTTGAACGTAAATGAGCATTTTGAGAGCAAGCGTAACGCAGAAAACACCTTGTTAGACGATTTACTCAACTATACCGATAATATCTGTCAGCTTCTCAATTCCGAGTCGCTCCATCTCGGCTGGCAACTCCTCGATGATGCGCTTGCAAGCATAAGGGTCTTTGAGGTTGGCAGCACCCACCTGAACGGCAGTAGCACCCGCCATCATCATCTCAATCACATCCGAAGCTGACTCTACGCCACCGCAACCCATAACAGGGATGTTACAAGCCTTTGCCACCTGATAGACCATACGCACAGCCACAGGGAAGATTGCAGGACCCGAAAAACCACCCATCTTATTGGCAATCACTGGCTTACGACGCTTCGTATCGATACGCATACCCAACAACGTGTTAATCAAACAGATACCATCAGCACCAGCCTCCTCGCACGCTTTGGCGATAGCCACGATATCGGTCACATTGGGACTTAACTTAATAAATACAGGCTTGGTCGTCACAGACTTAACGGCGCGAGTAACCTCTGCCGCCATCTCGGGCTGTGTACCGAAGCTCATACCGCCATTATGCACATTAGGGCAAGAGATATTCACCTCGATGATTGCCACCTGCTCCTCCTTGTCCACCTTGGCGCAGCACTCCTTATACTCCTCGATAGAGAAACCGCTGATATTAGCCACGATAGGCTTGCGGAAAATCTTACGCAGTGCAGGCAACTCATTCGCCACAACGGCATCCACACCAGGATTTTGCAGACCCACCGAGTTAATCAATCCCGCACGGCACTCGGCAATGCGAGGCGTAGGATTACCAAAACGAGCCTCACGTGTTGTGCCCTTGATAGAGATTGAGCCGAGGATATTGATATCATAAAAGGCGTTATGCTCCTTGCCGAAGCCGAATGTACCGCTGGCAGGGATTATAGGGTTGTCGAGCTTCACGCCACACAACTCAACCGACAAATCAAAATTCTTAT
This sequence comes from Rikenellaceae bacterium, assembly GCA_015059905.1. Lineage (GTDB taxonomy): Bacteria > Bacteroidota > Bacteroidia > Bacteroidales > Rikenellaceae > Alistipes. Next base: position 219,514 of record SUZN01000002.1, read on the forward strand.
CCATAACCATCCTTTTTACCAAATTATCTCCTCACGGCGCATCACAGGACCCTCCTTGCAGATACGCTTGTTACCTGTCAATGTCTTGCAGCTACAACCCATACAAGCACCGAAGCCGCAGCCCATACGCTCCTCGAACGAGAGCTCGCCTGGCTTATCGGTGCAACCGCACAGAGCCTTCAGCATAGGCAGTGGACCGCACGAGTAGAAGTAGTCGAAATCAATAGCCGCCTCGCGGATAGCGTCAGTCACAAAGCCCTTCACGCCCATTGAGCCGTCGGCTGTTGATACATACACATCAGCTCCCAACGCACGGAACTCATCAGCATAGAACACCTCATCGGCTGTATTGAAGCCCAGCACCACGCTCACCTTGCGACCATCGGCAATAAGTACCTTCGCCAAATGGTAAAGTGGGGGGACACCCACACCTCCGCCGACGAGCAGAGGCTTGCTGTTCTCCACATCGGGGTTAAAGCCGTTACCAAGACCCGTCAAAACGTCAAGCTCAACGCCTGGCTGCATCTGGCTCATTAGCTCTGTACCCTTACCCACAACCTTATAGATGATGGTTATCGACTTATCATCCCAATCGCAGATAGAGATAGGGCGACGCAGATACAATCCCTCCAGCTCGATATTCACAAACTGACCTGGACGTGTAATCCACTGTGTATCACCCTTCAATACCATACGATACACCTCTCGTGTGAGAGGTGTATTCTGGGTTACTTTATATATTCCTTTTTTATACATATTACTTACCGTCAATGGTTGAAACGCCCAATGTAATCTCCTCCAACACGTTCAGCAATACATTCACAGTCTCCAGTGCAGTGAACAACGTCACATTGTTCTCGGCTGCCGCACGACGGATGTCGTAACCGTCACGACGTGTGCTGTGCTGATTTACGTCGATGGTGTTAATCACATAGGTAACGTGACCCTTGCGCAACTCATCGTAAATCTCGGTGCTACCCTCGCTCAACTTACGCAGGTGACGTGTACGCACGCCATTAGCACGCAAGAACTCGCAAGTACCCTTCGTAGCCTCCACATTGAAGCCTAGGTCGTAGAAACGACGGATGAGTGGCAACGCACGCTCCTTGTCAGCATCGGCGATAGTTACGAAGATTGTACCATAGTTAGCCACCGCTACGCCCGAAGCCTGCAATGACTTATAGAGTGCCCGATTGAGGCTCACATCGTAACCGATAGCCTCACCCGTTGACTTCATCTCTGGCGAGAGGTAAGAATCCACTCCACGAATCTTGGCAAATGAGAAGGCTGGGGCCTTAACATACCAACGTGCGCTCTCCTTGCCATAAATCTCGGTGATACCCTGCTCCTTGAGTGAGTGACCCAAGATAACCATTGTAGCAATCTTTGCCATAGGCACGCCCGTAGATTTCGAGAGGAATGGAACGGTACGTGACGAACGTGGGTTTACCTCGATAACATATACCTTCTCCTGCTCGTCCACGATGAACTGTATATTGAACAAACCAATGATACCGATAGCCAGACCCAGCTGCTTGGTGTACTCGATGATGGTGTCCTTCACCTGCTGGCTCACGCTGAAGGTAGGATATACACTGATAGAGTCACCAGAGTGGATACCTGTGCGCTCAACGTGCTCCATAATACCTGGGATATATACATCCTTACCGTCGCAGATAGCATCTACCTCCAACTCCTTACCTTGGATATACTTATCAACCAACACAGGTGACTTCTCGTTAATCTCTACCGCCGAGCGCAAGTAGTGACGCAGAGTCTCCTCGTTTGCTACAATCTGCATAGCGCGACCACCCAACACGAAGCTTGGACGCACCAAAACGGGATAGCCGATGTTTGCCGCAGCTTCTACACCTGACTCGATGTCGGTCACCGCCTTCGCCTTTGGCTGTGGGATGCCCACCTCGTTCATAATGCGCTCGAAGCACTTTCTATCCTCGGCATTGTTGATAGCCTGGATGCCTGTACCGATGATATTTACGCCCAGATCAGCCAATGGCTCTGCGAGGTTGATGGCTGTCTGACCGCCGAGCGATACGACGATACCCTCTGGCTGCTCCAACTCAACAACATTCATCACATCCTCCACTGTAAGTGGCTCGAAGTAGAGCTTGTCGCTGATGGTATAGTCAGTAGATACTGTCTCGGGGTTATTGTTGATAATGATAGCCTCGTAGCCCGCCTCCTTGATGGTCCAGATAGCGTGAACGGTAGAGTAGTCGAACTCAACACCCTGACCGATACGGATAGGACCCGAGCCGAGTACAAGAATCTTCTTGCGGTTGCTCTTCACTGACTCGTTCTCTGCCTCGTAAGTTGAGTAGAAGTATGGAACATAAGTATCAATCTCGCCCGCGCAAGAGTCGATAATCTTATATACAGGGAACACACCCTCCGCCTTACGCAAAAGGAACATCTCTGCCTCTGACTTACCCCACAACTGACCGATGAACTTGTCGCTGAAGCCCATACGCTTCGCCTCCTTCAGCACCGCTACGTTGCCTACGTTGGCTGCAACAACCTTCTCCATCTCGACGATGTTCTTGAACTTCTCAAGGAACAACATATCAATCTTGGTGTGGTTGTAGATGATGAGCAAATCAACGCCCAAGCGGATAAGCTGTGCGATAGCATATATACGGTCGTCGGTACCCTTACGGATATACTCCAAAAGTGCATCTGCCTTCCAATCGTCAAACTTCTTGTTGTGAATGTGGCATACGCCTGTCTCGAGTGAGCGAACTGACTTCAGGATACCCTCCTCGATAGTGCGACCGATACTCATTACCTCGCCCGTAGCCTTCATCTGCGTACCGAGCTCGTTTGATGCGTCGCTGAACTTATCGAATGGGAAGCGTGCAACCTTCAACACCACATAGTCCAATGCTGGCTCGAAGCAAGCAGGACGATTAGCAATCATAATCTCGTCAAGAGTAAGACCCACAGCAATCTTCGCTGTAACGCGAGCGATAGGGAAGCCGCTGGCCTTTGATGCCAAAGCCGATGAACGTGACACACGTGGGTTTACCTCGATGATATAATACTTGAATGAGAGTGGGTCGAGTGCAAACTGCACGTTACAACCGCCCTCAATCTTCAATGCGCGGATAATCTTGAGTGCGCTACCTCGCAAGAGCTGATACTCCTTGTCTGTGAGGGTCTGCGCAGGAGCGATAACCATTGAGTCACCTGTGTGGATACCCACAGGGTCGATGTTCTCCATGCTACAAATTGCGATTGCGGTGTCGTTCTTATCACGCATCACCTCAAACTCAATCTCCTTGTAACCCTTGATACTCTTCTCTACCAAAACCTGATGAACAGGCGAAAGCACCAATGCGTTACGCATAATCTCGCGCAACTCCTCCTCATTGTCGGCGAAACCGCCACCTGTACCACCCAACGTAAAGGCTGGACGAAGGACAACAGGGTAGCCAATCTCCTCGGCAGCCTTAACACCATCCTCCATAGTGTTTACCACCAACGATGGCAACACAGGCTCGCCAATGCGAACGCACAACTCCTTGAAGAGCTCACGGTCCTCCGCCTCCTCGATAGATTTGAACGAAGTACCCAAAATCTCGACGTGACACTCATCCAGGATGCCCTTCTTCGCGAGCTGAACAGCCAAGTTCAATCCTGTCTGACCACCCAAGCCTGGAACGATAGCGTCAGGACGCTCATAGCGTACAATCTTCGCCACATACTCCAGCGTCAAAGGCTCCATATACACCTTGTCGGCAATATTTGTATCAGTCATAATGGTAGCTGGGTTTGAGTTCACAAGGATAACCTCATAACCCTCCTCCTTCAATGCCAAGCACGCCTGTGTTCCTGCATAGTCGAACTCTGCCGCCTGACCAATGACAATCGGGCCTGAGCCGATTACCATCACTTTCTTAATATCTGTTCTTCTAGGCATTTTGATACTCCTCCATCAGTTTAATGAATTTATCGAAAAGATATGTGCTGTCCTGTGGACCTGGTGCGCTCTCTGGGTGGAACTGCACGGCAAAGACCTTATCAGCCTTACACTCGACACCCTCCACAGTACCATCCAACACATTTTCGTGCGTAATGCTCAACGCTGTACCCTTCAACGACTCTGCATCCAAAACGTAGCTATGGTTCTGCGCTGTCATATCGATACGACCGCTCTCCAAGCAACGTACTGCCGAGCCACCGTGGTGACCGCACTTCATCTTGCTCACCTTCGCACCGTAAGCCAATGCGATAAGCTGCATACCGAGCGATATGCCGATTACAGGAATCTCACCCTTCACAGCCTTGACAAGCTCAACAACCTCTGGCAAAGACTCTGGGTTGCCAGGACCGTTTGAGAGAAGGATTGCATCTGGATTGAACGCCTTAATCTCATCGAGCGTTGTGTTGTAAGGCACGATTGTCACGTTGCAACCACGACTGTTGAACTGACGGATGATGTTATTCTTGATACCGCAATCCACAGCAACAACGTCATACTTATGATTTGGTGTACGCGAGAACCAGCGCTTACGGCAGCTCACCTTCTTCACCTGGTCGGTAGGCAGTGGGGTGGTCTTAATCATCTCCAATGCCTGCTCTTTAGTGGTGTCAATGTTCACGATAGCAGCACGCTGCGAGCCCTCATCACGGATGATGCGAACAATCTGACGTGTATCCACACCTGCAATGCAAGGGATGCCCTGCTCCTCCAAAGTCTCCGAGAAGGTCTTTGTGTAACGGAAGTTTGATGGACTCTCATTGCACTCTCGCACAACCATACCGCCAATCTGTGGCACCTTAGCCTCGAAATCCTCATCGGTAATACCATAATTACCAATCAATGGATAAGCCATCACCACAATCTGGTCAATGTTGGAGGGGTCAGAGAGTATCTCCTGATATCCCACCACCGAAGTATTGAAAACGATCTCGCACACTCGCTCAACATTGGCGCCATAGCCATAGCCGAGGAACTCACAACCGTTCTCAAGAACTAACTTTTTTGTAAATGGTTTCATTCCTAAAAATTTTATATGTTTTTGTTTTATCTTTCGTACACAATCTCTCCATCGACCATCGTCAGGCAGCACTCGCCCTCAAGCTCCCAACCCTCGAATGGGGTAGCCTTACCCTTCGAGAAGAATTTTTCAGGCTCGACAGTCCACTTCTTGTCGAGGTCGAACACAGCAATATCAGCAGCCTCGCCCACAGCAATCTTACCACCCAAACCAAATATGCGGCGTGGTGCCTCGGCGAGCAACTCAACAGCCTTCTCAAGCGTGATAACGCCCGTCTTGACGAGCTTGGTATATACCACCGCAAACGATGTTTCAAGACCAACAACGCCCATAGCGCTACGCTCCAGACCGCGCGACTTCTCCTCGGCGGTGTGTGGGGCGTGGTCGGTAGCCACCACGTCAATCGTACCATCCTTGATACCCTCCACCAGCGCATCACGGTCAGCTGCCGAGCGGATAGGTGGATTCATCTTGAAGCGACCCTCCTCCTTGAGGTCCATATCGCACATCGTAAGGTAGTGAGGACCTGTCTCGCAAGTAATCTTCACACCTCGCTTTTTAGCCTCACGAATCAACGCCACGCTCTCCTTGGTTGAGATGTGGCAAACGTGATAACGGCAACCAGCCTCTGCCGCAAGCTCAATATCGCGCTCTATCTGCGCCCACTCGCTCTCGGAGCAGATGCCTCTGTGACCATTTATACGGGCATACTCGCCATCGTGGATATAACCGCCACGCAGCAAATCATCCACCTCGCAGTGTGCCGCTATGATGCAGTCGTTGGCTGCCGCTGCCTTCATCGCAGCCTTCATCACCTCCTCACACTGCACGCCTGTGCCATCATCCGAGAAGCCTGCAACATAAGGCTTCAACGCAGCGAAATCAACCAGCTCATCGCCTGCACGACGAGAGGTAATGGTCGCATAGGGCAACACCTTTATCACGGCATCTTTTTCAATAAGGTCAAGCTGCTGCTGAAGGTGTTCCATAGTGTCAGGCGCTGGCGCAAGATTTGGCATTGAGCATACGGTTGTAAAACCTCCGTGTGCCGCCGCCGCAGTACCCGAAGCGATAGTCTCCTTCGATGAAAAACCTGGCTCACGCAAATGAACGTGCAAATCGACAAGACCACTGCAAAGTATCTTGCCACTGCAATCCACCACCTTATCACCCTCTACTGAAGAGATATTTGCCTCTACGCTTACAATCTTACCGCCCTCGACAGCCACATCAAGCATCTCTGCGCGGTTATCGCGTATTACCGTTGCTCCTTTAAGTATTATTCGCTGCTTCATATTTATTCACAAAAAGGGCGACCGAAAACAGTCGCCCATATCTAACAAAAATAAACAGTTGTAACGTCTTGATTACCAATAACGCCAAAATTTGAGAAACAATAACCACAGCATCGCTCTTCAGCATAATGCTTCACAGAAACCTGGACTATGTTACCTCCTCGTGGCATAACAAAACTTATTTCTTGCAAAGATAAGAAAAATATTTCATTCAGCACATTTTCTGCACCAAAAATTATCGAAATATTTTCGTTTTTCGCAATTAGAATACTACTCTCACGCCGAGTTGCATCCTCCAGCGCGAAAGAAGATTATCGGTAGTGAGCTTTGCATCGGTAAAACGATAGATAGCCACACCATCCTCCACGCCTGTAATCGTCACAGGCTGCAACCTCACACCCGACACATTATAATACGTTCCCCAATGACGGCAGAGCAGATTACCCAGATTCATCACATCCAACGAAAGCTCCACCTTGCGATGAGTCTTATCGCCGAAGTAGAAACCGTGCGAGAGGTGCAAATCAAGTGTATGCTCCATAGGTGTCTGCATCGCATTACGCTCCACAAACTCACCTCTGTGTGAGCGCAGATAACTATCGCCCTCGATATAATCAGCCCAACGACGCTGTGACTCTGTGTCAGCAAAACGCATACGCGCAAGCTCATCATCGGTTGGGATATACATAGGCGTTGAGCCAAATGCGCCATCGCCATTAAAGTCCACCGACTCGCCAAAGCAGAGCGAGTAACGCTGACCCGAATTCATCTGATAGACAAGGCTCGCACCAACATCAAACAACCTCGCATAACGCTTCTTATAAGCCACTGCTACCGACAATTTATGAGGCACATCAAATGCCGAGAAGGTCAAATCGGGCGAGTTCAAATCCGTAGCATAGGTGCGCGACCAATTCGAAGAAGACGAAGTCGAGGGGACATCACACACCGAGTAGGCGTGCGAGAAGATATATGACGCCACAAGCGACATTCCCCACGAAAAATCCTTCGACAGCGTAGCCGCCAATGAGTAGGTGTAACCCTTCTGCGTATTGTCCAAATAGTAAATCGCCGAATAATCTTTGGTCAAGGTCTCAAAACGGGGCAACTCTCCCGCAGCCGCCACGCCACCCACCGCAGGCACTACATAGAGTTTCTCACCCGTATTCTCAACCGCCAGATTTCTGAACACAGCATTCTGCAACGTCTTGGTGTATAATGCCTCCACACCCACGCGCCAACCGCCGCGCAACATAGCACCTACCGACACATTAGCCTTAAAGTTTTGTGGATAGCGGAATTCATCGTTCATCGCATTGAGCATAAATCGCGTATTCGAAGCCGTAGTGGGCGAGGGCACAGGCGAAAACTTCACCGCCGCAGCATCCGCACCCGTCAGACGCAAACCCTTCTGCTCAACGCCTGTATTTGAGTAGTTGTTCACAACCCACACAAATGGCACTTGACCCGTAAAGATGCCAGCGCCGCCATCAACCGACAATCGTCCCCACTCATAGTCACGCGCCCACGCAACACCCACGCGAGGCGACAAGAGCAGCTGCGCGCGTGGCACATCGCCAATACGCACACCATAACGCTGCGCTATCTCGCCACGATTGAACTCCTCGTTTGGTGTTGGAGAGTTGAATATCAGTGGCAGGGTAGCACGCAAGCCGTATGTAATCTGCAATTCACGATTTACCGCCCATCTATCCTGCAAATAGAAGTTCAATTCCGATGCGTTGAACTTGGGTCCCCACGTCGTTGAGCCAGTTACCGCAGGGTCGGTATAGTTATATTCATATATCGCTGCACGGTCCTGCTCAAAATCATCTATCGAGTTGTAGGTATATGTTCCATAGGCATTAGCCAGATAGCGGTTGTGGATGTTATAAAACTCGTGATGCATACCAACCGTCAGAGAGTGTGCCCCTTTGTCGATTATCACATCATCGGTAAGCGTCACAACATCCTGCGATAGGGCATTCACGCCTGCATAACGGTTGTTTCCGATATTCACCGTCACGCCACCCGTTGAACCCGTATTCTTGATTATCACACTTGGATAGTTGCCTTTCACATCAGCCTCACGACCATCCTCCACACGCGAATAACCCACACGCAACGAGTTATGCACAGCATCCGACAGACGCGACTCAAGCGACAAAGCGAAGTAGTGCGCGCGGCTGTAATTGGCATATCCCGACCCAGCGAATGTAAACGATGAGAGCGAATTTGCATACTCCTCGGCACGCGCATCCAGGAAGCTATAACTTGCCGAAAGGCGATTTTTCGAGTTTATATGCCACTCCAGATTTGCCAGCAGTGAGCCAGACTTCTGCTCCACATCACGACGCCCCACGCCGCCACCATCATATCCTGTCAAGGCGTTGTATCGTTTGGCTATACGCTCGAGCTCTGCGCTCTGCAATGCCACGCCGTCATAACCCAGATAATAAGCCGAGGGTGAGCGTTTCTGATTAAGTTCGCCGCTTACAAAGAAGAACAATTTATCCTTCACCACAGCGCCACCCAGCGTCACGCCATAAGTCTGCGAGGTTTGGTCATCAAGCTTCGTCCTCGCCACCACATCACGTCCTGGCGTTGTACCATAAAAATCCTGATTATTATAATAGCTGTATGCCGAGCCGCGAAATTCATTCGTTCCCGACTTGGTAATGGCATTTATCGCACCACCGCCAAAGCCACTCATACGCACATCATACGACGCCACAACCACATCCAGCTGCTCGATGGCATCCAACGCAATAGGGTTGGCATTCGACAAGCCTCCGTTTGTACCCGACGACGACAAACCATACATATCATTATTTGCCATTCCGTTAATCATAAACGAGTTATAACGGTTTGACACACCACCATAAGATATACCACCACCCTTGGTTGAGATTGCCTGCGGCACCAATCGCACCACATCATACAGCGAGCGGGAATGGGTAGGCATCTGCGAGATTAACTTCTCGGAGAATTGGTTTTTCATATCGGCACTGCTCGCCTGCGAGCCATCGACCACAATCTGTTCAATCTCGGTGCTCTCATTCAGCCTTACATCTATCACGCGCGCCTCACCAACCTTCAGCTGCAACGCCTCCACGCGCCACGTCTCGAAACCCACATAACTAACCTCAAGACAATAACTATCACCTGGACGCACTCCGTGCAACGCATAACGACCGTCATCACCCGCCACAACTACATACTCTCTGCCCGTAGGCTGATGCGACAACACAACGGTAGCACCTATCAATACTTCATTAGAGGAATTCTGAACCACACCTCGGAGCGAGGCTGTGGTGACTTGAGCCGACACACTTGCAAGGCTCAACAATGCACATAGCAGTAAAAATAATCTCTTCATTTTCTGTCATTTAGGGCATCTATTTACGATGCAAGTTAAACTCTGTCTTCAGCGTGTGCGCCACTCGCGCAACACAACAGATGCAAATATATGAAAATTTTCACTATTTTTGCACAACAAATTGTGCGAAATGGATGCAATAGTAGATTTTTTTATCGATTGGGGTTACCTGGGACTCTTTCTGTCGGCTTTTGTTGCGGGCAGCATACTTCCGTTTAGTTCGGAAGTGGTGCTTACCGTGCTGGTACAGATGGGGCTCGACCCTATGATATGTCTTATCTCTGCATCCGTTGGCAACACCCTCGGAGGATTAGTCTGCTACGGACTCGGCTATCTGGGCAATATGGAGTGGATTGAGCGTTGGCTCAAGGTCAAGAAAGAGTCGATGGATAGGGTGGATAAGTTCGTCAAGCGCTATGGCGCGTGGATGGGTCTATTCGGCGTACTGCCCTGGGTGGGCGAGGCTATCATCGTGCTGCTGGGTCTGATGCGTAGCAATGTATATCTCACCACACTCACAATGCTCATCGGCAAAGCCGTGCGCTACGCCCTCATCATCCTCGCCATCGAGGGTGTGAATTCTCTTATATAAAATATAAGGTACGTTATTTTCCTTTACGCCAACGTTATTTTGGTGCGAAGTTTGAATGATTGCAAGTGAACAAATGCAATCTTCAAATTATGAGAAAATTACTTATTATCGTGCTGTCACTTACAGCATTTATCGGAAAATCGAATGCCCAGGATGTTGGCATCAAGACCAACCTTCTCTATTGGGCTTCAGCCTCACCAAACCTTGGTTTGGAGATAGGATTGGGTAAACAAACCACATTGGACATCTCTGCAGGCTTCAACCCGTTTGAATTCTCTAAAGACAAGCAGTGGAAACATTGGCTCGTGCAGCCCGAATTTCGCTGGTGGACGTGTGAGCGTTTCAACGGTCACTTCCTTGGTGTTCATCTTGTGGGAGGCGGCTTCAATGTGGGCAACGTCTCATTCTTTCCATTCAGCACTTGGGAAAATCTCGACGATAACCGCTTCAAGGGTCACGCTTTGGGTGGTGGTATCGCCTATGGTTATGCCTGGATGCTGGGCAAGCATTGGAATCTTGAGGCGGAGATAGGCGTTGGTTACGCTCACGCCTGGTATGACCAATACTCCGATGCCGAGGAGGGCAGAAAGACTCTCGACAATGGCAACAAGAACTATTGGGGTATAACCAAGCTCGCCATCTCATTTGTTTATCTATTCTAAACTTGCTGATTATGAAACAGATTTACACATTTTTCCTATCATTGGGTTTTGCGTTGCTCGCAGGTTCGCTCTCGCAGGCGCAAAATACTTCAACAAACTACGGCTTGCAGATTGGCGACATCAATATGGCTCACGTCGCCAATCGTCTGGAGGTGGATTTCACAATCCTTATCGACGGTGTAAAGATTCGCTCCAATCAGGCCATCCGCATCACGCCTTATGTAACCAATGGCGATGAGATGTTGCAGTTACCAGCCGTTATCATCGACGGTCGCCGCCGCCACATAGTCCACGAGCGCAACCGCAGCGATATGGTGGCGAGTGCCGACACCTACGTACGTCATCGCAAGCGCGAGGCGCAGGTGATTGATTACGAGACAGATGTCGCTTTCGAGAGCTGGATGAGCAACTCGGAGCTTATTCTGCGCGAGGAGTGTATCTCGTGCCACGACCTACCGCTTGACGAGGCGCTGGTTGCAGTCGCTATACTTGACGAGCAGAGCAAGCCCGCTACACCAGTCGAGGCAATGAAGAGCTCTACCAACAAGCCACAGCTGGCATACATCACACCTCAAAGCACAGCAACGGGCGAGCTGAAGAACGTAGAGATTCTCTTCCCCGTAAACCAGAGCGCAATCAACCCATCGTTTATGGGCAACACTTCAAACATCGAGCAGTTGCAAAACGCATTGAAGCAGGGTAGTGATGTAACAGCTATCCACCTTATGGGATACGCTTCGCCCGAGGGTCCTTATCCATTCAACGAGCGCCTTGCTGCAAAGCGCGCCGAGGCTGTCAAGCAGCACCTTGCAAAGTGTAACCTACCTGCAAGCGTAACTATCACAACCAACTCATCGCCAGCCGATTGGGATGCAGTCAAGGCAAAGCTCGACAGTAGCTCGATAGAAAACTACCTGAAAATCATCGCAATCATCGACGACAAGGATATAGCCCCTGCCGACAAGAACAATGTAATCAAGGAGCAGTACCCTGTGGAGTATGATTTTATGCTTCGCAACTGGTATCCTGCGCTCCGCAAGACCTGCATCACCATCGCTGATGGCAAGAAGCCGATGAGTATCAGCGAGGCGAAGGCACAGCTGAAGAAAGACCCAAAGCAGCTCTCGCTGGAGGATATCTATATGGTTGCTCTGACCTACGACAAGGGTAGCAAGGAGTGGGAGGATATTATCATCATTGCGGTCAATGCCTACCCACAATCGCCCGAGGCGCGCATCAACGCCGCCAACGTGGCTATGGCAAACGGCAACTATAAGCAGGCCGCCGCCTACCTTGAGGGCGTTCCGTCAAACATCCCACAGGCGATGAACTCGCGCGGCATACTCGCAATGGCAGAGGGTAACTTCAGCCAAGCTATGCAACTCTTCCAGGCGGCCGAGAAGGCGGGCGTGAGCGAGGCGACGCAGAATATCACGCTACTCAAGCAGCTGATGGCGGCAGAGAACGAGTAAAGTTATGAGATATGACATACGTCGCGCAGCACGACAATACCTCGCATTACTCGTCATCCTACTCTCCTCGCTGTTGCTTGTAACGTGCCTGGGTAGCGACGAGAGCTCGCCCGACACACGCGACTACGAGAGTTGCAGAACATCAACCACCTCGTCCTCACAATCAGAGGGCAGGGCAGAATAACAAAGGAGCGTCACCCCGCAAGGATGACGCTCCAATTTTTCTATACTATAATTCCTATTTCTCCTTCACGCAGCGGACCTGCATACCGTTACCACGATACATTGCCTTCTGCGCCTCGTAGCGGTTGTTCACAGCGCGGGTTGTATTCAGGTCGAAGAACATCGCCTGCGACATATTACCCGATGTGGTTGTTGCAGTCCAATAATAACCGACCCAAGGCGATGGAACATTCTCATAACCGTAGTTGTTCATATTTGTCAGCACGCCATTTTCGAAGCTGCGGCGACCCACAGCAGGCATAAACATCTTCGCGCCCGTTGTCTTATCAACCAGGTGCCAGCCCCACATACCACGCACATCCGCAAGCGCAGCCAAATCCTCATCCTCGGCAATATCGAAGTGCGAGAAGGCATCTGCCGCAGGCACTCTCCAGCCGCGTGGGCAAGGGTCATTCTTACTCTTCGCCGTTGCGCTCCACAACGCAGCATCGTGACCGTCATACAACCAGTCGTAGTCGTTATCCTTCGTTCCGAGCAGGAATGTGAATGGGTCAGCAATAGCATATCCCATCGTACCAAAGGCATTTGCGCGCACCTCGTCGGCAACCTGCTCCTTTGTCACATAACGGAACAACTTTGTTGAACCACCTCCCGTATATACGACCTCGTCTTTGTTATCGGTAAACTTATAATCGCGTGGACGCAGGAAAGGATCTTTGCGACCCCACTGGTAATACAAGCCGTAAGAATCATAGACAAGCTCTGTATCGGTTGAGCCGTTGCTGTTGGTGTAAGCACCCAGGTTGCGGTCCATAAACACGCCAGCCGATGTTGTGATAGCCGTAGCCTCCACATCGCTGTCGGTGAGCCATATGTGCCAAGTCCAGATAATCTCACCCGCCTCGTCATAGGCTGCAATCACAGCATTACCCTTTGGCATACGAGTACCTATCACCTCGTCGTTTTCGTCGGTAACCTCCTCCGAGCCAATGAAGAATGTATATGTGCCCTTCTGTGGGTCATATCCATCATAATCAAGCAACATATTTGCTGACTGCCACAACACATCCACCTCGGCAGGGTTGATGCGCTCTGCCGACTCGCCCTTGTGGGTTGCGTCGATGGTGTAACGCGTATCCTTCTGCGAAATGGCATAGCTGTTGGCATATTGCGAAGTCAAGTCAATATTCTGATTAAGCAACGAGAGATAAGACGAGATGTAAATAGGCGTACCAGCCGCTGTATAACCCGTCATCTTCAACATACCGTTCTCCTCGATGGTCTCCTCGCTATCTGCCTCATAACTCTTTGGCGCAGTCACCTTCACGGTCGAATTGACCAAGTCCACCTCGCCGACGCTCCAGCCCGCAGGTGTCGAAGAGATTGACACGCTCGATATATTCACTGCCTTGAAAGCCACCGTTACGGTCGTTCCTGGCTGCAAAACAACCTGACCAGGCATCGAGAACTCGAACTCATACTCTTCTTTGGTATGACACGACGAAAGCACTGCCACACAAGCAATTACGACCATCATCGACGCCATCACTCTCTGAAATAAACTCTTCATATCTGATTTCATATCAATATTCCGTTTCAAAATATCTGCAAATATACCAAAAACTTACGACAAAACACCTCGCAAGAGCAAATATTTTTCATTTTCCGCCCCACAAAGCCACTTTCCGCACTATGCAAACGCATTTTGCAAAGAAATATTATACCTGACAATTAAAAAAGTGGGGCAATCCTCATTCAAGATTGCCCCACTAAACATCACAACTGCGCTCTATTTCTTCACAGGCTGTGAGATTGTTTCGCGCATCTGGGTATCTGCCATTATGTTCTTCATCTTGTAGTAGTCCATAATGCCGAGATTGCCGTTGCGGAACGCCTCTGCCATTGCCAATGGCACCTCCGCCTCCGCCAGGATAACCTTCGCGCGAGCCTCCTGTGCCTTCGCCTTGTTCTCCTGCTCCAGCGCAACAGCCATAGCACGACGCTCCTCCGCCTTCGCCTGCGCGATATTCTTATCAGCATCCGCCTGGTCCATCTGCAACTGCGCGCCGATGTTCTTACCTACGTCAATATCAGCGATATCAATTGACAAAATCTCAAATGCTGTACCTGCATCCAAACCCTTCTCCAGCACCACGCGAGAGATAGAATCGGGGTTCTCCAGCACCACCTTGTGTGACACAGCCGAGCCGATAGACGACACGATACCCTCGCCAACACGCGCCAGCACAGTCTCCTCGCCAGCACCACCGACCAGCTGCTTGATATTGGCACGCACCGTCACGCGCGCCTTTGCGATAAGCTGGATACCATCCTTCGCCACAGCGGCAACGGGTGGGGTATTGATAACCTTTGGATTTACCGACATCTGCACCGCCTCAAAGACATCACGACCCGCCAAATCAATAGCCGTAGCCATCTTGAAATCGAGGTTGATATTAGCCTTCTGCGCCGACACCAGAGCGTGAACGACATTTGTCACATTTCCGCCCGCCAGATAGTGCGCTTCCAACTCGTTTGCATCGAGCTTCAAGCCTGCCTTTGTACCCTCAATCATCGACGACACGATAACTGATGGTGGCACTCTACGCCAACGCATCAGGAAGAGCTGCAACAGGTTAATCTTCACGCCCGACACCAAAGCCGAGAACCACAATCCCACAGGAATAAAATAGAAAATAATCCAGATTGCAAGCAGCACAAGCACACCGACTACTGCAAAAAATCCAATTTGTAACTCGTTCATAATTATAAAGTTTTAAGATTTATTTCAACTATCACATTATATCTTTTTAACCAACACCGTAAAGTTCTCGAAGCCCACAACCTCAACCTCTGTGCGCTGGTCGATATACTCGCCACCAGACTTCGCCTCATACAGCTTGCCAGCAATCTCAACCTTGCCCATAGGCGACAGGCGCGAAATGGTCACACCCTTGTCACCGACGCCGACAGCCATAGCAGGGCTCTCCTGACTCTTGCCATCGACCTTATCATTCAAAGCCAGTCGCTGCCACGTCTTGGCACGCAATGACACCACTGTCGCCACAAGCGACAACGCCACAACGACAAACAGCGTAATCATTCCGCCGACAAATCCAAAGCGGTCAAACGCAAGATAGATAGCGGCACCATAGCTTGCCACCGATAAGATTGTGCCGAGCGTCACGCCAGGCAAAAATATCAACTCCACAACCAGGAAAAATACTCCCAGCAGGATTAACAATACAACCAAACCCATAATTTTACATTTTATTCAGTTCAACTACTCTTCCTCCTCGCTCTCTGGCTCGGGCTTAACCTCCTGCACCTCAACAACCAAAGCCTCGTTGCACTTACTTATAGCCTGTGCCACACGCTCCGCCAAAGCACGGTTAGCAAACGAACTCACGAGGAAGCTATCCTCCGCCAGACGCGATATCTGACAATCATCCGTCATCGTGGAGATAACCTCACGCACTACATCATCCAGCGCACCCTTTGTGATAGAGATACGATATGTCACACGTTCACCGTCACCCACCTCCGAGAGGTTGGTCATAATACCATCTACCCACTCAACAACCTGCGGATTGCGGAAGCCGCGCTTTTTCATAATCTCAACCGCCGACTCTGCCTCGCTGCGTGTCTGCAAGCCGCCCACATAATAGCTAAATCTGCCATCCTCAAGCTTCTCGACATACAGAGGCGATGCTCCTCGGAAAAGGCTTACCTGCTGCTTATACTTGAACGTACCGACCAAGATACGATAAATCGTTCCATACTCATATACCACATTGTCGGGTATAGGGTTAGAGGCGTTGTATGGACTGCGTGAACTGAACTCGATAGGCTCATAATCAACAAACGACCTGCGCTCCACATCCAGCAACGGCATACGGTAGTCGATAGAGCGCACCTGACGTGCTGCCGTCGAGAGCGAATCAATAGCCAAAGGCAAATTCAAAAGTTTTGCCACATACATCTCATAATTCAGCGCAATAGGCTTCTGCAAGCAGTAATCAGCCAATGACTCCGACACACAGTTATCTATTGCCGAGAGTTTCTCTTGACGCGCATCAGCCA
The DNA here is from genome assembly GCA_015059905.1 of Rikenellaceae bacterium. Lineage (GTDB taxonomy): Bacteria > Bacteroidota > Bacteroidia > Bacteroidales > Rikenellaceae > Alistipes. The sequence continues at coordinate 236,201 of SUZN01000002.1, forward strand.
TCATACCCTCCAGCAACTCTAATAAATCCAGGCGGTTCTCCTTCTCCAGGAAATATGAATATGCGTAGCTCTTTTGGTCATAAATCTCGCTCCACACATCCGCCAGCTGACGCTCCACGATAAGGTTTTCAGCCATCGCCTCCGCCATTTCGGCATAAATCTTCTCCGCCGCAGCCTCATCCTGCTCCAGGAGATAGGTATCATAGAGCGATTTGATGCGTTTGTAGTTCGACACATAGGTCTGCACCGATTTATTTGCCTGAGCCTCCTTGGCGTGAACGGCCATCAGTTGTGGGTAAATATCGCCATCGAGGCTCTTTTTGAAGTAGTCGTTATTATAAAGCGACTTCGAACCCTCTGCCGATGCTGCATTACCGATATTACCCATTGACGAGAGAACGAAGTTCTGCTCAATGGTATTTATCTCGTCAATAAGCTTCACCTTCTTGGCTCGCAACTCATACACCGCATCTTCCGCCATCGAGAGCACAACCATAAGCGAGTCGGTACGCCCAAGCGAGAGCGAATCACGCGCCTCGGCACTCTTTGTCACATCGGCACGTACCTGACGCAATACGCCCATCAACGAATCGGTTTTTTGACGTATCTGCTCGTCGCTACGCAACAGGTTCATATATGTCTTGTTGTCGCCAAGACCCGCTATGCGAGGCACAATCTCCTGTGCAGATGACTCCACAAAACTAAATACAACAAACAATAAGCTTGCGATAGTAATTTTACTCTTTATCATTTCCACCATCTTATAAAAAATAGTTGAACTAATCCGAATATCTCCAAACGCCCAAACAACATTATGAGCGACAAATTCAATTTCACAATGGCAGGCATAGCTGCGTAGTTATCCATCGTACCCACCTCGCCAAAGCCAGGACCTACGTTACTTGCACAAGCAAGCGTAGCCGAAAATCCCGTCATCAAATCACACCCAAAGAGTGTGTTTAGGAACGTGCCTATAAGTATCAAAATCAAGAAGGCTACGATATATACCATAACCGAGTTGAGCATATCCTTATCCTGGCAATAGCCATCGACCTTGATACGCATAATGGCGTTGGGATGTTGCTGCGACTGTAACTTATTGCGCAACATTTTAAGAGCCAACACCATACGGTCAACCTTCAATCCACCTGCCGTAGAGCCTGCACAACCACACACCAGCGAGCAGAATATCAGTATCAACATAGCAAACGGAGTCCACGTATTACAATCCGCCGTAGCAAAACCCGTTGTGGTCATCAACGAGGCTACTTGAAACGCTGCGTGACGCAACGACGATATAGCAGTAGGGTAAATACTTGACACACACAAACTCAACGTAATAAGTATTGTTGATATTGCGAACATCATCAGATAACTGCGAGTAATCTCCGAACGGAAAATATTATTCTGTTTTCGAGTAATAGTTGCATATATCAGACCGAAGTGCATACCCGCCACCAGCATAGCCACAACCAACACAAACTCAATCTGCGCAGAGTCAAAGAATCCTATACTCAAATTCTTATTACTAAAGCCACAAGTACTACACGCCGACATTGCGTGACACAAGGCATCAAACCAACTCATTCCGCTCATCTTAAGCCCAATAAGTGTAAAGGCTGTAAGTCCTATATATGTCGAAAGAATGATGCGCACAACTGTCTGCGTGCGATAGTTGAAATTATCTTTTGCCAGCGACGAAAGCTCAACATTTGAGAGCATCATCTTACTCTTGCCAATCGAGGGCAAAATCACCAGCGCAAACATAACAACACCCACACCACCAATCCAGCATGATGACATACGCCAAAATTGCAAACCGCGCGGCAAGGCCTCAATATCGTTTAGGATAGATGCGCCCGTAGTAGTAAATCCCGACACAGACTCAAACCAGGCATTAAGCAACGTGAACTCACCGCCCCACATCAGGTAAGGGAACATACCCACAACACTCGACACAATCCACGCACCTACGACGATGCAATAGCCCTCCTTTTGCGATATATGGTCAGTCTTGGGAACAAATATCAGAGGGAAACAACCCATCAGCAGCGTCAGCAGTGACGACATCACAAGAGGCGAATAAGCTGAATCAATATTGCTGACATAAGATATGCCTGCCGCCACCAGCATAAAAGCCGCCAGCACCAACTGAACAATTCCAATATATCTTATGACAACACTAAATCTCATAACAGAGGATTACAATTTTTTAGGGGCATTAGTTACACTCTCAAGCTTCTCCTTCAACTCCAACAACTCATCACGACACTCCGCCTTGGGCTTGAATGGCAACTTATAGCGCAACCAATCGCCCAGACTCTTATTTATCTCGATGATAGGCTTCAGGGCGTAAATCATAATGAAGTAGTAGAACATCAGAAGGATAACAATCATCACCACAAGCGAGATAAACACTGGAGTCACAGCACGATAGGCGTTACGACTCAAACGCTCGGCACGAGGCGAAAGCGAGAGCTGCGCCTGTGACATCACACGCATAATGCTATTGCTCGCAGCAGCATACGCAGGCACATAGTTACGGTCGTACCACCCCTTACCATCAAACGAAGCATGGGTGGGGTTAAGCGTATCGGCAAGCACCAAATTTTCAATCGTGCGGGATGTGCGAAGCTCGTGCACCACAGCACGCAGTCGCTCGGCACTCTGACTGAGCGAGTCAAACATCATCACAGCCGACTTCGACGCCTCGCTGCGTGCCGCAATGATGTGCGCCGAAAACTCCGCGAAACTCAACTTACAAGAGTCCGAGTAGAGCGTATCTCTGAATACGGCATAATTCACGACTGCTCTGTCGTGTGCCGATATAGCATCGAGCATATTCTCCGAGAGCTCCAGACTTCGGCGATTACCATCCAAAATGTTCTCGATGTCAGTACTCATATTATTCAGCTCGAATAACGACACCAAACCCGAGAAAAACAGCAGCACTACGATACCCAAAAAACCAACGGTAACACGTTTACGAATACCCGTCATAACAAAATATTAAAATGCTAATTATTGCAAATATAGCAATAAAAATTTAATTATCACGCTTTTTGCTGTGAATTACATTCACAAGTTAGCCAATAACCTCGGCAAGAAGGTCATGATTTTCATCCATCGAGAGCATTTTCACACGACAGATACGGTTTATCACAGCCTTGTCATAGGGTGCTTTCACACGGATATAGTTGCCTGTGTAGCCGTACATCATCCCGCCACGCATAGTGCTTTCAAACAACACATCAGCCTCTGCACCAATACCTTGCGCGCAGAACTCGGCATGCAGCTCGTCACACAACTCCTCCAATCGCGACACACGCTGCGTTGAGATGTAGGATGGTACCTTGTCGGGCATATCCACCGCAGGAGTACCTGGGCGCTCCGAGAATGGGAAAATGTGCAAAAACGAAGGCTTCAGGCGTGCCAGCAGGTCGTATGTCTGCTGAAAATCCTCTTCAGACTCACCTGGGAAGCCCGTAATGACATCAATACCGATGAAAGCATCAGGCATCAGCGAGCGCACCTTTTCGATGCGGTCGGCATACTTTGCCGAAGTATAGCGGCGGCGCATCAATCCGAGTATGCGGTCAGAGCCACTTTGCAGCGGAATATGGAAGTGATGTTGAAATTTAGGTGACGCAGCGCAAAACTCTATTATCTCGTCAGTTATGAGATTAGGTTCGATGGAAGATATACGATAACGCTCGATGCCTTCAACTTCGTTCAACGCACGCAGCAAATCAATAAATTTCTCACCCGTAGTGCGACCGAAATCACCCGTATTTATACCCGTTATGACAATCTCCTTCAGTCCTGACGCCGCCACCTGCTTCGCCTCTTCAACCAGGTCGGCAATAGGCATATTTCGGCTTGAGCCACGAGCGTAGTGAATGGTACAGTAGGCACACTTGTAATCACACCCATCCTGCACCTTCAGAAATGAACGTGTACGGTCGCCCGTCGAGAAGGCTGCAAAGAAGCGGGAAATCTCCTCACAATCGCAGCTATACACCTCTGCTTTGGAGCGCGCACCCAGCTCAAGCACTCGTTTATATAAATCGCCTTTATCGTTGTTACCCAATACTATATCAACACCCTCTATCTCGGCAATCTCGTATGGCTTAAGCTGCGCATAGCACCCCGTAACGGCGATTATCGCACCAGGGTTACGACGATGCAGTTTGCGGATAATATTACGGCATTTTTTATCGGCGTGCTCTGTGACCGAACAACTGTTGATAACGCATATATCCGCAGGCTCATTTACGCCTACACGCTCAAAACCTCCCTCCTCGAACTGACGGGCGAGGGTAGAGCTCTCCGAGAAGTTGAGTTTACAACCCAAAGTATGAAAACTTACGCGACGTTTCATTCTAAAAAGCATTTTTAATCGTGCGAAAATATAAAAAGTTTATCGGAATAGAAAAAAGTTTTGAAACAATCCGATAATTAAAGTAAATTTGCGCACGTTTTTCAAGTATTAAGACTGCAAAAATTGGACTTTTTTATTGACATACTACAATACGAGTACCTACGCAACGCACTCCTGGCGGCAATCTTCGCAGGCATAATGTGCGGCATTGTTGGTACTTACATTGTCGCCCGACGTATGGTTTTCCTCTGTGGCGGCATCACTCACTCATCGTTTGGCGGCTTGGGCATAGCACTCTACGCTGGCATAAACCCAACTCTCGGCGCACTGCTTTTTGCCGTAGCATCAGCTCTTGGTATAGAGTGGGCAAGCGAGAAGGGCAAGATACGCGAGGACTCCGCCATAGGTATTATATGGTCGGTAGGAATGGCCGTCGGAGCGTTGTTTATGAGTCTTGCACCTGGCTACACATCGGGCGATTTGGCGAGTTATATGTTTGGAAGTATCGTCACAGTAACAACCTCGGAGGTCTTCACGCTCGGCGTCTTCACACTGCTCTGCATCGTAGGCATTACGCTGTGGTGGCGTCCTGTAATGCAGATTGCTTTCGACCGCAATTATGCTAAAAGTCAAGGCATTGCAACAACCGCCATATCTTACATCCTCTCGGCTGTGGTGGCGGTAACAATCGTTCTGGCGATAAAGATTATGGGTATCGTGCTGCTTCTGTCGCTCTTTACCATACCCGCCGTTACAGCCAACATCATCACGAAATCCTACCCAAAGATAACTATCTTTGCAACCATTTTTGCCATTTTCGGCTCGGTAGCAGGACTCTTTTGTAGCTACACTTGGGAAATTCAGCCTGGAACTTGCATAATATTTATACTTTCAGCGATGCTTATTGCCACAAAAATATTATCTTTGCAAAATATAAAAACGCCACAACGGAATGAAAACAATTCATAAACTTGTCTTAAAGGCATATTTAGGTCCGCTGATTATGACCTTCTTCATCGTCACATTCGTGTTGATGATGAATTTCGTGTGGCGATTTATCGAGGATTTGACAGGTAAAGGCTTGAGCGCCGATGTCATCCTGGAGCTTATCTTCTACGCCACAATCAATATGATTCCGTTGGGTCTGCCTCTTGCAATGCTTTTGGCGGGTATTATGACGATGGGTAATATGGGCGAGAATTTCGAGCTTCAGGCGATGAAGTCGGCAGGTATGTCGCTTATGCGAATTATGCAACCACTTATCATCGTGACCTTTATCATCTCGGTAGCAAGTTTCTTCCTTGTCAATAATCTTGTGCCTTACGCCTACAAGCGCTCGATGATTATCTTGAGCGATATCAAGCGACAGAAGCAGGTGCTGGAGTTCAAGGATGGACTCTTCTTCAACGGCATCCACGAGGATATGAGCATCCGCGTTGAGCATCAGGACCCCGAGACAGGTCTGCTGCACAACGTACTTATCTACGACAGCCGCTCGCAGGGCGGAAATATGACTACCACAATGGCGGAGACGGGTTACATCCGCCTCTCGGACGATAAGAAGTTCTTGCTTGTGACGCTCTACAACGGTGACAACTACCAGCAGACGCGCAATAGCCGCTGGTACACCAAAAACTCGCTACGACACGACAAGTTTGATGTGCAGGATATGGCAATCCGTATGGAGGGTTTCGACTTCCAGCAGAGCGACAACACTATGGTAAACAGCTCGCAGGCGAAGAACATCGTCGAGTTGCAACACGCCATCGACTCGCTGGATGTAACAGTAGAGGAGGCGATAGCTCGCTCTTACGACCCGCTTTTGAGGGATAACCTCTTTACCAACGACATACAGGTATTGCAGTTGCCCGACTCGATGAAGATAGACAAGTCGGAGTTTACCGATGTCTATCTGCTTGACTCGTTGCCTAAACTCACGATGCGCGAGCGTAACGAGATATGGAAAACAGCCAAGACAATGGCACAGAACAGCCGCCAATCATTCTCCTATGACGAGGGCTCTGCCAAAGATGGTCTTAACCAGCTCTACCGTAGCAAGAACGACTGGCACAAGAAGCTCTCGCTGCCATTCTCGGTAATTATCTTCTTTATGATTGGTGCGCCACTGGGTGCCATCATCCGTAAGGGAGGTATGGGTACTCCAATTGTTATTTCGGTGGTATTCTTTGTAATTTACTACGTCATCAGCCTCTCGGGCGAGAAGATGGCAAAGGAGGGAACGTGGAGTTCATTCTCGGGAATATGGATATCCTCCTTTATTCTGACACCGATAGCCATCTACCTGATGATTAAGGCGACAAACGACTCGTCACTGCTCGACACCGACTGGTACGACGCGCAATTCAAGAAGATAAAGAAGAAGTTCGCTCCCGTTTGGCTGCCGATAGCCAAACGAGTGACATCTACCCCCGCGTGGCGCAAGATGCGCGAGAAGATTAAACAACGCAGATTAAACAGAGCCAAATAATGAGAGGAAAGGATCTCCGTATAGTATTTATGGGTACGCCCGAATTTGCCGTAGCATCGCTTAAAAAGCTGGTAGAGGAGGGTTATAACATCGTAGCCGTAGTGACCACACCCGACAAGCCTGCGGGCAGAGGACAAAAGTTGCACGAGAGCGATGTGAAGGTTGCGGCACGCGAGCTGGGCTTGCCTATCCTGCAACCAGAGAAGTTGCGTGACCCCGAGTTTGTGGCGGCAATGCAGGAGTTGAAGCCCGACCTGGGTATCGTCATTGCATTCCGTATGTTACCAGAGGTTATATGGGCAATGCCTCGCCTCGGCACGTTCAATCTGCACGCATCGCTTCTGCCACAATATCGTGGGGCAGCGCCTATAAACTGGGCCATCATCAACGGCGAGAAGGAGACGGGCATAACAACATTCCTGCTTAACCACGAGATTGACAAGGGTGCAATAGTAGGGCAGTGGAAGGAACCAATCCTCGCAGAGGATAACATCGGCACAATGTATGACAAGCTGATGACAAAGGGTTGCGACCTCGTGGTTGAGACCGTAGAGAAGATTGCATCGGGCGACTTCACAGCCATCGAGCAGATGCATATCGACGAGGCAACGCTGAAGCCAGCTCCAAAGATTTTCAAGGATGACTGCCGTATTGACTGGAGTTGGGAGGGCGAGCGCATAGTGAATTTTGTGCGTGGTCTGTCGCCATATCCTGCGGCGTGGTCGCCAATGTTTATGGAGGGCGAGGAGCGAGGCTCGGCAAAGATTTTCGAGGTTAAGTTTGAGCCAAAGCAGCACGCTTTTGAGGCTGGCAAGATTTTCAGCGACGGCAAGGAGAGCATTTCAGTTAGCTGCGCTGATGGCATTATCCACATACACTCAATGCAAATGGCGGGCAAGAGAAGAATGAGCAACCACGACTTGTTGCTCGGATTTAGGGATATTGAGAGTTACTCGTTTAGATAAGAAAAGCGGCTTTGAAGCCGCTTTTCTCTATTTTAATGCTTTACCTAATGTCAGTGCCTTTTCAAAATTTGGTACTCCATAACCATATACCTCTGTCGGAGTATCAGCCTTACTGCCGCTACGCTTTACAATATCAATAATCTCAAACGCAGTCAGTTCGGGCAATGCCTGCCACAGACAGGCAACCATACCACACAACACAGGCGACGAGATAGATGTCCCACAGACAAAATTCACCTTACCATCTTTTGTCACAGCCCACAGACCTTCACTCATCACATCGGGTTTGATACGACCATCATATGTCCCGCCACGTGAGGAGAAAAACATCACATCGGTATTTTCGTCCAATACTGCCTCTGGTCTTTTATTCTTATCTAACATCTTTGCCACAGAGCCTACGGTCAGTATATCCTTGGCATCAGCAGGCACGATAATCGTACTTTGCATCTCCTCGCCACTATTCCCTGCGCTATTACACAAAATCATACCTTTTGCCGCCATCTTCGAGGCTGAACGAGAGACAAGATGAGTGCGTCCGTTTCTCTCCCAAGCAGGTATTTCACCATACGGTTTATCGAAGTTTTCAAAGCCCAGTGATGAATTTACCACATCAACACCAACACTATCGGCAAACTCAACTGCCGCCGCCCAATAATCCTCCTCAACAGGCTGCTCAGATGTTGTGTCTTCTGCTACTATCAGCCAATAAGCAGCTCCAGGTGCTGTTCCAACAAACACATTGGTTTTATTCGCCATCATACACGATGAAACTGACAAACCATGGTCATTCGACATATCATATACAGAAACGTCAGGCACAACATAATTCTTTGTTCCGAGGACTCTCTCTCCACTCACAAAGTCTATTCTATCCTGATTAGCGAATCCTGTATCCAACACAGCTATCACAACACCCTCGCCTCGATAACCTGCCTCATGCAGAGATATACCATTGAGTTTCGCAATTTGCGATTGTCCACCTCCGTACAATTCATCACTCTTTGCAACATCCTCGGTGGGGAGTGGGGTTGAGTCTCTATTTTTCTCTACATTATCCGAGGGCTTAAGATATTGCGCCACCTGCTCCACCTTTTTAACAAAAGGCAAAGACTCCACACGCTGCAAAAGGGTAGTATCCTCACACTGCACAACAACGGTATTGTTCCACTTGCTACGCAAGATAACGGGCAATCCCGCCGACTCAATCTGCTTGATATATTTTGAATTAATAGGAACATCCGTAACATCCACCTCAAAACCTTGTCGCAACCTACGCTCCAAAGCTCGCTCCGACAAATATTTTTCGGGATGACGAAGCCAGCGAGCAACATTATCACCCTTATCCTTAAGCCAAATGCGATATTTGTAATAGGGTGTAAAATCACTCTTTTGCGAGGCATAAGCCACCACCAAAAAGAAGATAAACAAGGTTGAGAACAAAAGTTTTTTCATTTTATTCAAGTTTAAGTTAGCTACATTTTCTACTTTAGATTGCGCTCAATGTAGGAAGTATAGTCTTTCAACACAGGACAATACTCCTCATGTGCCATTAGAGGTGACGATATCAAAAAGTCTGCTGATGAGCGATTTATCGCCGTAGGAACATTATACAGTGTAGCCAGACGCAACAACGCCTTCACATCCACATCGTGGGGCTGTGCCGACATAGGGTCCCAGAAGAAGATAAGCATATCAATCTCACCACTCGCAATCTTTGCACCCAGCTGCTGGTCGCCGCCCAAAGGTCCCGACTTAAGCATCGTTATATCGAAACGTGCATTTGCCGCCTCCTTACTACGGCGTGCCATCAAGGTCTCGGCAACGATGCGACCCGTTGTTCCTGTACATACCAAACGATGTGTGAGTAGGCTCTCCCAATTCCATGCAACCCACTCGGCAAGGTCACGCTTCATATTGTCGTGCGCAACCAAAGCAATTGTCATTCTTGTCTTCATTTTTCATCCAATTTATGAGCCTTCGGATTAAGGCTCTGTTCTTTTTCATCTAAATTATCACGACAAATATACAAATTTCAGTCCTACGTTGTTCATGCAAAGTGTTAAAGTTTTGTTAAAGTTTGTTAAGACTGCAACAAAAAGTGCCCAACCTTCTAAAGGTCAGGCACTATCATAACATTCAGCGAAGATTTCATCTCACTTTCTTGATTATCTCGGCTCCATGCTGAATGGCAGCCTCGTTCTGTGGCAGGAACTTCCAGGCACGCTCGGGGAGCGACTTCTTCAAGCCCTGCATAACATATTCCATCTCAACCACAGGCTTAATCTTCAGATAACCACCCAAAATCATCGTGTTGAACATCTTTGCCTGCCCCATACGAGCGCTCTCGGTAGCAGCGTCAATAGTGTAAATCTCAATATCGGTGCGGGTAGGTGGTGCAGTTATGCCGTTCGTGTCGTAAATCAACACACCACCAGGCTTAACCTTGCTCTCGAACTTATCCATAGACTGCTGATTAAGTATAATCGCAGTGTCGAAACTATCGGCAATAGGCGACGAGATACGCTTATCGGAAATAATCACCGTCACGTTAGCCGTACCGCCACGCATCTCGGGACCATACGAAGGCATCCACGTAACCTCAAAATCCTGCATAACACCCGAATAAGCCAAAATCTTACCCATCGACAGTACACCCTGACCGCCAAAGCCTGCTATAATAATTGTCTCCTTCATAATCTTACTATTTTGGTAGGGTTGTACACTTTATATCTCCCAGCGGATAGGCTGGCAACAGATTCTCCTCCATCCACTTGTTTGCCTCGACGGGCGACATCTTCCAACCGCTGTTGCAAGTTGCCACAACCTCGACCATCGAGTAGCCGTTGCCTGCGAGCGAGTTCTCAAACGCCTTGCGAATAGCTTTCTTACACTTACGCACATTAGCTGGGGTGTGGACACTCTGACGTGTGATGTATGTCGCACCGTCCAGATGCGCCAACATATCCGACACCTTGTAAGGAAAACCATTCAGCGCCGCATCACGACCATAAGGCGTTGTCGCAGTTTTCATACCCAGAAGGGTAGTGGGCGACATCTGACCTCCCGTCATACCATAGATGGCGTTATTGATGAAGATTGTGACGATATTCTCACCTCGCGCTGCTGCGTGTATAGTCTCGGCGGTACCGATAGCTGCCAAATCGCCATCACCCTGATAGGTAAAGACCAAATTCTCGGGATGCAGACGCTTTGCCGCCGTAGCCACCGCACAAGCACGTCCGTGAGCAGCCTCAATCCAATCCACATCAATATAGTTATACGCAAAGACCGAACATCCTACAGGCGACACAGCAATAGTGCTATCCTCCAGACCCATCTCGTCGATAACCTCGGCAATGAGTTTATGCACCGTACCGTGGCTACATCCTGGGCAGTAGTGCATAACTATGTCGGTAATCAAACGAGGCTTGGCATATACCAAATTCTCAACTTTTATCTCTACTTCTGCCATAACTTTCTATTTTAAGAGTTTTGACTTAAGAGCCTCCAACACAGACTCTGGATTAAATATCACACCACCTGTGCGACCGTAGTGAGTAACAGGAGCCTTACCCTCAATAGCCAGACGAACATCCTCGACCATCTGACCCGCGTTAAGCTCTACCGACATAAAGCCCTTAACACCACGCTCCGCCATCTGCTTGAGCGGCTCATAAGGGAATGGATAGAGTGTGATAGGGCGCAACAGACCGAGTTTGATGCCCTCCTCGCGTGCCATCTCAACCGTAGCCGAGCAGATACGTGCCGATGAACCGAAGGCAACCAAAATATAATCGGCATCGTCACACATAAACTCTTCGTAACGCACCTCCGACTGCTCAATCACACGATATTTTGCCTGCAAGCGGTCGTTCAGTTCCTCCAACTCGTCCGACTGCAGGAAGAGCGATGTTGCAATATTGCGAGACTTTCTGCCGCCCTTACCGCAGGCAGCCCAATCGCCACACTGCTCGGCAATCTGCTCCTTTGTGCGGCGTGGCTTTTGTGGTGACATCACCACCTTCTCCATCATCTGACCAATAGCACCATCCGCCAGCAGCATAACCGGAATGCGATGCTTGAACGCCAAATCGAAACCAAGCCCGACAAAGTCGTACATCTCCTGCACTGACGCTGGAGCCAGCACCAAAAGATGATAGTCTCCGTGACCACCGCCCTTGCAAGCCTGGAAATAGTCGCCCTGCGATGGCTGGATAGTACCCAGACCAGGACCTCCTCGCTGGCAGTTCACAACAAGGCAAGGCAACTCACAAGCCGCCAGATAGCTCAAGCCCTCACTCATAAGGCTCACGCCTGGGCTTGACGACGAGGTCATCACCATCTTGCCCGTAGCTGCTCCACCATATACCATATTTATCGAAGAGACCTCCGATTCTGCCTGCAAGACTACCATACCTGTGCTCTCCCAGGGTTTCAGCTCCATCAAGGTCTCCATAACCTCCGACTGCGGAGTAATAGGGTAGCCGAAATATCCATCGCAACCGTGACGTACGGCAGCGTGTGCAATCACTTCGTTACCCTTCATCAATTTCACCTCTTTCTCAGCCATCCTATTCAAATTTTTGACGATAAACAACTATACAACTATCGGGGCAAATCATACCACACGAAGCACATCCCGTGCAGGCATCGGCATCAGCCATCATCACATATTGATAACCCTTGCCATTGACCTCCGACGAAAAACCCAAAACATTGCAGGGACACGCTGTGATGCAAACGCCACAGCCCTTGCAACGCTCCTTGTCCACTACAACTCGACCTTTAATCTTTGCCATATATTTCAATTTACTAATTTTCCTTTATAATATAAATTCTCATTTACCATCCCGCCATAATTTAGCCTCGGTCGCTACTGCTAATTTCGGTATTTTGAAACGAAGCAGAAAATTTTTGTGGTATGAGTAGAACCAGCGGGGCAAAACCAATATACGGGGCGAAATGTAAAAATATGGGGCATATATCAGGTTTATGGTTATACTACCACGCCCGAAATATGCCCTGAATTTTATTCAAATGAATGTATCACGACACCCGAGCGTAGCTTCGGCTCAAACCACGTCGTTTTGGGAGGCATAATATTGCCCGTGTCGGCAATATCAATCAACTGCTGCATCGATACGGGATACAAAGCAAAGGCCACCTTCATCTCGCCGCTATCAACCCTATGTTGCAACTCGCCCAAACCACGAATACCGCCTACGAAATCAATTCGCTTTGAGGTACGCAAATCCTTAATGCCCAAAATCTTATCCAACACAAGATTTGAAAGTACTGTCACATCCAGCACACCGATTGGGTCGCTATCATCATACGTCCCCGCTTTGGCGGTGAGGCTATACCACTCTCCAGCGAGATACATCGCGAAGTTATGCAATGAGGATGGAGTATAAATCTCTCGACCTTTGCACTCCACCTCAAATGATTCTTTAAGTAAATCCAACAACTCTCTCTCCGACAATCCATTAAGGTCGCGCACAACGCGATTATAATCAATAATTCGAAGTTGCGAAGCGGGGAACGTCACTGCCAGGAAATAGCAATACTCCTCATCGCCTCGGTGGTTAGGATTCATCGCCATACACTCCTGACCAACACGCGCCGCAGCTGCTGTGCGGTGGTGACCATCGGCAACATACAAAGCAGGGATTGCAGCAAACAGTTCCGTAATACGCTTATTTGTCGCGGCATCACGCACAACCCAGAAGTGATGACCAAAGCCATCGGCTGCGGTGAAGTCGTAGTCTGGTTCATTCTCATTTACCACCTGCTCAACAATAGCGTTAATCTCTGCATCGTCGGGATAGGTAAAAAAGACAGGTTCGATGTTAGCCTTCTGATTGCGGACGTGAATCATACGATCCTCCTCCTTATCAGGACGAGTGAGCTCGTGTTTCTTGATAGCCCCCGAAAGATAATCCTCAAAGTGACAGCACATTGCGATACCATACTGCGTGCGACCGTTCATCGTCTGGGCGTAGATATAGTAGTACTCCTCGTTATCCTGCTGAAGCCATCCGCGCTCCTTCCACAGTCGAAAATTCTCCATCGCCTTTGTGTAAGCCTCCTCGGAGTGCTCGTCGATGATTGGGTCGAAGTCAATCTCGGGCTTGATGATATGCAACAGAGAACGCTCCGTAGCCTCGGCTTTAGCCTCGGCAGAGTTCAACACATCATAAGGGCGTGACGCAACCTCGGCTGCGTACTCCTGCGGTGGACGTATGCCACAGAAAGGTTTTATCTTTACCATAACTATTTGTTTACTTTGAATTTACACTCTCCATCGCGCAAGAAACCAACAACCTGACGTGCTGCTGCCAAGCCTGCGTTAATGTTAGCCTCGGCAGTCTCGGCACCCATCTTCTTGGGTGTAGCAAAGAAACGATTGCCGAACAATGCCGCCATAGTAGATACATCGTCTGGAGCGACATCGGTTACATATTTCAAATCTGTGCGCTCGCTCATAGCGGCTTCCAGACCAACTTCATCAATAACCTCCTTGCGAGCTGTATTAACAAGCGTAGCACCCTTGGGCAGTGACATCATCAGTCGATAGCCAATAGAGCCCTTGGTTTGTGGAGTAGCAGGAATGTGCAGAGATAGGAAATCGGCTGATTTATAGAGTTCCTCAACACTACCGACCTGCTTCACTCCATCATTCTCAAAGAGAGCCTTGTCTGTCACAAATGGGTCGTATGCGATAACATTCATACCCAACGCCTTCGCCTTGCGGGCAACCAGACGACCTACATTTCCATAGGCGTGGATACCGACAGTCTTACCCTGAAGCTCAAAGCCTGTACCAGGAGTAAAGCGGTTGCGTGACATATATATCATCATCGCAATAGCCAGCTCCGCCACAGCGTTTGAGTTCTGACCTGGGGTATTCATAACAACCACACCGTGCTCGGTAGCGGCAGCCAAATCGACATTATCGTAGCCCGCACCCGCGCGCACAACTATTTTAAGATTTGGAGCAGCCTCGATAACCTCTGCCGTAACCTTGTCGCTACGTACAATCAAGCCATCGACATCTGCTACGGCGGCAATCAACTCCTCCTTCTCCTCGTATCGCTCCAACATAGCGACCTCATAGCCCGCCTCTGTAAGAATATTTTTCATTCCCTCGACAGCCTTTGCCGCAAAGGGTTTCTGTGTTGCAATTAGTATCTTCATCTTTATTCTGTTTTCAATCAACTCCTCAACCTCACTCTCGCGCCACTCCAGCACATCATCACTGAAGGGGTTGCGGCGAGTGGGGAGGTGATAGCTATAACCCATAATTATTTGTGCATCTGCTCAAACTCCTGCATGCAAGCAACCAGAGCCTCTACGCTCTCCTTTGGACAAGCGTTGTAGCACGATGCGCGGAAACCACCAACCAAGCGGTGACCCTTGATACCGACCATACCACGCGACTTGGCAAACTCCATAAACTCTGGAGCCAACGCCTCATTGCCCTCACTCATCACGAAGCAGATATTCATCAGCGAGCGGTCCTCCTCGGCAACAGTACCCTTGAAGAGGGAGTTGCGGTCAATCTCACCATAGAGCAAGGCAGCCTTCTCCACATTGCGACGATAAATCTCCGCCATACCGCCCTCAGCCTTCATCCACTTGAGCGTCTCGCGCAAAACATAGATTGGGAACACGGGAGGAGTGTTAAACATTGAGTTGTTCTCGACGTGAGTATTCACATTCATCATCGTTGGCAGCGGACGAACAACCTTCTCAAGCATATCGTCACGAATAATAACAAACGACACACCCGCAGGCGCCAAGTTCTTCTGCGCACCACCATAAATCATAGCATACTTGCTCACATCAACAGGACGGCTCAAAATATCGGAACTCATATCGGCAATGAGTGGCACAGGAGATGAGATATCCTCCTTATACTCTGTACCATAGATAGTATTGTTGGAACAAATATATAAGTAATCCAAATCCTCAGGAATGGTGTAGCCCTTGGGAATGTAACTGAAGTTCTTATCCTCCGACGAAGCCACAACCTCAACTTCGCCATAATATTTAGCCTCCTTGATAGCCTTCTTTGTCCACACGCCTGTGTTTACATAGCCAGCCTTCTTACCGAGGAAGTTGGCTGGAATGTGGAAGAACTGGGTGCTTGCACCGCCTCCGACAAAGTAAATCTTATAGTTGTCGGGAATATTCAACAACTCTCTGAAAAGAGTCTGCGCCTCATCGAGTACAGCCTCAAAATCGGGCGTACGATGGGATATCGAAAGTAACGAAAGACCTGTACCGTTAAAATCAATAATCGCCTTTGCGGCAGCCTCTAATACAACATCTGGAAGAATTGATGGTCCAGCATTGAAATTATATTTTTTCATAGTCTCGAAAAGTTATTAAATAATCCTAAAATTAGCCCAAAATGGACTGTTCTACACAACAAAGTAAATAAAAAAATATGATTATTCAAAATATTCCACCGACTTTCAAAGGGGTAATTATAGGTTTTTCTGCAAAAAAACTTCAAAAATTATATTTATTTAGAAATTTTAATAACGATGTGGCACTATAATCCGCATTTGGCATAAAAATTAAAATTTTTCAAAAAATTTCATTTTCTTTTTGACCCATACGTTAAAAAGTTACAAATCGACAATTTAAGGGCAATTTTCTTTTTGCTCCAAGAGCAAGAACAACACTCCAAAAATTTGTATCATACGCCCAAAGATATTATCTTTGCCAAGATTTATCAACCACCTTTGTAGTGGCAAGATAAATCGGGCGGAGAGCGCCGAAAATTTGCAATTAAGATTAAAACCTATGATAAAGTCAATGACAGGCTTCGGCAAGGGCGAGGCTGTGTTACCAAACAAAAAAATTACAGTCGAAGTGCGTTCGCTGAACTCCAAGCAGCTTGATTTGTCGGTGCGTATGCCTGGCATCTTCCGTCAGAAGGAATTTGAGCTGCGTAGCGTAGCGGGCGCTGCCATACAGCGAGGCAAGGCAGATATAACCGTAACCGTTGAAAATACCACCGTGAGCACATCGGCAACGGTTAATAAGGAGATATTCAAGGAGTATATGCGCCAAGTGAACGAAGCATTGTCATATGCTGGCACAAGCGCCGACTATGACGCCATCGTGCCCGCAGTTTTGCGTATGCCTGAGGTGGTATCCACACAAGCAGAGAGCCTCTCGGAGGAGGAGAGCGAAGCGCTGATGCAGGCTCTGGAGCAGGCGTTGCAGCAATTCAATGCTTTCCGCGAGCAGGAGGGTGCAACACTCATCGCCGACCTGTTGCGTAGAGTAGATTTGATTGAGGAGTACAAGTGTCAGGTAGAGCCCTACGAAGCAACACGCGCTGAGACAATCAAAAACCGCATCCGCGAGAATCTTGCACAGCTCAAGGTTGATATCGACACCAACCGTCTGGAGCAGGAGATGATTTTTTACATCGAGAAGCTGGACATCACCGAGGAGAAGGTGCGACTGAAAAACCACTGCAACTACTTCCGCGAGGTGGCGGCTTCAGAGGAGGCTGTGGGTCGCAAACTCGGCTTCATAGCACAGGAGATGGGTCGTGAGATAAATACCCTCGGCTCGAAGTCGAACGAGGCGAATATGCAGATTCTGGTCGTAAAGATGAAGGACGAGCTGGAGAAGATTAAAGAGCAGGTGTTAAACATATTGTAATTTGAGACTATGGAGTCACAGGGTAAACTTATCATATTTTCTGCCCCCAGCGGTTCGGGCAAGACCACAATCGTGAAGCAGCTCTTGCAGGTGTTTCCGCAGTTTGAGTTCTCAATCTCGGCTACTTCACGCCAGCCAAGAGGCGAGGAGCAAAATGGCGTAGATTACTTCTTCCTTTCGCAGGAGGAGTTCCGCGCAAAGGTGGCAGAGGATGCCTTTGTTGAGTGGGAGGAGGTATATAACGGCACCTGCTACGGCACACTCAAGAGCGAGATGCAGCGCATCTGGGCAAAGGGCAATGTGATTATCTTCGATGTGGACGTGATGGGAGGCATAAACCTCAAGCGCATCTTCGGCGAGAGTGCCTGCTCGATATTTATCAAAGCACCTTCGATTGAGGCTCTGCGCGAGAGATTGATTGGCAGAGGCACAGACTCAATGGAGACCATCGAGAAGCGCATTGCAAAGGCGGAGTTTGAGTTATCGAAGGCTCCAGAATTTGACCACGTCGTAGTGAATGATGACCTTGCGACAGCCGTTGCCGACACCAAGCAGATTATCAACGACTTTTTGGCACGATAGGGGATGGCGAAGATAAGAATGATGCTCTTCTTCGGGTCGTTCAACCCTGTACACAACGGACACATCGCCCTGGCGGAGTATGCCGTTGAGCACAACCTGTGCGACCAGGTGGCAATGATTATATCACCCCAAAACCCATTCAAGCAGAATTGGGAGCTTGCTGGCGAGATGGATCGCTATGCGATGGTGGAGACAGCATGCAAAAATAGCCGCTACCCAGAACAAATCAAGCCTTCGGTGATAGAGTTTCTGCTGGAGAAACCCTCTTATACGGTCAATACGTTGCAACATCTGTCGGAGAATTATGGCAATCAGATGGAGTTTTCTATCCTGATGGGTACCGACCTTATAAACCAGCTGCCACTGTGGCGTGAGCCCGAGAAGATTATTGCAGGGTATGACCTCTATGTCTATCCGCGTCCAGGCGTGGAGATGGAATTCAAGACCGAGCGCACACATTTCCTAAAGGATGCGCCACAATCTCCATTCTCATCAACCGAGGTGCGCGACAGACTGGAGCGAGGCGACAATGTTAGCGCAATGCTTGACAGCGAAGTCATCGCATACATCAAACAACAGGGGTTATGGACTCTTGCACGCAAGATTTCCACTCTCACAGCAGCCATAGCGCAGCAGGAGAGTGCCGAGCTATACGTCGAGCGAGGAAAGTGTTATTACCGCCAGAATGAGTGGGGTAGCGCCATAAACGACTTCCGCCGAGCAGAGGAGTTAAAGCCCGAGCTGGAGGAGGCGCGACAATTCCGCGAGATGGTGGAGGAGATTTTAGAGTATAGATATAAAGATATATATAATCCGTGATAGAGATTGATGATAAGATAATCAGCGCCGACCTCCTGCGCGAGTGCTTCGCCTGCGATTTGGGCAAGTGCAAGGGTATATGTTGCGTGGAGGGCGATGCGGGTGCACCGCTGGAGATAGAGGAGGTGGACCTTTTGGAGGAGGAGTATGAGAACTACGCCCCCTATATGACCCCAGAGGGTCGCAAGGCTATAGAGGAGCAGGGATTTATGGTTGTCGATGTGGAGGGAGATTATACAACACCACTGGTGGATAACGCTGCCTGCGCATACGCCTTCGAGGAGAATGGTATCACATTCTGCGCCATCGAGCGCGCTTACCGCGAGGGCAAGTGTTCGTTTCTGAAGCCTATTTCGTGCCACCTCTACCCAATCCGAGTAAAGCAGTTCCGCAATGGCACCTTCGGGCTGAACTACCACCGATGGGCAGTATGTCGTGACGCCGTAGAGTGCGGCAAGAAGTTGGGCGTGCCCGTATATAAGGCACTTAAAGAGCCTATCATCCGCCGTTTTGGCGAGGAGTTCTACAAGGCATTGGAGTGTGCCGAGCAGATGATTAAAGAGCAGGAATAATTTAATAAGACGAGAGATAAAATGAATTTAAGAAAGACGCTGACACTATGCCTCGCATTGCTTACCGCAGGCACCTTATCAGCACAGGTGAAGACAGTTAACAATACCATTAACAAGGATTCGCTCCCAGAAGATGCAATCATCGTAAAGCGCGTGCCGCTGGAGTCAGGCGAGTCGTTTGACCCAAAAGATGTGCTGGTGGTAGATACCATACCATCATCGAGCGAGGGGTTGAGCATCGTGCTTTACAACGACAACACTTGGCGATATGTGCGTAACCGCGCCATTGATGTGCTGGACGAGACTATCTACACGCAGAATTGGGATACAACGAAGATTCACGCCTACGACGTTGAGCTGAAGGATTTGCCAATGTCGATGGTTATCGATTTGGTGGATACGCTCAAGAGCTACCATTACCCCGTAAAGGGTCGTGTGACATCGAAATATGGTCCTCGCCGCCGACGCATACATCAAGGAACAGATATTGACCTTGAGACGGGCGACCCAATTTATGCTACGTTTGACGGTCGCGTACGCCACACCACATATATCGCGCGCGGATATGGTAACCTTATCATCATACGCCACGACAACGGTCTGGAGACATTCTACGCCCACCTCTCGGAGACAAATGTGAAGCCAGGCGACTGGGTTACGGCGGGTCAGGTTATCGGCAAGGGTGGTAACACAGGTCGAAGCACAGGCTCACACCTGCACTATGAGATACGTTACAAGGGTCACACCTTCGACCCCGAGCGTCTGATTGACTTCACAACGGGTACATTGCGCCGCGAGACATTCCTCCTGAAGCGCACATACTTCAGCCCATACTCTCGTTTCACGCAGGACTTTGACGAAGAGATACAGAGCGACGAGGAGGATAAGAAGATAGCCAAGGAGGCGGCAGCAATCAAGTATCACATCGTGAAGCGCGGCGACACATTGGGTCGAATTGCGATAAACAACCACACGACAGTGACCAAGCTCTGCCAATTGAACGGCATCAAAAAGACCTCAACACTCCGCATCGGTCAGCGAATAAGAGTGAGATAGGAAGAAGAATTCAAAATTCAAAATTCAAAATTCAAAATTGAATTACCCATAGAGGGAGTTGGCGAAAGCTAACTCCTTTTTATTTTATCTTCGGTGGCTGGGGGGGGGTAGCGCGCTGGAGCGCGCTATGCCACCGAAGATATTATGCCAAAGGCATAATAAAAGAGCGCTGCAATTGGATTTACCACATTGCAACGCTCCTTAGTTTGCTTGTTTAGTACTCCCTTGCGCCGAAGATTGTGGAGCCGATGCGAACCTCGGTCGTGCCGTATTCGATGGCGATGGGGTAGTCGTCACTCATTCCCATTGAGAGGGTGTCGAACTCCGCGCCAAAATACTTTTTCAGCTCGTCAAAGCACTCCTTCAGGCGCTGAAAATCGCCTCTAACCGTAGTCTCGTCATCGGTGAAGGTCGCCATACCCATCACACCACGCAGACGGATGTGGGGCATAGCATCAAAACCACCGCCCTGCACAAACTCCTTCAGGCGGGCATAATCCCAGCCCGACTTGCTCTCCTCTGCAGTGACGTGTATCTCCAGCAGACAGTCAATCGTGCGGTCGCACTTCGCCGCCTCCTTCTCAATAGCCTCCGCCAGACGCTCACTATCGAGCGACTCGATAAGATGGACATAGGGGGCGATGTACTTTACCTTGTTGGTCTGAAGATGACCAATCATATGCCACTCTATATCATCGGGCAGCACCGCCTGCTTTGCTTTCAGTTCCTGCGGACGGCTCTCGCCAAAGGCTCGCTGACCCGCATCGTAAGCCTCGCGCAGCGCCTCAACGGGATGAAACTTCGACACCGCCAACAACTTAACCCCTGCGGGCAGTTCCGCACGCAAACGCTCTATTTCTCTCTTGATAGACATATATATAAATATTATTTTGCTCTGTAAAGGTAATTAAATCGACCAAGTGGGGCGGCATCACCACTCAAATAGAAGTCGAAGATATCGCCATCGGTCTGCGAGTTATCAACCCACTTAAACTCTATTTCAAAACCGCCTTTGCGAGAGAGTTTCAGAGCCTCAATGGGGATAGCAATCTCCATTCTGCATCCATCCACACAATAAGCCACATCGCCAGCCTTGCTCCACGCCCAACCCTCGGCAGAGTGTTCCAAAACGGCGGTTTGGGATGGGGTAGTGCGATTAAGGATATAGTCATATCCCTCCCAGCCTGTCTGTTTGTTGCAATCAACATCAACAAACAAACGCATCCACGCCTTGTCCGTTGGCGAAGAGATTGGTTCGGCGCACTCGACATAGAAATAGACATTCTTCGCATCGTGAGCCACACGCGCCTCGACAATATCGTTGCGACCGCTATTATTTATATAATGGTAATCACCCCAGCCTCGGCTGTTGCGGTGGATAGTGTTGCCCTTGATAGCAGGGTAGCTCGACGCATCACGCCAATCATCAAAGCCTGCACCAATCGTGATTTTATGCTTTGATTGAGGTTTTACCTCTTTGCTCTCCATACCCTTGAAGCGGCGGATATTGGCAACCATCTGATAGTAATAATTGTCGCCGTGACCGCCACGCATAGGCTCAATATCGCGGCTATGCTCCTGGTCGAATTGGTCGGGGAAGGCATTGGGTTGCTTCATCCACTCCTCGAAGCGTCCCATAATCCACTCGTTCCAGCCTGTGATGAAAATCAGGTCGGGGTCAATCTCTAATGCGCGCTCCCATTGCTCCTGGAAATTAAGACCCAGAGCCACCGCCGACTTATCCTTCGAGTGACCATCCCTGGCGGTGTAGCTACGTCCAAATGCGCCAGGCATATTCATAGCACTCAAGCCGTTTGCGGCAGTCCAATTCTGCGATACGCCAACCGTTGCCTGCTCGAAACCTCCATCTTTCTTGGGCGCAAAACCGTGCTGTGGGAATATCTCCAGCCACCCCCAATGGTCGGGACGAGTGGGTCCCACGTTATAGACAGGCTGACCAGGGCGGAAGGTGAAATACTCCCTTATCTCACGGTGCAAAGCGGTACGCTCCTCATCGCCCTCTACATCGCCGAGCATTTCAGGGTATGCCATAATCAGAGGCTTGCCCTCCCACTTGAAAAATAGTTCTTCATACTCGGCAGGTTTGTATAAATCCTTATAGATATCAATAATCGCATCACGACTACCTTCGGTTGGGGCAAAAGCCAACATAAAGGCTATCTGCGGAGTCTGCACACCATCGCGGCGCGCCTCCATAAAGGTCTCGCACAAAGCACGATAGGACTCTCGCCAGGTAAACGAGCCATTGGTGCAGTCGAAAAACAGTACATCGACACCCGCCGCCGCCAACATCTCGGCGTGCTTACGCAGTACCCACTTGTCGGTATCACGATAGAAGCCGAACAGAGGCTCTCCCCAGAAGTTTGAGGTGATATCCTTGCGCCATATAGGATGGTGGAAATCATACGCCGCCTCGGGCGCTTTGGCTATATATTGCGAAGGGATGCAGACATCGAGATGGGCAAAATTTGTGTGCCACGTCCAATAAAACAATCCCACATATTTCTCACGCTTCTCGCCAACCTCCTTTGCCGATGGGAGCTTACGCCCAACAGCATCCGTAGCAGGCAAGCCATTGCCATAATTTTGTGCCGACACCATAGTCGAAACCGCCAAAAAGAGAAGCAGAAGAAGTAATTTTACTGTTTTCATAATAAATCAGGTTGAAATGTTTTGACAAATATACAATTTTTTTAGGGTTTTCCATCCTTTTTCTCTATCTTTGGCAAAGATATTCGCTAATGAAAACAATTATAAAAACATCTTAAATATGAAGAAAATTATTTTATCGACTCTGCTGGCAGTAGCTATGGCGGTAACGCCTGCTTTAGCTTGCACAAACTTTATCATCACAAAGGGCGCCTCGACCGACGGCTCGGTAATGGTGAGCTACTCGGCTGACTCTCACCAGCTCTACGGCTGCCTCTACAAGCACAACGCCACAAAGTACAAGGCAGGTGCAATGCTCCCCGTAACCGAGTGGGATACAGGCAAATACTTGGGTGATATTCCTCAAGTAGCACAGACCTATTCGACAGTGAGCAATATGAACGAGTGGGGTCTAATCATCACCGAAACCACATATGGCGGTCGCCATGAACTTTACAACCCAGAGGGCATTATCGACTACGGCTCACTTATCTACATCACTCTTCAGCGTGCAAAGACCGCACGTGAGGCTATCGACACAATCGTAACTCTGGCCAACACCTACGGCTACGCATCAGAGGGCGAGAGCTTCTCAATCGCTGACGAGAACGAAGCGTGGATTATGGAGCTTATCGGCAAAGGTCCAGGCAAGAAGGGTATCGTATGGGTTGCACGCCGTGTGCCCGACGGATATATCTGCGGTCACGCAAACCAGGCTCGTATCACCACATTCCCACTCAACGACCCCGAGAATACACTCTACGCAGAGGATGTAATCTCGTTGGCACGCGAGAAGGGTTATTTCAACGGCAAGGATGAGGAGTTCTCATTCGCTGACGCTTATGCTCCACTGGATTTCAGCGGTATGCGTGGTTGCGAGGCTCGTGTATGGAGCTTCTTCCGTATGTTCACAGAGGGTATGGATAAGTATCTTGATTACGCTATGGGTCACAACCCCGAGAACCGTATGCCACTTTGGGTGAAGCCTACACACAAGCTCTCGCCAAAGCAGGTGTTTGACGCTATGCGTGACCACTACGAGGGTACTCCACTTGATATGACAACAGACATAGGTGCTGGCGGTCACGCTCTTCCTTACCGCTGGCGTCCTATGAACTTCGAGGTGGATGGCAAGACTTATGTGAATGAGCGTGCCACAGCTACACAGCAGACAGGTTTCTGGATGGTAGGTCAGGCTCGCAAGGGCAAGACAGGTATTCTGTGGTTTGGTGTGGATGATGCGGCTACATCATGCCTCACACCTATCTACTGCAATACTACCGAGGTGCCTGTATATTATAAGGAGGGCAACGGTTCAATGCTCGACTATGGCACAGAGTCTGCATTCTGGTTGTTCAACCGCGTGACAAACTTTGCCTATTTGCGCTACGATATGATTTCAGCCGACATCCGCAAGGTTGTTGATGAGTGGGAGAATGCGAAGATTGCAGAGGTAGCGGAGATTGATGCAAAGGTGGCTGCGATGTCAGCAAAGAAGCAGCAGAAGGAGCTCACGAAGTACAGCTCGGCAACAGCGATAAAGATGTATCAGAATTGGGCTCGTTTGGACAAATATTTGCTTTTGAAGTATGTTGATGGCAACGTAAAGAGCGAGCATAAGGATGTTGTGGAGTATGTTCTGCGTGGCAACACCACACCTGACCACTTCGTTGATAACGGCAACGGCAAGCAGATACCTGGCAAGATTCAGTTCCCAGGCTATAACGAGAAGTGGAAGCGCGCAGTAGCGGCTGACCATGGCAAGATTTTGGAGGTGAAATAATTTTTTCGAGCTATGAAATACGATATTATAGTAATAGGTAGCGGACCTGGCGGCTATGTGGCTGCCATCCGCGCCTCACAACTCGGCAAGAAGGTAGCCATCGTTGAGAAGGCGGAGCTGGGTGGTGTATGCCTCAACTGGGGCTGCATCCCAACAAAGGCACTCCTGAAGAGCGCACAGGTATTCTCCTACTGCAAGAACGCCTCACACTATGGCGTAGCGGTAGAGGGTGAGGTGAAACCCGACTTTGAGAAGATCGTGGCACGTTCACGCACCGTAGCAGAGACTATGAGCAAGGGTGTAGCCTTCCTGATGAAGAAGAACAATATTGACATCATCACAGGCTTCGGTCGTCTGGCGGGCGAGAGCAAAGTGGATGTAGAGGGCACAATCTACGAGGCAGAGAACATCATCCTCGCAACGGGTGCTCGTCCACGCGAGATGCCATTTATGCCGATTGACGGCGAGCACGTCATCTCATCGAAGCAAGCTCTTACATTACCCAAACTGCCGCAGTCGATGATTGTGGTGGGTACGGGAGCAATCGGTAGCGAGTTCGCTTGCTTGTATGCTACGCTTGGCGTGAAGGTTACTCTGATAGAGTATATGCCACAGATTATGCCTCTTGAAGATGAAGAGGTAGCAAAGGCTATGGAGCGCAGTTTCAGAAAGTTGCGCGCAACGGTTATGACCTCAACAACGGTCAAGAATGTAACTGTTGGCGAGGATGGCATCTGCCAGGTTGAGATTGAGGGTAAGAAGGGAGCGGAGACCCTCTCGGCAGAGGTTGTGCTGTCGGCTGTGGGTATCAAGTCAAACATCGAAAACATAGGTCTGGAGGAGATGGGTATCGTTGTTGAGCGCGACAAGATTCAGGTGGATGAGCACTACCAGACAGCTGCAAAGGGAGTCTATGCCATTGGCGACATCATCTCTACACCAGCGCTTGCTCACGTTGCATCGGCAGAGGCTATCCACTGTGTGGAGCACATCTGCGGATTGGAGCCCGACAAGGTGGATTACTCGACAATTCCTTCGTGCATCTTCACCTCTCCAGAGGTGGCTTCGGTAGGTATGACCGAGCAGCAGGCACAGAAGGCGGGCATAGAGTATAAAGTTGGTCGTTTCCCATTCACTGCATCGGGCAAGGCTACAGCGGCGGGTGACCGTGACGGCTTCGTGAAGCTCATCTTCGATGCAGAGGACAAACTAATAGGAGCACACCTAGTAGGTGCTGCCGTAACCGAGATGCTCGGCGAGCCTACACTTGCAAAGCGTCTGGGCGCAACGGCTCACACCATAGCTCGTACCATCCACTCTCACCCAACAATGCATGAGGGTCTGATGGAGGCAGCAGAGTCGGCGATGGGCGCTGCTATACATTTGTAGGAATTCACGACTCGACACAACAAAGGGTTGCCCCAATGGGACAACCCTTTATCTTTCAACCGATTACACCCGATTACTTAAACCAAGATGTAACGTGGTGGCGAGCCCAGAAATAGTAGAGCAATGAACCAACCCAGCTTGTAGCCAAAACTACGATAGCCATTACAATCTTACCTACCAAACCGATAGGCTTCTTCAAGATGTCAATAACGCACCAGATAGCGAGGATGACACCAGCCAAATAAATAATAGTCTCAATCATCTTTCTCTTTATTTTAAGTTTAACAATAGTTTCACTCTTTCTCCAAATATATGCCTTCGCCGTACTGCACATCGCTTAGGAACAGTCCCTGTGCTGGTGCTCCTGCGCTTGATTGCGAGAGGTCACAACTATGCACTATGCGTTTGAAATCCTCAACCGAGTAGCGCCCCCTGCCAACATCGACCAGCGTACCAACGATAGCTCTAATCATATTACGCAGGAAACGGTCGGCACGGATGGTGAAAATCCATAAATCGGGGTCATCATCCGACCTGCGCCACTCTGCACACACAACACGACAAATATTGGTCTTATTGTTCGAATTGAGCTTGGCAAATGTAGTAAAATCATTCCATTCAAGCAAGGTCTTTGCCGCTAAATTCATAGCATTAAAGTCCAATGGCACATAATATTGCCACGCCGAGTGGCGGCGGAATGGATTTTTGCGCTGCGATAGATAGTAGGTATATTCCCTCTCAATGGCATCAAAACGGGCGTGGGCATCATCTTTGACGCGCCTTACCTGCTGCACAGCAATATCTTGTGGAAGAACAAGGTTGAGCTTATAGACAAGCTGCTGACAATCCTCCACAGGCTGCTCGACATCGAAGTGAGCAACATATTTCGAAGCATTAACGCCTGTATCAGTTCTTCCTGCGCCCACAACCTCAACCGAGCAGCGCAGAAGGGTAGAGAGAGCCTTCTCCAACGCCTGCTGAACGGTAGGGGCATCGGGTTGTCGCTGCCAGCCACAATAGGCTGCGCCATCGTAGGAGAGTGTAATAAAATAACGAGCCATCACTAATGCATATATGGGAGATGTGCGTTGGTTGTCACGAGATTCTCGTTACCAACGTGCAGGTTCATAAACACACCGTGACCACCGAACTGGGCAACCTCCAAAATTCTATTCTCCTTGGTAGCGTTATGCTCACCAAAGCCTACATTGAGGTTAATCACATCAGCACTGAATGTACCCGTTGTGCGGAATGCGGTGTGCTTCTCGCCACGCTTTGAGTACCAATAGGCAAAGCAGTTGCTATAAAGACTTCTGCCGCCTGTAATCTGGAATGCCGTAGCAAACTCATCGCTATAACAGAAGTCATAGTAATTGTCGAAACGCTCATCCAGAAAACCGATGCTTGACTCATAGTTCTCGTTGCCATTGGTGTAGAGAGGGTGGATATTACGCAAAGCGTTGGCTCCCGTGCGAATAACAAAGCCGATGTGACAGCCTGCAATTCGCATATTGGTGAAGGTGTTATCGTGTCCCTCAACCAGCACACCAACAGATTTAGGACTCTTGTTGCCTACGATATTAACGCTGTGAATATCAGCATCTGACGAGCCACTGTTTGCACCGTGCTTAACGTGAATACCCAGCGAAACACTCTTTATTGAGGTGTTGCGGATAACCGTCTCGCGACCACTGTCAATCGAGATACCCTTCGCCACGCCGCTGCCGTCGATAATACCGCCAGCGAGATAGTAGTTGCTGCCAGGGATATAGATATTGTTGAATGGGTCCTTGCCACCCAGACGTACCATTGCCTCGTCGTGCGCCCAGTCCTCCATAGCCTTGATAGTGGCGTAGTTAGAGAGTTCCAACGACACGCTCTTGCTGGGGTCGGCAGGGGTGCAGATAGGCTTTGAAATCATATATACTCCATCAGGGAAGTAGATTGTGCGATTGGGGTTGTCGTCGATAATCTTCTGGATGATGTCGCTCACATCCTTCTTGCCATTAGCCTTGACATAGTCGGTCACAACAACATAGCCCTTCTGCTTGGCACTCTGCGCCACCGCAGGCAGCGCAAGCATCACCGCAGCCGCAAAGAGAAGTAATAGTTTTTTCATAATTTAGGTTATTTAACAAAATATTATAGACAAAGATAAGAAAATTTATGACACGATAAAGCGCACAGCAAATTTATTCAAACATAATGGAGTAATTATTTTTTCAGAGGCGGAATTATTACTATCTTTGTGGGATATTATGTAAAACTTCACCCCAAAGGGGTGTATAAAACAAAACAGATATGAAAGCAGCAATTATCGGCTACGGCAAGATGGGGCACGAAATAGAGAAAATTCTCGTTGATCGCGGTCACGAAGTAGCGCTTATTATAGACCTTAACAACGCGGCAGACCTCAACGCCGAAAATCTAAAGAGAGTGGATGTGGCGATTGAGTTTACAACACCCTCAACAGCATACAACAACATCCGCACCTGCTTGGAGTGCGGCGCGGCTGTGGTGAGTGGCACTACGGGCTGGACATCACGCCTGGAGGAGTTGCAGACGCTGTGCAAGGAGAAGGGTGGTGCGATGTTCTACGCATCGAACTACTCACTCGGCGTAAACCTTATGTTCCGCCTGAATCGCGAGCTGGCACGTCTTATGAACCGTTTTTCGGGTTACAAGCTCACAATGAGCGAGACACACCACACCGAAAAGAAGGACTCGCCAAGCGGCACAGCCGTAACACTTGCCGAGGATGCCATTGCACGCCTTGACGACAAGACGGGCTGGGTGAATGAGCCAACCGACGACCCCGCGCTTATCGGCATCGAGTCGTTCCGCGAGGGTATGAACCCAGGCGAGCACACTGTTTGCTACTCTTCGGAGGATGATGTGCTGGAGATACACCACTCGATAAAGAACCGCCGCACGCTGGCATTGGGCGCTGTGGTGGCTGCCGAGTTCCTCTGCGGCAAGAAGGGTGTTTACACAATGGATGATATGTTTTAACGTTAAAGAGATAAATTCGTTAAATTATTACTATGGATAAGATAAAGGCATTTTTTGCAAATAAATGGGTGGGCTTCGCGCTCGCAACACTGCTCTACGTATTGTGGTTTGTGGTGTGGACAGGCTGGTGGTGGATGCTGCTGGGCGTTGTGGTCATCTACGACCTCTACATATCAAAATATTTCTACCGCTATGTATGGAGCAAGAATGAGGCTATGTGCGAGAAGAGCGCACTATATCGCAGTGTATATGAGTGGGTGAATGCAATCGTGTTTGCTACGGTGGTGGCTTCGCTCATTCATATCTTCTTCTTCCAGATGTATGTCATCCCATCATCTTCGATGGAGAAGACGTTGCTTGTGGGCGACTATCTCTATGTAAGCAAGGTGACCTATGGTCCCAAGATGCCGAACACACCCGTTGCATTCCCATTTGTTCACCACACAATGCCAATGTCGCAGACCAAAAAGTCGTTCAGTGAGATTATCAAACTCCCATATCAGCGATTGAAGGGTTTGCGCGATATTAAGCGCAATGATGTGGTGGTATTCAACTTCCCTGCGGGAGATACGGTTTTGCTGGAGAATCAGGCGGTGACATATTACGACGTAGTGCGCGAGTATGAGGCGCAGTTTGGCACAGAGCGTGGTCGTCAGGCGCTGGAGCGCGACTACACAATCATCAGCCGACCTGTGGATAAGCGCGAGAACTATATCAAACGATGCGTGGCTATGCCAGGCGATAATATTCAGATTATTGACGGAGAGCTGATGGTAAACGGCAAGCCCGAGGAGACGATTGCCGAGAAGCAGTATTGCTACTCGATACATACATCGCAGCCATTGAGCGCGTATGCCATCGAGAAGATGGGCATAACAGAGATGTCTGGCAGCGGCACACACTACTTCTCGCCACTCACCGAGCAGATGGTGGAGCAGTTGTTGAAGATGGACAATGTGATTAGCGTAGAGCGATATACTGTACAGGAGCAGTGCTTCCCACACAGCGCACGCTATCCCTGGACAGCAGACAACTTCGGTCCGCTGACCATTCCACAGAAGGGCACAACGGTGGAGCTGACGGTGGAGAATCTGCCACTATATGAGCGCATCATTGACGTATATGAGGAGAACGAGCTGGAGGTAAAGGATGGCGAGATATACATCAACGGCGAGAAGGCAACATCATACACCTTCAAGATGGATTACTATTGGATGATGGGCGACAACCGCCACAACTCTGCCGACTCACGTTATTGGGGTTTTGTACCAGAAGACCACATCGTTGGCAAGGCTTCATTCATCTGGCTCTCGCTTGACCAGAACAAGAGTTTCCCTGCGAACATCCGCTGGGACAGATTATTCAACAAAGTTCGCTAAAAACCATTTGCTGTGGAGCAGATTAAAGATAGCTACCTCACAATCGAGGGCGAGGCAGAGGCGATATTCAAGGAGAAGAGCAGCAAGTTCCTCTGCTATGCCTATCACGTTGAGAGCGAGGAGGATATTGCAGCCTGCCTGGAGCCTCTGCGTAAGCGTTATTACGACGCTACGCACCATTGCTACGCCTGGCGACTGGGTCCCTTTGGCGAGAGATTCAGAGCCAACGACGATGGTGAGCCTTCGAGCACAGCAGGCAAACCGATACTCGGTCAGCTGCTCTCACGCGAAATTACAGATTGCCTTATCGTGGTGGTGCGTTACTTTGGAGGCACGAAGTTGGGTGTGCCAGGGCTGATTGCCGCTTACAAGGAGTCTGCGGCGGCGGTATTGGATGAGGCGAAGATTGTCGAGCGCACGGTGGATAAGCGCATAAAGATTGATTTTTCGTATATCTCGATGAATGATGTGATGCGAATAATCAAGGAGGAGCAGCCCACGATTGAGGAGCAGATATTCGACAATCTGTGTTCGATGACACTGGCTATGCGTTTGAGCAAGGCTGATATATTATTAGGCAGACTACGCAAAGTAGAGGGTGCAACGGTAGAAGTATTGGAGTAATGTCACACGAAAACAAGATATACATAAAGGGAGCAAGGGTTCACAATCTGAAGAATGTGAGCCTTGAAATTCCACACAATACTCTCACCGTTGTGACAGGTCTGTCGGGGTCGGGTAAATCGACTCTCGCCTTCGACACAATCTTTGCCGAGGGGCAACGCAGATATGTGGAGAGCCTATCTTCATATGCACGCCAATTCTTGGGGCGCGTGACAAAGCCCGATGTGGATTTGATTTCGGGCATTGCGCCAGCCATAGCCATCGAGCAGAAGGTAAACACTCGCAACCCACGCTCTACGGTGGGTACATCGACCGAGATATATGACTACCTGAAGTTGCTCTACTCGCGCGTGGGACACACCTTTTCGCCTGTTTCGGGCAATGAGGTGCGTTGCTATGGTGTGGATGATGTGGTAAGCCATATTACCGAGCGAGGAATGGACGAGAGGGTGGTCATCACAGCTCCCATATCGCTCAAAGCGGAGCAGGGCTTGATTGAGAAGCTGTTGCAGTTGATGGGAGATGGTTTTATGAGGGTATGGATAGCGGGGCAGACGCTCACGCTGGAAGAGTTTATGCCAACGATAAATGCCGAGACCAAAGCCGAGCAGCTAAGGATTGTTATCGACCGCCTGCGCATCAATGATGATGACGACACGATGCTGCGTCTGCGCGACTCCATAGCACGCGCATACAGCTATGGCGAGGGTGTATGTCAGGTGATTATAGGCGAGGGCGAGCCACAGGAGTTTTCATCTCGCTTTGAAGCTGACGGGATAGAGTTTGAGCAGCCTACGGAGCATCTGTTCAGCTTCAACAACCCCATAGGAGCGTGTCCTGTGTGTGAGGGATATGGCAAGATTGTGGGCATTGACGAGGATTTGGTTATCCCCGACAAGAGCAAGACGATATATGAGGATGCGGTGGCGTGCTGGAGGGGTGCAACGATGAAGAAGTGGAAGGAGCAGTTAATCAGCACTGCCTACCTCTTTGATTTCCCAATCCACGAGCCATACTACTCACTCACGCCAGAGCAGAAGCTGCTGCTGTGGCGAGGAAATGAGTATTTTCACGGTCTGAACGACTTTTTCAAATACATAGACAGCGAGCGCCGCAAGATACAGTTCCGCGTGATGAAGGCGCGTTATACGGGCAAAACAACCTGCCCAGAGTGTGGCGGCAGCCGTCTGCGTAAAGAGGCACTTTATGTGAAGGTGGGCGGAAAGAATATCGCTGAATTGGTTGCTATGAATGTCGATTCGCTGATAAAATTCTTCGCCGAGCTCAAACTCGATGCCTATGACGAAAAGAGCGCACGACGCATCCTAACGGAGATTCAAAACCGCTTGGCATATCTGTCGGATGTAGGTCTTGGATACCTCACATTGGACCGTCTGTCATCCACTTTGTCGGGTGGCGAGAGCCAGCGAATAAACCTCTCGACATCGCTCGGCAGCAGCCTTGTCGGCTCGCTCTATATCCTGGATGAGCCGAGCATTGGTCTGCATCCGCGCGACACTCATCGACTAATTAAGACACTGAAGCAGTTGCGCGACTTGGGCAACACGGTCATTGTGGTGGAGCACGAGGAGGAGATTATACGTGCCGCCGACCATATTGTCGATGTGGGACCCCGCGCAGGCGAGATGGGTGGCGAGATTGTCTTTAACGGAGCTTACAAAGATTTGGAGAGTGCCGAAAATAGCCTTACGGCAGATTATATCACACACCGCCGCAGGATAGAGGCGCCCACAACACCTCGCGGATGGAGCAATGCCATTGTGATAAAAGGGGCGAGAGAGCATAACCTGAAAAATATTGACGTAAAGATACCCTTGGGCGTAATAACCTGCATCACAGGCGTGAGTGGCAGCGGCAAATCATCACTTGCAAAGGGGATTTTATATCCTGCTCTGCGCCGCGAGCTTGCCGATACGGGGATAAAGCCTGGCGACCATCAGGCGCTGGAGGGCGATGTGGGGATGATAGGGTCGGTGGAGATTGTTGACCAAAATCCGATTGGCAAATCTTCGCGTTCAAACCCTGTGACATACCTGAAGGCTTATGACGAGATACGCAAGCTATTTGCCGACCAGCCACAAGCGGTGCATACGGGCTTGACGGCTGCCTCATTCTCGTTCAACGTAGCAGGAGGTCGCTGCGAGGAGTGTCAGGGCGAGGGAGTCATCAAGGTGAGTATGCAGTTTATGGCCGATGTGGAGCTGGTGTGCGAGGCGTGTCACGGCAAGCGTTTCAAAGATGAAATTCTGGAGATTTCATACCGAGGAAAGAATATATACGACGTGCTGGAGCTAAGTGTCGATGATGCTATCGAGTTCTTTGGCGAAGATAAGAATAACGCCACTTGCCGCCGTATAGTGGAGCGTCTGCAACCACTTCAGGATGTGGGGCTTGGGTATGTTAGACTGGGACAATCGTCATCAACGCTGTCGGGCGGCGAGAGTCAGCGAGTGAAGCTGGCTTCGTTCCTGCAAAAGGATAATGATGCACGCCCGATAATGTTTATCTTCGATGAGCCTACAACAGGTCTGCACTTCCACGACATACGCCGCCTGCTGAAGGCATTTAACGCATTGGTAGCAAATGGTCACACGATAGTTATCGTGGAGCATAATATGGAGGTTATAAAGTGTGCCGACTGGGTGATTGACCTGGGTCCCGAGGCGGGCGACAATGGCGGAGAGATTGTATTTGAGGGCACACCACAGGATTTGGAGAACTGCACCGAGGGTTATACGGGTGCATTTTTGAAGGAACATAACAGAGAATAAGTGAAGGAATTTGAAACATATACTCTGCCCAACGGAATAAAGGGCATACATCGTCGTGTTAAGTCAAGCATAGCTCACTGTGCGCTGGTGGTGAACGCTGGCACGCGTGATGAGCTACACTCGGAGTATGGCTTGGCACACTTCACCGAACACGCCATATTCAAAGGTACGACACACCGCAAGGCGTATCAGGTGAATTGCCGTCTGGAAAACCTCGGTGGCGAGTTGAACGCATACACCACCAAAGAGGATACAACAATTCACGCCACAACACTCAAGAGCGACTTTTCGAAGGCCGCCGAACTGATTGCCGACGTGGCATTTAACTCCACCTTCCCCGAACGAGAGCTGCAGAAGGAGCGCGAGGTGATTGTGGATGAGATTAACACCTACAAGGATTCGCCCGCAGATATGATTTTCGACACCTTCGAGGATATGATTTTCGCGGGGTCGGAGCTTGGACATAACATCCTCGGCACAAAGGCAGCGCTGATGCGCCACGATGGCGATGCAATACGTCGTTTTATGGAGCGCACGCACACCACCGACCAGATGGTATTTTCATCCATCGGCAACCTCTCGCTCAAGGCGGTGCAGAGCGTGGCGGAGCGATATTTCGGCAATAAGGAGGCTTCAAAGCGCGCCTTCCAAAGAGTAAAGCCAGCTGAGGTAGAGCCATTTGAGAAGCTCATAACAAAGCACACCCACCAGACACACTGCATAGTGGGCGCACGTGCCTACGACATCAATGCCGATAAGCGCCTGCCGCTGTCGCTACTGATAAACATTCTGGGAGGTCCTTCGGCAAACTCGCGCCTGAACATCCTTTTGCGAGAGAAGAATGGTTTGTCGTATAACATCGAGGCGAACTACACACCTTACAACGATTGCGGTATGGTGGCGATATACTTCTCCACCGACCACCACAACGTGGATTACTGCCGCGAGCTGATTGAGAAGGAGCTGCACTCGCTACGCACAACACGCCTCTCGACACGCCGTATGGCGATGACGAAGCGTCAGTTCCTGGCGCAGATGGCTATCTCGATGGAGAACAACGAGGGTTATATGCTCGGCGCAGGCAAGAGTTTTTTGGTACACGACGAGATTGACACGCTGGAGGAGGTTTACCGAAAGGTGTCAGCAGTAACGGCAGAAGAGATTATGGAGGTGGCAGAGGAGATATTTTCGCGCACCTCAACACTTATATATCAATAGAGATGGACTTACTTGAAAAATATATTCACGACAACTCCTCGCCAGAGGATGCACTCCTGCACGAGCTTGACCGCCAGACGCATCTTCAGGTGATAAACCCACGAATGATTTCGGGGCATATTCAGGGTAAGCTACTGGAGCTGCTGGTAAAGATGTTCCGACCCAAAAACATCCTTGAGATTGGCACCTTTACGGGCTACTCGGCGCTATGTATGGCGGCAGGGCTTGAGGAGGATGGCGTGATTGACACCTGCGAGGTGGATGATGAGCTGGAGCCTATTGCGCAGTCATTTTTCGCGCGTTCGGAACACGGTCACAAGATTCGTCACCACATAGGCTCGGCGCTGGAGATTGCTCCTCGACTCGGCAAGCAGTTCGATATGGTGTTTATCGACGGTGACAAGCGTGAGTATCCCGCATATTATAATATGTTGATGGATAAGGGATTGGTGCATAGCGGCTCAATCCTATTGGCGGATAACATCCTCTGGTACGGCAAGGTGGTACAACCCGTAGCACACAACGACCTGCACACGCAGGCACTCATTGAGTTCAACCGTATGGTTGTGGAGGACGATAGGGTAGAGAGCGTTATCCTCCCATTGAGAGATGGTATAAACATCATTAGAGTAAAATAGTATGAAACAACTAACCTTAACACTACTTGCGCTTGCCACATGCATCGCAGCGTGGGCGCAGGAGATACCATCATACTACCACGAGGGTGGCTATCTGGAGAAGAAGATTGAGCAGATAAAAGCCAATGTGGCAGAGGCGAAGAGGGGCGTAACGTTCCCATACCTCACCGATGGTCATTGGCGTGACAATGGCAAGCTGAGCTTTCCGCTGATACAATACATCGGCAAGGAGGTGGCGTTGCCATTTACCATCTATGGCGGCGATAATATCTTTGCCTTCGGCACAAAGGAGTCGGCAATGGAGGAGGCGGAGTACTACCTTCAGGCGATGAATAGCTACGGCAGGGTATATGGAGTGAAGGGCAACCACGACATCACCATCCGCAACGGCTGGGAGGATAAGGGCGGCTACACAGCTACGCCAGAGCTTATCTACGACTACACCGTGCGCCCGATAGCCGACAAGATTAAGGGCGAGGAGGGCAAATGCTACTACTATTGGGATGACAAGAAGCAGGGGGTGCGTTATATCGTGCTCGACCTATTCGAGAAT
This sequence comes from Rikenellaceae bacterium, assembly GCA_015059905.1. Lineage (GTDB taxonomy): Bacteria > Bacteroidota > Bacteroidia > Bacteroidales > Rikenellaceae > Alistipes. The sequence goes on from SUZN01000002.1 coordinate 272,812, forward strand.
ATCAACACTTCGATTAGCTGGGGCGTGAATTATGGCATTACGCAGGAGCAGGTGGATTGGCTTGTGGGGCAAGCTCTGAAGTGCAAGGGCAAGACATTGGTAATACTCACGCACGCGCCACTTGACCCAAAGCTGGGCGGAGCAAAGGAGATGCGCTTCCTGCACGAGATATTCATTGCGCTGCAAAACCGCTGGAAGTTCAGCCACAGCAAGGGGGTGAAGGTGGAGGCTGACTTCAGCAAGAGCACAAACACCGTAGCCTGCATCATCAGCGGTCATATGCATCGTGACGAGTCAAACTTTGAGCGTGGCGTACTCTCGATAGGCACAATATGCGATGCGTGGTACAACGATGACCCGAAATTCAAGGACACACCACGCAAAAGGGCTACGATAAACGAGCAGGCGTTTGATATTATGACAATCAACACCGACCGCCGACGCATCCACGCCGTGAGAATAGGTCAGGGCGAAGATAGAGAGTGGAGCTACAACGATGAGTACGGTGGCGAGATATGGGAAGAGACACTACCTTCATTCGCTGGCGGTGACATCAATGTTTTTCGAGCGTGGGTGATGCAGAACATCGTTTATCCACAAGAGGCGGTAAGAAGAAATATAAAAGGCAAGGTCGTATTAAAGTTTACGGTTGATAAAGATGGCAACATCAAAACAGATGACATTAAGGTTATACAAACACCCAACAATCTGCTTTCAGATGAGGTGCGACGAATACTATACAATTCGCCCAGATGGACACCAGGCACAATCAATGAAAAACCTGTAAATGTAAAATTTACACTCCCAATCACATTCAAATTTGAATAATAAGATAAAGGGCTGTCGAACTTTTGCGGTTACGACAGCCCTAATTATTTTAGCTATTCAAACAAACTGAACAATATAAACTTCACATCTACATCGATATCAGATATGTAGTGATTGAAATATATCTGCAAATTGTAAGATGACTCATCTTCTTCGTGCTGACGAATAGTACAAGGATAATTATAATGATTATCACCATTTGCAAATTCAATATTTCCCTTCCTCTCTATATAACCATGCGACTTGGATTGTTTTTTATCAAGTGTCAATTTATAACTATATTTACCAGACTTGATATAGTCATTATTGACTGGGGATACTATCTCGACTTCGTTATTCTCTTCAAAAATAAATCTCGGAGCAGTATCCATCACATATTTCATCTCCTCTCCACTTAACTTTGTCCACTCATGCTTGGTATCAAAACCTGAAACCTGATAAAATCCCGCAGGAATTTTCTCACCTCCCCGCATCTTTGATGTCAAGTTGTTTAGCTCAATATTGTCTCTTTGCACCCCTGAAGTCAACTCGCTCAAGTCAATATCCTCAATACGCCAGCCACTCTCGCCGAAGGTCAACTTATCAGTCTTGCAGTCGATTGGAGGGAATATGAGCTGGAACATAGCATTACCAGATTGAGGCATCCAATATTTTACATCCATTTGTGCCCCTCTAACGTCCTGGATAGGATAAACTTTATCGCCCGTCATCAACACAGAATTACTCTCAATTCGCACCCACCAATTGTGCCACTGCTCAACATAGAAATCAACCACAGTTTGCTCGTCGGTGAGGGTTACCTTCTTAATCTTGATTTTAATTTGATAATTGGAATAACGGTCTGACTGCTTCGGATTTACCACAACACCACGAGGCACACTCTTGTCTGCATTCTCCTGATTTAAATTTGGGAATGGAGGTTCATATCCAACATCAAATTTGCCACGCTTGATGAACAAACTGAACTGTGCTCGCACAGGTTTGCCATTGTGCTTTGCAGGTTTCCACTTGGGCGATGCGGCACACATATATTCCAAATATTCTGCTACTAAATCGTCAATACCTCGCTGACCATCCAAGTCGTTGTTTTGTTTGTCATAAACAGACAGCGAGCCATCCTTCTCGATTACGATTTTTGCGAAAATTGTGCCGTGCGACTTTACAAGCGTTTTTAGCTCTTCCTTTTTATCTTTATTAGCATCAAATTGCTTCTCCAACCAATCAGCAAACTCTGCGTAAGCTGCACCGCCCTCCTTGCCGTGATATCGAGGGAGTCGGTCGGCAATATTGTATATCACATCGGTCTCGGGCGAAAGGCGGAGAATATCCTCGGCTTGGGGAGTCAAGACAACATTCATCGGGATGGCTGTTTCAAGTACCTCACAATCACGCTCACACAAACGACCATATACCACATTGGTCATACGAGCAGAAACTGTTGCTCGCAAATTAAGGATTGCCCAGCGAGCCCAATCCCTTGCACGACGCACATCGGCAACCGTAGCACCTTTCTTGGCATCAACCACAATGACTGCATTGCTTACAGGGTAGCTCCACACTCTGCCGCTTGCCCACTTTTGCTCAATAACTTTAGTTGAAGCCTTGCGGGTAATAAAATCACTCAATATAGAGGTAGGGTAGTGGAATGTTTTTACCATTTCACGCAAAGGCAATTTTGTCGTCTCCTTGCTCTCGCCCTCCTTAATCGTAACAAACTCATCATCAACAGTGAGTTGGATGATGTCTGTCATCTTTATAAATGGGCTATCCTCTCCAGATGTGGGAATAGGCGTAGCCTTTGTGAATGAACGATTATAAGTCACAGTATCAACTTTTGGCATAGCCAAAGTCACTGGAATAACTGATTCAGCCGAGACATTGTCGTCATCGCGAGTGGTTACAGGAGAGTTCTTAGCAGGTGAGGGCACGTCGGGTTCTTCAGCTACATTTTGCAGTTCAGCTACCTCTGTTACCTCAACTGCTGGGGTTGGGGTTACATCCGAGCCTTCGCTCTTCCTAATTACAATCTCGCTCTCGGCGCGCACAGCACCAAAAGCAAATACCAATACTGCCACGACGGGCAGGATTGCGCCAAAGCGCACGACGGAGAATTTCCCCTTTTTGAAATTTGTCATCATAAGGAAACGTTTTTTAGAAGTTTGACTACTCAACCCATTGGTCATATTGGGATGATAACCAAAGAGCTGTCGGAAAATGAGCTGTCGGTATTCATAAACGTCGTAACCTTCACTTAAAACATCACTATCAGCCTGCCACTCGTGCACCTCAACAAGTGCAGAGCCTGCAAGCCATACAAAGGGGTTGAACCAAGTCACACATCGCAGAAGCTCCAACGCCAAACGCTCGGCGGTGTGATGGTGGCGTATGTGGCTCAATTCGTGGGAGATAATCTGACGGTGCTCAATCTCACTGAAAGAGCGATTGGTAAATATCGTGCGCCAAAACGAGAAAGGCTCACGCACGCGGTCGCTCACGGCAAGAGTATATAACTCATAGGTCGTGAGGTCGCTGTGGCGGCGCAGCTTACCTATAATATATATTCGCCACACAAAACGGGCGAGATTAAGCAGCGTAATCAACAAGTATATCACCCATACAGCACGAGTAAACACCGCCGCCCAATCAATAGCCGAGCGAGTAGGCTTTTCGAATGTAATAATTTCTGTTTCGGGGACCTCCGTGCGAGGCTCTGCAACAGTATCAGCGGCAACCAGAGGCAATGAATCATCCACAGCCTCAACATCGTGTGTGGAGATTACAGGAATCTCATAATAGATGGTCTCGGCAGGGTAGAGTGGTAACTCAAGCATAGGGATAAGCAGCGACACAAACATAGTCACAACCAGATAGTTGCGAGCCAACGAATGTGACACACGCCCCTCCAGCAGCAGCTTATAAATAGCCATAAATGCCGCACTGCAAAACAAAAATTCGATGATATACTTCAACATAAGGAGTATTGATTTGCGGGCAAGTGCAAAAACACTCGCCTAAATTAGGTTTTATCTCAAAAAAGAGCTATTTCTGCAACAGCTTCAAAATCTCGTCGGTCTCCTCCAGCGAAATTGACTTATTAGAGGAAAGGAACGAAACCATACGACTCGCCGAGCCGCCAAAAAAGTTATTTAGGACATTGGTCATATAGTCGCGCGTGTAGCTCTCACGATCGACAATAGGGTAGTACTCGTGGCTTCTACCGTAAGGCGTGTGGGAGATATATCCCTTCTGCTCAAGGATGCGGACAATGGTGGAAACGGTGTTATAGGCGGGCTTGGGCTCTGGCAAAAGCGCCAAAACATCGTTCACGAAGCCCTTTTCGATATCCCACAAAATCTGCATAATCTCCAATTCGGCAGGAGTCAGTTCCTGCTGGCGGGGTCTTCTGACAACCATATCTTATTAGTTTTAAGAGTTTTACAAATATATATTCTTGCAATAGTTAAAAGGTTACGAGTTTACAACTACACTTTTAGTTCATTTTCCTAATGCAAATATATAACTATAATTTTAGTTTTGCAACTATTTTTATAGTTTTAAGAATTTTTTTTTCGTTGCACCATTTCGACAATAATAGTGGGGGGGATAAAAACCAAAGGGCTGTCGAACTTTTGCGGTTGCGACAGCCCTTTGGTTATAAATCGTAAAAAGACTCTACTTATACATCTCCACCTCAATAATACCCAGCGTTTTCTTTCCGCGATGCACCGAGACCAGATATGTGCCTCGTCCCAATGGGGTAGCGAGCTTAACGGGAACTACAACAGGCAAATCAACATTTTGATAATCGGCACTGCACTGCTGCACACTCTCCTTGCCATTGGTTACATCAAAAACATTGATTGTTAGCTTCTTAACACCCGAACGGCAGCTATCGCTACCGACAATAGTGAACTTCACCTGCGCCATATCGGTCTGCTGTGGATGCTCCGACACATCGCCCGCCGCATCGAGCGCAACAAAATCAAGCTCTTTAATTGTGATTGGCACATAGGCATCGACAAGCTCTGGATTTGCCTTGATAACCTTCACCGAGTGCGCCACGACATTCACAATACCGCCCGCTAGATTTGGCATCGAAAAGCCCAGCATCTTCAGCAGAGCCGAGGTGTCAATCGCATCCAGCCTGGGGGCGCGATCCCCAAATGCCTTATCCATAATCATACCCACAAGCGGGTCATCGAGCATAAGTTTCGAGGTATCGAAATCAGCGCCTAACACATTAACAATCTCCTCAATTTTATAACTCTTGCCCTCCCACGCGAAGGTGCCATCAGCTTTCAGCAAGCACATACGCAACAAATCAACCGCCTTGCGATTATCCTCCGCAGGGGTTATCTCTCTTACTGTCTTGGTCTGCATCACATTACTCTGCGTGCGTTTGGGCACAGCCGCCATAAAGACACTGCGCGAGGTGTTGTCAAGCTCGTGGTAGGGTATATTCAGCACCTGCTCGGAGAGTTCATTGCGGCGGCTGTCGTAACCCTCGGCAATGGTGCGAGTGACTATCTGCGCTATGCTGTCAATCACAGCACCTTGCTCCTTCGCCATAGTCACCACAAAAGCATCGTTGGGCGTGTGGTCGAACTCTGTGCCATCGGCAAGCGCAAAGTGGCGCTTATCACCAACCTCGCGACAAGCAATAAAGTCACGCACTAAAGAGCGCAGGCTATCCATCTCGTTGATTAGCAACTGATGCAACTCTTCAGCGCCGAGCCTTACAATTAACTCGTCACTCTTAATATCAATTCTTAAACTATTCTCCTCCTTGTTCGCTCCGCCTACAACCAACCGTTGCTTTGAGATATGCTCCATAATGGAAGTTGATAGTTGCTGCATTCGCTTGATTGTCTCTGCATTACCAGATTTTGCAGAGATTGAATACTTGATTTTGGGATTCTGCTGCAACGCCTTCCAGAACTGCTCGGGCACAGCCTCATCGGTCGTGGGCTCGCCATTGAACAGCACACCGTCATCGGTCACAACGACCTTTATCTTTGCCTCCTCCTGCTCCAAGGTTTGAGCAAAAAGAGGTTGCGATAAGATAAGAAATAGGGCAGAGAGAATAAAAAGATATAGCTTTTTCATTTTCATACAGTTTAATGATGCAAGTTAGTGAAAATTCTGGTTTGTTGGACTATAACACAGAAAAAATCCGACCAGCCAACGGCTAATCGGATTCTCAATGTATCAAAAATAACTCTTATACGAGTTTCAAATCCTGCTTGATAGTCTCAATCTTGGCATCAAGTGCAGCCAAAACCTCGTCATACTGCTCAACGGCTGGCAGTGGCTCCTTAACACCGAAGTAGAACTTAATCTTTGGCTCTGTACCCGATGGACGAACAGATACGATTGTGCCGTCGGCTGTAATCCACTGAAGCACATTGCTTGAATCCTGGTTGATAGGTGTCTTCTCGCCTGTCAGGACATCGAGCTGCTCAAGGCTCTTGTAATCCAACACCTTAACAACCTGTGAGCCCGCCAAAACCTTTGGCGCATTGGCGCGGAAATCAACCATCATCTGCTGAATCTGCTCGGCTCCCTCCTTGCCCTTGCGGACAACAGAAACCAACGACTCGCGGAAGAAGCCATACTTGACATACAACTCCTGCAACCACTCATACAAGGTCAGACCCATTGTATCCTTTGCCCACGCAGCAGCCTCGGCAGCCAATGCACAAGCCGACACAGCGTCCTTGTCGCGAACATAGTCACCAGCCAGGTAGCCGAAGCTCTCCTCGCCACCGCCGATATACTTGGCAACACCCTCGTTCTCGCGGATAATCTTGGCGATATACTTGAAGCCCGTCAGGCAGTCGTAGCACTTAACACCAAAGTGAGCCGCTACGGCATTTGCCATCTGCGATGTCACGATAGTCTTAACGGCATACTGATTACCATCTATCTTGCCGAGCTCTGCCCAGCGAGTGAGCTGGTAGCTCAACAAAAGAGCCAATGTCTGGTTACCATTCAGCAATACATAGTCGCCCTTGCCTGTACGCAAAGCTACGCCCAAACGGTCAGAATCGGGGTCGGTAGCCAACACGAGGTCAGCACCCTCCGCCTTCGCAAGGTCGATAGCCATCGACATTGTCTTACGCTCCTCGGGGTTAGGTGACTCAACGGTAGGGAAATTACCATCAACAACAGCCTGCTCTGGCACCATAATCACGTTGGTAAAGCCGAAATTTTTCAATGACTCTGGTACCAAACGCACACCCGAACCGTGAAGTGGGGTATAGACAATCTTCATATCGCGGTATTTGGCAACACACTCTGGCGAGAGCTGCACATCCTGCTTGATGCGGTCGAGGTAAATCTTATCGAACTCCTCACCGAGGATGGTGATATTCTCGGGGTTCTTACCCTTCAAGACCTGCTCGTTAGAGGTAATTTTGGCAACCTCGTCGATTATATTAACATCGTGTGGAGATGTAACCTGCGCGCCGTCAGTCCAATATGCTTTGTAGCCGTTGTACTCCTTGGGGTTGTGAGATGCTGTGATAACCACACCAGAGTGCAGACCCAACTCGCGGATGGCAAAACTCATCTCGGGTGTAGGACGCAACGCATCGAAGAGATATACCTTGAAGTCGTTTGAAGCAAAGATGTCGGCAACCCACTCGGCAAACAGACGTGAATTGTTGCGGCTGTCGTGTGCCACTGCAACCTTCACCTGCTCGACTGCGAAGTTCTTTTTCAAATAGTTAGCCAATCCCTGGGTAGCTGTACCCACTGTATAGATGTTCATACGGTTGGTACCCACGCCCATAATACCGCGCAAACCGCCTGTACCAAACTCCAAATCCTTGTAGAAGCTCTCGGTAAGCTCCTTCATATCGCTGTTAATCAACTCTTTAACCTGCGCTTTGGTAGCCTCATCGTAATCGCCATCAAGCCACGCCTGCGCTTTGGACAAAACTTTCTGCTCTAAATCGTTTGTCATAATCCTATAAGTTTTAACTATTATGAATATCGTTTTTTATATCAATTTTTGATAGACAAAAGTAATGCTTTTTTTTCAATTATTCAATATCAGCGAGTTAAAAAAATGCCCTTAAAAAAGTATTGTTTCTCTATATACAAAAAAAAATAACAAACAAGTGAAAATGATATTTATTTTAACAAATTTATTCACAACTTTGCAGTGTCAAAGAACAACAATCCGAGACAAGACGAATTTTGATAAAGCCGCTTTGTGCAGGGTAAGGTTGATACCTTATTATAAGAGAATCTCACGAGGGTGGGGCGAAGTTTAGACCCCGAAACTGATAACTCACTGTGATTCATATGATAAAGAACTCTACCAGGCTCCAAACAAGGCAGCTGGGACAAAACTCGCACCAAATTTAACGATATTTTTTGATAATTGCAGTAGAAAAAGAACTATAATGGCAAACGCATACACAAATAGCGAAGTCTGGCAAGTATGTTTGAACCGTATCAAGGAACAGACCTCAAACGAGGAGTTCTCAAGATGGTTTGAGCCTATACAACCATTATCATTCGACGGCACCAACCTTCGATTGAAATTCCCAACAAAGAGCCACATTGAGCATATACAGAAGAACTATATGAAGATCTTCGCACAGGCTATTATGCAGATGTATGGTCGCCAGACATACCTTCACTACGCTATCCCAAATAGCGAAGAGAAGACCCCTATATCTGCCAATGCCGATATGACTGCCATTACGCGCCACGTTGCGCAGACCGATACTGCAAATATCATCAATCCGTTTGCCATCCCAGGAGTAAAGCGTCTGACTATCGACCCACAGCTCAACTCAAAGTACACATTCTCGACTCACGTCGAGGGTGAGTGCAACCGTTTGGCTCGCTCGGCAGGTATGACTGTTGCTCTCTCGCCAGGTTCATCACCATTCAACCCTCTTTATATATATGGTGGTTCTGGACTAGGCAAGACCCACATAGCACAAGCCATTGGTCACGAGGTGCGCGAGCGTCATCCAGAGTTGCAGGTGTTGTATGTATCGACAAACAAGTTCCAGGCGCAGTTCCAGACAGCGTTCAAGAATGGCGAGATAAACGATTTCATCCGCTTCTATCAGATGATTGACGTGCTTATTATCGACGATATTCAGGAGCTTACAGGCAAAACGGGTACACAGAACGCATTCTTTAACATCTTCAACCACCTGCAGTTGGCGGGCAAGCAGATTATCCTCACATCGGATAAGCCACCCGTTGAACTGAAGGATATTGAGCAGCGTCTGCTTACACGCTTCAAGTGGGGTTTGTCAGCACAGATTGATATCCCAGACTACACCACAAAGCTGAAGATTATCCGTTCAAAGTCGGAGGCGATGGGAATGTTCCTTGCCGATGATGTGGTGAACTACCTTGCAGACAGCATTTCGGCAAATATCCGTGAGATTGAGGGCGCGCTGCTCTCACTCAAGGCAAATGCTCAGTATCTCAACCGCCGCATCTCAACATCGCTGGCAAAGGATGTATTGAAGGCCTATGTACACGTTTCACAAAAGGAGATTTCAATCAACCGCATCACCGAGATTGTGTGCGAGTACTATGAGATTGACGAGAAGGACTTCAACTCAACAAAGCGCACACGCGAGGTGGCACAAGCTCGTCAGGTGGCTATGTATCTGGCAAAGCAGCATACCAAGCTCCCATTGGCAGCCATCGGCTCGGCTATCGGAGGCAGAAACCATGCCACAGTACTGCACTCGTGCAAGAGCGTAACAAACCTCATCGACACCGACAAGTTGCTGAAGAGCCAGATTGAGGAGTTGAACAAGTTGATTATCAAGGGTTAATTTCTTCCCTGCGCGCAATAGGAGCTGCCAACATTTTGTTTGGTGGCTCTTTTTTCGTATATTTGTAAAAAGTTGTGCGATATGGACCAGCCTAAAATTGAGAGAATGTTGCGTCTGATGAAGATGCTGACGGCAAATACATCCTACACCGTAGATGATATTGCCGAGAGGCTTGATATGTCTCGCCGCACCATATATCGCTACATAGACACCTTTCGCGAGGCGGGCTTCGTAATCAAGAAGAGCGGCAACCACATCCGCCTGGATAAGGAGTCGCCACACTTTAAGGATATTTCACAACTCGTTCACTTCACCGAGGAGGAGGCTGTCATACTAAAGCGCGCCATCGAGAGCATTGACGACACCAACCTGCTCAAGCAAAACCTCAAGCGCAAGCTATATTCGGTGTATGACAATAAAATCCTGGCAGATACCATCGTGCGCGGCAGCAACTCGGCTACGGTGCATACACTTATTGAGGCAATCGAAGAGCATAAGCAGGTGATACTGAAAGACTATCGTTCCTCTCACGGCGGCGCAGTACGTGATCGCAGGGTAGAGCCGTTTGCCTTCACAACGAACTATGTGCAGGTGTGGTGCTACGACACCGAGAGCCATTCGTGCAAGCTATTTAAGCTCTCACGCATTGGCTCGGTAGAGATTTTACCCAACGATTGGGAGTGGGAGAGCGAGCATAACAAGGGCTTTATCGATATCTTCAGAATGAATGGCAACGAGCGTCATCCCATCTGCCTAAAACTCGGCATCCTGGCGCACAATTTGCTTGTGGAGGAGTATCCTTTGGCGGAGGAGTACCTCACACAGACCGATGATGGTTGGATACTACAAACCGACGTAGCATCATATGCGGGCGTAGGGCGCTTTGTCGTGGGACTGATGGATGACATCAAGATTATCGATACCCCCGAATTGGAGCAATACATCGCCTCATACATCGAAAAATATTGGTCAAACGCCATAAATCGCTAAAAAATTCCACATTTTTTGTAACTATTTTTCTTTGTGTCACAAGTTGTCACAAAGTAGCAGTTATTTTGTATCGCAAAACAAAACGTAAAACGAAAAAAGAGATGTTTGCGATACTTGTAATTATAGCATTAGCAGCCGACGTGCTACTTTACCTTACGGGTCACAACGACAATTTGTAGAACACTTAAAATATTACAACTATGGGAATTGCTTATCAAATCAGATGCCGCCACTGTGGCGCAGAGTTCCACTACAGCCAGGATCAGTCAATGGGGATGTTGCCTCGATGCGTGGGGTGCGAGAGTTATGTGGAGACCGAGGTTCCAATACGCTGCCCAGCGTGCAACCATCGCCTAAATCCTTCGCAGGAGGAGTTTAACGAACAGGTGCAGACCGTAATGATGTGGGACTAACGCCCCAAGCAAAGCATATTTCGCCACAAGGAGAGTAAAAAATCGCAAAAATTGCGTGAGATTTAAGGAAAAATTCTTAACTTTGGAATATTATTCTCTATAAACAAAACGAAGTATGGCAGAATTAAAGATAGGGGATATGGCTCCCGACTTTTCTCTACCCACGCAGAGTGGAGAGGTTTTATCGTTGAGCGACCTTAAAGGCAGCAAGACCGTTCTCTACTTTTACCCCAAGGACAACACCTCGGGATGTACGCTGGAGGCGAAGAGTCTGCGTGACGGAAAAGAGGAGCTTGCTGCGAGAGGATATCGCATCGTGGGCGTAAGTCCCGACAGCGAGCGTTCGCATCAGAACTTCTGCTCGAAGCACGACCTAAACTTCACACTCATAGCCGACACCGACAAGGTAATGTGCGAGGCTTACGGCGTATGGGTCGAAAAGTCGATGTACGGCAGGAAATATATGGGCGTAAAGCGCACAACATTCCTGCTCGACGACCAGGGGCGCATAACCCACATCTTTGACAAAGTAAAAACGGCGGATCACTACCGTCAGATTATTAACGAATTAGATAAAAAATAGAACAGATATGGCAGAAAAAGCACAAGTAAATCCCGACAAGCTCAAGGTTTTGAGCGCGGTGATGGATAAGATTGAGAAGGACTTCGGCAAGGGTTCGATTATGCGCATGAGTAGCGAAGCTGTGACCGACATTCCCGTAATCCCAACAGGTTCAATCACGCTTGACGTGGCGTTGGGTGTGGGCGGTTACCCCAAGGGTCGTGTGATTGAGATTTTCGGTCCAGAGTCATCAGGTAAGACTACACTGGCTATCCACGCGATTGCCGAGGCACAGAAGGCGGGCGGCATAGCAGCCTTCATCGACGCAGAGCACGCATTCGACTCGTTCTACGCACAGAAGTTGGGTGTGGATGTGGATAACCTGCTTATTTCACAGCCCGACAATGGTGAGCAGGCGTTGGAGATTGCCGACTCGTTGATTCGCTCAAGTGCAATTGACATCATCGTAATCGACTCTGTGGCAGCACTTACGCCAAAGGCAGAGATTGAGGGCGAGATGGGCGATTCGAAGATGGGCTTGCAGGCTCGACTGATGTCACAGGCGCTACGTAAGCTCACAGCAAGCATCTCAAAGACAAAAACTGTCTGCATCTTCATCAACCAGCTGCGCGATAAGATTGGCGTGGTGTATGGCAACCCAGAGACTACAACGGGCGGTAACGCTCTGAAGTTCTACTCAAGCGTGCGCATTGATATCCGCCGTGCATCGGTAATCAAGGATGGCGAGGAGCAGCTCGGAACACGCACCAAGGTGAAGGTTGTAAAGAACAAGGTGGCACCTCCATTCAAGCGCGCCGAGTTTGATATTATGTTCGGCGAAGGTATCTCGAAGATTGGCGAGATAGTTGATTTGGGAGTAGATTACGGCATTATCCGCAAGTCGGGCTCATGGTTCTCGTATGGAGATCAGAAGATTGGTCAGGGACGTGACTCGGTAAAGGAGTTACTCTCAACCAACGAGGAGCTTTGCGCCGAGGTGGAGGCAAAGCTGCGTGAGGCTATGACACAGAAAAAATAGAGCTTATGGAATATACTGCAGAGGATGAGATTCTCATTGAGAGTAAATGGCAAGACCTACAACGCTCATGCGAGAAGATTTGCAAGAGCGAAGAGGATTGGAATTTTATAAAAAGAGCATATTTCCTCGCAAAAGAGGCACATCAGGGGGTAAGGCGCCGTTCAGGAGAGCCTTACTTCCTGCATCCTATTGCAGTAGCAAAGATTGTAGTCGATGAGATAGGGCTGGGCGTAAAATCTGTCGTCGCAGCCCTGTTGCACGACGTGGTGGAGGATACCGAGTACACCGTAGAGGATATGGAGCATATCTTCGGCAAGAAGATAGCCACTATGGTCGATGGACTCACCAAGATGTCGGGCGTGTTCAACGCCGACACATCGCGCCAGGCGGAGTATTTCCGCAAAGTACTGCTTACATTGTCGGATGATGTGCGCGTTATCCTGATTAAGATTGCTGACCGCTTGCACAATATGCGAACGCTGGGCGCAATGCCACACAATAAGCAGATTAAAATCACGGGCGAAACACTCTATCTGTTTGCGCCATTGGCTTACAGGTTAGGACTTTACGCCATCAAGACCGAGTTCGAGGATCTCTGTATGAAGTACCGTTTCCCCAAAGAGTACGAGGAGATTACAAGACAGATAAACGAGACCTCGGCGGCTCGCGAGGAGTATATACGCAAGTTCAACGCCCCAATCATCGAGGCGCTGGATAAAAATGGTATCCAATACGAGATTTCGGGCAGAGTGAAGAGCGCCTACTCAATTTGGACAAAGATGGTCAGAAAGCAGATTCCATTCTCGGAGGTGTATGACCTGTTTGCCATACGCATTGTATTCCAGCCTCTTACATTCCCATCAGAAAAGACTCAATGCTGGCAGATATACTCATCAATCACAGATATTTACACTCCAAAGCCTGACCGCTTGCGCGACTGGATTTCAATGCCAAAGGCGAATGGATATGAGGCACTGCACTCAACGGTGATGGGTCCTGACGGCATATGGGTCGAGGTACAGATACGCACACAGCGTATGGAGGATATTGCCGAACGCGGTTTTGCCGCACATTGGAAGTACAAGCACGCCACAATCTCGCACGACGAGGACGAGTTCGACAAGTGGTTGAAGATGATTCGTACGGCGCTGGATAGCCCTACGGAGAATGCAGTGGACTTCTTGGACAACTTCAAGTTATCGCTCTATACATCTGAAATTACAGTATTTACGCCAAAGGGCGAGGCAAAAAAATTGCCTTATGGCGCGACAGCCATCGACTTTGCGTATGAGATACACAACAAGATTGGCAACAGCGCAATCGGAGCGAAGATAAACCATAAAATAATGCCAATCACCACCGTACTCAACAGCGGTGACCAAGTGGAAATCGTGACTGCCGAGTCAGCAAAGCCCAAAGCAGAGTGGCTGGAGCAGGCGCAGACAGCCAAGGCAAAGCGCGCGATTAAGAGCTTTATGAAGCGCGAGCAGGAGCACAACTACCAGCGTGGTATGCAGATGCTGGAAGAACATCTTGCAAAACTTAATATAACACCTAATAACCGCGTGATACGCAAGCTGATAGCAGCTTACGAAAGCAACAATAAAGAGGAGCTCTACACCAAGATTGGCGCGGGTATCGTAACACTCGACAACCTCGAAAAAATTGTCAAGACAAACTCACAGAATAAGATATTGAAGTTCTGGAAGCTCTTCATCAAGGATGACGAAGAGGAGGGTGACGAGGAGAGTGCTGATGACAAGAAAACCACCGAAGAGGCAGACCTCGTGGTTGCAGAGTGTTGCCATCCATTGCCTGGCGATAGCGTAGTGGGCTTCAAAGACCCTATTACACACAAGATTTTCGTACACAAATCAACCTGCGACGAACTTAACCGCCTGGCTTCGCAGCACGGCGAGTGCATCGTAAAGGAGGCTATACAATGGTCACAATTCAAGACACAATCATCGCTCGTTACGATTGAGATTGTCGGAATTGACCGTATGGGAGTGCTGGTGGACCTAGCAAATGTCGTAACAAACGATTTCAGCATCAATATGCGCCAGGTAAACATACAATCCCACGATGGTATTTTCGAGGGCACATTGAGCCTATATGTACGCGACGCAGAGAGCCTCAATGCCTTACAGGAGCGCCTGCGCCGCATCAAGGGTATGGATAGCGTAAAACGAGTAAACAACCAATAAAATGGGCAGCTTTTGGATATTCTTCCTCTTTTTGGGAATAGTTGCGCTGGTTAAGCGCAAAGAGATGGCATCACAAGAAGATACCACCCCACAAAATACACCTACGGGCGCACCCACCGAGGATGAGAAGCAGGAGATAGAACGCCGCATAAGAGAGATTTTAGGCGAGCCCCAGCCCCAAAAGAGGGTAGTCACCGCACAACCAGCAAAGAGGGTAGCGTCTGCACAATCGGCGACACCAAGACCTGCTGTTAGACCTGCGCGCCCAAAGGTTAAAGTACAATCTACTCACACATCGTTGGAGCAGATTACGCCCGAAATATCAATGAGCTCACACAGACTCACTCAGCCAACACCATCTCGCAGCACAGCCACCCCAAAGAAGGCGCAGACCGCACCAACCGAGGTCACTGACAAAAGCGAATTGGATGCAATGATTGACGACTTCTCAATCGAGAAGGCTGTTATATACTCCGAAATCCTTGAGCCAAAATTCAAGGAGTATTAGTGAAAATTCAAACCAAAACAGATATGGCAACAATCTTTTCAAAGATCATAGCGGGGGAGATACCCAGCTATAAGGTGGCGGAGGACGAGAACTACTACGCCTTTCTAGACATTAACCCATTGGCTAAATGCCACACTCTGGTAGTGCCAAAGGTGGAGGTAGATTACATCTTCGACCTCGATGATGAAACCCTTGCAGGTATGGTAAAATTCGCCAAAAGGGTAGCGCACAAAATCAAGGAGCAAACAGGTTGTAAAAAGGTAGCAGTGATAGTTCTTGGGCTCGAAGTGGCGCACGCACACATCCATTTAATCCCAATGAACGAGGAAAAAGATGTCGATTTTAAGCGAGAAAAGCTCAAATTAACTCCAGAAGAGTTTGCAGAAATAGCTGCATCAATAGCGCTATAAACAGGGTGTTTACAACTCTGTAACAAGTTGATAAATAGCAGGGTAGTGAGATAATTCACTATCCTGCTATTATTTTATTTAACATAATATGCGCGTCAGACGGAATTTACAAATTATTTGTCTATAAGGAGTTAATTTCATTGTTAAATTTGTGAAAATTTCAGTCCATTTTACATCTGTAATCACATTTGTAAACTTGTCACATTTGTAAATATTAGCAATTTTACACTTTTGTAAAATCCCAACAAGCGTAATGATTGTTGACTTATTACAAATGTAATAGGGTAGGAGAGTGCTGTAATATGTCAATTTTTAAGCCTTGTAAAAGAATTCAAATTCTAAACTTTAACTATATAAATGCCGTATTTTCAGCATTTTACATTTCTCATCTAATCTAAAAGATAACCCATAAGGCATTGTAGTGGGGTTTTATTGATTTGTACCATATATAACAACAAATAATGATATTATATATTACATTTTCAACTAATTAAGTTATATTATATAAAATAAAGGATTAAATAAAAGCATAGGTGTGATTTTATCGTAATTTACAAATTTACAATTGTGAACAATGTTAGCACTTGTTGTGCGTTTACATTTGTAGAAATTTACTTGTTTACAAAAGAAAAAAGTTTTATATTTGTGAAAAATTACGATTATGCGCGAAAAATTGTTGAAATTGATGGATAGCGAAGGTTTAACAGCCAGCCGACTCGCTGAATTACTCGGCATACGATCATCAAGTATCTCCCACATCATCTCGGAACGAAACAAACCGAGTTTTGATTTGCTACAAAAGATTCTCAAGAGATTTCCCAATATCAACCCCGATTGGTTGTTGCTCGACAGCGACCATATGTATCGTGATGCAAGCTTAACTACTCCGAACAATTCTGAGGGCGCACTCTTTGAAGAGACAATCGACAACCCTCTTGCTCCCGATATGCCATATCCTGGTGAGCAAGCTTCGAATGAGAAATCGGCGACATCAATTGCCCAACAGGTGCCACTCGATTTTTCGCAGATGACAAGAAACTCATCTCGAAATGTGAAGCGAGTTATCGTGCTTTTCGATGATCACTCATTCGAGAGTTATGAACTTCGATAGAGAAAATTCGCGCAAGAGGATTTTATGTGCAAAACAACTTTTGGGGATTTGCCAATAAGGGATTGCCATTTTCTTTTAGTGAAAATTTGGCGTGATTGATTATGTTAAATTTTCTCGCGGTTTTTATGTGCGGTTAATATGACCTCTTTGCTTTTGTGGGGAGTGTTTGTGTCGGACAAATTGAATTCGGTGAGGCAATAGAGAAATTCATTCGACAAAGCGGATAATCTTATAGACTTGTTGAGTGGCGCTTAAGGTGAAAAGATTTTGAGTTTCGTTTAGTGTGGATGAGCCGCACGAGTTCTCTATCTTATTATATAGTATAACTCCACGAGCTGTGTCGCGTGCCACAAAACGCGCCAGAGCAAACTCATCAGGCGCAACAAACAAAACCCCCAAACGATAACGACTCGGAGGAGACCTTCTTTATTATTGCATTCTCTATTTTTAGATAACGCTTCATTAAGGACTTATTATTTACACAAAGGTAAAGATAATAATTTAATTTGGATAATACATCCATTATGTTAAATTCCTTATTGCGGAATTTTCTGCTTGATTATTAGGAACTACCTTGTGGCCATGGATGGATGGATGGATGGATGGATGGATGGATGGATGGATGGATGGATGGATGGATGGATGGATGGATGGATGGATGGATGGATGGATGGATGGATGGATGGATGAACAAACGGATACCTATAAGTATCACTATTCTATCCGTCATTCTGAGCGAATGAAATGAGCGTGGGAATCGCCTTGGGATAATTGATGCAGGAGATTAACCCGCCACGAGGTAGCTTTTCATCGCCTCGGTTCAGTAAATCACTATCTTGTTTTTCTCTCACTCTGCCCCACTGCGGTGAGAAGAATATTTATGAAATATGTTGAAAGATTACTCCTATTTACAATAATTGAGAACTTTTTTTGTAATTTTGTGTTTTAAATATTAACTTTAAATAAAGTTAGTGGCAAAAACGAAACATAACATTATCGTTGTGGTGGTCATTGGGGTCATTTTGGTGGCAATGATGCACATCTTTACCGTGGGTTATGGTGTTGGTTTTGAGAGTCGTGGCAAGGCTATGATTGCGCTCCAGCAAGCGCAGATGGCACAAAAATATGCGCCCTCACACCTCACAATCCACTACTCACGTCAGATGCGTGGCGTGGAGAATATTCTGCGACTGGAGATAGATACAACATATCGCGCAATAGGCAAAGGAGTGTTCAGCTACGAGATGATTTGCGACCGCAAACTTGCGCTTCAGAGTGCATCGGGAGAGCGTTTCACAGAGGACGAGGCGAAGCTATGTTTCATTGAGGGGACAGAGCGAAAGTGGACAAATACAAACCGTCACAAATCAATCAGAGGCTATAACTGCTGGGCGGCGGCAATAAGCGACAATGGGCAGCAATGGCAGGCGTGGTACACTACCGAACTCCCCCACTGCTCCGACGGCGCGAAGGTAACGGATGGCTTGAGAGGGCTGATATTGGCGATAAGAAGCAGCGATGGCGACTACTCGCTGCGCGTTGCAACAATTGACACAAAAAGAGGATAATAAACTAATATACAAACACTTAATTTCAAACACAGTATGAAGAAAATCATTTCTATTATTGCCGCATCTGCTATGGTAGCAGGTCTGGCATCGTGTGAGCAGAAGCCCAACACACTCTCTTCAGCAGAGAAGGCAGAGGGTTGGCAGCTCCTCTTTGACGGTGAGACTTTGAACGGCTGGCGCAGCTTCAACGAGAAGGAGTTGAAGGGCGGTTGGGCTGTTGTTGATGGTTGCATCCAGGCTTCTGGCGAGGGTGGCGACGCATCAGGCTACATCGTAACTGACAAGAAGTACTCAAACTTCGAGCTCGTATGGGACTGGAAGCTTACTTACGCTGGTAACAGCGGTATGCTCTACCACGTTGTTGAGCATCCAAAGTTCTCTGTTCCTTACGTTACAGGTCCAGAGTATCAGCTTATCGACGGTCCAGGTTGGGAGGAGAAGTATGCTCCAGCAAAGTTGGCTGACTGGCAGAACATCGGCGTAGATTACGCTATGCACTTGCCTGATTATGAGAAGATGCACATCAACCCTGTTGGCGAGTGGAACTCATCAAAGATTGTTTATGACAATGGTCACGTTGAGCACTGGCTCAATGGCGAGAAGATCGTAGAGTTCGAGGCTTACACTGACGACTGGTTTGCACGCAAGGCAAGCGGTAAGTGGGGCAACGCAACAGAGTACGGTCTGGCTCACGAGGGTGTAATCTGCTTGCAGGATCACGGCGACCCAGCTTCATTCCGCAACATCAAGATCAAGGAGTTGCCAGAGAAGCGCGCAGGTCAGCAGGTAGAGCTCTTCAACGGTAAGGATACAAAGGGTTGGGAGTTGTTCGGCTCAATGAAGGTTTCTGTTGATGAGGAGGGTAACCTCGTGACAGAGAATGGCGACGACAAGAAGTACGGCTACCTCGGCACACGCGAGTATTATAAGGATTTCGACCTTACAGTTGAGTTCAAGCAGTTCTCAAACGGTAACTCTGGTCTGTTCTTCCACTCATTTGTTGAGGGTGGCTACCAGAACAACATCGTGAACGGCTGGCAGTGTGAGGTTGCTCCAAAGGGCAACGACACAGGTGGTATCTACGAGTCTTACGGTCGTGGCTGGTTGGTACAGATCCCAGAGGAGAAGGAGAACATCTTGAAGGAGGGCGAGTGGAACACATTGCGTCTGCGTGTTGAGGGCAACAAGGTTCAGACTTGGCTCAATGGCGAGGCTATGATCGAGCTCGAGGATGAGTTGATTGGCTCAAAGACTGGTCGTATTATGTTGCAGATCCACGATGGCAGCAACATCAAGGTACTTTGGAAGAACTTCAAGTTTACAAAGTTGTAATAAAAGATTTAGTCTAAATTTATGGGATGCTTGGCTTTAGGGTCGAGCATCCCTATTTTTTTTGTATCTTTGCACGGTTAATCAAGGTTGGAGATGAGAATATACTATATTATACTGCTTGCCACTACCCTACTTTTGGGCGGTTGCGACAAGGCGGGTCAGCACACCGAAACGGCAGATGTAATCGTGAGCATTGAGCCGCTGAAATACTTGGTTGAGCAGATTGTGGGCAACGACCTCACTATCGATGTACTTACCCCCGCAGGGACAAGCCCCGAGACATACGAGCCTACGCCACAGGATATGAACTCTATCAACCACGCAAAGATGATATTCTCAACGGGGCTGATAGAGTTTGAGACTACCCTACTCGGCAAAATAGCCGACAAGGAGCGTGTGGTGGATTTGAGTCACGGCATTGATCTTATCGAAGGTAGCTGCTCACACAGCCACGACCACTCACACGCAGGACACCATCACGGCATAGACCCTCATATCTGGACATCGCCCTCCGAGCTACGCACAATGGCGCGCAACGCCCACGCGGCAATCATCCGCCACTACCCAGACTCGGTGAAATATACCGCAGCCTACGAGGCGCTGGATGAGGAGCTAAAGGCGCTGGACGAGGAGTGTCGCACGGCGCTTGAGAGTGCCGAGGTAAAAGCATTTGTCATATACCACCCCGCCCTCACCTACTACGCCCGAGCATACGCGCTGGAGCAGATAACATTTGAGAGCGAGGGCAAGGAGCCATCGGCGAAGCACATAGCCGAGATTATCCGCAAGGCGAAGGAACTTCAGGCACAGGCGTTGCTTTATCAGACGGAGTTTCCGCGCTCGGTAGTGGAGGTTGTAGCCAAAGATATGGCATTGGAGCCAAAGGAGATTAACCCATTGAGCGAAAACCCAACAGAGTTTATTCGTGAGGTAACTCACACTATTACAGGCAAATAATATGCAGCACACATCAATCATAACCCTACGAAATGTGGGCGTAAATTACGAGCAGAGCATCGCCCTCGAAGATGTAAATTTGGATATTTTCGAGGACGACTTCATCGGCATAATTGGTCCTAACGGAGGCGGAAAGACCTCACTTGTAAAGGCTATTATGGGTGTGGTGCCTCACAGTGGCGAGATTGAGTTTGCGCCCGCGCTACGTCGCAAAAACCACCTGAAGATTGGATATATGCCCCAGGTGAGCCAATTTGACACACGCTTTCCTATTTCGATTGAGGAGGTGGTGCTGTCGGGATTGCAGTCGGAGAAGGGATTTTTCGGGCGTTATACGCACGCCGACCGCCAGCGCGCAATAGAACTACTCAAGCAGATGGGCATTGACCAGATAGCCTCACGCCCCATAGGCGAGGTGTCGGGAGGTCAGTTGCAGCGCGCCCTACTCTGCCGCGCCATCATCGCCGAGCCCAAATTGCTTATCCTTGACGAGCCGACTAACTTTGTTGATAACAACTTCGAGCGCGAGTTTTACGCCCTCGTAAAGCAGTTGCACGAGAGGATGGCAGTGATGATTGTGTCACACGATGTGGGCACGATTACGAGCCTTGTAAATGCTATTATCTGCGTCAATCGTCACGTTCATCGTCACAACTCAAACATCCTCACCGAGGAGCAACTCCTGAACTATGACTGCCCTATTCAGGTCGTATCACACGGACATATCCCCCACACCGTGCTGGAGCATCACACAGGCGATGGATGTAAGCATCACTAAAAAGAAAAGGTTGCCAACTCGGGAAAAGTTAGCACCCTTGATTATTGGGATAATGATACAACAAATACTATATCCACAAAGATTTAGGTTTGAGAAGGTGACTCCATAACTGCACAAAAAAAGTTGAAATCAAACTATCTCTATAACAAATTCGATGTTTCCAACGATTTGTCCACCAACGCCGTAGCATATAACTTAAAGACCTTACCAATCCCGCATTCGTAGGTTTAAGCTCCTCAAATTCTGGATGAATAATCTCTTGAGCTACCCTCTCTACTAACTGAGAATCAACGTCAATTAATAATCCAAAGTCTGGCGATAATCCCAAATATTTGATACATATTGCATTCAAGGCTCCCAAAAAATTGTGCATATTCATCATTTGAGCAAACTTTGTTAATACATCCCAATGCACATTGTCCCAATTATGCTCAACAAAATATCGCCAATCAAGCAAATGTCTTGTCACAATACGATCCGCTGCAAAATGAGCAGCAGTATGATGTAACAAAAAAAGTGCATTAAAATTTGCTGAGGGTAAAAAGATTTCTACGCCATCCAATTTAGTAGCCTCAATATTCTGCTGAACTAAATCTTGCAAACGAGCCTCAACAATTCGGTTGGAGCGGTGAGAATGCACGTTTAGAAAATCATAATGGTTCTCAATCATTACACCATCAATATAAAATACTGTATGATGGTGTCTATTATTGTCTATCTTAACATCAAAATGTCGTTTTAACAACTCATCGGCATCTTTCTGTGCTAAGGCCCTCTTTAATGTACCTCTTTCATTCATAGATTCCTTGAAGAGCCAAATATCAACATCTCCACAAGGACGCGATTGAGGATCTGGATAATTTAAACTTAACCCATACCCCTTCAAAAGTAGCATTTTTATTCCATACCGATGAAAGAACTTTGCAAGTTTCGTTATTACAAGACGTTGCTTGATATAATCTTTTTTAATTTGTTCTACCCTCAATGCCCACTTAACCTTTAATGCTTTAGGCATTGATTCCCCTTGAAAATAATTTATTGCTGCGCCATAACAAACTTCATTCCCGATAATCGCATCAATACCGTGACCTATAGAAAACCTGTATAGTGTAGTCCAATTGGCAATACCAACATTAGATAAATGAGATAAATCTAAAAGAATATTTGACAAAGATATTTTTTTCATTTTATTCAATTAAAGACTTGCCACACTTATTGACACAACCAAAGTTTATTATATAGATATATAGAACTAATTTAGTTATTTTCGTAATAGATTCTTATATACATATTGTCTCATTTTGTTAGGCATTATTCTAACAAAATATCTTATTAGGAAATTCTTAATTGTAGACACTAATCCAACATACCCAAGTTTATACATTGTCCACAAAAAAGTAATTTCTGTCTTTGCGTACGAACGGCCTCCCCTTCGCCTAAACATCGCATCCGAAGTTCTAAAATACAAGAGTGATTCCTGAATATTATAAAATTTTGCACCATTAACTAGCATTCTTACCCACAAATAGTAATCTTCAAACAATGGCATATGTTGATATCCACCTGCGGCAATAACTGCATTCTTTCTAAACATCACGACAGGATGATTAACTGGGCATCTACTTTTTCCATATTGATATATCTGCGAATGAATCTCGGGCAATTTTCTTGTGGATTTAATGGTTGTTATGTCTTCTTCAAATTCGTCTATCCATGCGCTTACAACATCTAGTTTCTCATCTTGTCTAAATTTTGAAAGTTGCTTTTCGAATCGATCTGGCTTACATATATCATCCGTATCCATACGCGCCACCAAATCATACGAACAGTGCTTTAGACCCTCATTAAGAGCCATCCCTAGACCTAGATTATTATCTAACTTTATAATCTTTAACTTTGACCATCGTTTTGAATACTCTTCAATCACACTATATAGTTCTTGCGTCAATGGACCATCTTCAACCAAAACCACCTCTGATGGTTTTACTGTTTGATCAAAAACGCTATCCAAACTCTGCTGCATAAAAGCTGGGGTCTCTCTAAAATATACAGAAATTAAAACAGAGAAATCTTGTTGCATAAATAATTAAATAGTTATATATAATAGGGAATTACAAATCTACAAATTAATAATTGCAATCGAGCTCTCCTCTCCTTCATCTTCTTCATCTACAGACTTTCTTGTATAAGAATTACAATTACAGCGATAGGGAAAGTACACCAAAGAAGTTACCATATACAAATCCAATAGGAATTACCGTATATTTTGTTGTAAGTACTCTAAGGATTTGTCACGTTCTTCTTGAAGTTTCAGGTTTACGTAATCATAATCAATATTGGACAACAGGGTTGCGTCTAATGTGTGTATGTCGTCAACTATGCGCCCTTGTAAACTAAACTGAGACAAAAGAGATGTCATTTTTTGCATATTCGAAGGTCGAACCAATGCAGCAAAACGTCGATTAAACTTTAACGACATCACCGAGCCATGAAAAGTATCCGTGATAATATAATCCGCGCCTTTTATGTAACCTAACACCTCAAATGGATCAGGAATAACCGTTTCATCACACCAAGGAAAGTAAAAGCCTATTGATATTAGTTTTTTACCGTGTTTTTTTGCGAAGCTTTTAATTGCCTTTATTTCATTTACATCATTTATACGATTCGGATATGTATATATCAGCATATAGTCCTTACAATTATTTTCCTTCACATAAGGCAAATAATCAAACATTAAGACTGGATCTATGTGCATATATGGTGTAACACCCGTCAATTCCTCTACAATCTTCACAGAGTTATTATCTCTTACAGAAATTGCTGACATTGATTTCATCGTCCTTGCAATCTCTTCTCTTACTCCAAAATGATTAATATCCTTCATGGTTGTATGACCAAAGGACCCTGCATAAGAAATCACCTTGTCAGCATTCTTGATATTACCATATAATTGAGTTGTATAACCCCATGCTACACGTTGTGCGAAATTAAAAACCTCATCACTTCCTATAACCGCAATATCAAAATGATCCATTGTATGTACATTAACACCCAATAAATCAAAAAATTCATCACTGAAACGTTTTTGAAATTTTTTTGCATACTTCAACCTGGTAATAACATTCCCTTTGCAATATCTTTCCACAACCTTTTTTAACAAAAACGATATATTGCGTTTTAATTCGGGGAAAATCACACCTTGCTCAATATCTATAAATTCACACTGATGCCCTAGATCCTCAATAGTTTTTTTTAGAGCAAAACCCTGCAGGAAAGAACCATAGTTCTTCACTTTTTGCATTGACAAGATTCCAACTTTCATTCTCCTTTGATTTTATATTTAATTTTCTTTATTATACATTTCAGATAGTATGGGACCATATTTTTCAACCACATTTTCCTTACATAACAAAAATACAATAAAGGCAAACTTTTCCCTTCTTTAAACCCGTTGATAAGTATCTGACGTGATTGCGGCATCTTTAGGTTTTTATGTAATTGTCCCGCCATAATAGTCTTAAAATCTTCATTTATGATCTGACAACACTCATAAAGTCCCGAAACGACACGCTCACCCTTGCTAGTCAACGCTAACACTCCTGTAACACCATCCTCATTGTCAGCATACTTTCCGCCCCACAAATCTCCCATCCTTATATCTGCCGCACTATTAGCACCTCGATATACACAATTATAACAAGTCTTATTTAAAGTATAATTTCCAAAAAAAATATTTTGAAAATAATCATTATTTTGAAGTTTGGTCGATATAAATCGTTTATTCGTTTCCAAACTTATTGTATATGCGTGCCAACCATTTGTTTTATCACGAAAGATTGGACGTTTCAGGTTTTCGTTCTCATTGAGATGGTGTTTTAAATACGCATTCCAATGTAAATATGAAGGCACCCCATGACAAAATAAATCAATAAAAATAAAATTTTCCTCTTTATTTTTAAGCCTAGCCCATCTGCGTAGAGAATCTATTTGGCAGGGCGTTCCAAAAACAGCATATTTGTTTCCATCCATTAACGCTGTAAAACCATTTACTGTATAACTTGGGATATACTTAGAGTTTAATGTTTGTTTAAAATCCTCTATAGAATCCGTCTCGAAGTGAACAGCTATATTTTTTTCTACATCATACCTAACACCTACTAATCTATATCCCAATTGATGCAAGTATTGAGCTATCGCAAATCCAGCCCCTCCAGAAGTAGCCTCCTTACGAATCGTTTCATCTTTGTGAACTATCGCATATGCGATTGGAGTTTCTATTCGATCCTTAGAGTTGCAATAAACTTTATCATTATATGCACAAACTTTATCACATATACCACACTCGATACATTTGTGTAAATCGACAATAGGCACCCAAAAGCCTTCATCAGACAATTCGATTTTTATAGCGTTTTTAGGACATGATGTAGAACAAACTCCACATCCATAACATGATATTTTTTTACCGTTTTTTATCATAAATTCTTGAATGAATATCTACTATACGACATCCTATAATGGGGTATAGTCATCTTATTATTCTATTTGATTTTGAGAACAAGCATTAAATAGCAATAATGCAAATTTCATTACAGTCTTTAATAATTTTATATCCTTATATCATTGTTTTATAAAGACGAATACTATTTTTTGCGATATCTGTCCAATTATATCTTTCTGCTAATTTTAAGGCATTTTCTCTATAATATTCTCCATTTTGGCGATAATCAACGACCGCTTTTTTTATAGTCCTAGAAATAAATTGTGGATCCAAAGATGTTATCCATCCCGCATCAGCATTTTCCACTTCTTTCCCTAAATTTGTTTCTGGAGTTAGAATGCACGGTAACCCATACGACAATGCCTCAAGCACACCCATTGGCATGCCCTCAGAACGACTTGTTAAAATAAAGATATTAGCATTTCTCATAGCGACATCCTTATCATTTCCATACACAGGACCTCTATATTCAACAACACTTGATCTGTTTGAGACTTGTTCTTTAAACCAGATTTGTTCAGACTCATGGGCATTGCCATAAAATATAAAGCGAACATCATTCACACAATCGCTTGTAATTATAGCATCAATTGCTTCCAACAAAATATCTAACCCTTTGTGAACTCTTTCTATACGACCAATATATACGACTTTTATCGGGCTACCATCAAAACTGGGACGTTTTAAATTAGATACATGACTACATCCATTAGGAATAATCACAGACTTTGGGTTAATATTTTTCACAACCGATTTATCATACTCATTATTATTTAAATATATAATACTTCTAGCGTTCTTTATAAAACGATTAAAAAACAATATATTTGCAATAACTTTCTTTGTGTGACTAACTTTATAGTTCTCTTGTGACAATGCGCCATGTAGTTCTATTGCATAGGGAATTTTCTTCAATGCAAGAATTATTGCAAACTGTACATACAACATATAGTATACTGAATGAAAAATAACTATATCTGGAGTATTATTACATATTTCCTTATAAAACGACCGAACGGAATCAATATGTATAAAACTATCTTCTCCAGGCAACAATGATATCACCCTAACATGAGCTCCATTCTTCTGTTGTTCTACAGATAACTCCTTTAGCACAGACTTAATACCATTGGCTCTACTAGTCACACTACAAACATGAACAATTTTCATTTTTCATTAATTATTTTAAATTCCTAATAATTCTGATGAGTATGGAATAACTTCTCCCGTTCCTGAAATTACAATACTAAAAATATAAAACACCAAATACAATCCAAGTAATAGTCGCACATACGACAAACATCTTGGTGAAGTATTTTTATATATATATGCAACTGAAATACACATAAGTATATTAAAGTATATTGTTAACCTATATAATACTGCATTCATTGCTGGTGATAGGTAAAATATCATAGTAAAACAAACCATCATCAGCATCATGCTAAATTCTGGTGTTTTTATTCTACAAGCATATAAGCATATCAATGTACTAAGACATACTACAATATAACTATTACTAACTCCGCTTCCATTGGAACTATCCATATGACTTGCCAACTTGTCCTCAAAAATTGGAAATAAGCCCATATTTGCGAAATAACCAATGCTTATTGAAACTATAAAAGCTACTATAAGTACTACAACATAAAGAAACTTATGATTTTGGAATGAATATTTTCTTGTTATCCAGTATACCACACCTATTGTAATTGAAATAATTGCCGATGTATGAAATAGGCAAGCGAAAAAAGTCCAAAATAAATATCGAAAATACTTTTTCGTCAACAAATTAGATAATGCCAAAATAATAAAGGTCAAAGCAATATATTGTCGCATAATATTAAGAGAGTCACTAAAAAAAAGCAACAGATACACTGTCATAAATATATGTGGCTTTATGTAATCTTTCAATTTTATTGCTCCAACATATGTAACTCCTATTATTATTCCATAGGTTATTAAATAATACAGTTCTACTGATGACACGAACTGTGCGACTAAAAAATTATACAATAGAAATCCTAATTCAAACACTGGATGTAACAATATGTAACGCAGAATACTATCATTATTGTACACCGCATCAGCAAACAAATACATATAATTTACTGTATCTGTTCCTATATTTGAATCTCTTACTGCAACAAGAATTGCCAGAGGAAGAACAACAAAGAAAGAGTGAAAATAAAACTTAACGTTCTTTGACTTACACCGTTGAGCGTTATATGTTGCTATAATTGAGATACAGAAAGTGATAATATATGGCAACATAAAGTTTTTAATTATATATCAAATGACAAATATTAGAACATATCTATATATAATGTACGTTTGTTCAAAACGAAACTACCCTATAAAAATATTTCATTGTTTAGTATTGTATGTGGAAACAACCAAAGAATACAAGACTTGCCAAGTTTCGTTAATAAAGGTATTTTTTTGCAATATCGTTTATAGCAAACTTTCAATCTTAATAATTATTCTATACGATTTCAACATCATTTAAAACATAAAAAACAAAGACGTACTAGCAAAAAAATACATACATTCTTTCAATACCTTCTATTTTTATATATCGTAACCTTCTCATTTTCTAAACCATTTGATCCCTATTCATTTTATATGGATCCATTATTTCTTAAAACTTTTTTACATATAAACATTAAAATTGGATATTTGCACATAAAATATTTAAGCCTTGACTTTATACTTTTTCTCCCAATCTGTTTATAATACGAAATAGCCTCTGTATAATGCCCATACATCATCGCATTTGTCATTAACGAATTATAAAGATTAGAGCGCATATCTACCACATTGCATAGATTATATTTCTCCATAAAAAATTGTTTTATGGAGAACACTGAGTGTACAAATTTCTCTTTTTCTCTAAAATCCATATTATGACTTGCTGAATTTTGTAATATTCTATATACACCTGTTACCTCATTCACAAACTTAATCTTACTTTCGTGAGCAAACCACAACCACATAGGATAATCACCCATTGCCCAATTACGTGCTATCGGATTAATTTCTTCTATATACCTAAATATCAAATCTTTTCGCGCTACGACTGTAAGGGTCGGAATGGAATTAACGTTTAACATGTTCTCTAAATCTGTATAAGGACCACCAAATATCTTTCCGTAATCATTAGATGACTGAATATATGTTCTGGTTTTCGTGTAGCAGATTCCATATTTGGGGTTAGCTTCAAGGAAATCAACTTGTTTTTGGAGTTTCAATGGGTCAGTCCAATAATCATCACCTTCGCACAAAGCGATGTATTTACCTTTGGCTCGAGGATAATTAAAAACGGCAGAACCTCGTCGCCCCTTCACCCATTGATTCTCCTCTTCATATAAAGGTTTTATTATTTCTGGATACTTTGCTTCGTATTCTTTAATAATTTCTGTCGTTCCATCCGTTGAAGCATCGTCGTGAATCAACACCTCGAATGCAAAATTTGTCTTTTGCATCATAAAACCATCCAGGCATTGTCGGATATATGGAGCGTGATTATATGTGATACAACTGATGCTAACAACAATATCGTTATGATTCATAATCTACGAATTTATATATTTATCATATTGTTTCATAAAATCATGCTTAAGGCATCCAAATGTTACAACATTTTTGTACTCACCATTTTTATAGACTGCTTCGCGACGAACTCCTTCTCGCTGACACCCTAACTTTTCTTGGAAACGAAGAGACGCAATATTGTCATCAAAAGCAGATGTTTCTATTCTATGCAATCTAAGTTCATTAAAAGCATAATTAAACATCGTCATATATGCATCGGTAGCAAGACCTCTAGATTGCACATTTGGAGAAATACGAATACCTAAGCTTTTTGCACAACCATTCTTCATATCAATTTTTTCCAAACCAGTAAGTCCTACAACTTCTCCCTCATAAGTTTCAATTATATAACGAATTGTTTGTTGTGTATTCACAAAATTTGCATACCATTTTTCTTCATCCTTTTTAGAAATGGGTAAAGCCCACCCAACAATTGTCTTTTCTATTTCAGGATCATTTATCAAGGAGCGTATAAACTCCAAATCTTCAAACTCAATTGGTCTAAGAATGATTTTTTTGCCTTTCAGTATCATATTGTAAGTTATTAAGATAACCTACAATGACATAAGACATTATAAGTTACCAGAATTATATTCGTGTTTTAACAGACTGTAAACTATTTGGCTTTTGTATCGTCCATTTTTATATAGAGATTCTCTCAATAGACCGTCTCTTTTATAACCTAGCTTTTCGTGCATTTTCTGCGACCCAATGTTGTCGTCAAGCACCAATGCTTCGATACGTCGAAGATTTCTATGGTTGAATGCATAATCAAGGAGCAATCGCATTGCTTCTGTCCCATAACCATCATTCCAATACTCTTTGTTCCCTATTAAGATGTGAGATACAGCCTTCCTATTTATATAATCTATGTTTGTTAAATAAACATTTCCAATATATTCATTATCTTCAATGGTGCATATTGCATGTTTTATATCTTTATTTGAATTAATAGTATTTTGCACCCATTGTTTCTCTATCTCACTGGAGACGAAGTACTTACCCCCCCAATAAAGACGTAACCGAATCATCGTTTCTCCAAGCAACGGATATCTTATAATCATCCAATTCTAATGCTCTTAAGTATATTCTCCTACCTTTCATATTTTTTAATATTTTCGGTTATATATTTCATATCCTCCACTCCATACCTTTGATCAATTGGTATTGGAAGTATATTATTTGCCATCCATGTTTCAATAGCATCTTCTCCAGCCCAGACTTCTACATTCGGCCAATACTTAGCAACAAAAACCTTATTTTTAATTAGATGCATACGCAGACTTTGCCCGTCTTTTATTTTATATGGGAAAATCATCGGCACATCATTATTCAACAATAACTTACCACCTAACGTTTGACGCAAATACTCATAATTACCCCTACGCTTTTGTGCCACATCATTGTAATTTATACTACACATCATTCGTTTGGTAAACTTTGACATATAGCGAACAGGCAGATTATGAAAAGATTCGCTGCATCTGCGAAAATCGTCATATCCCAGCTCTGGAGACAAATCAATTCGTTTAATCAATGAATCCATACGAGTATATGACTCATCTTGCTCTATTTCAAAATCAGCAACAGCATCTGTATATAAGTATCCGCCATCTGGGACGCCGAAAAATTTGCGACAACTATAAAAGGTATCTATACCTGTTATTGGTCTTGCGAAAAAGGCTTGCGTATAATCCAAAATCAACTGTTTTCCATATCTCCTTGATAGTTCTAAACAATAGTCACTTTGAAGACCCCAGTAGTTGGTGTACATCAATGCTTCGTTTTCCTTCAATATGACTTTATCAACAATATGATACTCTTCGTCTATATGATAGAATTCATACGGGATACCAAGTTTAATAATTGGTTCTATAGCCGAATCACAAGTATAATAAGGGACATATACTTTTGAATATTTACGACATCTCAATATATACTCCAGACAGAAACGACCGCTATTCAGAGCGATAGCATCCGAATGAAATTCTTGATGTGTTGGTAATTCCAACTCAAAATATCCACCAATTGCTTTCGATTGCTCTGTCATTATTGCAAAATAACTTTAATAAAGGCATTATGATTATTGCAAAAGTATTCCATTTCATCAATAGTGTCAAAATGAAGGAATAAGATACCCAATGCTTTACCAGCTCCATCAAAGAACTCCACACTATCGCCCTCTTTTTTATAAATCACCTCTCGATAGACAAATTTTTTGATGGAATCATCTATGTTGATACCTTTAAAGATTCCCACCTCGTAACTATGCAGGACATAATGCATAAAACATCCAGAACGCAACTGTATGTCCGCATTAACTATATCTGGAGTTTCACCCATTGCCGCTTGGACATTTGCTTTTACCAAATCTACGCCAAACGCATCGCTTAATTGAATAGGGATCATATTACCTCCAGCTCGAGGACCCAACTCCAAAAAATGCACATTATCTTCTTTATCAAGTAAAATCTCTATATTTAACTCGCCAAAGCGCATATCAAGCGCTGTTACGATACGCTGTAATTCGTGGTGAATTCGACTTCTTTGTAAATTGCTTAATTGTGCAGGACATTTTTCTCCTATAGGAATCAATGGACTCTTCTCACAATCTCTTAGACACTCCATTTCTCCAAACAATACAATCTCTCCATCCCATACAAAGATATCCCCACCAATTACCGAAGGGAATCCTCGTTGTATATATTCTTCAACTATTAGGACCTTATTTCGAGAATATGAATCTGCCCAGACTATTGCTTCTTGAACACCATTCCAATCATTTAACATTGTTACACCCTTACTTCCTGATGAATCTGTAGGTTTAATAACTAATGGAAATGTAAAATTTTCTGTCGATTTAATAATATCATTAATTGGAGTACTTGGATGAAATGAATACACTTTTGGACAAGCAAAACCATTCACTTGCAAGAATTTTCTCCAAGGGTATTTCAAACCAAGAATTTCAACGCTTCTTGCAGGATTTGTTGGCAAGCCCAATCGCTCCGCAACTATTGCAGCAGGCAAAGCAGCAGGATCTGATGCATATGCTAGGATACCATCCACTTTTTCGGTTTTGGCTATTTCATACACCGCCTCGACATCTGTCGTACTCGTACTATAAAACTTATCTGCAATATATTGTCCTGGGTTATCAGGCAAATAATCACAAACAATAGTGTAATAACCTAAATCCTTTGCAGCTTGAATGGCTACCAACTGTTGAGCAGAGCCTCCTAATAGGAGAATTTTCTTCATATACACCTTATTTTTTATGTATCGTATTAAGTATTCTTTCCATATCTTCCTCACTAATCTCATGATGCATTGGAAGACAAATTACGCTGTCCGCCATTTTATGAGCGTTGGGCAGGTTCTCAGGTTTTGCACTATCCAACCCTCTATAAGTAGAAAAAGTACTAATCAAAGGATAAAAATAGCGACGACCCAATACGTTTTGCTCTTTCATCTTGAAATAGAGTTCATCACGAGTCATTCCGTATTTCTCAGCATCAATAAAAATTGGGAAATAGGAATAATTGTGCTTGACACCTGGCATATCCTCCATAAAAGTAATACCATCTATTCCGCGTAACGCTTCTCTATATTTGATTGCCACCTGATGGCGAGCCTCTATTGATGCATCCACTTGTCGTAAATTCAAAATACCATAAGCTGCTCGGACCTCATCCACTTTTGAGTTAATACCAGGTGCAATAACCTCTGTTTCGCCAGCAAAACCAAAATTTTTAAGATAATCTATACGTTTCTTGGTAACCTCATCGTGCATAACGAGTGCACCTCCTTCGAGCGTATTATATACTTTTGTTGCGTGAAAACTCAATGTTGACATATCGCCTGCATTCAATATGCTCTCACCATTGACTTCCACCCCAAAAGCGTGGGCTGCATCGTATATCACCTTCAAACCATATTTATCGGCAATTTCCTGAATGCGTTTTGTATCACAAGGTTTACCATAAACGTGAACAGGCATAATAGCTGTCGTCTTTGGAGTAATCGCCGCCTCAATCTTATCGGGATCAAGATTACCCGTATTGGGATCTATATCTACAAAAACAGGTTTACAGCCACTCCACCATATACAATGCGTCGTGGCGACAAAACTGTATGGAGTTGTGATAACTTCACCTGTAATTCGCAATGCTTGTAACGCCGTAAGAAGCGGTAATGTTCCATTGGTAAACAAACTAACATATGGAACCTTTAGATACTCTGCCAACTCTTTTTCCAATTGTTTATGGAACTGACCATTGTTGGTTATCCACTTACTTTCCCAAATGTCTTTAAGATACCCTGTAAACTCCTCCAATGAAGGCAACAATGGAGAGGTTACTGTAATTGTTTTGTTATCACTCATATCTAATTTGTTTTTAAATACGATTTTGTTATCCTTTTAATTTCGAGATATTCTTCTTGTTTACATAATTCACATATTCCCACTACGATAGATGCTCCTACTGCAATTTGTATCGGCAAAAGTATAAACGGATTTATTGCTATATGTGAAATACAGAATAAACATACAA
Source organism: Rikenellaceae bacterium (assembly GCA_015059905.1). Taxonomy (GTDB): domain Bacteria; phylum Bacteroidota; class Bacteroidia; order Bacteroidales; family Rikenellaceae; genus Alistipes. The sequence goes on from SUZN01000002.1 coordinate 306,988, forward strand.
ACATAAAAAGCGCTATAAGGAAACTTGGGAAGATATCCCTAATCTGCTCTCTTATACTGTAGTTAATAAATGGTCCAGAATAATAAGCGTTAAGATAATAACCAAAAAATCCTCCCACAACACTACCATATAACATCCAATATATGTCAATATATATTCCCAATAAAAGAGGAATAATTGTGACACATTTTTTTATTACCTCTAACCGTAGAAAAAGGTCTGATCGTCCTTGCACTTGCAGCATATTGAGGTTTAAAGAATGTAGCGGGTAGAGCATCATCTGAAAACATATAATTTGCAAGAATGGGACACACGGCAACCATTGCTCTCCGACCAAAACCAATATCATTGGTTTAGCTACTGCTGCCATACCCAACATCAAGACAAATGTTATCAACATCGTTACCTTAATAACCCTTTTATATACCAGTTTTAAACGCTCTTTATCACCTTGAATTGAACTCAAAACTGGATAACTTACTCGCTGCACAATTGCCGTCAGATTACTTGATGCGATGGTTGAAAATTGATGTGCACGTGTATATTGTCCTAACGTTGCGGGAGAATAGAATATACCGATAACAACCTGATATATTTCTCGCCACACCGTATCTATCAGACCAGATGCTAACAACTTCCAACCAAAACCAAATAGTTCCTTAAAACTTGATTTAGAGAATTGCAATCGTGGATACCATTTAGCATACACCCATAAAAATAGAGTATTTAATAATTGTCGTGATATCTGCTGCCCTACAAGAGACCATACTCCATACCCCCAAAGAGCCATCACTATGCCAATAGTACCACTTGATAAAGATGCTATTAATGATATTTTTGTTTGAGTTTTAAAATCTATTTTTTTTACGAGTATCGTTCGTTGAATTATAGCAAAGGCATTTATAATCACAATACTCGCCATCACCTTTGATAAAAGTTCTAATTGAGGTTGATGAAAAAATTGCGCAATCCAAGGTGCACAGAAGAACATTACGAAAAATAATACAAAACTTAATGTTAAGTTTGTTATAAATACCGTATTATAATCAATGTCTTTAACATCTGTCTTTCGCACTAAAGCACTCGAGAATCCGCTATCAACAATGCTATTAAATACGGCAACGAAAATCATAATGATTCCGATTAGTCCATACTCCTCAGGTGTTAGCAATCTAGCCAACACTAGTCCAACCAAAAAGGTTATTCCCTGATTGGCAACAGAGTCAATCATAGACCAAGCGGTTCCCCGAATTGTCTTCTGCTTTAAGGATTGTTCTGACATTTCTACCTTCCCTTATACATATCCTCGTAATACTTCTGATAATCACCAGAAGTCACATTATCCATCCACTCCTGGTTGTCGAGGTACCAGCGGACGGTTTTTTCGATGCCCTCCTCGAATTGCAAGGATGGTTCCCAGCCGAGCTCGTCCTTGAGCTTTGTAGAGTCGATAGCATATCGTAAATCGTGACCCGCACGGTCGGTAACGTATGTTATCAAGCTCAACGACTTGCCCTCCTCATTACCCAAAAGGCGGTCAACAGTCTTGATGATGACCTTAATCAAATCGATATTCTTCCACTCATTGAAGCCGCCGATATTATATGTATCAGCAATCTTGCCCTCGTGGAAAATAACATCAATAGCTCGAGCGTGGTCCACAACATACAACCAATCTCTCACATTCTCGCCCTTGCCATACACAGGCAGTGGCTTACCTTGACGTATATTGTTGATAAACAATGGTATCAACTTCTCTGGGAACTGATATGGACCGTAGTTATTTGAGCAGTTGGTCACAATCGTTGGCAGACCATAGGTATCGTGGTATGCGCGCACAAAATGGTCTGACGATGCCTTCGATGCTGAATATGGCGAGTGTGGATTATACTTTGTAGTTTCGTAGAAGAAATCCTCGCCATATGCCATATGGTGCTCGCCCGACGATGCAGTCGTAGTGAAAGGGGGCTCAATACCCTCGGGATGAGTAAGCTCCAGTGCGCCATATACCTCATCTGTGGAGATATGATAGAAGCGCTTGCCCTCCCACTTCTCTGGCTTTGACTCCCAATATAGTTTCGCAGCCTGCAACAGCGACAATGTACCCATCACATTAGTGCGGGCAAAGGTAAACGGATCCTTGATAGAGCGATCAACGTGGCTCTCGGCAGCAAGGTGTATAACACCGTCAATATCGTACTGCTGGAAGAGGGCATAGATAGTATCAAAATCGCAGATATCTGCCTTCACAAACGTGTAGTTTGGTTTATCCTCGATATCCTTCAGGTTTGCCAGGTTACCCGCATAGGTGAGCTTATCGAGGTTGATGATATTATACTCAGGATATTTATTTACAAAAAGGCGTACAACGTGGCTACCAATAAAACCTGCGCCACCTGTAATCAATATATTTTTCATAACGTAATTGCTTTAGTATGGTTGATATTATTATTATTGTTGTTGGCGGGCAAGACGCTGCAAGCAGTAGAGCATCGAATCGCGCCAATGGGGAATCTCGATGCCAAAGGTTGTCTTAATCTTGGTCTTATCCAACACAGAGTATGGAGGGCGAGTAACCTTCGATGGGAACTCATTTGAGTGGCAAGGCTGCACCTTACACTTATCGTGTCCCGCAGCCGTTGCAATCTCCAGTGCGAAATCGTACCACGAGCAGACGCCCTCGTTAGAGAAGTGATATATACCCTCGTTATCGTCATACATTCCACCCTCTATAATCGAGAAGATAGCAAGTGCAAGGTCACCCGCATAGGTAGGAGTACCGACCTGGTCGAATACTACGTTCAGGCTCTCCTTCTCTGCCGTGAGGCGTAACATTGTCTTCAGGAAGTTATTGCCGAACTCCGAATAGAGCCACGCCGTGCGGATGATGATTGCCTTGCAACCCACCTCGGCGATAGCCTGCTCGCCGTGAAGCTTTGTTCTGCCATATGCACCCAGCGGATTGAGGGGCATATCCTCCGAGCGTGGTGTATTACCCTCTGCACCAAAGACATAATCAGTTGAAACATGGAATAGTGTTCCATCTACCTCCTTCATAGCCTCAGCGAGATTTCTAACCGCCGTAGCATTTATCAACTCTGCTGTGGGCTCGTCATCCTCCGCCTTATCAACATTGGTATATGCCGCACAATTGACTATGATATCGACCTTATTTGTCTGCACAAAAGAGAGCACAGCGTTCTTGTCGGTAATATCCAACTCGGCAACATCTGTCAGCAGATACTCGTTAGGTGACACCTCGCCCAGACGACGCATCTCCGAGCCAAGCTGTCCGTTGGCTCCTGTGATAAGAATTCTCTTACTCTGCATAGTAATCAATATTATAATCAAACAAATCCGTTGCATCCTTCAGCTGCGGATGGTTGGCATCCTTCGCCGAGAGAAGTACATCTTCGGCAGGGAGCTGCCAATCAATAGCGATATCGGGGTCGTTCCAAGCAATAGCGCCCTCGCTCTGGGGAGCATACAGGTTATCGCACTTATACTGGAAGATAGCCTCCTCACTCAACACCGAAAAACCGTGAGCAAAACCGCGTGGCACAAACAACTGACGATGGTTATCCTCGGTAAGCTCAACGGCAACATACTGTCCAAACGTAGGCGAACCCTTGCGGATATCCACTGTCACGTCCAGCACACGACCTTTAACAACCCTTACAAGCTTGCTCTGCGCGTCACGCCCCTTTTGGAAGTGCAGACCACGCAACACGCCATACTTCGATTTGCTCTCGTTGTCCTGCACAAACTTAACAGGGCGCACCTGCTCATCGAACTTTTTCTGCGAATAACTCTCAAAAAAATATCCACGCACATCATCGAACACATCAGACTCAATAATTACCACATCCTCGATAGCTGTCTTTATTACCTTCATCTTCTACTCTAAATTAGGATTACCCGTCTCCTTTACCTCATCAATAACCTTCAGCAGATACTGACCATACTGATTCTTGAGCATTGGCTGGGCAAGCTCTCGCATACGCTCCTCTGAAATCCAGCCCTGACGGTATGCAATACCCTCCAGGCATGCTACCTTCAGCCCTTGACGTTTCTCCAGCACCTCGATATAGGTGGATGCCTCCGACAAGGAGTCGTGAGTGCCTGTATCGAGCCAAGCAAAGCCGCGACCCAAGGTCTGCACCTTAAGCTCTCCTTCCGCAAGAAACTGTTGATTTACCGTAGTAATCTCATACTCACCACGCGCCGAAGGCTTGATATTTTTCGCAACATCGACAACCTTATTAGGATAGAAGTACAAGCCTACAACTGCATAGTTTGACTTTGGCTTTGCAGGCTTCTCCTCAATGCTCAGACAATTACCATCCCTATCGAATTCGGCAACGCCATAACGTTCGGGGTCACTTACCCAATAACCAAAGACAGTCGCCTTCTGCTCCTGCTCGGCAGTGCGCACAGCCTCCTTCAACATGGCAGTAAAGCCAGCACCGTGAAAAATGTTATCGCCAAGAACCAAACACGCGCTATCATCGCCGATAAAATCTGCGCCAATAGTGAATGCCTGCGCCAAGCCATCGGGCGAAGGCTGCTCGGCATACTCGAAATGAACACCATAATCCGAGCCATCGCCAAGCAAGCGTTTGAAGCCTGGTAAGTCATAAGGCGTAGAGATAATCAATATCTCTCTGATACCTGCCAACATCAAAACCGAGATGGGATAATACACCATCGGTTTATCATAAATTGGCATTAACTGCTTTGAAATACCCTTAGTAATAGGATACAAACGCGTACCACTACCACCAGCGAGGACAATTCCTTTCATATTATTGTTTTAAAAGTTTAATCTCTTTGGAAAATATCTCGTGTATATACTTTTTCTTTCACGTCGTCAAGAACGCTGTCATAGCGGTTGGCGATGATTGCCTGCGAACGATTTTTGAAATCGGCGAGGTCATTAACTACCTTGCTACCAAAGAATGTTGTGCCATCTTCAAGTGTAGGCTCATATATAATTACCTCAACACCCTTTGCCTTGATACGCTTCATTATACCCTGAATAGCACTTTGGCGAAAGTTATCAGAGTTAGATTTCATAGTTAATCTATAAACACCAATAACACACTCCTTCTCAGAGGTCTTATCCCAAGCACTTGATCCAACATAATATCCCGCCTTTGCAAGCACCTGATCAGCAATAAAATCCTTTCTTGTGCGGTTGCTCTCCACGATAGCTGTCATCATATTCTGTGGCACATCGGCATAGTTTGCCAAGAGCTGCTTGGTGTCTTTTGGCAAGCAGTAGCCACCATATCCAAACGATGGGTTATTATAGTGCGTGCCAATTCGTGGGTCAAGACCAACGCCCTCAATAATACTCCTTGTATCAAGACCTTTTATTGCAGCATATGTATCCAACTCGTTGAAATAACTTATACGCAACGCAAGATAAGTGTTTGCAAATAACTTAACAGCTTCTGCCTCGGTAGCTCCCATCAATAAAACCTCAATCTCCTCTTTTAATGCTCCCCCTTCAAGCAATGCCGCAAACTTCTCTGCTGCTTTAACAACCTTTTCGTCATTTGTTGAGCATCCAATGATTATTCTACTCGGATATAGATTGTCATATAGTGCTTTACTTTCACGTAGAAATTCAGGAGAAAACAAAATATTATTCGTTTCAAATTTTATGTTAAGGCTTTCAGTATATCCAACTGGAACTGTTGATTTGATTACTACTATTGCTTGGGGATTTATTTCTATTACCTCTTTTACAACCGCCTCAACCAATGACGTATCAAAAAAATTTTTTTGACTATCATAATTTGTCGGGACAGCTATAACCACGAATTCTGCACCCAAATAAGCCTCCCGCACATCTAACGTAGCACAAAGATTAAGCTCTTTCTCTAAAAAAAATCTCTCGATATACTCATCTCTAATTGGAGATTTTCTTTTATTAATTGCAGCAACCTTCTCTGGTACTACATCCACAGCTACAACCTCGTTGTGCTGCGCCAGGAGTGTGGCTATCGAGAGCCCGACATACCCTGTACCTGCTACTGCTATTTTCATTATTCAGATGTTTTCGTTGTTAAAATCTCTTATCGAAAGTATTTTTAATTTATCTAGTATATTGGATAAATGACCAAAACACTTTACGTTATGCGCTTGCTGCAATGCTATTCTATGATATTATCTCATTCCTCCTACGTATCCTTTACTCGCTTATAATAGAACTTATTTCTAATTAGCTTTATTCTAAAACTTGCAAATATCCATCCTCAATTTCCGCTATCATTACCGCAGTAAGTCCTTGAATCATTACCACCACACGCTTCTTTCGACTATTCTTCACCTTTACAAATGTTCCTTCAATACCATCAAACTCACCACCCACAATTTTAATCGGTGTTCCTTTTTCTAAATTTATTTCACCAGGCGATAGATAAGTTAAATTTTCGTTGTAGGTATCACATACCGCCATAAATTGTTGCATCTGACATTCTGGAACTATTATTGGAATGTTTTTTCCACATACAGGCTTGGTGAGATATTGCAAAAACTCTACACTTGATTTCAATTTCTGAATACGCTCTTTTGTAGTATAAGCAAATATCAAATTGTTGATTGCAGGAACGAGTTTCCGTATCTTCCCTTGTGCTTTATTCTTGACAATTTCATATCGCATAGGAACAAAACACTTCACCTGCTTACTTTCAAGAAAAGTCTTTGCCTTCAGTGCCCTGCCAAAAGTTGCGCTCATTGCAAACCAGGCAGGATCTTCAACAACACTTACTCTAGACTTTTCCTCCATTGTCACCTAGATTGTTTATATATATACATTCTCTCAGCTCCCTGAAACAGATTTCAACACCCTCTGTCTCAGGTTATTATATCGCTTACGAACATTGTGCAATACATTACACAACTTATGCATTTTTAGCAGTGTCATACCACACTGTTCTACCTATCTTATTAGAGAAGATATATTTACTCTACAAATATAGTAAAAATAATCCAAATAAAACCTTTTTTATTGAGGAAATATCTAACCTAAGCTGAAATTAATCATATTTAACCCATATTTTTTGCATTACTCTTATAAAATATTACACTCCCACCTTACAACGCCTTCAAGGGCAAGATGGAGAATGGCTATGCCTTTGCAGCTCAAACGCCTGGCGATGTGACAAGATTCTGAAAGTAAGCGAGTTAATCGACGAACTCAAAGCAGGCTTTGAAGCCAAAATCGCCTCGTTGAGAGGGTAAGAAACGGTGGGGTTGTCCAACAATAGGTTGAGCAACCCCATTTTTTTGGGGAAGTTTGTATAACAAGAGGGGTTTCAAGGCTTACGAAGCTCGAAAAACCGCAGTTTACTTAGCGTAAATGAGGATTTTGAGAGCGAGCATAAGGTTGCGATTAAGCCATAAGCAGAGAGTGTTTACACTCTTTGCTATGGCGAAGCAACCAAAAGGAACTTAACGCAGAAAACACCTTGTTAGACAACTTCATTATTTTATTTATGAAAATTTCACTTTTAATATTTTAGTGGTTGATTGCAATGACTCTCGCTCGACGATGCCTGTGAGGACGTCGGGGGCGTCGTGCCAGCGGTTGGAGCGTAAGTCGCGGCGGTAGGTCATAAGGTGGGCATACATTTCCGCCCAGCGGGTTGCCCAGCCTTGAGGGAAGCGCACCATATGCAGCACCGTAGCCGAGTTGGAGAGGATGCGAGCCTCCTTGTTTGCGCCCTGATGAAACCACTCGACCTTGACGCGGGGCGCAAGACGCTGCACCGAGCGCGCAAAGCCACGACCGCCATTATTGCTCTCGATAAGCGCTTGCCGCACATCGCTCGCCTGCAACATTGAGGCTACCATCGATTCGGTAACCTCCATAGGTTCACGCGAATAGACCACATCGAGCACGTAAATAACGCCATCACTATCAACAGCATAGCTCACCGAGCAGAGGTAATCATCACCCATATCAGCCGTATCGGTATAGTTGGCACGGCGCACAATATCGCGTGGCAGAGCATCATATGTCGCAAAGCCCGAGGCGTACAACAGTCCGCCCTGCGAGGAGGGACGACCCTGATACATACACTCAAAGCGCACAGGGTCGAGCCTGCGTTTCGACTCAAGCAACTCCCTGCTCTGGCGCTCCGCCCACAAAGCCTCACCCTCGTGGCGTGGGTCGAACTCGGTAGGCTCGCCCGTCTTTAGCGCCTCAAGGTTTACGCAGAGCCAATCATCCTTACCCAGACTCTCCAAATCTGCCCAACTTCGCAAATCGACACATCTTTCGTGCGAGCGCAGCACGCCAATCAAGTCCTCTTCGTGCCAGCGAGTAAAGACGATAAGCTCGCGCGAAGCGTTGTGCATACGCGTTCTGACGACCGATGTGTACCACTCCCAGCAATTCTCGCGTATAAGGGGCGAATTTGCCTCCATAGCATCTTTATAAAGGTCATCCAGAATAAAGCAGTCCACCCTATTGCCCGTGAGCGACCCCTCACGCCCGACAGAGAGCAGTCCACCCTCGTGGTCGATAATCTCCACCTCATCGGCAGTACGTAGGTATCGCGGAGGCTTTCCGCCACACTTGATGCGGGTCGAAGGAAAGAGCGTACCATACTCTTCGCCTTCGATGATGCGCTGCACACGGCGATTGAACTTATTGGCAAGCGCAGCAGAGTAGGAGGCGATAGCGATGCGGCTGTCGGGGTTCAAGCCGAGCATATAGGCGGGCAAAAGAGTACTCGCGCCCACACTCTTGCCGTGCTGGGGCGGCATAGAGACCATAAGTTTGGATATCTCGCCACGCGCAAATGCCTCCAGCAGACGATAGTAGTTACGATGGAATGGTTGTACCTCAAGAAACGGATAAACACTTGTAGCAAACTCCTCAAACGAGGGCACAGGGCGAGGCTCGGCAGAGGCAGCAACGGGTGTTTCGGCAGAGTTTTCATCGGGTAGAACAATAATAGGTTGCACCGATGCAATCCACTCTTCTATTGGGTCTTTTTCGATTGGAATCATAGCAAATAAATTATACAAGTGATTGAATATACTCTCTGAGTTCATTAAACGAAAAGTCGTTCAGCACCTCGTCACCATCAATAAAGGTGTGAAACTCCCACCAAACGGGAATCATATCGGTGATGGCACATATGCTACAACCCTCGTCGGGCTGCGATTGGCGATAGATAACAGCAGAGAGCGTCATACGACAGAACACATCGCCATATTCAAACTCAAACGTGTCGGAATAGTAGTTATCACGCTCAACGAGTTCAACAAGACGGGTCGCCACTTCCAGATAAAGATTAGATGAAATTGCGTACATAGTTGATTTTTACTTTAATTTATTTGTTTGTTTAATATAAATTGTTTAACTTTGCACTACAAAGATATATTCAATTACTGAATTTTGTATCACAAAAGTACAAATTTTTAATATAAAATTTATTGATAAAAACATTATGGGCAGCAAAATTAAACTTATACGCAAAGAGCTCAAACTCACGCAAGAGCAATTAGCTCAACGACTTGGCATTGGAAAAGCGGCGCTTTCGATGATTGAAACAGGTAAGTGCGGACTATCGACTCGCAACAAAAACATATTAGTTCAAGATTTGAACGTCAATCCCGACTGGTTAGACACAGGCAAGGGAGATATGTTCAACGCCGAGCCCGATTACACTGCCTTCAAATTGCGTTCAGACTCGTCGCTACCGATGCAGAGCGTACCGCTCTACTCGATTGAGGGTACTGCGGGATTGGTGCCACTGTTTAACGACCAGGAGTCAAACAAGCCTATCAACTACATACACATTCCCAACCTGCCAAAGTGTGATGGTGCTATTTACATCGTCGGCGACTCGATGTATCCGCTGCTCAAGAGTGGCGACATCGTGCTTTACAAGCAGTTGCAAGATTTGAATAACATCTTCTGGGGCGATATGTACCTTTTATCGATTGACCTCGATGGCGAGGAGTATATCACAGTGAAATACATCCAGAAATCGGAGCGCGAGGGGTATGTGAAGCTGGTGAGCCAGAACCCACACCACGCCGACAAGGATATCGAGATGAGCCGTATCAGAGCCATTGCGATTGTGAAGGCGAGTATCAGAATGAACTCTATCAGATAGTCGATGCAACGATTTTTTCACATATTAGCCATTCTCACATCGGCAATCTGGGGCACTACGTTCATCAGCTCGAAATTTCTGTTGCTGGAAGGTCTGTCGCCCGCTGCGATTATGGTTTTGCGCTTTGCGCTTGCCTACCTATTGATGTTGCCGTTTGTGCGACGCGGAGAGTGGTTTTGCCGCAGCGTAAAGGATGAGCTTAAGATGGTCGCGCTGGGCATAACGGGCGGCTCGGCATATTTTCTGTTGGAGAATACGGCACTGCTCTACACGCAGGCATCGAATGTGGCGATTATAATTGCTGCCACGCCACTGCTGACGATGCTAACGGTAAACCTGCTCAACAAGGGACAAGGGGCAAGCAAGAGGCTCTATGCCTATTCGCTGCTCTCGCTTGTGGGTGTGGCGATGGTAATCCTTAACGGGAACATCATCCTTAAACTCAACCCAATAGGCGACCTACTGACCTTCGGCGCGGTGGTGACGTGGGTCATTTATAGCATTATCATTGCGCGGTTGCAGGATAGCTACCCCTCGATGATGATTACTCGCAAGATTTTCTTTTACGGCATTGTGACGCTGCTGCCCTACTTTCTGATTGAGCCTTGGGGTGTGACGTGGGAGATGTTGTCACGACCTATGGTGTGGGGAAATATCGCATATCTGGGCGTGTTGGCATCGCTGGTGTGCTATGCGGCGTGGAACATTGTGCTGAAGCGTTTGGGTGCTGTGGATGCGACAAACTACCTCTACATAAATCCTATTGTGGCGATGATTACCGCTTTCCTGCTGCTCGGCGAGAGGATTACGCCGCTGGCGATTGTGGGAACGGCGTTTATTCTTGTGGGCGTATATTTGGCGGAGAGGAAAATATAGCGGGAATTCAAACGCCCCACGTCATTACCCGACACGAAACGCAGTGAGTGGCGAAGGTAATCCTCCAGTAATTTAATTCGATTACATATATTTTCCCCGAGGATCCCCATCGCCTTGCTTTAGCAAGTCGGGGGATGACGTATTTATATTGAGATTGCCACGTCGGGCAAAGCCCTCCTCGCAATGACGGATAGACAAAAAAACTGGTTGCCACTAAAAAAGTGACAACCAGTTTTCATTTATACCAAAGGCTTGCTACTTTGCCAACGCAAACTTACCATCCTCATACTTTAGCTCACGCAGGAGGATAACAGTAGGGCGACCGCCGACGTGAAGATGACCGATGATAACAGGCTTGCCCTGAATGATATAGACCGCTGGATGACCGCCTGGGGTAATCTCCGATGAGAACTCCCAACCGCTCAAGCCATCGGGTGATGAGTAGATACGCATATGCTTTGTCCAAGCATCGACAATCATCCAGTATTTGCCGTCCCACTCCCACACATAAGGAGCTTCGTGTGCCAGGTCGCTGGTCATCTCACCCACAACCTCCCAATCGTAGAGGTTAGGGCTCTTCGCCATCCAGGTGTGGCTGCCAGCAGACTCGTTCTTATACCACATATACCAGCTATCGCCTATCTTCTTCACACAAGGGTCGATGCAACGCTCCGCCTGAAGTGGAAGCACCGACTGGAACTGCCAATTAAAGCCATCCTCGGAGGTGTAGTGGCGAATGTCGCGCGTACCGCTCCAATCGGTAGTGATGTTTGGCACATAGGTCACGAACATATGGAACAGCCCCTGCTCATCAACAATCACATCGGGTGCCCACCAGGTATGGCGCTTCTCGGGGTCGGTATTAGAGAGCATCTTATCACCCTGACATACACCCCAATAGGTCCACTTGCTGCCATCGGGCGAGGTAGCGATACCAATGCTGCAACCGTGAGCCCACTCAACGCCTTGTGGGTTAGGCATATTGGCACGGCGCTGGGTGTAATACATCACCCACTGCTTGCTCTTGTGATTCCACACCAGCACAGGGTCGGCAGCACCGCCCGTTATGGGGTCATCATAACATTGTTCATTTTCGGGCATTACAATCTCGGGCCATTCACGATTCTGGCAGGCTGTCGCCAGAAACAGAGCAATAGCAAAAATAAGAATTCTTCTCATAGGTTTATTTTTAGGTTATTATACGTTGTCACTCGCAATAGAACACTCACAAAGTTACAGGAAAAAATCGTTCAACACAAACAAGAGTTGTAAAATTAGGGCGTGGCGAACAAAAAATGCCAATCAGGAGGACAACTTCACAAATTATAGACTATCTTTGTGAGGTTATTCACTCCTAAAGGAGTGCCGAAACTGAAAATTACACATAAAAACTAACCAAATAAGAAATTCACATTATGGCGAATCTTAATGCGAAAGAGCTGAAGGATGTTGTTATCCGTTTCTCGGGCGACTCGGGCGACGGTATGCAGCTCACAGGTACGCTCTTCTCGAACACTTCCGCACTTATCGGAAATGGAATCTCAACATTCCCCGACTACCCCGCCGAGATACGCGCCCCACAGGGTACGGTGGCAGGTGTATCGGGTTTCCAGGTACACATCGGCGCAGGCAAGGTGACAAACCCAGGCGATTACTGCGACGTATTGGTGGCGATGAACCCCGCAGCATTGAAGGCCAACCGCAAGTGGCTGAAGAAGGATGCAACGGTGATCATCGACGGCGACACCCTCACCGAGGATAACATCAAGAAGGCTGGCTATTCTACACTAAACCCAATCGAGGAGCTTGGCTTGGAGGGTTACAACGTAGTAATTCCCGACATCACTTCGATGACTCGTGCAGCGTTGGCTGATATGGGTCTTGACAACAAGGCAGTGGTGAAGTGCAAGAATATGTTTGCGCTCGGTATCTGCTTCTACATCTACAACCGTCCAGAGGATTACGCAAAGCGATATATCGACGAGAAATTTGCAAAGAAGAACCCAGCCGTAGCCGAGGCTAACAAGCGTGCTATCGACGCGGGTTACTACTACGCAGCAAATACTCACCAGTTTGCCAACACCTACAAGGTGGAGGCTGCTCCGCTGGAGAAGGGTACTTATCGTTCAATCAACGGTAACGTAGCAACTGCGTGGGGCTTCTGTGCAGCGAGCGAGAAGTCGGGTCTGCCTCTTTTCTGTGGTTCATACCCTATCACTCCTGCAACCGTTATCCTTGAGGAGCTTGCAAAGCGTAAGGATTTGGGCGTAAAGACCGTACAGGCAGAGGACGAGATCGCAGGTATCTGTACCTCAATCGGCGCTGCTTATGCTGGTAACTTTGCCGTTACAACAACTTCGGGCCCTGGTCTGTCGCTCAAGAGCGAGGCGTTGGGCTTGGCTGTGATGGCGGAGCTACCATTGGTTGTGGTGGATGTTCAGCGTGGTGGTCCTTCGACAGGTCTGCCAACAAAGACCGAGCAGAGTGACCTTATGCAGGCTCTCTACGGTCGTAACGGCGAGTGCCCTGTGGTGGTTATCGCTGCATCATCGCCAAGCGACTGCTTCCACTACGCATTTATGGCGTCGAAGATTGCAATGGAGCATATGACCCCAGTAATTCTTCTCACCGACGGCTTTATCGCCAACGGCTCGGAGCCTTGGCGTATTCCTTCAATGGCTGACTACCCAACAATCTGCCCACCTATCGTAGAGAAGTGCGAGGGCGACTTTATGCCTTATGCGCGTAACGAGAAGTTGGCTCGTGGTTGGGCATTCCCTGGCAAGGAGGGTCTGGAGCACCGCATCGGTGGCTTGGAGAAGGATCATCTGAAGGGTTCTATCTCTTACGACCCCGCTAACCACCAGGAGATGACTCGCACACGTGCCGCAAAGGTGGCTATGGTGGCAGACGAGTTACCTACACCAGAGATTATGGGCGAGAAGGATGCAGATGTGCTTGTAATCGGCTGGGGTGGTACACGCGGTCACTTGCAGACTGCCGTATCGGAGCTTCAGCAGGAGGGCAAGAGCATCTCACTTCTGCACTTCAACTACCTCAACCCAATGCCTCACGGCGTGGAGGAGCTGTTGAAGGGTCACAAGAAGATTGTGGTTTGTGAGCTTAACGAGGGTCAGTTTGCATCTTACCTGCGACAGCAGTTCCAGCAGTTCACATTTGAGCAATATAATAAGACAGAAGGTCAGCCATTTACAATCGTTGAGCTGAAGGATAAGTTTAACTCATTACTATAAGAGGCTATGGCAGAATATAAATATACACCCGCAGATTTTAAGAGCGACCAGATCGTTAAGTGGTGCCCAGGATGTGGCGACCACGCAATCCTGAACGCCGTTCAGCGCGCTATGCCAGAGGTAGCTGATGCGTTGGACATCCCACACAATAAGTTTACATTCGTTTCGGGCATTGGCTGCTCGTCACGCTTCATCTACTATATGAAGACCTTTGGTTTCCACACTATTCATGGTCGTGCAAACGCCATCGCCACAGGTATCAAGGTGGCAAACCCCGACCTCTCGGTATGGGTATGCTCGGGCGATGGCGACTCACTGGCGATTGGTGGTAACCACTTTATCCACGCCATTCGTCGTAACATCGACCTTAATATGATCCTTTTCAACAACGAGATTTATGGTCTTACAAAGGGTCAGTACTCACCTACCACAAAGCTCGGCAAGATTACAAAGACCTCGCCTTACGGCACTGTGGAGAAGCCATTTAACCCAGGCGAGCTGGTGATTGGTGCAAAGGGTACGTTCTTCGCCCGCACGATTGATATGGAGGTTATGCTTACCAAAGATTGCCTTGTTGCAGCTGCAAAGCACAAGGGAATGGCCGTTGTGGAGGCGCTGGTTAATTGCGTCATCTTCAACGACAAGACCCACGCCGCTTTTGCTGGCGATAGGCAGACACGTCTAAAGAACACCATCACACTCAAGCACGGCGAGAAGATGCTCTTTGGCGAGGGCGGAAACAAGGGCTTGGTATTTGAGGATATGCGCCTGAAGGTTGTGACCGTAGGCGAGGATGGCTACACTCTGGATGACATCCTGACTCACGATGCACACACCGAGGATACGACGCTACACTCAATGCTGGCTGCGATGAAGTTCCCAGAGTACCCTGTTGCTGTGGGTGTTATCCGCGACGTGAAGGATACAAACGTATATGACCAGAAGGTCGAAGAGCAAGTCAAGGAGGTACAGCAGAGCGCAAAGATTAAGTGCATGGACGATCTGCTTCGCTCTGGCGAGACCTGGGAAATTGAATAGGTTTGACTTCCAAATAATGAAAGAGCTATCCAACCACGAAAGTTGTGATAGCTCTTTTATTATATACCCCTCCGTTCTGTGAACACCTCCACTACAAGAGGGGTGGTTATTTTGCAGAAATAATTTATCAAAGGAAGATTCCCACGAGCCTTACGGCTCTCGGAATGATGGTTTTAACGGAGCGAAGCGACCAAAGTCCCCCTTTGCCAAAGGGGGATTTAGGGGGAATGTCAATATGATGCGCCACCACTATATTAAGGGGGACAAAAAAGCCCTCCCAAAAAATGGAAAGGCTTTACTATTAGGATAAGCAACAAAAAAGAATTACTTGCTCATATACCCCTTAATATAGTGGTGGTGCGAGCCGTAGCGCTCGAAAGCGGCACGGTCGAGCTCCTCCTGTGCTGATGGGTGAGCAACAGAAATCAAGAGGCGTGCGCGCTCCTGAAGGCTCTTGCCATACAAATCAACAGCACCATTCTCTGTTACGAACCAGTGCATATGGCTACGAGTTGTCACAACACCTGCACCTGGCATCAATGTGTCACAAATCTTTGATACACCCTTGTTGGTGATTGAAGGCATTGCGATGATAGCCTTACCACCCTTTGAGAGTGATGCACCATAAACGAAATCAACCTGACCACCTACACCAGAGTAGAACTTACGACCGAGTGAGTCGGCGCAAACCTGACCTGTGAGGTCAACCTGCAATGCAGAGTTGATGGCTGTAACCTTATCGTTCTTGGCGATGATGTATGGGTCGTTGGTGTAACCTACGTCCTTCATCAATACACCTGGGTTGTCGTCAATGAAGTTATAAACCTCCTGTGAACCCATCAGGAAGGTAGAAACCATCATACCCTTGTCGATGTTCTTTGCCTCGCCATTGATAACGCCTGCGCGTACCAAAGGCAATACACCGTCAGCGAACATCTCAGTGTGGATACCGAGGTTCTTGTGACCGCCCAACTGCGCCAATACAGCGTTAGGAATCGCACCAATACCCATCTGGAGTGTTGCGCCATCCTCAATCAAGGCAGCACAGTGCTTACCGATAGCAACCTCAACCTCGTTAGGAGTTGTGAAGTGAGCCTCCTCCAATGGCTGGTCGTCCTCAACAAAGAGGTCAATCTTCGACATTGGAATCATAGCGTCACCAAACGCACGAGGAACATACTTGTTCACTACGGCGATAACGGTGTCAGCACACTCAACAGCTGCCAAAGTAGCATCTACTGATGTACCGAGTGATACATAACCGTGCTTGTCAGGACGTGATACCTGAATCATAGCTACATTGCAAGGCACTGCGCCACAGCGATACAGACGCTGTGTCTCTGACAAGAATACTGGGATGTAGTCAGCATAACCTGCCTGTGTAGTCTTACGCACGTTGCCACCAACAAAGAACGAGTCGAGCTGGAATACACCCTCGAACTCTGGCTCTGAATAAGGAGCAGGACCCTCTGTGTGGAGGTGGTGGATGTGAACATCCTTCAACTCGCCTGCACGACCACGGTCGCACATAGCCTTGATAAGGCACTGTGGTGCTGATGCAACTGAACTCAAGTGAATGTGGTCACCCGACTTGATCACCTTGACAGCCTCTGCGGCTGTTGTGAATTTTACCTGTGTCATTTTTCGTTAAGTTTGTAGTTTATAATTTAGTTCTTACGTTTTACCTCAACCTGCTCGTAACCCTCGACGATATCACCCACGCGGATGTCGTTGAATGACTCGATGTTAAGACCGCAGTCCTGACCTATGGTAACCTCCTTCACATCGTCCTTGAAACGTCGCAATGAGCCGAGCTTACCTGTGTAGATTACGATACCGTCACGAATCACGCGGATAGGAGTGTTGCGCTGCAACTTACCCTCACGAACAATACAACCTGCTACGGTACCGACCTTCGAAATCTTGAAGGTCTCCATAACCTCGATAGAGCAGCAGATAACCTCCTTCATAACAGGCTCAAGCATACCCTCGATAGCGTCCTTGATATCGTTCACTGCATCGTAGATGATAGAGTACAAGCGTATCTCAATCTCCTCCTTCTCGGCTGTCTTACGCGCCGCAGCTGATGGACGCACCTGGAAGCCGACGATAATGGCGTTGGATGCTGTAGCGAGCAACACATCCGACTCCGAAATCTGACCCACAGCAGCGTGGATAACGTTCACCTGAACGCTCTCCTTCGAAAGCTTAATCAGAGAGCCTGACATAGCCTCCACCGAGCCGTCCACGTCACCCTTGACGATGATGTTAAGCTCCTTAAACGAGCCGATAGCGATACGGCGACCAATCTCATCCAGAGTGATATGCTTCTGGGTCATAATACCCTGCATACGCTGCAACTGCTCACGCTTGTTGGCAATCTCACGGGCCGAGCGGTCATCCTCCATTACGTTGAAGCTATCACCCGCCTGTGGTGCACCGTTAAGACCCAGCACCTGAACAGGTGTAGATGGACCTGCTGCGATAACCTTCTTACCGTTCTCGTCGAACATAGCCTTCACGCGACCTGTGTATGTACCCGAAAGCAGAACATCGCCCACACGCAGCGTACCGCTCTGTACCATAATCGTAGCCACATAACCACGACCCTTGTCCAGAGTGGACTCAATCACACTACCCTGCGCCTTCTTGTTTGGGTTAGCCTTCAAGTCGAGCATCTCTGCCTCCAGAAGCACCTTCTCCAGCAGTTTGTCAAGGTTTATACCCTTCTTCGCCGAGATATCCTGGCTCTGGTACTTACCGCCCCACTCCTCTACGAGGTAGTTCATCTGTGCCAACTGCTCCTTGATATGCTCTGGGTTAGCTGCTGGCTTATCAATCTTGTTGATGGCAAAGACCATAGGCACACCTGCCGCCTGGGCGTGGTTGATAGCCTCAACGGTCTGTGGCATCACACTGTCGTCAGCCGACACGATGATGATGGCAACATCGGTAATCTTCGCACCACGCGCACGCATCGCAGTAAACGCCTCGTGACCTGGGGTATCGAGGAATGTCACCTTCTGACCGTTGTAGTTCACCGAGTAAGCACCGATGTGCTGGGTGATACCTCCAGCCTCGCCCTCGATGACGTTGGTCTTACGGATGTTATCCAAAAGAGATGTCTTACCGTGATCGACGTGACCCATAACTGTAACGATAGGTGGACGTGGGAGCATATCCTCCTCGCTATCAACATCCTCCTCGATAGCCTCGGCAACATCTACGGTAACGAACTCTGTCTTAAAGCCAAACTCCTCGGCAACAACAACCAATGCCTCGGCATCCAATCGCTGGTTGATTGACACCATCAGACCCAGGTTCATACAAGCCGAGATAACCTCCATAGGCGATACGTTCATCATGGTAGCCAACTCGCTGACGGTAACAAACTCTGTCACCTTAAGCACTGAACGCTCCATCTGCTCGCGCTCCATCTCCTCCGACATCTTCTCACGAATCTCCTCGCGCTTCTCCTTACGATACTTTGCACCCTTATTCTTGGCACCCTTCGCTGTCAGACGAGCCAACGTATCCTTAATCTGCTTTGATACCTCCTCGTCGCTTACCTCTGGACGCACAACTGGCTTTGGCTGGTGCTTATCCTTCTTCTTGTTGCGGCGACCCTCACCTGGCTTGGGCTGATTCTGATTCTGCTGTGGCTGGTTAGGCTGACCCTGTGCGGGCTTGTTCTTCTTATCCTTCTTGCCACCCTCCTTGTTACCCTGCTTGGCAACATCAACCTTCTCCTTATCCAAACGCTTGCGCTTGTGCTTGCCGCCTGGTACCATACCCGACACATCCATCGTACCGAGAATCTGTGGACCTGCGAGCTGTGTCTGGTTAGGACGGAAGATATTATCCTTCTTTGGCTCGGTTGCTGTCTCCGCAGGCTTCTCTACCACAGGTGCTGCCTCCTTCTTGGGCTCTGCCTTTGGCTGCTCTGGTTCTGGCTTGGGCTGTGGTTTAGGCTCCTCCTTCTTTGGCTCTGGCTTGGGCTGCTCCTTCTTCTTGGGCTCAAGGTCAATCTTACCCAAAATCTTTGGCTGTGGCACCTCCTCCTTAACGCTGATGACGTTGCTCTTGATAATAACCTCCTCATCGTCGGTCTTATCCTTCTTCTCGGCGTTGAGCGTCACGGCAGCCTGCTTGTTCATTGATATTCTTTCGCGGATATTGTCGCGCTCATTACCGGTGATGCTGCGATTAGAGCCGAACTCCTTCTCAAGCATAGCATAGACCTCGGGACTTACGGGTGAGTTGGGTGATAAGTCTGCGCCTACGCCCTTCTTGAGCAAGAAATCCGTGATGGAACTCAATCCCACCTTGAACTCCTTTGCCACCTGAATGAGCCTTATCTTTCTATTATTTGTCATTTGCTTTTCCTAATAAATGTTAAACTTCTACTCCTCGAACTCTGCCTTCAAGATCTCAACAACCTTCTCGGCCTGCTCAATCTCAAGGTCGGCGCGTGTAGCAATCTCCTCAACAGGGAGCTCCAATACACTCTTCGCAGTGTCGCAGCCAGCAGCCTTCAAGGCCTCGATAATCCAAGGCTCAATCTCGTCTGCGAACTCTACGAGTGCTACATCCTCCTCCTCAATCTCACGATATACGTCGATATCGTAGCCTGTGAGCATCTTCGACAAACGAATGTTCAAGCCACCCTTACCAATAGCGAGTGACACCTGGTCAGGCTTAAGGTAAACAGATGCTGTCTTACGCTCCTCGTCGATAGTGATAGAGGAGATCTTCGCTGGGTTGAGCGAACGCTGAATCATAAGCTGTGGATTGGCTGTGTAGTTCACAACGTCGATATTCTCGTTGCGAAGCTCCTTCACGATAGTGTAGATACGTGAACCCTTCATACCAACGCAAGCACCTACTGGGTCGATGCGGTCATCATAAGACTCAACCGCCACCTTGGCACGCTCACCAGGGATGCGGGCAATGGTCTTGATTGTGATAAGACCGTCATAAATCTCTGGCACCTCCTGCTCGAACAGGCGCTCCAGGAACTGGTTTGCTGTACGAGAGAGGATGATGCGTGGCTGGTTGTTGTTCATCTCAACACTCTTCACGATAGCCTTGATGGTGTCGCCCTTGCGATAGAAGTCGTTAGGAATCTGCTCGCTCTTTGGCAGGATGAGCTCGTTGTTCTCCTCATCAATCAACAGCACCTCACGCTTCCATACCTGATAGACATCGGCAGCGATAATCTCGCCCACCTTCTCTGAATACTTCTCGTAGATGTTAGCCTTCTCCAGATCCAAAAGACGTGAAGCCAGGTTCTGACGCAATGACAACACGGCACGGCGACCAAACTGGTTCATCTTGATCTGGTCAGAGTACTCATCGCCCACCTCGTAAGTTGAGTCGATAGCCTTAACCTCCGAAACTGAAATCTGGGTGTTGGGATTCTCAACCGCGCCATCCTCTACGACCTCACGGTTGCGCCAAATCTCCAAATCACCCTTCTCTGGGTTGATGATAACGTCGAAGTTCTCGTCGCTCTCAAACTGCTTCTGCAAGGCGTGACGCAGAACATCCTCCAAAACGCCAATCATCGTAGCCTTGTCGATGTTCTTCTGATCCTTGAATTCAGCAAAGTTGCTGATAAGATTTAAGTTTTCCATTTGTGTTTTATATTTATTTTTTGTTTTGATTTTTCTATCTTTTTTTGCCTCCCAAAAATTCCATAAATGGAGGGATTTTTAGGCGGGCGAAGATTTTTGATGCGGAGCATACTTAAGGTATGTGAGCAATCGAAAATCAAGCCCAACGCAGAAATCACCCATTTAGGGGATTTTTACTTAAAGTCCAAATACTCCTTGGTGTATTTAATCTCCTCGAAACGATATGTGCGCTCTACGTTTACAAGTACCTTACGCTTCTTGCCCTCTACGGTCTGCTTCTCCTCGTAGGAGATTGTGATTCCTTCGTCGCTCACAGCGTCGAGCTTTGCCAAAATCTTCACACCGCTAAAAAGCAACACCTCAATCGATGAGCCAACGAGCTTGCGATATTGGCGGATATTCTGAAGCTCCGAGCCGATACCCGCAGATGCCACAGTCAATGAGAAATCCTCCACCTCACGGTCAAACTCCGCCTCAATCTTACGGCTCAATTCAACACAACTCTCGATAGTGACGTGCGTATCGCTGTCAATCAAGAGCTCTACCTCGTTCATCGGAGAGCATTTGCAGCTCACCGTAAACATATCTGTGCCAGATAGTTCTCTATCGGCAATGGCTAATATTTTTTCGCAATCTATCATATTTGATATTAGTTTTTTCGAGTCAAGATACGAAATAAGGGGACTCACGCGTCCCCTTACCTCTTCATTCACGATGCAAAAATAGTAAAAAATTACTATATTACAAATATTTACAGCAAAAATTTGCCAACTTTTGTATATATATTTTTACTCCTCAACGATTTAGAACTTCAACACCACCAACGAGTGTGCTGGCAACTCAACGCATCCATCCTTAACCTCAAATGTACGTTCCTCGGGCACAACACGATTCTCGGCGCCCACCTCATTGAAATCATCGGGTGATGAGCCGCGCAAAACCTTGCCAACAATCTTCTTTGGAGCTTTCACATTCATCTCCTCAAAATCAATATTAAAAAGACGTGATTTCTCAGGGTCCTTATTCACTACAGCCAGAGCGTAGCTTGTTCCCTCCTCATTGCTCGTAAGGATACAATCCAACACACCCGTAGATGCTTTACCGTGCGCCAAACGCTCGGTCTTGAGATTGGTTGGCACAACATATTCCTCCAACATATTCACATACATATCGAAGACGTGGTATGTTGTTCGTTTCAGAATACCATCGGGATGAACAAATATCGCACCCGTCGTATTCACAATTGGTGAGAAACAAGCAATATCAACCACATCGGCGTGACGCAAGCATGAGTTGAGGAAGCAAGCCGAGAAGATAGCATCAGCCATAGTGTACTCCGATGGAGTGTCATTTTTTCGGCGAGCAGCCAGGTCATGACCACGACGCAAATCAACGTGCCAAGGGTGATGCCAGCCACGCAAGTTCCACTCATCGTAGGCAATTTTGATGCGACCACCACCATAACCCGCAACATCGAGAATATTGATAGTCTTACGTATATCCAGCTCTGGAGCATCGGTTTTCATCATACAATCCATATATGGGAGAATATTGTAGGTGCTTGAATTGAAATCCCAATAGCCGTGAATTGAGACATAGTTAAGCAAACTACCCGCCTCCTTGAGCATTGGCAGAATCCACTCCTTGTTTGACACAGCAGCAGCAAAGAGCTTTATATCCTTATCGGTACACAACATCAATTTACCCGACTCTCGCACCAGCGGACCCCACTCCTGAACAGTCTTTGCGCCAAGTTCGTGGAAACCCCAGTTCTCGTTTCCAATACTCCAATACTTCACATTATGTGGCTCCTTATAGCCATTTTCCATACGCATACGACCGAACTTACCGATTGATAGGTTGCAATACTCAACCCAATCGCTCATCTCCTCGGCTGTGCCTGTACCAGCATTGGTGCAGATATATGGCTCACAACCCACCTTGCGGCACCACTTAATATACTCGTCTGTTCCGAAGGTGCTGGGATCCTCAACGTGCCAAGTCTTATCATAAACAGGAGTGCGATTCTTACCCACAGCATCCATCCAATGATATGACGAAACAAAGCAACCACCTGGCCAGCGAACGATAGGCACTTTAATCTGCTTCAGTGCCTCAATAACATCGGTGCGAAAACCATCCTCATCGGCAAACTTCGACTCGGGGTCATAAATTCCACCATAGACCTGATTATCAAAATGCTCGATAAAGTGACCAAAAATCATATTACTGTACTTAATCTTATTGGCACTGATATCAACCGTCACACGGTTTCCAACAGGCTCCGCCGCATATAAACAGGGCGAAAGAAGAGCAGCTGCAAGAGCCGCAAAGAGAAGTTTTAGGTGTTTCATATTATTATAGCTTGAGTGTTAAATTATCCTTTGCAAATATAGGGATTTTTCATTAAACAAAAAAGTTTGGAGAGGGTTTCTCCAAACTTTTCTACTGTTGCCAAATCGACTCGTTACTCCGCCTTTGACTTCTTCTGATATGGTTTGATACAACCACGCTGCGATGAGCGAACGAAGTTAATCAAATAATCACGTTCGGCAGACTGTGGAAGCTCCGCCTCCGCCTTGTTGCAGGCGTTGATGTAGTTCAAGTCGCTCTGGAAAAGAATTCGGCATACGTCGTGAATTGCCATAATCTGCTCGTGGCTGAAGCCTCGGCGTGAAAGACCCACCTTGTTGATACCTGCATAGCTACCCTCCATCGAAAGTGTAATGTATGGTGGTACATCCTTCGTTACACCTGTCATACCTTGAATCATAGCGTGGTCACCGATATGAGTCCACTGGTGGATAGCCGAGTGACCGCCGATAACAACCCAATCACCAACGTGCACCTCGCCCGCAAGCGACACACCATTAACAATCACACAGTTGCTACCAACAACGCAGTCGTGACCAACGTGAGCATAAGCCATAACGAGGTTGTTTGAGCCAAGGATGGTTGTACCCGTTGATGCTGTACCACGACTGATAGTCACACACTCGCGGATTTCGCAATTATCGCCAATGACCGCTGTTGATACCTCACCTCGGAACTTCAAATCCTGGGGAGTACAAGCGATTGATGCGAATGAATGAATCTTGCAATTTTTGCCGATGCGCGCACCGTCGTGGATCGTAGCAGAGGGACCTATCCAGCAACCGTCACCAATCTCAACATCGGCAGCGATATAGGCAAAGGGTTCAATAGTCACGTTCTCGCCGATCTTCGCGTCGGGATGAACATACGCCAAATTACTTATCATATCTCTAAATTATTCTGATTTTTTATTTCTAATAATCTGTGCCATAAGAGTAGCCTCGCAAGCCAGCTGACCACCCACAAAAACCTTACCCATCATTGAGGCAATGCCGCGACGGATAGGCTCAAGCAGATAGACCTCCAACTGGAGTGTATCGCCTGGAACAACCTTGCGCTTGAAACGCACATTGTCAATCTTGAGGAAGTAGGTTGAATACTCCTGGGGGTTCTCCACGCCATTCAACACGAATAGACCTCCTGCCTGCGCCATAGCCTCCACCAACAACACACCAGGCATAACAGGCTCGGTAGGGAAATGACCCGTAAATTGTGGCTCGTTGAGGGTGATGTTCTTGATAGCGCCGATGCTCTTGTCGTCGATATAGAATACCTTATCAACCAGCAGGAATGGATAGCGATGAGGCAAAAGCGACATAATCTTGTTGATATCCATCAACGCTGGTTTGGCTGGGTTGTACTTGAACGCTGGCTTCTCGCCATCACGACGGATAGACATAGCGAGCTGCTTCATAAACTCGGTGTTGGCAAAGTGACCTGGACGTGACGCCCACACTCTACCCTTGATACGCATACCAAGCAGAGCGAAGTCACCGAGCAAGTCGAGCAGTTTGTGACGTGCAAGCTCGTTGCTTGCGCGAAGCTGCAAGTTGTTCAGATAACCGCCCGTAACACGGATGTCGTCCTTGCCGAATACCTGCTTCAAATGCTCAAGCTGCTCGTCTGAAATAGGATTCTCAACGACTACGATAGCATTATTCAGGTCACCACCCTTGATTAGGTTCATCTTCAACAGTGGCTCAATCTCGTGCAGGAAACAGAACGTACGACAAGGCGCGATGTTCTCGGCGTACTCGTTAAACATATCGAGTGTAGCATACTGATTACCAACAACTTTAGAGTTAAAGTCAATGTGTACCGACACGGTAAACTCGTCGTCGGGATAGATAATAATCGCTACACCCTTGTCTGGAATGGTATAAACCTGCTTCTCGGTAACCTCATAATACTTGCGGTCAGCCTTCTGCTCCACGATGCCTACCTCGGCAATGCGCGCAACATACTCGCGAGCCGAGCCATCCATAATAGGGACCTCGGGACCGTCTATATCAATGATGGCGTTATCCACGCCCATACTCCACAGTGCAGATACAATGTGTTCGATTGTGCTTACTTTGGCAGCGCCCTTCTCGATAGTAGTACCACGCGACGTGTCGGTAACATACTCACACAAAGCAGGAACAACAGGAGCACCATCCAAATCCACGCGACGGAAAGCGATGCCGTTGTTGTCAGCTGCAGGGTTAACGGTCATACTCACCGTAACACCTGTGTGCAAACCTTTGCCCGAGAATGAAATAGGGGCTGACAGTGTTTGTTGTTTTGTTTGCATAATAGTTTAAGTTTGTTGTTGTGCAAAGGTTTATTGAACGATATCAATAAAAACCGTACAAAGATAGCAATAATTCGTAAAAAAAACGTACTTTTGCACAAGAATTACAAGCTTTGGAGATTATAATATGCCAATAACGGAACAAAATAGCACAACAAGCAGCGAAATCGAGCCATCAGCAGAGGTTAAAAAGGTCAAAAATGCACCTGCGCCTGCCAACAAAGCAGCCGCAGAGCGACGACCTCGACGACCTCGAATGAATCTACCGTTCGACAATAGCCGCAAGAAAGATGCGGGCGAATGGGCATACGACCACCGTATAGGATTGAGCGTAATGGTGATTGTCTATCTTCTGTTGGGCATTGTATTCTTCTCATCGAAAATCATAATCGGACGCAAGCCTCATATGCAGGGCATCTATGTCGAGTTGCAGAATCTGGAAGAGCTTGAGAAGGAGAAAGAGCGTCTGGAGCGCGAGATTGAGATGAAGCAGCAGCAGGATATCGAGTGGTCGAAGATACGCAATCTCGAGTCAAACGATGCTGTGCTTAATGAGCAACTGAAGGATGACCGCAACACCAACACCGCCGAGATTAACGAGTCGATAAAGAGCGTGGCGGACGGTATGGAGGCAAACCGTGCCGCTTACGAGGCGGGACTGCGCGAAGCGAATGACATTCTCAACAACCGCCCCGAGCAGGAGAATTCATCGCAGAAATCGAAGAAGGATGGCGAGGATACAAAATACAAGGGAGGTGTGACCGTGCGTTTCGAGTTCCGCGACCCTGTGAGAACAAAACGCAACCTGATTGTACCTGCCTACACCACCGACACAGGAGGTCAGGTGGTTGTAGCTGTGACGCTCAACCCTGGTGGCGAGGTAATCGCTGCGAGGATAAAGTCTGGCGGCACGGAGATTATGCGCGAAGAGGCGCTGAAGGCGGCGCGAGCATCGCTCTTCAACATTGACCATTCGGCACCAGCGCGCCACGAGGGAACGATAACCTATACATTCCTGCCACAGTAGTATGAGGAGCTTTTTACTTGCCATATCAGCCGCTTTGACGCTCATCCTTTCGGGATGGGTCAATACGCACTTCCACGCGGAGGTGCGCGAGCGCAGTGTGGCAACGTATGAGCAGGCTGACCAATCGAAAAACAACCGTAAGATGTTGCAGGAGTGGAACAATGATATGCTCCGCACGATGGGTGAAGGGTTGAGTATCTCCAACCTGCCATCAAACATCTCTACGCAGCAGAACGTGCGCCAGCGCGGCTCGTCATCGACAAAAACGACTCCACACGTTAGCCCTTGTCAGCACATGGGTCACGTTACGGATATTATCAACTTTTCGCCAAATGTGTCGTCACAGAGTAATGAATATTTCCTTCATACCTTGTGCCGACTTCGTATTTAGCCCACATCCTTTTTTTTAGTAAAAAAATACCCTTTCTGCACAATGATTGCGCTGGAGAGGGTGAGAAACTTGTGTGTAAAAAAATTGGGTCACAAAGACTCTCGGCTGATGTTAGCCGACACATTGTCTATTCGTATCGCAAATAAAAAAAGAAAAAAATGGCTAAATACAATATGTGCGAGGCGCTCTATACCTTGCCTGGAGGTAAAATTACTCCACACAAGAAACCCATTACGATGCCTCTGCTCACCACTTTGGCGGGTGTGGCTATGCTCGTTATCAACGGCTGGGGATTGGCGGGAGTGGATTCTCCAAATCTGAAATCAGCTTTGGTGCTGTTTGGAGCAACTTTTGTATTGGTAGGAGGTGCTATTCTCATAGCTCGTCTGGCTAGCAAAAGCACTATGCCATACCACAAAGGCGATGGTTGTTTCCTTAAGCGCGAGGAACTAAAACTCAAAAAAGAACAAAAATCTACAGCTTTAGAATTGTTACGTAAAGGAGATTTTACTAACTTGCGCCAAATTCCTTCGGAGGGAGTTTCAGCCGTCGTCGTAGAGATATACTCATCGCCAAAGAGTGGCTATGCCGCCGCTCAGGCCTTCGAGTATATCGACTTGGAGCTTCAACCCGCAAGCGAGTTGAAGGTGGTTGAGTAATTGAGGCAGAAAGCAGAGCCTTGATTTGATTGTAAGAAGATATAGTATGAGTTTATCGGAAAATATTTTATTGGTTTGGGCGTTATTGCTGTTCGTTGCAGTGGTAGCAGGTAAATTGGCGTATAAGTGGGGAGCACCAGCGTTGTTGTTGTTCCTGGGCGTGGGTATGGTGTTCGGTTGGCACTTCATATCTTTCGATTCGTTCGAATTGACCCAGTTCATCGGTATGCTGGCGTTGTGTATCATCCTCTTTTCGGGTGGTATGGATACGAAGTTCACCGAGATACGCCCCATCCTCGCTCCTGGTGTGACACTCGCCACTATGGGCGTGGCAATGACTGCAATTTTATTGGGCACGTTCATCTATCTCTTCTCATCATGGGTAGGCTTGGCACTGAGCTTCCCGCTGGCTTTGCTTTTGGCAGCCACAATGTCCTCAACCGACTCTGCTTCGGTTTTCTCAATTCTGCGAAGTAAGAAACAGGGATTGACCCAAAACTTGCGTCCTCTGCTTGAGTTGGAGAGTGGTAGTAACGACCCGATGGCGTATATGCTCACCATCGTACTTGTATCGGTGGTTGGCTCGGCGGGCGAAGGTGCTACGGTAGGCGGCAGTATAGTGCAGTTCATTGTTCAGATGTTGGTTGGTTGTGCTTTGGGTTATGGCATTGGTCGCCTGGCGGTCTGGGCCATCAACCGTATCAACATCAAGAACAACCCTTCGCTCTACTCCGTGCTGCTGCTGGCATTCGTATTCTTCTCATTCTCGTTCACAACGCTGGTATGGGGTAACGGTTATTTGGCGGTATATATCACAGGACTTGTCGTGGGCAACTACAAAATTGCCCATCGCTCCAACCTCAATACATTCTTCGACGGTTTCACCTGGTTGGCGCAGATCGTTTTATTCCTAACCATCGGTCTGCTGGTAAACCTTGATGAGCTTTTGCGACCAGAGGTATTGTTGCTTGGTGGTGCAGTGGGTCTGTTTATGATACTCGTTGCACGTCCTGCCTCGGTATTCGTCTGTCTGGCTCCCTTCCGTCGCTTCACGACAAAGGCCCGACTCTACATCTCGTGGGTGGGTCTGCGTGGTGCTGTGCCTATCATCTTCGCCACCTACCCTATCGTTGAAGGTATCGAAAATGGGAATTTGATATTCAACGTGGTATTTATGGGTACGCTCATCTCGCTGCTTGTGCAGGGCACGACGGTGAGTGCTATGGCCAACTGGCTGGGTCTGGCGTATGAGGAGAAGGAGCCACTGTTCAAGGTGGGTATCCCCGACTCTATCAAGAGTAACTTCTCGGAGATAGTCGTCACCGACTCGATGCTATCGAAAGGTTGTACGCTGCGTGACATTGATATTCCCGACAATACGCTGGTGGTGATGATTTCGCGCCAGGGTGCATACTTTGTACCGCGAGGCAACACCGAGCTGATGGTTGAAGACCGTCTGCTGGTGGTATCCGACCGTAGCGAGGAGGAGTTGCAACAGATGTACACCGACCTGGGCATCCACGAGGTGATGAATTTGAGATAACGAAAAAAAGTGACCCCAAGCGAGCCTCACGGTGAGCTTGGGGTTTTTATAAATGTTTATAGATTAGGATGGTGCTATTCTTGTAACTCTTTGATGTGAGAGAGTACCTCGTCAGCCATACGCAAAACCTTGAAGTGTTCATTCAAGCCTATCGCCGCACCTATCAGACCTCCGACCGCTGCGCCGATAAGAAAGCCATTTCGCATCTGTGGGTCGGGATAAATAAAGCACACCTCACGATAGAGAAAATATCCCCACACCAAAATCATCGGCACACTCCACAAATGCCAATATACATAGAGTTTACGCAGGCGCAAAACCTTCTCCCCCACCTCGAGCATATTGCCTCGTGAAACATTCGTCACTCGCAAGCCAATATGGGCATATAGCGTGGCGCACAAGCAGACAAACAACATAATGCCTGTACCCAGGACAAAGCCGTCGGAGTAGTTCATCGCATAGAAACCGCCACAACAGAATGGTATTACCAAAAATCCAAAAATAGACAAGATAATACCTCGGCGATTGATATTGCTCACGCCCTTGCTAATTGCTGCCACAATGACCTTCTCATTGACAATCTGTTGCGTTTCGAGCTTACTGCGAAGCACTGCAATCTGTTCTCGCATCTGCTGAAGTTCGTCAAGTTCGTTTATGTTATGCTCCATATTCATAGCTATTTCATATTTTTAAGTTGTTCCTTGATTCTGTAAAGTCTTATCGACACATTCTTGGTCGAGATACCCACGATAGCGCCTATCTCCTCGTAGCTCATATTTTCGAGCCAAAGCATAATGATGGCGCGGTCGAAAGGACCCAGCTTGTTAATGCGCTCGTGCAACATCTTAATCTGCTTGGTCTCGTGGTCGGTGTCATTGTAAAGGTCGATATCCATCTCCAGCGGCAACGAATCGCGGCGGCGCTTCTTCCTATCGACCGATATGCAGGTATTCAGACTCACACGCCATATCCAGGTGCGTAGGTTACTGCGTCCCTCAAACGATGACATACTCTTCCACAAATTTATCAGGCACTCCTGATACAAATCCTGCACCTCACTACTATCCTTTGAGAACATATAGCAGACCATATAGATGGTATCCTTGTGCTCCTTGATAATGCGGGCAAACTCCTGTTCTAAATTATCCATTTTCCTCAATCGGGTTTCTTCTTTTGGGATGTTCCTTCACTTTATTAGTCGCAAAGTTTTACATAAAGCTACAAAATTTCGAGTAAAAAATTATCTTTGCACTAAATATTTTCAAAAAAAAGTAATGTTACACCCATTTTCATCCGACATCGGAGGCGTGGAGTTGCCCGAACTCTTCACCTACCCATTCCACTACACCCCACATCCGCTATGCGTAATGGCGGCTGGCGAGGTGCAGCAATATCTGCTTTCACGCAAGGAGTGGCACGCGGAGCTAAAGCAGGGAAAGATGTTTGGTGTGCTGGTGGTGGAGCACCAGGGCGAAGTGGGTTTTCTTGCCGCCTTTTCGGGCAATCTGGTGGGTAGCAACAGTCACCCCTATTTTGTCCCTGCGGTGTATGATATGTTGCAGCCTGATGACTTTTTCAAGTGCGAGGAGGCGGAGATTTCAGCCATAAACTGCACGATAGAGAAGCTGCTACATTCCGAAGAATTGCTCGCGGCAAAACAGCACCTTGCGCAGACAAAGGCAGAGTGTGAGGCGGAGCTGAAGGCTATAAAGGTGTGGCTGAAAGAGGGCAAGGCGGAGCGCGACAGAGTGCGAATGAGTGGTAATTTCAACGAACAGGAGCTAATACTCTCCTCACAACGTGACAACGCCCTTGCACAGCGACAAAAGCGAGCCGCCAAAGAGCGCGTGACGGAAGCGGAACAGGGGCTGAAGGAGTTTGAGGAGCTAATTGAGGGGCTGAAGCGTGAGCGTCAGAAGCGTTCGGCGGCGTTACAGATGGCTCTGTTTGCGGAGTTTCGTATGCTCAATGCCAAGGGCGAGGTGCTTGACCTTTGCGAGATATTTGCACCCACAGCACAGCAGATTCCGCCCGCAGGAGCTGGCGAGTGTGCCGCGCCGAAACTGCTGCAATATGCCTATAAAAACGGTATGCGACCCGTATGTATGGCGGAGTTCTGGTGGGGCGACTCACCCAAGGGCGAGGTGCGTCAGCACGGTACATTCTACCCTTCGTGCAACAGCAAGTGCAAGCCTATCCTCACTCATATGCTCAAGGGATTAAAGGGGGAGCCAAACCCGCTTATGGAGATTGTGCCACCTGAGCCGACAATTATCTGGGAAGATGATGTGCTGGTGGCGATAAACAAGCCTGCGGGGATGTTGTCGGTGCGTGGCAAGTCAGGCGTAAGGTCGGCAGAGGAGTGGGCTACGGAACGCTACCCCGAGGCGATGATTGTCCACCGTCTTGACCAATCGACATCGGGCATACTTGTCATTGCAAAGAATAAGACCGCGCACGAAGCATTACAGAAGCAGTTTATCTCGCGTACGGTAAAGAAGAGTTATGTTGCGCTGCTTGAGGGCGTGATTGCCTCTGTTGAGGGCGAGATACGTCTGCCGCTGAAGCTCGACTACGAGCATCGTCCACGCCAGATGGTGGCGGCGGATGGTCGTGCGGCACATACTATATATAAGGTTGAGGGGGTTGAGGATTCTCGCACCCGCGTGCGCTTCTACCCTATCACAGGTCGCACACATCAGTTGCGAGTTCACGCAGCGCACACAGCGGGACTTGGCACGCCTATCGTGGGTGACGACATCTACGGCACAGGTGGCGAGAGGCTTATGCTCCACGCCGAAACAATCGAATTCCAGCACCCCACATCGGGCGAAATAGTTTCACTCTGTTGCAAGGCGGAGTTCTAAAAACAACAACTCCTGAAAGCATAAACTTTCAGGAGTTGTTGTTTCATCTCGTTAATTTACTTCTACTCCTCCGCTGGCTTAAAGCCCTCGGGAAGCTCGGCACGAACATAGACACTCACATCGTCTGCATTATCCTTCGCAGTCCAGACCATACGGTTGGCTGTAAGGTCGGTCACGATGTAGCGGTGTGCCCAATCGCCATTGCCGTAGTCGTAGTTACCACGAATGATAGCGCCATACTCGGCATCGGTCTCGATAAAGTAGCGGCCTGTGATGGTACGCAACTGATGAGAGTCGAGGTTCTGATAGAGGGTGTAGGTGCGGTCGTTACGCACAAAGTCGATATAAACATAGCTACCCTCCGCCATCTCGCCTGCACTCCAGCTCTCCAGTCGCCACGTACCCGCGATATTGTGGGGCGTAACATCGAGCGTTGGCTCCTGATACTCCTCATCGTCGCTGCACGCAGTCATCATAGCAACTGCCATAAATGCCAAAAAGGCTCCTTTCAATAATTTTTTCATATCTTTAGTTTTTATTCTCATTCTTTTCAATCAACACTGTAATCTCGCGTGAGCGCAGAGGCAACTCAAGTCCCTTGATATAGAGCTTCAGCCACAACGGCTTCTTATCCTCTTCGGGCTTATAGCTGATGACCAAATCACCCTCCTCGCCTGAGGCCAAAATAGCTGGCTCGGTGCGGAGCGTAAGTCCGCGAGAGGAGAGCATATCAGCCTCAAGACGCAATGCACGCGAGCCGTTGTTGAGGCACGCAATGCGCTCGGTCTGCGGCTTATCGCCCGACAGGGTAATGGTATCACGTCGCAAAAGCAACACGCCACGACGATGGGCATAATCGGCACTATGGTCAGCCGAAGGGGTTACCTCGCCTCGCAGGGTTATGATTGCAGAGGGTTTCGTTGCAGAGAGGTTAGTATAGACAAACACTCGCTGCTCAACTTTGCCAGGGTGTCCCTTGGGTAGGTATGTCAGCTCAATCTTTGAGCCGCCACCCGCCTTCACAGCACCCTTCTGCGCCACCGCCTGCAAACACGAACAACTGGTGGTTACGCGCGTTACGACAAGCGTATTATCGCCGCCATTACGCCACTCTATGCTTCGCTGCCACTTGCCTGCATCCTCGCTAATTGTGCCAAACGACACTATCGCGCCGCCCTTGAGCTGCATCTTCGCACCCTCAACGGTGCGTGGATTGGCTACGCTGTCAAGTTTTTCGCGTGGGATGAGTTTTATCTGCGCCGAAGCAGTGCCATAAACAAATATGGCAGCCACAACAAGCAACAGATATTTCAACTCACAGCGCATCCTACAACCAGCCGTTATCCGTAGCGCCCTCGCGCACAGTGATTACAAACTCGTGAGTCTCGCCATTTGAAGCCTTCACCGAAGCCTTCGTAGCACCACTCTCCAGACCCTTGAACACAAACTTCGCACCCTGCTTCTCGCACGAAGCGACTGCACCATCGGCAATAGTTATCTCAAACGAGAGCTTCTCGCCACCCACGAAATAGAGTGCTGGAGCAACAGCCACCTGCGCCGCAACGCCGATATAGAGGTTAGGGAAGTGCATCTTCTCGCCTGCGCCAGCCACAGCCTCCAACAATGCCGCAGCATTCACCTGACCAGAGCCCATCTTGCCCTTATAGTCAGAGAGCTTCATCTGCATAGGCTGCTGCGGACCAATGTCGGCAACATAGCGGCGATACTCCTTAATGCCCTTCATATAGTTATCAATAGGTACGGCTGTCTTAATCAACAACTCCTGCAACTCCGTAGCCTTGAAGTGACGACGCAACTGCGCGGCATAAGAGATACCGAGTGCCACAACACCCGAAACATGAGGACAAGCCATCGAAGTACCCTCCATATAGCCATAACCGCTCTCGCTGACGTTGTAAGGCAGAGTAGAGAGGATACAGCCCACCTCGCCATAGTTGTGCTCTGCATCAACGTAATCGTAGTAATAATCCTGGTCGCCACCTGGAGCCGACACGCTTGTGCCTGGACCGAAGTTGGTATATACGGCAGGAGTAAAATCAGCCGCCGTAGCTGCTACCGACACATAGTCCTCCGATGCACCTGGATAACCCGCCATAGGAGCCGACTCGTTACCGCCAGCAAAGACTGCGATACCGCCATCGATAACACCACTTGGCGAGCCCGCGTTGTGAGTAAAGTAGTCGAGTGCATCCTTCTCAAGTGGAGCACCACGCTCCCACTCCTCCTGTGAAGCGAAGCCCGCCTCGCCCCAATCGTACTCGTTGGCACGACCAGAGACATAACCCCAGCTACATTGCAACACCACTGCGCCATTATCTGCCGCATACTTGATAGCACGTGCCACAGCAATACCCGACGAGCCTACATTACCAGAGAAAATCTGGCACACCATAATCTTCACGCCCGCGTGGTTAGCATCACCACCAGCAATAGAGCTGATACCTATACCATTGCCATTCTGCGCTGCGATAACACCCGCAACGTGAGAGCCGTGACCCGAATCATAGACATCATTCCAGGTAATCACGCCTGTATTCTTGGCGAAGTTATAACCGTGATAGTCGCCCTTATAACCGTTGCCGTCGTTATCCTTGTTTGAGCGATTTACCTCATCCTCATTCACCCAGATGTTATCCTTCAAATCGGGATGCTCGACAAAGACTCCCTCATCCAAAACCGCAACAATAACCGACTCATCACCCGTAGAACGCTCCCACGCCTTCTCACACTGCACATCGGCATCCTTTACCGACTTCACAATCTCGCCCTCGGTAAAGAGATTACCCTTGTTCACAAGGTGCCACTGACTTGGAAGCAGAGGGTCGTTCATCGTAGCACGTGTAGAGCGTGAGCTCATACGCTCAAGCTGCGCCATCGAAAGAGGAGTTGCCTTGCCTGTTGAGGCGCGCTTAATGGTACGGTTAAAGTCGATACTCTGCACCTCACCCAACATCTTAAACTGCCCTGCCACCTGCTCGGCGGTATATTCGCCACCGAAGCGCACCACATACCACTGATGCAGACCACTCTTGCGGGTAAGCTCCTCACGCTCCTCGTCGTAGGGGAATACACGCTCAAGGTCATAGGTGCCAATAAGCTCCATCACCTCATCCACCGAAGGGTTACCGCTGCGTGTTGTCTTACCGCTACGCGTAGGCTCCACCTCGGCAATCATATCGGCTACATCAGAAGTGAACTTCACCAACAACTCACCCTCGGCATAAGGCTGCTCACCCTGCTCTGAAACTATATCCTCCTTCACGCACGAGAACTGCGCTACGCACAGGAGAAGGAGTAAACCATATAATATTCGTTGTTTCATCATCATATCTATTTATTACTCATTGACGGTGTAGTCAATGCGCTCCTTTTTGGTATATACATCATAGTAGTAGTTCAGACTCGTAGGCTCATTATCAAAGCCCGCCTGCTTGCCATCCTGCGCACGTCCCTCCTGGCTGAATACCAAGCTATATGGTATCCACCAATCAAGCGAAGGGTGATACAAAAGCCAATCGGGCAACGTACCCGACAAGCGGTTGAAGTTGATAGCAAAACGCTTTGTCGAAGGCATAACCTTCTTGATGCGATTATCAACCAAGAATTGTGGCAATGAGTCTGCTAACTCGATATCCTCCTGTGTATAGACAGGCACGCTATCGTCATCCTCGAATGTAGGTAACTCACCCTGCAGGTAATTTACCGACAACACCAGTGTATCCAAATCCCACTTAAGCAAATCTACTGGGAACTGTGGCTCGTCGATAAAACCACCGACATTGACCTTCGTAGTGTTGCTCAAATCATAAACCACGCTGCGCTGGTTGGCATTCATCACAAGCGAGCGCAACGCTGGGAAGTTCTTCTTGGTAAGCACATCGGGCACAGTCTGGAAGTTATTGGCGCAGATGTTCAGATACTCCAGATTCTTCAGTCTCTTCAAGTTCTCGGGCAACGACACCAAGCCGTAGCTACCGATAGTGAGACGACGCAACTGCTCCAGCTCACATATATCCTCGCCAAGCTCCAGATTCTTGAGGAACGTATTGGCATTACCAAAGAAATACAACTCATCGGCAGCCGTCAGGTAACGCACCTCAAATGGAAGAGGCTCGTTGGTATTAAAGAGCATAAACTCGGCATACTTCACTCGTCCCACCTTCTCGGGAGTGCAGCCCTCCATACTCTCATCCCACAACACCACATTGTTCCACATCGTCATAGGCTGCGAAGCATCCCAAGCGCTCATAACATTAAGATTACGAGCTATTGCCAGCAATGCTGTCGAGTCACCCGAACGAGTATCGGGAATGATTGGCTCTGCTCCTTGCTGCGCGACTGACAACACATCACTGCGCGACATCTCTACATTCTGCTTCGGAGTGAACTTAACCTCCGCCAAACGCTCCACCGACTTGGTGTTGATATCCCAATGAAAACGCACAGTCACATGACGTGGGCGCAGACCGCGATTGAGATTAAGCTTGTAGTCATCATACTTCAACCAATCGATATCACTTGGAATCTCGACATTGAAATCGACATTTGCTCGAATCTCCACATCGAAATAACGCTCATCAGCCATCTTATAGCTCTCAATATCCTGACTCACATCCTCCAACTCGATAGTATAAGGAAAACCCTGCTGATTAACTCTTATCTCCTGGTACTCCCACGTAGAGAGATTTTGGATACGTACCAAACCAGAGCGAGGCTCGGCTGTGAGAGCAGAGTCAATCTTAAACTCACACTCTGCGCTACCCACACCATTGGCAGGTGATACGGTAATCCAGGGGTTATCGGTTGAAGCAATCCAACGGTCGGTGGCATTTATCTTAATCTTCTCAACACCGCCGACAGCATCTATCTCGATGGTATTGGCATCAAGCGCTACACCACCCTGCTCATTAGAGTCGCTACACGCCACAACGGCAAGCGACAAAAAACCTAAAATCAAATATTTTTTCATCTTCATAGCCGCCATTTTACTCTAACATAATATCACAATTCAAAATATTCTGACTCTTGTCATATACCAAGATATATGCACCCACCTGCCAAGCATAGCAGATATCCGCAGCATCGAAGATGATGTTTGGATTATCGCTGATATCGAGGTAGTAAATCAGGGTTGAGATTGAATCATCAATCTTACGCAAATCATTCGAGCCTAAATAAAGACCTCTAAGACCCTTATGATTTCCGATTCCTGTGGGCCACTCGCGCAAGCAACGCTCACCCTTCTCGTTACGCTGACTACGTATAGCAAATACAGTCAAGCCTCCACTATCCAAAGGCTCATAAGGGAATTTCGAGAATGAATTAAATGACAAATCTACACCATACAGATATGGCAAATTCGCCGAATGCATATCTCGAGGCAGGCTTGTGAGCTTATTGTAAGAGAGATCCAACGACTGCATATTCACCGAATTCTTGTATGTAAATGCGCCTTCAGGAATCTCCTCAACGCCACATGCTCGCAAAATGATATAGGCAATCGTAGAGTTAGTCTTGGCAAATGCCAATGGATACTTCTTCATATTAGGGTTAAGTGTCAAGGTAAATGTCTCAACATTGATACCCTTATACGAACCATCCTCCTCGCCCTCACAACCTGTGATATTGTTGGCTGAAAAATCAACCGACTTCATCATAAAATTGCTTTCAGCAGAGAAGATATTTGGAATCTTCGTCAAACGATTATACGATACAGAGAAGGTCTCGATATCCTCATAACCACAGAAATAGCCCTCACTATCAACAGGAAAAGACTCAATCATATTGTGATCAAGGTAGAGCTGCACGAACGACACCTCACGACCCAATGGGTGAAGTTTCGAAATCTTGTTGAACGCCATATCCAGCAGACCCAGCTTTCGCATATTTGCAAACGATGCTGGCAACTCCTCAAGGTTGTTCTGGCGTGCGTACAAAATCTGAATCTTATCCGCCGAAGGACCCTTCGCCAAACCATCCATACCCTTGTAAATCTCCTCGGCTGACCACTGCGCATTGTTTGACAGGTTGAGCGAGATAAGTTCTGGCATCTCACAAAGTGCCATTGGGAACTGCTTAAGTTTTGGACAGTTGTAAATCTCAATGTCAGTACAAGACTCCAGCTCGGCAAGCTCCGCAGGCAGGGTCTCTATCTCGCTGTTTGCGATGTAGAGGTACTCGAGCTTCTTCAAACGACCAATCTCCTTTGGCAATGAACGCAAACCGTTGCACAATGTGCCGTGATTTGTATCAAAGAGGTGGATATTACGCTGCTTGCCCGATGCCATATCGAAAATCTCACTCTCCTTCATCGTTGAGTAGAGCTGCACGGCAGGAATTGTGATGTTATTCTCTGCCAAAGCACGTGCAATCGGCTCCGAAGTCTGCTGTGGAGTATGAATCATATTAAGGTATGCCTTGTGGTTAGCCATACGATTGCGACTACGCTCCGTGAGCGACTGATCCATAGCCAGTGATGGGTCATAGTTTACGATACTTGTATCGTTATGTGTACCGAGATAGAGCTGGATAAGCTCTGTGAGCTGACCCAACGCTGCTGGCATATCACCTCTGAAAGCGAAACCACTTATATCGATAAAGGCAACACGACCATTAGAGTGAAGCTGCACTCCTGGCTGATCACCCCACAAATCGAGGTCTTTGTTGAAGTTCCAGTTGATACCCTTTGTCCACTCCTCACCATCGTAGTACCAATTTTCACCGTCCAACGCCTTCCATATTTCATACAAAGCGTAATAATCCTTCAAATACTCATCGCTCTCGTTCAATGTCAGATGCACATCCGCCTCGGTTGTTACATTATCCGAAATTGTGAACTGACTCTCAACGGGACGAGGATTAGACTCAAGCAACGAACGGCGTTCATCCAGCGTCTCGTATGATGTCACGCGGTAGTTACCCGCAGGAAGCGAAAGCAATGTATCGCACACCAGCGTTGAAGTCTGATAAGCACCCTTGCCTAACTCCTCATCAAGATGGAGCGAGAAATCAACAGGCAACTTCTCGAACTTAACAGGATTTGACAACGCACCCGAAGAGAGAACCTCTGCCACATTGAGGTTGATGTATGCAACCTCGTCGAAGGTATATTCGCGAGCCTTGGCGCGTGTAGATGTAAATGCCTTCTTGAATGAGAACTTAACGTGACCGCGAGGCTCGACATCGATGGTCACATCGTGTACCGACAGACCACCCGTCGCAACGGTAAACTCGCCCACATCACTTGCCGAACTCTTATATATCTCCTCGTCGTAAGCGTCATACAGCACAAAGGCATCCAGACGATAATCACCCACCAGGAGCTTAAGCTTATCGCTTCGCAGACCAAACTCTGCCATAGCCTCATCCGCCGCCTGAAGGTTAAGCGTCTGGGCGATGGTTGTGCCCTCGAATGTGAGCGTAACCTTAATCTTACAAGCCTCCGAGAGATAGTCCAGGACCTTCTTAACGGCACGGGTCTGGGCTTCAGGCTCTGAAGCCGAAGAGCCATAAGAGGCCTTCTTGTAAAGTTTGAATTGTGCGTATCCGTACTCCTGCTCGCGGTTATCTACGCCGTCGCTGTCGCTACACGAAGTAACAAAGCTCAAGCCTAAAAGCATAAGCAGCACTACGCATACGTTAAATTTTATATTCTTCATCTTAAATAGTTTTCTAAAAAAACTCTTTATATTATAGTTCATTTGGGATTGCTCCCAGCCATAAAAAAGCGACACCCCGCCCCGATATGAACGGGGTGTCGAAAAGTGCGATTTACTACATCTCTACGTCGTAAACGCAGTAGATAATAGCAATTGTGTTCCAAGCTGAATCCACAACCTGAATCTTACCCTTTGCAGGAAGATCCATACCCTCTGGCGTCATATTTATCCACATGTAAGAGTTCTCACCCTCCCAAGAGATCCATGGATCCATTGACATCAACATATTTGTCTCTGCTGGCAATGAAAGAGCAGCTGCACCACCCTGCATAGTGTAGGTCAAACGGTACTGCGCAGCACCCATACCAGCCATCTCGGCATCGTAGTCAGCATCACCCTCGGCAACAACCTCGAGAGTAACACCCAACAAATCAGCGTAGTCTGACACAATCTTGATGTCGCCAGTTGCGCCACCGCCATTTGAAGCGGCCTTATAATGGCAGTAGATAGCCGATGTACTACCATCAACAAACTCTACAACCAATACACCCTCTAACTCACCTGTATTCTCATTCTTGGCAGCGGCAGCTGTAGCCTTCGTGTCATCCATCTGGATGAAGAAGAACTTTGGAGCATACTCATTTACCTGACCTGCGAGCCATGAATCCTCGCCTGTAATCTCAACAAAGCTACCACTCTCATTATATGAGTAAGCCTTGAATGACTTAATCTGCTTTGTTGTAGAGAACGATGTCTCGCTATCCCACTTCGATGCGTAATAAGCCTCATAAGTGTTCATAAACTCATAGTCAGAGATTGCGCCCTCGTTAAATGGCCACTGTGAGCCATCGGCTGCATCAAAGAATGCAGGGGCCTCAATCCAACCAACCAAGAGAGCGTGTGGAGCGTAAGTAAACTCAATCTCTACAGAGCCACCCTGCTTCTCGTTGTTTGCATCCAAGAACTTAATCTCGGCAACGGTGCCTGATGCTGGATACATATCCTCGGCAATGGCAAATACCAACTCAACGTCGGTGTCAGCGTCACCACCCTCAACAGGCTGCAACCACTCTGGAGTCTCAACAATCCAATCGAAGTTAGCGTTTACCTTCACAGCAGAAGTATATCCTGTCTCCAAAGAGTAAACCATTGTAATCTTCTCGGCTGCGGCATCAGCATAGGTGTAGATAAAGTTGTCATTCTCATCCACCTCACCTACATAAGCGCCATCCTCAATCTTGGCAGCATATACTGACAAAACACGATCAACCTTCTTCACTGTAAGGTTTGCGATTGTCTTGGTCTCGCCCTGCATAGTCATCTTAACCTCGCAAGTGTGGTCCTCGTCGAAATCCTCGATGTCATTAGCGAAAACTGTAAGCTGATGGCTACCAGCAGTGCCGTGAAGGATACCAACCTTGTTCTGACCGTCAGCGATATAGAAATCGGTCTTATTAGAGAGCTCAACCGACCACTCCAAGTTAGGATTGATAGAGAGTGTTGTGCTACCATTAGCTACCAAAGTAGCAGTTGTGGCAGCAGGAAATTCTGGAATGATTGGATCATCCTCAGAACAAGCAGTGAAGAGCGCAATGCTCAACACGCCGCACAAAAGATAAAAAATGTTCTTTTTCATAGCTTGTTAAATTTGAACTATAATTATAAAGATTGTTATTTCTACATTCCCTCCTCGCGCTGAAGACGCTCCGCCTCCTCATCGCTAATCCACTCAAGGATGTTATAGTAGTGACCAACAGTACCTACCGTCTCGCCCAAGTTCTCAACATAGACATGGTTCCAAAGCTCAACAAAGCGCTGGCATGAGTTGAAATATGATGGATAGTAGTAGCTGTGGGTTGTAAGAATCTTGTTATCACCCAAAATCTGACCAAACACCGATGACTCATCGCTGATAACCTGGTCCTTATCCATCGTAACCAATGGATTGGCTGGATCGGCAGGGTTAAACGTAATGGTCACATCGTAGCCATCATAGAAACAGCTGCGCAAGATAACCATATTCTCCTCCGTAGGATGCGCCTCGGTGCGAATCAATCGCTGATAGCTTGGGTTATCGCCTGGATAGTCGCGCAACAGAAGCGAGGTGAGAATACACCAGCCTGTGAAGTTGTTTCTATCGAATGGACAACTCTTATACATCACAACCTTTGTCTGGTCGCTATCCTCATATAAGTTGAACTTCAACTGCTCGGGCATAACGAGCTTAAGGACAAAGCCCAAAGAGTCGGTTGGCTCAATATTCTCATATATTCCCTTCACCT
Organism: Rikenellaceae bacterium; assembly: GCA_015059905.1. Classification (GTDB taxonomy): domain Bacteria; phylum Bacteroidota; class Bacteroidia; order Bacteroidales; family Rikenellaceae; genus Alistipes. The sequence goes on from SUZN01000002.1 coordinate 349,048, forward strand.
TCACATCGGCAGCGAGCTTACCCGCAGGGATGGTGACGCTATTTGATAGCAGGCGGTAGTGCTTACCCTCCACAGCGTTGCTACCCTTATCGATAATCTCCACACCGAACGTACGGTCATAGTCGCACGCAACGGTTGAGGCAACAGGCACCGAGAAATACTCCTCGTCAGCAAGCACCATATTGGTTGATTGCTGCTCGGCAAACATCACATACTCGGCATCAGAATATGTTACATACTCCTCGTCGCACGACACAAAAGCCACAGCGACCAAAGCCGACAATATAAAATATATCTTTTTCATCTTCATCATCTTTACTTGTTGCTTTCGTTAGGTTGAACCTCCGAGCCTGGCGCCTCAATCTCGTGCTGTGGAATAGGCCACACAAAAAGTGGGTTATCGGCCTTAATTGAGAGCGAGCTACCCTCTGTCAAGGTGTTGCTCTGTGGCTTACGAGTGAAGCCCTCGCCATTGTTGTAGAGCTTACCCCAACGCTTCAAATCGTTCAGGCGGAAGCCCTCCATATAGAGCTCACGTACGCGCTCCTCGGCGATTGTCTGGATGCAGTTCTCTGCCGTGAGCGACACATTGCCACCCGAGAGCAAACGGCTTGCGCGCAACGTAGCCAAATCCTTCGATGCTGCCGAGTAGTCGGGCTTTGCCTGACGGCAGTAAGCCTCGGCACGGATAAGATACTGCTCCGCCAAACGGAATGGCTTTGGCATTGTGACGTGGAAAATCAACGCATTGTTGATAAAATTCTGATTACCATAATACTTCACAAGCAAAGGCCACGTAAGGTTATGGTCGTAACCCGTAGTGAAATCGGCAAAGTATGAATTATATCGCATATCGCCTGCCGAGTAGAGATTGAGTACCCACTGTGCTGGCACATAGTCAGGATAGTAATATGTGTAGTCGGTTGTAAAGTTCAGGAACACCTGACCCAATGCACCGCCATACGAAGTGGTGGTAAAGCCCAACTGCCAGATAACCTCTGTACCCAAATCGTATTGCCACATATAGTCGAAGAAGGTCATATCCTGCGTATAGTTCACATTCGCTGCCGAGAGGGCATAAGCCTTATTCTTGTGGTTGATGAGCTTCGACGAATACTCGATAGCCGACTCCCAATCCTGCATATTTAGAGCTACGCGAGCGTGCAGTGCGTGCGCCACACCACGAGTGATGAAGTATGTGCTGTAAGCGTCGTTATCCTCATCCAGAAGCTCCTCCGCCATAGCCAAGTCGCTCAACACAAACTCATAAGAGTCATAAAGCGAAGCGCGGCGCGCAGGCTCTGGCTCCGAGTAGAATTTACGCAACACAACACCCAACTCGTCCTTCGCCGTTGCTGGGTCGTATGCCTTGCAGTAGTTCTTCAAAAGCTCCGAGTACGCCAGGGCGCGGATGGTATATACCTCGCCTGTATATTGCTCCAGCGTAGTGATGCGCTCATCGCTTGTCTGTGCCGCCATCACCTTGTCGATACGCTCAAGGTAGAAGTTACAGTTTGAAATCACCGAATACAGACCCGCATACACAGCCTCAATCTCGGCATTTGTTGGGCGGATATCCCACTGCCAGAAGTTACCATAGACATTGGTATAACCATCAACGGCATATACAAGGTCGGTCTGGATATCGGGCAGCAGCGTGAGATAACCACTAAAGAGAGAACTGCTCTTCATCAGGGCATAGATACCTGTCACCGTCTGCTCGGCATCCTCAAATGTCTGCATCGCCTCGCCAACAGGGATAGCCGACTCGGGCTCCTTCTCAAGGCACGATGCCATAGTAAATGATGCCACCACGATGGCAACCATTACCTTTATATTATATATTGTACTCTTCATCACGCATTAGAATGTTAAGTCCAAACCAAATGTAAACTGACGCGACATTGGGTATTGTGCCGCATAGATGTTCGACGTACCCTCTGGGTCAAGACCCGAGAATTTAGAGAAGGTCAAGAGGTTCTGCGCCTGCGCATATACTCTCACACCACTCAACACGCGTGTCTTCTTCAACAAATCAGCGGGTAACGAATAGCTAATCATAAGATTCTTCAATCGCAGGAATGAGGCATCCTCCAACAGACGGCTATCGAACTCGGTATATTCACCGTGACGTGGGATATCGGTCACATCGCCTGGCTGTTTCCAGCGACCCAACAGACGCGCCGACTGGTTATACGATGCGAAACGACCATTCGACTCGTCAAAGTAACGGTCGTTGTTAATCATCCAGCGGTCAGCTACCCAGCTGAACTGTGTGCTCAACTGAATACCCTTCCAGCTCAACGCCGTACCGAAACCACCCTGCCAGGGGGCGTGGTAGCTCTTGCCTACCAGCACCTTATCCTCGTCACGAAGCTCGGTTGTAAGCTCACCGTTCTTGTCATACCACAGCGCATCTCCGTTTGCAGGGTTTACACCCGCATAGCGGTTGATGTAGAACTCGCCCAGAGCGTGACCCACGACCAGCTTGGTGTTGGTGTTTGAACGTTCGTACTCCTTCACACCGTTGTAGAGCTCGACAATCTCGTTGTGGTTGTATGAGACGTTGGCATTTACCGACCAGTTGAAGTTCTGTGTAGAGATAAGCGATGCGTTTACGTTAATCTCGGCACCAGCATTGACCATCACACCCACGTTATCCCAATAATAGCCGTAGCCCGTAGTGGCATAAGGTGCAGGCACCTCCATCAACATATCCGATGTGCGCTTGTAATAGAGCTCCAAATCAACATTCAGACGATTCCAGAAACCTGCGTGGATGGCAAAGTTGGTTGTCCAGGGCTTCTCCCATCCCAGATTCTCGTTACCTGGCTGCATCAGCGCAACACCAGCATTGCCAACATAGTCAAGACCGCCGCCTACCAAAGCCATATGCTCGTAGTTAGGAATAGAGGAGTTACCCGACGTTCCTGTCGAGAGTGAGAGCTGCGCGTTGGTGAGCCAGCGCGACGCAGAGTCCATAAACTTCTCATTACGCATATCCCACATAAAGCCTACTGACCAGAATGCTGCCCAGCGACGCGAAGAACCGAAACGTGACGAACCATCGGCACGCACAGCGGCCTCCACAAAGTAGGTATTCTTGTAGTTATACTCACCACGCGAGAAGAACGACAGGAAGCCATAATCGGAGTCGGTCGTGTCGCTCCACGATGTGGCGCGTGTACCTGTCGAGATGTTTGTCAAGCGGTCGTTATTCTGCCCCTTGGTCATCAAGCTGAACGCCTCGTAGTGATAATCCACACCCTCGTGACCGAGCATCACGTTGAATGAGTGGTCGTTATCCACCGTAAAACGATAGTTGGCTGTGTTGGTCACGGTCAGCGTATGACCATCGGTTGTAGAACGCGAAGCCGAGCCCTGACCCTGATTAGGCGCATAGCTTGGATACGACACGCCGAAGCCTGTGGTGTGAGAGTAATCAACACCAAACTGCGAACGCAGTGTCAAGCCCTCGATAGGTGTCGCCTCGGCAAATATTGTCGAGATGAGCTTGTATTTCTTATAATTCACAGGGTTGTTCTTGAGCCACTCCAATGGGTTCTGACCATTACCCTTCCACGTTCCATCGTTAATCGAAGCGAGCGAGCCATCCTTGCGGTATGGGTCCCAATAAGGCATCATAAAACGAGCTGCCGAGATAGGTGTAACGAGTGTATAAGCACCCTCGTCAGCCTGCTGGATATTCTGGAAGTTGAGCATTGTATTGCTACCCACCTTCAACCAATCTGCCGCCTTGCGGTCGAAATTGGCACGCATAGAGTAACGCTCGAACATTGAACCGATGGCAGTACCGTCCTGGCTGTAATAACCGCCCGAGAGATAGTAACTGCTCTTGTCATCAGCACCCGACACAGCCAGCTCGTGACTCTGCAACATTGCCGATGAGTTGAATACAACATCCATCCAATTTACGTTAATCTGACCCAGCACATTGTAGTTCTGACCCTCGGTCATACCAATCTCCTTCTCATAGGCGATACGCTCCTGGGTATTCATCAAATCCCACTTGCCACTTGCCACCTGCGAAAAACCCATCTGCATACGATACTCGATGCGAGGACGCTCGGCACGACGACCGCGCTTGGTGGTGATTACAATCACACCGTTTGCCGCACGTGCACCGTAGATTGAGGTTGATGAGGCATCCTTCAACACCGACAAAGACTCGATGTCGGCTGGGTTGATTGTGTTAAAATCGCTGCTTGAGATAGGCACACCATCCAGAATGTAGAGTGGTGCTGTGCCAGAGTTGATAGAGTTAGTTCCTCGAATGGTCATCACCGCCGAAGCACTTGGCTCTCCCGTGTTAGACAACACCGTCAAACCTGCCACCTGACCCTGCAACGCCTGATCGAAGGCTGCGGTAGGAGTAGATTCGATTTTCTCGGTCTTGACACTTGAGATTGAGCCCGCCACAGTACCTTTCTTTCGCGTACCGTAGGCGATAACCACAACGTCGTCGATAGACTCCGTCTCACTCTTCATTTCAAGATCATACTTGACCTCGCTCTTGTCGGAGGGCACCGTCCACACCTCCTCCTCGAAACCCAGGTAGGAGAATGTAAGCGTTGTGCCGCCCGCAACAGTGATAGTGTAAGCACCATCAATGTCGGAGGTCACACCTTGCATTTCGCCAGCTACAACCGAAACACCTATCAAAGGTTGTTTATCATCCGCAGATGTGATTGTGCCGCTTACGGTCACCATCTTCGCCTGCTGGGCATACGCCACAGGCATAGCACATAGGAGCGCTACGAGGAGACCAAAAATCAGTTTATAAAAATCATATTTACGCATAACGCGCAAAAGTAACACTTAATATTGAGATGGCAAAAAAAAGTAACATTTTTATGCCCAATTTAACAATTTGATAATAATTCGCAACATACCTTAAATATATACGTGCAAGGAATAAATTTTCAGAAATACATTCCGTTACCGCATATTTTTCGCATATTAAGACTCATCTCGCGTATCAAAAAGTCTTCGCCTCGGTTTGGCATATCAATTGCACTCATCATTGGCAAGAATGATTCAAAATTATTTGATATGAAAAAAATTTTACACTTTCTCTTTTTGGCGAGCATCATCTTCGCCATCACAAGCTGCTCGAAGCAGGCAAAATGGAATCACGAGCAGAAGAAGGCGTTGCGCGACGCCCTGAACACATATCGCGAGATGATTTACCTGCAAGACCTCACCGACCCCGAATTTGTAATCTTCACCGATGGTGTAGCAGAGGATATCGAGGTGGCATACCCTGTATATACCACCTTTGTGCAGCTGCCCGCTGTTGATGATACGCTTGATATGTTTGTCGTGACGGCAATCGTCGAGCAGCTAAACGAGAGCGCAAGCAATATGCGCCACATATATCCCTATCGCACATTGGTAAAGCAGGGCATCCTGCCCGACAAGCTCTCGCACGAGGAGCAGCATCTGTTCTACAAGTGCCTGGCGCAGAAGGTAAATAATTATTACACCTCGCCCGCAGAGTTTCTCAGCGACATCATCAAGTCCGACACATCGGCGCAGTCGCAGATTGGCAAGTTCCAGGCAGAGTGCGCCAACGACCTGTTTGATTGGGTGATTGAGGTTACCGAGGTAGATATTATCGAGCCTGCGACCACCCCTTCGACGCAACCAAAAAAGTAACACCACCACTGTAATATTACCTTTTTCCTAACAATTTTCGAGCTACGTTTAATGCTCAAAGGGACTCTCCTTCGAATTGAAGAAGAGTCCCTATTTTATGATGCTGTATAACAAGAGGTTATAGAGAATTGACGTATTCTACCATAGCATCTATCTCCTCGGCTGTGATTTTACTCTTCTTGCCGAGTCCGTGACGATGCACCGTAAAGACCTCCTCCATCGTGGCAGCCCTGCCATCGAACAGGTATGGAGCCGTACGCCATACCTCGACAAGCGTAGGAGTATCCCAACCCTGCTTGAACTCCACATCATCGCCAATGACGTGCATCTTGCAATCGGTGTAATACTCGCCACTATGGCACGAGCCGCAACCATATTTATGAAATACATCGCGTCCTATCTTTGCCTTCTCCGACAACTCGCCATCAACAAGATATGGGCTTGGTATGGGTTGCAGATTCTTCAGATACTCATCCACACAAGTGGCAATCTCCTCGCCCACCTCATTGAACTGGATATACTTAAATCCTGCCCGCACCGCCAGCTCGCCATTTTCGCGGATGCCTGAAATCATACTTGGTGCGGTGAAGTGAGCCTTCATCATACTCTTGCAGTTCTTGGGATTTCCTGTGCCATCATTGAGGTTATCCCAATTAAGTCCGTCGGTACGACCCTCGCCTGGATGGCAGCCGTTGCACGATTGCCAATTCTGAAAGCAGTATGTCGCATCGTTAAAGTACTTCTCGCCTCGGTCAATGTCGCTCTCCACGCGATTCTGAACCATCGACGCGATAAGGATGTCGTCTGGCGCAGCGAGATTGACAATATTCAACGTATCGGAGAAGAACGTAGGCACATATACCTTATCCCCCTCCATCACAAAGTTACGAGGACCGTTGCCCTTGAGCGCCAAACGTTGCCTCAGCCCAACGACAAACTTCAAATCATATGACAGCGACTCTTTATCTGCCACCTGCTTATACTTGGCAATAAACTCTGGATAGTTAATAACACTCAACTCGTGCGTACCGCTATGGCTCACAACCATTCTGTCGCCCACGCACTCGACATCCCACACACCCGCAGCGCCTCTATCGACCTCATCGAGCAAAATAGCGCCGCCGTAGCTTAAGTCCTTTACCGAAATTACGCTCACAGCGCTTGTATTCATCCAACCCTGCTGAAGCTGCGAGGTTGGGATTTGGAAACGCCCAAGATTGTGAGTCACAAACAGATACTCGCCATCGGGGCTTATTGCCATACCACGCAGAGCATTGCTTCCCGTAGCCAGCGGAATATCCTTTATTTTCTCGAAACTTTCAACATCAACAACCGACACTGCGCCCGCCACAAAATCCTGATTTGCGCGCCCCACAGGCAAGAAATTAGCCACAAACAGATAGCGACCATCCTTGGACAAAAGAGCGTTTTTAGGCTCGCGCAAGACCTTCACCTCACGCGTAATGCTACGGCTCTCAAGGTCAATCTCGGTCACGGTTGTCTGGAACTGATTGCAGACATACATCCGCTTGCAGTCGGCGCTGATAACAGGCGAACAAGCACCCCTGCCCGTTGCGATGAACTGCACTGGCGCATCCTGCTCGGGGTCGATAAACTCTACGCCTCCTTTGGCAAAGCTGGTTGTGGCATAGATTAACTTACCATCTGTCGCCACACCCGTAGGCTGCTCCGCCACCTGCCACGACTTGAGGCGGTTGCGACCATCGGCACTGTAAAGACTGATGGTTTTTGTACCCCTCTCGGCAGTGAGAAGCTTATCGCCAAACAGAGCTACATCGTTAATATACAACGGTTTACTCTGCTCAAGGCGCGACTGCTCGACAGAAAAGCCCAGCAACACAATCAAGAGCATTGGCGAGAGTAACAGGGTAAGAAATAGGCGCGTCTTCATCTGAAACGGGTTTATAATTCAGCCAATAAATTTGTCAATTTTTCAAAACGTGGATATACCTCCTCGGCATAGCGCACAGCATCTTCTGTCGGAGAATATAGAGCCTCGGTGCAATGAATCTTATCCAACTGCTGATAGCCACTCCACACGCCCGCACCATTGAATGCAAGTGCCGCAGCACCTAACGTAGCAGCCTGCTGGTCGATGTTAGTCTTTTCAATCTTGGTATTATACACATCGGCAAATATCTGCATCCACACCTTGCTCTTTGCGCCGCCACCGACGATAAGCATCTTATCTATATCGGGATAATACATTCTGAATACATCAAGCGCCTTCTTCAGATTTAGCACCACTCCCTCCTGACTTGCGCGGATAATATCCTCGCGCGTATGCTGCAACCTTAAACCTGCAAAACCGCCCGACATATCTGCCGTAGGCTCAATGCTCGAGCCGCCCGCAAGGCTTGGGTTAAAGACCACGCCATTGGCTCCAACAGGCGAGTTATGCGCCAGCCTATCCATCGCGGCGTAGCTATTCTCACCGCCCTGTCGCTCCGCCTCAATCAAATCTTTACAAAACTGATTTCTAACCCATTGGAAGCTGCTACCTGCCGAAAAAATGCAGGTTGCCGAGGCGTACATTCCAGGCAGAAGATGTGCAAAGACATAGGGCTTATACTTAAAGTCCAGCACAGGCTCATTTGCTACAAGCGCAATCCACGCCGAAGAGCCCAGCGAGGTATATACCCTACCATCGGCATTACCCTTTGCGCCGAGCGCCATACACGAGTTATCCACACCGCCGCACACGACCTTCACGCCCTCGGGCAGACCTGTGAGCTTAGCCACCTCCGCAGTGATACAACCCACCACGCCATCCGATGGGAGCAAATCGGGAAATATATCTGCATTCAAGCCCGACGCCTCAATAAATGCAGGCTCGTAGCTCCACTTTTTCAGGTTATAGACTCCGCTACCCGATGCGTAAGAGTGGTCGGTAGCCAGCACGCCCGTAAAACGATAGTTGCAGTAATCCTTCGTGCCGATAATCTTATCCACACGTTCAAACATCTCCGACTCGTGGCGTTTATACCACATAATCTTAAAGACCGAGTAGCAAGGAGCTGGGAAACCATTACCCGTAGTCATATACCACTGCTCGTAGTCCACCTTCTCGAAGAACTCCGCAGCCTCCTGCTCGGCACGCTGGTCGCTCCATATAGGGGTCAGCTCACGCAACAGAGAGCCATCCTTACCTATCGGCACAACACCCAGACTATGACCCGAGATTGCCACCGAGACGATGTTATCCACCTGCTCGGGAGCAAGTGCCGAAAGCAGAATGTGAGTAGATTCCACAATGGCATTCCACCAATCATCGGGACGTTGCTCCTGGAAGTTATCGCCCGAAAAATAGGTCTTGTAAGGGATAAACGAATCCTTCAGAATCTCGCCATCCTGCGAAACAAGCGACGCCTTTGCTCCACCTGTTCCCAGATCATATGCTACAACATATTTCATTACTCACACTCCTCCATTATCTTGATTGCCGACTTATAACCGATTCCAAAACGGCTCACGCCCTTCGCCTTCATCTCCAAAAGCGTGTTCAAATCTCGCACGCCGCCCGCCACCTTGAGCGGAATAGTATCGCCAACAGCCTGCTTGATTAGGTCGATGTGGTGCATTGTGGTAGCACCCGCCCAGCCTGTGCCTGTTTTGAGATATGCCACACCGCAATCGCGGATAATCACCGACGCCTTACCAATCTCCTCATCCGAGAGAAGGCACACCTCCATAATGACCTTCAAAGGCAGTGGAGCAACAGCCTCCTTCACGGCGAGAATGTCGCTCTTGACCTCGTCATAGAAACCCGACTTGAGCTTGCCAATGTTCATCACCATATCCACCTCGTCACAACCCGTAGCAACAAGCTCTTTAGCCTGCGCCACCTTCATCGTGGTGGTATCACCGCCCGAAGGGAAGCCTACGATGCCGCCCAAACCTGTCTGTGGCAGGGACTTGACAGCATCAACATATTTTTCAATCATACTTGGCATAGTGAAGATGCAGATAAAAGGATACTTCTTGCTCGCCTCGATAATCTGCTCAATCTCACTCCAGGTAGAGTCAGCGCGCACGGCGCTGATATCAATTAACTGTGCTATCTGCTGCTTATTCATTGCTCTGTTCATTTTTTGGGTCATAATACTTCTCTCCATTAGCTATTTTTCGGTTGCTGGCAGCTATCTCTGCCACCTTCTCGTCATACTTCTGAAGCATAGCCTCATGACGCTCACAAGGTACCAACTTACGCTCCACATCGCCTCGTGGAGTCTTTTTCAAGCGATCACGACCAGCCGCAATCAATGCCACCGCCTCGTCATACTTCGCCTTATCGGTACGAATAGCATCGAGTATAGGGCTCTTCTCGGGTCTATCAAAGGCTATCTGTGCTTGCATCTTACGACCATGACCGTTGAGCGCTCTAACATTCACACCTGTGAGCTCTGACAAACGGTCCACCTCCTCATATGTAAGCGGACAACGACCCGCCAACGTATTATCAAATGCCGACTCGTAAACTGGGTAATAGACTCCATTGAGGTCCATCCACGCATATAAATACTCCTTCTCCTTCTGTGTGAGCTTCACGCCATAGTGACCGCGCTCGATAATCTGCGAGAGGCGGCTGACGTGACTACCCCACGAATATGCCTGCTGAATATCGGCAGGACCACCACCGACCAGCGAAACGGCCTTATTGACGTATAGATTGATATATGCCGCATTGAAGAATGGGTTCATATCGCCCGCAAGCACAATCTTCTTGCGGTCCTTCTCGTCGAAGTCGTGACACTTCACACAGCGACGGTCGAGGATTGGCTGAATGTGCTCCATAAACGAGAACTTGAATGGCTCCTTGCCCATCCACTTGGTAAGTTCCACAGGTTTCTTCGTCAAGGCGATAGGTCGCTTCGGTATGGGCATAGGGATAGAGAGGCGATCCTCGTGGCAACCCACACAACCGTTAATCTCGCCAGGCATCAGCGACACGCCACTACGCATCGACTGAATCATCTTCTTATCCTTGTCCAAGAGCTGGAAGAATACAAACTTACCCGCAGGCACCATAAAGCTCGCCGAGCCATCCTCCTCAACAGGCACCTCGCCCAAAATCTGCTTATTCTCGAAGCTATGCCAGTTAAGAGCAGGCGCCTGCTCGCCCTGACCCTGCCAGCCACCCCACGTCCAGCTGCGCTTCTCGGGCGACTCAATAACTCGAAGCCACTTCACCTCGCCCTTCTTCACGCCTTGCATATGAGTACCCTCATATACATTCTCAACGTAGAACTGACCCTTCTCATCCTCGAAATTACGCATCGTAGGTAACGACACCACCTTCGCTGGAGCCTCCACGATGTGGGGGTCAAAAACGCTTCTTTCGCCCTCTATCAACAGCTCCTCCGTGCCGTCCATACCTACCAGATAGATACCCTGCTTATAGCCGCACTTCTGCTTCCGCCAATCGGGATATGGGTAGAGTGTACGAGATACCACAAACCACTCCTTATTGACTGGATATGGGTCTTCGTAACGGAAACTCTTAACCCACTTGAATGAATCCAAATCGCCATTGGCTACAATATTGATAGCTTCATCGGGGAAAATCTTCACAACAGGGTCGCGACCATCAACACCCTTCTTGCGGTCGATGACAGCCAGCGAGCCCCAAGGGAGGTCGTGGCACGAGCCAAAGATGCAGACAACAAGGTCGGTGCCAGGAATCTGACGTCCGTCAATCACACCACCAGGGCTGGCAGTGTTGTTACCGTAGTAGATGGCGTGCTTCGTGCCATCGGGGTTTACTGTCCACAAACCCTGCGCATCGCCGAAGTTACGATCCACATACTCCCAACGATCGTATAGGATACGTCCATCGCTCAACAGCGACGAGTGACCTTCAAACAACGTACTTACTCCAATCTGCGTGATATTTGAACCATCAGCGCCCATACGGAACAAATTACCCATAATATGGCGGTTACACATACAATATTTCGGCTGACGTGTTGAGGTAAAAACAATATCGCCATCGGGTAGATACAATGGGTCGATATCCGACACACCCTCTGACGAGGTAAGCTGCTTGAGGTTACTGCCATCAAGACCTATCTCGTAGATGTGGTATCCATCCTCCAGATTCTTACGCATAGAGAATATTACGCGCTTGCCGTCGAACGAAATCTCGGGGTCACGCATTACACCTGTCGATAACTTAATCAATGTTCGTGTGGTACCGCTATCGACATCATAAACCTTGATTGCTCCATCTGGTGCGAATTTGTTAGTATTTATCTCACCCACCTGAAAGAGCGTGGCTGTGTTGTGGTGGTCGCCAGCATATTGATGACGTTCAACATATAGAATCTGCTTGCCCGCCAACACCTGCTTGGCAACAGCCGACAACTTAATCGCATCTTGCGCTTGCACATTTTCCGCAACTCCGAAGAGCGAAAGCAACAATACAAAAAGCAACGTGATAGTAGTAAATCTTTTCATTGTTTAAGGTTTTAGGTTATTCCACTACAAAATTACCACAAAAAAGCGAAAAATTCCAACTCCGCAAAGAAAAAATTTAGGGTTGTCTGACAAAAGTCGGACAACCCTTACAACTACTCCGAACGTGTATAAAAAGTGGAACTCCAAAGCTTGAAAAGCTCAAGAAACCGCACTCAACCTGTCGCAGAGGAGGATTTCAAGAGCAAGCTAAATGCCGAAATCACCCTATTAGACACGTTCACATATTTACTTTTCCAAAAACTCCTTGTTTACAATAACCCTCACCGCCTTCTCCATCATATTGAACTCAAGCGGAGTGTTACCCAACAACTCACCATCGACCTCGACCAGAATATCGGGGGTGGACTCAATACGCAGATGGCGACCTCGGTAGTGCTTTACGTGACCGATACTGTAAATATCGCCATTAAACAAACGACGCAGGCGGAAAAGGATTTGCCACCAATACATCGGACGAATGAGCGTAATATCAAACAGTCCATCATCCGCGACAGCCAGCGGAAGCTGCTGCGTACCACCGCCGTTATATTTTCCAATACCGATAGCTGCACTGAAGAGCAGGTCGTTATGCACCAACTCGCCATCAATCCACACCTTCACACCCGTAGATTTATATCGCAGGAAACTCTTCACACAACCCTGCGCGTAGAGGTGCTTACCTCGCTTGCCCTGCGCCTTGTAGTGCTCATAAATCTTCGTCACCGAGGGGTCAAAGCCTACGCCCGACACATTTGCCATAAAGCGTGTCTGGCTGAATTGCGACTGCTCATACTTGACCTCGCCCACATCCTGCAGGAAGGTATAACCCTCCTTGATGGCGCGGATAGCCTCCGAGTAGTTCTTCGGCAGACCGAACATACGAATCCAGTCATTACCCGTACCTACTGCCACAACACCAATAGTCACCTCGGAAGGCTTCACAGTCTGCTGGATAAACAGACCATTCACAACCTCGTGTAGTGTGCCATCGCCGCCAATGACCATAATGTGGCGATAGCCATCATTCACAGCCTGAACAGTCAGCTCGGTGACGTGGTGCTTATGCTGCGAAAAGACCAATTCGTAGGGAATTTCGTTCTCGCGAATAAGCTTCGTGATAAGAGGCAAATCCTCCAATCCTCGGCTGAAACCCGCTACGGGATTCACCAGCACAAACCACGTTTTTGATATATCTTTATGCGGATACATCACACTATTTTTTAGGTGCGTTACGCAACGTATGTAACAAGAAATCGAAGAACTTCTCAACCGAAGCAATCTCCACCTTCTCATCAGGTGAGTGAGGGTAACAGATTGTAGGTCCGAATGATATCATATCCAAGCCAGGATAGTTAGAGCCGATAATGCCACACTCCAGACCTGCGTGGATAGCCGTAACGGCTGGACGCTTGCCATAAAGTGCCTCGTAAGACTCCAACATAGCATTCAAAATTGGTGACTGCATATTTGGATTCCAGCCGTCATATGAGCCAGAGAGCTTAACCTCGAAGCCTGCCATCTCAAGCACCGCCTTGATTGCATCTGCCAACGCCTCCTTCTCGGAGCGAACAGACGAGCGCACCAGGGTCTGCACCTTGATTGTCTCGCCGTCTGATACCACGCGAGCCATATTATTTGAGGTCTGCACCAGACCCTCCATTGCAAGTGACATCTTATCAACGCCATCAGGGCAAGCAACCATCGCCGCCATCAAAGACTTAGCCACAGCACAAGGCATCACAGATGCTGGAGCAGCAACCAACGCAGCCTTAATCGAGATAGCATCCTCAACGGCTGCATACTCCGCAATGGCGACCTGCTCAAATGCAGCAACCTCGGCATTCAGCGCCTCGACATCCGAAGCCTTAACCATCACAACAGCCACCGACTCACGAGGAATAGCATTACGCAAGCCACCGCCATCAACCGATGCAATCTTAAGCTCCATCTGCGCTACGAGCTTACGCAACAGACGGAACAACAGCTTGTTAGCATTAGCACGCTGGCAGACAATCTGGATACCAGAGTGACCACCCTTACAACCCTTAACGGCAATCGCCACAGCCATATAACCTTCCGCAGGAGCAGCCTCGGCAGTGTAAGCAAGCGATGCGTTTACATCGGTACCACCCGCGCAACCAACATACAACTCGCCCTCGGTCTCCGAGTCAAGGTTGAGCAAAATCTCGCCCTTCAACAGACCACCCTTCAAGCCGAAAGCTCCATCCATACCTGTCTCCTCGGTAGCGGTGATAAGACCCTCGATAGGACCGTGCTCGATTGTATCATCCTCCAGCACTGCCAAAATAGCAGCAACGCCGATACCGTTGTCTGCGCCGAGGGTTGTGCCGTTGGCTGTAACCCACTCGCCATCGATATATGCCTCGATAGGGTCGTTGATAAAGTCAAACACCTTATCGTTGTTCTTCTGTGGCACCATATCCATATGCGCCTGCAAAACCACACCCTTGCAAGCCTCCATACCTGGAGTAGCAGGTTTCGACATATATACGTTACCCGCCTCATCCACAGAGTGCTCAATACCGTGAGCCACAGCGAAATCAACCAGATACTGGCGAATCTTATCCTCGCTGTGCGATGGGTGAGGAATATTACAAATCTCTGCAAAGTGCTTCCACACAAGTGCAGGCTTTAATGCTGTTAAATTCTTATCCATAATCTTATAGTTTTTTGTTTATTTATTTTGTTTACTCTTTATTTTTTCTTTTTTATTTCGTCATTACGAGGAGCGTAAGCGACGTGGTAATCTCTTTTCCCAAAATGTCATTCCCCGACTTACGCAGCTATAAGGATGACGTATTTATTTATCCTCTAATTAAAATCTTAATTTTGAATTTTGAATTCATAATTTTGAATTACTTTTTCGGCATCCTCACCACAGGAGCACCCTCCAAAGCCTTCGCCTCGCGCTCTGCCAGCTTGTCGAAGGCATCAACGATATACTTAACCAATGGGTGGCGGACAATATCACGCTTATCGAACTCCACCATTCCTATGCCATCAATACCCTTGAGCGTCTGCATCGCCTGCGTCAAGCCACTGTCGCTCTTGCGCGGAAGGTCAATCTGCGTCACATCGCCCGTGATGATAAACTTCGCATTACGTCCCATACGCGTCAGGAACATCTTTATCTGTGAGCGTGTGGTGTTCTGCGCCTCATCCAGAATAACAAAGGCATTGTCCAAAGTGCGACCACGCATATAGGCAAGCGGCGCAATCTGCACCGTGCCATCCTCCAAATACTTCTGCAACTTAGCGGCAGGTATCATATCGTTTAGCGCATCATACAGAGGCTGCAAATAGGGGTCCAGCTTCTCCTTCATATCACCTGGCAGAAAACCCAGCTTCTCGCCTGCCTCAACGGCAGGACGTGTAAGGATTACTCGGCGTACCTCTCTTTCCTTCAGCGCCTTGACAGCCAACGCAATGGCTGTATATGTCTTACCCGAGCCAGCAGGACCCACAGCAAAGAGTAAATCATTCTTGGCGTACTTCTCAACCAGCTTGCGCTGATTTACCGTGCGGGCACGGATAATGTTGCCGTTATTACCAAAGACGATGGTGTCCTTGTCACTCACAGGCTCTGTCGTATCGCTCAAACCCGTAGAGAAGGCCTGCGTAACCACCTCGTTTGATATGTGACCATACTTCACATAGTATGCCACCAATGCGCCAATCTTGCGCTCGAAGCTATCGACATCCTTTTTGGCACCCAACACCTTGAGTGATGAGCCGCGCGCCACAATCTTCACTCGGGGCGACAACTCGCGCATAAGCTCCACATAGGCATCCTGCGCACCATAGAGTTCACGAGGATCAACGCCCTCCAAAATTATCTCTTTATTTATTGACTCTGCCGTCATATTTAGGTTAAAACATATATCCCACACTAATGCCTATTGACCAACTTCTGCTGGTAAACTCCGCACCCTCGAAATAGTTAGCCACCTCGCCGAAGCTGCCTACAAAACGAGCATCGAGCAGAAGATGTTGCGTAAGCCTCACGCCAACATCTGCCACATACCCCACCGTTTGTCGCAACTGACCAAACTCCAGACGCTCCGCCTCGGCATCATATCGTCCCGACGCGATAGGCGACAAGACCACACCAACACCCAGCCTTACAGGGCGCAGACCTCGATAGGAGAATATCAGCGGTACCTCGACAATATTTGAACGCAACTTTAGTTTGCGCGCACCGAGCTCTACATCTGCCTTGTTTGACTGATAACCCACCTCCATCTGCAAGGCGTACTTCTTCTCCCACACGAGCGACATCTCCAGCGCTGCCCTCACACCCACCTTGGGCGAGAGCGACACAACATCCATCGAAGGCGTTGTATTCAAAAATGATGCACCCACACTAACACCCATCTCCATACGGCGGTTAAGTTTGTCCTGCTCGTTCAGGAAATTGGCATAACGGGCATAATCACTCTGCTGGGCACGTCCCCACCCGACCACGCAAATGGTCGCCACCAAAGAGAGTATAATATTACGCCACAAAGCCATCAGAGGGCATTTTTTTATATTTCTTCAGGTGCCAAAGCACACATTATATCCAATTTACAATTTTCAAATATACAACAAAATCCCGAAACTGCGAAATTTTTTCCTCACGAATAGCAAAATCCAATCAATTCTCAAACGCTATCTTCGATTTTGAATTCTTAATTTTTGAATTTTGAATTATATTGTAGTATCTTTGCACCGTAAATCGCCCCGAATGTGGGTATAAAACAGAATACAATGAGTTTAGTAGCTATCGTAGGTCGCCCTAATGTGGGCAAATCAACACTCTTCAATCGTCTGGTGGGTCACCGTCAGGCTATCGTAGATGAGACTGCTGGCACAACACGCGACCGCCACTACGGCAAGACCGACTGGAACGGCAAGGAGTTCTCCATTATCGACACAGGCGGTTATGCCATCAATACAGATGATATTTTCGAGGACGATATTCGCCGCCAGGTGATGCTCGCCATCGAGGAGGCTGACCTGATTCTCTTTATGGTTGAGGTCAAGACAGGTATTACCGACCTCGATATGATGATGGCTGACGTCTTGCGTCGCTCGGGCAAAAAGGTGCTGGTTGTCTGCAACAAGGTGGATAACTACGACTTGATATACCAATCTCACGAGTTCTATTCGCTCGGTTTGGGTGACCCATACTGCATCAGCTCAATGTCGGGCAGCGGCACGGGTGATTTGATGGATGAGATTTTGAAGCAGCTGCCAGAGGATACAAAGGCAGAAGAGGAGGAAGACCTGCCACGCATTACAATCGTGGGTCGTCCTAACGTAGGTAAGTCATCGCTCACAAACGCCTTGCTGGGCGAGGAGCGCAACATCGTAACCAACATCGCAGGCACAACACGCGACTCAATCCACACTCGTTACAACAAGTATGGTATGGACTTCTACCTGGTCGATACGGCTGGTATGCGTAAAAAGGGCAAGGAGATGGAGGATTTGGAGTTCTACTCTGTGATGCGTTCAATTCGCGCCATAGAGAACTCCGACGTATGTATTCTGATGCTCGATGCACAGCAGGGTCTGGAGTCGCAAGACTTGAACATCCACAACCTTATCGTGCGTAACCGCAAGGGTTGCGTTATCGTGGTGAACAAGTGGGACCTTATCGAGAAGGAGAGCAACACAATGAAAGAGTGGAAGGAGTTTTTGGAGAAGAAGCTCGCTCCGTTCAACGATATTCCAATCATCTTCACATCGGTTTTGAACAAGCAGCGTATCCTTGAGGTATTGCAGCAGGCTATTAGAGTATATAACTCACGCAAGCGCCGCATTCCAACATCTGAGCTCAACGACTTTATCCTGCCTGTGATTGAGGATTACCCACCCGCATCAACAAAGGGCAAGTATATCCGCATCAAGTATGCTACGCAGCTTCCAACGCCAACACCACAGTTTGCGTTCTTTGTGAATCTGCCACAGTACATCAAGGACTCTTACCGCCGCTACCTTGAGAATAAGATGCGCGAGCAGTGGGATTTCTCTGGAGTACCAATACAGATTTACTTCCGTCAGAAGTAACCCCTTTTAGAAAGGAATATAATAGTAAAGCGAGGTGTTCACACCTCGCTTTTTGTTTGCTGATAACAACCGTTATCCATCTATTTCATTTTGAATTTTGAATTTTGAATTTTGAATTATGAATTATGAATTCCCTTGGCGTGCACTATTTTTGGGGAAATTTTGATTTAAGCCTCGCAGGCAATAGTGGGGCTATTGTCAAGAGGCGCGAAACAAAATTTACCAAAAAGAGAAACGCTCGCCAGATGCCAAAAGAGCATCGTTATACTATTTTACTGTTCTACTGTTGGAATAATAATTTTGTGCGACACTCCCAGAATATAATCCTCGGCAAAGCGACCATTGGTCTTGTCGCGCTTGATGGTAAGTGGCGCGATAAGGGTCTGACGAGTCTGCACCTGCGAGGCGCTGTTGTGGGCGTGATAGACCATATAATAGCCATTACCCTTCTTCAGCAGAGCGTGGTGACCCGTACCGTAGTAACCTCTATGGCGGTGAAGGATAGGATTGCCCTCATATCGCTTGTATGGTCCCATAGGCTTCTCGGCAACAGCATAACCCACAGCATAATCCTGACTACGGAAATCATTACCGCTATATGTGAGGTAGTATTTACCTCCCAACTTAATCACCATAGGACCCTCGACAACACGTCCCAGCTGATGCTCCCAAGTGCCATCCTTTGCATCCAGGAGGTGGCGTGCCGTTTCAAGCTTTACCTGACGCAGGTCGTTGGTCATCTCCGCCACCCAAATGGCATTGCCGTTGGTGAAGCGCACCCAGAACATATATGCCTTGCCATCATCGTCAATAAAAATCGAAGAGTCAATACCCTTCTCCTGTGGCAGGTAAGGCTTATGCTCACGTTGCACAAAAGGACCGCAGGGCGAGTCCGACTCGGCATAACAGATGTGCTCCTGACAGCTGTATGTCATCAGGAATTTATTACCAACCTTATATACCTCGGGCGCCCAATACATCCTATCGCCCCACACATCATCCTTGTGCAGAGCCAACTTATTCTTGGCATTTCCGCATCGGTCGCTCCAGGTCTTGAGGTCTTTCGAGCGATAGACAACAATGCCGTCGGCTGCGTGGGTACCGTAGATGTAGTACCAACCGTCATCTTCCAGAATGAATGGGTCAGCAAGCAAAAGCTGATTCTCCGCTGCCTCGCCCATAAAGATTTTCTGCGCCGATGCCGAAATCGCCAGCACCGCCAACGCTATCACACAAAAAAGTTTTTTCATAGTATTTAGTTTTTATATTTTCTATTCAAACCTTTAATCCCCCAGCGTACACTATTTTTGAGAAAATTTTGTTTCAAGCTCTAAAATTGTATAACGATAGCTATTTTGAAGCTGGTCGCAGATTGAGGGTGCGGAGCATACTTGGCGTATGTGAGCAACCCGAAATCAAGCCAGATGCCAAAATAGCATCGTTAGACAATTTTAGTACACGTGGATGCTTGCCCCTTGCGCCGACGGCAGATAATTGATGCCATACCAGCACATCTGCAACATCAAAAAGGCAAATAACAACAGGGCAAACAAAAGGTGATAATCCTTGGTCATCTTCCTCAAATGCAGATATAGAAGATAGCCGAGCCACGTCGCCGCCGCCCAGGTCTCCTTGGGGTCCCACGTCCAATAATCACCCCACGCCTCTTTTGCCCACAGCGCACCCATAACCATTCCGAGCGTCAGAAAAGCCCAGCCGATACGTACCAGATTATCACATACACCCATCTCCTCCGCCGACGGCTCCTTGCGTGAGGAGCGCAGCCACAGATAGATAGCGAACAAGGTCACTGCACCCATCATCGCATAGGCGAACATATAGACAATAACGTGCGGCACAAACCAAGGACTCTGCAACGCTGGCATAAGCGACTTGCTGTGAATCTCGGGCTTGAAGAGGTTGATGCAGATAAAGACCACCGACATCATAGTGCTGAAGGACAATATCCACTTATAACGCCACCTCACAAAAACCGCTATACCCGCCACCGAGAGGAAGAACGAGTACCACAGACGTGTCTCGCCCATAGTACGCATAGGTGGTCGTTCAAGCGCTATCCACATACCCACAATAAACGCGAAGAAAATAAGCGTGCCTGCCGACGACACCATAGCCGTAAGCGATGCGTTCTTACCTCGTAAAGCCATAGCAGCACCCGCCACCCAGCAGAGAGTAGCCGCCAATGCAAATATCCATAATTGTTCCCAACTCATCGCTTGTCCTCCTTATCTTTTGGCTTCAGGCGTTTGCCGCCAGCCGTTAAAAACATAACTACGCCCGTAGCAAGCAGCATCCACAGTGCCACCTGCACCACACGCCACCAACCATCGCGCACACACTCCACAACGCTCGACGTGCTCCATCTGCCCTGTTGGGTGTTGTAACCCACCTGATAGATGCGCCACGACCCTTCGCGGGCGGGTTTGTTCACCTCGATATTCACACGACGCTGCTCGCCCTCTTCATCCATAATCTCAATGCGCGAGAGGTAACGCTTCGCCTCACGTCGTGGCATAGCCACCGCATAACGCTCACCGAGCCACAGGTAGGCAGGCTCGAAGATATGCGAGCCACAGCTAACCCAGCCCTGATACTTTGTCTTTGTTCGGAGGTTAGTCGCCTCAACCTTCACCGCAGGCACAGCACCGACGTGGTGCATCTCGCGGAACTCCTCGCTCTCGGGCATACGGGCAGCCATATCGATGCTCTCCTTGACCTTTAAACGCCAACCGTCAATCTCTGCCTCGTCGCCAACATTTTCGACCAAGAGGAACTCCTCGGATGACGTTTCGGCTTGAGTGTCAAGCAGATATAATTTTGCGGGATATTCATCCATCTGAAACTCCTTGAGTGTCAGAGCGAAAGGCAACTCAACCTGCTCGCCTTGCTGATTTACACCCATATAGGTCATACGGTCGAGATGTAAATCAACCGTCACACGCTCCTTGTCAGCCGAGCCGAACATAGCTGCCGCCAGAGCGACAAAGACCACCGTATGGGAGAGCAATGCTGCCAGACGCGCATTGCGCCAATGGTGCAAATCTCGCATCACGCAGACTCCGAGCGTAGTGACAAAATAGAATAACAGGATATTGAATATCCACGATGAGGTCATACGCGAAAAGCCCAGCGCACCGACCCACCCTGCTGTTGTGGGATCCTGACGCGTAAAACCGAATATGATTACCAGCACCATCATCGACGTGAGCGACGAAATCATCGCATAGCCATCGTAGAGTTGTTGCAACCATTTCCATTTTGCCGACTGCACATAGACAAGCAGCAGCAGATATAAATAATTGATAGCGAAAATAAGTCCCCAAGGATAACGCAGAAACTTATTATCAAAGTCGCCGAATACAATCTGCAACACTGCGCCCACCACAAAGAGCAAGGCACAACGCAAGAATGCTCGTTTATAACCCCATTGTAAGGTCATAGTAGTAATCGTATTTGTGTTTTAATACTCTCTCTTTATTCAAATACGTGAGACATCGAATTTCCATTCCACATCTGCGGCACCGTCAAACCGAAAGCCTCGGCAAGGGTGTGAGCTGTATCCTGCTGCAACATCACCTCCGTGAACTCACCGCCCTGCTTGATGTTCTTGCCTGCGATGATGAATGGGGTCTCCATCTCCATCATCGACTGACCACCGTGACCTGTGCCAATTCCGCCGTGGTCAGAGGTTACCACGATAATGCTGTCGTCGTATATTCCAGCCTCCTTAATCGCAGCGATAATCTCGCCCAGGCAGGCATCGAGCTCCTCCATACGAGCATAGTACTCGGGCGTGTCGTGACCCTTGCTGTGTCCAACGTGGTCGGGGTCATCGTAGATGATAGCCATAAAATCGGGCTTCACATTCTTGATGTACTCCACCGCCTTGGGCGCAATATTTTCGGGACGCTCCTGCTGGCAACAGTCGATAGCCTTGTAGTCCACCAACGGCTTGATGCCACCCCACTCATATATACAGGCTGTCTTTGCCTCGGGTATCTGCTCACGCACAAGCGAGAAGATTGTTGGGAATACCCCATTCTCGTTCACATAGGCAGGCTCCAAAGGTGTTGTATTGCCATTGTTTGTCCAGCCCGTAAGCTCGGTTGTAGCGCCCATAAACATCGACGCCCAGTTAGGTGCACTCACTGATGGAAGAACGGTGCGTTTCTTGAGCGTGTAACACCCCTGCTCCATCAAGGCTCGTGTGTTGGGCATATCGACCGAGTCCATACAATATGAGCCCCAGCCGTCGAAGCCAATGAGGAAGATATGCTGTGCCTGACGCTTGCTGCCGCACGAACATAGGATAGAGGCAACAACGATTGCCACCAAAAAGAGATATCGTTTCATTAGGTAATTTTTTATACAAACTCCCTCTTCAAAGACTCATTGCCGAGAATTTGCGAGGGAGTTTGATTGTTGTCAATTTATTATAGAATTATCCAATCCCGAATTGCCTGATAAAACAATTTTGAATTTTGAATTCTTAATTTTGATTTTAAGCCATCTCCCACTGTGTACGCATCAACTCCACAGCTGCAGGCAGAACAACCTCACGCTCGCCAGCGCAACCGCACTCGAAGCTAACGTAGTAAGGATAGTTCATCTCCTTCAATGCGCGGAATCCGTCAACGTAGTTGTCCAACTCGCCATTCTCACCTGGCATCTGGCGTGTGCCTCGGCTTGCGATGTGAACGTGCTGCAAGTACTCTGGACCTGCCGCCATCAAAGCAGCGTAGTCTGATGTCTCCTCTGACATATGCCAGAAGTCACCCATACACTTAACACCTGCGCTCTTTGAGTCGCGTGCGATAGCAGCTGCATCAGCCACCTGACGCATATAGTGAGCCTCACGACGGTTCAGTGGCTCAAGGATAACTGTTGTATTGTGCTTCAAAGCGTACTCGCCAAGCTCGTGCATCTGCTCGCACAAATACTGACGTGTCTCCAATGTATGTGGCAAGCAAGGCTTCTGATGGTTGAATACAGGCACCATAATAACACCTGTTGAGCCAATCTCACCCGCAGCAGCGATGATATCGCGCATAGTAGAATCAAACTGTGCCTTTACTGCTGGGTCCTCTGCCAAAAGGAAACCGCTAAAACCAGCGCAAATAGCCGAAATCTTGATGTTGCGACCCTTCAAAGCCTGCTGGAACTCATTTACGCGGTTTGCCAAACCGTGACCGCCTGGCTCATAACCTACGATACCCAACTTCTCCATATAATCGAACTTCTCCTCCAAAGTCTTACCTGGAGCTGTACCCTCCTGGAATGAGATACGCAATGGAGTATCGTTCTTTGGAGTGCAAGATGTGAGAAGGCTTGCGCCTGTTGTTGAAGCTGCCACAGCAGCTGCGCCCATCAATGATGTCTGCAAAAACTCTTTTCTATTCATATTTACAATTTTTTATTACTTAAACATTTCTTCCAACTCCCTGACAAACTTCTCAACCGCTGCCGCATCATCCGCCGCTGGAGTCCACGATGCTATGTTTTCGGGCGTAATGGGAGCATAAGGACCCTGCTTAACCTCAAACAATACCGTATCATCCTCCAACACCACAAGACCGTGCCACACGCCCGCCTCAATATCGAAGCCCACGCAGTCACAACCCGCACCTACGATGCGACTCTCAACCACAGCGCCCGCATTGTCATAAATCGTAACGCCCACCTTTCCGCGCACAACCACAATGCTCTCTGTCCTTTCGGGGGCGAGGTGGCGATGTACGGGCAGATAGCTACCACGATGCATCACATTGAGCAGGCGGTTTATACCTTCGTCGGTTGAGCGATGAAAATTGTAATTCATCCTACGACGGGGCGACTGCCACGCCTTCTCGGCTACGGCATCCATCAACTCTCGGTCGATAAACTCTGTCTTGGGAAAGTCAGTCATACTTATATTATAAAAGGGTGGGTGAAAGCTCTCGCGCTCCGCCCCACCCTATTATCTAATCGCTTACAGGAAAAGATTACTTACCAGGAGTAGGAACTACACACTTCTCCATATCCTGCTTGCCGAGCTCGTGCTTGAACTCTGACATATAGTCCTGTGGAGACTGGCTCATCTCGTCCCAAGTAACAGTTGCACCTGTGTAAGCCGACTCACGACCCATCACACCTGCCAAGCAAGAGATAGCGCACTCTGTTGCCTCGTCGTGCATTGTGCCCTTACGGATGTGGTTAACCCAATCAACGTGCTCCAAAGTATATGGGTCAAACTGCTGGTACTGTGCCTTTGCAGCCTCCTCGTCATACTTCCAGATTACGTTGCCAGCCAAATCCTTAATCTCGTGGTTGTAGCTGTTCCAAGAACCCTTTGTACCCTGGATGAACTCACCTACGTTGTTAGCACAGCCGTTGATCTGACGGCACATAGAGTGCATATGGATACCGTTCTCCATCTCGAAATCTACGCTGAACATATCGTACTGGTCACCTGTTACACGACGGTGACGACCACCAAATGCAGTAGCCTTCACTGGCTTCAAGCCTGACATCCACAAGAATACGTCGATGTTGTGAACGTGCTGCTCAACGATATGGTCACCAGACAACCACTTCCAGTTAACCCAGTCGCGAATCATCCACTCTGTATCAGTCCAACCCTGCTCGCGGTTACGATACCAGAGCATAGACTGGTTCCAATATACATTACCGCCTGTAATCTCGCCGATGTAACCCTCCTGAATCTTCTGGAAAGCCTCAACGTATGGACGCTGGTGGTGACGCTGTGTACCGCAAACAACGCTCAAGTTCTTAGCCTGTGCCTGCTTTGCAGTAGCCATGATTGTACGGTAGCCCTTTGCATCAACTGCGATTGGCTTCTCCAAGAATGAGTGAACACCCTTCTCTGTTGCATACTGGAAATGCTGTGGACGGAATGCTGGAGGAGTAGTAAGGATTACCATATCGATACCAGAGTCGATAACCTTCTTGTAAGCGTCGAAACCTACGAAGCACTTATCGTCAGCCACAACGTGACCATCCTTCGCCAAACGACCCTTAATATCATTAACGCGGTCAGCGAAAGTATCACCCAAAGCAACCACCTTAATGCCGTTAGCAGCGTTCAAAAGGTTGTAGATAGCACCAGAACCACGACCACCGCAACCTACAAGACCAACCTTAAGCTCCTTACCATCGTCAGCCTTATCGTTCAATACTGGAACGTAGTACTCACCTGGCTGCTTGAGTGGAGTGTAAACTGGACCCTTCTCGCCACAAGAGGTCATAAGTGTTGATGAACCAACCAATGTTGAAACACCTGCAATTGCAGACAAAGACAAGAAGTCCTTTCTGCTCATTTTGTTCTTGCTCATAGTAGTTTTATTTTAGTAGTTTTTATAAAATATTGTTTTGTTTTTTCAGTTTCTAAAGTTGCATTAGTTTGCCGCTACGCCCTCTGGCACCTCGCATACCACGCGGAAGCCGATACCCTTGATATCAGAGTACCACCAGATACTCTTTGGGTTCTGTGGGTCGGTCTTAAGCCAAGCGTCGTGCTCGGTCTTGCGACGTGCTGCGCTACGAAGGTTAGCTGCATCGTCCACATAGTAACCACCACGCACAACATACTCATCGCCGCTTGCTGGACCTGTTGGGTTCACAGCACCATCCTGCATCTTTGAATATGCATCCTCGGCGTAGTAGTCAGAGCAGTACTCCATTACATTACCCAGCATATTCTTCAGTCCGAATGGGTTTGCCTTCACCTTCGATGGCTCCTGTGTACGGTTCTTGCTGTTGTGAGCGTAGATTACATAGCTATTGATAACTGTTGTGTCAGCACCGAACAAACCACTCCAGAAACCCTCGTCAGAGAACTTCTTTGGGTTACCCTCGAAGTAGTATGGGGTCTCTGTGCCACCACGTGCAGCATACTCCCACTCCGCCTCGGTTGGCAGACGGTACTTCTTGCCCGTCTTGAGTGTAAGCCACTGACAGAAGGTCTCGGCTGCATAGTGAGTCATGGTGATTGCAGGACGCTCGCCCATACCCCAGCCCTGGTCAGGGAAACCAAATGGAGGCGTTGGACCACTCACTGCGTCGCAATCCTCACGCTGGTTGTTGGCATATATAGTCTCGGGCGATGTACGACCCTCCGACATTGTCTCCTTGTAGAATGTCCAATACTGGTCCCAAGTTACCTCCAGCTCGCCCATAAAGAATGGCGACACGGTCACGTTACGCTGTGGAGCCTCGTCAGCCTTATGGAATGGCTCCTTCTCCGAGCTACCCATCTTGAAGCTACCACCAGGGATGGCAATCATACTGATTGAAGCGCCTGTACCTGGAATTGTCTCCACAAAGTTTGCAAACTCTGTCACAGGAGTAGCCGCCTCATACACGATACCGTTATCCTCTGTTACAGGAGCCTCGGTAAGAGCAGAGTGCTTGTAGTTGGGGTTGTAGTGACCTACGTCGAGGTGGCAACTGATGCACTGAAGGTTGAGTTTCTCCTCGTTATCGTCGTAGTAGAGGTGAGCCGTAACGCCCTCATCGCTCATACCCGCAGGGAAAATATTGACGTGGCACGCTTTGCAAGACTCGTTATAGACGATTTGTTGCGCATACTCCAACTCGCCCTTGCTGTCCCAATCGACCTCCTCGGTCTTCTTGGTCATGTATGACCACAAATCCTTTACACCTGTCAAGGTCTTTGCCTTCACATACTCAAACGAGCCCTTGGGTGGGAGGTGGCACGCTGCACAGTCAGTCATCACACCACTCTCGTTGTTGTAGTGTACAGATTGCTTCCAACTTGCATCCGACTCAGGGTGGAAGTGACAAGCCATACAAGACTCATTCTTCGAGCTATTCACCCACATATAGTTGAATGCAATCATCAACGAAAAGCCGATCACAAGACCCGCCAATACCGCAAGAAAATACTTTTTCTTATTACCTGATTTCGACATAATTATTGAAAACTATTCTTTTTAGCACTAAATTCGGTCAAAATTAGTATTTTTTTTGATGTTTTCAAAGCAAAACAACTTTTTTCTTTAGAAAAAAAAGAGGTAATCAACCAAAAGTCAATTACCCCCACATCAAAAATTGGATAAAAAGTCTGTTTTTTGAACTATTTTTCCACCCACTTATGCCACTTCTGCTCGCTGTCATAGCCCGCCTGCACCATAGTCTCAACGAACTGCATACCACGAACGCCATCCTCCACATTTGGGAAGTCGAGCATCTCCTCGGTTGGAGTCTCACCAGCGTGACGAGCACGAACTGTGAGAGCGAAGTTGCGATAGATGTTTGCAAACGACTCGATAAAGCCCTCGGGATGACCCGCTGGGGTACGAGTATTCCACTTTGTAAAGTCAGACAAGAAGTCGCCACCGTTGCCCATACGGATATGCTCCTCTGGACGGTCGTGCCACTTGGCAATCAGAATATTAGGCTCCATCTGTCGCCACTCCATACCACCCTCCTCGCCATACACGCGAAGACGGATATTATTAGCCTCACCCGTAGCAATCTGCGTAGCCTGCAACAGAGCAGTAAAACCCTGATCGGTATGCATAAATGCACAAGCATCATCATCCACAGGACGACCAGTTGCTACACGCTGCAAGTCGGCACAAACCTCTGTAACCTTTGCACCTGTAACATACTCCACCAAGTGCCAAGCGTGAGTACCGATATCACCCACACAGCCACCCTTACCAGCCTGCTTTGGGTCGTTACGCCACACCGCGTTATTACCACCCTGAAGCTCAATTCGCTTCGAGAGCCAGCCCTGGGTATATTCTACAAATACACGACGCACCTTGCCAATCACACCCGCAGCAATACGTCGCTTCATCTCCTTAACGGCAGGATAGCCGCTGTAAACGTGAGTCAAGGCGAGTGTCAAGCCTGTCTCCTTGACCTTCTCACGCAACGACAAAGCCTCCTCCAATGTGAAGGTCATAGGCTTGTCAATCACCACATTAAAGCCCAGTTCCAGGGCTCTTGCAGCAGGGGCATAGTGGAAACGGTTGGGTGTCACGATGGTAACAAAATCCATTCGCTTATCCTCTGGCAGAGCAGCCTCTTTCTCCAGCATCTCCTCCCAAGTGTAGTAGATGCGGTCATCGGGTACGAAGTATGAGCGACCCGAGCTCAACGAGATTTCAGGGTTAATAGAGAAACAACCGCACACAAGGTCGATTCCATTCTCCATCAGGGCAGCACGACGGTGGATAGCACCAATAAAGGCATCGCTACCGCCACCAATCATACCCATTCTTAATTTTCGGTTCTTCATTTTATAGAATTCGGTTGGTTAATATTTTCAAATAGGCACATTTCCTTTTCAAAATTAAGCATTATTTTCTTTTTAGCAAAATTTTTGTTCCAAAAAAGCACAACACACCCAAACTATGACAACTATAAACTTTAGTCCTTTTTATCTTCTACCACAACGAAAAGCATATTTTTTGCACATCCACGTTGCAAACCAATTAAAAAAACTGTTGTTATGAGAAAAATTTTACCTTTATTTTCGTTATTTCTGCTCATCGCCGCAGGGTCGTCGGCACAGGGTCTGCGCTATGGCATCACGGGCGCAATGAATGTCAGCAACTACGCCGTTGAGGCGGGTGGCATCTCCTATGACCCCGAATCGCGATTGGGCTTCAAGGCAGGCTTTCGTATGGAGCTTGATGCGCCCTTTATCACCGACGGCTTCTACTTTGATATGGAGGCGCTGCTCAGTTCGCGAGGCGCAAAGATTGAGCAGGTCGTAGAGGGAACGTATATGAGTAACACCGTGCGCCCCTACTACCTTGAAATTCCGATACACATCGGTTATCGTTACGATTTGGGCGACAACCTCGGAGTATTTGCCTCGTTTGGACCCTACTTCGGCATCGGTCTTTTCGGCACAAATAAGGTTTTCGATGGCGAGAACACAACCAAACCCGATGCCTTTGGCGACTCGGGCGTGAAACGCTTTGATTTCGGCCTGGGCTTACAGGGAGGCGTACAACTATTCGACCACTATCGCATCTTCCTGGGCTATGATTGGGGCTTGCTCGATATAGCGCAGGAGTTTGGCGGCACGGTCAATAATCGTAATTTCTATTTCGGTATGTCGTATATGTTTTAGGAAACCAGACCCCAAAAGCGCAATGCCTTTGGGGTCTTTCTTTTTGTTTATTTTGCTATCGAATACTTCAGCAGGAGTGACGAATAAGGATTTTCGAGTTTCAGCTTGAGTCCTTTCATCAGTTCCTCGCCCTTGATGCTAAACTTCTCGCCCGAATCAACATTCAGCACATCGTAGGTAGCCTCCGCCTTCAAACCACGCAGCTGCACATCAATCTCGGGTTGCTGGTTATCCTTGCGGCGGAACGCCATCACAATACCCGTATCGTCTGATGGGCGGTTGAGCTGATATGCCAGCCAAACGGTGTCGGGCGTATGGTCCTGCAAGCCTGTGAGTGGGTAGTAATCCTCCAGATAGTATGGGCGAAGCTCGCGGAACTGTTGCATATAGTTCTGCATTCCTGGCACGGTGACACCCTGCCCCGTAAGCACCCAATTACACACAGTTGCCGAACTCATACTTGAACGATAACCATAAGGGTCAACATTATATGTTCCTGTACCGTGCAGCGGTAGGAAGAAGTTGAGCGCATAGGTGTGACACTGATAACCATTCACCTCGCTATACTGATAGTCGGTACGCCACAATGGGATACTGCGGCTTGTGGTCTCAAGGTCAATACGGCGACCTCCCGAAGCGCAGTTGTCAATCATCAGATTTGGGAAACGCTCATGCAGATAATCCCAGAAAGCATACAAGCCCTCGATGTGGCGAATCTCCTTCATACCCTTGCGACCTGGCTCGTCAAATCGCTCCCAATAGGGATTGATTGCCATATTGAAATCCTGACGATAGTAGTCGATTCCATTCTCCTCCAAAAAGTCGCCAATATACTTACATACCCAATCCAGAGCCTCCTTATTACCCAAATCGAGCAGGTTATTTCCTGGCTCCACCTTCAACAGCCACTCGGGGTGCTCCTTCGCCAGCAGAGAGCCATCATACACTCTTTCAGGCTCAAACCACACCATAAATTTCGCACCGATAGAGTGTGCAGCCTCCGACAGCGGCTTCAAACCTCGTGGAAAACGCTTCTTGTCTGCCACCCAGCTACCGACACTATCCCACCAATTGGCATTCCAGCCACCAGCTCCCTCATACCAGCCAGCATCAAGCCAGATGACTTCGGGCTTCAGCTCAAAGAACTCATATCGTTTGATGATAGCTACCGCATACTCCTCGGTCAGGCAACCATACTCGTTGCAAGGTGCAGGGTCACCCCAATCCATACCACCGCACAGAGGCGTGTAGCTTGCATACTCTGTCGTAGGTTTATAGGTGTGATGCGCCAGTACAAAGCGGCGGAACGTATTGTTACCCGTCATATAGTCCTCACCCTGCCAGAAGAGCATTGCAACCAGCGGTGTGCGGATAGCCTCGCCTGGGTAGAGGTGCAAATCCATACTCTTCATACCTGCTGCGAGGTTTACACTCTTGAGCTTTGGAGCAGTCACATCAGCAAACCACGTTCCTGTCCAGCCGACAGAGACCACAATACCCTTATTATCAGGCGTAATCACATTGAAGAATGGAAACGCAGAAGTGTCTGACGAGCGACCGTGATGCGGTGACATATTCAGTGGCTTATCCGATGTGATGGCTGAAATTTGAGGGCGAAAATCGGCTCTATCGTGGTTGCTGCCGAGTGCATGCAACACACTGAATTCGCCATCGCTGACCGCCAGCGCAGAGTAATCCAAAGCCTTCACGCCTGTAATCTGTGGGGTGTTGGCAGTGCCTGTATTTGTAAAATTCAGCACCCACTCCACAGCACCAAACGCCTGAAAACCTTTCACGTGGCAATCAACCCTCAAGCCTGTAGCCTTGTCAAGATAGCTGATGGTGTACGACACGACACCCTCCTCGGCAGAGTTCTTCACAATCGAGTGTCGCCACTTGCGGATAAACTGCTGCGAGTTCACGCCATCATAAACAAACGAGAATGGCGGGGTCTTGCCCTTCGCAAAAGTCGAGGTAATCCACTTCTCAACCGAGGTTGGAACGGCTATACGCTGCGAGGTTTGTGCAAAAACAGATACTGCACAGAACAGAGCAACCACCGCAACAAAAATCTTCTTCAGTTTCATATTATTAGGTTTTTAGTTTTGGCATTCTTATACAAAGTTAGTATTTTTCTACAAAAATTAGTACCTTTGTAAAAAGTATTTGTCTATGATTACAACTTATTATATTATCGTCATTGCAGCACTTGCCATTGCAGGCATTACGTTGCTAACACTTTTCATCATCCAGCGTCGCCAGAGCAAGGAACTACGCGACTCGCTCAAGCAGACACAGGAGGCTGCTGCCAAGAGCGAGACGGAGCTATCCTCTCAACTGCACTCGCTGCAACAGAGGCTGGAGCAGGAGCGCACGGCGCGTGAGGCAGAACAGATGGCACGCGTAAAGGCAGAGACCGAGCTGGAGGCGGAGCGACGCTCCATTGCCGACAAGGTACGCTCGCAGGAGGAGTTACAGCAATCACTCAAGGAGCAGTTCCGCACGCTGGCGGGTGATGTACTGGGCGAGCAGAGTCGTCGCTTCAAGGAGGAGAACCGTGAGTCGATGGATATAATCCTCAAACCTTTCAAAGACAATATCTCGGAGTTCCGTTCGAGAGTGGATGCCATCTTCACACAGCAGACCGAGCAGAGTGGTGCGCTCAAAAACGAGTTGCAACGCCTGATGGAGCTAAACCAGCAGATTACAACCGAGACAACCAACCTCACCAACGCACTGAAGGGCAATTCGAAGGTGCGTGGCGACTGGGGTGAGATGATTCTGGAGAGCATCCTCGAGGGCTCGAACCTTATTCGTGGCGTACACTACTACACACAATACAGTACCAAGGACGAGGAGAACAACGACCGCCGTCCCGATGTGGTGCTGAAGCTGCCCAACGACAAGCATATAATCATCGACTCGAAGGTATCACTGCCCGACTACATAAACTATGTCAATGCCGAGAGCGAATCGGAGCGCAAAACGGCAATGGAGCGACACATAGCCTCAATACGCAAGCACATCACGGGATTAAGCTCAAAGAGCTACCAAAAGCTGGTGCAGTCGCCCGACTTTGTGATTATGTTCATCCCCAACGAGCCTGCATTCCTCGATGCGCTGAAGTATGACAACACCATCTGGAACGAGGCACACGAGAAGAAGGTGATTATCTCGTCGCCAACAAACCTCTTTGCCATACTGAAGATTGTCGATGACCTGTGGCGCCGTGACGAGCAGAGCAAGAACTATGCGCAGATTATCGAGGAGGGAGTAAAGCTCTACGAGCAGCTGGTGGCATTCACCGCCGACCTTGAGGCTGTAGGCACAAATATCGGCAAGGCGAAGGATTATTACGACAATGCCTACAAACGTCTGCACACAGGCAGAAACAACATCGTGCGTGTGGGCGAAAGAATGCGTAAATTGGGATTGCCAACAACCAAAAGACAATCGGCGCGGCTGGTTGAGTTGAGCGAGACAGAGGTGGAAGCGGAGATGGAAACTGAAGATAAAGCAATACTTGAATTAAAGCAATAGAACAAATTGAAAATATGATGAATAGAGATTATATATTCTGGCAGCGTCTGGACTCCCTACTGGAGCGAAATAAGATTGTCATCGACCGACCTAAAGGCTCGGTGCATCCTCGTTTTTCGGACATCGTTTATGCGCTGGACTACGGCTACCTAGATGGCGTAAGTTCAACCGATGGCGAGGGTCTTGATGTATGGCTGGGCAGCGACCCCTCTCGAAGATTGGATGCCGTAATCTGCACGGTAGATTTGGATAAGTGCGAT
The DNA here is from genome assembly GCA_015059905.1 of Rikenellaceae bacterium. Classification (GTDB taxonomy): domain Bacteria; phylum Bacteroidota; class Bacteroidia; order Bacteroidales; family Rikenellaceae; genus Alistipes. The sequence continues at coordinate 382,210 of SUZN01000002.1, forward strand.
GCCGAGATGAAGCTCCTGGTGGGTTGCACCGCCGAGGAGAAGGCATACATAGAGCGTTTCTACAACGAATACCCAGATATGGGAGCGAAAATTATAGAGCGAGAGAAGGCTGAATAGATTTGGAGCAAAAAGGAATAAATATAGATTTTTTGTTAAATCCTGCTTGTTTTTTTCCTTTTTTTATTTATATTTGTATTGAGTATTAACCATTAAAAACTTAATGTTATGAAAAAACTTATTTTGGCTGTTGTATTCTGCCTGTTTGCAGTAACAACTTTTGCACAGAACAACGCATTGGGTCTCCGCGCAGGCGCAGGTACAGAGTTGCAGTATGAGCGTTTCCTCAACTCTGGCAATGTATTGAAGGTTAATGCTGGTATGTTCGACTTCGACGGCAGCTTCTTTGGTACAGTTGTTCACAATTGGGAGGTATTGAATTTCGGTGCATCTGACAACTGGTTCTTGCAGCTTGGCGTTGGTGGCTCGGTTGGTATTTGGGACAACGGTGAGGCTGCTGACTTCAACTTGGGTGTATCTGGTAACGTAGCGTGTGGTTATCGCTTCGACCGCGCACCAATATCATTGGCTATCGACTATCGTCCTACGGTGCTAATCCTCAACGACGCTTGGGGTGACGGCTTCGGCAACTGGGGCTTGAGTTGCGTGTTCCACTTCTAACCAGCAGGAACGATAAGAAAAAAGAGGTCGCTTGACCTCTTTTTTTTGTGCCTTATAATAGCTTCTGAAACAACATCTCATCCAACTCTCTATCAGGTGTGAGATACCACCCTCGGCGGCGACCGCACTCCGTGTAGCCAGCTTTAGCGAATAACTTGAGGCTCGCTGCATTATCCTCGGTAATGCTACACCACAACTGGTGCATCTGCAACACCTCGCGTACATATCCCTCAAGAGCCATTAAGGCTGCGAGAGCATAACCCTTGCGACGATGTGCGGCATCGATGATAATACCCACGCCCGCACGTCGGTTATGCGGGTCAAACTCAAACAAATCGACCGCACCGACTACCTCGCCCGTCAAAGACTCCACGACAAGGCGCATCTGACGCGTAGCATATATATCGAACTGCTGCTCCTCAATCAAACGAGAAAGGACGTGGCGAGAAAACGGAGCCAACGTTCCGCTTACTCGCCACACATCTGTATCATTTTCCCAGCCGTAAAGAGCATCCAAATCGCTTGGTTCCAACGCTCTCAAACGGCATATACCACCTTCGATGTTCATCCTGCAAGGGATTACAAACCGATAATCTTGTTATGAATAAGCATCGCAACACCCCACGCATTGGCGTTCTCCGACATCTTCGACTGACGGAACTTGGTGTCTTTATAGACGAGGTTGAGCGAATACTTGTTTGTAGATGACTTCAACGGCAACATAATATAGTCGCCCGCAGCTGCCAGATTACCACCCACGATAACAGTCTCAGGGTTGAAGGTGTTAATCAGGAAGGCAACAGCCTTGCCCAGTTTCTCGCCCACCTCCTCGATAAGCTCGATAGAGAGGTTATCGTCGTTCTGTGCCGCAGCGATGATATCATCGATGTGAATACGCTCGCCACGGTCGTACTTCTCACGCAGGATGGTGTTCACGCCGCTCTTGATGAGCTTCACAATCTTCTCCTCGATGGCAATACCCGACACCTCGGTCTCCAGACATCCCTTCTTACCGCAGGCGCAGATGGTCTCGTTGTCGAAGAATGGGATATGACCAAACTCGCCAGCAAAGCCATTCTTACCGTAGTAGAGCTTGCCGTCGATAACGATACCGATAGCCACACCACGACCCAGATGCAGATAGATCACATCGCTGTCGGACTTGGACTTACCGCAATGATACTCGGCATAGCAACGTGCGCGGGTGTCGTTTTCGAGCAATACACGAATCTTTACGCGCTCCTGAATGATATCACGTAACGACTCGTCGTTGGAGGTGAAGTAGGCATAGCTGCGACCCGTCTCGGGGTTTACACGACCCACGATAGAGACTCCCAAGCCCAAAATCTTGCCTCGGTCGATGCCGCAATCGTTGATAAAATTCTCGATATTAGAGCAAATCTTCTCCAGACATTGAGGACGATTTTGCAACTCGAAGGTAGGGTCGATACTCTCCTTAACGATGTTGTTTTGAAGGTCGGTGATGACAAAGGTCATATTATCACGCGCCACATTCACACCTGCAAAATAAATCGCCGAATTAGCCAAGCCAAAGACATTGGGACGACGACCGCCAGGGGTCTCCACCTTGCCCAAATCATTGACGATATTATCCTCGATAAGCTCCTGCACCAATTTGGTGATTGTGGGAACACTGATGTGCAACTCCTTGGTCAGCTCCGAGAGAGTAGATTCGCCATTGACTGCCATATAGGCAATAATATTACGCTTGATGATATTGTTCTTGTGCGTAATACCCTTCATCTGCTTATTGGGCTCGATATTAAAGAATTCTGCTAACGATGACATAGTACATTATTGAGGATTATTATTATCTGTCACGCAAATATAGTGACTTTTAATTGAATATACAATAGATTTTTTAATTATTTTACAATATTTATAAAAATTACCAAATTCACCCCCATTCCACGACAAAATTCAGCAATATAGCACAAAATTTCGCGAAACATAATTCTTGAATCACCTCTAACATTTTGCGGATATAAAAAATAACATTTATTACAAAAAAAGGTTGTCAGAATTTTTGCGAATATCATAGTTTTTCTTTAACTTAGTCCCGAAAAAGAGAGTGTTTTAACCTAAAAACTTTAAGTCTATGAAAAAGATTATTTCACTTCTTCTTGCCACATTCGCATTTGTGGCAGTTGTACCATCATTTGTCGCATGTGAGAACGAAGATGAAGATATTAAGCAAGAACCTCAAATTACTCTAACGACTAATAAAAAGGTCGGCGAAACAATCACTCTAAGATTTCACAGGGAAAATACTCCTACCGATGTGATTGGTGCGACAAAAATAAGCGAAGAGGAATTTGATATGGATGGTGGCGGACTTTTAGAAAGTGGAGTTGTAGATTTTGTTTATAAACTTACATCTCAAACCGTAGTCGTTAAGGGCGATATCCCCTATATTCGTTGTCGAGAGAATGGTTTGACAGGGTTGGATGTAAGCCGAAACCCCAGCTTAAAGCTCCTCCAATGCGACAACAATCAATTGACGACATTAAATGTTGGCAATAACCTTGAATTGGAATATCTCACCTGTGCCTTCAACCAGCTGACGCAGTTAGATATGACAAAAAATACGAAATTGGAGTGGTTGGCTTGCGCCAGCAACAATTTGACAACTTTGGATGTAAGCAAAAACTCTGAATTGGGCATATTATCCTGCTCCAACAATAAGCTTACATCGCTGGATGTAAGCAAGAATACAGGGTTGTATAATCTTATTTGCTTTAACAATAAAATAAAGGCTGCGGAGATGTCCAAAATAATCAATGCGCTAACCGATTGGACTGGCAAAAGTATCCACTATCCCTGGATTTTTATAACAGACTACGCAACTTTATCTGTAGTTTCAACCGACAAAGTCGAAGAGAACGAGATATCGGAGACTGATAGAAAGAATGCTGAAAGCAAGAACTGGAGATATTATTAATATAACCATTACCAATTTCCCTCAATCTACGGATTGGGGGATTTTTTTTGGAATTCTGAATTTTGAATTTTGAATTACAAAGCCTATCTTTGCGCCCGATTAACAACGAGTTTGTCGCGAGCTCGCAAATGAAAGCATATAAATTAGAACAGATTATGAAACACGCTTATGTATTCCCAGGACAAGGTGCACAGTTCTCGGGAATGGGAAAAGAGTTATACGAGAACAATGCCGAGGCAAAGGCACTCTTCGAGAAGGCCAACGAGATACTCGGTTTCCGTATTACCGATATTATGTTTGAGGGCTCTGCCGACGACTTGAAACAGACCAAAGTAACACAGCCAGCCGTATTCCTTCACTCGGTGATTTTGGCGAAGGTGCTGGACGTGAAGCCCGACGCTGTGGCAGGTCACTCGCTGGGCGAGTTCTCGGCACTGGTGGTTGCGGGCGCACTCTCGTTTGAGGATGGCTTGCGATTGGTGGCAAAGCGCGCTATGGCTATGCAGGAGTGCTGCGAGAATGAGCCAGGAGGTATGGCAGCTATCCTCGCCTTGGAGGATGAAGTTGTCGAGAAGGTATGCCAGGAGATTGAGGGAGTGGTGGTTGCTGCAAACTACAACTGCCCAGGTCAGCTGGTTATTTCGGGTGCTGACGAGGCTGTCGATGCCGCTTGCGCGAAGCTCAAGGAGGCGGGTGCGAAGCGTGCATTGCGCTTGCCTGTGGGTGGTGCGTTCCACTCTCCACTGATGGAGGCAGCGCGCGCCGAGCTGGAGCAGGCAATTGCAGAGGTTGAGTTCCACACTCCCGTATGCCCTATCTATCAGAATGTGGATGCGCAGCCACAGAGCGATGCCGAGCAGATTAAGACAAACGTAATCGCGCAGCTCACATCGCCCGTTCGTTGGACACAGATTTCACGCAATATGATTGCCGATGGCTTCGATGAGTTTACCGAGCTGGGTCCTGGTACTGTGTTGCAGGGCTTGATAAAGAAGGTAAGCACAGAGGTTGCGGTTGAGTCAAAGGCTACGATGTAGTTTTTGCAGATTGAGAAAATAGTAATGGCTGTCATTTTCGGGTGACAGCCATTTTTTGCTATAAATAGTATAGTTTGTGACGTATTCGCTTCACACAAGTGCGGTTATTCAGGCGACTCTCCTTGGTTTCAAGTTTAGAGGCTGACCCACCCATAATGCGGTAGCCTACGTAAATTGACTCCTTGCCACGATGTTCAAACTCATATCGTTTACCGTTGAGCGTAACCTCGACACAGCCCACTTTGCTCTCGTCCAAATCAAACTTTGGCTCTTTCGTAGCTCGTCCACGCATCTTAATCTCCACAACGCACCCCATATAGTCGCCCTCGCGGCTGGGGGTAAAGTGTTTCGCGCCAGCACCCAAACCGAGCTTGTTGTACCATCCGCTGTGGACCGACATCTTGCAATCGGCTTTGCGCTTGGTAGGCATATATGAAAAGTCGGTGAGCTGGTAGGTGATGCCGTTGCGCTGGGCGTAAGCCTCGTGAGGCGCAGGGAAGATGGATGCCTGCACCTCGTAGCCCGCATCGGTAAGAGCGCGGCAGAATTCGGGCGTATAGAGCGAGTAGTTCATTGTCGATATACCGCAATGTCCGCCAATCTGTTTCAGGCGGGCAATATTCTCTTCGGCTGTGCCGTCGTTTATAGCCAGCAGGATAGTACAATCCGAAAACTCACGCACCTTCTGCATATGCTCCACGCCGCCCGTGAAGCATATCCACTCGTTGCCGAACATACGCTGTGCGACGTGGTAGGACTCCATCAAATCGCTATGCAGCATAGGGACAATGCCGCAACGCTTGCACTCCTCCAAAAGCTCCTCCAGCGTAGGTACGGGGGTACGCAGCGCAGGGTCGGTGGACTCCAGCACATAATCGCGACGCAGCTCCTCGAAGGTCAAATCACGCAGATACACAGGTTTTTTCAGACACGAATAGTCATCAGCGCGTCGGCAGGTGCGGTTAAGTGTAGCATCGTGCAGGATGACCATACGACCATCCTTTGTGTAGTGCACATCACACTCGATACCCTCGTAACCCATACGAGCCGCAGCCGTCACGGCAGCAACGCTGTTTTCGGGGATTATGAACTCGCCCTTATCGCTTTTGCTCCACGAGCCTCGGTGGGCGTACATATGTGGCATAGAGGGCTTTTTAGCCTCAGCCACCACCATCGAGCAGCATAAGGCAACAAGGAGTAGAAATCTCTTCATAGCAACAATAAATTTATAAACAAAGATACTGATTTTTATTTATAGTACGAACAACTGAAAGATTTGTAACATCCAAAGAGGGTATTTCCTGGAAAAATTCTTATCTTTGTCCTATATGAAGATGGCCAAAAACACATACAAGCCCCTGATTGGCGAGCGACTGCTCTACATTATGGTGTGGAGTATGGCTCTGCTGGTGCCAATCCTCAACTCGAAGATGATGTCGGAGGAGCATATCTATCTGGTGAATATCCTCACGGCGTGGAGTAAGTTGCTGCCCTATATCTTCATCTTCATCGTGAACAACTCAATCCTTGCCCCATATCTGCTCTTCCGCAAACGATATATATCTTATGTGCTGGTGACGTTAGCCATCCTGGTTGCGTTGTTCTACTCGCTGGAGTATTACTACGAGTCGATACGCTATCTGCCCTACGCGGGTGGCGACCTCTACGTCATCCACGGACGAGCCTCGTTCACCGACCTTGCGTGGTATTGGAACGTGCTGCTGGGTGTGTTCCTTGCATCGGCGAACTGCGGTATCAAGTTTATGTTCAAGGCGATGGAGAATGAGCACAAGATGACCGAGCTGGAGCATCAGAACCTGCAATCGGAGATGGATGCACTGAAGTATCAGATAAATCCGCACTTCTTTATGAACACGCTCAACAACATCCACGCCTTAATCGACATCGACTCCGAGGCGGCAAAGACCACCGTGATTGAGCTCTCGAAGATGATGCGATATGTGTTGTACGACACCGAAAACCAGGTGACCGACATAGCCAACGACGTGCGTTTTATCGAGCATTACATAGCCCTTATGCGGATACGTTACACCGATGCGGTGGATATACGCTTCGAGATTGACGGAGAGATTCCTCTCGGCGTGAAGGTGCCACCACTGCTGCTGATTGTATTTGTCGAAAACGCTTTCAAGCACGGTGTGAGCTACAACCACCCCTCGTATGTGCATATCAAATTGAGCTGCGATGGCGAAAAGGCATACGCCGAGGTACGCAACTCACGACACTCATCGACCACAGTAGCACGAGGCGGCGTGGGGCTGGAGAATGTACGCAAGCGACTCGACCTGATTTATGGCAAGCGATATAACCTCACTCTTGACGATAGTCGGGCGGAGGAGTATTATGTAAAACTTTCAATCCCCGTTGCGAGATGATTAGATGCATAGCAATTGACGATGAGCCGCTGGCTCTACGTCAGATAAAGAGTTATATTGAGCGCATAGCAAACGTAGAGCTCATCGCACTATGCAGCAGCGCAGCCGAGGCACAGCAGACACTCGACAAGGAGAGTGTCGATGTTATCTTCGTGGATATAAATATGCCCGACGTGAACGGCATTGAGTTTGTGCGCGGACTGAAACATCCTCCGCTGGTTGTATTTACCACTGCCTACTCGGAGTATGCCATCGAGGGTTTCAGGCTGGATGCGGTGGATTATCTGCTTAAGCCATTTGCCTTTGAGGATTTCTCGCACGCCGTTGAGAAGTCGCGCTCGCTGCTTGAGTTGCAACGTATGCGCGAGCAGAAGAGTATGCCCGAGAGCGAGATTGCTGACGTGGAGAGTGCAAAGACGAGCGAGCAGCACGACTACATCTCGATAAAAGCCGATTACAAGATAACGATGGTCAAGTTCAGCGACATCATCTACGCCGAGAGCGTGGGCGAATATGTGAGACTGCACCTCTCTGACGGCTCGAAGCTCACCACCCTGTTCCGCCTGAAGAATATGGAGAGCTCACTGCCAGCAAACAGTTTTATGCGTGTGCATCGCTCCTACATAGTAAACCTAAAGCGCGTAGCAAGCTATGCACGAGGAAAGATATTTCTCGATAATGGGGATTATGTGCCTATCAGCATAAACTACCGCGACAGCTTCCGCGAACATCTGGAGAGAACACAGCCCAAGCCTACGGCATAGGCTCACCAAGCGTGGGGAATGATGCCATCGGCAAATATCCCGATGCGGTACGCTCGTAGCAGAAGTGATGAACGCCATTTGTCAGAACGACATATCGCGCACCAAGCACAGCATTATAGCGCGTAGCCTGAGAAAAGACCTCCTCGCGAATTGTATCACACCCAAGATTGACATCCGTAGCCTTACACTCGGCAACGAGCAACGGACGAGCCTCGGCATCCAGCACAACGACATCGGCACGCTGCGCCATTGTATTCAGTGCGATGGGATACTCCTCCACTATGGAGCGCAGAGGGGCGTGGCAATGAGATATGAGAAACTCCACCAGATGACGACGCACCCACTCCTCGGGAGTAAGCACAACGTAAGAGGAACGCACACAATCGAAGACCATCGTGCGCCCATTATCCTCCACAGCGTGTAAATTTATGCGCGGAAAGTTGAGTTTTGGCAGAGAAATCATCGTATAAATAAAATTTTTCGTAACTTTGACCGACAAATATAGCAATTATAACCAAACTATGAAAAGATTTTTCTTAATCATATCGCTCCTAACCCTCTCTTGTGCGGCGATAAATGCACAGGAGTACGACTCGCCAGAGTATATCTCGCTTGGTCGCGAGAAGGCACGTACAAAGGTTGTCCCCTATCCTACCGCCGAGGAGGCTCAAAATCTGGGCGCAGGTATGGTGGCATCGAAGTTCGTTCGCCCCGTGAAGGAGTGGACACGCACCGAGGAGGAGGATGCAGTGGTATTCACGTCGAAGTACGTCATTCCGTTCGTATGGCTGAGCCGTATGGCGATACTCTACGTCGATGAGGCTTCGGGCGCGTATGAGGTGCTCATCAACGGCAAGAAGGTGGGCTACTCGGCAAATGCCTTTGCCCCTGCCGAGTTCAACGTGACGAAGGCCTCGAAGGAGGATGTGAACACCATCTCTATCCGCGTGCTGAAGGAGCATTTCAGCCGCAAGATGGAGTGCTTCAACGAAAAGACCGAAGCACACATCGGTGAGGTGTTTGTGATGTCGCAACCAATGATTCGCGTGCGTGACGTGGTACACAAGACATTTGTCGATATGAAGAGCGAGTATGCCAACGTGGAGCTGGGAATGATTGTCAAGACCGAGTCGCTCAACCCCAAGAAAGCACGTATACACTATGAGCTGGTGGCGCCCGACACAACGGTAGTGACCTATGGTCATCGTGACGTAACGCTCGGAATGCGTAGCGAGGATACTGTAAAGTTCACAGCGCAGATACCCTACGCCTTGACGTGGTGCGCCGAGATGCCTGTACGTTACCGCCTCAACATACGCACACAGGTCGAGGGTCGCAACGTGGAGTATCAGTCGCATATGATTGGCTTCCGCACGGTGGAGGCTAACGATGAGGGCGACTTCTTCATCAACGGTATCAAAACAGAGCTTTTCTACCGCGATTTCGACCCATTGAAGGTTACCGACAAGGACATCATCGCGGCACGCGTGCTGAAGTATAACGCCTTGAGATTCAAGATGGGCGCAGTGCCACAGAATGTATATCGCATGTGCGATTCGCTGGGAATGTATGTCATTGCACAGATACCTATCAACACCAAGAGCAGCGGTCTGTCACGCCAAATAGGCGGCAACCCTTCGAACGACCCAAAGTGGAAGGCAGCGTATCTGGACAGAGTTGAGACATCATACCGCACGACACGCGGTCAGGCGTGCGTGATTGGATATATTATGGCGGAGGAGTCGTCAAACGGCATAAACCTCTACGAGAGCTACCTGCGCCTGAAGGAGATGGAAGAGAAACGCCCCGTGATATATATCGACGCTGCGGGCGAGTGGAATAGCGATTAACATTGTGGCAAGGTGCGGCAGAGAATGAGCGTAAAAGATGCCAGAAAAAGATTTTTTTCATTAAAAGGCAAAAAAAATTTGCACAAAAAGAAAATCTGCCCTATCTTTGCACCAGCAATCTAAAAGATTGATGCCTCTTTAGCTCAGTTGGTAGAGCACGACACTCTTAATGTTGGGGTCCAGGGTTCGAGCCCCTGAGGGGGTACAACAAAAGGTCCGATGGTTTTCCATCGGATTTTTTGTTTATATGCCCTCGGGCGAGAATCCTGACAAAGTCCCCCTTTGACAAAGGGGGGGGGTTAGGGGGAATGTCAATATCGAGCACACGACTGCCTACTGTAGTAGCGCAGTCGAGCCCCTGAGGGGGTACTGAAAAGGAAGAATGTTAGTTCTTCCTTTTTATGTTTAGTAGCGGAACTACGTTCCAATGCAATATATGCGGTTGATGTTTGTGAGCAAGCTCCCTACATCACCGCATATATTACATCTGCTTATAGCAGAACGCTACCAAACATTGTCCTCTCCACAGCGGCTACTCACGTAATTGCGGGTTGCGCGGATAAAAAGATATACATTGCTCGACTATCGTCTGCGCTTTATATGTATCCGCGCTTCGGCTTCGCCGTTCGAGCCCCATATGCGAGAAAGTTCCGACAAAGCATACAGCAAAAAAGGTTGCCCAACAAGATTTGAAGGACAACCAATATCTTTTGAAGTGGGATTACAAGAAGGCACCCTACTTGCTGGTCATAATATTAAGGATAAGTTCGTCGGTGGAGTTCATACCCTCGCGACCAATGGCGGTGAGGTTGTGAATTGAACGATCGACATCCTCGTCAATGATGCCCTCCAACTTCGAGACACAGCGACCCTCCATAGCCATCATTGCCGAGAGCACCGCCGTAGAGACACCGCTCGCCAGCTTTAGCGCGCAACTTGGCTTCGCACCATCGCAAATCATACCCGTAAGGTTGGCAATCATATTCTTAACAGCAATAGCCACCTCGTCATAGCCGCCACCCATCAGGTAGGTAATACCGCAGCTTGAGCCCGAAGCAGCAACCACACATCCGCACAATGCCGACAGGCGACCTAGGCTCTGCTTGATATAGATAACCGTCAAGTGGCTCAACACCAGAGCTCGCACCATCTGCTCGTGCGTAGCACCGCACTCCTCGCCATATACAACTACGGGCAGCGTAGCCGTAATACCCTGATTACCACTACCCGAGTTACTCATCACAGGCACCTTTGCGCCTCCCATACGGGCATCGCAAGCCGAGGCTGTATAGGACAGTATGCGCGAAAAGACGCTGTCGCCCATAATCTTAATCTCCTTCTCGCGGCGCAGCATCTTACCCAGGGCGTGACCATACTCGCCTGCAAAGGCACTCTCGGCTGCCGCCTTGTTCAGTCGCATAGACTCCTCGATAAACTCTATCTCCTCCAAAGGTGTTGTCATAGCGAAGTCATAGACACAACGCAGGTTGAGCGCTACCTCTTCGCCTCCCGCCTGCTCCGTCGCAGCGACCTGATTGTCACAGAGCACCTCCCCATCACGCTGGAGATAGACGAAATTGGTGTGACCACCAGAGATGATTGCCACAGCACGATGACCTGCCGCCACAGCCTCAATCTCGACATATAGCTTCTCCGTGATACCCTTCTTAAGCTCAATCGAGATACGCTCCTCGTCGATATATTGCTTACCGCGCTCAACAGCCTCCGCATCGGCATCCTTCAGCACCTCCAGCTCATACTCCGAGCGACCCACCAAAGCACCCAACGCAATAGCAATAGGCAGACCAATCATTCCCGTAGCAGGGATGCCCACGCCCATCGCATTCTTCAAAATATTGGCACTCAAGCGCGCCGTAATCTTCTCGGGCGTTGAGCCCAGCAACTCTGTCGCACGAGCCACACACAACGACACAGCGACAGGCTCGGTGCAACCAATGGCAGGCACCACCTCGCGCTTAATCATCGCGATAATCGACTCACGGATATCTTTTGACAACATAATCTTTTCGGTTTGTAATTTCGACAAAGTTACAAACTCCAACCGAGAGAAACAATACTTATCATCAAAAGTTAGTCAGCGCAGAGCAAAAAAATTCCGTTGGCGGTCGCTCTACCACCAACGGAACGGAATGGAATGTTACAGGAATATTTCTTATTACAGAAATTCTTATTTATAAAGGAAACGCTTGATTGACTGCTTGGGAGTGTGCTCGAAGCCCTGCTCGATAATCTCAATCTTAGCAATCTTGCTATATGCAGGCATCATCTTGTTGAGCTCGATGCGGTTCTGCTCCATCTGCTCCTTAAGCTCCTCGGTAACGCCCACCTTCTGATCCTCGGCAGTCATAGCGACCAACGCAACCAACAGATGACCACGATCAACAATGAGCGACTCGCCAACGCGTGGCATAGAGTTGAGCTTGCTCTCAATCTCCTCGGGGTAGATATTCTGACCGTTAGGCGAGAGAATCATACACTTGCTACGACCCTTGATAAAGATATTGCCGTGTTTGTCGATAATACCCAAATCGCCCGTGCGGAGGTAACCATCCTCGGTAAATACAGCGTCGGTGGCCTCTGGGTTCTTGTAATAGCCCATCATCACATTGTCGCCTTTGACCTGAATCTCGCCAACAGTCTTGCGAGGATTGTCAGAGTCAATGCGCACATCGATATTTGTCACAGCACGTCCGCAAGAGCCCAAACGGAATGTTTCCCAAGGAGAGTAACCGATAAGTGGAGCGCACTCAGTCATACCGTAACCCACTGTATAAGGCAACTTAATCTTACGCATAACCTCCTCGACAGGACGGCTGATAGCTGCGCCACCCACAACGATAGACTTGATATTGCCTCCGAAAACTGACAAAATCTGCTTACGCACCTTGGCATAAATCAACTTGTTCACACCAGGAATAGAGGTCAAAATCTTCAACGCTGGCTTTTCAAGGGTAGGCATAACCTTGTTCTTGAAAATCTTCTCAAGCACCAAAGGCACGGTAATCAACAGATATGGCTTAATATCGCCCAACGCCTGCATCAAAAGGGTTGGTGTTGGGGTCTTGCCCAGGAAGAATACTCGCGCACCACCAAACAATGGATACAAGAACTCAAACGCCATACCATACATATGTGCCATTGGGAGCATTGACATAATCTGGTCGCCCTTTTGCACAGGAATATTATTCAACGCAAACTCAATGTTTGATGAGAGGTTGCGCGATGTGAGCATAACGCCCTTTGGGGAGCTTGTTGTACCAGATGTGTAGTTGATGATAGCCAAATCATCCAAATCGCCAATCTTATACTCGGTAATAGACTCCTTCATTGAGATTGTTACCTGCTTCTGCTCGGCAAGCAGATTCTTCACCTGCACGCCTTGCTCCTCGTCGGCTGCATAGAGCAACGTGAAATCCTCGATGTTGATAGCTGCGCGCAACGAAGGCATAACCTTTACATCCATCACTGCCCAGGTCTTGGCATCGGTAAAGAGGATAACGCTGTCGGAGTGAGCTGTGAGGTTAGCAATATCCGCAGGATTGAAATCGGCGAGGATAGGAACTGCTACCGCCTTATTTGTCACGATTGAGACAAAACTGATAGCCCAATGTGAACAGTTCTTTGCGGCTATGGCGATACGGTCGCCACTCTCAACCTTTAATACGTTGTAACAAGAGTGAAGTTTCGATATTTGTGTTGCGATTTCTCCAAATGTATATGTCGCACCCTGGTAATCACTCAAAGCGGGAGAATTCCAATTCTCACGCACTGACTGCTGAAAAATTGATAGATAATGACGCATAAAATTTGAGCCTTTGCGGCTGATGAAATACTCCATAAAAATAAATATAGTTTTATTGCTTTTGCAAATATCCGATATTTAGGTGGGATGAAAAAATTAAAGTGATATGGGACGAATTGGTGGGACGAAATGCTTATATGGGATAAAATAAACAAAAACAGGGGCGAAATTTAGAATTTCACCCCTGAATAAATTTCAACCCTTACGCATTTAACGCTATTTAGCACCTCCTGCAAGCCATTTGTTGATGCTCTCGACATAGGTCTTTGAGATTGGCACATCGGGCACACCCTCCATACCGAACTCAACGAATATACCCTCCTTTTCGCGGCGCATCACCTTAATCAAATCGAGGTTGATGATAAATGAACGGTGGCAACGCTGAATGTGGGTTGCCTCGAGCTGCTTCGCCACGCGAGTAAGCGTATTACGAACCAACACCTTCTTGGGAGCGTTGTTGTTGATATACCACACGCAAACGTAGTTATCAGCCGACTCAAGCAAAAGCAGATGTTCACGCCTAACCGAAAGACGCATTTCACCCTTCTCGTCGAAAATCTGCACATAGGCTGCCTGCAACGCGGTCTCATCCTCCGCCAGACGCTCACGTATATGACGCAACTGTGCCACACGCTCCTGCCAAATGAAGTAGATGTAGCACATCACATAAGGGATGAGCAGGATAAGGATGGTTTTTATAAGCGAGTTGTAGAAGATTGTCGTAGCGCTCTTGGTTGTGTCGGTAAAGAGAGTAACAACGGTAAAGATAAACGCCATTATCAAAATCTCGCACGCCACCCAACCGATATAATGGATATAGGAGATTTCGCGCTTACGGGTATATACGCCCATAATCCAGCGACTTATAGCCACTACTGCCATTCCTACCAGGATGAAGCCCACCGTGATGAGCTGCACCAGCACCTCGCGCGAGATGTTGAGCCAAGTCAAAAGACCCGTATCCTCGTCGATATGTTCGAAGTTGAACGGACGATAGATTGTAATGAAGAGCAACGCAAAGATTGGGACAAAGACAATCATCGCAATCTGGTTTGACCTCTTATAAATAAATGAAGGAATTGGTGTCATAACAAACCTTTTTACCCTACTTAAATTCAAAAGCGAAACGACACAATGCATCGCCTGCTGAAGAAGTGAACTCATATGACTTTACGCCCTCGCCATCCTCGGTCTTGAGCAGCAGCGTGTCGCCATACAACGCCTCGCGCATAAAATTGACATCCATACGCCACGCCTCAAGACGCTCAGGCACCTCGATAGGCATAGTGTCGAAAATCAGGTCGATATATCGCATTGTATTCATATGGCGATTGAAATCAATATCGCTATAAACAACCTTATGCTCCGCGATAGGCTCGCCCTTGATCGCTCCCAGGCGACGTGGACGCTCGCAAGGCGATGGACAATCGACAATCGTGCCGTCGTGTACCTTTGCCAATGTGTTCATATCAACAGGCATACGGGTATCGAAATCAAGCATACACCACTGCGACACAGCACGACCGAACTCCACGCCCTCGGCATTGGTCAGGGTGAAGTTACGGGTTGATGAGAGGCGATTGTAGTCGCTGATCCAGGTGTGGATAGTGAACTCATCATACTCCTTGGGCATATAATCAAGCTCGACACACATACGCGACAAGACCCAACCAAAGTTTTTACCCGCCAGAACATCTATACCAAAACCGCGATTATGAGCATCCAAACCAGCTACATATAATATAATGTCGCACATTGACGATACCGAGGCACGCGACGTGAAATCGACATGCTGCGGTTCTACCTTGCATTTGAATACG
Organism: Rikenellaceae bacterium; assembly: GCA_015059905.1. Lineage (GTDB taxonomy): Bacteria > Bacteroidota > Bacteroidia > Bacteroidales > Rikenellaceae > Alistipes. Next base: position 397,540 of record SUZN01000002.1, read on the forward strand.
CTTTTTTCCATAATTTCATAATTGACTCTCGGCAAAGATACAAAAAAAATTCTCTGCCGACAAAATAACCTACTCTTCTTTATTTACCCAAGGGGCTAACCGATAAACATATCCAGTATCTTGTAGAGTGCTACGATATGGAACACATCACCCAGAAGAACAAAACCGTGAAAGATGGAGTGCATATAGCGGACTCTCTTCAGGCTATATAGCACCGCACCAACAATATAACTCACACCCTCGGCAACGACCCACAACACAACAGCAAGCCCTACACTCTCGTAAAAAGGCTTGAAAGCAACCAATATCGAGAGTCCCATCAGCACATAACACGCCGTCTCAAGGAAGCTATAATTCTTCATTTTGCGGAAACTCAACGCTGTCCCCACAATGGCACTGAGCCACACAAAAGTAAATATTGCCCACGCCCAAACAATAGCCCCCGACGAGAGCATAGCGATGAGGGTTATGGGCGAGTAGCTACCTGCAATATGCCAATAGATGGCTGCGTGGTCAAACTTCCTGAGCAGCGCTTTTCGCTCCACCTTTGAGGCGGGGCAGGCGTGATAGAGCGTGGAGGCGAGGTATGAGCATACTACGCCAAACATATAGAGCCACAGGCTAAAAACAGCTATCGCCGAGCCGCCAGAGTAGCCCCACACCAAGAAGAAAATGCAGACAACCAGACCCATCACAACGCCCACGCCGTGCGATATGCTGTTGGTTATCTCCTCGCCAAGAGTATATTTCTTTATAAAGTTCATAGGCGCAAAGGTATATAAAAAATTTCTCTCTTTTGCCATATTTTATTCCAAAAATGAACTGAAAATTTCCTTTTTTGATGGTTTTTATTTTTCGAATGCATTTCACCCACCAATTTGGGCGTTTCACCGCCTATTTTATTGGTCAATTTTTCTTTATTTCTAATATTATTTGTAACTTTGGGGGATTATTTTTTGAAACAAAAAAAACTATACATATGAAAAAGAAATGGATTATTACCGCTGTAATCATTGCAGTATTCTGCCTCGCCGCTGGAGCATACAAGTATTTCAAGGAAAATAAATCAAGCAGCGAAGGTGCAGAAATGGTAGCACAGAGTGCGCCAAAGAAGAATGTGTTGAACGTAAATGGTCTTATAATCAACCACCAGTCACTCACCGAAGATATCACAATGGTGGGTAACCTGTTACCTGACGAGGAGGTGGACCTTACATTCGAGACATCGGGTAAAATCATCGAGATTAACTTCCAGGAGGGTACGCGCGTGAAGAAGGGCGACCTGCTGGCAAAGGTAAACGACAAGCCACTTCAGGCGCAGCTCTCGCGTTATGAGGCGCAGCTGAAGCTGGCGCAGGACCGCGTATTCCGTCAAAGCACACTGCTCGAGAAGGATGCGGTGAGTCAGGAGGCTTTTGAGCAGGCTCGCACCGAGCTGGCTATGCTCAACGCCGACATTGACATCGTGAAGCAGAATATCGCTCTTACGGAGCTTCGCGCACCATTTGATGGTGTGATTGGTCTGCGTAATGTCAGTGAGGGTGCCTACGCATCACCAAGCGTGGTGGTAGCGAAACTCACAAAGATTTCTCCGCTGAAGATTGATATGTATATCCCAGAGCGTTATGCTGATGATGTTAAGGTTGGAACACCTCTCACCTTTACGGTGGAGGGTCAGAATAACACCTATAAGGCTTCGGTATATGCCAAGGAGTCGGAGGTGGATATGGAGACCCGCACACTTGCCGTGCGTGCCACCTACCCTAACGCCAACGGTCAGTTGATGCCTGGTCGTTTCATCACAGCACAGATACGAATGAGCGATATTCCTCAAGCTATCGCCATCCCAACAGAGGCTATCGTGCCAGAGATGGGTGTGGATAAGGTTTATCTCTATCGTGGCGGCAAGGCTCACTCCGTAACGGTGAAGACAGGTTTGCGTACCGACGCACAGATTCACATCATCGAGGGTATCGAGCTTGGCGACACAATCATCACATCGGGTACTTTGCAGCTTCGCGAGGGCTTGGCTGTTGAGTTGGACGTTATTGAATAAAATTTAAGTTACGAGATATGAATATTTCCGAATTAAGCATACGCCGCCCCGTACTCGCCACCGTGCTGACGCTCATCATCGTAATCTTCGGTGTGATTGGCTACACGGCACTTGGTGTGAGAGAGTACCCCAGCGTCGATAACCCAATCATCTCGGTGAGTTGTTCCTACCCTGGAGCAAATGCCGATGTTATTGAGAATCAGATTACAGAGCCTCTGGAACAGAATATCAACGGTATCCCAGGTATCCGTTCGTTGTCGAGTGTCAGCTCGCAAGGCAGCAGCCGTATCACCGTTGAGTTTGAGCTCTCGGTAGATTTGGAGACCGCTGCTAATGACGTGCGTGACAAGGTGTCGCGCGCACAGCGCTTCCTGCCACGCGACTGCGACCCTCCAACCGTATCGAAGGCAGATGCCGATGCGCAGCCAATCCTTATGCTGGCGGTGCAGAGCGACAAGCGCTCGTTGCTGGAGATTAGCGAGATTGCCGACCTTACAATCAAGGAGCAGTTGCAGACCATTAGCGATGTGAGTGCCGTGCAGATTTGGGGTGAGAAGCGTTACTCGATGCGTATATGGCTCGACCCTGCGAAGATGGCAGGTTATGGCATTACGCCTGTGGATGTAAAGACAGCTCTCGACAGAGAGAATGTGGAGCTTCCATCAGGCAGTATCGAGGGTAACACCACAGAGCTTACAATCCGTACTATGGGACTTATGCACACGGCGAAGGAGTTCAACGATTTGGTGGTGCGCGAGAGCGAGGACCGCATTATCCGCTTGAGCGACATCGGTCGTGCCGAGCTGGGTCCACAGGATACACGAAGCTATATGAAGATGAACGGTGTGCCTATGGTTGGTGTTGTTGTTATCCCACAGCCAGGTGCAAACCACATCGAGATTGCAGATGCGGTATATGAGCGTGTAAAGACTATGCAGAAGGATTTGCCAGATGATATTGTGCTGAACTACGGTTTCGATAACACACGCTTTATCCGCGCCTCAATCAACGAGGTAAAGCAGACCGTATATGAGGCGTTTATCCTGGTGGTGATTATCATCTTCCTCTTCCTGCGTAACTTCCGCGTGACGCTTATCCCTTGTATCGTCATCCCCGTATCGCTTATCGGTACATTCTTCCTGATGTACCTGGCGGGCTTCTCTATCAACGTATTGTCGATGCTTGCGGTGGTATTGTCGGTGGGATTGGTTGTGGATGATGCCATCGTTATGACGGAAAACATCTACATCCGAATAGAACGTGGTATGCGACCCTTCGATGCAGGTATCGAGGGAGCGAAGGAGATTTTCTTTGCCGTACTCTCGACTTCAATCACGCTGCTTGCCGTATTCTTCCCTATCGTCTTTATGGAGGGTATGACGGGTAAGCTCTTCATCGAGTTCAGTTTGGTGATTTCGGGCGCTGTGATTATCTCTACGTTTGCCGCGCTGACGGTAACACCTATGCTCGCATCGAAGATTTTGAAGAAGACCGAGAAACAAAATTGGTTTTACGAAAAGACAGAGCCTTTCTTCGTATGGCTCAACAACTTTTACAGCTCTACTCTCGCATCATTCCTGAAGCGTCGTTGGCTGGCCATTCCGCTTGTAATCATTATGTTTGGCGTAATCGGCTGGTTGTGGAGCACCATCCCTGCCGAGCTGGCTCCGCTGGAGGACCGTTCGCAGATTTCTATCAATACAATGGGTAAGGAGGGTGTGACGTATGAGTTTATGCGAGACTATACCGAGTCTATCAACCAGAAGATTGATTCGCTCGTGCCAGAGTCGAAGTACGTGACGGCGCGTGTAAGTAGCGGACGTGGTAACATCCAGGTGGCGCTTAACGACATCTCGACACGTGAGCGTTCACAGATGGAGATTGCCGAGAAGTTGTCGGCTGTTGTAAAGAAACACACCAAGGCGCGTGCCTTCGTGCAGCAGCAGAGTACGTTTGGTAACCGCCGAGGCGGCATGCCTGTGCAGTATGTGTTGCAGGCGATGACCATCGACCGACTGGAGGATGTGTTGCCTAAATTTATGGAGAAAGTCTATGAGAGCGACGTGTTGCAGATGGCGGATGTGAACCTAAAGTTCTCGAAGCCAGAGGCGCGCATCACAATTAACCGCGATAAATCGAATATGCTTGGTGTATCTACGCGCGACATCGCACAGACCTTGCAGTATGGATTGAGTGGTCAGCGTATGGGTTACTTCTATATGAATGGTAAGCAGTATGAGATTTTGGCGGAGATTAACCGTCAGCAGCGTAACAAGCCTGCCGACTTGAAGTCAATCTATCTGCGTAGCTCGTCGGGCGAGATGATACAGATGGATAACCTTGTGACGGTGGAGGAGAATGTTGCCCCACCACAGCTCTACCACTACAACCGTTTCCTCTCGGCTACAATCTCGGCAGGTCTTGCCAAGGGCAGAACCATCGGCGAGGGTATCGAGGAGATGGACCGCATTGCGGCAGAGGTGCTGCCCGAGGATTTCCGCACAGCACTCTATGGCGACTCCAAAGAGTTTAAGGAGAGCTCATCGAGCCTGATGTTTGCCTTCCTGCTTGCCATCGTTCTGATTTACCTTATCCTCGCAGCGCAGTTCGAGAGTTTCAAGGACCCATTTGTGATTATGCTCACCGTACCGTTGGCTATCGCTGGTGCGCTGATATTTATGGCGCTCACAGGACAGACGATGAACATTTACAGCCAGATTGGTATCATTATGCTTATCGGTCTGGTGGCGAAGAATGGTATCCTCATCGTGGAGTTTGCCAACCAGAAGCAGGAGGCAGGCGAGAGTATGCGCTCGGCTATTGAGTCGGCATCATTGCAACGTATGCGACCAATCCTGATGACAAGCGCCTCGACAATCCTGGGTCTGCTGCCACTGACGATGGCAACGGGCGAGGGTGCCAATGGTCGTATCGCGATGGGTGTTGCCGTAGTGGGAGGTATGGTGGTTTCGACAATCCTTACGCTTTATATCGTGCCAGCCATCTACTCGTACGTCTCAACCGACCGCAGCAAGCAAACAAAAACCGAAAATAAAGATTAACGCTATGAGATATATACTTTCAATAATATCTGTTCTCGCATTTGCAGTAAGCGCCGACGCACAGCGTGTGCTCTCGCTAAAGGAGTGCCTGGAGACAGGCTTGCAGAACAACTACGACCTGCTTATCGTGCGTAACGAGCAGCAGATTGCCGCCAACAACGCGACGGCAGCAAATGCTGGGATGTTGCCCACACTCGATTTGTCGGCAGGATATTCGGGCGCGGCAGACAACACAACGACCTACCCTCGTGAGGGAGAGAGTGAGACTATCAAAGGAGCTTACGACCAGGTGGTGGATGTAGGTGTAGGTCTTGGATGGACAATATTTGACGGTTTCAAGTTGCGTACCAACTACAAGAAGTTGCAGGAGATGAAGACCCTCGGAGTGCTAAAGACACGACTTGAGGTGGAGGACTTTGTGGCAAACCTAACGGCGGAGTACTACAACCTTATCCAGCAGACACTGCGACTGAAGAACTACCGCTATGCCGTAGCACTATCGCGCGAGCGTCTGCGTATTACCGAGGCGAGGTATCGCATTGGTGATTTCTCGCGTCTTGACTGGTTGCAGGCAAGGGTGGATTTCAACGCCGACTCATCGCAGTATATGTCGCAGCAGGAGCTGGTGACAGCCTCACGCATACGCATCAACGAGTTGATGGCAAACAATGATGTAACAGAGAAGTGTTTTGCGCGCGACTCTGTGATTGATGTCAATTCGGCGCTTAAGTGGGAGGAGCTGGAGAGCAATATGAACGAGTTGAACTCGGAGCTGCTCATCGCCAACCGCAACACCGCAATATCGGAGTTGGAGCTGAAGGCAATCAAATCACGCAACTACCCCTATCTCAACCTCTCGGCTGGATATGGTTACACCCGCCAACTATACGGCAAGAATGACCCCAAGGGCAGAGGTACGCTGGGTCCAAATGTAGGTCTTAAGCTCGGCTTTACCATATTCGATGGCAACCGCCGCCGCGAACAGCGCAACGCCCGCATCGAGGTGGAGAATGCACAATACACACAGGAACAGCTGAAGCAGTCGCTGATGGCAGACCTTGCCACATTCTGGCAGGCATACACCAACAATCTGGAGGTGATTAACCTGGAGCAGCAAAACCTTGTGGCAGCCAAGGAGAATTATGAGATTGCTATGGAGCGCTATTTGCTCGGTGATTTGCCAGGTATTGAGATGCGAGAGGCGCAAAAGAGTCTGCTCGATGCCGAGGAGCGCATCCTCACAGCAGAGTACAACACCAAACTCTGCGAGATTTCGCTGATGCAGATTAGCGGTAACATTTTGGAGTATTTGAAATAACAATTCAGACCTTTGTAATGAGCATCCCTTTAGCCGAGCGACTACGTCCGCGTAGCATAGATGAGTATATAGGTCAGACACATCTGGTGGGTCAGAATGGAGTCTTTCGCAAGTTCCTCGAGACGGGGAACGTACCCTCATTTATCCTGTGGGGACCTCCTGGCGTGGGTAAGACAACACTCGCAAAGTTGGTTGCAACACATCTTGAGCGTCCATTCTACACGCTCTCGGCTGTAACATCGGGTGTAAAGGAGGTGCGCGAAGTCATTGAGAAGGCTCGCAAGAACAGCCTTTTTCAGCCAAAGTCAGCGTTTCTGTTTATCGACGAGATTCACCGTTTCAACAAGAGTCAGCAGGACTCGCTGCTGGGAGCTGTTGAGCAAGGCATCGTCACGCTGATAGGTGCCACAACGGAAAATCCATCGTTTGAGGTTATTTCGCCCCTATTGAGTCGTTGCCAGGTATATATTCTCAAGTCAATGAATGACGAGGAATTGCAAACCTTGCTTACCCGCGCTCTCTCGACTGATGAGGAGTTGCAGAGACGCAATGTCAAGGCTACGCAGACCGAGGCGCTGTTCAAGTTCTCGGGAGGCGATGCACGCAAGTTGCTCAACATACTTGACATCATAGCAGGCGCAACGGATGGCGATATAGAGATTACGGATGACTACGTTACAGAGTGCCTGCAACAGAACATCGCCCTCTACGACAAGAATGGCGAACAGCACTACGACGTTATCTCGGCATTTATCAAATCGGTGCGAGGCAGCGACCCCAACGCAGCTATTTACTACCTTGCACGTATGCTGGCGGGAGGCGAGGAGCCACGTTTCATTGCTCGACGACTGGTAATTTTAGCATCGGAGGATATTGGCTTGGCAAATCCCAATGCGCTGCTGTTGGCAAATGCCTGCTTCGACACGGTGCATAAGATTGGTATGCCCGAGGCACGCATAACGCTCGCCGAGACGACCATATATCTTGCGACAAGTCCAAAGAGCAACTCGGCATATATGGCTATTAACGAGGCTCTTGCGCTGGTAAATCACGACACGACAAACCGTCCTGTGCCGCTGCACCTACGTAATGCCCCCACAAAGTTGATGAGCGAGGCGGGCTACGGCAAAGATTACAAATATGCCCACGACTATGCTGGGAACTTCGTCAATCAGGAGTTCCTGCCCGAGAGTCTTGCGGGGCATACATTCTACCACCCCAACCTGCAAAACCAGCAGGAACAGAAGATTGCCGAAAGGATGAAGGCGCTATGGGGAGAGAAATATAAATAAAGGATATGAAGAAGATTTTAACGCTGATAGTTTTCTCGTTTGTCGCGCTTTGTGCTTCGGCTCAAGGTAGCGTTATGGAACGAGCCATCACCAAGCAGACACATCTCTATGCGACAAAAGGAGCTGACTCGCTCTACCTCGACCACTATGTGGCGGCGGTAGAGGGCAAGCGTCCTTGTGTGATTTTTGTCTTTGGAGGAGGCTTTGTTGGAGGAGCGCGCGACATGCAAAGGGATATTCCATATTTTCTCTTCCTCGCCCAGAACGGCTATGATGTGGTGTCGATTGATTATCGTCTAGGGATGAAGGGTGTTGAGTCGCCTGGTGTGATTGAGTTTCTAAAGCTCTTTGACAAGACTATAAACATTGCGGTAGAGGATTTGTTTTCGGCAACAAACTATATTTTAGACCACGCCGAGCAGTGGCAGATTGACACCGAGAAGATTGTTGTCAGTGGCTCAAGTGCAGGTGCAATAACATCGTTGCAGGCTGAATATGCAATATGCAACGACCTACCCGTCAGGAAAGAGCTGAAGGAGGGTTTTAACTACGCTGGTATAATGGCATTTGCGGGCGCTGTGTTCACGCTCGACGGCAAGCCAAAGTGGGGCGAGAAGTCCGCACCAACACTGCTCTTTCACGGCAATGCCGATGTGCAAGTACCCTACAACAAGATGGCGTTATTCGGGATGGGTATGTATGGCTCGAAATATATTGCCGAGCATCTGCACGACGAGGGCACACCCTATTGGCTCTATACGGTAGAGTACGAGACTCACTCAATGGCAGGTAAGCCTATGCACGAAAACCACTATGAGATATTGACCTTCCTCGATGAGTATGTGATGCAGCAGCGACCATTGCAGCGCACGACATACACTGTGGACAAAAATCTGCCGAAACGCAAGACGTGGTTCCTGCCGACCGATTTTATCAATTCTAACTACTAAACAATGCGACGAATAGGTGTGATTTCCGACACGCACGGTTGCTTTGACGAGCCGTTGCAGGAGTTCCTGAAGGATGTGGACGAGATTTGGCACGCAGGCGACTTCGGCTCGATAGAACTTGCCGACCAGATTGCAGCCTTCAAGCCTCTGCGCGGAGTTTATGGCAATATTGACGGCGGAGTGATGCGCCGAATATATCGTGAGTTTGCATTTTTTGAGTGCGAAGGCAAGCGTGTGCTGATGACACACATCGGCGGCTATCCGCGCCACTACTCCCCTGCGGCTGTGAGGATGATACAATCGTCAAAGCCCGATATATTTATTGCAGGTCACTCGCACATCCTGAAGGTTATTTACGACCCTATCTACTCGTTGCTGCACATCAACCCTGGTGCGGCGGGCAAATATGGATTTCATAAGGTGCGCACAGCTATCCGTTTTACCATCGACGGCGAACAGATAAAGGATATGGAGATTGGCGAGTGGCAGAGATAAAATAAAAGATGAAAAAGCATCCTTTTTCATCTTTTATTTTAATTCCTAAATATCCTCTAACCTATTCGGCGATACTCCTTAGGCGACATACCCACTCGGCGTTTGAAGTATTTGCCAAAGAAAGTCTGCGATGGAAAGTTAAGCTCGTCGCTAATCTGCTGAATGGTCATTGTGGTAGATTTGAGCAGGGCGCGAGCCTCCAGAATAACATAGCGCTCAATCCAATCGGCAGCCGATGAGCCCGTGCACTCCTTCACAACACGCGATAGATAGCGTGGTGTAATGCACAACGCATCGGCATAGAACTTCAGCTGTCGCTCACGACGGAAGTTATCCTTCACAATCTCCAAAAATTGCTTCGACAGCACATCGGCATTGGTACGCATAGCATCGTTTTTACCACTCATCTCAAGCGGCTTGTCCGAAGCGTAGAAGATAGCCATCATAACGTGCTGCACAACCTGCAAGCGGTATGGATTTTCGACATTTGACAAGACGTGTTGCACAGCCTTCACAAATATCTTCTGCATCTGCAGTCCTTGCTCATCAAGCGGCATCACGATTTGACGATTAAACCCAAAACGGAATGGAATAGTTCCCTTCAGATAAACAAGCAACGACTCCATAAACTCGCTTGACAATATAATCACATCGGCATCGAAATCGGGTGTAAACGACTCCAATGCAACAATCTGACCAGGCAAGCAGCTGATGATATTTCCGCCATTTGTCACCTCATACTCCTCCATATCGATTTTGAACTTGGTACCTCCCGCCGTGTGATTGACAAAGAGGTAGAAATCAAACTTATGGGGACGACGCAATTCCTCAAGATAACTACTATTTTTCTGCTTTAATTGCTGCACCACCTCGGAATATGAAAACATAGCCATCTGGTTGTCGATGCTATAAAACCCATCTACATTATCGAAATAGGGTATCCACTCATAATACTGTACCATTTGTATCTTATTTTTTATTATTTTTCTTAATTGTGCCAGCAAAATTAGTCACAAATTATCTTTTTACAATAGTTTGTGTACTTATAGACCAAACCCATAGACTCTATTACTAACAATGCTACTTTTCTGCTTGCATTTTGACGATACAATCCAATTTTAGGATTTATCTTTACTCATAACGAAAATCCACCGTTTTTTAGTATCTTTGCGGCGCTATGAATTTTATCAAAAAATATAAGCCATTCTACAAGGAGAATTTACGTCTTGCTCTGCCTGTGATTCTTTCGCAGGTGGGACAGATTACGGTGCAGTTGGCAGACACTGCGATGGTGGGTAACTATGGAGGCAATGACCCCACACCGCTCGCTGCTGTGGCATTTGCAACAAACCTCTTCTACATCATATTTGTAACGGCTATGGGACTCTCGTTTGGTCTTACGCCGCTGGTGGGTGAGAACTTCGCCCAAGGCAAACACGACAAAGCCAAACAACTGCTGCACAATGGAGCAATCCTCTTTTTTGTGATTGGTCTTATCGCAACGGCGCTGCTTATCGCCGCCAAAAGATTGCTGCCCGCAATGGGAGAGCTGATGCTGGGCGATGGCAACGATGCCTCGATTGGTGCTGTGGTGGATATGGCACTACCCTACTACGACACTCTGATTTGGGGTATGATGCCCATAATGATATGGGGCACGGTGAAGCAATTTTTGGAGGGTGTGGGAAATACCCGCATCGCGATGTTCACAATCATATCTGCCAATACATTAAACATCCTGCTTAACTGGGTTCTTATATTCGGCAAGTGCGGCTTCGAGCCTATGGGCGCTGTGGGTGCGGGTTATGCCACACTCATCTCGCGCATATTCCAATGCGTAATACTGGTGGGGTACTTCCTGCTTACGCCACGCTTTAGACAATACACCAGAGGTGTGTTTGAGCGTAGTCTGTTCTCTCTGAAGAGAATGTGGGAGATATTGAAGGTCGGTATGCCTATCGCCTTCCAGATGCTGATGGAGGCGAGCGCATTTGTGGTGGCTGGTATCTTGGTGCTGGCGTTTGGAGCAGCCTCGGTGAGTGCCTACCAGATTGGTGTGAATATGATGAATGTGACATTTATGATTGTTATCGCCATCGGCTCGGCAACAACCATCCTCTGCTCCTACATATACGGTCGCAAGAACTTCTCACGCCTGCGCCACACGGTGAATGCGGCATACCAGATGGGGCTTATGTGGAACCTAACCGTAGCGACATTATTCGTGCTGCTACGATATAAGATACCGACACTCTTCACATCAAACGAGGAGGTCATAGCCGTAACGGCTAATATGCTCGTTTTCATCGCCTTGTTCCAGCTTTCGGACTGCTTGCAGGCTATCTCGATTAGTATCCTGCGAGGCTTGCAGGATGTGAAGATAATCATCCCTATCGTGGTGCTGGCTTATGTTGTGTTCAACATCCCGATAGGCTACTTCCTGGCGTTTAATTGCGGATTTAAGGCCGATGGTTTGATTATGGGCTTCATAGTCGGATTATCAACCTGCGCCGTGCTGACGATACTGCGCGTGAGAAGAAACATCCGCAGAATGGAACTTGAAGTGGAAAAAAATAATAAAAAATAATTTTTTTTATTACCTTTACCAAAATTTTGATTTAGATATGGATTGTCCTAAAAAACATATACCAGAGATGGGTCGTGGTTTCAAGGTGTGCGATTGTCACTCGGAGCTATGCGTAGAGCCTGTTGAGGGGTGCTATAAACTACACGAGACACCTTGGCTGGAGGAGTATCCCGACAATATCCCAACCGATATTTTCGAGGTAAGATTTAAGAATACCCGTCGCTCGTATTACAAGAATGTAAATAACCTTGACCTGAAACGTGGCGACATCGTAGCGGTGGAGGCTTCGCCAGGTCACGACATCGGTATCATCTCGCTCACGGGCGATATGGTAGCCAAGCAGATACGCCGCACAGGCTTCAGCCCTTTCAATGGCGAGTTCAAGAAGATTTACCGCAAGGCGAAGCCTTACGACATCGAGCGTTGGCAGGAGGCAATTGCGCTGGAGCACGACACAATGATTCAGTCGCGCCAGATTGCTGCCGAGATGGGGCTCGATATGAAGATTGGCGATGTGGAGTATCAGGGTGATAAAATCAAGGCTATATTCTACTACATTGCCGAGGGAAGAGTCGATTTCCGTGAGCTGATTAAGGTCTTTGCCGAGCGCTTCCACATCCGCATCGAGATGAAGCAGATTGGTGCACGTCAGGAGGCGGGACGTATCGGCGGTATAGGTGCCTGCGGACGTGAGCTCTGCTGCGCCTCGTGGATTTCGTCATTCTCAAGCGTAACGACCAACGCTGCGCGTGTGCAGGATATATCTCTCAACCCACAGAAACTGGCGGGTCAGTGTTCAAAGCTGAAGTGTTGCCTGATGTATGAGTATGATGTATATGCCGATGCACGTCAGACACTGCCACGCGTGCGTGAGCCACTACAGGCGATGGATGGAGAGTACTATCTCGTCAAGACCGACATCCTGGCTCGCACGATGTCATTCAGCAGCAGCAAGGATTCTATGTCCAACGTGGTAACCATCCCTACTTCGCGCGTGAGGGAGATTATTGCAATCAACCGCGCAGGTAGAAAGGTGGATTCAATCGTCGATAAGGAGAGCATTGTAACCGTAGAGGAGCCAACCTACCGCACCGAGGAGGATAGCATTACACGTTTCGACAACCAGAACAAGCGTCGTCGCAACAAGAATAAGAATCGCAACAACCGCCAGAAGGGCGAGAACGCTCCACAAGTAGAAGCGAAGCAGGAGGGCACCACAACCGAGCAGAAGGAGCTACGTCAGGAGAGTCAGCGTCAGGAGGGTCAGCCACGCGACAACCGTCAGCGTCGTGACCGCAACAACCACCGCAACAACCGCCAGGAGAGAGTCTCGCAGGAGAGCACTGCACCAGAGACAACCTCTCCAGCGCAGAGTGGCGAGGCGCAGCACAAGCCAAACGCAGAGGCAAAGGAGCAGCGTAACAACCGTCGTAACTTCCGCCAGCGCCGTGACTTCAGAGGCGAGCGCCATGATAACCGCGAAGGCAGTAACAACGGAGGCGGCAACAACGGCGGCAACAACGGTGGCGGCTCAACCCCAAACAAGCAGGAGTAGGCGATGCACAAAGGCTTTAGAGGCATATTTTTCGGCATTGCGGCACTGATGGCGGCGTGTAGTCTGCAGCCCGATATGGTTGTGATGAGCGACGTGGATAACTCCGACTGGAGCGATATGGCGACAGTGAAGTACCTCAACAACGAGCTTGACGAGTGCGATATGAGCATCGTGCTGCACGTCAATCCACGTTTTAAGCAGAAGCATCTCACATTGGAGATTACAATGCTCACACCCGACTCGTTGCGACTCACCGAGCAGGTGCGTTTTGACGTTGAACACTCGCCACAGCGCAAGACACTGGCGGCTACCGATGTGGAGATACCCTATCGCCGCAACCTCAAGTTAAAGCACAAGGGGCAATATGTGTGGCAGATAACACCCTCACACAGCATTGAGGGCGTAGAGTCGGCAGGCATAAAATTTCAAGCAAATAACTAATGGGCGGCAGCCCACAAAACGATAACAAATTGGGAAAAGATAAACTTAAACGATTTGCAGAAAATCTCACGTTTAGTTGTATGGTACAACCCGAGTTTGAGGAGATTTTCCATAAGGACCACCCGCTGAAGGGTCGCTGGCACAAGGATTTCTTCCACAACGACAACCCTATCATCCTGGAGCTTGGTTGCGGCAAGGGCGAATACACCATCGCTTTGGCGGAGCGTAACCCCAACGCCAACTATATCGGCGTGGATATCAAGGGTGCGCGTATGTGGCGCGGTGCAAAGACTGCGACCGAGAACGGTATGACAAATGTCGGCTTCCTGCGTACTCGCATTGAGTTTATCAACTCATTCTTCGCCGAGGGCGAGGTGGCGGAGATATGGATTACATTCCCCGACCCACAGCTCAAGACTCGTCGCGCGAAAAAACGCCTTACATCGCCAATATTTTTGGAGTATTATGCGCAGTTCCTCGCCGCCGATGGCTGGATTAACCTCAAGACCGACTCGCAGCACCTCTACGGCTACACAAACGAGGTGGTACGTCACTTCTCGCTTCCTTGCGAGGCATCAAACAATGACATCTACGGTTCGGGCTATGCCGATGCAGAACTCTCGGTAAAGACCGCATACGAGACAAAATTTTTGCAACGCGGTCTGCCCATCACCTACACACGTTTTTCACTCGCGGGCGGCAAGGAGTTTGCAATGTTCGACTGGGAGGAGGATGAAAAGTTGGAGAAAGATAACGAGGAGGCACGAATAGGAATCAGCAAGTGCTAAAGATGTAAGAAGGTGTCGAAAATTCGACACCTTTTTGCTTCGTTTATTTTCGTATCTAAACGGCTGGCTTTAGCCGAAGCGGAAATACCGTTGAAAATAAATATCTTTATGTTCCCACAACCGCACTATTAGCCCAATCCATCTCGCCATAGCAGTCCGCCTAAAACGAAAAAAGCATCCAAAAATGGATGCTTTTCCTTGTGGGAGTTGACGGATTCGAACCGCCGACCCTCTGCTTGTAAGGCAGATGCTCTGAACCAGCTGAGCTAAACTCCCTTTGTGATTGCGAGTGCAAAGGTAACTTAAAAATTTTAATAAACAAATTTTTCCCGACAAATTTCTTTCCCTCGCAACAATAAAATAACAGGACAGCCCATCGGACCGCCCTGCTATATCACAAAAGGAGGCATTACTCCTCTGTCTGCTCCTCTGCCTCCTCTGGGAGTTTGAACTCGGTCATACCTGCCGCAACAAGCATATTAAACCAAGAGAGAGCCTTCTTGATATCCGATACGTGAACACGCTCACGGTCATACTCGGGCAACACCTCGCCGAAGTAAGCCTTCATCTTATCGGCAGACTCCTTGTGAGAAAGACCCTCCTTACCGCCTGTGTGGGCGTACATACGGGTAAATACATCAGCCAAAGGAATATCCTCGCCCTCGGTGAACATCGAAATCTCCGACAAAGCACTCACGCGTGATGTTGCCGATGCGTTCATACGACGACCATCAGCCAACGACTCAACGATAATACCATTCTTCGACTGCGCTACATACTTATACAGACCTGGCATACCTGAAATTGCCAAAACATCCTTAAATTCCATAATCTTTATTATTTTTCAAATCTTAATTTCGACAAAGATACGTAAAATTTAATTTATTTCAATATTTCATCAAGTTCATCGTAAAGTTCTTTTTTAGCACCTACGAAAACCTTATGAATTTTACCCTCTGGGTTAATGATAAAATAGGTAGGAAAGGCATCTACCTTATACAAACTTGTGGCACTAATCATATTATCTTCTACTGAAGGATAATTAAATACATTTATCCACTTGAGCTCCATCTCCTCCACCATCTTTCGCCAATTTTCTTCTTGAGATGAACAACAGATACCGACAACCTCAAACTTGCCATCATACTTCTTGTAAAACTCCTTCAAGTGAGGCATACTCGCACGACAGGGAGCGCACCAAGTTGCCCAGAAGTCCAACACAACCCACTTACCACGCAACGAGTGAAGGTTAAACTTTTGACCACTAATATCTTTCAAAATAATATTAGCAGCCTCCTGACCAACCAAATCCATCTCCGTTGCAGCAGCCTTTGCTTCAATCTCAGCCTTCATTTCTGCTCTTACTTTCTCTAATTTTGCTTTCATATCCAGATAGAACTCCTCTACTTTAGCATATACACCCTTGAAAAGCGATTTATCGATAAGCTCATAACACTCATCTTTTTGTTTCTCAGAGGAGAGGCTGGCAAATAGTTCTACAGAGACTTCAGAGGATGGATTAGCCTGAATATAATCTTTTACGATTTGATCCGACTCTTCTTCTAATTTCTTTTCCTGATCTGCCGCCTCCATAAATGCGGTGATGTTTCGTTCATTACTATATTTGAGCATTACAAGCGACAAGCTATCCTCCTTCGATTTCAAAGAGGCAATACGGTTCATCACGCCAAAGTACTCCTTGTATAGCTCCGAGCCCTCAACATCGACATACATATACTTATCCTTACACTTTACATTAAGCGTAATGTCATCCCCTGGCTTAATATTACGCAACTTTAACGATGTAGAAATGAAACCACTATTTTCATCTACATATTGCTGTGGAGTAATCATAACAAGAGAGGGTTCGGAGAGTGCTATTTCAGTATGCAATGTAGCATTTTCAACCTTGATAATATCAACACAAGTTGAGTCATCTAACTCATACTGAAAGTGAACTTCAGGATTTGTCAAACCCTCAAAATTCATAGTGATACTTGCAGGGCGGCTGCAAGCCATCATCATAAAACCGATAGCGATAATTAAATAATTCTTCATTGTAAATAGTTTTATATAAATTGGTTTTTACTCCTTGGTAAGGTGTACATCTAACTGTGGGAATGGGAAGTTTGCACCGTGCTGTGGCAACTCCTTATAGATTGCCTCCGTAACATCGTCATACAAGCCCCAATAATCCTCGTTCTTGACCCACGCACGAGCCTCAATCACTACGGCACTATCAGCCAGGGCATCAATACGAATATATGGTGCTGGATCAGCCAGGGCACGACCATCACGCTTGATAATATTGAGCATAGCCTCGCGTATCTGGTCATAATCATCGCCATACGCTACCGACACCTTCCAGCTACAACGGCGTGTGGTAGAGGTTGAATAGTTGTTGATGATTGATGTCGAGATAGAGTTATTAGGGATATAGATTGTCTTCTTGTCAGCCGTAAGCACAACAGTATTAAACAAACTGATACTTGCGACTGTTCCACTCACGCCCTGCGCCTCAATGAAATCACCTACTCGGTATGGGCGAAGAATAAGAATCATCACACCACCTGCGAAGTTCTGCAACGTACCACTGAGAGCCATACCGATAGCCAAACCCATTGATGCCAGCACGGCAAGGAAAGAAGATGAATTAAAGCCAAGCACAGATACTATAATCAAAACGATGAAGACATAGCCCAATACCTTGACTGCTGTCATAATAAACGAGTGCAACGATACCTCCACACCTCGACGGGTCATTACTGCATCAACCAGATGAATTAACTTATGCAGCAACCATCGGCACACATAAAATATAGCAAGCGAAATGGCTAACTTAATGCCTGTCCATATCAGCCAATTAAGCATATCACTCCAAATATCCTTAACAAAATCGGTATCTGATATTCGCTGTATAGCCTCAGCGAAGCGTGCCTTTTGCACACTATCGGGAACTATCAGATTCTCGACTTGCTCTGCTTGTAAAAATCTCAACATTATCTCTTCTTGTTGCTTAAAATTAAACTTATCCCGCCCCAAAGGGGATTAGGTTACAAAAGTAGTGATTTTTTCAGAAAATACACTATCTTTACAACACAAAACCCCACAACCCAAACTATAATGAAGTGCTTTAGGTTACATATATTCTCTTTTATTATCCTTTTTGGAGTGATAGGGTGCAATGATTATGATATTCCCCAGACCGAGGCATTGACTCCACCGAGCACCAACATATCTATTGGGGAGTTGAGTCGCCTCGTGGCAAGCGATGGAAAGCAGATTTCCGAGGAGTTGATAATAGGTGGCTACGTCACCTCAAGCGACGATGCCGGAAACTTCTACCGCACATTTACAATCGAGGACACATCGGGTGGTGCGGAGATTATGGCAGGCATATATGAACTGCACAACCTATATCCAATGGGTCACTACGTCATTGTAAAGCTGGAGGGTGCTTTTGCAGCCCGCCATAATGGAGTGTTGCAGATTGGGCTTGCGCCAAAGAGTTACAGCAGCTACCCTACCGACTATTTCAGCTCACGTCCAGCACTCGATAAGCATATCTTCTGTTATGACGTAGTAAAGCAGCTATCGCCCTCACAGCAGAGTATTAGTTCGCTTGGCGAGCAGATGTGCGGGCGGCTCATAACGGTAGAAGGCGTAGAGCTTTGCAGCGCGCTTCACGCCGAGGGGTGGCAGGTAAACAGCGAGGGAACGTGGTCGGGATATAACTTCTTTCGGGATGCAATGGGCAACGAAATTGTTGTTCACACATCGGAATATGCCGACTATGCCGAGCAAAAGGTGCCGACAGCGCAGGTAGCACTTACAGGTGTGCTGCATCGTGGCGTGGCTGACGGAGAGGAGTATTATATGATTAAGATGCGAGATGAGAGCGATTGTCAAATATTGCATTAGGATGGTGTTGTTTGGCGCGATGATGTTTTCAACGACGTGCAGCGACACAACCGCCGAAGAGTTTGAATCTGCGCCTCACGGCACTATCAGCATCGCGCACCTTAAAACGCTCTGCCGAGATAACTCGACACGTATCACTGACGACATAGCTATCGAGGGTTATGTGGTGGCAAATGACCTCTTTGGCGAGTATAGCAAGGCCATCGTTCTTTGTGACGAGAGCGCAGGCTTCGAGATTGCGATAGATTGCAACCCTACGGCAACACGCTTCCCCATCTCGGCGCGCGTGGTTATACACTGCACGGGGTTGGTCGTTGGAAATCAAGGTGGGCGTATTATTCTCGGGGCAGCACCAAGCAGCGGCTATACGGTGGACCGCATAGCCGAGAGTGACATAGAGCGTTATATGCTTATCGACCGCTCGCGTCCAAAAGAGATTAAGCCTCAAAAGATGACCATCGAGCAGATTGACACCGACTGCGTAGGGAATTATATCGCGCTGGATGATGTTACATTTGGTGCAGAGGCGGGACTTGAGTGGTGCGACCAGGACGAAGACGGAGCGCCCATCACAACCTCGCGCACGGTAAGCGACCGCCGAGGCAACACGCTCAAGATTCGCACCATAGCAGAGTGCAGATATCACAATGAGACTATTCCATCGGGCTATGGCTCACTGTGGGGCATTGTGGAGCGCTCAAATGATGAGTTTGCGCTACGTATCATCAACCACAGAATAGAATTCGGAGAATAAAAAGGTTGTCTTTCCTCGCAGAAAAACAACCTTTTTACATATCTTTTATACAAGGGTTTAACAATCCTATCTTTACTGCTGAAGTGCCTCCCAGAGCATATCCTTCAGGCGCGTAATGTTCATATTAGCCACCGAAGAGATAAAGACCGAAGGAATACCCTCGGGCAACGTTGGACGCATTTGCTCGATAAGCTCGTCATCAAGCATATCACACTTTGTCACCGCCAGCAGGCGCTGCTTATCCAGCAACTCGGGGTTATACTGCGTAAGCTCGCCGAGCAAAATTTCATAATCCTTCGCTATATCGTCACTATCGGCTGGCACCATAAACAACAGTACCGAATTACGCTCGATATGGCGCAGGAAACGTGTTCCAAGACCCTTACCCTCATGTGCGCCCTCGATAATACCAGGGATATCCGCCATCACAAATGATTTATGGTCGCGCACCTCGACAATACCCAGGTTTGGCTCAAGTGTAGTGAAGGCGTAGTTGGCAATCTTTGGTTTCGCCGCCGAGACAACTGACAACAGTGTACTCTTACCCGCATTGGGGAAGCCCACCAGACCAACATCTGCCAAGACCTTCAGTTCAAGGATGAAAGCACCCTCGTCGCCCTCCTCGCCTGGCTGTGCGTAGCGTGGAGCCTGATTTGTCGCGCTCTTGAAGTGCCAGTTACCCAATCCGCCACGACCGCCCTTGAGCAAAACAAGCTGCTCGCCGTGCTCGGTAACCTCACCCACTGATACCAACTCTGTCGTGCCATCCTCGTTCTCAACCAGACGGCGCGCAACAGTACCCAGCGGTACAGGAATGATGATATCGGCAGCATCCTTACCCGTAGAACGCGCTCCGTGACCACCCTCGCCATCCTCGGCAAACTGGTGACGCTGATACTTCAGGTGAATGAGTGTCCAATATTGACGGTCGCCCTGCAAGATGATACTACCACCCTTGCCGCCATCGCCACCATCGGGACCTCCGAAAGCAACGAACTTCTCACGACGGAAGTGGCACGAGCCAGCACCTCCGTGACCCGAACGGGCAAATATCTTCACATAATCGACAAAATTAGAGCCTGCCATATATCTTTTATTTTCGTTTCACATTATTTCCGTTGCAAAGATAAGGGTTTTAGCGCAAAACGCCAAATTTAGAACTTCCACGACACTACGCCATAGAATGTGCGTGGATAAGCGTATGTGATGACATCGTCCTGCGGCGCATATACCCTCTGTGAACCACTGCGGTAGTGACGAATTCTATTCTGCTCATAACCGCCATAGACAATATCATCCACTCCGAGCAAATTTCTTACCATCAGACTTACCGAGAGGCGGCTCTTTCCCAATCTCCACCAATGCGCCACCGAAACATCCACCGTAGTGGCATCAGCCAGCCTTTGCTGCTTATGAAACTGCTCATATATCTCGGGAGAGGCTGCTCCCTGACGCGTAACACGCTCCGTGCGACGCACCACAGATGGCTCAACCCAGCGCCCACCCGCATAATTCACCGCGCCCGACAATATCCACCTGCGCGGAGCAAACCAGGTAAGCTGGGCTGTGGAGCTAATATGGGGCGCTCCGCCAACGTGACAGTCGCTCATATAGCTCACAGAGGAGTTGCAGACTATGGAGTTATCGGTATCGGAATAGTGACTTACCAACGGATTATCCACATAACGATACTCGCCCGCAGAGGCTGTAAGCTCGGCTTGCAGCTGCTGTGTAAGATATAGTCGCAAAGCCGCCTCCACGCCATAGCGCAGCACACCTATACCACTTATATCGACATCGCAATATGTAGCCGACAAATCATCGTAGGCGCGTATCACCTCACGTCCATCAGCACTGCGTGCAACAAATGCCGACACAACAAGCTCGGCGCGAGAAGAGTGGAAATTATAATTCAGCTCGGCTGCCACATCGCGCTGCAAAGCGGGGTTATCCACTACGCGGTTGTTGTATTGCGGATTAAGGAAGATATCTCTTGCCTCGGGACTCTGGCGCGAGAGCATAGCCGAGAAATTGAGCTGGTGACGCGTCGAAAAAGAATAACCAACCGTAGCCTTTGCCATATATGGCGAAAAGTTGCTGACGACAGAGCGACCGAGTGATTTATCGCCCGCATATAGCTCCTTTTCATAATATCCTTCGCGCTCGATATCGTTGCGACCAACCGACAACTCCGCCGCAACCTGCCAACGAGATGTGTGGTAGTCCAGACCCACATTCGCCATCACACCACGCTCACGCAAGGCGTAATCGTAACCGAAACGGTCGCCCACCGCCACCGCTCTATCGGGCTCAAGCAGATTGTTCTGGAGCGAATTGGAGTAGGTGTCGTCATCAATTAAGAAATAGTCGATATCCATAAGAGAAGTTGCGCCCAGCAAATCATCCATCAGCTTATAGTACCGAAGCGAATTATACCAAGCCCTCGCGCCATAGCGAAGCGTAAAACTATCGCCCAGATGGGTTGTCATCTGCGCCGACAGTTGCGTCTTGGCTATTCGCTCTACGCACTCTTCAAGGGCATAGATTGCACCATCTTTAGAGCGGCGATTTTGTGCAAAGAGGTCATCCCAATTTATTTGCGTATAACGTTCATTGCCACGTCGCCACTCATCCTCCACTGTGGCTGCTATAGCCTCGTCAGCAAAGTAACTCGGCAAATTGCGATAATTATCGGGGCGCGGAGTCATTGCATCATACCACCCAAGCGAAGAGTAGCCCCTGCGCCCATAGTCGCCACCGAGCGTCACATTCAACAAAGTAGCCTCACCTATCGGAGCATCAAACGACAGCGCCACAAAAGGCACAGCATCACGCCTGCGGCGGGAGTTTCTCACCTTGCCCGCCTGACGACCCCACGTTGGGTTATATATATTATCGCCCGTAAGAGTAAAGACCTCCGCAGTAGAGCCAGAGCGCAAGCCACGCTCGCCTACCGATGAGAGAGCCACAAAAGAGAGCGAAGCGCCATTATCAAAATCACGTTTCAGGCGCAAACCCAAATCTATAGAGTTGTTATACACGCCCTTCACATAGAGGTCATCGCCACCCTTTGCCGCCGCATAGAGCGACATACTCCAGCCGCGTCGCATCAATGCGTGCAACGAGGCTCGCACACCCACAAGATAACTCTGACCAGAGAGCGACAACGCCACATTTCCACCCGAGATGGGTGTATAATCTGACAACGAAAAGCAATCCATTCCCGCAACAGATGCGACACCAGCCGTACCACCCGTCACACCCGCATAACCGCGTTCCGAAACGCCCAGGCGGCGCAACAGCGAGATATTCTGCCTGCGCATCTCCACACCTTCGAGCAGAGCTTTTCGCGCTGTGAAGTAAAACCCTCGCCGCCCACTCTCAACCGACATAAAGCGATATGCCGACAGTTCATCATATAAATCCGAACGATGATGCAGGAGACGATAAAAGAGCAGCGTATCAGTAGCGATTGAAAAATCCTGCGGCTCGTGCTGCTCCAGCTTATAGTGAAAATAATCCTCGGCTGCCTCTTGAGCCAAAGCAGAAACAGCCGAAAACAAAAATAGTATGATTAGCCCCAAACGGCGCATAATATGTTAGATTCTTGTCAAGAGATCCTTCAGATGTAGCCAGAACTTCTCCACCGTCGCAATGTTGATTCTCTCATCGGGCGAGTGAACACCTGTAACGGTAGGTCCAAACGACACCATCTCAAGATGAGGGTACTTCTCAAGGAAAAGACCACACTCTAGACCTGCGTGTACGGCTCGTACCTTTGGTGTCACGCCAAACAACGCCTCGTAGCTCTCCACCGTGCGCTTCAGCAACTCGGAATCAGGGTTAGGCTCCCAGCCTGGATAACCGTCAGAGTGCTCAACCGCAGCGCCACTCACCGCAAAGCAATTATGCACCGAATCCTTAACTGCGTGTTTGTCGCTCTCCACCGACGAGCGTTGTGAGGTTGTAACGACAATCTGCTCTCCAACGAACTTAACAGACGCAAGGTTTGTAGATGTCTCAACCAACCCCTCCACTGCCTGCGACATGGCAATCACTCCATTTGGCACACTAACCAATGCCGTAAGCAAACGATTCTGCAAATCTTGCGTAAGCACACTTGTTATGCCCTCCACACTGCCGAATGTAATATTCATATCTGGCTCTGTTGTGGTAAACATCGCCTTCACATTGTTGGTATAACTTTGCACCAATGCCTCAAACGCTGCTGCATTTTCTTTAGGCACACCCACAACAGCATACGCCTCACGAGGAATGGCATTTCGCAAATTTCCTCCCTCGATGCGGCTCACGCGCGCGCCCAACTGCTCCTGCGCCGAGAGCATCAGACGAGCAATAAGTTTATTGGAGTTGGCACGACCTTTATTTATATCATCGCCCGAATGACCGCCAACCAAATCCTTCACATTGACACGATAGAAACTATACTCGGCTGGCGCCGCCTCCTGCTCCAGCGCAAACGTGGCAACGGTATCAACGCCACCTGCACAACCGATAAAAATCTCGCCCTCATCCTCCGAGTCGAGGTTTATCAGATACTTGCCCGTGAGCATACCCTCGCCAAGATTAAACGCGCCCGTAAGACCTGTCTCCTCATCTACTGTGAACAACACCTCCAACGCTCCGTGTTGCGCCTCATCGTCAAGCAGCAAAGCCATCGATGCAGCCATACCTATACCATCGTCAGCACCGAGTGTCGTACCCTCGGCACGTACCCAATCGCCATCGACAACCGCACGAATGGCATCACGCTCGAAATCGAACTCCACATCGCTGTTCTTCTCACACACCATATCCATATGCGACTGAAGAATAACCGTTGGGCGCGACTCATAACCTTCGGTAGCAGGCTTACGCATCACAACATTACCTATCGCATCGCGCTGCCACTCGATACCGTGACGGCGGGCAAAATCAATCAGATACTCAATCACACGCTCCTCCTTCTTCGATGGGCGTGGCACGCGCGTAAGAGCCTCGAACTGCTCCCACACAGCCTGGGGTTGCAAATCTTTCAAAAGCATAAAATTCAATTTTTAGCAAATTTACAAAATTCAACTCGGTTTAGCAACAACACTGCCCATTTTTTACACATCTCCATTCAATAAATAGTCAATAATTTTATTGTTTTTCGATAATTTTTTAGCGTTTTTATTTGCAGTTTTAATTTTTATCATTACTTTTGCGGTGAGATAAGAGAAGACATTTACAGAATTACTCTCAATTATTAACCATATAAAGACCAAAACTATTATGAAAATCTCGAAAACAATTCAGCGAAGAACAATCATCTTCGCAGCGGCGGCAGCTCTGATTGCGCTGTTTCACATTGCACACTTCTCGGTGCAGCTGTTTTACTCGACAAACCCATATGTGGGCGTGAAGAACCACCATTACATCGGCGAGCTTGACACTTGGTACAACGCTCTCAACCTTGTTGATGACTACGACAAGTTTGCCATAACGGTGGAGCACGATGCCGAGGGCAATCCTTTGGTGGAGGCTGTGCCTACAAAAATGATGTTCTTCTCGAAAAATCCCGCCTACACACAACCCGACCACTTCGGATGGAAGGCATCGAGGATTATGACATACTCTACACTCGCAATCTTTGTAGTCATTACGGTTCTCATGGCTTGGATACTTATCAGCGCAATCCGAGGTTTCCGCACGGGAAATATCTTCCGCCACAACCACCCCGCATTGCTGCGCTGGCTCTCGCTCGCAACATTCCTATACTTCGCTCTTGTGAATAACCGTACCGTATTCACGCAGCTTGCGACAAAGGAGCTATATGGCGAACTCTCGCCTATCAAGGTCTTTGGCTCGGTAACTTTTGGCTCGGAGGTTTTGACAGCTCCACTTCTTTTGCTTATCTTTGCAGAGCTGATGGCAGTTGCCGCACGCATTAACGAAGATGAAGCAATGACAATTTAACCTTTGAGAATATGGCAATAGTAGTAAATTTGGATGTGATGCTTGCTAAGCGCAAGATGTCGCTATCGGAGCTCTCCGAAAAAGTTGATATTTCTATTGTGAACCTCTCTATTCTCAAGACAGGTAAGGCAAAGGCTGTGCGTTTCTCGACATTGGAGTCCATATGCCGCGCCCTCGACTGCCAGCCAGCCGACCTGCTTGAGTTTGTTGAAGATAAAGAGTAGGAATTCTTTTAATATAGGTATGCCCCGCCACAAATGTTGGCGGGGCTTTATTTTGCTGTTGAACTTCTATTTTTCTTAAAAATTTTTGCTAAAAATTTGGTTTATATTATAAACTACTTTATATTTGCATTACAAAACAAGGATGAAACCGTCCACTCAACACTAATTACAAACTATTAAAATTATCTATCGCTATGGAGAACAACAACTTGACCGAGGCACAGAGTCTAGAACTCATCACCTCAATGATTAACGACACACGCAACCGTCTAGCGCGTAATTCGGGAACACCCTTTCTGATTTGGGGTTACACAACGGTGGCAATCGCTCTACTGAACTGCGTCACGACCTACCTGCAGTTGAGCCATTATTGGAATTTCTCGTGGTTCGCCATTCCTTTTATTGGCTGGATTGGGATGATGCTCTTCTACAAAAAGGACAAGGGTGCGCGAAACATTATCGACCGTGTAATATCCATCATATGGTGCGTATTGAGCGTAGCCTACTTGTGGATTTTCATTGGCTCTACGGTTTATCGTGCTCCAATACTCTACTACACCATTCTTTTAATGGGTGTCGGAACTCTTATTACGGGTTTGGTGCTACGTCACAGAACAACACAATGTTGTGGCATAGGTGCTATGATTTGCTCACTCGCTTACCCCTTCAGCATCTATCTGATACATAAAAGCGATATTGCAACAATAACTATGCTCCAAAGCTGGGCATGGATTGAAATTGCCTACTTTGCGGCTATATTCTTTGTGATGATGGTCGTACCTGGTCATATCCTTAACTACAAATATAGAAAATAAAACTATTAAGTATGGAGAATAAAAAAATGACTGCCGAGCAACAACTCAACATTATTTCAACAGCAATAAATAGTTCACACGCATACACAGCTAGAAATTCGGGGAGACAGCTCCTTACTTGGGGTTACACGATGATTGTAATGCTTGCGATTGAAATCATATTGCAAATATTATTGGATGGAAATTGGCAGTATTTTAATCTTACCTCTATTCCTCTATTTCTTACGCCCATATTTGCATTTATTGCAACAAAAGTTATCAGAAAAGATAACATTGCTACTGCCAACAATTCTAAAAGCATAAAAACATTATGGAGTGTAATCGGCATCGTAGCATTTATTGTAATGCTAATTACCGCACACTACTTTACATTTGCGCTATTGCTTACTATGGGAGTTTTATCAACGGGGTTAATAATGAAAGAGCGAAGCACCACAATTTGTGGAATAGTAGGATTAGTAGCATCATCAATGATACCCATATATAACTTCGTTATCAAGCCTCGATTTGCTCAAATGAGTGGTTGGGATGTTAAGAGGGAGTTCGGACCATTTACCATCACTCCCGCCACATTGAACATAATCAATCAAGAGATTATGTTGATTATCATCGTGATGATACTATTTATCGTCGCAGGACATATCCTCAACCACAAATATAACCGCAAATAGTAACGGCTATGTTCAAAGAGTTAAATCCCATACTCCACTCTGAATTGCGATTGGCTGTGATGTCGGTACTATTAAGTGTCGAGAGTGCTGATTTTGTCTTCTTGCGCGAGCAGACAGGAGCAACAGCAGGCAACTTGAGCGTACAGATAGACAAACTGCAAAAAGCGGGATATATTACAATCGAAAAAGGCTTCAAGGGCAAGATGCCCCGCACCACCTGTTCGATAACAGAAGAGGGAGTTGCCGCATTTGAAGAGTATGTAGCGGCTCTACGCAGCTACATAGGCAAAGGAATATAGAAAGGAAGATTTTGAATTTTGAATTTTGAATTTTGAATTTTGAATTACAAAAAAATCCCAACCCGAACATCGGGCTGGGATTTTTCTATATAGTCAGCTTAAAATTATGCCTCCAAAGCGAAACGCTTGTATGCGATAACTGTTGCCTCCTTGTCTGCCTGCTGCAAGAACTCACGGATAGAGATCTTCTCACCTACCAATGCCTGGTTCAAGAGAGTGTTCTCCTCGAAGAACTTACGCATCTTACCCTCAGCGATCTTTGCGAGGATAGCCTCTGGCTTGTTAGCGTTCTTTGGATCCTGCTTCATCATCTCCAATGCGATAGCCTTCTCCTTCTCAACAACCTCTGCTGGGCAGTCGTTCTCGTCGATTGAGAGTGGAGCCATTGCAGTTGCCTGCATTGCGATTGTCTTGGCAACCTCCTCTGAAACCTCCTTATTGAAACCGAGGATAGTACCCAACTTCTTG
The DNA here is from genome assembly GCA_015059905.1 of Rikenellaceae bacterium. Taxonomy (GTDB): domain Bacteria; phylum Bacteroidota; class Bacteroidia; order Bacteroidales; family Rikenellaceae; genus Alistipes. Next base: position 425,194 of record SUZN01000002.1, read on the forward strand.
TTGAAGTGAACGTATGCTGCGCAGTAAGGAGCCTCGATACGAGCATAGTAAGCCAACTCGCACTTCTCACCTGTCTGACCAGACTTCTCTGTTACCATATCCTCAACAGAGATACCCTCTGCGTTCTTGATTGCCTTCAAAGCCTCTGCGTCAGCTGCATCGTTAGCAACTGCGATATCAAGGATAGCGTTAGCTGAAGCTGTAAACTCTGAGTTCTGTGCTACGAAGTCGGTCTCACAAGCGAGGCACAAGATATAAGCCTTCTGACCTACGATCTTTGTTACGACAACACCCTCAGAAGCGGTGCGGTCAGCACGCTTGCTAACTACGAGCTTACCCTTCTCGCGGATGATATCCTTTGCACGCTCGAAATCACCCTCTGCCTCAGCGAGAGCCTTCTTGCAGTCCATCATACCAGCACCCGTCATCTTACGGAGCTTCATTACATCTGCTGCTTTGATTTCCATTTTCTTAAAATGTTAAATTGTTAATAATTTCTCTTGTGACAAAATTACTCTGCCTTCTCAGTTGCAGCTACAACCTCTGCAACTGTTGCCTCCTGTGCATCTACAGCAGCCTTAACTGCCTTCTTGATGCGTGGCTTTGACTGCTTTGCTGGTGCTGCAGCCTCTGCCTCCTGGGCCTCCTTCTCCTTCTCGAGCTTACGCTCCTCTGTTCCCTCTGCAATAGCTGTGCAAACTACGTCAAGGATAGTAGCGATAGACTTTGAAGCATCGTCATTTGCTGGAATAACGTAATCGATGTCTGTAGGATCACAACATGTATCTACCATAGCAAATACTGGGATGCTCAAACGCTTTGCCTCCTTAACTGCGTTAGCCTCCTTCTGCACGTCAACAACGAACAACGCTGCTGGAAGGCGAGTAAGGTCAGAAATAGAACCGAGGTTCTTCTCCAACTTTGCACGCTGACGCTCGATCTGGAGCTTCTCACGCTTTGAGAAATTATCAAATGTGCCGTCGCCCAACATCTTGTCGATGGTGGCCATCTTCTTTACGGCTTTACGTATTGTGGGGAAGTTTGTAAGCATACCGCCAGCCCAACGCTCTGTAACGTATGGCATACCAACGGGTGCTACCTTTTCGGCAACAATCTCCTTTGCTTGTTTCTTTGTTGCTACGAACAACACGCGGCGACCGCTCTTTGCGATCTGCTTAAGTGCAGCTGCAGCCTCATCGAGCTTTACAACAGTCTTGTGAAGGTCGATGATGTGGATGCCGTTCTTCTCCATAAAGATGTATGGAGCCATTTTAGGGTTCCACTTGCGCTTCAAGTGACCAAAGTGAACGCCTGCATCCAATAATGTATTAAAATCTGTACGTGACATTTTAATCTTTGTGTTTTAATTTTAATTTCTCTTTTCTTCAACCTGCGAAGTAGTACCTTCCTAAAGATAATCTCCGAGGTTTTCCGCGACGGAGCAATCCGCAAGTAATACCGAATATATATACGAGCAGTCTTTCGGATTTTTGAACTCTCGTCGTGCTTGCCGAAATTTCGGTCGTGTAATGCTTAACGCTTACTGAACTGGAACTTACGACGTGCACCAGGCTGACCAGGCTTCTTACGCTCAACCTCGCGAGAATCACGTGTGAGGAAACCATTCTTCTTCAAGATAGAACGGTGCTCTGCGTCGATCTGACACAATGCACGTGCAATACCCATACGAGCAGCCTCTGCCTGACCCTTGATACCGCCACCTACCAAGTTGATAGTAACGTCATAGCTCTCCAAAGTGTTAGTAACCAACATTGGCTGCTTAACCTCGTACTGGAGAATGTTCAAAGGGAAATAGACATCGAGTGCCTTGTGGTTGATTGTAATCTGACCATTACCTGGCTTCACGAATACGCGAGCCACAGCTGCCTTACGGCGACCTACGGTGTTTACAACTTCCATACTCTTTACTTAATCTCGTTTAACTTAATTTCCTTTGGTGTCTGTGCTGTGTGAGGATGCTCTGCACCAGCATACACCTTCAAATTCTTCAGGATAGCCTCACCAAGACGAGTCTTTGGCAACATACCCTTTACAGCGTGCTCGATAACAAACTCAGGCTTCTTTGCCAAGTAGTCTGCTGGAGTAGCAAAACGCTGACCACCAGGATAACCTGTGTGGCGAACATAGACCTTGTCGGTCATCTTTGCGCCTGTGAGCTTCACCTTGTCAGCATTGATAACGATAACATAGTCACCGCAATCAACGTGTGGAGTGTAGCCAGGCTTGTTCTTACCACGCAAAATCTTTGCGACCTGCGAAGCAAGACGTCCCAATACCTCGTTGGTAGCGTCGATAACGTACCACTCCTTCTGAACGGTAGCGGCGTTCAACGAGATAGTTTTGTAACTTCTTGAATCCATCTTTTACGTTTTAATACTTGTTTTGTAATCCTAATTCCCATAATTTGGGTGCGCAAAGATAGTAAATATTTTTCATAAATCAACCATTCCCCGAAAATTATTTCTAACTTTCTGAAATAAAGAATAAAAAATGAGGTTGCCAACCATAAGCCGACAACCCCAAAGTGAGTTCTTATATATAATATATAAGGTATTACTATCCCAGGAACGCGAGCAGGATACCTGCTGCAACGGCTGAACCGATAACGCCTGATACGTTAGGACCCATAGCGTGCATCAAAAGGAAGTTAGATGGATTCTCTGCCTGACCAACCTTCTGTGATACACGAGCTGCCATAGGCACAGCTGATACACCAGCAGAACCGATAAGTGGGTTGATCTTCTCCTTTGAGAATACATTCATCAACTTCGCCAACAGCACACCAGAACCTGTACCCATACAAAAAGCAGTTACACCCAGCACCATGATACCGATAGTCTGCCAGTTGAGGAAGTTCTCAGCAGTAGCTGTTGCACCAACAGAGATACCGAGGAAGATAGTCACGATGTTCATCAACTCGTTCTGAACAGTCTTGCTCAAACGCTCAACAACACCACACTCCTTCATCAAGTTACCAAGCATCAAGCAGCCGATAAGTGGAGCTGCCGATGGGAGCAACAACGAGATAATCATTGTCATTGCGATAGGGAAGATAATCTTCTCTGTCTTTGACACTGTACGCAACTGCTTCATCACAATCTTACGCTCTGCCTTTGTTGTGAGAGCCTTCATAATAGGTGGCTGGATCACAGGAACCAACGCCATATATGAGTAGGCAGCCACAGCAATAGGACCCAGCAACTGTGGGGCAAGCTTCGATGTGAGGTAGATAGCTGTTGGACCGTCAGCACCACCGATGATACCGATTGAACCAGACTCGGCTGGAGTAAAGCCCATAGCGGTAGCACCCAAGAATGTAGCGAAGATACCGAACTGCGCAGCAGCACCCAAAAGCAAGCTCTTTGGGTTGGCAATCAGTGGACCGAAATCAGTCATCGCACCTACACCTACGAAGATCAAGCAAGGATAGATACCGAGCTTAACACCCAAGTAGAGGAAGTCGATAAGACCACCGATACGGTCGAAACCAACGCCATCAGCATTTGTCCAGTGTACATGACCATCAGCGAACAACTCTGCGTGATACATACCCGCACCTGGCAAGTTTGTCAAAAGCATACCGAAGGCGATAGGCAGAAGCAACAGAGGCTCAAACTGCTTAACGATAGCCAAATAGAGCAACAAGCAAGAGATAATCAACATAACAAGCACACGCCAGTCGCTGATAATACCGCTGATACCTGACTGATTAACGAAATCCATAAGTGACTCACCCAAGTCGATATCCTCGGGAGTCACATCCTGCGCCACAGCTGCGGCAGCAGCACCTGCCTCGACTGCAGCAGTAGCCACCTCGGCTACCTCTGGCTGCGCCCAAGCCTGCACCGACAAACCCACAACACCAACGGCGAGGATCATCAATGTATATTTCAATATTCTCTTCATTGGTCAATAAGTTTTAGTTTATGCCAAATCGAGAATTGCGTCGCCCTGCTGAACAGCCTGACCTGCTGAAGCGTGGATAGCCTTAACGGTACCATCAGCTGGAGCCAAAATCTCGTTCTCCATCTTCATCGCCTCGATGATAGCCAACTGCTGACCAGCCTTCACTGCATCACCAACCTTAACATTGATTGAAACAACGCTACCTGGCAGTGGAGCAGTTACAGAGTTAGCACCAGCAGCAGCCTTCTTTGGAGCTGGAGCAGCCGCAGCAACAGGAGCCGCAGCAGCCACTGGCTTTGGAGCAGCGACAGGAGATACAACGCTCTCTGAACGCTCTACCTCTACGGTGTACTTCTTACCGTTAAGCTCCACCTCGGCTACGTTATGCTCGATCTCTGCCACCATAGCCTCATAATGTTTTCCGTTGATATTGAAATTAAGTTTCTGCATTTTCTTTTCAATTAGAATGTTATACTTTTCTGATTCCAAGGTGAATAAGCCGCATCCTCGTGACGGATAGTCAAGACGTCACTCTCCTCGTCGTGCATATTATAGAATGTATGCAACGCATAGGCGATGGCAACCATATCCTCCTCACCTACCTCGGCAGCAGGCGCTGTAGCAGCAGCCGCTGCGGGCTGTGCCTTGGGCTTCTGGGCAAAGAACAAGCCGAAAGACTTAACGATAAAGATGAGCAGTACCAAAACCGCAAACACCATACCGAAGCCCACGCCTGTAATCAACCAAGTGTTACCCCAATTTATTGCTAACATTGTCATAAGCCTGAAAACGTTTTATTACAATGGAATGTTATTGTGCTTCTTCGCAGGGTTAGTCACACGCTTTGTAGTGAGTGACTCAAGAGCGCGAATTACACGGAAACGAGTGTTACGAGGCTCGATAACATCGTCGATGTAACCGTAGCGAGCTGCATTGTAAGGGTTAGAGAACTTATCCTTGTACTCCTGCTCCTTCTCTGCAACGAACTTAGCCTTCTCCTCTGGATCGGTGAACGCAGCCAAAGCCTTAGCGTGAAGAACCTCAACAGCACCACTTGCACCCATAACTGCGATCTCGGCAGTTGGCCAAGCGTAGTTGATATCACCACGAATATGCTTTGATGACATCACGATGTAAGCACCACCGTAAGCCTTACGCAATGTTACTGTAACCTTTGGCACAGTAGCCTCGCAGTAAGCAAACAGAAGCTTCGCACCGTGAGTGATAACGCCACCGTACTCCTGACCTGTACCAGGCAAGAAACCAGGAACGTCAACCAATGTTACGATAGGAATATTGAAAGCGTCGCAGAAACGTACGAAACGAGCTGCCTTGCGGCTTGCATTGATATCGAGCACACCTGCCATAAAGTTAGGCTGGTTGGCGATGATACCCACGCTCTGACCATTGAAGCGAGCGAAGCAAGTGATGATGTTACGAGCGTAAGCTGGCTGGCTCTCCAAGTACTCGCCGTTATCAACGATACCACGAATAACCTCGTACATATCGTATGGCTTGTTAGGATTGTCAGGGATAATCTCGTTCAAGACATCCTCCTTACGTGCGATATCGTCGGTACATACCACGCGTGGAGCATCCTCCATATTGTTCTGTGGCATATATGAGAGAAGGTCACGGATAAGAGCGATACCCTCCTCCTCGGTATCAACAGCAAACTGTGCAACACCAGACTTTGTTGTGTGCATATCAGCGCCACCCAACTGCTCCTGTGTTACGTCCTCGCCTGTAACGGTCTTAACAACCTTTGGACCTGTGAGGAACATATTTGATGTCTGACGACGCATAATGATGAAGTCAGTCAATGCTGGAGAATATACAGCACCACCCGCACAAGGACCGAAGATAGCTGAAATCTGTGGGATAACACCTGATGCCATCACGTTGCGCTGGAAGATGTTGGCGTAACCTGCCAAAGCGTTTACACCCTCTTGAATACGAGCACCACCCGAGTCATTCAAACCGATGCAAGGAGCACCGTTACGCATAGCCATATCCATTACCTTGCAAATCTTGTCTGCAAGTGAGATAGACAATGAACCTGCTGTTACAGTAAAGTCCTGTGCAAATACATACACCAAGCGACCGCCGATGGTACCATAACCTGTTACCACGCCATCACCGAATGTGTGCTTCTTCTCCATACCGAAGTCATAGCAACGGTGCGTAACGAACATATCAAACTCCTCGAAACTACCCTCGTCAAGAAGCATCTGGATACGCTCACGTGCTGTGTACTTACCCTTCTCGTGTTGTTTCTGAATAGCCTTCTCACCGCCGCCCAAACGAGCAATCTCGCGGTTCTCAATCAATTTGGCTACCTGCTGTTTCTGAATTTCGCTCATAAGATCTATTTTAGTTGATTATTTATTCTTGTCCTCACAAAGCTCGGTCAAAATACCCTGAGTTGATTTTGGGTGAAGGAATGCGATAGTCAAACCCTCTGCGCCCTTACGTGGAGTCTTGTCAATCAGACGTACGCCCTGAGCCTCGGCGTCAGCCAACTGCTCCTCGATGTTCTCGCAAGCGAGTGCCATGTGGTGAATACCTACGCCACGATTCTCAATATACTTTGCGATTGTAGAGTCCTCTGATGTTGGCTCCAAAAGCTCAATCTTGGTCTGACCAATCTTGAAAAATGCTGTCTTAACCTTCTGGTCAGCTACCTCCTCGATAGCGTAACACTTAAGACCCAATACATTCTCCCAATAAGGGATTGCCTCCTCAAGGCTCTTCACTGCAATACCGAGATGCTCGATGTGTGAAACTTTCATAATTTTTAAGTTTAAAAGTTATTTATTCTTGTGTGTAAAATTGTTCTTCAACGTAGTTGCACAAAACTTTACAAAGATACGCGGAATTTCTCAAATACGAAAATATTTAAGCACGATTATTCACTTTTTTCGCACTTATTTCACACTCTTTCCACTCGCAAAAGAAATAGTTCCACAATGTGTTTGTTTTTTGCCTGAAATTTGTTAATTTCGCTCCATTAAACTAACCGTTAAACTGCCAATGAAGCAACTTTTCGTCATAATATTCGCTACACTTGTGTTACCACTCACTACCCAGGCGCAAAACGTAATCGTCGGCGATAAGACGCCCGATATGCACGTTCGCAAGTGGCTTATGGATACCGAGCCGAGTGAAGCCGAGTATTCGTGTCTGCTCTTTTTTCACTCTCGCAGTCACCTTTGTCAGCAGGCGCTCACATCACTCAAACGACACATTAGCAATTATGGCGACAGGCTTAACCTCACAATCATTACCAAAGAGGCATACGAACAGGCGGGTGTGGCACTGACCGAGCACCTAAAGGAGCGCATCGGCGTTGCGTTTGACGACAATGGAAAGACATTTCGCTACTTCGGCGTAAAGTTCATTCCCTTCTGCGTAATCACCCACAAAAAGCGTGTTGTATGGTGCGGAAACGGAGCTTTGCTCAATGACGAGACAATGAGTAAAATAATAACAACCAAATAGATATGACATATACAAAAATCGAACACTACGAAAAGGAGTACCTCGACACCCACCACGACAGCGCACTCAACGTCACCGAGGGAGTGGAGGACCAGCCGATAGTAAACCCATATTTCAAACGCAAGAAACGCCGCACACTCACTACAGACCAATATGTAGAGGGTATTCTGAAGGGCGACATCACCATTCTCTCGCAGGCAATCACGCTGATTGAGAGCAACAAGCCCGACCACTATGCACAGGCACAGGAGATTATCGAGCGCTGCTTGCCGCACGCAGGTCGCTCGGTGCGTATCGGTATCACGGGCGTTCCAGGAGCAGGAAAATCGACCTTCATCGAGGCTATCGGCGGAATGGTTGCATCGCTGCGCCACAAGTTGGCGGTGCTTGCCATCGACCCAAGCTCGGAGCGTAGTGGCGGCTCTATCCTGGGCGACAAGACCCGTATGGAGAGCATATCTTCAAACCCCGACATCTTTATCCGTCCTTCGCCATCGGCGGGTTCACTCGGAGGTGTCGCACGCAAGACACGCGAGACGATTGTGCTGTGCGAGGCAGCAGGCTTTGATGTCATCTTCATCGAGACGGTGGGCGTAGGTCAGTCAGAGACTGCCGTTCACTCGATGGTGGATATGTTTATGATGCTGCAAATTTCGGGCGCGGGTGACGAGTTGCAGGGTATCAAGCGAGGCATTATGGAGATGGCAGATATGATGGTCATCACAAAGGCCGACGGCGAGAACATTCACAAGGCGGAGCTTGCAAAGACGCAGTATCAGGGGGCACTCCACCTCTTCCCCACCCCAGAGTCAGGCTGGCGACCAAAGGTTTACACCTGCTCGTCGGTTGCACAGACAGGCTTGGAGGAGGTTTGGAATGGCGTAGAGGAGTACCTCGACCACATTATGGCAAACGGCTATTATCAGTCAAACCGCAATCGTCAGAACAAATACTGGATGTATGAGAGTATCAACGAGGCACTGAAGAGCAACTTCTACCAAAACCCCGAAATCGAAGCCCGTGTGGCAGATGTCGAGGCAAGAGTATTGGAGGCAAAGTTGAGTTCTTTCATCGCAGCCAAGGAGCTTTTGGACATCTATTTCAAGCGAAACGAATAGTACAAAGCATAAAATTGCAATAAAATTGAGGGCCATATGCAAAATGGTCCTCTTTTTTTTGCATTTTTGGGATAAAATTTACTAATTTTGAAAATTATTACTAACACCTAAACACTTTTATTATGAGCAAAGTAAAATTTTACAAGGGCGGTGACCTGCCTCTTGAACTACATAAAGTTCGCGTTGTCCAGAAGTTGCACCTTGTACCTATCGAACGTCGCCTCGACGCAATGAAGGAGGCAGGCTTTAACACATTCCGCCTGAGCACAAAGGATGTATTCCTTGATATGCTTACCGACAGCGGCACAAACGCCATGAGCGACAACCAGCTCGCAGCGATGATGCACGCCGATGATGCCTACGCAGGCTCACAGTCGTTCGAGCGCTTGCAGAAGGCCGTTTTGGATGTATTGGGCAAGAAGTATCTGTTGCCTGTGCACCAGGGACGTGCTGCCGAGAATGTAATCAGCCGCACATTCATCAAACCAGGCAACGTAATCCCGATGAACTATCACTTTACAACTACGCTGGCTCACATCCAGGAGTGTGGCGGTCGCGTAGTGGAGCTTCTGCACGACCACGCGTTGGAGCTTAAGTCCGACCACCCATTCAAGGGTAATATGGATATCAACAAGTTGGAGCAGACAATTCAGGAGGTGGGTGTTGAAAATATCCCATTCATCCGTATGGAGGCCTCGACAAACCTTATCGGTGGTCAGCCATTCTCGCTTGCCAACCTGATGGATGTGCGCCGCATTGCCGACAAGTATAACATTATGCTCGTTCTGGATGCCAGCCTTTTGGGCGAAAACGCATACCTTATCCAGCAGCGTGAGGATAAGTGGAAGGAGAACTCAATGGGCGAGATTTTGAAGATGATGACAGGGCTTGCCGACCTGGTTTACTTCTCGGCTCGCAAACTTTCATCTTCACGCGGTGGTGGTATCTGCACCAACCAGAGGGCGCTCTATGAGCAGATGGAGGATAAGATTCCATTGTTCGAGGGCTTCCTTACCTATGGAGGTATCTCGGTGCGTGAGATTGAGGCAATGACAGTCGGTTTATATGAAACTCTTGACGAGACAATGATTAGCCAGAGCCCTACATTTATCAAATATCTGGTCGAGGAGCTTGAGAAGCGCGGTGTGCCTATGGTGACACCTCCAGGAGTGCTGGGCGCACATATCAATGCGATGAAGTTCTGCGAGCATATTCCACAAGAGGAGTACCCAGCAGGCGCATTGGCTGCAGCTCTATACATCTGCTCTGGTATCAGAGGTATGGAGCGAGGTACAATCTCAAGCGTGCGTGACGAAAACGGCAAAGAGATTTTGGCAGATGTTGAGTTGTTGCGCTTGGCTGTGCCACGCCGTGTGTTCACACTCTCGCAGATTAACTACGTGATTGACCGCGTGGTATGGCTCTACGAGAACCGTCACCTTATCGGTGGTTTGAAGTTCGTATATGAGCCAAAGGTATTGCGTTTCTTTATGGGTGGCTTGGAGCCAACATCAAATTGGGCACACCGCCTGCTGGAGAAGTTCCGCGAGGATTTCGGCGACAGCTTGTAACAGAGAACATACAACAAGAAAAGCAGGGTTTCAAGCCCTGCTTTTTCATTTATACATCCAGAGCACAACCCGCTGCTCTCGCTGTAATATTTCATCAACTATTCGCATCGCTCGGCGTGATAACACGGGACATCCCCAGCTACCAACCGTAGGGAAAGGGTAAATCGGAAACGAGGTGGTATATCGCCAGCCATGCAGTACCACACACCGCTTGCGCAGAGCAGAGTTTGTTTCGTCTAATCCATCCAGCCGATACGCCACACCATAACGCCCCACGTATCGCTCCGCCACCAAAGCGCGCCCAGCGCTACTTAAATGTGAGCCATCCTCGTTGGAGCACTCTGCATAAGCACTGCGAACATGCGAGCGAGCCGAGCCGCTGCCATGACTTACAGGGAACGAATACAACGCCCTACCCTGCTGAAAGTCCCACACCACAAAACGCCTGCGCCCAGAGTGACGCCCAAGGTCCATCAGCAGAGCCACCCGAGTGTTATAACCACGCTCCTGACAGAAGGCATAAAGTTCTGCCGCGCGGGTGGAAAAATATTTAGAGATACTCATTTTTCAACATCTCCACAAGCTGTGGCACACCCACCGCGCCACGCTCCTTTATGTGGGTTATAGGGTTACGAATCATCGAGACATCGGGATTACCTGGATCAACCACATAAATTGGCACTCCCGCCCTGGCATAACGCACCAGCATAGCGGCAGGATATACCGCCAGCGACGTACCCACGACAACCATCACATCTGCCTCGGCGGCAATCTGCGTAGCGCGGTCAAACATCGGCACCGACTCGCCGAAAAAGACAATATGCGGACGCAACAAAGCGCCATCCTCCGCCCTATCATCCAACTTCTGCTCCCAGCCTTCGATTGGCACTATAAGATTGGGATTGCGCTCGCTGCGCAATTTCATCAGCTCGCCGTGCAGATGGGTCACACGACTTGAGCCTGCACGCTCGTGAAGATTATCCACATTCTGCGTAACAACCTCTACATCAAATGACTTTTCAAGCTCTGCAATGGCATAATGGGCAGGATTAGGCTCCACCGACAAAAGCTCCTTGCGGCGTATGTTGTAGAACTCCACCACCAAAGCCCTGTTTCGCTTCAACGCCTCGGGTGTGCAGACATCCTCAATACGATAATTCGCCCACAAGCCATCGGCATCGCGGAATGTGGATATACCGCTATCGGCGCTCACGCCCGCACCTGTAAAAACCACAATCTTTTTCATATCAGTAAGTTAATTTTCTTTTGCGTTTATTCCTTAACTCGCGTTGCTGGACTAAATCTTTGTACCATCTTATATTACGCATCCAACGCCATAGGCTATATGAGCTATATCCGTATGCAACAAGTATCAAAATACCAAAAAGCCACACCTCGACATCCATCGACAATGTTCCCTTCAGATATTTCAGCACACCGAAAAATACAAACATAGTACCCATTAGTCCCAGCAAGATGCCTAAACTCCTAAAACGGCGAGTTGGCAACTGCTTATCAATAATGCCTATCAGGACAACATTCAGGAGGCTAAAAACTACACCGCCCCACCTTGAAACATCATAGCCCATTTGTCTAATCGCAACATATGTAGCCCACAACGCCACAACATAGAGAATAATGCCCCAATTGCACTTCGCACGACGAAAAGACAAAGCCTTCACATCACCTATTATTATCTTTCTTCCCATTATAGCCTCACCTTAATTATAAAATTAAATGCTGCGAATTACAAAATACACCATCTTCTAATATGTTGATTTTCTTCTATTTGCTCGCAGTTCCCGCTCCTGAAAAATCGTTTTAGCACGTTTAACACAACGATACAGCATAATTGCGCCCCAAGCTGTCACCGTCAGGAATATAGAGATTATAATCGCCACTTTAACCCACTCGTCTGGAGTGTTAAAATAATCAGGCTTTGTAAAATAGACTATTGTATAACCAATCGCAAACGCTGCCGCACAATATAGCGAGTAGTAAATCACCGAACGCCAGCAACGGCGGGGCAACATTTTGTTAAATCGGGAAAATATTATCTCGATTATAAAGAAATCGACAATATAAATATACCAGGGCTCCTTCTCCCAATCCAGATACTCACCCAAAAGCATTGAGCCAAACCACGCCAAAAGGCATAATTCAACCACCCAATCTCTACATTTATAGATAAAAGGCATATTTGTGACTGTTGCCTTTCCGACGGAAAAGTTTCCCACTCTTATCAACTTCAAGCCCATAACTAATCATTATTAGGACGGTTAAACTTATACCTAGCAATCATATAGAGCAGACCGCCAAAACTAAAGAGTATAAGCAAAAACAACCTCAACTCCTTATCTGGCAATGCACTCCCAGACACACCTCCCGACTTAATAAATCTTATTAGAACAAGCAGCACCGCTGCCAAAAGCACACCCCAAAAGATACTGCTACCCCAACGGCGACATTTACGCCAGAAATATCGCTTACCCGTACGCCAATTCTCCACACAGTGCAACACAAACAGCACAACAGTCAACGCAAGCACAATCCACCCGAGCACATCACTAAACACCGTCATGGCGTGACTCTGCGCCCACGCTGCATCCACCCAACGCTGCAAATAGTTCAAGGCAAGCGATACAAGCAAAAGACCTGCCCACACAGCCTGAAACCATCTTCTCTTCAACTCCTCCATACTCTTAATGCTTTACCAACGCCATCACCTGCAACACCAAAGCCGTCATGACGGCAATAAACATACTCACTATCATATCACTCCTGCGCTTTTGTCTCTTCACTCGCCTTGCGCTTTTTCATTCGTCCGCTGCGGCGCAGGGCATCCGCAATTATCCATTGCAGTTGCCCATTCACGCTGCGAAACTCATCCTCTGCCCAACGCTCCAATTCATCCCACGTCTGGGCATCCACGCGCAAAACGAAACTCTTATTTTCCGCTTTCTTCGCCATTCAAAGACTAATGATGCAGTGTACCTGCGTTCACGACAGGCTGTGCAGACTCATCGGCGCACAACACAACAAGCAAATTGGTGACCATCGAAGCCTTGCGCTCATCGTCAAGATCAACAATCTCTTCGGTAGAGAGCTTATCAAGTGCCATCTTAACCATCGACACAGCACCCTCAACAATCTTCTCACGCGCCGAGATAATAGCATCCGCCTGCTGACGGCGCAACATCACAGCCGCAATCTCGGGAGCATACGCCAGGTAGTTGATACGAGCCTCAACAACCTCAATACCAGCAATCGCAAGACGCTCCGACAGACGCTCCTCCAGCAAATCGTTTATCTCCTCGCTGCTGCTGCGCAAGGTCACAGCATCGCCACCTGCAGTATTATCATCGTAAGCATAGCAACCAGCCACCTGACGCAACGCTGCATCACTCTGCACCGCCACGAAGTTCTCCAGCATCTTCATTCGTGCGTACTGCGTAACACCGCCCGTAGCAGGATTTGCCGCAACGTCAATATCGAACACTGCACGATAAATCTCATCTCGCTTGAGCTTCCACACCAGCACCAAACCAATCATAATTGGGTTACCTGTCTTGTCATTCACCTTGATAGGCTCGGCATTGAGGTTGCGGGCACGCAACGAGATGTTCTTTGCCGACATCAGGAAATTAACCCACCAGAAACCTGTGTTGTAGAACGAGCCCACATACTTTCCAAAGAATGTCAGTACACGCGCCTCATTTGGTTCCATCAGGATGAAACCCTTGCAGGCAATGAGCGAAAACAGGAGTAGCACAATACCACCCACAATCATAATAGCATCCTGCGGCATATCTTCACAATTTGCGCCAGCAACAATCAAATAGATGCTCAAACCCAGCACCACAAAGAAGATTACCAATGCTACAAAACCGTTAATCTTCCAACCTGAATACTCAAAATTCTTGTTCTCCATACAGATAATTGTTTAAGTTGTTAAAATGATATTATTTTGATATCACAAAGATATACATTAAAATTCTCAAAAACCAAACTTTTCGACAAAAAATTTCCACAAAAATGAAATTATTTTTCATTTTCGCTGAAAATCACTACCTTTACATATATAAATATAGAGAAACATGAAACGATTAACACTAATTTTGTTTGCACTTGCTCTTATTGCGACATCTTGCCAAAAGAGCGTTCATACACGCGTAATGACATACAACGTGCGCAATTGCAATGGTCTGGATAACATCTATTCGTGCGAGCGCGTAGCCCAAATCATCACCAACGAGAATGTGGAGGCGGTAGCTTTGCAGGAACTTGACAGCATGACCCGCCGCTACCCTGGCGAGGATGTATTGAAAAACCTTGCCGACCTAACGGGGATGTATCACACATTCGGCGCATCGATTGAATTTATGGGTGGCAAATATGGCGTTGGCATACTCACTAAGGAGAAGCCATTATCGTGGAAACGTGTACCACTACCCTGCCGTTCGGAGCCTCGCTCGTTACTTATCGTAGAGCTTGAGGATTACTATTTCTGCTCGACACACCTCTCGCTCCACGCCGAGGATAGACTCACGTCGGCGCAGATAATCACCGAAGAGCTGTCGAAGTTGGACAAGCCCGCAATCGTGGCTGGCGACTTCAATGCAACACCCGACGAAGAGTCAATCAAGCAGTTGAAGCAGTCGTTCCACTTTGCCGAGAGCCCAACAAAGTACACGTTCCCTGCAAATGAGCCCGACATCGAGATTGATTACATTGGATTGTCACGCACCCAAGCGAACGCCATCAACGAGGTTGATTCTTACGTCGTAGAGGCGCCCGTTGAGTCCGACCACAGACCACTTGTTAGCGAGTTGAAGTTCAAAAGAGAGTAATTTTTTGCAAAAAATTAAAAAAAGTTACACCAAAAACTTTGCATAATAGAAAAAAGTGTATATCTTTGCGCCACGAAATGAGATAAACCGAGGTTTAAGCTCAACGTGATTCGGGATGTAGCGCAGTCCGGTTAGCGCACCTGCTTTGGGAGCAGGGGGTCCCAGGTTCGAATCCTGGTATCCCGACAAATTTTTAAGATTACACGTTTCGGGATGTAGCGCAGTCCGGTTAGCGCACCTGCTTTGGGAGCAGGGGGTCCCAGGTTCGAATCCTGGTATCCCGACAAAATGAAAAGAGATTGGAAATCCAATCTCTTTTTTCGTTGGTCATGTCAGTCTATTGAAAAATTCGGCTTACTGGGCTTATTGGACTTATTGGGCTTATTGGTCAAAATTCGACTAACTAAAAAATCCCAGAAGAAAAGATAAAAAAGATGTATCTTCGCGATATAGGGAAGCTTAAAGGCAAGATACAGGATACTTTGAAGTTGCTGAAACCAAACTGGGATATACAACTAACCCGAGTTAGGCGGTCCGAAATATCTTTCCACCTACTTTTGCAAGTTAGCCAACAATATGATTACATTACATTCAATAAGGCAAAATAAAAAATCGCTAAAAGCTTGATTATTTAGCTATTAGCGATTTTCTTGGTGGTGCCACCAGAATCCTTGAACCATAGCGTTAATACACAATGCTTCAATTACTTATGATTTGGCAAGGGTCCAAAAACGGCCATTTCCATAATTGTATCACTCGATTTTTTCACAATTTTGCACCGAAATCGAGGGGTAATTTTGAACAGTTTTTAGGGGTAATTTCAGTTGGTTAGTGCAACTAACCAACTGCTTTATTTCCGACCCGATAGATACTTCAACTGGTTAGTGTTACTAACCACTTAAAAAAACCAAACAACTCGTGAGTACGCTCACGAGTTGCTTGGTTTAATCCTCACGGTCATTATAAAATCGAATGGATATTTTGGTCATATGTATATTGCATCTATTTTCGGTTTAATAAAGCCTCTACTAACTCTTTAAGAGTCTTTGATGTCTCTGATAGATCTTTTGAATCAAACTTTAATAGGCCATATTCTTTATTTGCAATAACAGGCTTAGTATACAACTGCTCTACAGTGGATATCAATAGTTTCCGCTTATCCTCGTCTTCCTTTTCTGGCATTTGCTCAAGATATGCCGTTAATGTCACAGCGACACTCTCTCTAAAGGCATACTCTTCCATTAGATTACGCTCTTTTTGATATTGAGAAATAGAGAATCCCAATAGGAAAAATAACGGAGAGGATTTAATGCCATTGATTAATATATCTGCCCATACATTCCCTGTATCAGCATTTAATTTAAAGAATACGACACATACCCAAATAATCGCTAATACGGCAACCCAAGTGCAAGTATTGCTCCAGTTTTCAACACTCTTTTTCAGGTCTTCCTTCCTCTTGTTAAAGCTGTGGCTTAGTGTGCCATCAGCTATATAACCCATCATTTTGCGTACTTCCTCTGCATTGTTTGATACACTTTCATAATCCGAAGTGATTCTTGAAATCTTAGATTCTGCATCTGTATTGAAATCATCAAGGGCTTTTTTAGATTGAGAAATAACTTCATCATTGATGTTTAGCTGCTCTTTTGCTTTGTCGAATGCAGATGTTAATGCAGTTACAATATTGTTGGCTTTTCCATTCAATGTCTCTATTGCTGTTTGAGCCGATGTCGCATTTTGTTGGGCACCTTTGATCTTTTCCAATATAACATTTGACTCTGATTGATTATTTTTCAGGGTCTCTAATTCTTGCCTTTTAGTATTAATTAGTTTTTCAATCTCCAACTTCTTTAACTCGAGCTCATCAATAAGTAATTTTACTTTGTTTTCCCGTGCATCTATATGAGACATTGTAAGTTCTGCTCGTTGCTCAAGCGTTTTTAGAGAAGACTCTCGAATTCCCAATTCAACTCTTTTAGGTTGATCCCAGAAACCACATCTCATTTCAAAATACACAAGAGATTTGACCTGGGTGGCAGCCTGCTCATATGCTGCCGATTTAAAGCTATTTGTAAAGCTTACAATAACATTGCGCAATGTTATATTGCCATATATGGGCATTGAGATATTGTCACTTGGAACAACTTGCCAATTGCCATTGTCAAGAAATTCTTTTAACTGAACAATAGCCCTCTTTGCCATTGCAAATAACTCGTCAATTGAGTAGTCTGCAATAACAATACTATCAAATGTTGCGGTATCTTTATATTTATTTTTAAATGGAGTTTCAAAATCCGCTTTTTCAAACTCTACAATTGCATCAAGGATGCTTTGTCTCTGGTTAGCGTTCATATTTCAACAAGTTATTGTATAATATATACTGTTTCGTCGCCACATATGTTACGAATTTTCATGCGCAATGGGCGTTTAGTGCTATAGATGCATGCATCCCAAAACTCACCAGTCTTTAAACCATTCCTGATAACATAGCCTAGTTTGTCAATCTTGATTTCGCTATCGCTACACCATGGAGAATCTTTTTCCACATTAGTGCAATCCAAACTTACCCATTCAATAGTTTCTAAACCCTCATCACTTATCTTGATTGATTTAAACTCTTTCCCTTTTTTGAGGGCTTGTTGCTGTCCTTTTTGATTGCATTCGTCTATTTTTCGCAATACACGGTCGCTATGGAAAGATTTGATAACAACCTTCCAACCTACTAATGAAGTGTCGTGAGTTTCGCAAACTTCCCATTCGGCTTCATCTTCGACTACAACATTATCTAACACTTGTTTTAAATCGCGCAGTTCAATTTCAATAGTAGTTAATGTATTTTGCTCTTTTATAAATTGCTCTATTTCCTGTCTATCTATGATGTCAATATAATACACAATTACGCGTTTGGTATCTTCTGGCAAATCGGGCAAAGCCTCGCGAATGATTCGATTCATCAGCGGTTTATCTAACAAACGTGTTGTGCTATCCATCAAGTTGGGCAAATAAACAGGCATCATACCATGTTTGGTATCGACGATGCTACCTTCCCAGAATTTGTCCAATGCGTCTTCGTTGCGTAAACCAGGTATGAGCGATTTCAGTTTGTCCATTGTTTGGACAGGATTACGATAAAGCGAAACCCCATCTTTTATTTCCAACACTTCAAATTCAGCTTTGTTGGCGATCAATCTATCTCTAACTGTTTGAATACTATTGATACCAATGTCATTATGAATAAAGTTGCGTTTTAATTTATACGCAACTGCTGCCGTTACGCCACTACCACCGAAGAAATCGGCAACCACCATACCTTCATTGCTACTTGCCTTAATGATTCGTTCTAATAATCCTTCGGGCTTTTGTGTTTTATAGTCTAAGTACTCTTTTGAGCCACTAATTATAGGTTTTGTTGTATCACAGTCCCATACATCACGCACATAAACATTGGCAAAATATTTAGAAAAAAGTATTTGTTTGTATTTGTCTTTTAACGGCTTTTTTGCTTTAAGTGATTGTATGATTTCTTCAATATCTTTCTCTTTTAATGTGGAAAGATCTGGATCTTGTTTTAGTGTGTCAATAAATGGTTTTTCATAAATTACATCTTCTTTCTCTGGATTAAAAACATAGTCATTACATTTTGAATAATAATAAATTATATCATGTTTTCGCGCCCAAAATTCTTTACCAACACCTTGTATTCTATATCCCCAAACTATTTCGTTCTTAAAGTTGTCTTCCCCAAATATTTCATCCATAATAATCTTCACATAGTGTCCAATATGCCAGTCCAAATGCACATAGATACTTGCGGTATCACTCATTACAGATTTAATAGCCATTAAGTTTTCGTACATCCAATTGAGGTAACGCTCTTTATCCCAAACGTCACCATACATCTTTTCCTCAAAGGCTTTGAGATCTTCTATATCTAATTCAGTTTCTGCTTGTGCAATAGCTTTCGCCACCAATGGATTGCGACGGATATACACTTTCTTGGCATAGTCCGCACCTGAAGCAAAAGGAGGATCAATATACACTAAATCTACTTGTATCCCATGCTCTTTGAGATAGGCACATGCTGAGAGACATTCACCACGAATGATTTTATTCTTCGGATTCTCTCCAACCCGCTCTGCCGTTTCCATTTCGTAGAGTGGCATACCTCGTTCAATGCGTTCAATAACTTGGTCGTTGTCACGGTAACGCAATATACGCTTTGTACGTACAAAGTTGTCTAAGATTGCTTGTCCTTCCAGTGTGTTTGGAAAGTAGGGAACATATTTTATAGCCATAATTGTGTATTATTTACAAGTTAAAGAAATTGTTAATTGCCACCAAGGTCTTTTGTCTGCGTTGTTCGGCAGAAAGTGTATCTTCGAGATATAGGAAATTAAAACGCTCATATCCAAACTGCTCATTGTTCTTGCGCACAAATTCCGTCTCCATAAATTCTCTGCGCTCAGCAAACTTAGCAGCATAACCTTCGCCTTTAGTTTCAATGATAATGATTTTATCAATCTCATTATTTTCTTTCCTACTGAGCAAAAGGAAGTCGGGCACATATTTTCCAATATATTGCCATTGTGTACCATGTTTCTTATAGCAGTTGATTTTGAACTCTGTAAGCGTGTCATCACCGTTAAAATAAAGTTCAAGTGCTTTGCCATGAATTAGAGGCAGTATTTCCGTAGAGAAATAATCTATTTCCAGTTTACTGTCAAAACGATATGGCAGATAGTGGTATGTCTGATTACGCTCTGGATAGGGATCTGACTGCGGTTTGAGAGCGGAGACATCTATGCCCATTGCTTTCAGTTCCTCAATCTTGGCCATCACTTCTGGTTTTAATTCTTCTTTTGTAGGACGATTGTCCCAATTGACAATTTCTTGCACCGCTTGCTGCGAAGGATAATATTTACCATTATCTTCAATTGGCGAAATCAGTTTCTCTATTTGTAGCAAGGTAGCCTGTTTGGGCACCACTTCTTCTGTTACCTGGAAATTACGTAACGGAGCAAAAGCCTGACGTATGAGTGAACGAATACGCTGATGGTCATGTTTAGGCGTCAGTTGATCGTATATAGAACGCAATTCTATTTCGCAGGTTTTGAGTTGTGTGACCGTTAGGGTGCCGAAGCTCTCTTTGGCAATCTGTTGTAGCCACCATTGGAAAGATGGAACTTCCGCGTCATTTGTCTCCAATTCAAAAGAATCAATGTGTTTACCCTCCATGTCCTGTCGGTGAGCAAGCGAAGGCGCCGATTTGACGACTATAGTATCATCCTGCAAACGTGCGTGAGGATCATTCGCCTCATCCACGATAAGAGTTTCATAGCTCACTTTTAGTTGGTAGAAGTCAATTGGTGGAACTTGCATGCGCTCTTCGGGGTATGACTTTTAATTTTTAACTGATTGATTTTCAGTGTTATTTTTTACGAAAATCGCTAAATCCTACATATAAGGCTACATGATGGTCGTAAATAAGCCAACTAACTACGAATGCAAAGATATATAAATCTTGCCAAAGTAAAGCACTGAAATCAAAGTTCTTCCGCTTGGAAGAATATACTGACAAAAGAGGCGTATGCGCGGTAAACATAAAACCGTACATACGCTTCTTTTTATCATATTAAGTATCACTACTTTACATTAATTAGTATTATATATATTTGGGTGTATAATAATCACCTCAAAATACTAACAGTATCGCCTTGACACAGGCTTAACAAGCAGGTCGATATGCTGGTGTTGTAGTATATGTTCCATTGCTTTATAGATTGCCATCTTCTCGATACCTGCTATTTTTAAGGCTTCCATCTTTATTGTGTTCTCTAAGAGCATAAGATAATCTTCCTCTTTGAGTTCAACAAGGCATTGTGTCTTTGATTTTAGTTTTGCCATACCTTATTTATGTGTTAAGAGATTACTTATTTCCGAAGTCTGCAGGTGTCTCGCCCCACTCACGATTATCCCAATGAAGTACCTGGATATCCTCTATTTTAGCCGCCATAACTTTGAGGAATATTTCGGCTAATTGCAGCTGCTCACAGCGTCGAGATGACGCAGTTTGCTTATTACGATACCAAGTGATTGCGGTAATGCTATCTGAGTAGATAATGCGAGGTGCTTCGGGGTGTCTGAGGATATATTTGACAGCCTCTACGATGGCGAGAAAATCTCCGATGTTATTCGTTTTGCTACCTATATAATAGTTGAAGAGTTCCAAAACAGAAGAGTGGTCAACCGCCCTGTAGCGTGTCAACCTCTCCTTCGTGGAATGTGCACCGTCAGTGGCTATTCCTACTGTCGGGCGCTTCATTTTCGACCACCTCCCATATAACGCTTGCCGACAAACAAACAGATGTAGAAAATAGTAATGGACTCGTAATTGGATACATGTGATAGACTCAGTCTTGGTAAGGGCGAGCCTATCGACTTTGAGAATGACTGCCACTGTGAGGTGTGGAGGAAGGAGATTGAGGTCGTCGTATGTAGACATAATGTCCCGTACTACGAGGATATTGACGAAGAATAATTGTTCATCACACGCCATAATAATAACAGACCGCCGCGGTTTTACAAACGCCATAGGACGATTGAACGTCTACCACGCATCGGGAGAGCAAGGTGGCACAGCAGGTGCTCCCTCATGCCTGATTTCGTTTGATAAAGAAAATACCGCAGCGCTTGAACGCTGCGGTATAGATGGTAAGTTGGTAAAACTTTGATTGATAATGTGGGTTCTATGGCCCACATTATTTTTCTATTAACCAATCATAAGCTGGAATTATTTCTATCGGTTTCCCTTCTATTGTAAGGCTCTCACGCTCAAAATCAGTGATTAAGTAGAGATTGTTGCATCCTGTTTCTGCAGAAGCGGCCATTAACCCTCTTAATTCTCTTTTGCGTGTTTTTTCTTTGCTGATGTCATATGATACCTGATATATCTCTTCTACGCGATTATATTTACATACAACAAAATCAGCCTCATATCCACTCGCATTTTTGAAGTAGTAGACATCTCGATTTATAGGGCGATTACGACGAAGTAACTCGACATATACGATAGTCTCTAATCTCCAGCCTAAATTATCTCCAGCGAATGCATCTTGTCTACCATCCATAAAAGCAACATCAACAGGGTATATCTTTTCAGACCTTACTCGCTGTCGACTCTTTGTTGCAAACTTCTTCAAGCCTAACATCAAATAGGCTTCTTTTAGGAATCCGATGTAATTGTTTGCAGTATGGTTTGATTTTAATCCAACCACAGCAGCCAAATCCTTCTCAACTATAGTGACAGGAGCGATATTCATCAGGTGGTGGGCTAGTTGTTCAAACGCCTCCTTATATTTTATTTTATGACGCTGCTCAATATCTCGCTTTAAGATATTTTTGACCAAATTGTCGATGTAACGAGTTTTGTTTTTATCCCACATCAACTCGGGGAAGCCTCCTTGCTTAATGTATTCATCAAAGGCAGCTCTTCTGGCAGCTTCTGCCTTGGTTGTCATAGATTTGGTATCAACACCCTTAATATGACACCAATCTGTAAAAGAGAATGGATATAGCTCAATCTGATCGTTACGGCCTGTTAGGTGAGTTGCAAGTTCTCCACTTAACAATTTAGCATTTGAACCTGTTACTATGATATGCATTCTTTGACGCAATAGGCGGTTGACAAACAAGTGCCACCCATCCACATTCTGAATCTCGTCAAGGAACAAGTATTTGAAGTCTCCGTAAACCTTGTAAAGAACCTCTAACACTGTGTTTAGGTCACTGGTTCCCATATCCTTGAAACGCTCATCATCGAAGTTTGCATAGGCAAATTTCACACCCTTTGCTTTGAGAGCATTGTAACATAGGGTGGATTTGCCACTTCTTCGGACTCCTATGATAACTTGTGCGAGATGGCTATCTAAGTTAACCTCATCTTCCTCTTTGCGGGCACATAAGTCAACTTCCTGCAATGCGACCAACTCTTCGTATTGCTCAGCTAAAACCTGTTCTATTACTCTTTTATCTACCATAATCATACAGTTTTTGATAATGCAAATATAGTGAAAATTTCTATTCAAACGCCATAATACGGGAAAATTCACGATTTCAAACGCCATAAATCAGATAAAATCAAATTTTCAAACGCCATAACACGGAACTTTTTAGAATGTCAAAACGCTATAAATTGTAAAAACACAAAATAATCATCCTTCTCTCAAACCTTTCTAACATTCTCTCCCTACACTTTAAGTGTAATATAGTTCACATAATACAATTTCATTTATGGAAGAGAAAATGCTCACATTGAAACAGGGTCTGAGATTAAGGAGAAGGCTCAGAAGATTAAGGAGGAGAAGAATCTGCGCAAGATTTACCCTATGGTTGTCTTTGGTGAGGCGGGTGACGAGAAGGAGGTCTATGTGGCCTATATGTCGGAGCCTACTTTCCCGCAGTTCTCGAAGTTTATGGCAGCCTCGAAGAAGGATGAGGTTATGGCTATGCGCACGCTTGCCCGTGACTGCTTCATCGATGGCAACCGTGAACTCGTAGACAACGACTCGATGTTCCTCTTCGGTCTTATGGGTCAGCTCTCGGAGCTTATCACTACTCGTCAGAGTACACTGGTAAACTTATAGACCGGTGGCGTATTACCGATGAGCAGCGCATTCGCCAGCGAGTGATATATGTGCGCCACTACTTCCACGGAGTAAGTCTCGAAACCATACCGTAGTGCTCACTTTCGTACTTACGATGTACATTCAGCACCTGAACAACACCCGCCAGATTGAGGAGTTACTCAACAAATGCGAAATGCTCGACACGAAGATTAAGGATCAGTACGAACGCATCGATGCCATCAAACTCGACAAGGCAGTTTTCGAGGCTACTATCACCCAATTTGCCTCAATACAGAACGACCTGCACGAGATTCGTGAAGACCTTCGTGCACTCTTGGAACACAACGCTGTATGTGGTAAATAGCAATGATTCAGAATGCTCATATTACAGTAATTACTTCCAACAAACTGACTGCGATGAGGCTCGATGACCTTGTAGGTTGTCGAGGCCTCGTCGTGGAGGTTCTTACAGAAGATCGCACGAGGAATCGTGGTGCTTTGGTGTTGCTCGAAGAGCCTTACTTAGGCGAGTATCTATGGTTTATCCCCGAAAATTCAATAAGTTAGAGTAAGTTTTCACAAATCCTATTGGCAATAATCCTCCTGCTTGGAGGTGTTGTCTTCATTCAGTACAAACACTCCGCTCGGCTATCCGATGAGCGAGATCGTTACAAACAGAACAACACTGCTCTGCTCTCTGATATCGAGCGAATTAAGGTGGACTCGACTACGATGGCAGTCGATGCAAAAGCATTGCGATTAACCATTGATGAGTACGAACGATTTCGTGCTACTGATGCCGAGAAAATCCGTCAGATGGGAGTCAAAATCAAAAACCTTCAGGCAGCCGCAAAACATCAGTTGGAGGTGGCTGCACCCATCAATGCAGTAATCCGTGATACAGTCTTCATCCGTGATACAGTGCCTGTGATTCAGCAGAAGGTCGAGATGGTGTCGCCACATATCCAGCTTGATGCAGTTATTGATAATGATAGTCTCAAAGGAGATATTCGATTGCCCGTTACTTTGCAGCAGACCGTATGGGTTGAATATAAGCGTAAATGTCTCTTTTGGAAGAAGGTTAAGGCAATTCACCAGACCATATCAAGTGACAATCCTTATGTCGATATCAAGTACTCCGAATATATACAAATAGATATAATTTAATTTATTCATTTATATATCAATGAATGGATACTATCATTATATCCCATATTATACATATAATCTCTGAGTTCAGCTCGCGTCGCCCGTCGTGAGTAACGATATGTGAAAGGTAGCGAGTGCCAGATGCTAAACGTCCTGTGGTTAAGCGTTGAACTCTCCAAATAGATTATTCCATTTTTTGTTTTGTCGTATATGCCCCAAAGACTACTTTTTGAGGGACAATACTTTTTGTGTCGGTGGAACAGATACAATTCCCCACAGATATATCGGGTGTGAGTTAGGATTAAATAAGATCTCTTCATAGTTGCATTATTTTTGTAGTTAATTAGTTTCAAAATAATGCGCGAAACCTAACCAGTGTATTATTACGATTCAGTCTGGGGCTAGCAGATATACGACATAATAACACAACAAATCAGGAATCGCGCACATCGCGCGTCCCTGACTGTCTATCTGTCGTATTATTTTATATTTAGCCCTTTCTGAATCGACAAACAGCAGACGACTATATAATTATAGCGTGTATTTCCAAAGACCTGCTTAAACAATAAGCCTAAGCAGGTCTTATATTACATATATTACAATTCGTACTCGCCGTAACCGCTATACTGAGTACCAACAATCTCAATATTATATGAGCCAGCTGTAGTAGGAACAATAATTGTTACTGAAGATACGAGGTTGCTATCACAAATAGATGTTGCAACAATATTTCCACAATCGTTGGTAATTGTAATTACGACCTCACCAATATTTTCATTGAATGAGAATATTAATTCTCCGTTGTCACAATGAAGTAATGCCTCTACCGCAGGTTGTATTATTTGTCTTGTATCAAGTACATTACCATCCTTTTGATTTCCTTTAATTGAGATCTCCTTACCACTTGACTCGTCAGGAGTAATAAAGGTAGAATTGCTTGCATAGAGATTCCCTGCAACAAAGAGTAGCATAATAAATAATAATTTTTTCATAAAAGTTTGGTTTAAGTTTTAGTTAAATTTATCATCCGCAAAGATATATTATATCCGATGAAAATATCACCAAAATCACCTTATATGCAGTTAATCTTTCGTTTTCTAAATTATTGATAATCAATATTGTGTAAAACTATTTTTTTAATCAGAAACTACTCACAAATCAAGATTTACCGTAAGGCATTGACACTCAGTATTTTGATTAAATTTCGAATTATTTGCAATCGCAATCGCAAAAACTTTTATTTAATTATTTATTTTTCAACAAGTTACATAAATTGTGTATGTATTCTTCCAAACTATGGTTATCGTTTCTTAAACTATTTATATTCACTTTACTTTTGATGCGGGCTCTAATTGTATATAGGCTGTGAATATGGGTATGGTTATATAAAATTCTAATACTATCTGGAGTAAAACCCAATGATACCAGCCCACAATACGACAACTCGAACTTTGATAAATCGGGGAAGTTTTGCATTAGGTATTCCATTACACCGTTGTTAAGAATATCGGATACTTCTATAATCTCATTGATAAATTCATCATTTTTATTTTTCGTGATTATTATATGCTCTTGAAATTTATGATAGAATCTCTTGGGTGAGGTTTCGCCATAAACATAAGCAAGTTCAGATAATTTACGAAGGCTAGATAATCTATTGTTAAGAGCCTCGATTAATTTTATACCTATCTCCCCATTATCATTTGTATATACCCCCACATTTTTAGATAACGCTATATATTGTTCTTGAAGTTTATTATACTGGGTGTCATATTGTGTTATATATGATTCGTACTCTTCTCTTTGTTTTGCAATGGAACTTTTATTATAATTGATTATGCGGATAATTACAGCAATCAATATTGTCGCACCCAATATGCTAATTATAGTTAGCATTGTATGGTGTTTTTGCAAAGACTCTTTCTCTAATTTAATTTCTCTGGTCTTATACTTGCGCTCCAAATCCTCAACAATATTTTTTCTCACTATAGTGTTAATAGAATCTAGTGTCTTTACATACATTCTTTCATATTTCAAAGCTTCTGCAAAATCTCCTTGATCTTCGCAAATAAGGGAGAGTCGTGCAATACCTCCGCAGTAGAAGAATGTGCGAACATCATCGTTTTCGATATACTCTATTAAATAGTGTTTTGTCGAATCAATATTACCTTCTCTTTCATAATGATTGCTCAAATATCGAGCAAATTCCCCCTTTGAGAAATGCTCTTTATTTGCAAATAGTGCTTTTTTGCTGCGAAGTATTTCATCTTTGTCCCATCCATCGGTTGCAGTTAATAAATCGTTTTCCAATGGCACAACATATGTATTATCGTCTAAGGCTTTTGCGGTGTTTAAGGCTTCTTCTGTAACAGTAACATATTCGTCTTTCCTATTTAGAAAATATAATGCATTACTTAAGTTGTTTAGTGAAATCATTTTGTTTTTTATGTTGTTGGCCTTGTCAAATGCATCGACAGCCTTTCGAAATAGTTCTTCAGCTTCGCT
Source organism: Rikenellaceae bacterium (assembly GCA_015059905.1). GTDB lineage: Bacteria > Bacteroidota > Bacteroidia > Bacteroidales > Rikenellaceae > Alistipes. The sequence continues at coordinate 452,442 of SUZN01000002.1, forward strand.
GAATTGAAATTGAAAATAATATAGTTGCCCCTGCTTGCTATATATCAATCCATTCAGGAAATGGTCAGTTGTCTTTTCAGCATACTGTTGGGCTTTAACTAAGGATTCTACCTGTGCATCCGTATTTTTCGCGTTGCGATATACAACACTTTCGTAATAATACGCCAAAGCCTTTTCGTGGTCGGAGCCGCGCTTCGAGTAGTAGTTTACTGCGACACTGATAAGCGAATCATTGTCCGTATCAATATAACATTTGTCCATCGCCTGTGAGTACAATAATGCAAATCGAGCCTTATGGGCACGACTCTTCAGGTTCTGTCGAGGGATGGCGTTGAGTATCTTCTCGGCGCTGTCTGGCGCCTCGGTCATTAACTGCTCAGCTCTATGTAAAGTCCTTGTTATGGGGGCCTGAGAGCAACTGCAGAGTAAAATAATAGACACTAATACAAGTACATTAATGTGTTTCATAGTCAATGTAATAAATATTAAATATTAGGAATTGTATATAGAGAATCCCATTGTAGGGAATGAGGATGATATATATGGTTGTTGCCGATTAAAGATACAACAAATTCAGTTGCAAATATAACATTTTTTTTATTAACTCTTTGGTGGTTGAGTAAATTTATTTAAATTTGCGAAGAAAATAGATATAGAACACGAAAGTGTCTTATGCGCAATTGACTAGAAGTTAATTGTATATAAATTAAGGATACAACTATATACCTCATACAAACTTTGGAAGAGATTTAGCATGGTATGATAGTTGCTGGTCCTTGTTATGTCCTACCCAAAAGGTAGGGCTTGCAAGGGCGTGCGACGACTTTATGCTAAGGTAATCCAAAGACCCGTATGAAAAGTCTAGCACGCCCATTTTTATGACTTCTGCTGATAATTTTCACATAAAAACAGACTCTTATACAATAGGTATAATAATTGATCCGTCAACCATTATCAAAAAAAAAGTATTAATCCAAAGAGTATTATCATTTATTTTATCAGATAAGTTTGCATTATATGGTGTCGTAAATATTATTATTGCTCTGCGAAATTCTTATGAATGTGATATTGCAAAGGAAATAAAAAAAATCAAACATAGAAATCCCCACATAAGGCTACACCTATTACTGTCTGAACACCAACTAAATAGAAGCCATAAGCCCCAGCATAATATGTCGAAAACAAAATATGTCGACATAATCACTTCTGCTGATAATTTAACTGTAATTCCTAGTACTTTCGCATCAGGATTTTTTAGAAAATTACTAGATGAAATATCTAAAAATTGTGACTTAACACTTTATCACATCAATGGCGAAAGATACAATCTTATTCTGCAAACAATCATAAATTATCACCACAGTTTTTCTCTGTCCATTTTTGATATTGTGTAGATGTAAATATACAATATGCCCTATTTCTAAAGCTCATAACATGGCGATACAGCAATTATACTAAATGATTAGATTTTTATTTATTAATATATTATATATCAGCATATTATAAATACATTGATTAAATTAAATTAGCGTTTGATATATAGGAAATTTATTTACAAACACATATCTTTGTAATAGTCGTAAAGTATATTTTTACAAAAAAACATTATCAAATAATGATAGCTGAATTTTATCATATGTACAGTAAAGAGCTTTTGTTTTTAATAGCCTCACTCTTCTTGTATATTATATGCCGTTATTTCAACCAGGGAGAGACGCAATTAGTGAAATTAATATCCCAACCGATCCATTTGCCATTTTCGCAAATGGAAAAGATTTGCAATGAAACTATATTGCAGAATACAGAAATATTAGAAACAGAAAGATATAAACTTATCCATTATATTGATACAGAATCTTGTGTCGTATGTGAATTAAAAGCAATGTATCAATGGAATGATTTCTTAATCAAAACAGGTCTTGAAAAATCTGTGCAATTATATTACATCATTGATACAAGAAACCATAATCGCAAAGAATTAATTGCAGCCATTAATGAAACATACATTCAGGGCGAAGGATATTTTGATAACACGGGGATATTTCGCATAACCAACGAATTTATCCCATCTAATAAATTTTTTCACACATTCTTATTGGACCACAATAATAATGTCATTGTCGCCGGCAATCCATTAAATAACCCTAAAATAGAAGAACTTTTAATTGAAACTATAGATAACATGAATAATAAGAGTAATAATGTTTTATCAAAATAAGAATATAATAGTTAGTATTAGTGTAGTTTTTTCGGTGTGTCTATTTACCGCCTCGTGCGGCAATAGGCACAATTCTGCCACAGATGAATTAATGCAAGCAAATGAATTGGCTTTGGAGCAGAGTGTAGATATGTATAACGACAAAACAGAAACTGATAACTTGTTAGTTCTTGACCGTGCTGAAATTGATTTGGGAGATCTACCTCTTGGGGAGGAGCGCGAAGCAAAGATTTCGGCAACGAATAATACTGATAAATCCATCGTTATTCTTACTGCTGCAACCTCTTGTAGTTGTACGAAAGTAGAGTGGAGTAAAAAGCCTATATTAGCAGGCGAGTCTACTGATTTAGTTGTAAAGTTCGCCGCAGAAACCGAAGGAGTATTCTTTAAGAAAGTGGCGATAACGCATAGTGCAGCCTCGCGCCCAATCTCTTTCACGATAAGAGGCGCAGTTATAAAAAACGAAAATTAAAATTGGGATAGTCCCATAATTATATTACAAATTAAAAAAACAAAAAATTATGAAAAAGTATTTCTTTATGGCAATGGCTACACTCGTTGTGTCAGCCGCCGCAGTAGTAGGTGTTAAGGCTTACAATTATTATTCAATGCCCGAGTTGATGCGAGCTAATTTGGAGGCGTTAACTCAAAATGACATTGATGAAATAGTTGTACAAATATATGCTTATCAGGAACATATTACGGTTGTTAAGCACGGTGACCAATATGTTCTTTCAGGTTCGGTTTGCCCCAAAATATTTGAATTAGGCGGTTCTTATACCTGTACGCACAATACGGTAGAGAGTGATTTTTATTGTTGCAAATATTTAAGTAGCAAAACTAATGGTTGTGACGCATATCCAACAGCTTGCTCTGCAATTCTTAGAGAAGAATACGGAATTAATATTTAACACAAATATTAATTATGAAACAAATTAGGTTCATTTTTTTGTTATTACTCATATTCATTGCAACTTCGTGTCGTGAGCATATTTTTGAAAATGAAAGATTGTATAAAATTATAGATGTAGGCAATGCAGACAATGTATCAGTAGAATTGAATGGATATATTACAGATGTGGTTGCGTTAGAAACTATAGACAAAGCAATGATTCAAGATGTGTCATCTTTATTCATTACAGACTCTTACATTATAGTGTTTGATAAGCCAGCACAACAAGTATTACAATTTGATAGGAGTGGTAAATTTATACGAAGAATAAGTCAGAAGGGACGAGGTCCGAATGAACTGCCTGAACTACGAGAAGTTGTACTATACAACAATATGCTATATATGTATGGCTTAGGACGAAAATTATTGGTGATGGATATGAATGGTCATATCGTTAATAATATCCAATTGGAAAAAGGGGATTTTATCTCGTTTCAGCCAGATGTAAATGGTGTTATATGGACATATTTATATTCTGATAACAAAGGCAATAGAGACTATTACCTCACAGCCCTTGATAACAATTTGAATATAAAAGATCAGTGGGATGAAAAGCACCATAAATCATTACATGTTAAGCGTCCACAAAAATATTTTTTCAAAGATGTTGCGGGAGATTTATATTTCCATCATCATCTATCGGATTATATTTACAAGCTCGATAATAATGAGGCGAATCCTATGTATAGATTCGATTTTGGCAAGAACAATAACCCTGACTATGCAAAAATCTCTAAATTGTGGAAAAATGACGAAATAGAAGCTGCGTTAGAGAATAGAACATGCGTTGGGGATATGGTATTCATCGGTGAATATCTTCTATTTTCGTATAGTCGGATGCAGAAAGGAGATACTATGCGTAAATATGCTATATATAATGCCAAAGAGAATAAAACATATATTTTAAACCATTCTGTCGAAATATCTTTTTATTTGAATCAAATATCAGCAGATGGAATGGAGTTTTATCGAGTAATACAACCACATTGGTTGAAAGGTAAAGTATTAAAAGAGTATGAGCAGCGTTGTGGGCGTCAAATTTTAGAAGATGATAATCCGATCATTATAATTGATAAGATTACAGATATATCATTACGATAGTCTAAGTAATTTCTGATTAATAGAGAAGAGTTAGAAGTATTATCAAATAAATTAGGATTAGTGTGTCTATTTGCCGCCTCGTGCGGCAATAGGCACAATTCTGCCACAGATGAATTAATGCAAGCAAATGCATTGGCTTTGGAGCAGAGTGTAGATATGTATAACGACAAAACAGAAACTGATAACTTGTTAGTTCTTGACCGTGCTGAAATTGATTTGGGAGATCTACCTCTTGGGGAGGAGCGCGAAGCAAAGATTTCGGCAACGAATAATACTGATAAATCCATCGTTATTCTTACTGCTGCAACCTCTTGTAGTTGTACGAAAGTAGAGTGGAGTAAAAAGCCTATATTAGCAGGCGAGTCTACTGATTTAGTTGTAAAGTTCGCCGCAGAAACCGAAGGAGTATTCTTTAAGAAAGTGGCGATAACGCATAGTGCAGCCTCGCGCCCAATCTCTTTCACGATAAGAGGCGCAGTTATAAAAAAACGAAAATTAAAATTGGGATAGTCCCATAATTATATTACAAATTAAAAAAACAAAAAAATATGAAAAAGTATTTCTTTATGGCAATGGCGACACTCGTTGTGTCAGCCGCCGCAGTAGTAGGTGTTAAGGCTTACAATTATTATTCAATGACTGAATTGATGAAAGCAAATTTGGAGGCATTGACGCAGAATGATGTTGGAACTAGTACAATTGAAGCTTATTGCGAAACAATTATACCATTTGCAAATTGTTATCATTTATGTGATTGTGGTAAAGAATGGTATGATGCTCGATATGGTAAGGTTGGAAAATTAATTCGCATTAAAGGAAAATGTTCGTGTGGTAGAATTGCAACAATGGAGTAAAATATGAAGAATGTTTTTTTATACACATTGATATTATTGTATACGGCTTGTAATCCTATGTCTGATTATAGGCAAGAATATTTGCCCCCCAAATACAAACAAAATTACAAGTCTGAAATTAATATTTTAAATAATGAATTAGTATTAAGGCAAACAAACGATATGCAAATATTTGATAATTACCTTGTCCTACCTGCTGTAAGTGTTGACAATAGTAATGTTTTTCAATTATTATCAACTAATGATGGACATTTGATTAAGGGATTTGCATATTTAGGAAGGGGAACAAATGAGTTGTCAGATTATCAACGATATAACATTGATAATACTTCAAAAATATTGTATGCATTGGACGGAAGTAACAAATTGATAGGTTTTAATTTGGATTCTATTATTGACGGAAATCGCAATTACTGTATCATTTCTAAACATTTTGATAGTCCATTTCCTGCAGCGCGACAAGTCCAAGTATTAGATAATAAAATATTTCAATTGGGAGGATCTCAGAATCCGAGAATTTTTATTACTAATATCGAAGGTGATACATTATTGAAATATGATAATATCCCATATATTTCAGCCAATCACAAATTTGATAGTGGTTTTAGTAAAAAATTTATGACACATTATTCACATTACACTATTAAACCTGATATGAAAAAGATTGCCAATGTAACAAACAATGGAATGATGCTAGAAATATTATCTATTTCAAATACAAACATACAATCTGAAAGGATAAGATACTTTTACGAACCTCAAATGGAGAGTTTAAGACAACCACTAAATGAATGTGTTTTTGGAGCAACCCAGATTCAGGGAACTAATAAGTACATCTATGTTTTATATTATGATAGTCAAATGAAGTTCGTGGAGAATTCAACTCCTATCATGGGCGTTTTTGATTGGGATGGTAATGAAGTTGCTTGTTATAATCTTAATAATCATGTAACCTCATTTGTGGTAACTCCTGATGATACTCGTATATATTGCTGGGCTTATAATTCTGAAGGCGTAGGGTATCTCGGGTTCCTTGACTTAAGTTAATTATGAAAAGATTTCATCAGCAATAATATTTGATAAAAATCTTAAGCCTCACTTTTCGGCAATACCAGGGGTGTCATTTTCACCATTCAATAATGAAATTATTAAATATAAGACTAGGTTAAGGTAAGATGATTAATACGACATTAAAAAGAGTTCTTTTGGGGATACTGGTAATACAACCGTTTATGATTTCAGCGCAGCAACTTCCCACGCTTGAGTCGCAGGGTCAAGGGGCGTGGCGCACAACGGAAGGCGTGGCGCATCTGACGCTTGATGATGCGATATTTACGGCGCAGAATCAATCCATTGCGGCGATGACGGCGAAATATACCTTCCTATCATCCTACTGGTCGTATCGTTCCCACAAGGCGAGCCTTCTGCCATCGCTGAATCTCACGGGCAATCTGTTGAGCTTCGACCGTTCGTTGAGCCTTATTCAGGACTACGATACGGGCGATTTGCGCTATTTCGAGAACTACAATATGCAGAACCAGATTGGCTTGTCGTTGCGCCAGAACATCGCGCTCACGGGTGGTACTTTGAGCGTCTATTCCTCGCTTAACCGATTAGACCAATTTGGCTCTATTGATCGTAAATCCTACTACTCGCAGCCCATCACACTCTCTTATACCCAACCCTTGTTTGCCTACAACTCGCTGAAGTGGGCAAAGAAGATTGAGCCCAAGGAGTACGAACTCGCCAAGCGTCACTACATCGAGGCGATGGAGGATGTTACGGCGCGCGCAGTGAGTTACTTCTTCTCGTTGGCATTGAGTGAGGCTAACCACCGCAAGGCGCAGAAGAATTATGAGAACACTAAGTCGCTTTATGCCATCGCCGAGCAGCGACTGAAGATTGGTTCTATCTCGAAGGATGAGTTGTTGCAACTGGAGTTGAGGATGCTCAACGATAGCCTTTCAATCAACAATACGGCTCTCTCGCTTCGTGAGCAGCAGATGCGCCTGACATCGTTCCTGCGTCTGAAGGAGAACACTACTGTCGAGCCAATAATCAACGAGGAGATACCTGTTATCGCGCTTGATTATGAGATGGTTTTGTCGAAAGCTCTCTCCAACTCATCGTTTGAGTTAGAGAACGAGATTTCATTGCTCAACGCCGAGGCGAGCATTGCACAGGCAAAGGCTAATCGTGGCGCGTCGGCTTCGTTTAATGCTCGTTTTGGTTTGTCCCAGACCGCCAGTGAATTGGGTGCGGCGTATGCCAATCTGCTTGACCAGGAGGTTGTGGGTCTGCAGTTCTCCGTCCCTATCTTCGACTGGGGAATGGGCAAGGGTCGCGTGAAGATGGCAAAGGCTCGTGCCGAGATGACTCGCAGTCAGATTGAGCAGGCGGAGATAGATTATCGCCACGAGGTTTATACATTGTTGGAGCAGTTCACCAACCAGCGCAACCAGTGCGAGGTGTCGCGCCGTGCGCAGGCAATTGCCCTCGACCGCTATGCGATAGCGATGGATAACTTCCGCCGTGGCACACTATCCGTGACGGAGATGAACACCGCCCAGAGTGAGAAGGACTCTGCCGAGCAGACTTACATATCGTCGCTTGCCACATTCTGGAACTACTATTACCAACTGCGCCGCTTGACCCTCTACGATTTTATGACCAAGATTGATATCGAGGCGGAGTTTGAAAGGATTATTAAGGAGTAAAATCTTACAAAAATGAAGAGATATATTTTACCGTTGCTCGCCATCGCCTTGGTGAGCTGCAAGCAGACCGAAGAGAAGCAGACCGAGTCATCGGACGATGCCAAGATGGAGCATAGAATGGAGATAAACGAAGTGGAGGTTGATACGCTTTGCCTGCGCCCTTTTGAACGAGAGTTGGTGAGCAATGGTCGCCTCACAGCACATCATCGCAGCAAGTTGAATTTTCAGTTGAGTGGCGTTGTCGCTTCGGTGAATGTCGCCAATGGTGGTCGCATTGCGGCGGGAGGTGCTATCGCAACGCTTGATAATAGCGAGCATAAGTTGGCATTGGAACGCGCTGAACTTGCGCTGAAGAAATCGCACTTGAGTTTTCTGGATGAGCTGGTAAAGCTCGGTTATAAGTTGGGCGACACTATCACGCCACCTGCCGATGCGGTGGAGTTGGCACGCATCCGTTCGGGATATGCCGATGCGAAGATGTCGCACGCCAGCGCAAAGAGAAATTACGACCTCTGCACCTTGCGCGCACCCTTTGCGGGTAAGATTGCTGATCTCAATCAGAAACCTTATGAACGCACCTCGGGCGATTTCTGTACGCTGCTGGATGATAGCCGTTTGACTGTGAGATTTTCGGTGTTGGAGTCGGAGTATGGTTTTCTGAAGGTGGGTCAGAGTGTTAGCGTAAGCCCTTATGCCGACCTGCGCAAGGAGATTGCGGGCAAGATTACCGCCATAAACCCAACAATCAACGACAAGGGTCAGGTTGAGGTGGATGCCATTATTACAAATGATGGAACTCTCACCGATGGAATGAATGTCAAGGTCTTTGTGCGCCAGACGGTGGGCGATAGGATGGTGGTGAAGAAGAGTGCGGTGGTTATCCGCGATAATTTGGAGGTGCTGTTCCGCTACGAGAATGGCAAGGCTCTCTGGACCTATGTCCACACCTCGCTTGCCAACAGCCGCGAGTATGTTGTTGAGGCGAATGAGGAACGCGGTGCAACGCTTAACATCGGCGATGTGATTATCACCTCGGGTAACCTCAATCTTGCCGATGGCTCGGCGGTGAAAATCAAGGAGTAACCATCAAAACCTTTTGTTATGTTACGCAAACTACTTGACCGACCCATCGCCGTTACGATGGTTACGATAGTGCTCCTGATATTGGGCATTGTGAGTGTGCGGCAGTTACCCGTGTCGCTTGTGCCCGATGTTGATGCGCCATATATCACGGTGCAGACGCCCGCCCCAGGACTCTCTGCCCGACAGATAAACGAGACCCTGCTCACGCCCCTGCGCCAGCAACTTATTCAGGTGTCGCACCTTACCGATATACGCAGCGAGGCGCGCGATGGCAGCGGTACATTGCAGTTGAGCTTCGAGGAGGGCGAGGATATTGACTATATCTTCATCGAGGTGAACGAACGCATCGACCGCACCATCTCCTCACTGCCGCGCGATGTGGAACGCCCCAAGGTGATTAAGGCAGGTGCCGCAGACATCCCCGCATTTTACATCAACCTGACGATGAAGCAGGAGAGTGAGGTGGCAGCATCGGATGAACTGCACCCCGTGTCGGATGAGTTCTCGGAGTTGAGCCGCTTCGCCACGCAGGTCATCACCAAGCGCATTGAGCAGCTGCCCGAGGTTGCGATGGTCGATGTGAGTGGAACGGTTGCACCCGAGTTACTGGTTATTCCCGATGAGGCGAAACTGCGTCAGGCAGGGCTTACGATGGGCGATGTGGAGAGTGCCTTGCGCAGGATAGATGTGTCGCTTGGTAACCTCACGATTCGTGATGGCGAGTATCAATACAATGTTAAGTTCCACACCGTTGCAGGCGGTAAGCGCGATATTGAGCAACTCTTTGTCAAGGTGCAGGGGCGTCTGTTCCGTCTCGGTGAGTTGGTCAAGGTCGTTGAGCATCCGCGCAAGCGTCAGGGGCTGGTGCACTCGGATGGCAAGAACGCCATCACACTTGCGGTGGTGAAGCAGTCGGATGCGCGAATGTCGAAACTAAAATCTGCCCTCAATGGTCAGATGCGCCACTTCACCCGCGACTATCCTACGATTGATTTCACCATTACGCGCGACCAGACTGAGTTGCTCGATTATTCTATCACAAACCTTGTGCAGAATATCATCGTGGGCGCGCTGCTTGCCTGCGTGATTATCCTGTTTTTTATGCGCGACCTGCGTTCACCTGTGCTGGTGATTGTGACAATTCCCGTGACGCTTGTAGTGTCACTTTTGGTCTTTTATGCGCTGGGCATATCAATCAATATCATCTCGTTGTCGGGTCTTATTCTGGGCACGGGTATGATGGTCGATAACTCCATCATCGTGGTGGATAATATCACGGCGCGCTGGATGCGTGGAGAAGGGTTGAAGGAGGCGGTTGTGAAGGGTACAAACGAGGTGGTGATGCCGATGCTGTCGTCAATCCTGACCACTTGTGCAGTATTTGTACCTCTGATTTTTATCAACGGAATGGCAGGCGCGTTGTTCTACGATCAGGCAATGGCTGTGGCAATCACACTCTTTGTATCGTATGCTGCAGCAGTTGTCTTGCTGCCAGTATATTATCGTTGGATTTACCGCAATCAGCCATCGTTCAAACCCACCGCGTGGCTCGAGAGACTGTTCTCGTTTGATGGCGTGGTGAGCCGCTATGATGCTATGCTGAAGTGGTTGTTCCGCCGCCGAGCCATTATGTGGGGTGTCTATTTCGCTTCGATTGTGGGTCTTGTGGCGCTGTTCGTTGTGGTGGATAAGCAGCGACTGCCCGAGATGACATATAGTGATATGATTGTGAAGATTGATTGGAACGACCGTATCTCGGCGGAAGAGAATGCTCGCCGCTGTGACGAGTTGGTTGCCTCGCTTGGCGCGAATATTTCGCAATCGACCATTATGGCGGGTGTCCAGCAGTTTATCCTCTCGCACACAGATGATCAAGGCGTTGCCGAGGCTACGATTTACCTCAAGTGTGCTTCGCCCGACGATGTTGAGCCTACGCAAGAGCAGATAACGAAATATTTGGCTGCGAAAGCCCCCGATGCGAGCCATAAGTTTGGGGTGTCGGGCAATGTATTCGATATGATTTTCGCCGAGAAGCAGGCGAGACTCACAGCGCGTCTGCGTTCCACTACGGGGCGTGCTGCCGATGCCGAGCATTTGCAAACATTGGTGGGTAAGATTCGCAATGCGTTACCCGACGAGCAGGTGGCGAGTGTTGTGATGCAGGAGGATATCCTATATGTGGCGCAACCCGAGCAGATGGCTCTCTATGGCGTGACCTATTCGGCTCTGCACTCTACGCTGAAGAACGCCTTGAACGAAAATACACTCTTTACCATCAATTCGGGAGATGAGTCGTTGCCCGTGGTGGTGGGAAACAACCTGCGTAACCTTGATGACCTGCTGGGCAGAACATTTATCAAGGCAAATGGTGCGGAGATACCTGTTGGTGTGTTTATGAAGCAGACCCGCACGCGTGACCTCAAGAGCATTGTAGCGGGTGCCGAGGGTGACTATTACCCTGTGAATATGAACCCCGATAGCAAGGATATTCCACGCATTATGCAGACCATCCGCGAGGTTGTAGCCCAGGATGGACGATTCGAGGTGTCGTTCAGCGGTAGTTACTTCTCAAATCGCGATATGGTGTGGCAGTTGGTTGGCGTGCTGGTGGTGGCTTTGTTGCTACTCTTCTTTATCCTTGCAGCGCAGTTTGAATCGCTGGTGCAGCCGTGGATTATCCTCTCGGAGATTATCATTGACCTATGCTGCGCTATTTTGGTGCTGTGGGTGTTTGGGCAGACCCTTAACTTGATGTCGATGATTGGACTTATTGTGGTATGCGGTATTGTGATTAATGACTCCATTCTGAAGATTGATACTATAAACACCCTTCGCCGCGAGGGCGTGGAGCTCAAGCGCGCCATTATGGTGGCGGGTCAGCGCCGACTGAAGGCGATTATTATGACCTCACTTACGACCATTCTTGCCGTTGCGCCGTTCCTCGTAAGGGGTGATATGGGTTCTGATCTGCAATACCCTATGTCGCTGGCAATCATCAGCGGAATGGTCATCGGTACAGCCATTAGCGTTTTCTTCATTCCGCTTGCCTATTACGAAATATATAAACCCCGCAAGCGATGAATTCAGAGAAAAGATATAAGGGTTTGTCGCCCTTCTCAGTGTTGTTGGTAGCCGTTGCGGTCTCAATCATCGGCATCGCGCTGTTGCCTGCGCTAAATATCCAGCATCAGCCTACGGCAAAGGATAGGCATATCACCGTCTCGTTTGGTTGGGGCAGTGCTTCGTCGCGTCTGATGGAACAGATGGTTACCTCGCGTATCGAGGGTGCACTGATGGGTATTGATGGCAGCGAAAATGTGAGTTCCTATTCGGGTACTGGCAACGGCAGTGTGACAATCAACTTCCGCAAGGGTACTGATATGACCGCCGCGCGCTTTGAGGTGGCGACGAAGATTCGCAATATCTACTCGAAACTACCCGAAGGTGTGAGTTATCCCTCAATATCTATGGCGGAGAGTGGCTCGCACGAGCAGACCGTGCTGACATACAGAATGAAGGCGGGCATCCCCTCGGAGCAGATATATGATTATGTGCAGGCGAATGTGGCGACACCTCTCTCCCGTCTGGATGGCGTGGGTAAGGTGAATGTGTCGGGAGCGACGCCCTACGAGTGGATTATCACCTTCGACCCCGAAGCGTTGGAGTCGGTGGGGCTGGCGGCGACCGACCTCGCCTCGGCATTTAACACTCACTTCAGCCACAGCATCATTGGAATGACAACCATTGAGGGTGAGGACGGCGAGCCACGCAGCATTACTCTGAAATTGCAGAATAGCGCAACCCTCGACTTTGAGAATATTCCCATCACGCGCTGCGAGGGTCGCATACTCTATCTGCGTGACTTCGCTACGATTAAGTGGCGCGAGGCGTTGCCCTCGTCATATTTTCGCATCAATGGACTGAATGTTGTAACCTTGAGTGTTACGGCGGAGGGTCACACCAACCTTCTGCGCGTGGCGGAGAGTGTGAGGGAGAAGATGGCTGAGTTGCAGGAGCAGTTTCCCAAAGAGATTACCGCCTCGCTGTCCTACGACGCCTCAATCCGCATCAAGGATGAGTTGCAGAAGATTTATAACCGCACGCTGTGGTGTGTGGCTATCCTGCTATTGTTTGTGCTGGTGGTGAGCCGCGATGTGCGCTACCTACTGATGATTATGGCGGCGCTGGTTATCAATATCCTGGTGGCAGTGGTATTCTATCACTTGTTCTCTCTTAATATCCACATCTATACCCTGGCGGGAATAACCGTGTCGCTGGGAATTATCATTGATACGGCGATTATTATGGTCGATCATTACAGCTATTACCGCAACCGACAAGCGTTCCTTTCGATTCTCGGCGCGTTGCTTACGACCATCGGTGCACTGGCGGTGATATGGCTCTTGCCCGAGGGACAGAGGTTGAGCCTGATGGACTTTGCGCTGGTGATAGTAATAAATCTGGTGGTGGCGATGATTGTGGCATTGCTCTTTGTGCCTGCTATGCTGGAAATGTTCCCACTGAAGAATAGTATGACAACATCGTCGCGTCGTCATCGTCGCCGAATATCGAAACTTACAGCTCGCTATGAGAGTTTTATCCTTTGGGGACGCAGACACCGTTGGGTGTTTATTGTTCTGCTGGTGTGGGGCTTTGGTCTGCCAACATTCCTTTTGCCCGATAAGTATGAGCAGAAGGGCGATAAGGAGTTGCCGTTTTATAAGGAGTGGTACAACGCAGTGATTGGCAGTAAGTTTGTCAGCGAACATCGTGCTACATTGGATATGATTTTCGGCACTTCGCTAAACCTCTTTAACAAAGAGATTAGCCGCTACAACTATTATCGTGACCCAGCCGAGAAGGTGCTGAATGTGAGTGCTGGTATGCCCGAAGGTTGCACCGTACAGCAGCTCAACGACATCATCCGCCATATGGAGAACTACATCAGTCGTTTCGATGAGGTCGCCTCTTTTCACACCAATGTCTATTCCTATGACAATGCACAGATACAGATACGCTTCAAGCGAGAGTGGGAAAACACTGCCTTCCCATCGCAACTTAAGCAGGAGTTAATCTCCGCCGCGACCAACTTCGGTGGTGCTACATGGCGTGTATGGGGTGTAGATGATACGCATTTTAACAACAATGTGACAAGCTCCTATCGTTCAAATATCATACGTCTGTTTGGCTATAACTACGATCAGCTTTCGATGTATGCCGACCAACTTTTGGACTCGCTGAAAACCAACCGCCGTGTGGTAGAACCCGAAATTATGGATGGTAATGCGTGGTCATTACCTAAAACGGAGTTCCATATCCGCTACAACGATGAGCAGATTGCTGTTGCTGGCTTGAACATTTATGATTACTACAGAATGCTCAACACTCAACTCTACAAAAGCAATTTAACAAGTGTATTTACAGGCGACGAGATGCAGCGCGTTGTGATGGAGTCGGCTGGGCGTGAACGCTTCGACCGCTGGCATTTGGAGAATGCGTTGGTGGATATCAACTCTACACAAACCAAACTTTCGGAGGTGGGTTCAATCGAGAAACGCCGCACTGGTATCTCCATTCGTCGTTCACGCCAATCTTACGAGATGTCGGTGGGTTTCGATTTTGTTGGCTCGTATGAGTTGAGCAATCGCCTGATACGCAAAACGGTGGAGAGCCTCAATAACGACATCCTGCCACTTGGCTTCCGCGCCGACTCACCATCATATAATTGGAACAGAGGCGAGAAGAAGACGCAGGTGAAACTTATCCTGCTGATTGTGGCGATAATCTACACGATGTGCGCCATCATTTTCGAGTCGCTGCGTAAGCCGCTGGTGATTATTATGATGATTCCCGTGTCGTTCATTGGCGTATTCCTCACCTTCGGTCTGTCGGGCTTCCGCTTCGATCAAGGAGGTTTTGCAGCGTTTGTGTTGCTGTGCGGTATTGTGGTAAATGCGGGTATCTATATCATCAACGAGTACAACGCCTGCAAGACAACATCATCGCAGCGTGGCACTCGCCTCTACCTCAAAGCATTTAACCATAAGATTATCCCAATCTTGCTGACCATCATCTCCACCATCCTGGGACTTATCCCATTCCTTTACGATGGACCTGAGGAGGTCTTTTGGTTTGCCTTTGCCATCGCCGCCATCAGTGGTACAGCATTCTCGATTATCGCCCTGCTAGTCTATATGCCGATATTTATGCCGCTGGGAAAAACCTCAAAAAAGTGACAAATTTCTATGCATTGAAATTTGATTAGACAAATTGGACGAAAGATAAAAAGTTTATTTTCCAACATATTGACATTTAGATTGTTATCAAATATATGATATAATTGAGAAATACCTTGATATATTGTAAATATATAATAATGAAATTAATTTTGTTATGAGATGAATGGAGTATTTCCCTTCAAATTATTTATAACTAAAAACATTAAATTTATGAAAAAGTATTTCTTTATGGCAGTTGCGACACTTGTTGTGTCAGCTGCTACGATTGTTGGCGTGAAAGTTTACAATTATTATTCAATGCCCGAGTTGATGAAGGCTAATTTGGAGGCCTTGAGTCAAAACGAAGTTATAGGTTATATAATGTGCTATGACAAATATGATACTCCATCGTGGTGGATTGATGATTATCTCGCACGTGTATGCCAAGATCCAGACGGTAATATATGCGTATTGTATGAAGGACATGATTTCGACAATGAAAAAAATTTGTGCCGCATTAATTAAAAGTATGAAACATCTGTTAATAATTATAATTTCATTTTGTCTTATCTCTTGTCAACCAGGAGATAAGACAAAATTTATCACAATTGATAATGAGTGGTTTACCTGCGAACTCGTAGATTGGGAGCGTTCATCGAGAAGGGCCGATGGTGATATTTTTCAGATTTCGCGCGAGTGGGATCGATTTGCGCCCGATGGCATTCATGCAACTATTTCGATTAGCTATTTCGAAAAATCGCAGATCAATAAAGGTATTGGCGAATTCATCAAGAAATTGAAGCCGCAACCCATCGAAACACCAGTAGAGAATCTGAAATATCATTACATCTACGAAATCACAGATGCTTTGGAGCCGATGATGTTTGAAAATTGGATTTTTGTCACCGAAGATTGTGCAATAGAAGTTAGCTACTTGTATAGAAGAGATGAAGACCCGAAAATCATAGATAAGAATCGTGAAATAGCAAAAAGGACCGTAAACACCCTTAAAATCAAATAACCTCTATGAGAAGATTTTTTATTTTGTCTTTGATTATTCTCGTCACATCGTGCGGCAAGTCGATTGATTATGCACAATTTGCAAAGGGAGAGCCAGAGCCCATTAAGTTCGAGAAAATAAAGCTCGACTCGCAGATGCTCTATTCTGACAATATCTTTGTGTTGGATAACCATTTGGTAAATCTCAACTCTAAAAATCCAAAGGGGCTGTTTGAGTTCTACTCTCTGCCCGATATGAAGTTTATCGGAGTTGTTGGATATAAAGGTCGCGGACCACAGGAGTTCGTTTATATCAATACCAACTCTACAATCCCCGCCTATCGCGGTCTTAATGTGACAGAATCAAATACTTATAGCCAAGTGGATTTTTTTCACAATGAAGGTTCTATCCAGCTCTTAAAGAGAGGACAAACTGCATTCCCATCGAAATATGCTGTTGCAAATTCACTGCTTATGGTGAGTGATTCAACAGCTGTGATGTATATAAATAACGATGAAGATGTGGAGTTTTATATGCACAACCGCAAGAGTGGTTCGATACGCCCCATATCAAGTTATTCCAAAGAGTTGGTGGCTCATAATCCGACTTCGGAGGCTTGCAACTCTATTTTCCTAAACGACTTGGTTATCAACCCATCAAGCAGGAAGTTTGCCGCTGTTTATAGCCAGTTTCCGATGGTACGCATATTTGACAATAGCGGGAATATTGAAAAGACCTCGCTACTCGATAATTGGGAGGAGCAACAATTTGAGATTAGCGGCAATAGTGTTAAGACAAGTTCCTCTTGTCAATATTATTTGGCAACTACGGCTAATAGCAATTATATCTGTGCGCTCTATTTGGGTAAATTCCCTGATGAGATGGAGCAGATGTCAATGGAAGATGTGCGATTGGAGATTCACATTTGGAATTGGGCGGGTGAGTTGATCGCAACATATCTTCCTGATGAGTTGGTGATGAAAATAGCCATAGCAGAAGATAATACGATATATGCAACCTCTCCAGTTGATGACAAGCATATTTATAGTTACAAATTGCAAAAATAAATTCGATTTTTACTACAGCTCATTGTTAAGTTTATGAAAAAGTTACTATTGTTAATAATAATCTTGTGTTCTATAGTATTGCATTCGTGCAATACCGTAGAACGAGATTACCAGAGATTGGCAGGTGCAAAGATCGAATTTCCCCAGTCGCTAATTAAAGTTTCAGGACGAGATACGATGCAATACACGCCCAAAGTCGGCAATCCGATAATGCTTATCTATTTTGATTCTGCAACCTGTGGCTCCTGTGCTATATCAAAATTGGATATGTGGGATGAAGTAATAGATTCTACAAAGTTACTATCGCCTTCATTAGAATTTATATTCCTAATGTCGCCATCCCGTGCTGAATACAAGAAAGTATTGCGAGATATGATGCTCAATGGGACAAACTACAACATCGTTTTGGATCGAGGAGGAGCTTTCCCTGCCGCCAATAAACATCTCCCCCAAGATCGTAGATTCCACTCTATGCTACTAAATGAATCGCATTGTGTTGAGGTGATTGGAGACCCAGCATACAACCCCACAATTTGGGAATTGGTTAAGTCGAAACTATAAACTACAAATGCTCCCCAACACTATTATAATACAAGAAACCCGTAAATTAATGCAATTAGTACCATTGATACTAATTGCATCATTGATGAGTTGGCTATTTGGTGCCGCAATATATGCCCCCGCACAAGTAGAGGGGGCTGCACATTTGACATCATATTGGTGTACTGCATTAATATTGGTGGTTGGCTGTATTACTATGTGCTATAAAAGAGTGCAACTCCATTTATCAAAAGTAGATGTTGCAATCATTCTATTAGGCGTAGTAGCAACATTACAAGCTATAATATATAAAGAGTTCAATGCTCATTATGATGCGTTTTTTGCGACTTTTGTTTTATATTTTGCAGTTAGATGTGTTTGTCAATTATACCCCCAACTCAAGGTTTTTATTGTAATATTATTTTCGGCAATAACAATATATGAGTGTTGGATAGGAATTAATCAGGTATTTGGTTTAAAGGCTTCGAATCATGGTCTTTTTCAAATAACGGGGACACTCTATAATCCAGGTCCATATGGAGGGCTAATTGCAGTAGGCGGTATATTAGCCTTTGTTTGTCTTTATTTGCATTATGCGGAGATTAAGAAGTTGATTGATGCTAAATGGAAATGGAATATAGTTGGGTTTCATAATCTAACAAAAGTCGTCATTTATGCTTGTCTTACATTTACTGTAATCCTTGCGATAGTCATTCTACCTGCCACTTTTAGTAGAGCAGCATGGGTTGCGGTGGTTGTTGCGCTGTTAGTATTGGCATTAATGCATGCGCCAATCTATCGTAAATGTAAGACCGTTTTTAAATTGAGGACTATTAGAAATGTTGCTTTACTCTCTACTTTAGTGATTGGAGTTATTTGTGCTGGTTACGGTGCTTATGCAATAAAACAGCGTTCGGCTGATGGGAGATTGTTAATTTGGCAAATTGACAGCAAAATCATCGCGAATAACCCTCTAGGAGTGGGGTTGGGAAAGTTTGCTGGTGCGTACGGAGTAGAACAAGCAAAATATTTCCGGCAAAAAGAACGATCTATAGAGAAAAAGATGGTCGCAGGATGCCCAGACTCTGGGTTTAATGAATATCTACAGATGGGTTCTGAGACCGGAGTTGTTGGGTTAGGATTATTTCTTTTTGCGATAATCGGAGCAATTGTAAAAGCAATTAGGCGACAAGATGTTTGTGGTTATGGGCTTTTGGTGTTGGCTGTATTTGCGTTATTCTCTTATCCTTTTAGGGTTTTACCTCTGCGATTGATGTTTATCGCGCTTTTAGCGGCTTCTGCCTCACAATTACCATCAAGTAATCAGCATTTTAATAAAAAGCATTTTGGGAGATATATAACTTTTATCATTGCAGGAATAATTCTACTTGCTTGGATCTATTACCGCACAAATAAAAGAATAGATATTCAAAATAAATGGCAAGAAACCTGTGTTTGGATTCCATCAGAACGATATGACTATCTAGTTGAAGATGGCGCATTATTTTATGAAACTTTGAAAGATGACTACAAGTTTCTATATGATTATGGATACGCTCTATACAAACAAAAAGAATATAAAGAAAGTATAGAAGTATTAAAACGTGGCACCACATATAGTAGTGATCCGATGTTTTATAATATTATCGGTAAGTGTTACCAAGAAATAGGAGATTGGGAGCAGGCAGAAAAATATATCTTACAAGCCTATGATATCATACCCTCGCGCATATATCCTTTATATCTTCTAACTAAAATGTATATCGAAGCACATGAGTCAAAGAAAGCAGTAACGGCAGCTCAAAAGGCTCTATCTATCAAAATCAAAGTAGAGTCCGAGCAAACGGATGAGTTAAAAGCAGAATTGCAATTTATAATTGATAGCCTTGCGTTAACTACAAATATTAACCATTAGGAAATGATGCGAATATTTAAAATAATTTTGTGGTCAATAGGTATTGGTTGGGGGTTGATAATTTCAATGTATTTATGTCGCATATTCATATGTGACCAATTTGTTATCCCTACATATTCAATGACTCCAACACTTATTCCTGGTGACTATGTGCTAGTAAATAAAATATTATTTGGCGCTCGTATATATGAAGATTTGAAATTTGGGAAAGATATTCCGATGAAATCGTGGCGTATGCCTAAATTGCGTCCTATACATCCAAATGACATAGTGATATTCAATGCGCCCCATGGTTATGATCGAGGTAAAATTGAATTCAAGTTAAACTATGTTTATTGTAAGCGGTGTTGGGGAACCCCGGGGGATTCTATTAGTATTCAGCACTCTCTGTATAAAAATAGTAACTTCCCTCACCCTATAGGAGATACAGTTCAGCAAAAAACACTAGAATTACTGCCGGATTCCTCTATTCCGAAGGGCGTTATGAGAGTTTTTCCATATAATGATAAATTATTTGGTTGGACAATTAAAAATATGGGGAAGTTATACATTCCTCGTGTGAATGATAGAATATTAATAGACAAATATAATTATGCCCTATACAAACCTATCATAGAATATGAAACGCAACAAAGTCTTTCAATGGAGGATGGTGTAGTTAGGTTGGGAAAGTCGCCAATTAATAACTATACATTTAAAGAGAATTACTATTATTTCTGTGGCGATAATGCCCCTGATTCAAAAGATAGTAGATATCTGGGCTTCGTTCCTGAATCGTTTATTATAGGAATAGTAACTCGTATATCTTATTCCAAAGATAGATATAGTGGTGAAATTAGATGGGATAGAGTGTGGAAAAATATTAAACCTTTATAAATATGAAGAAACTAATTTATATTTTCATTGTAATGTTCTTTTATTCTTGTACACCATATGGAGCACAAGTCGAAAAATCATTGCGATATGCAGCCCACAATCGTTCACAACTTGAACAAGTGCTACAGCACTATAGAAAAAACGATGCTGATAGTTTGAAATTTAAGGCAGCAAAGTTTTTGATTCAAAATATGCCATATCATCGTTCATATTCAGCAGAAGCATATTTAGCCTATTGTAGAGAGATGGATTCTCTATTCATAAACTGTGAAGAAGGTGATACAATTATGGCGCATAAAGCTCAAGAAATATCGAGCCGTCATCAAAATAATTTGACTATCGAATATGATATTCTGAATATTACTGCGGATTATCTTAAGTGGAATATTGATTATTCTTTCAATGTATGGCAGGAATCTGATTTTCTGCGACACCTTACATTTGATGAGTTTTGTGAATATGTACTTCCATACAAATGTTTAGAGTTGCAACCTATGATAAAATGGAAAGAGCAATGGCGTGATAGTTTGCGAGGTGAGCTTGATGAGGCTGTTAAAATAGATGAACTGAAATACTGTGTTCGCCGTGCTGCTGAATTTGTTACTTGGTCGTATCGCGATGCAGATTCTATCGTACGTCTTGATAAAAAACATATAAATGGAATAAATTTTACCGAAATATTAGATATGCCTACTTTGGCTAAACAACCTTATGCAACCTGTGGTGAACGTTCTCGATTTGGAATCATGACTTGTCGAAGCAAAGGCATTCCTGTTTCACTTGACTATACCCCAAATTGGGCTGATAGGTGGGATACGCATTATTGGAATCATGTATATGTTGAAAGTCGTAGAAGTTTTGATTATGAACCAATGCAAACATATCCTGGAGGAGTCCATTTTATAGATACACCTATGGCTAAGGTGTTTCGCCAAACCTATGCTCCACATCCTATACTTATTGACGCTATAGAAGATGGTGAAAAACTACCTCGCTCTTTGGGACATATATTTATTCAAGACGTGACATCAGAATATTGTAGGACAGCGAATATCGACATTTCTTTGAAAAAAAATGTCAAGCAGACAAGTGATTATGCTTATCTCGCTGTATTTGATAATCAAGAATGGGTTCCAGTGGATATATGCAAGGTTAAACGTGGACGGGCGCTATATAATAATGTTGGGCTAGATATCCTATATATGGTTGTTGGGTATGATAACCAACAACTAATTCCTCTTTCCTCTCCTTTTATTGTTGATGTGCAAAAGAATATCACATATGTAGAGTCATCATCCAACCAGAAGCAAAATATAAGAATGTATCGCAAGTTTCCATCATATGGTCATATTTATGCTACTAAAAAACTTCTCAAGGGTGGACAAATCGAAGCTGCTGATAATCCCGATTTTAAAGGTGCTGTAAAAATGGCATTATTACCAGACGATCATTTGTTGTCTGGTGAAGTCCCAATATTGGATTCTTTGCCATATAGATATTGGAGACTTTGTTCGTCTCACGAAAGATCAACCGATATGGCTGAATTATTCTTTTACGATAGAGATAGCATTAAACTGATAGAGGGAAAACTTATATACCCAGATGTAGAATTTAGGAATCCCGTTTTTGACACACATGAACATATTAACGATAGAGATCCGCTAACATATTTTGCCGTTGATAATAATTGTGATCCCAAAAGATGGATTGGTTTTGACTTCGGGAAGCCTGTAGCTATAAATAAGGTTATATACATACGTCGTGGAGATGGTAATGATGTAATGCCAGGAGATGAGTATGAACTTCATTATTGGACTGGCGACAAATGGCATAAACACGATAGTAAAATAGCCAATGGCATATATGTAGATTTTACAGATGTACCGGTTGATAGATTATACTATATCAAAGGAATAAGTCGAGGCTCTCAGGATAGAATATTTTTATATAAAGATGGAGAGATAAGATGGTATTAATGTGATATAAAGGCAAGAATTTTTAACCCCTATGCATTATTTTATCGTGTGTCTAAAATATTTGAGAAGAAATACATACAAGTAGAATATGTTTGAATAATATGGTAGTATTAAAATTGGCATCATAGAAGTGTAATACAATAAATATGAGTAATACTAAAATTTCACAAAGAAACCAAAATCTCCTATGGGCAATATCAGGAGGAAGATGTGAGTTTGAAGGGTGCAATAGACCCCTATACGAAGATATTCTGACCAGGAAACGGTATAACAATGCTTATATAGCACATATTGTAGCTGATAGTCCTGATGGTCCCCGTGGAGATGTGGAACGATCTCCGTTACTTGCAGATGACATCAACAATCTCATGCTGATGTGCGACAATCATCATAGACTCATAGATACTAATATCGAGGAGTATCCAGAGTATAGACTTTTGGAGATGAAGCGTAAGCATGAGGATAGAATTGCTCGGGTAACGGCAATATCCCCAAATATGGGAACAAATATAATACTTTATGGAGCAAACATAGGACAACATGCAGCAGCATTATCGTATGATAGCGCTTGTGAAGCTCTTGGAGAAGACTATTATCCAGCAGAAGACCATCCTATTGAAATAGGGTTCAAAAATTCCGAAGGTAGAGATAGTATAGATGAATATTGGAGTACTGAAGTGAATAATTTATGTGCGCATATGGAGAGACGGGTGTTGTCGCATATCCGTAACGGAGAACCAATGCATTATTCAATTTTTGCATTAGCACCTCAACCTTTGCTTATCAAGTTAGGTACATTACTCAACGATATGCATAATGTACGAGTATATCAGAAGCATCGCGAGCCGAATACTTGGAGATGGCTCAACGATAGCGAGACTCTACAATACGAATTGAGAACACCAGAGAACTATGATGGTATCCCAGTAATGGTCATAGGGTTGAGCGCGACTATTACACATGATAGGATTATAGAGGTATTAGGCGGTGATGTGAGTATCTGGCATATATCAATTCCAAGCCCCAACAATGATTGCATGAAAAATGAACAGTCGTTAGTGGAGTTTAGGGGGTTGGTAAGGTATGCAATGGATACAATCAAAACTCATCACGGATGCCGGGAGTTGCATATATTTCCTGCAATGCCAGTGTCTGCAGCAATAGAATTTGGTCGAGTATGGATGCCCAAAGCAGATATGCCATTAGTTATATATGACCAAAACAAAGAAAGAGGAGGCTTTTATAAAACGATAACAATAGAATAAAGATATGACACAAGAACAGATTACACATTTTGATGGGATTTTTAATGCGCTATGCACATCCCTTGATATTACGGAATCTCAATTTGACACCGTAGTTCGTAGCTACAGAGCCGTTGGTGATTGGTTGGCTAAAAGTGACTCGTCGCTTGCTCCTTATAAACCTATAATCAGGCCACAAGGCTCGTTCCTATTGGGAACGATGGTTAGACCTATTAACGAGAATGATGACTTGGATATTGACCTTGTATGTGAGTTAACCGGTAAACACCCTTCGTGGGATCAACATGCTCTTAAACACAAAGTTGGTGGTAGACTTAAGGATAACGACACCTACAAAAAGATGCTTGAGGAGGAGGGGCGTAGATGCTGGACACTGCGATATTCAGATGATGCTAATTATCATATGGATGTACTCCCTTGTTTGGTAGCTAATGATTATAAGGTGGTAATGGAGCGAGCTTTTTCTGCATCTGAATACTCCGCCCAAGAAGCAGATAAACTTGCTATACGCATAACTGATAAAGAGAGTGATAACTACAAGTATGATACTTGCCCTGAAAATTGGATGAAAAGCAATCCATTTGGATATGCTCATTGGTTTATGTATCGGGCTTCACTAGGAGATACACGAAGGATGTCTCTACTGTATGAGTCAGTTAAGCCCGTTCCAAGTTATCAGAAGAATAAATCTGTATTGCAAAAGGCTGTGCAGATACTGAAAAGACATAGGGATATAATGTTTAACGGAGATGAGGATAAACCAATATCCATAATCATCACAACTCTTGCGGCACAAGCATATCGAGGAGAGGCATCTATCACAGAGGCTCTTCAAACTATCATTGAGAATATGAAATACTTTATTCGAGATGAGAGAGATCCTCAGACTGGCAAGATGATCAAAAAGATTGAGAATCCGGTTAATCCAGAAGAGAACTTTGCAGATAAATGGGTAGAGCATCCACGACGACAGACCAACTTCTACAATTGGTTGGAGGCTGTTAGACGAGATGTATCGCTAATAATTCAGCAGAAAGGTCTGCATGTTATCGCTGAATCAATGAACCGTCCTTTTGGAAAGCAGGTTGTTACGCGTGCATTCTCCTCTATGGCCGAGGCTGCAAAATCTCAAAGAGAATCTGGCAAAATGAAGATGGCTACAGGAAGCGGTATTCTTGGTGCGACAGGTAATGTTGCGGCTAAAGCTCATAATTTTCATGGGAATAATTAGAGAGAATAAAATATCACTATACGCACAGTTGGGGAAGCTGCAACATTACTTTCCTAACTCAACTACATATGTAGATAAATGTAAAATGCAGTTTACTTGGAAGACAACACTTTGCCCATCTGAGCTAAGTTCGTCTTACGAGATAAAGTTGGTTTATAAGTTTGGAAAAAATCCTGATGTTTTCGTTGTGTCTCCTAAGCCTTTGGCTCTAGCAGAAGGGAAATCAAAATTGCCTCATGTATATGATCACAACAAACAGAGGTTATGTTTGTATTATAAGC
This sequence comes from Rikenellaceae bacterium, assembly GCA_015059905.1. Lineage (GTDB taxonomy): Bacteria > Bacteroidota > Bacteroidia > Bacteroidales > Rikenellaceae > Alistipes. The sequence goes on from SUZN01000002.1 coordinate 477,736, forward strand.
CTGCTCGTGAGTGGACTCCAAGTATGATGATTGCAGATACAATTGTCCCGTGGATATCTGAATGGCTACTTCATTATGAGTATTGGATTGCGACCGAGGAATGGCACGGTGGTGGTATCCATTTTTAGTTAGTCAGCTGTAATTCATTCTCAAATTAAGAATCTATACCATCCACGGATTCCTATATGGATCATAGTCGTTCTGGAATGTAGCCAGTTGCCAATCGGTGACTGGCTTTTTTGTCTCATCGACCTTGCGTGGAATCTGTGGGTTAAGTCGTAGTTTGGCCGCATCGTTGAGCCACTTCATAGAGTCCTCATAGTCTCGCATACGCACTGCACTTACATTGTTTGGAGCAATGAGTTTCGTGAGCTCATAGACTGCCAAACGCACCATATGCTTCTTGAGATTGTAGTTGCGTGGATCGTGCAACGAGAGGTTGTTGCCAAGTTCCGGTAGATCAGCATTGACATCTGTTTCGGGATAGAACACACGCCCCTCAAACACTACATATTCGTGCTCCGACAACTCATAGTCGTTGTATGCCGAATCGTAGTCAGCAATCGCACCCCAGCAATCCGATGTTAGCGGGTCTATATTGTTGTCAAAGCCATCAAGCGTCATCAATGTATAGAACGCTCCTTCATATTCTACAACAGCCCACAACGGATAGTCAATAGGCTGCCATAGCGTTGTTTCTGACTCAATCCAACCGCCAACCATAGGAATACGAATATCATCGAACTTATAGCCATTCTCCGAAAGACATAGATAGACCACGCCATTGTAATTCACTTTGTCGCCCGGATAGTAGGTGTTGAACTGCGAGTAGGCAGGAACTTGCGAAGCATCGATATTGATATCTGTTGACTCCTCCCAATAAACCACTGTCGCAGGCTTGCGATAACCACTGATAGAGCGGATAACCTCGTGTATCTGCCCATCGAAGTAGATATGTACGCTTACGGGATAAGTTATACGCCTATCGTAGTCAGCGATATACTTTCCCTTCGCTAATTCCTTCTCCACCTCGTAGTTCTCCGAGAGGTACTCTACGATGCTCATCTCTGCCGACTGCTCGGCCTGAATAAAGCGTTCATCGTTACCACGAGTAAGTTGCTGCAAAGCCTCCTGAGTGATTATACCCAAGTAGTCGCTATTATTTAGAAATCGTCTGTACATATCTGTTCCGTTTAGTAGTTAAATCCTTCGCTAATTACCGATGTCGATACCACATATCCGTTGCCATCGCCACCGCTCTTGTATTTGTACCAGCTATCACGCAGGTAGTAGCAGAGCAAGTAATCGAGGCAGTCGGAAAGGTGTCCGTATCGCTCATATTTTACGCCTGTTTTTGGGTCTGTGGTCTTCTGCTTACTCTTTGTGCCATCCTCGTTGCGGAGCTGGTAGATGAGGTCCTGAGTGAGTTTGCGGCACTTAATATCTATTTGTATCTCCCAGCCATTGTAGCCATCGAAAACCTCATTGACAAACTCGCATCGTGTAACTTGTGGCGGTTGCTTGCGGAGTAGTTTTACCTTTGGTCTCAAGATGCCTTTGCCAAAGGTGTCCACAATGATTGTGTAGTTGTTGATGCCATCCTCATTGGTTGTTGAGCGTTGCAATCCAGACGGGTCACCCGTAACATCCACGCCGCCGATATGCTTATCTCGATAGAGTTTTAGTCGTACCTTGCGAGCAAGTGCAGGCGTATTGTTCTCCTTATCTTCGGGCTTACCGAGTATCTCTTCGAGGATATAGACCTTCTTGTTGTCGTAGTCAATCTGTGCCGATAGCACAGACATCTGCGGAGCCACATTGAAGTCCCATACTGTGATGAGTGGTTTTGTCGGGTCGTAGACCTTCTCTTTGAGGTTTGTGATAAGGTGCTTTGCTCCATCGAAACGGTTGTAGATAGCCATATCATTTGCCTCCACAAAGTCCCAGTTACCATAGAGCAAACGCTCCTTTGTTGCCTGGTCTCGAATCTTATTCAAGGCAGCCTCATAGACCTGACGGAATGCGATGTTCGGGTTATCAAACACCGAGAACGGAACATACGCCTCTCCCTCATGACATACCACCTTATCGCCATTCTCATCCTGCACGAAGCGGCTACGCACCCAATTGATAGTCGGGTTGGTCGTGAGCAGCATTCGTGGAGTCTTGAAGGTCTCATGGGTACGCCAACGAAGACGCGAGAACAACACCTCCACAGCCTTTTCGGAAATCTCCGACACCTCATCGACCATAGCGATTGTGTACTCCGAAGAACCGAATCGCTCGAAATTGGGGTCCGAGGGAATGTCGGCCATCTCCTTCATAATGATAACCGAATCGTTCCAGAATGTGAGCGTACCTTCAAGGTTGTTAATCTTGTAGTTCACATCCTCTTTCAAGCCCCAATCCTTCAAGATGGTTTTGATGGTGTTCCAAGTGGACTCTTTGAGCGATTTGAGCGTCTTACGAGCCACCACAGCACGGATATTCTCGAAACGCATACACGACGAGACGAGCCATACGCTGCCGACATACGACTTACCACCTCCTGCAGCTCCACCTCCCAATATTAGCTGGGGAAGATTTTGCGACTTACAATGCTTACACTGCGGCTTGTATTGAGGGTTCTTCTGCTGGTCATAGCCAACAAGAACCTGCTCGATCTCAGACCCACAATGTGGACAGTAGTTGGGTTGCAGAAGTTTCCACAACTCATACTGCCGAGGGGAGGGGCTGAAGTCGATATGAATGTTGCGCGGTGCTTTGAGTTTATTGACCGCCATTGCTTAGTAGATTTCAATGGTGATATCCTTCTCCTTTTCAAGAAGAGCATAGAGTTTCTTGAAGGTCGCACGAGAGTTGATGACCTTGCCCTTGACAGAGTTCTCACCAACGATGATGCAACCGCCCGAATCATCCTCGGTGTTGCCCCAGTGAATCAGAATACCCAAGAAGTGAGGGACACCGTGCAGATACGGCATCTTGCGCTTGAACTTTGGGCTGTACTCCAAAGAAATCTTATATGTACCGGTTGGAATTGCGGTGCGAGCATATACCTTCTCCTTGCACTTGCACGGAATCCAGCGCGAGGTATTAGGACAACTATCGGGAAGTTCACGGATAACATCCTCGATAGTGTTACAGAAAAATGTGCCGTCAATACTGAGGTCGCCGATAGTATATTTCGACCCCTTGAATTTGCGTCTTAACGATAACTTCATACTCTAATCTTTTTATTGAAAGAGTAGAGAAAAGACGCGATTGAAGTTTATATAATAAAAAAGAGGATAGTGTAAAATGAACTGTGTCAAGCAAGAATAAAGTTTTATTTTTGTAACATACAGTAACGATGAAAAAAGAAGTAGATTTAGAATTTGCTGTAGATTTGTTATATTTGCACCGATAAATCGAAATTT